>NZ_CP017886.1:1259166-2518333 GCF_001874645.1 Pseudomonas frederiksbergensis
CAGGCGATTCAAACGACCCTGCTGTTGTTTGGTATGACTGATGGAACGGTCGAGCTCGAAGTTCTTGGTGGATTGTTGACGCTTGTCCGCCGGGTACGGTGCCAGCATCGGCTGACCGGTTGCCGGGTCCATGATTTGCTGGCCGTTGGCATCAAGCAGTGGCTGACCCGGCTGCACCATGCCAGCGGCAGCACTCGAGCCACCGGTGGTTTGTGGTGCAGAGGCCGGCGATGGCGGCTGATTGCTCAGAGCACCGGGAACGCCTTGCGGGCCGTTGCTGGCGGTGCGCTGCTCGGAAGTCGATTGCTCGCTGCGCAGTGCTGGCTGATCCGGGTTGAACTGCTCCGAAGTCGACTCGACCGCACTGAAATCCACGTCGGCGGAGACTTCAGCCTTGTAGCGATCGTTGCCCAGCACCGGTTGCAGAATATTGTGAACACGCTGGGTGAGCATGCTTTCCATGCGGCGGCTGTAATCGAATTGCTTGCCGGCCATGGTCAGTTCGGAGTTTTCCGCCTGATCGGAGAGCAAGGTGCCCTTCTGGTCCACGACGGTGATCTGCGACTTGCTCAACTCGGGAACGGCGGTTGCCACCAGATTGATAATGGCCATGACCTGACCAGGTTCCAGCGATCGACCGGAATAGAGCTCGACCAGTACCGATGCGCTTGGCTTGCGTTCATCACGCACGAATACCGAGCTTTTCGGAATTGCCAGGTGCACACGTGCACCCTTGACGTTGTTCAGGCTGGAAATGGTCCGCGCCAGCTCACCCTCAAGGCCGCGACGATAACGGGTCGCCTCCATGAACTGACTGGTCCCCAGACCCTGGTCCTTGTCGAGAATTTCAAAACCGATGTTGCCGTCGCTGGGAGTGACACCAGCAGCGGCGAGCTTGAGCCGCGCACGCGCCACATCGTCGGCCTTGACCAGCAAGGCACCGGAGTTGGGCTCAACGGTGTATGGAATGTCGGCAGCAGCCAGGGTTTCCATGACCTGTTTGGCGTCCATACCGGCAAGGCTGCCGTACAGCGGCCGATAGTCGGGTTGCTGCGACCACAGCACCACGGCAAAACCAATCGCCACGCTCGCAGCCAGGCCAACCAACAGGCCCACCTGACGCAGCATGGTCATCTCGGAGAGGTTTTCCAGGAAGGACAGACCAAACAACGGCGGTTTGCCGTCTGCAGGCGTGACCTTGGCCGGAACGTTATCGGCGACTGCTTCTGCCATGACTCAATCTCGTCCTTAAACCGGCATCTGCATGATGTCTTGGTATGCCTGAACCAGCTTGTTACGCACTTGGGTCAACGCCTGGAAAGACACGCTGGCCTTCTGCGAGGAAATCATTACGTCTGTCAGGTCGACGCCGCTTTTGCCAATTTCGAAAGCATTGGCCAGTTGGTTCGAAGCCTGCTGGGTGTCGTTGACCTTGTTGACGGCCTGACCGAGCATGGCGGCAAAGCTGCTACCGCCCATTTCCGGCCCCGCGACTGCCGCTTTCGGCTGAGCCATGGCGTCCATTTGCATGGACCGCATGTCCAACATCAACCGATTAAATTCAATACCTTGGCTCATGGTCTACTCTCTCTGACGACCCGCAATTTTTTGACACTCACTCGGCGGATAGAGTGGTGTTAGCAACAAGGGTGCCAGCTCCATGGCGACCTTTCATAAAAGTCTTGGCCGGCGCCTTACCTGTAGGAGCTGGCGAAGCCTGCGATCTTTTGGCGTATTCAAGGACATCGAAGATCAAAAGATCGCAGCCTGTGGCAGCTCCTACGGTATGCGGCGTATAGGAGCTCAGGTCGCGAACACATAACCTTCGACATCCATTCCCGCATCACGCATTTGCGCCAGTTTGTAGCGCAAGGTCCGCGCGCTGATACCCAGGCGCTCGGCCGCTTCCTTGCGCCGCCCGCGCTCGGAACGCAACGTATCGATGATCATCTGAAACTCGCGACGCCGCAGGTCATCGCCCAGCGCGCCCGCCGAATCGCCTTGCGGCGCCTCGACCTCGAGCATTCGTGACGACATGGGAACCGGCGCCAATACCGGCAGTGGTGCGCAAGCGACCGGCCCCGCAAGACAAAAGTCCTGCGGCTGAATCAAACCACCCTGCTGCAAAATCAGCGCCCGCTGAATGGCGTTGTCCAGCTCACGCACGTTGCCCGGCCACGGATAACCGATCAGGCAAGCCTGAGCTTCTGGCGATAGCCTGGCGGCGGCATGCTTCATTTTATTGACGTGCTTGACCAGCAGACGCTCGGCCAGTGGCAAGATATCGGCAGTGCGCTCACGCAACGGACGCCAGGCCAACGGAAATACCGACAGGCGATAGTAAAGATCTTCACGAAAGCGCCCTGCCGCCACTTCGCCCGCCAAATCGCGGTTAGTGGTCGCAACCACCCGAATATCCAGCGCAATGGGCTTGCGCGCGCCCACACGCTCGACTTCACGCTCCTGCAAAACGCGCAGCAGCTTGGCCTGAAGCCCCAAGGGGATTTCGGAAACCTCGTCGAGCAAAATGGTCCCGCCATCGGCCTGCTCGAACTTGCCGGCCTGAGCCGCAATAGCACCTGTGAACGAGCCTTTCTCATGACCGAACAAGGTTGCCTCGAGCATGTTGTCCGGGATCGCCGCACAATTGATTGCAATGAACGGCTGACTGGCGCGACGCGAGTGCTGATGAATGTAACGCGCCAGCACCTCTTTGCCGGTACCCGACTCACCCGAGATCAACACCGTCGAATCACTGCGCGCCACACGGGCTGCCAGCTCAAGCAACTGCGCACTGGCCGGCTCGAACGCTACCGGGCCTTCGCCCTCTGAGGCACCGAGACAACCCAGGGAATGGCGCGCCACCAGATCCAGCAATGCCTTGGGCTCGAACGGCTTGACCAGATAATCCGCCGCCCCCTGACGCATCGCATCGACGGCGCGCTCAACCGCGCCATGAGCAGTCATCAGCAACACCGGTAATTGCGGATGACGAATTCGCAACAAGCCCAACAACTGATGACCATCCATGCCCGGCATGTTGACATCACTGACCACCAGATTGAATGACTCGCTCGCCACGGCCTCCAGCGCATCTTCGGCCGAGCCCACCGCGGTGTAGTCGTGACCGGCCAGCAGCAACGTATCCGCCAACGCTTCGCGCAGTGCGCGGTCATCCTCGACCAGTAAAACCTTGATTGCCATCAGCCTCGTTCCACTCCTTGAGCGCTGGAAAACAACGGCAAGACCACCACCGCACACGTGCCGCGGCCCGGCCGCGAGCGCAACTGCAATTCTCCCTGATGAGCACGGGCCACCGCCTTGACCACGGTCAGGCCAAGGCCGGTGCCGGTGGTTTTGGTAGTGAAAAACGGCTCACCCAGGCGCGCCAGCACCGCCGCGTCGATACCACCACCGCTATCGCTGACACACAGTCGAAGAGTGTTTTCACGGGTGTACAGATGAACTTTCAGACGGACTTCGCCGGCACTGGCCTGAATCGCATTTTCAATCAGGTTCAGCAGTGCGCCGACCAGCGTGTCACGATTACACAGCAACTCCCCGGCGTGACTGTCGCACTGCCAACGCACCGGATAATCCTGAACATGAGTCAATGCCGCCGCTTGCAGCGATTGCAGGAGCGCCCTGGGCGTCACACGATCAGTCAACGGCAGCTCGCCGCGAGCGAACACCAGCATGTCGCGCACCTGATGTTCGAGCTCATGCAGGCGCTCTTTCAAACGCCCGGCAAACCGCTGCTGGGTGGCGACCGGCAGCTCTTGCTCAGTCAAATGACTGGCGTACAGCAATGCTGCGGACAGTGGCGTACGAATCTGATGCGCCAGAGAAGCGACCATCCGCCCGAGGGACGACAAGCGTTCATGGCGAGCCAGTTGATCCTGCAAGTGTCGGGTTTCGGTCAGGTCGTTGAGCAGCACCAACTGACCCGGCTCGGCATCCAGCGAGCGCGTGGCAATCGACAGGCGTCGACCATCCTTCAGGGAAATTTCATGACCGTCGTCTTCGCGTGGAGCAAAGCAGCGTGCAATGACCTGACGCCACAACTCGCCCTCAAGCGGCAGACCCAGCAGCTCGCTCGCTGCCGGATTGGCTTCGCGCACCATACCCTGAGCATCAATGACGATGACGCCACCAGGCAACAAGTCGAGAAGGTTTTGCAGCCGGTTGGCCAGGCGCTCTTTTTCGGCCAGTTCTTGCATGCGCTGAGCACTGACCACCGCCAGTTCGCCCTTGAGCTCGGTGACCCGAGCTTCAAGCATGCTGTAGGAATCGGTCAGTTGGCTCGACATCTGACTGAACAGCGCGAACGTCTGCTCAAGGCCAAGCCGACTTGCCTGTTCTACAGAGGACGATTGCCCCGAGGTTTCGGAGACAGGAGACATTTGGGCGGCGTGGGGCATCGTGCTCTCTCGCTTGGCTGACCGTCAGTTAAACGGAACGTTGCGAGGAACGTAGCAATACCCGTGCCTAAAAAAAACCACCCATTATTCAGTGAGTTGAAAAACAGGCGTCAATCGTCCGCCTGTTCATCACCCTCGCGACGGCTCATGCCGTACTTGCGCATCTTCTCCACCAGGGTGGTGCGTCGAATACGCAGACGCTCGGCAGCACGCGCCACGATGCCATTGGCATCGTCCAGCGCCTGCTGAATCAGGCCCTGCTCCAGACCACCGAGGTAGTCTTTGAGGTCCAGACCTTCTGGCGGCAGCATGGCGTTAGCGGTGAAGTCCGGGGTATGCCCATTGATGGCTACCCGCTCCTCAAGATCGCTGCGCAAGCTATCAACCAATTGCTCGTCTTCGTCATCGACATAACGGAATTTCTTCGGTAACTCGACCACACCGATCACGCCGTACGGGTGCATGATCGCCATGCGCTCGACCAGGTTGGCCAACTCACGGACGTTGCCCGGCCAGCCATGACGGCACAGCGACATGATCGCTGCCGAGTTGAAGCGAATGGAACCGCGCTTCTCGTGCTCCATCCGCGAGATCAACTCGTTCATCAACAACGGAATATCTTCGACACGCTCACGCAGCGGCGCCATTTCGATCGGGAAGACATTGAGGCGGTAGTACAGATCCTCACGGAAGCTGCCGACCTCGATCATGCTTTCGAGATTCTTGTGGGTCGCAGCGATGATCCGCACGTCGACGCTCTGGGTCTTGTTGCTCCCCACGCGCTCAAAGGTGCGCTCCTGCAATACCCGCAGCAGCTTGACCTGCATCGGCAATGGCATATCGCCGATCTCGTCGAGAAACAGCGTACCGCCGTTGGCCAGCTCAAAACGCCCGGCGCGACTGGTGATGGCCCCGGTAAAGGCGCCCTTCTCATGGCCGAACAATTCGCTTTCCAGCAGCTCGGCCGGGATCGCACCGCAGTTGACCGGAACGAACGGCGCGTCGCGACGCTTGGAGTGATAGTGCAGGTTGCGCGCGACCACTTCCTTGCCCGTACCGGACTCACCGAGGATCAGCACGCTGGCATCGGTGTCGGCCACTTGCTGCATCATCTGGCGGACGTGTTGAATCGCCCGGCTGGTGCCGACAAGACTACGGAAAAGATTGGGCTCACGGTGACGACCGCGCTCGCGGGCCTGGTCGTACATCTCGCGATAAACCTGGGCGCGGTGCAGGGAGTCGAGCAACTTGCTGTAGCTGGGCGGCATTTCCAGCGTGGAAAGCACCCGGCGACGCTGGTCTTCCGGCAGGTCAACGGAAGAATTATCGCCCATTAACAAAACCGGAAGGAACTCATCCCAGGTAGCGAGTGTCTTTAACAGACCCGGAAGAGCGCCAGGAACATTTACCGTCCCGATCAGGACGCAGATCACTTCACGACTTGATGACAAAGAGCCGACAGCCTGCTGCCAGTCATGGCTACCACAGGGTAAATTTTCTTCGCCAAGAAAATTTAAAATCACCGCCAGGTCGCGGCGGCGAACGCTATCGTCATCAATCAGCAGAATTTTGGTTTCACGCCACATGCAATAGCAACTTCCGTAGTCAACTCAATGCCCGAAATGAGTGGGCAAGCTAGACGCTTGCAGGCACGTTAAGCCTGATAGACGCCTGAAATCTTCAAACAGCCACTAGTTAAGTCAAAAAACCGTGCACAGTCAAATTTATGGCGCACTACGGTCGGATTAACTGAGGATTAACCGAACAGATGGTAAACCTTTGCCGCGTTCTGTGCTTGATGGATCTGCGACATCTCATCGAATATTGCCTGACGCTCCCCCGTTGCCGCCTCTAACAACTGCCGATATACCCCAAGCAACCCCTCGAGGTTATCGCGCAACGCCGCCTCATCCAGCAAAGCCTCACTCAAAACGTCTTCCATGCAGGAACGGCAATCCAGGTCCAATTGACCGATAGCTTCCCAGTTACGCTCGGCCAGTGCATTGACCAGAGCTTCACGGGTTTGTTCGATGCGCTGCAGTACAAGACTCATGGTGATCTCCTTAAAACTGCGGACCTGGCGCTGCGATGGCATCCCAGCCTTCTTTGACTGTACCCAGCAAATCGGCGACTTCGTCGAGGATCTTCGGATCGCTCTTGATATTAGCCTCCGCCAGACGCTTCATCATGTAGACGTAGAGATTATCCAACTCCCCCACTTCATCCGCCTTGTTCTCAAGGTCCAGGCCTTCACGCAAGCCGCCAATGATGTCGATGGCCTTGCTGATCAATACGCCTTTACCCGGAATATCCTTGCGCTCCATGGCGCCTTTGGCCTGGGCAATACGATCCAACCCACCTTCCATCAGCATCTGCACCAAGCGGTGCGGACTGGCTTCGGAGGTTTGGGCCTGCGCTCCAATTTTCTGATATTGCCGAAGGGCTAACATCGGATTCATGCTCTACCTCATCACAATTCAAGGGCTCGTATAACCAATGTATCGTCTACGAGTCAAAAAACTTTAAATTCAAATGGCAAAAACCCGGCGCGTTAAAAACGCAGCCGGGTTTTTGGCGCTAGCTCAAAGGCTAGCCGCCGGACTTCTGCGCGTTCAAGGAGGTGAAGAACGAGCTGATACTGGTCGACGTCGCCTTCATCTGCCCGACCAACAGGTCCATGGCGTTGTACTTGGCCGTCAGCGTTGCAGTCATAGTGGTAACACGCAAGTCCAACGCTACCTGCTGATTGCTCAGATCGTTTTTCTGCTTGTTCAGGCTGGTGGTGCGCTGATCAAGAATGCCGCCAGTCTGCAAGTAAGGCTTGATCGCCGTACCCATCCGGGCCAGCAGGCCATTGGTGCTGTTGGTGCCGGTGAACAGCGTCTGAACCTGACTACCCAACCCCTGGGTAGTCATCGCAGCGCTGAACTTGGTAGAGTCAAAGTTCAGCGTACCGAGTTTCTGATCGGTCGTGATGCCCAACTGCGATAACACCGCCAATTGCCCCCCCGGCCCAGGAGTCACCAACTGATTGCGAATATTGGCAATCAGCGTGCGAGGCACCGAGTCACCGGTCAGCGCAGCAGAGACGGTCAGCTTGCCATTGGCATCGGCCGAGGCCTGGGTCAGCGAGGTCACCGTCTTGACCAGCGTGTTATAGGCGTCGACAAACGACTGTACCGCCGTCTGCAAACCGGTGGTGTTGGTCGCCACGCTCACCGTCGAGGTGCCCGGCGCAACCAGCGTCATGCTCAAGCCGCCCACCGCCTGATTGACGGTGTTGGTTTTGCTGGTCACTGTCAGACCATCAATCGTCAGGCTCGCATCAGCGGCCAGCGCGCCGATAGTACCGGCACTGGTCGGAGCAGGTGTAGCGCCCATCACCTGGGTGCCGTCGATTTCCAGGCCGGCAATACCACTGACAGTAAGGTCCGAGCCCTTGCCCGTCGTGGTCGACCCGAGCACCAGTCGTGAACCACTGCTGTCAGTGACGATGTTGGCCGTGACGCCCTGGTTTTTCAGGGTAGTGTTGATCGCATCGCGAGTGGACTGCAACGTCGCACCGGATGGGATAGTGACGTTGTAGTCAGTGCCATTTTGACTGATTTTCAAAGTACCAGTCGGAATGGCACTGGTAGCACCGCCTGCAAATGAAGCACTGGCAACTTTGGAACCGCTAGCCAGGTTGTTGACTTTAACGTTGTAAGTACCGTTTACGGCGGTGTTATCAGAGGTCACGGTCAAGGTCGCCGGAGTCGACGAAGTTGCCGCAAAACCCGCAAACGCAGGGCTTGTCGAGCTATTGAGCTTGTCCATGGCGGCCTGATAAGCGGCCAAAGCACTTTTGAGCGAGCCCACACCGGAAATCTTCGAGGTGTTGAGCGTGGTCTGCGAGGTGATCTGACCCTGCTTGGCAGCTTTGTCGCTGTTGACCAACGCTGTAACGATCGAACCGATATCCAGGCCGGAACCCAGACCTGTGCCCGGTAAAATTGGACTTGCCATGTACTTCTCCCTTTCTGTTTGTCGCCGGTCTTTTGACCACTCACGCCGTCAAACGAACGTGCAAACACTATTCATGCCAGTTGTCAGGCCTTTGCGTCGAACAACACATTGCTCGCCGTATTCAAACTGTCCGCCAGCTTCAAGGCCTCTTCGGAAGGGATCTGTCGCACCACTTCACCCGTTGCCGTGGCGATCACTTTTACAACAACCTTGCCGGACGCTTCATCGATCGAAAATTCCAGGTTGCGCTTGATCGACTGCACGAACTTTTCGATTTCCTGTACGGCAGCTTTCAACTTCTCCGAATCGGAGTCTTTACTGCCAGCCACAGGCTGTGCGCTGTCGACCTGAGGCGCCTCAGCCGGTTTATCGGTAATGCTGCTCACCGGTTTAACAGCCGGGTAAGACAAGTTCAGCTTTACGCTCATATCCATGTCCATCACCTCCTAAAGTAAAAAAGCGGAAGAGCACGCCCAGCGCCCCCCCCGCCAAAACTCACTGCAATATATTACTGAAGCAGTTTCAGTACGGCGTTAGGCAGCTGGTTGGCTTGTGCCAGAACAGCGGTGGAAGCCGATTGCAGGGTTTGGTTCTTGGTCAGCTGAGCAGTTTCCGCAGCGAAGTCGGTATCTTGTACGCGACCCAGTGCAGCGGTGGCGTTTTCGTTGACGTTCTGCAGGTTGGAGATGGTGCTGGTCAGACGGTTCTGTGCAGCACCGAGGTTTGCACGAACAGCACCAACGGAGGCGATTGCAGCGTCGATTGCAGTGATTGCGCCGTCGATGGCGGAACCGGCAGCAGCGCTGGTAGCACCGGTCAGAACAGTAGTACCGCTACCTACCGACAGGCTGACGGCGTCGAACTTGCTGCTCAGGGTCAGCGTGATCTGGTTGGCAGTACCGGTGTTGGAACCCACTTGCAGGGTCATGCTGCCAGCGGAACCGTCCAGCAGGTTTTTGCCGTTCAGGTTGGTGGCCTGGGAAATACGGGTCAGCTCGTCGGACATCTGAGTGAATTCCGCGTTGGTCGCGGTCTGGTCAGCAGTGCCGTTGGTGCCGTTACGTGCCTGTACAGCCAGTTCACGCATACGCTGCAGAATGTTGGTGGTCTCTTGCAGAGCGCCTTCAGCAGTCTGAGCCATCGAGATGCCGTCGTTGGCGTTTTTGATAGCTACGGTCTGACCGCGGATCTGGCTGCTCATACGGGTAGCGATCTGCAGGCCGGCAGCGTCGTCTTTGGCGCTGTTGATTTTCAGGCCGGAAGACAGGCGAGTCATCGATTGCTGCAGAGCGTTAGCAGCATTGTTCAGGTTCTTCTGAACAGACAGAGAAGCGACGTTAGTGTTTACGCCTAAAGACATGGTGAGTTCCTCGTTGGTTGGGTACTGCGGCTTCCGGCCCTGGCAACCGCCGGGTGTGGCCTAGAGAACCTTCGTAGTAGTTATCGTCGCGATCGCAGGTTGCTTGAGGGCTTTTTTGAAAAAAATTGCCATCACACTGCCACCCCCGCGAAAACAAAGGCCTGCACGAGACCCACGAGAGAAAAATGACGCCAGGAAATTGCCGACAACAGAGCAGCGAGAGGCTCGCCTTTGTCGGCAGAAAACTATTCAGTGGTGAGCGTGAGCTGTTTCCAGCAAATCGATCAATTCATACTCCATGGTGTCGGCCAGCCCCAACCAGTCCTGCGCCTCCTGAGCGAACAGCATCGACACGAGCAGTTGTGCCCACTGCTGCTGAACATCTGCCGAGGCCTGACACAGTTGGTCTTGTACCTTATCGAACACATCGACCATGGTCAGCGCTGCCTCGACATCACGCCCCAGACGAAACAACCCGGCGCACTGCCGGCAATCGATCATGCATTGTGCAAGCCCGCTCATTGCACGAACTCCTGATTGAACGTCGCTCCCACAATCATTGCTCCTGCCCGGCTGCTGTTAAAAAAGCGTACCTGCGGATGCCCGGCAATGTAGCGCTCCAGCTCACACAGGTAACTGCGGAAATTCAACTGCGTTCGAACCCGCAACCCATGCCCATCAAGCACCCAGTGCTTGGCCAGGTTCACCCCCTGCCCCAGATCGCCATCATTCCAGCCGGCATGGGTTTTGTTCATCGGGAACGCAAAGTCGGCACCGAACAGAGTGATACGGTCTGCACCCATCTTCACCGCCAGATCCACGGCAGGATGAATCACGCTGCCACCGACATACAGTTCAGCCTTGCTGATCTGTTGGCGGATAGAGGCATAGACCGGGCTGGCGGAATACCCGACGTAACGCGTGCCCTGCCAGGCCTTCAACACCTGCGGGTCGCTCATTGGCAGGTACACCAAGGGGATGTTGTCGGTGTCCTCGGGCGGCAAGTGCCTGAAGCTGATGCGCCGGTCGATACTGACCACCAGATCCGGCCTGATGCCATGCTCGCGCAACGGTCGGTAGGCAGTATCGACACTGATGAACAACGGCCGCTGATCACGCTCGCGTATCGCCCGAAGCTGATCGAAATGCAGCTCAAGGCTTGGCCCTGTGCCGATCACATAGACTTCACGACCTGCACACGTCTCGAACAACTCGGCCACATCGCGATCACGACTGACGAGCTCACGACTCTCCTCCAGCCGCTGGATGATCGCCGGGGACTGCGGGTCGAACTCACGATTATTGAAACTGAGGTGCACTTCACTGACGAGGCGATCGCGAATCCTGGCGTTGAAGTCATCTGCCAGCAACATCTCGGACGGCAACGCAAAAAACGGCAGATGGATGTCGGACAAGTCGCCGGCATAGATCAACTCGACCCGTGGATCACTGAGCCACTGCCGCTGATCGAGCAACTGCAGCGCCAACGAAAAAATCGCGCCATTGAGGATATGCACGTACAAGCGCTGAAGCTCGGTGCTTTCAAGCAATACACACGGCAAGTCACCCAGCCCTGTGCCGTAGACATGCACCACCTTGCTTTCCGGCGGCAGGCTGGTCGCTTGCAACCGCGCTTCACGCGTACGGTCATGGCGACTGGTGAGCTGAATGCCGGCAATGCTCAGGGTCGAACCCAATCCTTCCACCAGTTCAGCCTGAACCGCCGCGCTGTCTTCAGTCATCAACCGCACATGCAGCGCCGGCCAGCGACTCTCTATCACCTGGAAATTGTTTTCAACGCTGTCGCTCATACTGCCTCGACTGTCATTCAGGCAAAAAAAATAGCGTTCAAGGTTACACCTTGGACGCTATTTTTATGCCACAAGATTTCGTTCAAGGGCGATAGATAATCGCCGAACCCCACGAGAGCCCTACACCAAAACCACTCAGTGCAACGCGCTTCCATTTGGCATCGAGTACGTGTTTTTCCAGCAACAACGGAATGCTCGAAGAGACGGTATTACCAGTCTCGACCATGTCCTTGATGAATTTCTGCGGATCACCTTCGAAGCGCCGCGCCACCGCGTCAACAATCGCCGCACTGCCTTGGTGAATGCAGAATGCATCGATATCGTCGGCATGCAGACCGGACTCGTCGAGCAACTCGTGCAAATGCGCCGGGACTTTCAGCAATGCAAAGTTGAACACCTGACGACCGTTCATGAAGAACACCCCGTCAGTGACTTTCAGGTGCGGGGCGCCGGAGCCGTCGGTGCCGAACTTGGCCTTGCCCAGCTGCCACGGAGCGTCTTCGCCCATCCAGGTCGCGGTGGCGGCATCACCGAACAGCATGGTGGTGTTGCGGTCTTCGGGGTCGACGATTTTCGAGTAAGGGTCGGCGGTCACCAACAGGCCATTCTTCAGGCCCGCGGCTTCCATGAAGCCCTTGATCGCGTAGATGCCGTAAACGTAGCCGGAGCAGCCCAGGGAGATATCGAAGGCGGCAACGGTGGTCGGCAGACCGAGCTTGTCCTGAACAATCGCAGCCGTGTGCGGCAGACCTTCTTCGTCGCCGTTCTGGGTGACGACGATCAGCACGTCGATCGATTCGCGCTTGAGCTCAGGGTTATTGGCGAATAGCGTATTGACCGCTTCGACACACAGGTCCGAGGTTTCCTGTCCGGCATCTTTGCGCGGCAGGAAAGCGGAACCGATCTTGCCCAGGATGAATTCCTCATCCTTTTCGAATTTTGCACCTTGTGCGTAATTGTCCACGCCGGCTACAGGTACGTAGCTCGCAATGCTTTTTATGCCAATCATTACGGCTTCCCAATAATAAACAGCTGAATACCCCCGTTCGCACGAATCGAGGGGCGCCGACACATAGAGTTTGCGCTGCCCGCAACGGGCAACCAACGGAAAGCCTAAAGGGCTATCACTGAGCCGATTACCGGCCAGGCGCCATCTTCCCGATCAATACAATACAGTGAAGATGCCCGTTATGACTCGCAGGTCACGCTATTTTGCGCAATCAGCCGTACAAGCAGTCATTCGATCAGCGACCAGGCCAGCGGCGTGCCGCGCTTTAGAGGCTCGCGGGCACGTCGTCCGATAATGCTTTGAGCATGCTTGGGCGCCAGGCCCAGCCCCGGACGAATGGCTCGCAGATTCTCCGACGTGAACACCTCGCCGGCGGCCATGTCCTGGACGACGTAAAGCGAACGGCGATACACCAACGACTTCTGCTCGGCCTCGGTGGCGCCATAACGCACCTGCCCCATGGCCTGCCAGGCGCGCTCGGTCTCGACCACCAGGCTGGCCAGTTCGGCCGGCTCCAGCGAGAAACTCGCGTCGACGCCTCCCGCCGCCCGATCCAGGGTGAAGTGTTTTTCCACCACCGTCGCCCCAAGGGCCACCGCCGCCACCGAGACCCCGACGCCCATCGAATGATCGGACAGCCCCACTTCGCAACCAAACAGTTCGCGCAGGTGTGGAATGGTTCGCACATTGCTGTTGGCAGGCGTGGCCGGGTAGGTGCTGGTGCATTTGAGCAGCACCAGATCCTTGCAGCCGGCCGCACGCGCCGCACGCACGGTTTCATCGAGCTCGGCGATGCTGGCCATGCCGGTGGAAATGATCAACGGCTTACCGGTGGCCGCCACTCGGCGAATCAGCGGCAAGTCGGTGTTTTCAAAACTGGCGATCTTGTAGGCCGGCACGTCCAGGCTTTCGAGGAAATCCACGGCCGTCTCATCGAACGGTGTCGAGAACGCCAGCATGCCCAGCTCCCTGGCTCGGGCAAAGATCGGCGCATGCCATTCCCATGGCGTATGCGCTTTCTCATACAGCGCATACAACGAAGAGCCGGCCCACAGACTGCCAGGGTCCTGAATGAAAAACTCGTCGTGATCCAGATTCAGGGTCATGGTGTCGGCGGTGTAGGTTTGCAGTTTCAAGGCATGCGCACCGGCCTTGGCCGCCGCCTCGACGATCTGCAGCGCGACCTCCAGGGACTGATTATGGTTGCCGCTCATCTCGGCGATGATGAACGGCGGCGCCTGCGCCCCGATCAACCGTGAGCCAATCCTGAAACTAGTCATGATTCTGATCCTTTAATACGCGCTCGAAGCGACAGGCCGACTGAGTGTACCCGGCCTCATCAAATAGCTTGATCGAGGCTGCGTTGGCGGGCAGCACCTGAGCCTCTATAGCCGTCAGATCTGGCCAATGCTGGCTCACGAACGCCTCACCACGCGCCAACAGCTCCCTGCCCCAGCCCACGCCAAAACGTCCTTCGAAGAGATACACCGAGACCTCGGCCCGTGTGCCGCAGCGGTCATAGCGCAGCACGCCGACCGGGCCGTCCGTGGTCTGGCCGATCAGCAACAAACGCTGCGCATTGGCCAGGCTTGCCGTCATCCAGGCTCGATGAGCCTGCCAACTGATCAGGGCCTGATTGACTGACCAGCGACGCACGGTCACGGCATTGCGCCCGTCAAACAACAGCCGTTCGTCAGCGCTTCCCGCCTGGCGCAGTTGCAAGCTCTCGCCGCTCAACGCGACGGCAAAACGCCGAGCACCCAGGCCATCGACCAAACGGCGAGAGCATTGCGCCAGACTTTGCCGCAGGCTGATGTTGCTCAACACAAAACCGGTGGCCTGACGCAGACAATCGACATCCACCTGCTCACTGGTGCCCAGGTACACATGGGCACCCGCCGCCGCCAGGCGCTCGGCATTGGCTTGCTGGTTTCCCGCCACGGCAATGCAGAGGGTCGGCAGGCCCAGCGCTGCGCGCTCCCAAGTGGTTCCACCGCCCGCGCCAATGAACAGGTCCGCCTGCGCCATCAACTGCGCAAAGTCACTGACGAAGGTCTGCAACCGCCACTTGGGACGCTGTGCTGCCATTGCTTGCATCTGCTCCAGGGCCGGATTGGCGGCACCGGCAACAAAATCCACTTCCAGCTCGGTAAAGTCGGCCAGCGCGCGCATGGCCTTCCAGGTCTCACCCGCGCCATCAAGGCCGCCGAAATTCACCAGTACCCGAGCCGGCCGAGGGTTGATCGGCAAGGGCACACGCCGGAATTCGTCGCGAATCAGCGCATGACGAGGACCGAACAGTTGCCGGCATGGGTTCAGCGCGCGCTGTGCGTACGCCCGATCGTTAGCCGTCAGGTTTTGATCGAACAGCAGGTCGACGGCATGCTTGCGATTGTTCAGGTCGTCGATCGCGGCGATGCGCCGAGCCCACTGACGGGCCGCGCCTTGCCACTGATGATCAAGACCGTAGTGATCAACCACAATCCAGTCGAAGCGGCCCTCTGCCGCCAGACAATCGCCCAGCGCGGCGATGTCCGCTTGCCACGGCAACAACGCCTCGATCCCCAGTGACGGGTTTTCTCCCGGATAGTCCGCAGGCAAGGCAACGGTACGAAAACCTTGCGCCTGGAGCCGCGCCAGAGAATTGCCCGGCAACACGCGGCAGGCGAACAGGACCTGCGCACCGCTATCGCGCAACACCTGGGCCAACGTCAAACAACGCGCCACATGGCCACTGCCAATGGCCGATGAGGCATCGGCGCGGATCAGTACTCTCACGGTTCCAGCTCCCCGGCCGCTTGCAGTGCCGTGTACAGGTATTGCGCGCGCACCCAGTCCTCTTCGGTATCGATGTCCTGGACCAGATGCCGGGGCAACATCACTGGCACACTCTGTTCAGAGTACAGAACCGTCCCTTGCAGCCAGGCCTCGCTGCGTCCCCAGTAAAATTGTCCGGCGTCCTGATAGGCGGTCGGCAGGTCCTGGGAGCGCGTGTTGCGATACTCGGGATACAGCGGGGTCAAGGCGCCCTGCGGATTGAGGGTCAAGGCGCGCTGCACCGGAAAGCCGAAATCGCAGACTGAAAAGGCAAAGGATTTTTCCGGATGCAGGGCCAGCGACTCTGCCCCCTGACGCAAATAGCGTTGTTGCAACAATGGCGCGGTCGCGTAAATGCAGCAGGCCTGGTCAAAAAAACGCCCCAGCTTCTGCATGGTTTCAAGGGCATGCACGATCACCGCCGCCGTCCCGGTGAAATCGTCCGCCAGTTCCGCCGGCCGCATGAACGGCACCTGCGCCCCCAGGGTCCGGGCGAGCGCGGCGATTTCCTCGTCTTCGGTACTGACTATCACCTCGTCGAACAGGCCCGATTCCAGGGCGACGCGAATCGAGTGAGCAATCATCGGCTCGCCGTGAAACAGCTTGAGGTTCTTGCGCGGGATGCGCTTGCTGCCGCCACGGGCCGGGATAATTGCGATTGCACTCAAGGGCGTTTTTCCAACAGAAACCAGTTGATATCGTCCGTCGGGAACTGCGGGTCGCGTCGATAGCTGAATCCGTAATCGAGCAGTTGCAGATCGCTGTAACGGTCGAGCATTTCCCCGGCAAAATCGCGTTTGAACAACTTGCCGCTGTTGCCACGATAAGACACTTCAACCGGTACCGGGTTGTAATACTCGGCAATCAGGATATACCGCCGGCTTAGTTCATAGAGCTGTGCGTAGGCCGCCGGCAGTAACTCCGGCGCCAGATGAATCAACACGCCTTTGCTCAAGGTCAACTCGAAAGACTGCTCGCGAGGAAAGTCGAACAACGACCCCTGCCAGACTTGCGCAATTCCCAGGGCCCGTACTTGCTCGCAGGCCTTGGCGTTGATCTCGACGCCCTGCAAGGCACAGCCGGGCAGCAGTTGATGCAAGGCGCGCAGGTTGTTGCCGGTATTGGTGCCCAACTCCAGCAGACTGTCGAGGCGCGCGGTTCTCGCCAGCGCCTTGGAAAACAACGCCAGGTTGGCAGCGATCAATGCCTGCCCCTGGTTGCGAGCCACGTACTCATCGCCGAACTCGCCCTGCCAGAAGACTTCCTGCTCGCTTAACTCACGCATGTTTCTCACTCATCATCGGGCCACGGAATGTCGTTTAAGCGACGATATTTCGAAGTTGCTCAACCACGTAGTCCTGCTGCTCATCGCTCAGAAGCGGGAACAGCGGCAAACTGATTGCCTCACTGAAATAACGTTCGGCTTCAGGGAAATCACCCTCTTCAAAGCCCAATCCACGGTAGTACGGCTGCAGGTGCACGGGAATATAGTGCAGGTTCACACCGATCCCGGCAGCTCTCAGCGTATCGAATACTTCGCGTTGCGTGACGCTGATCTCGTTGAGCCGCAAACGCACCACGTACAGATGCCACGCTGATTCAGCGCCCGCCTGGGCGACCGGCAATACCAGCGGAAAATCCGCCAGCAAACGGTCATAGCGGGCGGCCAATTGACGTCGCTTGGCGACGAAACTGTCAAGCCTGGCCATCTGCGACAGTCCCAGCGCCGCGTGCAGGTCGGTCATCCGGTAATTGAAGCCCAGCTCCAGTTGCTGGTAATACCACAGGCCGTGATCGGGCACCTCCATCTGCGCCGGATCGCCGGTGATCCCATGGCTGCGCAAGCGCCGCATGCGCTCGGCCAGTTCCGGGCGATTGGTCAACACCATGCCGCCTTCGGCCGAGGTGATGATCTTCACCGGATGAAAGCTGAAAATCGTCATCGCCGCAAACTCACCACACCCCACCGGCCGGCCGAGATACGAAGCGCCCACCGCATGGGAGGCATCCTCAATCAAGGTGAAAGCGTAACGCTCGGCCAGCGCAGCCAAGGTGCGCATGTCGCAGCTCTGACCGGCAAAGGCCACCGCCACGACGACCTTGGGCAATTGTCCGGCCGCTTCGGCAACTTCAAGTTTCGCGGCCAGCAACCGGGCGTCGAGGTTCAAGGTCAGCGGATCGATGTCGACAAAGTCCACCTCGGCCCCGCAGTAGCGCCCACAGTTAGCGGACGCGACAAAGGTATTCGGGCTGGTCCACAACCGATCCCCCAACCCCAACCCTGCCGCCAGACACGCAATGTGCAATGCCGCCGTGGCGTTGCACACGGCCACCGCAAAATCAGCCTGGCAATGCTCGGCTATTGCGCTCTCGAAACGTGCAATGGTTGGCCCTTGGGTCAACCAGGGCGATTGGAGCACCTGCACCACCGCATCGATATCCGCTTGCTCGATGCTCTGGCAACCATAAGGAATCTGATAGGTCAGCATGACTGGAACCCGCTGATCTGTACCCCATCCAGACACTCCCGACGGCTGCCGGAAGCGGGAATCAATTTGCCAGTGAACATGGGCAGTGCCCCTCTACCGTTACGCCAGAATTAAACCAGCAACCGCGCCCAATCCACGCTGGTCGCATTGCCAAGGGTGAAACCCTTGCCGGACAGGGCGAGGTTCTTGTTGTAAGCCAGATCGTGCTGGAACGGCCCGACCCATTTTTCACGCAAGGCCGCAAGCGCCTGCGGTGCATCTGGCAAGGCGCCTGGGTGAATGACTTGCACCTGCGGCGTCCACACCACCAGATAGCCGGCCTGACCGGCCTTGAGGCACAGATCGACATCGCCGTAGGCGTTGGCAAACGCGTGTTCGCCCAGCCCGCCAACCTCGTCGAACAGCGCTTTGCGGATCATCAGGCACACCGCCGAGACGGC
This sequence comes from Pseudomonas frederiksbergensis, assembly GCF_001874645.1. NCBI lineage: Bacteria > Pseudomonadati > Pseudomonadota > Gammaproteobacteria > Pseudomonadales > Pseudomonadaceae > Pseudomonas > Pseudomonas frederiksbergensis. The sequence goes on from NZ_CP017886.1 coordinate 1,277,519, forward strand.
TGAATAATTCTGCTCCAGCACCAGTCGATTCAGGTAGCCCTTGGCATCCTTCGGCTCGCCGACGAAGGCCGAACCGACGCCGTCGTTCATGCCCAGAATCAGCCCGGCCTGAGTCACTTTGCCGTCGCGATCCAGCAGCTTCGCGCCGACCACGCCAACTTCCGGGCGCTGGGCCTGGTTGAGCAGGGAATCGAGCCAGTTCGGGTTGACCACTTCACTGTCCGCCGCCAGCAGCACCAGGTATTCACCCTGGGTCTGCTGACTGGCCTCGTTGTACAGCGCCGACAAGCTGAGACGCTCATGCGCCCGCAGGACACGGACCTTGTCGCCCGGCTGCCCGAGGCCGTCCAGCCATTGCAGGATGTCCGGTGACTGACTCGCGTTATCGGCGATCAGCACTTCGTAACGGGTGTAGCGGGTTCGTTGCACAATGCCGGTCAGGCACCGTTGCAGCTGCTCCAGATTGTCCTGGCTTGCCACGATGATCGACACCAGCGGACGCTCGGTGTGACGGTAATCGATTTGATAAGTACCCGGCTCGGCGGAGCTGATTTGCGCCTTGTAGCCACGGGTCGCAAGATGACGGATCAACGCCTGACGTTCGTGGGCATTGTCTTCCAGCACCGGCGCGCGAGTGATCAGCAACGGCTCGTCCAAATGAGCTAGCCAGGCCAGGCCGCCCTGCTCGATGATGCGCAGCAGCAGGTCGAACTCCAGCGCCTTGCTGAAGTCGGCCTGGTAACCACCCGCTTCCAACAACACATCCTTGCGGATCAGCCAATGCCGCGCCATCAGCGTTGGCAGGCTTTGCAGCAGGTCGAGGTTGAAGCCTGGTCGGAATACATCAACCAACGCGCCATTGGCGTCACGCTGAATCTCGTCCGCTGCTACCGCTCGACAGTCGGGCGCGGCGTGCAGTTCCAGACCTGCGCGCAACAAGCCGCCAGCGGTGAACTCGTCCCCCGCCTCGGCCAGCAGCAACCAGTCGCACGGCGATTGACGCGCGATCTGATTAAGCTTGTCGACATAGTTGGCCTGCGTCACGCAAACAAAGTGCAAGGTATTGTGCACCGTCGTTGCCGCCAGCGGCTCGCCCGTGGTGAACACCACGATCTTGAAGGCGTGGTTGTGACCTTCCAGCAGACTGTCGAGGGTGATCTGTAGCTTGGCCGCGTCGTTGTCCAGATCCAGCACCAGAATGCCAAACTGTGGACCGCCGTTGTGGGCAGCCAGATAACGCGACGTCGCCGCGACTTCGTCAGCGTCCGGGGTGCGCGCCGCCAGCCACTTGAGCAGGCGACCGGAGCGCATGGCACCGAACACCTCGTCATTGCCTTGAGTCGATACTGCGTCCAGGCGCTCGGCCCAGGCGAACATGTCCCGCGCGTCGTCCGCTTCGCCCAGAAGCTCCAACTGCTGCGCCAGACGCTTGACCACCTGACGGTTGAACGGGTTGCTGCCGTACGCGTATCCCAGGCGCTCGACGACGCTTTCGGCGGTGTCGTTGTTGCGTGGCCGCATCATGTCGGCCTGCATCGCCCAGATACCCTCGAGCCCCTGAAGCTGAACACGACCGGCCGGCATCGCATGCAGCAGGAATTCAAATTGGCTCAACAGGTCGAAGAACTTTTGATTGTAGAAAGGCATTTCGACGTATTGCGAAAGCCCGAATCGACGGTCTGGCCCCTTTTGCACATCGTTCCAGCGCGACTCGAAAATCGGCTCGGCAGTCAGCGCCCGACGGTTGCGCAGGCTGTCGGCCATCGCCTCGAAACTGTCCAGTGCCAATTGCCTGGCCTGCTCCGCGTCAAGACCGGTGCGGGTACTCGGCAACGTCGCCAGCAATTGGGCAAACGCTTCACGATCCGCTACCGATTTGGCATCGGCTAGGGTCAGGGTGCTGTAGATCTCGGTGTTGTGTTCCGACTCGAGGTAATTGACCTCTCGCACCACATACGGGATCGGCAGAATTCGCGCCTTGGCCATTGCCAGCATGTAGTACGCATGGCCGATTTCCTGCCATTCGAAGATGGTGTCCTCCGGCATGACCGCGTACCAGTCACGCAACAGCTCAGTGCGGTGAACAGCATAGAACGGCGGGATGTACTGATGCATGAAGTCGATGACCCGGTCCTGCGCGCGCTCGGATGAATAGTCCTCACAGACCTTCTTGTCCCGACGGTAGTAGCTCACGCTGTTGGCCAGGGTCAGGTACATCAGGCAATAGCCATGGCACATGCCGTAATCCGGATTCGCTTCCAGGAACGACACCGAAGCATCGAGGGCGTCATGCACAATGAAGTCATCGTCGGCGGCAAACACCATGTAGGGCGTGGTGACTTGCTGCACGCCGTAGTCGAGCTTGGCCCGAATGCCCCAATAACCGTACTGTGGCAGGTGCTGATAGTCGACCGAGGGGTACACGCCGTCGATGCCATCGGTGACCTGGGTCGAAGAGTCCAGCACCAGAATCCTGCAAGGCAAGGCGCTGTAAAACTTCACCGCCCGGCGCACAAAGGCCGGTCGGTTGTGGGTGATGAGTACCACCGTCAACAACTCGTTCAATGGTAATCCGCTTTCAGTACCGTACTCGCCTTGCATAGTCTTTCCCCACAACCGGCGTATCGCCCGATGAACTCAACAATGATGTCGTTGCTTAACGAACCCGACGCAGATAGCCGTCCGGCGCCACGGTGATCAGCAGCTTGCTGTGAATCCGCGCATCGATTTCAAAGTCGCGGTTTTCTTCCAGGTAGGCCCAGACAGCAGTTTTCGGGTTATCACCCTTGCCCCACGGACGATCCGGGAAGGCGTCTTGCGGCATGTCTTCGACCACGGTGTCCATCACCACGCAGTAGCTGCCGAGCGAAACCAGCGGTGCATACAGGCGCAACTCTTCAAGCACGTGTTCATGGGTATGGTTGGAATCGAGAACCACCAGCACTTTCTTGCCGGCAACCCGCGCACGAACTTCATCAACGATGGCCGGATCGATGCTCGAACCCTGGATCATGCTGATCCGACGCGCCATCGGGTGGGCTTCAATAGCTTCGCGGTTGTGTTGACGAATGTCGATGTCCACACCCAGCACTTCGCCGTGGCCGATCAGTTCCAGCATCGAGGCGTAAAACACCAGGGAGCCGCCGTGGGCGATGCCCGTTTCGACGATCACATCCGGGCGCAGGTCCCAGATGATTTCCTGCATGGCAACCATGTCCTGAGGAAACTGAATGATCGGCCGGCCCATCCAGCTGAAGTTGTAGGTGTATTTGTGTTTGGCCGTGACACCGACCCAGTCCAGCGACTCGGACTGAAGTTTTTTGTCCTGCTGCAAGCCTTCGATATTCTGGCTTACTTCTTCGCGAAACTGCTCATGAGGATTCATGCAAACGCTCCGATACGGGGTGTTGTTAGTTGAAAACCCGACCGTCCCGATAAGGGACAGCCTGAGTCTTGATAATTCGTGCGGGATTGCCCACGACGACTGCATAGTCGGGAACGTCCCGGGTGACCACGGCACCGGCGCCGACCGTTGCCCAGCGGCCAATCCGCAAACGCGGCAGGATCGTGGCGTTGGTGCCGATGAAAGCGCCGTCAGCCACTTCGACGCAGCCGGCGATGGCTACGCCGGGCGCCATGAACACGGAGTGCCCGATCCGGCCTTCGTGCCCGATCAGGCTGCCGTAACTGATGCTGCTGTTATCGCCCAGGGACACTTCGGCCTGAATGATCACGCCTTCCTGGAGATAGTTGCCGGTGCCCATGCGCGTCATGCTCAGATCGATACCGGGGTGCAGGAAGTTGCCCAGCGTTCCGCCGGCCTCGATGATCTGCCGTGTCGTCTCGTAACGGGTTTTGGTGTCGCGGGTGATCAGGTTCACGAAGTGCGTGTCGGGGCCTTTCAAGTCGGCCACACGCTCTACCCCACCGATCACCGGCACGCCGTAAAACAGCGTGCCGTGCTTGGCTGCATCGTTGTCGAGGAAGGCAAATTCCACAGCAGGGTTGGCCCGTTTGACGGAGCCGATCATGCGCACTGCTTCAGGATTCGCCGCGCCCAACAGGTAGACCTTCACAGCACATTCCTTTGCTTGCAGACTGTGCGAATCACCTCGATCACCCGCTGCTGATCGGCGTCGGTCATGTCGTGGTAACTCGGCAGATTGATCGCCCGTTCCGACAGCGAAAACGCCGTCGGCGTGTGCACCGGTTTATCGGCAAACATCGGCAACGCCGACAACGGCCAGAAAAACACCCGTGCATCGATATCCGCCGCTTGAAAGGCTTCGATCAACAGCTCCCGGGTAATACCGGTGCTTTCATGGAACACCACCGTGGGCATCCAGTAACCGTTCCTGGAATGATCCGGTTGCGGGTTCATGGACAGCAACGGGATATCCAGCAGTCCCTCGGCATACCGATTGAAGATCGCGCGTTTGCGGGCGATCAGCTCATCGACACGTTCAATCTGCGCACAACCGATGGCGGCCTGCAGGTTGCTCATCTTGTATTTGAAGCCAATGAAATCCGGCCAGAACTGACGCGTGCTGCCACTGACCCGACCGTGGTTGGAGAGTGTCAGCACTCGCTCGTACAGCGCCTTGTCCGAGGTCACGAAAATCCCGCCTTCCCCGGTGGTCATGGTCTTGGTGCCATGAAAGGAGAACGCGCCGAAGGCCCCCAGCGAACCCGCAGCTTTGCCACGCCATTGCGAGCCGATGGCTTCGGCGGCGTCTTCGATGATCGCAATCCCGTGCTCGCGGCCAATCGCCAACAACGTGTCCAGATCGCACAGGTTGCCGTACAAATGTACCGCCACGATGGCTTTGGTCCGCGGCGTAATGGCGTGCCGGACCTGCTCCGGATCCAGGCACCAGCTGTCCGGCAACACGTCGACAAAAACCGGCGTCGCGCCCAGATAATCAATGGGTGCCGCCGAGGCGATCCAGTTGGTGTTGGCCAGAATCACTTCATCGCCCGGGCCGATGCCCAGTGCGGCCATCCCCATGTGCAAGGCGCCAGTACAACTGGACGTCGCGATCGCGTACGGTACGTCCATGTGCTGCGCGAAGGACTTCTCGAAACGTGTGATGTATTCGTAGCAACGCTCGCCCCAGCCATGCTGCACAGCATCCAGCACGTACCTGGCTTCCAGCTCGCCCACACTGGGCTTGGTGTAGTGAATTCGGCTCATCTGAAGCTCAACTCCGGAATGGCAACGACAAAACTCGCGCCCCAACTGCGGACAACCGCGTATTGCTGGGTGATCTCATCCAGCAGGTTCCATGGCAGCACCAGGACATAGTCCGGTTTCTCGATTTCAATCCGCTCGGGAGACACCACCGGAATGCGACTGCCCGGCAAGAACTTGCCTTGCTTGTGCGGGCTGGCATCGGCCACCCACGCCAGCAGGTCTGGCTTGACCCCGGCATAGTTGAGCAAGGTGTTGCCTTTGGCGGCGGCGCCATAACCAACCACGCGTTTGCCGTCGGCCTTGGCCTGCAAGAGGAACCGCAGCAGTCCGTGTTTGATCCGTTCCGCGGCCGGGGCCAGGGTTGCGTAATAGGCAGAGGTTTTCACGCCGGCCGCCTGCTCGACCTGCAACTGTTGTTGCACCGCAGGTGTCACTTCACGGCGCACTCCATCGGCACGCTGCACGAACACCCGCAGCGAACCGCCATGAGTCGGCAGCTCGCTGACATCGAAGACTTCCAGGCCATTGCGCTCGCACAAACGCTGTACGGCGGTCAGCGACAGGTAGGAATAGTGCTCGTGGTAAAGGGTGTCGAACTGCTGCCCGGCCATCAGCGTCAGCAACTGCGGGAACTCGAAGGTCGCCACGCCCGTGGGCTTGAGCAGAGTCGCGAAACCGCTGAGGAAATCATTGATATCCGGCACATGCGCCAGCACATTGTTGGCGGCCATCAGGTCCGCGCCCCAGCCTTCGCTCAGCAACTGCGAGGCGCTGTCGCGACCGAAGAACAGCTCGCGTATGTCCAGGCCCTTTTCCCGAGCGGCCTGTGCCGTGCTGCGAGTCGGCTCGACGCCGAGGCAACGGATGCCGCGTTGTGCAACGTACTGCAGCAAGTAGCCATCGTTGGCGGCAATTTCCACGACACGACTGTCGGTGGTTAGCCCGAAACGCTCGACCATCTCGGCTACATACCGATCGGCATGGGCCAGCCAGGTGCTGGAAAAGGAACTGAAGTACGCATAGTCCGCATCGAACAGAATGTCAGCGCGGGTGTAGTCCTCGGTCTGCACCAGCCAGCATTCCTGGCAGACCGCGACTTTCAACGGGACCCACTGCTCGGCCTGCTCCAACTGCTCGGCCCGCAGGTACGCGTTGGATGGCGGCGAGGTGCCCAGATCGATCAACGGCAACGCCAACGGGGTGCCGCAACCTCGGCAGTTCATAGACGCACTCCAGGGAAATGGTCATCAAGCCAGGGATGGGCGGCATCCCGGGTCGACAGATTTTTGACAGGCTCGGGCCAGGCAATCGCCAGACGCGGATCGAGCACCGACAGGCCACCCTCGTGATCCGGGGCGTAATCGGCGCTGTGCAAATAGAGCAGCTCGGCATCGTCGCTCAAGGTCTGAAAGCCATGGGCGAAACCGGCAGGAATCAACAGACTGCGACCATCACCGGCGCGCAGGTGCTCGGCGTGCCACTGCAAAAAGGTCGCCGAGTCCGGTCGCAGGTCGACCGCGACGTCCCAGACTTCACCGCGCAGGCAGGTGATCAGTTTGGCTTCCGGGGCCTGGGCATTCTGATAATGCAAACCGCGCACGCTGCCGCGCTCACGGGTGCAGGACTGGTTGATCTGACGAATATGGAACGGCTCGCCAAAGGCGCTCAGGCTGCCCTCGCAGAACAGCCGGGCGAAGTGCCCGCGCTGATCTTCATGGCGTTTGTGCTGAACACTGAACAAGCCCTGGAGAGGTAACGCACTGATGCGGATTTCGCTCACCGCAGCCCCCGATACAGGTTCAACTGGCTCAAGGTGACGGCACGCATGTCATCGCCATTTTCCCAGGCCAGGTGCCAATCCAGAGTGTGCGTCAGGCAGTCTTGCAGCGACCAGCGCGGCTGCCATGCCAACAATTGACGGGCGCGACTGCTGTCCAGGCGCAACAGGCCGGCCTCATGCAACTCGCTCGGTTCGACGCGCAAACCTCGCGCGTGCGGCCAACGCCTGGAGAGCAGTTCAACCACTTCACCGACGCTGCACATATCGCTTTCACTCGGCCCGAAGTTCCACGCACCGGCGAATTGCGGACCGTGCTCATACAGACCCGCCGCCAATTGCAGGTAACCGGCCAGCGGCTCCAGCGCGTGCTGCCAAGGGCGAACGGCTTGTGGGTAACGCAGGGTCACCGGTTCATTCGCCGACCACGCCTTGAGCACATCGGGAATCAACCGTTCCGGGGCGAAATCACCGCCTCCGAGCACATTCCCGGCACGCGCCGTGGCCAATGCCAGACCGTGCTCGGCATGCCGCTCGACAGGGAAAAACGAGGCCGCGTAAGACTGCGCCAACAACTCGCAGCACGCCTTGCTGCTGCTGTAAGGATCATGGCCGCCAAGGGCTTCGTTCTCGCGATAGGGCCACAGCCACTCCTGATTGGCGTAGACCTTGTCGGTGGTCACTAGCACGCACGCGCGCACCCCGCCGATCTGGCGAATCGCTTCCAGCAGATTGAGCGTGCCCATGACGTTGCTCGAGTAAGTCCCGAGCGGGTCACGGTAGCCTTCGCGCACCAACGGCTGCGCCGCCAGATGCAGGACGATTTCAGGCTGAACCTCGGCGATCAGTTCCAGCAACGCACCCAGGTCACGCAAGTCACCGCGCTGGTCAGTAATGCCTTCAGCAACGCGTGCCAGTTCGAACAGACTGGGTTCGGTGGACGGGTCAAGGGCAAAACCTGTGACCTCAGCCCCCAGGCTTTGTAGCCACAGCGTCAACCAACTGCCTTTGAAACCGGTGTGCCCGGTGACCAGTACCCGCTTGCCGCGCCAGAATTGCGGGCTCAGTCCCACAGCTTCCATGGGGCCTCCCCGCTCTGCCACAGGTGCTCCAGATGGTTCTTGTCACGCAGGGTATCCATCGGGTGCCAGAAACCATCGTGCTGGAAGGCATTCAGTTGCCCCTCGGCCGCCAGCGTCATCAACGGCTCGGACTCCCAGACCGTCTCGTCAGCGGTGATCAGCGACAGCACCTTGGGCGACAAGACAAAGAAGCCGCCGTTGATCCAGCCGCCATCACCACGAGGTTTCTCGATGAAGCCACGCACCAGATCACCGTCGCGCTCCAGCGCGCCGTAGCGTCCGGGTGGCTGCACCGCCGTGACCGTAGCCAGCTTGCCGCTGCTCAAGTGGAAATCCACCAGCGCGCCAATATTCAGGTCCGAAACACCGTCGCCATAGGTAAAACAGAACGCCTCCTGATCCTCCAGATAGCGGCTGGCACGACGCAAACGGCCACCGGTCATGGTCTCTTCGCCGGTGTCGATCAAGGTGACACGCCAAGGCTCGCTGTAGTTCTGGTGAACGTCCATGCGGTTGTTCGACATGTCGAACGTGACGTCAGAGGTATGCAGGAAATAGTTGGCGAAAAAGTCCTTGATCGCGTAGCCCTTGTAGCCCAGGCAAATCACGAAGTCGTGAATTCCGTGCGCGGAATACTGCTTCATGATGTGCCAGAGAATTGGCTTGCCGCCGATCTCGATCATCGGCTTGGGCTTGAGGTGCGACTCTTCGCTGATCCGCGTGCCCAGGCCACCCGCCAGAATAACTGCCTTCATCTTGTCCCCTCTTGTTCGTCACAGGGCCAGCCCAAGCCCTACAAGGCTTTGCGACCGTCTGGATAAATCGTATGAGGCTGCACCCATCACCTTCCGGCTGCACCGCACATGCTCGATTTATGGCGATTTTCAGGGGGACTTGCAGGAAACGCGCCAGCTGCTACTGACACAGGAACAGAAACGGAAAGGGGCGTAGGAGCTGCCGAAGGCTGCGATCTTTTGATTGCGCTATTGAAAAGATCGCAGCCTTCGGCAGCTCCTACGAAAGCAAGAAAGCAAGAAAGCAAGAAAGCAAATGAGCGTCAATCGGCCAACCAGCCACTTTCCCAGTACCGCACGTTATCTCCGCGCAGCATGTAGTCGCGCAGCACCGCTTCGCGCAGTTCATCGCCCATGCGGTAGCTGGCGTCCGGGTCCGCCAGGTGCATGCGGATGGCTTGCAACCACTCATCGGTGCTGTTGCTGACAACCCGAGTGCATGGCAGATAACCCCGGTACGCCTCGGTATCGGTACAGACCACCGGGTAGCCGCAGGCGCCGTATTCCAGCAGACGCAGATTGCTCTTGCAGTCGTTGAAGATATGAAACTCCAGCGGTGCCAGTGCCAGGTCCAGGTTCAGGCTGGCCAGTTTCGCCGGGTAGACACTGAGGTCGATCACGCCATGGAACTCATGCATGTAAGGGCGCAACTCTTCGGGACACATGCCGAAGAACACCCAATCCACCTCGCTGGCCAGTTCACGAACGACGTCGGCAATGATCGCTAGGTCGCCCGAGTGACTGGTACCGCCACCCCAGCCAACCCGTGGCTTTTTCGAGGTGCGACGCTGACTGCGCAGGCCATCCCAAAGATGAGTCGCGAGCATGTTTGGCACGACCCGAATGTCGTGATGCATGGACGACAACGCGTCGGCCAGTGGTTGAGTCGACACCACCACCCGATCGCACAGGCCGATGCCGCGACGGACCAGACGCTCCATCTCGACGTTGTCCGGCATATTACGAATGTGCGCGTTCTTCTTCGGCGCCTTGATGACATAGTCATCCAGCTCGAAAATCAGTCGGGCGTTGGTGTAGGGCTTGAAGGCGGCGACCTCGTTGATCGGCCCTTCACTGTATCGCCCCTGCAAAATGATGACGTCCGGCGACTCACGCTCGATCTCGATGACCGACGGCAGGTCGTAGTAGATCCGCCCGGTCGCCCGACCAGCCTTCTCCAGTTCGACCAGCGGCTGGATCGTCCGATAATGACCGACCGCCGAGGAATTGACCGGCAACGCCATGACCTTCGGTACCTGGCGAACCGAAAACGGGCTCCAACCGGTGCGCAATCCGGGTTCCAGACTGTAACTGGAGCCTCCCAGCGTGCTCAGCATCAGGTTCGGGTTGTACGCCGGGTCGCGAGCAACGATGGGCAGCCAGCGCCGGTAGAAGGTTTCCTGTTCTTGCGTGCGAAGCGCCAGCTCGGCTTTGTCCGGCACGACCGCGGGCTGTGTCCCCAGAGCCAATTGGGCGTACGGTGTCCACACTACCAGATAGCCGTTTTGACGGACCCGCAAACACAGGTCCACCTCGTTGAGGGTCAAGGCAAAATCCTGCGCCTGAAGCCCACCGACACTCTCGAACACCGCCTTGCGCACCATCAGGCAATCAGCACCGACCGCGCTCAAGTCCTGAACCACCTGCAAACGATGCATGTAGCCGGCGGCGTTCAGCGAGTCACCGAAAAACGGTGAACCGGCCGGCCCTTGCAGCCCGAGAATCAGGCCGGCATGCAGCACGCAACCGTCAGGATTGAACAGCTTGGCCCCGACCACACCGACTTCTGGACGCTGCGCATGGTTGAGCAACTCATCCAGCCAGTCCGCACGGGTGACCACCACATAGGGGTCAAGCATCAGCACGTATTCACCACAAGCCTGCTGTGCCGCGAAGTTGCGCGTCGCCGCGACATTCCCCTGCTGCGGATACGTCAGCACCCGCAACCGGTCTGAGCCCAACTGCGCCATGGCGCTCAGCCACTCAAGCGTCTGCGCAGACTCACTGCCGTTGTCGACCAGCAGCAACTCGTACTCGCTGTAGGCAGTTTTCTCCAACAGGCTTTCGACACACCGTTGCAGCACTGCCAACTGATCCTTGCAGACAATGATGATCGACACCAGCGGCCGATCCGCGTGCAAGTAATCGACACGATTGAGCAAGGTAAAACTGCCCTGGCGAATTTCGTTGGCAACGCCCAATCGCTGAAGATGCGCCTCCAACACTTGCGGGTTGAGCTCAATGACTTCGGGTAGTGCCAGCCACTGTGCCAGGCCGAGCGTCGACTCCAGCATCACCTCGGCAATATGTTCGACGACCTTGATGCCGTCATCCTCGACCATGCGCCACAGTACATCGTGAGGCGCCAGCTCGCCGTAGCTTGAATTGAATCCACCCAGCGCCAGGAAACGCTCACGCTGGAACGCCAGGGATCGCCCGACGTAGGGATAACTGCGCATCAGGTCCAGATTGAAATCCGGCTTGAAGACCGGGTCTGCCGACTCACCGTCGCGCAACCCGCCTTCGTCGCCATACACACACAACGCACTCGGCGATGCACTGATGCGCTCGGCCAGCAGCAACAGCGCCGGCTCCACCAGACGATCGCCGGCACGCAGCACGTAGAACCAGTCGACTCCGTCGAGTTGCGCCAGCAATGCATTGAGCTGCGCGCACCAGTCCTCCTGCAACGGCAGGTTGAACACCCGCTCATCGAGCTGAGCTTCGGTACACGCGCTGGACAACACCAGGGTCAGCTCCGGCGCATAGAGCTGTCCAGCAAGACTTTCAAGGGTGAGATCCAGATTGGCTCGGCTGGCCTGCTCATCGATGATGATCGGGACGATTTTCGGTTGCCGCGCCCAACCGGCCACGGTTTCCGGCAACAAACGTCGCTGAGTCTCACTGAGCGTGCGACACGCCAGCCACTGCGTGTACAGCTGGGAAAAACTTTCGCTGGCGATACCCACCCGATATTCCTGGTTGGCCTGGCGAGCGCCCAGGGTTCGACTCAGGGGCAGCTCGTCCCAGACGCGCGGTGCCTCGCTGGCGCGGCTCAACGGCATGTAACGAACCCAACCCGCCGCCGGTGCGCCCTCGCCACCACGAACCTTGAGCATTTGCACCAGCCACTGTTTTTCCAGCTCCGCCGCATCTTTCATCGGCTGCTGACGAATCAAACGCTCTGGATGCAAGCGCTCGACACTCAACACGTAGTTGAGCTGCACTATGTTGCCCCGGCGCATCAGGCAGATGTACAAGGCCAGATCGAGCGACGCGACAAAGCAATGGCCAGGCTGAGTCAGGGCAGGCATCAGCTCCTGCATATCCTTGCGGCGGAACAGCGCATTGCTGAAACCACCGAGGAAGTTGACCGGGAAGCTCTCGAAAATCGCCAGCAGGTCATCGCCCTTGAATATCCCACAAACCGGCGACAGCGTGCTGTTCTCCAGCCGTGAGGGCAGCGGGTGATCGTCAGCATCCCAGAGCACCCGCTGGGCCAGCACCAGATTGATGTCCGCCTGCTCGCTCAGGACCTGCGCCTGACGTTCGATACACGCAGGAGACAGCTGATCGTCATCGCAGAGGAACTTGATGTACTCGCCCTTTGCCTCACCCAGACACGCCAGCAGATTGCCGACAAACCCCAGCGTCTGCGGGTTTCGTACATACCGCACTCGCTCCGCTGCGTCGCCCGTCAGCGACTCGACAACCTGCTGGATCTCATCGCCGCGACTGTCGTCGCAGACAATGATTTCGAGGTTGGCGTATTGCTGGATCAGGGCACTGCGCAGGGCCTGAGCGAAGAAGCGTGGATTGAAGGCGGGAATGACGAGGCTGACTAACGAGGCTGGATTCACGGCGGGGCTCTCAAGCGGCGGACACTCACCCGGTCGGGTGAGCCCCTGAAACCGCTGAAAAAAGGCGATTGATATTCGGCGGTTTACGGCCGGGCGCTTTCGCGCCAGGCCCCCTTAGATCTTGTTGAACAGACCCAGTTGACTGATTTTGCTGAACGCCAGTTGCGCGGCCTGCAACATGGTTTGCTGCAACGTGAGACGGGTCATGACCGCCGCCGGGTCAGAGTCGCGGATAGCCGCCTGGCTGGTGGTGTTGGCCAGGCCCAGGCTCTGGTTGGTTGCCGTCTGATCATCCAGGGCCTGACCACGCACGCCCACGGCAGTGATTGCCGACCCCACCTGCGCCTGCGCAGTGTCCAGGTTGCCAATGCCCGAGGCGACAGCTGCCTGCATTTTTTGCAAGGCCACAGCGTTGTTATCCGCCGGGGTATTCAATGCCGCTTGCAACTGGCCCAGGGTATCCAAAACGTTCTGGGTCTGGTGGTTATTGGGCTGGATAACAAACTGATCGCCGGCTGCCGGAGTACCGCCAAGCGTGAACGTGACCCCTGCAGCAGTCGCCGTAGAGCCGGCCATGGTGCCCGAAGAAACCGGCTTGCTGTTCGCCGTGATCGGCGACGCATACAGATCGTAAGCAGTGGCACTGGTGAACTTGAGGATCGCCTCACCCGTGGGGAAGGTGCTGTTATAGGCCGTCGAGTTGCTTTGGGTCGCACCGGAGATCACTGCCGTGGACGGATTGCCCGGGCTGCGCGAAGCGTTGATGGTGTCCGGTTTGACCGCCAACTGGAAGCTATGGCCTGCAATCACCGCGTCCGGAACGATATCACCAGACTTCAGATTGATGTTCAGCGTCATGTCTACACCGCGGAAACTGACCGTCTGGTTAGACGCGTCTTTATTACTGATCACACCGTTCTGGCTGGCCTCGGCGGTGACATCGGCACCCAGTGCATCGGTGATCTTCAACTGCGTGCTGCTGACAAAACTCACGGTGTAAGGCTGACCTGCGGCGAACTTGGAATCGAACGTTGCGCTATTGCTGATCTGGCCATTGGACAGCGTCACGCGACCGTCATCCACCGCAGGTGCGGTCATAGTGGTCTGAGAGCGAGTGGTATTGGCCGCCTTCTGGAAAGCATCCCAACCAGTAATGTTGCTGGCAACCGACATGGAGTCACCAATGGCCAGGTTTACCTCGGACTGGTCACCGTTGTAGGTGTAGGTGCCATCGGAGTTTGCCGTGTAGGGAGGCGTGCTGGTTTTTGAGCCGCCAAACAGGTAGTTGCCATTGGCGTCCTGACTGTTCATGAGGCCCAGCACCTGGTTCTGGATCTGCCCCAACTCCTGGGCCGCAGCCTGACGATCGGCATTGGTCTGTGTGCCGTTGCTGGCACCCAACGTCACCTCCTTGGCCCGCTGCAAGGCAGTACCAATGGCGCTCAAGGCGGTTTCGGCCTGGCTGTACGAGCCCTTGAGGTTGCTGATGTTGCCAGCGTACTGATCCAGCATCGAACTCTGTTGGCCGAGCTGAATCAGACGCGCCGCACCAATCGGGTCATCGGCGGCCGTGTTGATCTTGGTCATACTGCTCGCCTCGGCGCTGGTCTGCAGTGCGTTGCTGTAGTTACGCTGATAGTTGGCAGCGGTCGTTTCGTAATACTGGGCGGTAGAAATGCGCATGAATTACGACTCCTTAAAGACTGTTGATCAGCGTGCTGAAGGTTTCCTGCGCAGCCTTGATGATCTGCGATGAGGCTGTGTAGTACTGCTGGTACTTCACCAGGTTGCCGGACTCTTCATCGAGGTTGACACCCGACAGGGCATCGCGGGCGCTCTTGGCGCCGGTCAGAATCACCGTGGCGGCATCGCTGTCAGACTTGGCCTGGGCAGCTTGGGCACCAACATTGGAAATCAGTTTGCCGTAAGCGTCCGAGAGGCTGACGCCCTTGCTCGCCGAGCCGGTTTCCACCGTCTGCTTGGTTTGCAAGCCGACCAGCGCGGTACCGTTGCGGTTGTCCGAAGAGCTGGCACCGGTCAACGAAATGCTGAAGCTCTCGCCCGAAGCAGGCGAGCCACTGACGGTGGTTTGAACCGAGAACGTCTTCTGCACTGCCGGCACGACCGAGTTATCCATGATCGGGGCGCCCGTGCCATCGACCATATTCACTTGCAGGTTCAGGGTATTGCTTTGACCGGGAACGATGGTTCCAGAGCCCATGTTGACACCCTTGGCATCGTATAGCTTGTAACCCTGAGTCCCGGCAGCCGCGGGATCGAACACCACTTTGACCGGCGTCGAATACTGGAGCCCGGTTTGCAGGTCGGCATTGGCCGCCGGCTTGTAGATATCCAGGGTACTGGTTAACGTTGGCTGGCTATAGGTGCCTTTGTTGTTGGCACTGGCGACACCGCTCAGAGGTGCCGCCGCGGCGAGCGTTTTCGGATCGGTGATCACGGTCTGGATATCACTGGCACCGCTGCGGGTCGGCGTCACTTTGAAGGTGTCGCCGGCGCTCATGGCACCGCCGCCATTGAGCGCCATGCTGAAGCCGTCGATCACCGGAGCCGGTGTCGTGGCGGTGCTGAAGGCACCCATGTTGGTGCCATCGGAGCGCGTGACGCTGTAGTTCGTGGCGCTGCTGAAAGTCACCTGATAATCGTTGGTGGTCAGCTTGCCCGTGTCGTTGATGGTGACATTGAGGTTACCCGATCCGGCGCTGTTACCTGCCTGGGCAATGCTGCGCTGAGAGATCAGCGTCGCACTGTTGATGTTGCTGAAGATCGCCGAACCGAAGTTACCGTTCTTGTCGATGCCCTGGGCCTGTTGCTGGTTCATCTGATCGGCAACTACCAGCGCGACCCGTCCCAGCTCGTTGATTGCCGGGTTGAGCACTTCGCTGCGATAACTCAGCAAGCCACCCATCTGCCCCGTCGTCACCACCGACGTAATATCGATGACGCTCGAACCGCGGTTCAGCTGGAGCATCGACTGACTCGGGTCAGTCTTGCCCGGTACGGTTTCCAGGGTATTGGTGGTGCTGCCCATCACCAGCGGCTGACCGCTGCCGATGTAGACATCGTAGTTGGTGCCACGCTCGACAACCTGAGTACCGACCAGATCGGACAGCTGACGAACCGCCTCGTTGCGCTTGTCGAGCAGGTCGCTCGGCCCACTGCTGTTGCTGGCGTTGCTGCCCGACGCTTGAGAAATTTGCTGGTTGTACTGGGCGATCGAGTTCGCCAGCTTATTCACCTGGGACGCCATGTCCGACAGGTTGGAATTGATGCCGGTGTTCTGGTCGCTCAACTGCTTGGAAATCGAGTTGAAGCGATCGCTGAGACCCTTGGCATTGGTCATCACCGATTGGCGGGACGCATCATCGGAAGGCGTGGTCGCGACAGCTTGCAGGGAAGTGAAGAACTTCTGCAGCGCGCCACTGAGGCCGGTGTCCTTGTCGGACAGCAGCGTGTCGACCGGCGTAATTTTCCCCAGGTAGGACGATGCCTGACCGTTAAGCGAGGTGGTGGTCTGCAACTGGGTGTCGAGGTAGGCACTGTACACCCGACGCACGTCCGCCAGGGTCGTGCCCGTGCCGATGAATACGTTGTTGCCGTACTGAATCGAAGACTTGCTGTTCTGCACGGTTTGCTGACGCGAATAGCCGGCCGTGTCAACGTTGGCAATGTTATTGCCGGTCACCGCCAAAGACGATGAGGCCGCATTCAACCCCGACATCCCGATATTGAGCAAACTCATGGTTCAGACCTTATAACTTATGCCTATAAAGGCGTCATGGAAGAGCCCGCCGCAGCGTAGTTCTGGTAACTCTTCATCTGTTTGGCAATCTGCGAAATCTTGCTGGCGTAGTTCGGGTCGGTGGCATACCCGGCCTTTTGCAACTCGCGCACAAACTGTTCTGGGTTATCGGCCGACTTCAGCACATCTTGATAGCGATTGTTGCTTTGCAACAACGTCACCAGGTCATGGAAACTGTCCTGATAAGAGTCGTAGGAACGGAACTCGGCCGTCTCCTTGACCATCGCGCCATTTCTGAATTCGCTGGTGATTGCCCGCGCCTGAGCACCCTGCCAGCTACTGCCGGCCTTGATGCCGAACAGGTTGTGACTGCTGGTGCCGTCCTGGGCGCGCATGACCGATTTGCCGTAACCGGTTTCCAGCGCTGCCTGGGCTACCAGATAGCGCGGATCGACACCAATGCGGTCGGCGGCGGCTTTGGCCATCGGCATCATCGCATTGACGAATTCGTCGGCAGAACTGAAGGCCTTCTTCGCTGGCGCCAGTGGTATTTGAGCCATGGCACGACCATAAATCTGCAGGCTTCCGCTCGACGCCGAGTCCGTTTGCGAGGCCAGCCAATCGCCGTTGAACAGGGGATCGGAAGCAGTCTTGGTGCCCTGAGGCAATTGGGTTTTGTTGAGCGCCGTCACAGCGACCGCAGCCGTCGTCGATGCCGACGGCACCAGACCGGCGAGCAAGCGGTCCGTGAGTTTCGGCGGCAGTGCCAGACGCCGCTGGTTGAGCATCGCCACATCATTGCGGTGACCGTCGAGCGATTGCTGCGGCGGATTGATCGCGCGCGACGCCCACAATGGGCGCTGACCATTGAGCCGCGACAACGGCCCATTGGCGCCCACCGTACCGGCAGCCACCGGCGTCGACACTGCCGCTTTTGCTGCTTCCTGCTTGGCAGCAGACAACGCCGCCGCCTCGCCCGGAGCCAGCGGCTTGTTCTTCGACATCTGGCGCATCAGCACGTCGGCCAGACCAATACCACCGCCCTGACGGGACATGGAAACCGCCAGCTGCTGGTCGTACATTTCCTGGTACTGCTTGGCCGCCGGCGTGTTGAGCGGATTGTCCTTGCCCAGTGCTTCGGTGGCCGAGCGCATGGACTTGAGCATTTCGCCGAGGAACAGCGATTCGAACTCCTGCGCCACTTTGCGCATGTTCGCATCGCTGTTCTTGTCGCCGACCTTGAGCTGGTTAAGCCGGTTCAGGTCCGAGTACGAACCCGAATCGCCACTGCTGACCAGCCCGCTCTTGTGAAGATCCATGTTCGCCATATCAAATCACAATCAGGTCGGCTTGCAGGGCGCCAGCCTGCTTCAACGCTTCAAGGATCGCCATCAAGTCACCCGGCGCCGCGCCGACCTGATTCACCGCACGGACAATCTCGTCCAGCGTGGTGCCAGGGCCAAATTTGAACATTGGCTTGGCTTCCTGCTGAGCATTGACCCGGGAGCGCGGCACGACGGCCGTCTGACCATTGGACAAAGGCCCTGGCTGACTAACGATCGGGTCTTCGGTGATGGTCACGGTCAGGCTGCCGTGAGTCACGGCGGCCGGTGAAACCTTGACGTTCTGACCGATCACGATGGTGCCGGTCCGCGAGTTGATGATGACCTTGGCCACCGCCTGCCCCGGATCGACTTCGAGGTTTTCGAGGATCGACAGGTAGTCGACGCGCTGACTCGGATCGAGCGGCGCCGTGACGCGGATCGAACCGCCATCAATGGCCTGCGCAACACCAGGGCCGAGCATGTTGTTGATCTTGTCGACAACGCGCTTGGCGGTGGTGAAGTCGGAGCGATTGAGATTGAGGGTCAGGCTGTTGCCCTGATTGAAACCGCTCGGCACCGAACGCTCGACCGACGCACCGCCCGGGATGCGACCGGCCGACGGAACGTTGACGGTGATCTTCGAACCGTCGCGCCCCTCGGCATCAAAACCACCGACCACCAGGTTGCCCTGAGCGATCGCATAAACGTTACCGTCGATCCCCTTGAGCGGCGTCAGCAGCAAGGTGCCGCCGCGCAGGCTCTTGGAGTTACCGATCGAGGACACGGTGATGTCAACCTGCTGACCCGGCTTGGCGAACGCCGGCAAGTCGGCACTGATCGACACCGCCGCGACGTTCTTCAACTGCACGTTGCCGGAACCGGCCGGCACCTTGATGCCGAACTGCGAGAGCATGTTGTTGAAGGTCTGCAGGGTGAACGGGGTTTGCGTGGTCTGGTCACCCGTGCCGTTAAGCCCGACGACCAGGCCGTAGCCGATCAATTGGTTGGAACGCACGCCCGAAATACTGGCGATGTCCTTCAACCGCTCGGCCTGAACGCCGAGGGAGGTGGACAGCAACAACATGGCCGCCATCAGGTGCTTGAAATTAAACATGAGTCGTTTCATCACCTAGAAAGGGAACAACGGGCTTAAGAAGAAACGGTCGAACCAGCCTGGCTGACTCGCGTCGGCAAACGAACCGGTCCCCGAATAGGTGATGCGCGCATCAGCGATACGCGTCGACGACACCGTGTTATCGGTAGCGATATCGTCCGCCCTGACCAGACCGGCAATGCGCACCAGCTCATCACCGGTGTTGAGGGTCATCCACTTCTCGCCACGCACGGCAATGATGCCGTTGGGCAACACGTCGGCAACGGTGACGGTGATCGAACCGACCAGGCTGTTGCCCTGCCCTGCCTTGCTGTCACCCTTGGTTGCGCGGTCACCGCTGTAATTGGCACTCAGACTCAGAGGGCTATTGGTGGCCGGGGTGCCACCGAACAACGAGGTCAGACCGAGTCCGGTCTTGCTGGTTTTGTCCACCTGGGAGTTGGCGTTTTTACTGGCCTGGGTCTTCTCGTTCAGGGTAATGGTGATGATGTCACCGACCCTGAATGCCTTGCGGTCGCCATACAGATTCTGCTCGAAACCGGCCTGATAGATCGAGCCGTTGTTCGCCGCTGCCGGCAGCGGCGTACGAGGCAACACGGGCGCGTAGTACGGGTCATTGGGCTTCGGCGTCGGGCCGACGCAGCCCGCGAGCACGGCGATCCCACTCAGTGCGAGAACAGATACAAAGCGATTCATGACCCTACCTCACGGTGTTGCAGGCGGCTTCATGCCACCTCATAGACTTGATTACAGATTCTGCGCGACAAACGAGAGCATCTGGTCGGCGGTGGAGATCACCTTGGAGTTCATCTCGTAGGCACGTTGAGTGGTGATCATGTTGACCATCTCTTCAACGGTGCTGACGTTGGAGGTTTCCAGGGTGTTCTGCAGCGTGGTACCAAAACCGTTCAGGCCCGGGGTGCCGACTTGCGGCGCGCCGCTGGCGGCGGTTTCCTGGAACAGGTTGTTACCCGTCGCCTGCAGGCCGGCCGGGTTGATGAAGTCGGCGGTTTGCAGGTTGCCGATCACTTGCGCGGCGGCGGCGCCTGGAACGGTGATCGACACCGTACCGTCACGACCGACCGTAAAGGTCTGAGCGTTGTTCGGAATCACGATAGCCGGCTCAAGGGCAAAGCCACTGGCATTAACGATCTGGCCATTGGAGTCCAGGTGGAACGTACCGTCACGGGTGTAGGCGGTCGTGCCGTCCGGCTGCCGGATCTGGAAGAAACCCCGACCGTCGACCGCCATGTCCAGCGGTTGATCGGTGGTTTGCAGGCTACCGGCGGTGAAGTTTTTCTGAGTGCCGACAATGC
This sequence comes from Pseudomonas frederiksbergensis, assembly GCF_001874645.1. Classification (NCBI taxonomy): domain Bacteria; kingdom Pseudomonadati; phylum Pseudomonadota; class Gammaproteobacteria; order Pseudomonadales; family Pseudomonadaceae; genus Pseudomonas; species Pseudomonas frederiksbergensis. The sequence goes on from NZ_CP017886.1 coordinate 1,297,741, forward strand.
GCACACCGGTACCCAATTGCAGACCCGACGGCAGTGCGCTGTCCTGGGTCGACTGGGCGCCTGGCTGACGCTTGATCTGGTACAACAAGTCCTGGAACTCGGCACGGTCACGTTTGAAACCCGTGGTCGATACGTTCGCCAGGTTGTTGGAAATAGTCGTCAGGTTGGTGTCCTGGGCGGACAGACCTGTTTTGGCAACCCATAGAGCCGGAAGCATTCAATTCTCCTCGTGCGCCTGTTTTACGGCGCGACGTTCTGATAATTAGCTGATCTGCAAGACCCGAGCCATGGCCTGGTCGTCGTCTTTGGCGGTGTTCATCATCTTGATGTGCAGCTCGAATTGCTTGGACAAGGCCAACACCGAGGTCATCTCTTCAACGGCGTTGACGTTGCTCGACTCAAGAAAACCCGACACCAGTTGCACGTTGGCATCGGCCGGTGCCGGCTTGCCGTCGGCGGTATGGATCGAACCGTCCAGACCTTTAGTCATGTTCTTGATGTCCGGGTTGACCAGCTTGATGCGGTCAATTTCTGCCATGACGCGCGGACCTTCACCCATCGACCGAATGCTGATGGTGCCGTCCTGACCCACTTCGATTTTCTGCTCGGGCGGCACGGCAATCGGACCACCATTGCCCATGACCGGCATACCGTTGCCAGCGCGCAACACGCCCAGAGCGTCGATATTCAGACTGCCGGTGCGCACATAGCTTTCGCCACCGCTCGGATTCTGTACGGCAATCCAGCCATTACCCTGGACCGCCACATCGAGGTCACGACCGGTTTCTATCATTGAGCCAGGAGAGAAGTCGGTGGCCGGACGTTCGGTCAGGGCAAACGCGCGCGCCGGAAAGCTGTCACCAAACACCGGCATCGACCGCGCCTGCTCCAGGTCCTTTTGAAAACCGTTGGTGGAGATGTTCGCCAGGTTGTTGGCATGAGCCTTTTGCGCCAGTGCGTTCTGGCTGGCGCCGGTCATTGCCACATAAAGGTACTTGTCCACAGTCTTTCCTCTGCATGTCGGACGTTTGCCGCCCACCGCTGTACTGCTGAGCCTCAAGCAATTTGCAGACCAACTTTCACGCAGGGGTTCGAAGCCCTCTAAACAAAGGACTTGGGAGGAACTGGAGGGGAATGGGCAATGGTGTCAAAGACGAAAAACCGGCGCGGTTATGCCGCTTGGCGGCAAAGATCGCAGCCTGCGGCAGCTCCTACGCTGAATAGGGGTTCATTCTGGAGCTGCCGCAGGCTGCGATCTTTTGATCTTCAGGTATTGTCCTTACCCACTTCGTACTCACGCAACTTGTTGGCAATGGTGGTGTGGGAAACGCCAAGGCGCTTGCCCAGCAGGCGACTGCTGGGGTACTCGGAATACAGCCGCTCCAGCACAGCCTTTTCGAAACGCCCGACAATTTTATCCAGCCCACCTTCCAACGAGAAATCCCCCAGAGGCTGGCGCACACCGTAATCAGGCAGGCGAATATGTTCAGCCTTGACCGTGCCGCCGTCACACAACGAAACCGCCTGAAACAGCACGTTCTCCAACTGCCGGACATTGCCCGGCCAGTGATAATGGCTGAGCCGATCCATCGCCGCCGGTGCCAGCTTCGGCAATGGACAACCAATCTGCCGACTGGCCTGATCGAGGAAGTGCTCTACCAGCGGTGTCAGACCGTCGAGGCATTCACGCAGCGGCGGGATGTGCAGTGAAAGCACATTCAAACGATGGTAAAGATCCTGACGGAATTCACCGCTGGCACACAGTTCAGACAAATCGACCTGAGTGGCGCAGATCACCCGCACATCCAGGTAAACCTCTTCATCGCTGCCGACCCGGCGGAAGCAACCGTCCTGCAAAAACCGCAGCAGTTTCACCTGCAAGCGCGGGCTCATTTCCCCGACACCGTCGAGAAACAATGTACCGCCCGCCGTCAGCTCCAACAGCCCGAGCTTACCTTCGGCCCGCGCCCCTTCGAACGCACCCGGGCCATAACCGAACAGCTCGGTCTCGGCCATCGACTCTGGCAGCCCGGCGCAATTGAGCGCCATCAACGGCGACTGCCCACGCGGGCTGGCCAGATGGCAGGCGCGCGCCAACAGTTCTTTACCGGTGCCGGTCTCGCCTTCAATCAGCAGCGGCGCATCCAGTGGCGCCATGCGCCGCGCCTCGCGAACCACCGCGGCCATGACCTTGGAACTCTGGAAAATGCTGTCGAACCCGCGCAACTCCTGCTTGCGCACGTTATAGATGCGTTCGCCGACCCGGTCCGCCCGGTGCAGCGTCAGCACAGCGCCGGCCATGGCCTCGCTGTCGTCATGCTCCGATTGCAACGGCGCGATATCGGCCAGGAACACATCGCCCTTGACCTTGACCCGCAAGCCATTGATCCGCGATTTGTTGGCTCGAACCAGTTCCGGGAGATCGAAGTCCTCGGCATAACGCGACAAGGGAATGCCCGGCACCTCGTCCACCCGCACACCGAGCAATTGCGCGGCGGCGCGGTTGGCCGCAACGATTGAGCCGCCCATGTCGATCGACAGCACCGGAAACTCCAGCGCGCCGAGCAAGGCATTCAACTCCATGTGCCGACGCTCGCTGGGCATCAGCCCTACGCGCTTGACGCCGAATACACCAGCTATTGCCTCGAACTTTGGACGCAACGCCTGGAACTGAATGTTGATCAGGTTCGGGCAATGCAGATAGATCGCGTTGCCATGTTCGCCGCCGACCTCACCTCGAGCAACGTTGATCCCGTACTCCACCAGCAGGTTGAGGATGTCGCGCAGGATGCCGATGCGGTTCTGGCAATGGACTTTGATACGCATATAAAGGCCCAACGGTGGTGAATGGGGCGCATGGCGAGGATTTTTCTGCCGAGACGCGAAGTTTATCGTCAAGATTATGTGACAGCTCAAGGCCTTTTCAAACCCGAAAATCTCAATACCTGCGCCACAGCCGCCAATTCGTAACGAATACTTTACGAAAAACCGCGACTTTCCCTACGCGCAACGCTCAAACCCTGCTGCAAGGTCGCACACTTCGGCGTATTTCTAGGTCTATACGCAAGACATAACAAGAACGTATCCCTTTGCAGGAGAGCAGCATGAAGCAGACGCAATACGTGGCCCGCGAGCCCGATGCGCAAGGTTTTATTCACTACACCGCTGAAGAACACGCAGTGTGGAACACGCTGATCACTCGCCAGCTGAAAGTGCTCGAGGGTCGTGCGTGCCAGGAATACATGGACGGCATCGAAAAACTCGGCCTGCCCCATGACCGCATTCCGCAACTCGACGAAATCAACAAAGTCCTCGGCGAGACCACCGGCTGGCAAGTCGCCCGCGTACCGGCGCTGATTCCGTTCCAGACCTTCTTTGAATTGCTGGCCAACAAGCAGTTTCCGGTCGCGACCTTTATTCGTACTCGCGAAGAACTGGATTACCTGCAAGAGCCGGATATTTTCCACGAAATCTTTGGGCACTGCCCGCTGCTGACCAACCCTTGGTTCGCCGAATTCACCCACACTTACGGCAAACTCGGCCTCCAGGCCTCCAAGGAAGAACGTGTCTATCTGGCGCGCCTGTATTGGATGACCATCGAGTTTGGCCTGGTCGACACCCCAGAAGGTCAACGCATCTACGGCGGCGGCATCCTCTCCTCGCCGAAAGAAACCGTGTACAGCCTGTCCGGCGAGCCAGAGCATCAAGCCTTTGATCCGCTGGAAGCGATGCGCACGCCGTATCGCATCGACATCCTGCAACCGCTGTACTTTGTCCTGCCCAACCTCAAGCGCCTGTTCGATCTGGCCCACGAGGACATCATGGGCATGGCCCACAAAGGTATGCAGCTGGGATTGCACGCACCGAAGTTTCCGCCTAAACCCAAGGCAGCCTGAGTGCGCCGCAGTCGCGGCAACCTTGCAAATGCCCGTAAAAAGTAACAACGTCTAACAAGAACTGAATTCAGGAATAAACCATGAACGCTCTGAACCAAGCCCATTGCGAAGCCTGCCGTGCCGATGCCCCACACGTCAGCGACGAAGAACTGCCGGTACTGATCAAGCAGATCCCTGACTGGAACATCGAAGTTCGCGACGGCGTGATGCAGCTGGAAAAAGTCTTCCTGTTCAAGAACTTCAAATTCGCCCTGGCCTTTACCAACGCCATGGGCGAAATCTCCGAGGCCGAAGGTCACCACCCTGGCCTGCTCACCGAGTGGGGCAAAGTCACCGTGACCTGGTGGAGCCACTCGATCAAAGGCCTGCACCGCAACGACTTCATCATGGCCGCGCGCACTGACGAAATGGCGAAAGACGCCGAGGGCCGCAAATAATGCATTTCGACGCCATCGGCCGAGTACCCGGCGACCCGATTCTCGGCCTGATGGAGGCCTATGCGCAGGACAGCAATCCGCGCAAGTTCGACCTTGGCGTAGGCGTCTACAAGGATGCCCAGGGCCTGACGCCGATTCCGCAGTCGGTGAAACTCGCCGAACTGCGGCTGGTGGATCGCCAGACCACCAAGACCTACATCGGTGGTCACGGTGACGCGGCGTTTGGTAACGCGATCAATGAGCTGGTGCTCGGCGCCGATTCCGCGCTGATCGCCGAGCAGCGTGCCGGCGCCACCCAGACTCCGGGTGGCACGGGCGCCTTGCGCTTGAGCGCAGACTTCATTGCGCAATGCCTGCCAGGGCGCGGCATCTGGCTGAGCAACCCGACCTGGCCGATTCACGAAACCATCTACGCCACCGCCGGCCTCAAGGTTAGCCACTACCCGTACGTGGGCAGTGACAACCGCCTCGACATCGAAGCGATGCTGGCGACCCTGAACCTGATCCCCAAGGGCGACGTGGTGCTGCTGCACGCCTGCTGCCACAACCCGACCGGTTTCGATCTGTCGCACGATGACTGGCGCCGCGTGCTGGAAGTGGTTCGCAACCGAGAACTGCTGCCGCTGATCGACTTCGCTTATCAGGGTTTTGGCGATGGTCTGGAGCAGGACGCCTGGGCAGTGCGGTTGTTTGCTGCTGAACTGCCAGAGCTGCTGATCACCAGTTCCTGCTCGAAAAACTTTGGCCTGTACCGCGACCGCACCGGCGCGTTGATCGTCTGCACGGAGGATGCCGAGAAGCTTGTGGATATCCGCAGCCAATTGGCCAACATCGCCCGCAACCTGTGGTCGACACCACCGGATCACGGCGCTGCCGTGGTGGCGACCATCCTCGGCGACCCGGAGCTGAAACAGCTGTGGGCCGATGAAGTGGAGGCCATGCGCTTGCGCATTGCGCAACTGCGCTCGGGCCTGGTGGAAGCGCTGGAGCCACACGGACTGGGCGAACGCTTCGCGCATATTGGTGTGCAACGCGGGATGTTTTCCTACACCGGATTGACACCGGCGCAGGTGAAAAACCTGCGGGACAACCACAGCGTGTACATGGTCAACTCCGGCCGCGCCAACGTCGCCGGGATTGATGCCACACGTCTGGATGTGCTGGCGCAAGCCATCGCCGACGTCTGCCGCCCTTAAAAGATCGCAGCCTGTGGCAGCTCCTGCATTGGATCGACGTACATCCTGTAGGAGCTGCCGCAGGCTGCGATCTTTTGCCGTTCATTTGCACCTCCTCCTGCGGCCATCCGTCGCAACAAAGGGAGATAAAAGTCTTTTTGTCATCTCCCCTGCTGTATCCTGCCAAGGCTTTTTAAAAGCGCGGATCTACACAGCGATTTAAAAACAGACCTTGCGAGGAGCAACCACCATGCACGAGATTCCTAATCTCCCCTTCCCAAGCCTGCACGAGACTGCGCAGACAACCCCGCAACAAGCCGGCGCCCAACAGCCCGAGCCGAAAGAAGCCACTGGCAGCCGCAAGGCCGACAGCGAAGACTGAAAAAGCACTACCCAGACCGTGTGGAAAGCGCTAACTCATGCGCTTTCCACACAGCCTGAACCAAGGACCCGCACATGACCGACACCTTCACCGAAAGCCAGGCCAGCGTACTGATCGGCACTGCTGAAAAGATGATCGATGTCTGGAACCGCCTGACGCCCGAGAAACAAGCCCTGCTACTGGCCCGCTTCGGCAGCCAGGAAAACGCCCTCGCCGCACTGGTGACCACGCAACTGGTCGCACCCGCCAAATCCTGATTCCGGCCAGGCAACACAATGGCCGACACCTGGCGCCAATTTCTCCCCCTCTGCGTCTCCAACCACCGGTATCATAAGCAGCCTATCTATCCTGCTGTCCCGTGGACCCATTCCCATGCCAGATCCTCAGCGCCCCATGGCGGTCACGCTGCAAGTCGTTTCCATCGTCCTGTTTACCTTCATCGGCTATCTGAATATCGGCATCCCCTTGGCCGTTTTGCCGGGTTATGTGCACAGCGACCTGGGTTTTGGCGCGGTGATCGCAGGTTTGGTGATCAGTGTGCAATACCTCGCCACCCTGCTCAGCCGCCCGTACGCGGGGCGGATCATTGACAACCAGGGCAGCAAACACGCGGTACTGTACGGCCTGGCCGGGTGCGGCTTGAGCGGTGTGTTCATGTTGCTGTCGGCGTGGACCCAAAGCCTGCCGACCCTGAGCCTGATCAGCCTGCTGATCGGTCGACTGGTGCTGGGCAGCGCTGAAAGCCTGGTCGGTTCGGGATCGATTGGCTGGGGCATCGGCCGGGTCGGTGCAGCGAATACCGCCAAGGTCATCTCCTGGAACGGCATCGCCAGTTACGGCGCACTGGCCGTCGGCGCGCCGCTCGGCGTACTGCTGGCTCATCACCTCGGACTGTGGAGCATGGGCGTGAGCATTCTCTTGCTCGCAGCGCTGGGGCTGTTGCTGGCCTGGCCGAAGACCGCCGCACCGATTGTTGCTGGTGAACGCCTGCCCTTCATGCATGTCCTGGGACGGGTGCTGCCCCACGGTTGCGGACTGGCACTGGGCTCGATCGGTTTCGGCACCATCGCCACCTTCATCACCCTGTATTACGCCACCCGACACTGGGATAACGCCGTGCTCTGCCTGAGCTTGTTCGGCGCCTGCTTCATTGGCGCGCGCCTGCTGTTCGGCAACCTGATCAATCGCCTCGGTGGCTTTCGCGTGGCGATTGCCTGCCTGTCGGTCGAAACCCTCGGCTTGCTGCTGTTGTGGCTGGCCCCGGACGCACACTGGGCACTGGCGGGCGCGGCGTTGAGCGGGTTCGGCTTCTCGCTGGTGTTCCCGGCGCTGGGCGTGGAGGCCGTGAATCTGGTGCCCGCCTCCAGCCGTGGCGCAGCGGTTGGGGCTTACTCGCTCTTCATCGACTTGTCGCTGGGGATCACCGGACCTTTGGCGGGTGCCATCGCGGCAGGATTCGGCTTTGCCTCGATCTTCCTGTTCGCCGCCCTCGCCGCGTTGAGCGGTTTGATGCTCAGCGTTTACCTGTACCGCCAAGCGCCACAGCACCTGAACGAAAAGTACCGCGAAGAACGCGAAACGCGCTAAAAGTCGACTTTACCCCGCCCGGCCTTGATCGAGCCGCGCTTGGTTTTTGACTCCAGCCGACGCTTTTTCGAACCCAGGGTCGGCTTGGTCGGACGACGCTTCTTTTCAACCTTGGTGGCGCTGAGGATCAACTCGGTGAGGCGCGCCAACGCATCGGCGCGGTTGGCTTCCTGCGTGCGGTATTGCTGGGCCTTGATGATGATCACGCCTTCGCTGGTGATCCGGCTGTCACGCAGCGCCAGCAACCGTTCCTTGTAGAACTCTGGCAAGGACGACGCCGGAATATCAAAGCGCAGGTGCACCGCACTCGAGACCTTGTTGACGTTCTGCCCTCCCGCACCTTGCGCGCGAATGGCGGTCAATTCGATCTCGGCATCCGGCAGATGCACGTTGTTGGAAATCACCAGCATGGAAAACGGTCCGGGGTCAGGGCGTTCAGGATACCGCGAATGCCGTTCGTAATAGCGGATCATCACGGCGAGCAGGTGAAGCCGGGCATGGCCGTCGGTAAAATTAACTTACAAACACTGCTCCTGCACCTACTGAAGAAGAGTTGATTTGTTTTGAATGGCCGTACTAATCTCGTGGCTCACATCAACGGAGCATGATTGATAATGAATCTTGAAAATATTCGATACCATATCGCAGTCACCCTCTTGGTTTTAGGCTGTTCAATTCCGATCATGGGAATGGTTGTCTGGGCAATAACCGAGATAATCCCACTTGAAGGCCGTTTTTTAAAAATCGCCTACATAGCAACCTATGCCCCTATCGTATTATTTGGCTTACATTTTTATATCCCAAGGCTACGCGACCTTACGTAAATACATTGCAAATCATCAATTAACCCTTGCCCCCCTCTCACAAGCCAAAATTTAAAACCAATGAACCTTGAAAACATACGATACTACACATCAGTAATCCTACTGGTTTTTGCTTGCTCCGCACTGCCTTCCGGCCTCATTGCACGCGGAATCGTTATGACTTTCAACATAGAAGAAAAATTCTGGCCTATCTTTTTTACAACATACACAGCCATGGTAATTTGGGGATTGCGATTTTACCCTCCAAGAATGCGCGGCGTTCTATGAATAGAACCCAAGCCCCATAAAACAGAGTCACCTGCTTTTTTCCTCTCCTTCTGAAAGCATCGTATTTATAGTAAAAAAATCAACTAACGCTTCAAAAGACAAGGCCAGTTTTCCCATCTGACGGTAAGCCATTTCATAATTAACCGGATCACGCCTGAACAGCTCAACCGAACCAGGTTTTGACACTGGCCTTAGCACCCCGTATGCAGAAATAAGCAAATCAATAGAGTAATAAACCACATCCTCCTTGTCATCACCGAACGCAGCTCTATAGGCATACCTAACAGGCCCAACCGCACTTGGCGCATCCGGCCCACGGTAGATATTCGCCATACCTTCATAAATATTATTAACACCATGCCCAATCATGAGTGCGCCCGGCGCCGCACCGAGCACTGCCGAGCCTCCGACAATCGTGGCCCCTGTCCTAACCTGCATCACCCCCGCCGCAACCCCAATACCATTTTGAAGATAGAATCGTGCCTTTGACGATAAATCTTCATACTCGGCTCTTATTTCCTGCACCGCTTGCCACGCACTAATCACCCCCTCATCAACCGCCTGAATAATTTCATTAGCATAGGAAGAGACAATCGAACCAAATCGAAGCCGCGCAAAACCATCAGGAATATGCGCCATGCCTATGCTGCATCCAACTGCAACAAGATCAGAAGCCGACTTGGTTACGTCGTGGATATCGCACGAAGCCTCATTCACCCTCATTTCCCCAGGAACTATAAGCACTTGTGGCCCCTGGAACGTGCGCCCAAGCAATATCTCTATAACGAATGGATACCAACTCTTGCGGTTCTGCATCGTTCATACGAACAGCGTGAGGAACTTGCAGGCTGATATGGGCGATACGCGCACCGGTCAGGTGGATTGAATAGTATCTTTCCTGGCCGCCAGCCGAAGAGGTTCGGTAAAAATTGATCTTGCACTCCACTTCTTCACCCTCATGCAGCGCACTGGCCAACAACGGTGATGACTTATCGATGCCCTTGGTAATCATGATCGGCATGTGCTTGCCGCGTCCACCCGCCATGCTGCCGTCATTGCCCGTGAGCATATCGTGTGAATAAGCCAGCACCATGATTTCATCTTGATGGCCGATCTGGCATTTGTTGCCGATAGAATCAGGACCGGAGCAACCGGCGGAAATCAAACCTTGTCGCTTGCCGGTAATACTCATGTAGCTGTGACTAGCCATACGTGCCACTCCTTTGTTTCGGAGAGGCAGACTAAGACAAAAAGAAAAATGTCGGGTGTAGTCCATTTCTGAATTTACTGTATGAACCCCGAAAACAATCAACCCGGCGCATGGCCGGGTTGGTCGTTGAAACCAGATACGCTTACTTCACAACAGGCGCCACACTCAGCACGTGTTGAGCGCTGCGCTTGTTCTTGACGTTGTAGCAGCCCCACATGAACACGACCCACACCGGAATCGCGTACACCGAGATCTGGATGCCCGGGATCATCAGCATGATGCACAGGATGAAGGCCACGAACGCCAGGCAGATGTAGTTGCCGTACGGGTACCACAGCGCCTTGAACAGCGGCGTTTGTTGGGTGCGGTTCATGTGCTGACGGAACTTGAAGTGCGAGAAGCTGATCATCGCCCAGTTGATCACCAGCGTCGCAACCACCAGCGACATCAGCAGTTCCAGCGCGTGCTGCGGGATCAGGTAGTTCATCACTACCGCCACGAACGTCACTGCTGCCGAGGCCAGGATCGAACGCACCGGCACGCCGCGCTTGTCGATCTTCGCCAGACCTTTCGGGGCATCGCCCTGTTCAGCCATGCCCAGCAACATGCGGCTGTTGCAGTAAGTGCCGCTGTTGTACACCGACAGCGCTGCCGTCAGGACCACGAAGTTGAGGATGTGCGCCGCAGTGTTGCTGCCCAGCATCGAGAACACCTGAACGAACGGGCTGCCGCTATAGGCATCGCCGGACGCGTTCAGGCTCACCAGCAAGCTGTCCCATGGCGTCAGCGAGAGCAGAACCACCAGTGCGCCGATGTAGAAAATCAGGATCCGGTAGATCACCTGATTGATGGCTTTCGGGATCACGGTTTTCGGCTTATCAGCTTCTGCGGCGGTGAAACCGAGCATTTCCAGGCCACCGAAGGAAAACATGATGATCGCCATGGCCATCACCAGACCACTGACGCCATTCGGGAAGAATCCGCCGTGTTCCCACAGGTTGCTCACCGAGGCTTGCGGTCCGCCGTTGCCGCTGACCAGCAGGTAGCTGCCCAGGGCAATCATGCCGACAATCGCCACCACCTTGATGATCGCGAACCAGAACTCCGCTTCGCCAAAGACTTTGACGTTAGCCAGGTTGATCACATTGATCATCACGAAGAACACTGCGGCCGAGGCCCAGGTCGGGACGTCCGGCCACCAGTAGTGCACGTATTTACCGACCGCAGTCAGCTCGGACATGCCCACCAGGATGTACAGAATCCAGCAGTTCCAGCCCGCCAGAAAGCCGGCAAAACCGCCCCAGTACTTGTGCGCAAAGTGGCTGAACGAACCGGCCACCGGCTCTTCAACGATCATTTCGCCCAGTTGGCGCATGATCATGAACGCGATGAAGCCACAGATCGCGTAGCCGAGGATCATCGACGGGCCGGCCGATTTCAGTACACCGGCAGAACCCAGGAACAACCCGGTACCGATCGCGCCACCGAGGGCGATCAGTTGAATATGGCGATTTTTCAGGCCGCGTTTAAGCTCGCCTGAATGCGAGTTTTGTCCACTCATGAAAAGGGTCTCACGCAAGGTTTGATGATATTCGTTAAGACGTTGCCGCTCGAATCGGGATTAAGCAGCGCGGATCAAACCCCAGCGCAGGCACCAGGAGTTCAGCGTTTTTTTACCAGTCATGCGTCACCTGTTTGTTTTTATCTGTGACGAAATCGAACCCGACACGCTTGTGGCGCGGCGGAGTTAACAAAGCGGATAGCCTTGATTTTGCGCAGTTACGCAGGGAGGTCACAGTTAAAACGCGGCGCATTGTACACCTGTAACCCCCTGCTGCCAGACTCCGCTGGATTCAGCGCGTCGTTTGCCGGGATAGCCTGTGTCCACCCCGAGTGCCTCGGGCGGCTGCAAAAAATGGGTCAGACCTTTGCGGGTCATTGACGGGGGCGACGGAAAAATCGCCCCACAAAGAGAGATGGAGATGACTCACGGCGTTCATTGCGCCTCCTTCTTGTTATGCACCTGCACGACAGGCATGGGCGCATCTCACCGCTGAAACCGTCCTGAAACAAGCGGACCAGAGCCCTGCAAACCGTATGGCCGAGCGCCTGCCGGAAGCTTTTCCTTACAGCCCGCGTGACAACGTGAATCCGTGGTGCAGAACGCCGCTTTTCGTAAAGCCTTCTTTACGATGCGTAACGTATTTTTTCCACTACAGATCTTTTTGTATCGCCGGGCTCAGCAGCCATCTGATCCAGCGTATTTCCCGGGCCACCACCCTGAGCTTCAGCGATCGGAATGGCTCTTGATTTGAAACACCGCTGAGCAGCAGCCCGTGACGTTCCGCGTCGCATATCAAGAGCGGACGCGGAGCGTCCATTGAGGCATTCCTTTGCTACGCATGGGAACGATCAGCGGGCAAAAAAAAACGCCAACCCGTGGGTTGGCGCTTTTTATGGGCGCTTACCGATTATTCCGGTTTGCGACGACCAAAGCCTGGACGCTGACCGGAACCGGCCGGTGCGCCGCGACGTTTGCCCGATGGCGCGTCACGGTCGACCAGGACGATGCCTGGACGTTTCTTCGGCGCTGGCTTGGCCGGGCGCTTGGTGTCGGACGGACGGTCTGCCACTGGCGTACCGCGACCCGATTCACCACGACCTGCCGGAGCACCGCGACCACCGGCTGGAGCACCGCGGCCTTCGCCACGTTCAGTGCGACCGTTGGCCGGACGCGGTGTACGTGGACCGCGCTCGCCGTCCTGACGTGGTGCTGGCTTGCGTGCCGGACGCTCGCCTTCGATCTGCGGCTCGCGCGCTGGACGCGGGCCGGCAGCAGGAGCAGCGGTGGCTGGACGCAAGGTCCGCACACGCTCGCTCTTGCCGACCGGACGGGACGACTTGCGCTGCATACGCTCAAGCTTGTCTTTGCTCTTGGCGTTCATTTGCGGCATGGCCACCGGAGTCAAACCGACCTCAGCACTCAGCACGTCGACTTCGTATTGGCTCATTTCGCGCCAGCGACCCATCGGCAGGTCAGAGTTGAGGAACACCGGACCGAAACGCACGCGCTTCAGACGGCTGACCACCAGACCCTGGGATTCCCACAGGCGACGGACTTCACGGTTACGACCTTCCATCACCACGCAGTGGTACCAGTGGTTGAAACCTTCACCGCCTGGAGCCTGCTTGATGTCGGTGAACTTGGCCGGACCGTCTTCGAGAACGACGCCCGCCTTCAGGCGTTCGATCATTTCGTCGTCGACTTCGCCACGTACACGTACCGCGTACTCGCGGTCCATTTCGTAGGAAGGGTGCATCAGGCGGTTGGCCAGCTCACCGTCGGTGGTGAACATCAGCAAACCGGTGGTGTTGATGTCCAGACGACCGATGTTGATCCAGCGGCCTTCTTTTGGACGCGGCATCTTGTCGAACACGGTCGGACGGCCCTCTGGGTCGTCACGGGTGCAGATTTCGCCGTCGGGTTTGTTGTACATGATCACGCGGCGGACCGATTCGGCCGCTTCTTCACGCTTGATCACCTTGCCATCAATGGTGATGGCGTCGTGCAGGTCGACACGCAGGCCAAGGGTGGCATCTTTGCCGTTGACCTTGATGCGGCCGTGACTGATCCAGGCTTCTACGTCGCGGCGCGAGCCGACGCCGATACGGGCGAGGACTTTCTGCAGTTTCTCGCCTGCTGGGCCAATTTCCTGGTCGTCTTTCTGGTCGTTGATACTCATCTGGGCACCTCCCGGTGTGGTCTGTTCAGGCCTGGCCTGAAGATTTGAAGTCTGGTCTTTGGGCCAAAGGATCGCCAAAGGGTCGCGAATCATACGCGCATGGCGCCGCTCGCGCATCAGAGACTAGCGGATAAACGGTCGGTTGGTTGTTTTTCCGCCGACCGGTGACACACAAGGATCAAAAGATCGCAGCCTGCGGCAGCTCCTACGGGATCGCGCACACCACCATCATCGGAATGTGAATACGGTCGGTGTTGGAGCTGCCGAAAGCTGCGATCTTTTGGCGCCCCTCAATCCTCGAACTGGCGGCGTTCGTTCTCGATCGCTTCGGCGAGGGCCAGGGCTTCGGCTTCTTCGTCGCTCAGCTCGGATTCTGGCTTGGGCTGTTCCAGCGCGGCGACGGCAGCGAGCAGTTTCTCGCGAGCTTCGGCAACGCCAAGGATGTCATCTTCAGCCTCTTCCTCAACTTCAGCCTCGGCTTCGGCTTCGACCTGAAGTTCGGTCTCTACCGCAACATCGGCGGGCACGTCGCCAGGTGTCTGCGGCTCACTCTCGCTGCCCCCGCCATCTCGCAACAAGTCGTCGAAATCGGTCTTGATTCCCTCCTCCATCGAGTCCAGCTCGAGCAACAAGGTATGGAAACTGGTCTCGTCTTTCGGTTCTTCCGGCTCTGCGCTGGCATCGGCCAGTTCTTGCAGGCTCTGCGGCACTGGTGCGTCGTCGAACTCGAGCATCGGCTCGGGCGCAAGCTCGCGCAGTTCGGCCAGCGGCGGCAGGTCGTCGAGGTTCTTCAGGTTGAAATGATCGAGAAACGCCTTGGTGGTGGCAAACATCGCGGGCTTGCCCGGTACGTCACGGTAACCGACGATCCTGATCCACTCACGCTCCAGCAGGGTTTTAACGATGTGGCTGTTGACCGCCACACCGCGCACATCCTCGATCTCGCCACGGGTAATCGGCTGGCGATAGGCGATCAACGCCATGGTCTCCAGCATCGCTCGGGAATAGCGTTGCGGGCGTTCTTCCCACAGACGTCCGACCCATGGCGCGAATTTCTCGCGAATTTGCAGACGGTAGCCCGAGGCGACCTCCTTCAGCTCAAAGGCCCGACCGTCGCAGGATTTCGCGAGAATCGCCAAGGCCTTCTTGAAGACCGGCGGCTCCGGGCGCTCGCCCTCTTCGAAGAGTTCGAACAGACGCTCCATCGACTGCGGTTTTCCCGAGGCCAACAGAAAGGCCTCAAGCAGTGGCGCCAGCTCGCGGGGTTCACTCAGATTCATTGATTTTGCTCGTTATTCGGCTCGCGCCCGCACATGGATAGCCGCAAACGGCTCATTCTGTACCAGCTCGACCAAGGATTCCTTGACCAGTTCGAGGATCGCCATAAAGGTCACGACCACACCCAAGCGTCCTTCTTCTGCGGTGAACAGCTCGACAAAAGGCACAAAACCGCCGCCCTTGAGCCGTTCCAGCACATCGCTCATGCGCTCGCGCGTCGACAACGCCTCGCGGCTGACCTGATGGCTTTCGAACATATCGCCACGGCGCAGGACCTCGGCCATGGACATCAGCAACTCTTCCAGACTCACGTCCGGCAGCAACTTGCGCGCCCGCGCCTCCGGGGCATCGAGCTTGGGCACCACTACATCGCGGCCGACCCGACTCAGGCCGTCAATGCCTTCAGCGGCCGCCTTGAAGCGTTCGTACTCCTGCAAGCGCCGGATCAGCTCGGCGCGCGGATCATTTTCTTCCTCTTCGATCTCGGCCGAACGCGGCAGCAGCATCCGCGACTTGATCTCGGCGAGCATGGCCGCCATTACCAGGTACTCGGCGGCCAGCTCCAGGCGCACCGATTGCATCAGTTCGACATAACCCATGTACTGTCGGGTAATTTCCGCCACCGGAATGTCGAGGATGTTGATGTTCTGCTTGCGGATCAGGTACAGCAGCAAGTCGAGCGGGCCTTCGAAGGCCTCAAGGAAAACTTCCAGTGCATCCGGCGGAATGTACAGGTCCAGCGGCATTTCCATGACCGCCTGGCCATACACCATGGCGAACGGCAGCTCTTGCTGTGCGCCGGCCTGGCTATCGACGGGCTCTACTGCGGACATCTAGGCCTCAACCGTAAACGGCGCGGGATCACCGCAACCGACGCGGATCACTTCTGGCTCGCCGTCGGCCAGGTTGATCACCGTGGAGGCTTTGATACCACCAAAACCGCCGTCGATGATCAGATCGACCTGATGCTCCAGCAACTGACGCATTTCATACGGATCGCTCAGTGGATCAGTGTCGCCGGGCATGATCAGGGTCACGCTCATCAGCGGCTCGCCCAGTTCTTCGAGCAACGCCAGGGCAATCGGATGGCTTGGCACCCGCAGACCGATGGTGCGCTTCTTCGGGTGCAGTAACAGGCGCGGCACTTCGCGGGTGGCGTTGAGAATAAAAGTGTACGGCCCCGGCAAATGGGCCTTGAGCAAGCGGAAGGTGCCGGTGTCGATCTTGGCGAATAGCCCAAGTTGCGACAGGTCGCTGCAAATCAGCGCGAAATTGTGCTTTTCATCCAGTTGCCGCAACCGACGCACACGTTCGACGGCGTTCTTGTCACCGATCTGGCAGCCAATGGCGTAGGACGAGTCAGTTGGATAAATCACCACCCCGCCGTTGCGAATAATCTCGACAGCCTGTTTGATCAGGCGCGCTTGCGGGTTTTCCGGATGAATCTGGAAAAATTGACTCACATTGTCTACCTGTTCAGACGGCAATAACGGCTGGGTCATGTTTGAACCGACACCAAAGCGGTGGCAGGTCCTCCGGGAGCGGGCGGTATTCGCCGATCTCGGACCAGCCTCCGGGTCCATGGAAATCACTGCCGGCACTGACCAGCAGACCAAACTCACGTGCAAGAATAGCCAGGCTGCCGACCTGCTCGGCCGGCTGATGACCATTGACCACCTCAATAGCGTGGCCACCTGCTTGAATATAGTCGGCAATCAGGCGACGGCGTTTGCTGCGGGTGAAATCATAGTGCCAAGGGTGCGCCAAACTGACCCAGGCTCCGGCAGCGCGCAGGGTTTCGACGGTTTCTTCCAGGGTCGGCCAGTGCTGCTTGACGTCCCCCAGCTTGCCGGCGCCCAGCCACTTGCGGAAGGCTTCGGCGCGGTCCTTGACGAAGCCTGCACGGACTAAATAGTCGGCAAAGTGCGGTCGGGCCGGCGCATTGCCGCTGTCACCGAGCTCCTGCTGGATAGCCCGCGCGCCGTCCAGCGCGCCCGGCATACCCTTGAGTTCAAGCTTGCGGCTGATTTCTTCGGACCTCAGCCAGCGCCCGTCACGCAATTTTGCAATCGCCTCGACCAACGCCGGGGCATTGACGTCGAACCCGTAACCGAGCACATGAATGGTCGCGCCACCCCAGGTGCAGGACAATTCGACGCCGTTGATCAGTTGCATCCCCAGCGCGACTGCTGCGCTGCGGGCCTCGTCGAGGCCTTCGAGGGTGTCGTGGTCGGTCAAGGCCAGGACTCGCACGCCTTTCTCGAACGCACGCGCAACCAGTACCGCAGGCGCCAGGGCGCCATCGGAGGCCGTGCTATGGCAGTGCAAATCAACATTCACAGGACTGTGTAACCTCAAATCAGCTGACGCTTTCGCGACTCAATATGTTTGTTATTATGCCGCCACATCCTGCTTCTGGCTGCCACTGTGAAACAATTCATCGACTTCATCCCGCTTCTGCTGTTTTTCATCGTCTACAAAATCGATCCACGGGTCGTCGACATCGCCGGTCATCAACTGACAGTAGGCGGTATTTACAGCGCCACTGCGATGCTGATCATCAGCTCCCTGGTGGTCTACGGCACGCTGTTCATCAAACAGCGCACGCTGGAGAAGAGCCAGTGGCTGACCCTGATCGCCTGCCTGGTCTTCGGCAGCCTGACCCTGGCCTTCCACAGCGAAACCGTCCTTAAATGGAAGGCACCGGTGGTCAACTGGCTGTTCGCCCTGGCCTTTATCGGCAGCCATTTCATCGGCGACCGCCTGCTGATCAAACGCATCATGGGCCATGCGCTGACCCTGCCTGATCCGGTCTGGCTGCGCTTGAACATCGCCTGGATCGTTTTTTTCCTGTTCTGCGGTGCCGCCAACCTGTTTGTAGCGTTCACCTTCCAGGACTACTGGGTCGACTTCAAAGTCTTCGGCAGCCTGGGCATGACCCTGCTGTTCCTGGTCGGCCAGGGCATTTACCTGTCCCGCCACCTGCACGACGCCGACACTACTACGCCAAAAACCGAGGACTGACATGCTTTACGCAATCATTGCTACAGACGTCGCCAACTCCCTGGAAAACCGCCTGGCTGCGCGCCCTGCACACATCGAGCGGCTGCAAAAACTGCAAGCCGAAGGCCGCGTGGTTCTGGCAGGCCCGCACCCTGCCATCGACAGCAATGATCCGGGCGCAGCAGGTTTCACCGGCAGTCTGATCGTCGCCGACTTCACCTCCCTGGAAGCCGCCAAGGCCTGGGCCGACGCCGATCCGTATATCGCCGCAGGCGTCTACGCCAGCGTTCTGGTCAAACCGTTCAAACAAGTCCTGCCATAACACAGCACCCGCGCGATGAACCTTCGGTTCATCGCGTGTTCAATTGCTCATTATTCTCGTTCAACGGCCGACAACCTGCCCAACACTCGATTGGAATCAGGAGTTTCGATGCGCCAAGGTCCGCTGTGTCTGCTGTTGGTCACATTATCGATCGGGGCCTTCGCCCATGCCGAAGAACACTCGGACTCAGGCTATTCAACGCCTCTGTCGTTAAGCGCCGGAAGCCAGATCACTGAATTGCAGCAGCGCTTGAAAGAAAGCGAGCGGCAACGAGAAGAGCTGAATAAACAACTGCAAAATGCCGATAGCGAACGCGAAAGCGCCTTGCTGGGCCGGTTACGCCAAGAGAATCAGCGCCTCAAGCTGCAACTCAAGGAAGCCCAGGCAAACCCGCTGCCGCGCCTGCTGACCGATCAACAGCAGTGGTTCGTCACAGGCGCGGGAGTAGCGCTATTGGCCCTGCTCTGCGGTATCTTCGCCAGTGGTGGACGTAGAAAGCGTCGGCAATGGCTAAATTGAGTGAGTCATGAGCGAGCTGTTACTAATTGATGATGACCAGGAGCTGTGTGAGCTCCTGAGCAGTTGGCTGAGCCAGGAAGGTTTTGTCGTGCGCGCTTGCCACGACGGTCTGAGTGCTCGCCGCGCCTTGGCCGAGTCTGCGCCGGCAGCGGTGGTACTGGACGTGATGCTGCCCGACGGCAGCGGTCTGGAGCTGCTCAAGCAATTGCGCAACGACCACCCGGACCTGCCGGTGGTGATGCTCTCGGCCCGTGGCGAGCCACTGGACCGGATCCTCGGCCTCGAGCTGGGCGCCGACGACTACCTGGCCAAGCCTTGTGACCCGCGGGAGCTGACTGCCCGTCTGCGCGCAGTGCTGCGGCGCAGTCATCCAGCGGCGGTATCGAGCCAGATGGAGCTCGGCGATCTGTGCTTCAGCCCGGTCCGTGGCGTGGTCAACATCGACGAACAGGAATTCACCCTGACCGTCTCTGAAAGTCGCCTGCTCGAAGCCCTGCTCAAGCAACCCGGCGAACCGTTGGACAAGCAGGAGCTGGCGCAGATCGCCCTCGGGCGCAAGCTGACCCTGTACGACCGCAGCCTGGACATGCACGTCAGCAACCTGCGCAAGAAGATCGGCCCACACCCCGATGGCCGCCCGCGCATCGTTGCCCTGCGCAGCCGCGGTTATTACTACAGCCTCTGAACCCGACGCCCCCCGTGTAGGAGCTGCCGAAGGCTGCGATCTTTTAGCGAAGTTGTGCAATGACGACGGCCAAGATCAAAAGATCGCAGCCTTCGGCAGCTTCTACAGGGGTTTGTTTTGTCAGGACGAGAGAAAAGCGTCTTTACCCAAGCTTTACGCTCCGCTGACCGCCGCTGACCTTGATCTCCGTAATCTGTACTCATCCGGAACACACCGGGAACGAGACAAGGAGACACACTATGCGCAAGACCCTTATCGCTTTGATGTTCGCTGCTGCACTGCCGACCATTGCCATGGCAGCGCAAGAAGGCCAAGGCCCGACGGGCCCAATGGATGGCCACGGTTACAGCGAACACATGCACGGCGGCAAAGGCGCTTACAAAGAACTGGACCTGAGCCGCGAACAACGCGAGCAGATCCGCAAACTGATTGGCGAGCAAATGCATGCGCGTCAAGAGCTGGTAGAGCAGTACCTGCAAAAACTCTCACCCGCTGATCAGCAGGCCATGAAAGACCAAATGGCGGCCGGCCGCCAGAAAACCGAGAAGGACATTCGTGCCCTTCTCAAGCCGGACCAGCAGCAGAAGTTCGACGCTATCCAAAAGAAGCAGGCCGAACGCAAAGCCGAATGGGCCCAGTTCCAGGCGTGGAAAGCCCAACAACCGCAAAAAACGCAATAATGCTCTAGAGTTACTCCCCAGCCCAATGGTCAATCACCATTGGGCTTTCTTTGTTTGAGGACTTACCGTGCGTTCATTGTTCTGGCGCATCCTTGCCAGTTTCTGGCTGGCCATCGCTCTGGTTGCAGGGCTGTCGATTCTGCTCGCGCACATGTTGAACCAGGACGCCTGGATTCTCAGTCGCCACCCGGGCCTCAGCACCCTGGCGCAAGAGTGGACGCAGCTCTACGAAGAAAAGGGCGAGGACGCTGCGCAAACGTTGCTCGAACAACGCAAACGGCGTTACCACATTGATGTTCAGGTGCTGAACGAAAGTGGCGACCCGGTGGTGCGCGGCACCTTTCCTCGCCGCGCGGCGGCTTTGGAAGCACGGCAGAACGACTACCCCGACGACAATGACCGTCGCCTGCCCTGGCGACGTCTGACCGTCGAGTACACCAGCCCGAAAAGCGCTGAAACTTACTTGCTGATCTACCGTATTCCGCATCCGGAGCTCAACGCCTGGCACCGCACCAGCCTGCTTTGGCCCCTCAGTGCGCTGTCAATTTCCTTGGTGGTGCTGACGCTGTTCAGCCTGCTGGTAACGCTGTCCATCACCCGCCCGTTGAGCCGTTTGCGCGGTGCGGTGCATGACCTCGGTCAGACGACCTATCAGCAAAACAGCCTGGCACGGCTGGCCAACCGGCGTGACGAGTTTGGCGTGCTGGCCAACGACTTCAACCGCATGGGCGCACGCCTGCAAAGTCTGATCGGTAGCCAGCGACAACTGCTGCGCGACGTGTCTCACGAGCTGCGTTCACCGTTGGCCCGATTGCGTATCGCCCTGGCGCTCGCGGAACGGGCCGGCCCCGAAGAACGCGAAAAACTCTGGCCACGATTGACTCGCGAATGTGATCGCCTTGAAGCACTGATCAGTGAAATTCTGGTGCTGGCACGGGTCGACGCCGACAACGCGAGTGCCGAAGAGGTTGACCTCAATGCGCTACTGAATACGGTGCAAAAAGACGCTCAGCTCGGCTCGCCGGAGCAAAGCATACAGATAGAAGCCGAACGGCAATTGAGCCTCAAGGGCTGGCCGACCATGATCGAGCGGGCGCTGGACAACCTGTTGCGTAACGCCCAACGCTTCAATCCGGAAGGACAACCGATTGAAGTGCTGGCATTGCGTCAGGGAGAACGGATTGTGGTCAGCGTGCGCGACCATGGTCCCGGTGTAGAGGCCGAGCATTTGAGCCAACTGGGGGAGCCGTTTTACCGGGCACCCGGCCAGACGGCGGCCGGCCACGGCCTGGGACTGGCCATCGCCCGTCGCGCAGCGGAGCGCCACGGCGGCAGCCTGATTCTGGCCAATCACCCGGAGGGCGGATTCATTGCCAGCCTGGAGTTGCCGTTGGAACCGGGGGCGGTGGTTCAACCGTAATATTTGGTGATGCAAAAAAGATCGCCGCCTGCCGCAGCTCCACAGGGGAATGCAATCGTCTGTAGGAGCTGGCGAAGGTTCGGGCCGCGTTCGGACGATCTTTTGATCTTCAGGCCTCTGGCGACCAGGCGCTGACAAACTCGGCGAGATCGACTTTCCCTGCCACTCGCGGTTCGTTCTGCGGTGTGCCCAGGTAAAGAAATGCAATCACCTCTTCACCTTCCGCCAGGCCCAACCCTTGGGCCACATGCGCCGAATAGACCAGTTCGCCGGTACGCCACACTGCGCCGATACCCTGAGCGTAAGCCGCCAGCAAGATACCGTGGGCCGCACAACCGGCGGCCAGCAACTGCTCGGACTTCGGCACTTTGACGTGGTCTTGCAGGCGCGCCACTACCACCACCACCAACGGCGCACGCAGCGGGCCGTTACGCGCCTTGTCCACCTGGGCCTGAGGCACATCGGCGTCTTGCAGGCGTGCAGCCTCAGCCAGTATCTCGCCCAATTGCTCGCGCGCCGCACCTTCGACCGTCAGAAAACGCCACGGCTGCAAATGCCCGTGATCTGGTGCACGCATGGCTGCGGCAAACAACACTTCCCGCTGTGCAGCGGTGGGCGCCGGGTCGAGCAAACGTGGAACGGATACACGGTTGAGCAAAGCGTCGAGAGCCTGCATCGGCCACCTCCTGAAAAAAATGTCTGGCTATTCTAGCGTCAAGTGCTTCGGGGGTGCCGGTTTACATGCCCGGCCTCGCAGGTAGAATGGCGCCCTTCCCTATCAGCCCGAGCGGATTTCATGGCGTTGCCGACCTTACGGACTATTGGTTTCATCATCGGCATCTTCCTGATCACCCTGGCCATCAGCATGGCTGTGCCGATGGCAACACTGGTGATTTACGACCGCACCAGCGACCTGCCGTCGTTCCTCTGGGCCAGCACGATTACCTTTGTTGCCGGTCTGGCGCTGGTCATCCCCGGGCGACCGGAGCATGTGCACCTGCGCCCGCGGGACATGTACCTGCTCACCGTTTCAAGCTGGGTGGTGGTCTGCCTATTCGCGGCATTGCCGTTTCTGCTGACCCAGCACATCAGTTACACCGACTCGTTTTTCGAAAGCATGTCGGGCATCACCGCCACCGGTTCTACTGTGCTCAGCGGCCTGGATAGCATGTCTCCGGGCATCCTGATGTGGCGTTCATTACTGCACTGGCTGGGCGGTATCGGCTTTATCGGCATGGCGGTCGCCATTCTGCCACTGCTGCGCATTGGTGGCATGCGGCTGTTTCAGACCGAATCGTCGGACCGTTCCGAAAAGGTCATGCCTCGTTCGCACATGGTGGCTCGGCTGATCGTCGCCGCCTACGTCGGCATCACCATCCTCGGCAGCCTGGGGTTCTGGTGGGCGGGCATGAGCCCGTTCGATGCAGTCAACCATGCGATGTCGGCAATATCCACCGGCGGCTTCTCAACCTCCGACCAGTCCCTGGCCAAGTGGACGCAACCGGCCGTGCACTGGGTCGCGGTGGTGATCATGATTCTCGGCAGCCTGCCGTTTACCTTGTACGTGGCGACCTTGCGCGGCAATCGGCGGGCGTTGATCAAGGATCAGCAGGTGCAGGGATTGCTTGGTATGTTGCTCGTGACCTGGCTGGTACTCGGCACCTGGTACTGGTGGACCACCCATCTGCATTGGCTTGACGCACTGCGCCATGTCGCGCTGAACGTCACCTCGGTGGTCACCACCACTGGTTTTGCGCTGGGGGATTACAGCCTGTGGGGCAACTTCTCACTGATGCTGTTCTTCTATCTGGGCTTTGTCGGTGGTTGCTCGGGTTCGACCGCTGGCGGGATCAAGATCTTCCGTTTTCAGGTGGCCTTTATCTTGCTCAAGGCCAACCTTAATCAACTGATCCACCCGCGTGCGGTGATCAAGCAGAAGTACAACGGTCATCGTCTCGACGAAGAGATTGTCCGCTCGATTCTGACTTTTTCGTTCTTCTTTGCGATCACCATTTGCGCCATCGCCCTGGCGCTATCGCTGCTGGGCGTGGACTGGATGACTGCGCTGACCGGTGCGGCCAGCACGGTTTCGGGCGTGGGGCCGGGACTGGGCGAAACCATCGGCCCCGCCGGCAATTTCGCCAGCCTGCCCGACGCCGCCAAGTGGATTCTGTCCCTCGGCATGCTGCTCGGGCGACTGGAGATCATTACCGTGTTTGTGCTGTGTATTCCGGCGTTCTGGCGTCACTGAGTTCTTTCGGTGCTTCCATCAGCCGCACCCGGTACTCGCCGGGAGTGGTATCGAACCAGCGCCGAAAAGCCCGGAAGAAATTGCTCGGATCGGCGAACCCCAGCAGGTAGGCAATTTCCAGCAAGGTCATACTCGGTTGCGCCAGGTACTGCTCGGCCAACTCGCGACGCGTGTCGTCGAGCAGCGTCTGAAAACTCGTGCCCTCTTCCTGCAAGCGTCGCTGCAAGGTGCGCGGGGAAAAATGCAGGGTTTGCGCCACCGTATCGCGCTTGGGCTCACCCAGGGGCAGCAAGCGACACAACACTTGCCGCGCCTTGTGGGTAACCCGACTTTCGGAAAATCGCGCCAGATATTCACCGGCAAACCGGTCATGCAATAACGCCATGGCCTCATTGGCGGTCGGCAACGGCGCCTCCATATCCGCCCGTTCGAAAATCAGCGCGTCATACGGGGCATTGAACTCCAGCGGCGCATGAAAGGCTAATTTGTAGGGTTCGAGATCTACGGGCTGATCGCCCTGAATCAATACTTTGCGTGGCTGCAAGGTGTGCCCGGTCAGCCAGCCGCACAACCCCAGCGCACAGGCCAGTGAAGCTTCGGCACTTTGTCGGGTGGGTGGCAGATGGTCGCCATGCACCGTCAGAATCAGTGCATAACCTTCAGGTAACAGGCGAAAACTCAGGTCGGCGCTTTCGGCGATGATCCGCTGATAGCGCACCAGGCGTTGAAAGCCTTCAGCCAGGGTCTGGCTGGACATCAAGGCATAACCGGCCACATTAAACGATGCCGGACGGACCAACTTGCCCATGTTCAAACCGATCGCAGGGTTGCCGGACAGCTCTACCGCACGCTGCCAGAGCCGCGTCATCGAATCTTGAGGAAAGCGCGCATCCGGATCATCCAGCGCCGCATAGTCGAGCCCCAGTTGTTTGAACAAGACCCGGCAATCCAGGCCGTCCATCTCCAGTGCCTTGACAATCCCCATCGCCCAGCTTGCAGAAGTCGTTCGTTCGCTCATGGCGTTTTCTTACTTGATGAGCCGTCTGGCACGGCCAATTTCAGAACAATACTAAAGTGGCGCCGATCGTCACTGGCGGTTGCCGCTGGTGACTCTAGACTTAAATAAGCTCCCCAGCCTCCTTCCAGGCTCGCAGGGCCATCAAGCCGTCCCACGCGGCCAGTGCGGCATTGGATCCAAGATCTACACTGCACAACGCCCCTTCGAAAATAATAAGAGGATAGCTGATGAATGCGCATGCCCGCTTCACCCACATGAAGGATGGTACGCAGGAAGACTGGGCGATCATCGCCGCAGAGTTCAGTGCCTACGCCAAACAATTGCCGACACGGATTGTGGCGCACTTGAAATTGCTGGAGGGTGATTTTGGCGGCTTCCCGGTCGATCGCCTGACCCACTCGCTGCAAACCGCCACCCGCGCCTGGCGCGATGACCGGGATGAGGAATACGTGGTGTGTGCGCTGCTCCACGACATTGGCGATACCCTTGGCTCCTACAACCACCCGGACATTGCGGCGGCGATCCTCAAGCCATTCGTCAGCGCTGAAAACCTGTGGATGGTGGAAAAACACGGGATTTTCCAGGGCTATTACTTCTTCCATCATCTGGGCATGGACCGGCATCTGCGCGAGCAATTTCGCGAACACCCGCAGTACCGGCAAACCATCGAGTTCTGCGCCGAGTATGACGCCGCAGCCTTTGATCCGGCCTACGAGACCTTGCCGCTGAGTTTCTTCGAGCCGATGATGGAGCGCCTGTTTGCCCGGCCAAAAAACTCGATCTACATGGCGGCAATAGAAGTACACGCGCCGGCCTGAGATCAAGAGATCGCAGCCTGCGGCAGCTCCTACGATGTTCGCGTGTTAACCCGATCCCGTAGGAGCTGCCGCAGGCTGCGATCTTTTCGGCATCAAACCGGTTCCGCGACCTTCACCAACTCCGCTTTCAATTGCGCCTCTCGCGCCTGCGCATCCGCCAACCGGTACAACTCGATCGTGCCGTCCCAATGCTCGATCAAGGCCGTGCACGACTCCACCCAATCCCCGCAATTGAGGTAGTCCACCTCGCCGACCTTGCGGATTTCCGCATGATGGATGTGCCCGCAAACCACCCCGTGCAGCTCGCGCTTGACGCACTCGTGGGCGATGGCCTCTTCGAAATCGCTGATGAAACTGACCGCAGTTTTGACTTTGTGCTTGAGGTACGCCGACAACGACCAGTAACCGTAGCCGTACCGTGCACGCCAGTGATTGAGCCAGCGGTTGAGGGTCAGGGTGAACTCGTAGGCCGAGTCGCCGAGAAACGCCAGCCAGCGGTGATAGCGGGTGATCACATCGAACTGATCGCCGTGAATCACCAACAGGTGCCGGCCATCAGCAGTAACGTGGACCGCCTCGTCCACCAGTTGAATATTGCCCAGGATCAGCTTTGAATAACGCCGCAGAAACTCGTCGTGGTTGCCGGTGACGTAAATCACCTCGGTGCCGCGCTTGCTCATGGTCAGCAGACGGCGGATGACGTTGGTGTGAGCCTGCGGCCAGTACATGCCGCTGCGCAGCTTCCAGCCATCAATGATGTCGCCGACCAGATAAATCTTGTCAGCCTGATAGCCCTTGAGAAACTGCGACAAATGCTCGGCCTGACAATCCCGGGTGCCGAGGTGCACATCGGAAATCCACAAGGTGCGCACGCGTTGTTTACGGCTGGGTTTGGCAAGTTCGGCGCTGGTCATGGGCAACCTCTGCGAGATTTTTCGCCAGCTTGCACCGCAGCGATTAATAGCCCATGACACAAATACGGCAGTCTGATGACAACCCGAACCCAGGTACGACCGGTGTAGACTGCGAGACTGCCCAGGAGACTGCGATGAGACCGATCCTCACGCTGCGCCAATACACCCACGACTTGATCGTCCACAGCCACGACCACGCGCAACTGGTGTTCGCTCTGTCGGGTGCGCTCGACTTCGAGGTCGGTGGCCATGGCAGCCAAGTGGTACAGCAAAGTTTCATGGTCGTGCCTTCTGGTGCTCATCACGCGTGTGGCAGCCCGAATGGCAGCCGCTGCCTGGTGCTCGATGTGCCGAGCGATCAATGGGTTTCGCAATCGCTGGGCGAGCATGCCGATGCCAGTCGGCGCTTGCTCGACAACCCTGGGCGCTTACCGCTGGACGCCGGGCAAAGTCAGCTGGTGAGCTGGCTGGCGAGCAGCCAGGTAGAAGACCCGCTAATCGCCCAGCAAGGCGCCGTGTTGTTGCTCGCCAGCCTCAACAACGCCGCGCCGAACAGCATCGCCGGGCGACGGTTGCCTTACGCCGCGCTCAATGCGCACATTGACCAATACGCCGCCTATCCACTGCAAGTTGCCGATCTGGCACGCATCGCCGGGCTGTCCAGCGCGCGTCTGCACGCACGATTTGTTGCTGAATGCGGACAGACGCCGATGGATTACATCCGCAGTCGCCGCCTGCATATCGCGGTGAAGTTGCTGCGTGAGTCCGCGCTGCCCATCGGCGAGGTCGCCAGCCGTGTCGGCTATAGCTCCCAAAGCGCCTTCGCCGCGGCGGTGATGCGCGAATTTGGCGCATCCCCGGGCAAGCTGCGACGTGCGGTGAGCAAACGCTAGGCTGGCGATAAAACATGCGAGTCTGGCAACAGACAGATCAGGCAATCACGCGCTTCAATGTAGGAGCTGCCGCAGGTTCGGGCAGCTCCTACACTACGGATTAAGGATTGAAATGACTCCGCGTACCGCCCTTGGCGCCCTGCATATCGGCGCATTGATGTTTGGCCTGACCGGTGTGTTCGGCAAACTCGCCGCTGCCTCCCCTGCCATCATTGTCTTTGGCCGTGCGGCATTCGCGGTGATCGCTCTGGCGTTCTTTGCCCGTTTCGCCAGCAATACTGGCTGGCAGAAACTCGAAGCGGTGGACTGGCGGCGCCTGCTGCTCAGCGGTCTGTTGCTGGCCGGGCATTGGGTGAGCTTTTTCATTGCAGTGAAAGTCGCCGGCGTGGCGATTGCGACCTTGGGTTTTGCCAGTTTCCCGGCGTTCACGGTGATCCTCGAAGGCCTGATCTTCCGCGAGCGGATTCGCGCCAATGAAATCCTCCTCGTGGTGCTGGTGAGCGTCGGCCTGGTATTAGTCACCCCGGATTTCGACCTCGCCAGTGAAGCCACCAGCGGTCTGCTCTGGGCCGTGGGCTCGGGCTTGCTGTTTGCCTTGCTGTCGCTGACCAACCGCGCCAGCTCCGGGCGTATACCCGCCGTGCAGGCCGCGCTGTGTCAGAACGTAGTGGTCGCACTCTGTCTGCTGCCGGTGGCGGCACCGGGCTTGAGCGAAGTACGCGCCATCGATTGGCTGTGGATCGGTCTGCTCGGGGTGTTCTGCACCGGCGTCGCCCACAGCCTGTTCGTTGCCAGCCTGGCGGTGATCAAGGCTCGCACCGCCGCGGTGGTGTTTGCCCTGGAGCCGGTTTACGGCATCACCGTCGCCTGGCTGCTGTTCGGCGAGAATCCGACGCTGCGGATGTTGATGGGCGGTGCGCTGATCATCATCGCGATTGTGGTGTCCAGCAGTCTGTCTGGCAGCTCAAGCAAGAAAAACGTGGCGGCCGAAGCAGCCTCTCATTAGGTTCGACGAAAACCAGCCGAGCGAAGATCAGGCGGTTTTCGTCACCTAACGGTCGTTGTGGCCGAGGTCGCGGTTTGGATCGATCTGGTCGCGAACGCGCTGCTTGAGCACCTTGGCTTCCGGGAAGCCACCGTCGGCCTTGCGTTCCCAGAGCTGTACCCCATCGCAGGTAATGAAAAACACCCCGCCGGTTCCCGGCACCAGTGAAACTTTGCCCAGGTCGTCACCGAAGGTACTGAGCAGCTCCTGGGCCAGCCAGGCGGCGCGCAACAGCCATTGGCATTGCGTGCAGTAAGTGATGACAACTTCCGGTCTGTGTGTGGTCATGGCGTGCTGGACTCCTGAGCTCGATGGCGCCGCTATAATAGCCGCCTTTACCGCTCGATTTCCGGCCAGAACAGCAGCCTGGTCCGCGCCGTGTATGACTGATCACCGACCAGCCAGCGCCTGCACGACGTCAGCGAATGCTGGCCAACAGGCTGCGGGCGGTTTGCTTCAAGGACTCGTCACTGTCCTTGAGTAACTCGTTCAATAGCCGAATGGCGCTGTCCAGATCACCGTCGTCGATGCAGTTCTGCGCCTCTTCCAGTTTGCCGGCGTGGATCTCTTCATGCGCAGGCACTGCGAATTCACCCGGCAACGGCTCAAGTTCCAGGGTCGGTGATGCATCGGCGAAATCGTCAAGAAAGCCATCGTCCAGCGGCCCCATCTGATCCACGGGTTTAGCCATTGCCGCTGTTGTGTCGGACGGGCTGACCAGATCCCAGCTCGAATCCATCGACAAGTCATCCAGATTCAACTGGAACTCATCCCGTACCGAGGCAGCCGGCTCAGCCGTCGATTCAAGAGTCGCCAAAGATTGTGCACTGGCCAGTTTTGGCGAACGCGCACGAATCTGCCCCAACACCTCAACGCTGTAACCCGCTTCAAGCAGGCTGTTTTCGTGGTCCGAATAACCTGCGCTATCGCCCTGCTGCCCCAACACCTCCAACAACTTCAGGTTCAAATCGCTGCGCTGTGGCTCTTTGAGCAAGGCTTCACGCAAAAGACTGACCGCCTCGGCGAAGCGGTCATACGTCAGGTAGATACCGACGCCCTCAAGTACTTCTGCCCCATGAACGGTTTCGCGGTTCGCGGGGGTGACTTGCGTCGTAGAAAGCTCAATCGATGGTTTCTGCGCAGTATCGGGCGCTCCCCGACCGACTATCGGCTCATGTCGTGACACAGGCTCCAGCACAGGCTGTACCCGCCGCTGACGGAGCGCAAACAGGCCCAGCAGCAACAGCACGCCAAC
The DNA here is from genome assembly GCF_001874645.1 of Pseudomonas frederiksbergensis. NCBI lineage: Bacteria > Pseudomonadati > Pseudomonadota > Gammaproteobacteria > Pseudomonadales > Pseudomonadaceae > Pseudomonas > Pseudomonas frederiksbergensis. Next base: position 1,327,363 of record NZ_CP017886.1, read on the forward strand.
TACCAGCAGGCCGCCGATCAGCCACAACACCCATCCACCGCTCGACTCATCCATGGGGGCAACGGGCACCGGGACTGGCGCGGCAGGAATGGCGGGGGCGGGTAAGGGCTTTTTGGCTTCGGCCAACTCGGCTTGCAGATCGCTGACTTGCTTTCGCTGGCTGGCGATCTGCTCATCCTGGGTTTGTAGCCGGGCGTTCAACTGATCGACAGTTTGTTTCAGCTGCTGGTTTTCCAGGACGCTGGCTGCCAGCAACTCGGAAGTGGGGTCGGTAGCCGCAGGCGCCGTGCTCGACGGCGCAGCAGCAGGCGTTTTGGCGGGTGCGGCGGCAGTGGGTGGCTGGCTGATCGCCGGGGCCGGCTCGACGTCACTTGCCGGTACGATCCCAGGCGAGCCTGGTGGATCGATCAGCACCGTGTATTCGCGCAGCAAATGCCCATTGGGCTGGTTCGCCTGCACCAGGAAATTCAGGAACGGCTCATTGACCGGTTTGCTGGACACCACCCGAATCACGCTGCGATCGCCACGCAGTACGACGGTAAAGCGCAGGTCGTTGAGAAAAAACACTCGCTCGACACCGGCACGGGCGAACTCGTCCGCCGTCGCCAGACTGACCGAGAGTTCACCGTCGGCCAGACTACCTGGGTCGACCAGGGCGATTTCGGCATTCAACGGCTGGTTCAAGGCTGAGTGCAACGTAACGTCGCCCAACCCCAGCGCGGGTGCCAATGCCGAGTAAAACAAGGCACCCGCGACCGACAACAGGCTGACGGAGCGCCGTAACACAGACCGCAAACTCTCGAGCATGAGCATCCCTTAGCTAACCAGAATCAACCTGTGCGCATTCGTACTTCCATCACGAACGTTACTGCCTGGTAATTCTTATAGTCTGCTCTTCGCCAGTTCTCAAAAATCTGCTGTGTGGTTATGCCTCAAGATTTTTCCAGATTGGCCAGAATGTGCCCATGAACCCGCATGCACACCCGCAAATCTTCCTCGTCGACGCCCTCGAACAGTTCGTGGCGCAACTCGGTGGCAATGGTTTCAATTTGTTCGATCACGGGACGGGCGGACGCACACAGCACGATCTTTTTCGCCCGGCGGTCTTCCACCACGGCCTGACGCAGCACCAGCCCTTGGGTTTCCAGGCTATCAAGCAGGCGGGCCAGCGTCGGGCCTTCAACACCGACGCTTTGTGCCAATTCACGCTGAGTGGGGGCTTCTTCGAAACGCGCCAGGTGCAACAGCACCAGCCAGCGGGCCTGGGACAGGCCGAGGCCGGCGAGACGGCGATCCAGTTCGGCGCGCCAGCCGCGAGACATCTGCGCCAACTGCATGCCAAAACGGTGTTGATCGGTTAACGGCATAAAAAACTCATGGTTAGACTGAAATAGGCTGAAACTAATTATTAGCCAGCTAAGCATGACCCTCGACTCTAGGCAAGGCTCGGTCTGTACTGAATCGTTACATCTTGATCTTCGGCACTTAAATTTCAAACTCCGACTGTAGCGCCGCTCTCACACAGTACAAAACGCCCTCAGGAACGCGGCCGGCAAACAACGCGGAAATCTCCGACACCGGCGGCAACTCGCCCTCGCCGTCCAGGAACGCGTCCTGGACTTCACCCATCAGGTCTTCCGGAAGGTCCAGCGCCTGCTCCAGCGACAGTTGCTGCTTGCCGATGGCCTCGGCGAGCATCGTGTACACGTTCTTTTCCGAGCACTGCAACTGACCGGCAATCTGCAGCGGCGTCATGCCGGCGCGCGCCAGAGTGATCAATTCATGACGCAGGTCGGCGACCACTTTCGGCGCCTCGGCCTGACCGCCCAGCACTTCGAGGAAGGCCTCGCCATAGCGCTCCAGCTTGCGCGCACCGACGCCGCTGACCTTGGCCATTTCCGGCAGGGAGCTTGGCTGGCTGCGGAGCATTTCGAGCAAGGTCGAATCGGGGAAGATAACGTACGGCGGCACGCCATGTTCTTCGGCGAGCTTGCGGCGCAGGGCGCGCAAGGCTTCCCACTGCTCGCGCTCTTCGCCTCGCACCAGTTGGCTGGCCTGGCTGGTGCTGCTGCTTTTCGCGGTGGTTTGCGGTTTGAGGTCGCGGCGCAGTTCCAGGGTCACTTCACCCTTGAGCAGCGGCCGGCAACTGTCGCTCAACCGCAGGCCGCCGTAGCCTTCCAGATCAATGTCCGCCAGACCGCGCGCCACCAACTGTCGGAACAGGGAACGCCATTCACCTTCGGCCCGCGCCTTGCCGACACCGAATACCGACAGATGCTGATGGCCGAAGCTGCGGACCTTTTCGTTGTCCTTGCCCAGCAACACGTCAACCAGATGCCCGACGCCGTAGCGCTGGCCGGTGCGGTAGATCGCTGAAAGTGCCTGACGGGCCGGTTCGGTGGCGTCCCAGGTCTGCACACCGTCGACACAGTTGTCGCAATGCCCACAGGGCTGCGGCATGTCTTCGTCGAAATAGGCCAGAAGCGTCTGACGGCGGCAGCGGGTTTCTTCGCACAGCGAGAGCATGGCGTCGAGCTTGTGCTGCTCCAGACGCTTGTGGCGCTCATCGCCTTCGGAGTTCTGCAGCATCTGCTTGAGCATCACCACGTCTTGCAGGCCGTAAGCCATCCAGGCATCTGCCGGCAGACCGTCACGGCCGCCTCGACCGGTTTCCTGGTAATAGGCCTCAAGGGATTTCGGCAAGTCCAGATGCGCAACAAAACGCACGTTGGGCTTGTCGATGCCCATGCCGAACGCCACGGTGGCGACCATGATCAGGCCTTCCTCGTTGAGGAAGCGCTTCTGATGGTGTGCCCGCGTATCGTTGGGTAGACCGGCGTGGTACGGCAGCGCCGGGAAACCTTGCTCGCTGAGGAACACGGCCACTTCGTCGACCTTCTTGCGCGACAGGCAATAAACGATGCCGGCATCGCTGCGCCGCTCAGCCAGAAACGCCAGCAACTGCTTGCGCGGCTGCTCCTTGGGCACGATACGGTAGAAAATGTTCGGCCGATCGAAACTCGACAGAAAGCGCTCGGCGTTCTGCAGATGCAGGCGCTCGACGATTTCTTCCCGGGTGCGCTTGTCGGCCGTGGCGGTCAGGGCGATGCGCGGGACGTTGGGGAACAACTCCGCCAACTGGCCCAGTTGCAGGTATTCCCGGCGGAAATCGTGACCCCATTGGGACACGCAGTGAGCTTCGTCGATGGCAAACAGAGCGATTTCAAGACTTTGCAGAAACGCCAGCATCCGTGGCTGGACCAGACGCTCGGGCGCCAGGTAGAGCATCTTCACTTCACCACGCTTGATCCGTGCCGCCAGATCGCGCTGTTGCTCGGCGCTCAGGGTCGAATTGAGCGCCGCTGCGGCCACGCCGAGTTCTTCGAGGGTCGCGACCTGATCGTCCATCAAGGCAATCAGCGGTGAAACCACCACCGCCAAACCGTCGCGCAACAGTGCCGGGACCTGGAAGCACAACGATTTGCCGCCGCCGGTCGGCATCAGCACCAGAGCGTCACCGCCGCTGGCCACGCGCTCAATGATGGCACCCTGACGGCCACGGAAACTGTCGTAGCCGAAGATGTCCTTGAGGACGCGCTGAGCCTGTTCGAGCATGAAAAACTCCAAATGGTGCTGAATATCCCTGCGTGCAGGCTGGATCAAAAAACCACGTTGTTCACGGACAGATCCGTAAGCGGATTTGTCCTGAGCCGTCGAGACACCTGCAGGGCTTTGCAAAACGCGCGAGTATACCCGAGGCATCCCGGGCAAAGGGCGTCACTGACGAATAGCCTTGGGCGCATACAATGCGGGCAAATCTGCCGCGCGGCTGGCCTGACCGCTCAAGAACGCCTAGAATTGGGCATCGTATATTCCCAAGGTAGCCCTTCAATGTCCTTCGCTGAGCAACTAACCCGCCTGCAAGCCTTCCTCGACGCCGACGAGCTGCATGACGAGGCGCTGGACTATGTGGCCGCCCACGGCTATCTGACAGCCCTGTCGATCTGTTCCGAGACGGTACCTGATCGTGAATGGATCGATGCGCTGTTCGCCGAAGAGCCGCATTATCGCGACGACGCCGAGCGTGAAGAAATCGAATCGACTCTGCTGGCCCTCAAGGCTCATATCGCTCGCCAACTGGCCTCCGATGAAGAATTCGAGCTGCCGTGCGACCTGGACCTGGGCGAAGAGCCGGATGATTCCGACCTGCGCGGCTGGTGCATCGGTTTCATGGAAGGCGTATTCCTGCGTGAAGAAGCCTGGTTCGAAACCGCCGAAGACGAAGTCAGCGAAATGCTGCTGCCGATCATGGTCGGTTCCGGCCTGTTCGACGAACAGCCTGAGTTCTCCGACATCGCAGCCGATGCCAACCTGATGGACGACATGATCGTGCAGATCCCGGAAGCCCTGACCGCGCTGTACTTGCTGTGCAACGCGCCAGACGAAAAACCGGCGATCCTCAAGCCTCGTCACCACTAAGTCCTTGCCTGTGGCTGACCCCATAGGCAAGCGCCCCCTGATCCTGCGTTACGTGCTGCTGGCCATCGGCTGGTTGAGCGTAGCGTTGGGGGTGATCGGGATCTTCCTGCCCGTACTGCCCACCACCCCTTTCCTGCTGCTGGCGGCCGCCTGTTTCGCCCGCAGCTCGCCGCGCTTTTATCAATGGCTGGTCGAGCATCCACGACTCGGCCCATGGATTCGCGACTATCTGGACGGCAATGGCATCCCGCTCAAGGGCAAGGTCTACGCCATTGGTCTGATGTGGCTGAGCATCGGCCTGTCCTGCGTCCTTGTGCCCCTGCCCTGGGCACGCGGCTTCATGCTGACCAGCGCGGTGCTGGTGACGGTGTATATCCTGCGGCAGAAAACCCTCAGCAAATCCTGAATACGCCTCGCCACATAAGCTCATCTATCCCGCTCCCCGACAATCAGCCCTGCTTCCCACAAAACAGCACCTAAACTCCAGACATCTGCACGTCAGCGGCCAGACAAATCCTGTCGTCCAGGAAGGTCAACGCTCTGGAGCGTCTCATGTCGCTACTCAAACAGTTGTTTTTGGCCATCTGCCTGTTCTTGCTGGTCGCTTTCAGCGGCAGTTTTTTTGTCAGCCTGGAAAGCTCGCGGGCGCAGATGCTCGGCCAATTGCGCTCCCATGCCCAGGACGCTGCCACTGCGCTGGGGCGGTCGTTGACCACACAGATCGACGATCTGGCGATGATTGAATTGAGGGTCAGCTCGGTCTTCGACAGCGGCTACTTTTCCAGTATTCGGGTCATCAACATCGAGGACGAGCGCGTCCTGGTCGAGCGCAACGCGGCCGCCACTGCCGAAGGTGTACCGGGCTGGTTCGTCGATCTGGTGAACCTGCACCCGCAAGGCGGGGATGCCTTGGTCATGCGCGGTTGGGAGCAAACCGCGCGCGTTGAAGTGGTGAGCAACCCACAGTTCGCGCTGATCAAACTGTGGGACAGTACCCTCGGCAGTCTGATCTGGTTACTGCTGTGCGGATTGCTCAGCGCGGTGTTCGGCGGCTGGTTGCTGCGTCGGCAACTGCGTCCGTTGGACGCCATGGTCGAACAGGCCGAAGCCATCAACCAACGCGAGTTTCTCAGCCTGCCGAAGTTGCCTAGAACCCCGGAGCTCAAACGCGTGGTGCTGGCGATGAACCAAATGGTCGAAAAGCTCAAAGAGCTGTTTGCCGACGAGGCCGCGCGTAGCGAACAACTGCGCGCCGAGTCGTTTCAGGACAGTCTCACGGGGTTGGCCAACCGACGTTTGCTCAACGAGCAACTCACCGATCAGTTGCTGGTGACCGAGCAGAGCAGCGCCGGACACCTGCTGATGCTGCGGATCAATGACCTGACCGGGCTCAACCAGCGACTGGGGGGCCAGCGCACCAACGCACTGATCACCGTAGTGGCTCAGTTACTCAAACGCCTGATTCAACAGCCGGATCGCCATGCCTGGCTGGCCGCACGCAATCGTGGTGGCGAGTTCAGCCTGCTGACCCCAGGCCTGGACAGCAAAGACGCGGCACGCCTGGCCGCAGAGATCAGCGCCACCCTGGAAAACCTGCGCCTGACCGGCGCCAGTGACTGCATGCCAGTGGCGCATCTGGGAATAGTCGCCTACACACCCGGCGCAGCGTCCACCGACATACTGCTGCGCCTCGATCAGGCGCTGACTCAGGCCCAGCAGCATCCAGAACGGCCGTGGGTGTATCTGAAGCAGTCCGATAACACACCGAACCAGACGCAGCACGACTGGCGCACCTGGATCGATGACGCCCTGACCCACGGCAAAATGCAGCTGTACTTCCAACCCGTGGTGCAATGCGCCGACACCAGCCAGGTGCTGCACCACAAGGTGCTGGCGCGACTGCTCGACCCGCAGGGCAAAGCGATTTGCGCCGGGCATTTTCTGCCCTGGATAGAACGTCTGGGCTGGTCAGCGCGATTCGACCTGGCAATGCTTGAACACACCCTCGACTACCTTGCCGAACACCGCTGGCCGCTAGCCCTGAGCTTGTCCGGCAGCACCCTGCGCGATGCCACGCAACGGCGCCTGATCCTCGATATGCTCGACGGCCTGCCCGGCCTCGCCCCCTTGCTGACCCTTGAGGTCGACGAACGCCAACTGCCGCCCCCCGAAGAGTTGCGTCAACTGAGCTTGAGCCTGCGCAACACCGGCTATGGGATCGGCCTGCAGCACTTCGGTGGCAGCTTCAGCCAGATCGGTAACCTCACCCAGCTGGGTTTGGCCTACCTGAAAATCGACGGCAGCTACCTTCGCGCCATCGACCGGCAAAGCGATAAACGCCTGTTCATCGAAGCCATTTTCCGCGCGACCAACAGCATCGGTTTGCCGTTGATTGCCGAGCAGGTCGAGACGCAGGGAGAACTGGAGGTAATCACGTCGCTGGGACTGTTCGGCGTCATGGGCCGGCTGATCGGACCGCCAGAGCCCATGTGACATTGGCCAGGGCAGGATTTTTTAGCCCAGCCTTTGCCCGGCAGGGTTCAAAGCAGGGCAAACTGTGCGCGATTTTGACCTCCACATTCGACACAGCGACCGCTAATGAACAAGACAAAGACTGCGCTCAAGCATTTCGATATGCTCGCCGCCCGGCAAGCTTACGCGCAGGGCATGAACATAACGGAGCTGCTTCGCCAGCAAAAGCAACTGAGCTACAACTCCCCCGAGATCATTGAGGCCGCCTACGATTTGCAGGCCGGCACCTACATCGATTACGTCGAAAACAACCTCACCCAGGCCCACGCCTACGCCGGTGAACTGGCCAGCCTGTTGAGCCAGCACCTCAAGCCTCTGGACTCACTGCTGGACATCGGGACCGGTGAGTTGACGACCCTGAGCCTGATCGCCCGGCAATTGCCCTTCCCGCCCGAACAGCTTTATGCCTTCGACATCAGTTGGTCGCGGGTGCATAAGGGCATGGCATTCGCACAGCAACACATGGGCAAGACGTTCGAGCGACTGACACCGTTTATTGCCGACATCAGCGAAATCCCCTTGCTCGACAAATCCGTCAACGTCACTGTTTCAAGCCATGCGCTTGAGCCCAACGGTGAAACACTCAGCGAACTGCTGGAAGAATTGTTCCGCGTGACGATCGACAAACTGATGCTCTTTGAGCCGTGCTACGAGATCAACAGTGAACAGGGCCGGCAGCGTATGGACCGGCTGGGTTACATCAAGAACATTGCAGGGGTCGCTGAACAGCTCGGTGCAACCGTGGTCGAGCAGATCCCGATAAAGACGTCCCCAAACCCGCTCAACCCCACGGTCTGCTTTGTCATCACCCCGCCCGACGTGGCGACCCGCCCTGCTCCGTCCGGCCGCCGTCCCACCGAGGTGTTTTCGGTGCCGGGCTCCAACCTGCCGCTGGAAAACCTGGAGGGATTCTATTGCTCACAGGACACCGGGCTGTGTTTTCCGGTGCTCAAGTCGCTGCCGATCCTTAAATCCAGTGCGGCAATCCTGGCCTCGGCGCTGACCTGCTCAAGACCCGTACCGAGGTGATAAAGATCAAAAGATCGCAGCCTGCGGCAGCTACAGGTGTACGCAATCCCATGTAGGAGCTGCCGCAGGCTGCGATCTTTTCCCTTCTAGCCGCCATGATTTCGCTGATACGTCTCCTCCCCCATCGCCGCTATCTGCCCCTCGATCAATGCCTCGAACGGCTTTAACAACAGCTCGAACGAGGTCGGTGCCTCAAGCACCTGCAATGCCTGCACGATCGCCTCCACCGTTGACAACGCCCCGGGCCCCGGCGCCTTGCGCAACCGATAACGCGAGACCGCGCCTTCGGCCAATGTCACTCGGGGCAACGCTGCCAGCAATGGATTGAGGTGCAGTATCTTGCGCGCCTTGCGCCAGGTGCCGTCCGGCACCACCAGCAGCAGCGGTTGATCGGAAGGCGCATAGACCTGCAACGGTTGCGCGTCGTCGGCCGGGAATAGCAAGCGGGCCTGATAACCCGGTTGATTCAGCCGTTGCGGCAGATCCTCGAACACTTCGCCGACGATCAGCTCGGCATTGTTCAGCCCCAGCGCCGCCAGCCGCGCAGTGTTCAACGCATGATTGACCTCGCTCGGATGCTGCAACAGCAGCACCCGAGTGCGGCTGTCGAGGCTGGGGATCAACGGGCACAGGCAATGGGTTTGCGGGCGCAGGCAACGGGCGCACTGGCTTCTGGACATAAGATTCTCCCGATCAGGCCTGATTGAGCTGTGCTTTGAGCAAATCGCGGAAGGTCTGAATCAACGGCTCACGGCTGCGTCCGCGACGCACGATCATCGAAAACGGCGCCTGATAGCCGAAGGTGGCTGGCAGCAGTACACGCAAATCGCCCTTGTCGGCCCAGGCCTGGGCGTAGTGCTCCGGCAGGTAGCCGATGTAGGCGCCGGACAGCACCAGAATCAGTTGCGCTTCCATACTCTCCACAGTCGCCGCGCTATGCTTGAAGCCGTGGCGGGCCAATTCGGCCTGGCTCCAGTAACCGCGACCGACCATGCGCTGCTGGGTGATGACTTGTTCGGGAATGCGTCGCTCGCTGAACAATGGATGACGATTGCTGCAATACAGCCAATGTTGTTCACGGTAGAGCGGCATGTAGACCAGCCCGCTCATGCGCGTGGAGAACGCACCGATGGCCAGATCGAGTCGGTTGTCCTGCACGCCGAGTTGCAGCTCGTAAGGGCTCATTACCGACAAGTGCAAATGCACGGCCGGGTGCTCCTGGCTGTAGGCACCAATGGCTTCGGCGAATGGCAAGGCCTTGTCGCTGACGGTCGAATCGATCACCCCGAGGTTGAGCGTGCCACGCAGTTCGCCCTTGAGCGCCGCAGCGTATTGCTCGAAACCTTCAAGTTCACCGAACAGACGCAACGTTTCCTGATGGAACAGCTCGCCCTTGCTGGTCAGGCTGAAACCGCCACGCCCACGATGGCAGAGCACCAGCCCCAGCGCCGCTTCGAGCTGGCTCATGTAGGTGCTGATGGCCGATGTCGAGAGGTTGAGCTCATGCTGCGCATTGGCAAACCCCTGATGACGCACCACGCTGACGAAGATGCGCAATAGTTTCAGGTCAGGTAAAGCGTTGGCCATGGGAGGCACTCCAAACGATCGGTGTGAAGTCTATCGTTGCCGCGTCCATTAGTTTAGAAAAATCTGAACTAAGTATTTGTCGGTAGCGATTCTTCTCCTGATCTACATTTCGCAGAATCCGCTCAACAGGTGCCTGTGCGATCCCTTTGCGCTGTGCAACCCCATAAATAAAACAATGATGATGAGGCCATACCCGTGGACAAGATTCTTCACCAACCACTGGGCGGCAATGAAATGCCGCGCTTCGGCGGCATTGCCACCATGATGCGGCTCCCCCATTTGCAATCCGCCGCTGGCCTGGACGCTGCCTTCATTGGCATCCCGCTGGACATCGGCACCTCCCTGCGCGCAGGCACCCGTTTCGGACCGCGCGAGATTCGTGCTGAATCGGTGATGATCCGCCCGTACAACATGGCCACCGGCGCTGCGCCGTTCGACTCGCTGTCGGTTGCCGACATCGGTGACGTGGCGATCAACACCTTCAACCTGCTGGACGCCGTGCGCATCATCGAAGAGTCTTACAACGAGATCCTCGAACACGACGTGATCCCGCTGACCCTCGGTGGCGACCACACCATCACCCTGCCGATCCTGCGGGCCATCCATAAAAAGCACGGCAAGGTCGGCCTGGTGCATATCGACGCCCACGCCGATGTGAACGATCACATGTTCGGCGAGAAGATCGCCCACGGCACCACCTTCCGTCGCGCCGTTGAAGAAGGCCTTCTGGACTGCGACCGTGTCGTGCAAATTGGTCTGCGGGCGCAGGGCTACACCGCTGAAGACTTCAACTGGAGCCGCAAACAAGGCTTTCGCGTGGTTCAGGCTGAAGAGTGCTGGCACAAGTCGCTGGAACCCCTGATGGCTGAAGTCCGCGAAAAAGTCGGCGGTGGCCCGGTGTACCTGAGTTTCGACATCGACGGCATCGATCCGGCCTGGGCTCCAGGTACCGGCACCCCGGAAATCGGCGGCCTGACGACCATTCAGGCGATCGAAATCGTTCGTGGCTGCCAAGGCCTCGACCTGGTTGGCTGCGACCTGGTAGAAGTCTCGCCGCCGTACGACACCACCGGCAACACCTCGCTGCTGGGCGCCAATCTGCTGTACGAAATGCTCTGCGTACTGCCGGGCGTGGCTCACCGCTGAGGATTGACCCCAAGCAAACGTGATCAGCGCGTGAACGCCGCCACCTGACGGGTGTCGGCGTTTGTCCGCAACGTCCCCCGCGTGCTTCAGCACCGATACCGGATTCGCTTACTACACCCCAGAACCCCCGCTCCTGCAAAACTCTTATAAGAAAGACAATCGGAGAGACGCCATCATGGCTTTGGATTTATTCGTAGTACTCATCTATGCCGCCGGCATGCTCGTGCTGGGCTATTACGGCATGCGCAAGGCCAAGACCCACGAAGACTACCTCGTGGCCGGTCGTAACCTCGGGCCAACCCTGTACATGGGCACCATGGCCGCCACCGTACTGGGCGGCGCATCGACCGTCGGTACCGTTCGCCTGGGCTACGTCCACGGTATTTCCGGTTTCTGGCTGTGTGCTGCACTGGGTTGCGGGATCATTGCGCTGAACCTGTTCCTGGCCAAGCCGCTGCTCAAACTGAAGATCTTCACCGTTACCCAGATCCTCGAAAAGCGTTACAACCCAATGGCCCGCCAGGCCAGTGCGGTGATCATGCTGGCCTACGCGCTGATGATCGGCGTGACCTCGATCCTCGCGATCGGCACCGTACTGCAAGTGCTGTTCGGCCTGCCGTTCTGGATCTCGGTAGTGCTTGGCGGTGGCGTGGTGGTGGTGTATTCGACCATCGGCGGCATGTGGTCGCTGACCCTGACCGACATCGTTCAGTTCGTGATCAAGACCGTTGGCCTGATGTTCATCCTGTTGCCGATCTGCCTGTACCGCGTGGGTGGCTGGGATGAGCTGGTGTTGAAACTGCCGGCATCCAGCTTCAGCTTCACCACCATTGGCTGGGACACCATCATCACCTACTTCATGATCTACTTCTTCGGCATCCTGATCGGTCAGGACATCTGGCAACGGGTGTTCACCGCCAAGAACGAAAAAGTCGCTCAGTACGCAGGCACGATCTCCGGTTTCTACTGCATCCTCTACGGTCTGGCCTGCGCGCTGATCGGTATGGCTGCACATGTGCTGATCCCGGACCTGGACAACGTCAATAACGCCTTCGCCGCGATCGTCAAACTGTCCTTGCCTGATGGTATTCGTGGCCTGGTCATCGCTGCTGCCCTGGCGGCCATGATGTCCACCGCCAGCGCCGGCTTGCTCGCCGCGTCCACCACGCTGACCGAAGACCTGCTGCCAAAACTGCGCGGTGGCAAACAGTCGAGCCTGAAAATCAACCGCCTGTTCACTATGTTGACCGGTGTTGTCGTGCTGGGTATCGCCCTGGTGGTCAGTGACGTGATCAGTGCCCTGACACTGGCCTACAACCTGTTGGTCGGCGGCATGCTGGTCCCGTTGATCGGCGCCATTTTCTGGAAACGTGCAACCACCTCCGGCGCTATCGCCAGCATGGGCCTGGGCTTCGTGACTGCCCTGGTGTTCATGTTCAAGGATGGTCTGGATGCCAACACGCCGATCTACTACAGCCTGGCTATCGGTCTGATCAGCTTCGTCGTGGTCAGTCTGCTGTCCCCTCGCCCGGTTGCACAGGCCAGCGCTGCCTGATCACAGACTATAAATAGAACCGCTTTCTTCGGCGGGTGTGGCGTCGGTTGCCACACCCGTTTTTTTCGTCTGGAGAAACAGAAAGATCGCAGGCTTCGACAGCTCCTACGGTTTGGCGCGATGCCAGCAGGGGCTGTCGAAGGCTGCGATCTTCGGCGTTGGAAGGTGCTTACCGGCGGCGTTGCTGACGCCGACGTTGCTCATCGTCAGTCCGGATTGGCACGGGCTGCAGAGGTGGTTCGATCAAACCAAGCGCGACACCGAGGTCATGGAGCCAGTTTTGCAGTTTCTCTTTCATGGTGCCCCCCTTCAGGGTAGTGCTGAGCGACCGGGTTCTATAGACGCTTCATACAGATAGTAGTCCGAAGTCTTACGCAATGCTCGCCTCAAAAGGCAAAGATCTGTTACCGAATTCATCAAAATCAGCCCCAACCGGGCAGCCACCACCGAACGCCGCTTGTTGCACTTTGATCCAGGCATTGAGATTGGCACCCACCATGCCCTTGCGCCACATCAGCCAGGTGGTGGCACTGGCAAAAGGCTCGGCCAACGCATGCACCGCCACACTTTCGCGTCCGGGCAGACTGGCCAGCATCGACTCGGACATCAGCGCCACGCCGGAGCCGGCAATCACACACGCCAGCATCCCTTGATAGGACTCGATTTCCATCGCCCGCCCCATCACCGCGTGATCATGCGCGAACCAGGCCTCCAGGCGCATCCGGTAGGAACAGCCCTGGCGAAAAGTGAACACCGAGCGTCCCTGTACATCCAGCGCACTGCGCACCGGTGGATGATCGGCCTCGCTGATCAGCACCAGTTTTTCATCACACAGCGGCACACCGTCGAGCCCGGCCAGCTGCAGCGGGCCATCAACCAGTGCGGCATCAAGGCGCCCGGTGAGCAGGCCTTCGAGCAACTCGCCGCTGGGCCCGGACTGCACTTGCAGGTTCACCGCCGGATAGGTGCGGTGATAGCGCGCCAACAAACCCGGCAGATGAATCGCCGCGGTGCTGTACAGGGTGCCAAGCACGAAATCTCCGGCCGGTTGCCCGCCCTGCACGGCTGTGTGGGCTTCGTCATGCAGGGCAAACAGCTTGGCGGTGTAGTCCAACAGCACTTTGCCTGCGGGTGACAACTGCAAACGCTGACGCTCACGCAAGAACAGTTCTACGCCCAGCTGATCCTCAAGCTGCTTGAGCCGGGTCGACAAATTGGACGGCACCCGGTGCAGGCGTTCGGCGGCGCGGGTGATGGAACCTTCCTCGGCCACAGCCTGGAAGATGCGCAATTGGCTGAATTCCACACCTTTCTCCAAATAAGAACAAGTTACTCACTATTATTCATTTTTAAAGAAAGTCAATCAGTCCTAGCCTGACGGTCATTGCTCCTTTGCAGGAATCCTGATCATGTCGCCACTTGTACGCCTACTCGGCAGTTTCATTGCCTTGATGATGGCCATGGGCATTGGCCGCTTTGCGCTCACCCCACAGCTGCCGCATTTGCTCAGCGAAGGTCAGATCGACCTGACCGCCGCGGGTCTGATTGCGGCAGCCAATTACCTGGGCTACTTCATCGGCGCCGTGGACGCGATGTTCTCTCGCCGCCCCGAGCAAGTCCGTCGACGCTTGCTCGGCGGTTTGTGGCTATGCGTGCTACTGACCCTCGCCTCGTTCTGGGCCAAGGGCTTCTGGCCGCATCTGTTGTTGCGCTTCGGTACCGGCGTAGCCAGCGCCTGGGTACTGGTAATGATCACCGCGCTGAGTCAGCCATTGGCGTTGGCCGCCGGGCGCCCACGACTGGGCGCACTGGTATTCGCCGGACCGGGATTGGGGATTTTTCTGACGGGTTTGCTCGCTCTTGGCTCGAACCTGTTGGGACAAAGCTCCGCAACCTTGTGGCTGGTGTATGCCGGCGTGGGCCTGGCAATGCTGTTGGTGATTTTGCCGATCCTGCCGCAACCGGCCGCGAGCGTGGCAGCCGCCCCCACTGCCGTCGCCTCAAAGAGTGCTGGAATTGCGCGGCTGGGTGTGATCTACGCGCTGTACGGCCTGGGCTACATCATTCCTGCGACCTTCCTGTCACAGATGGCCAGCGCTCGTTTTCACGGTCAATGGCAGGCAGATTTGTTCTGGCCGTGTTTCGGTCTGGCGGCCGCCACCGGTGTGTTGCTGGTAAGTTTGCGCCGGCATAACCCCAATGCCACGCGTCACTGGTTGATCGCGACGTTGTGGCTGCAAGCGGCCGGAGTCTTCGCTTGCCTGCTGGGCAGTGGTCTCGGTCTGGCCTTGGGGGTGATTCTCTGCGGCACGCCGTTTCTGGCCTGCATGCAACTGGTGATGCAACGCTCGCGAGAACTGGCGCCACATGCCACCCAGCGCAATGCCGGCCTGCTGACCGCGTGTTTTGCCGTAGGTCAGCTGAGCGGGCCATTGCTGGCGGCGCTGAGCAGCCACTTCAGCGGTGGTTTGCAACCGGCGTTGATGGTGGCTGGCAGCGGCATGCTGCTGGCCGGCGGTTTGCTGCTGCGTCCGCTCAACGCTCCAGCGCTTTGCGCAAACGACGGCGCACCCACTGTTCTGCGCTGACAAAGGTGATGCCGAGCAACACCAGCACGGCACCGACGACGAAGTTGACACTCAACGGTTCATCGAGCAGCAACACCCCGAAGGTGACACCAAACAGCGGCGTCATGAAGGAGAACACCGCGAGGTTCGACGCCAGGTAACGGCGCAGCAGCCAGAACCATGTCAGGTAGCTGAAAAACGACACCACCAGCCCCTGGAACAGCACGCTGGCCACCGCCACCTGAGTCAGGTGAACATGGGTAATCTGCCCGCTCAGGGCGGCAATCAACAGCAGGCCGAGAAAGCCGACAATCAGTTGATAAAACAGGGTCAAGGTCGCTGGGGCTTCCGACAACCGCGAGGCTCGGACTACCACGGTAGTCGCGCCCCAGGCGGCCCCGGCCAGAACGCCGAAGGCATCGCCGAGCAGCATCCGCTGGTCCAGACTGTCCCAGGACACGCCACCGGCAAATGCCACGGCAATACCGATAAACGCCAGCAGGATTCCCAGCCATTGCAACCGTCGTAAACGCTCGCTTGGCAGCAACCAATGCACGCCCAATGCGGTGAAGATCGGCGCGGTATAGAGGAACACCGACATGTGCGCCGCCGTGGTCAGTTGCAGACCCTCGGCGATGAACAAAAACTCGATCGCAAACAGGCTGCCCGCCAGCAAACCGCCGCGCCAGGTGCTGCCAACCTGATTCCAGCCGCCCTTCCAGCAGATCAGCAACCCCACCAGCAACGCGGACATTCCGGAACGCCCGGCGGCCTGCATCACGGGGGCGATGTCTGCCGCCGCCCATTTGATCATCACCTGCTGGACACCCCAGACCAGGCACAAGCCGAGCATCACTTGCAGGGCAAAACCATCGGCGCTGCGCCGAGTGGCGATCACCGCGAAACCTCGCGAACGGTCAACGACATGGCAGTTACTCAATAGAATAAAAATGCCCCGGTACTTGGCCGGGGCAGTGAGGTCAGCTCAGCACAACTCAACTCAGCTCGATGCGATCCGCGTGAATGACGATCTGGCCGTTCTTGTAGAGCGCACCGATGGCCTTCTTGAAGTTGCCTTTGCTGACGCCGAACAGGCTGCTGATCAGCGCCGGGTCGCTCTTGTCGCTGACCGGCAAGGTGCCGTTGTTGTCGCGCAACTTGGCGAGGATCTTCGAGTTCAGGCTGGTGGCCGCTTCTTCACCGACTGGCTGCAGGCTCAGGCTGATCTTGCCGTCGGCGCGAACTTCCTTGATGAAGCCCTTCTCTTCCTTGCCGGCACGCATGAACTTGAAGATTTCGTTCTTGTGGATCAAGCCCCAATGCTTGTTGTTGATGATCGCCTTGAAGCCCATCTCGGTCGCTTCAGCCACCAACAGGTCAACTTCCTGGCCAGGTTTGTAGTTGGCCGGGGTTTTGTCCAGGTAACGATCCAGACGCGCGGTCGCGGTGATACGGCGGGTGTGCTTGTCGAGGTAGACGTGTACCACGCAGTATTCGCCAGCGGTCATTTGACGCTTTTCTTCGGAATACGGCAGCAGCAGGTCCTTGGGCAGACCCCAGTCGAGAAACACACCGATGCTGTTGACTTCAACGACTTTAAGACTGGCGAATTCACCGACCTGAACTTTCGGTTTTTCCGTAGTTGCGATGAGTTTGTCATCGCTGTCCAGATAAACAAAAACGTTCAGCCAGTCTTCATCTTCGCTGGGAATATCTTTGGGAATATAACGATTCGGCAGAAGGATTTCGCCATCCGCGCCACCGTCCAGATATAAACCAAAGTTAGTGTGTTTAACCACTTGCAAGCTGTTGTAGCGCCCGACTAAAGCCATTTCCAATACCCTCATTGCTTGGGCGGCATTCTACCCGGTTTTGCCGACGCCGTTGGGTGACTGGCCGGCTTGCGAAGAAAAATCCGCTGCGAGGCTCATTTTTCCTGGGTTTTGCACCAGAGCAGAGCCCGCTCGTCAGACCATCCAGACGGTTTTCGCTGATATCGGTAAGCAAAACACGCTTTTTTTCACGTCAGTGTTCTTATTTAAAACAGTGGCTTAGGCGGTTATTGCGAACAGCAACTTATAAATAATCGACACCCGCCCTCGGTTATTTCAGGGGGATATTTACCAAGCAATTGTCAAGTATTTCCTGTACGATGCCTGGCCAAGTTAATTTTCTACAGGTTAATGGCCGCCATGCGTGTAAAAGCATCCAACAGCAAAGCAAAGCCAGCTCCAGCCGTTGAAACCAGCGAATCGATCAACGACCAGATTGCTGCTTTCCTCAAGTCCGGCGGCGAGATCCAGCAAATTGCCAAAGGCGTCAGCGGCCAGACATTCGGCCCGTCCAAGCAAATCACGCTCGGCAAAAAGTAATACCCCCCTCGCGTCACCCTGGTCCCTAAGCGCTTTGAGCTTCGAAGCGCTAGGACTGGAACCCTCTCCCCAGCAACATCCTTCAAGACCAAACGTGCGTTCTATTTGATCAGCTGAACAGCCGGGTCCATCCTGCATTCAGATACCAGAACTACGCCCTTGCAAGGATTGGCTCATGTTGCGCTGGTTGAAACACCTGGCTCTGCTCCTGACCCTGTGCCTCGCACTACTGGCCTGCAACCGGGTGAGCCTGGCCTACCGCAATCTCGACATCATCATTCCCTGGACGCTCAACGACTACCTGGGCATGAACAGCGAGCAAAAAGGCTGGCTCAGCGAACGCCTCAAGGAACACCTCAGTTGGCATTGCTCCACGCAATTACCCGGCTACGTCGACTGGCTCGACCGTTTGCAGCAGATGGTCGAAACCAATCAAGTCACAGACGCCGCGCTGCAAGCCAGAATCCTCGAAGCCAAGCAAGCCATCGCCCAGACCGCCCGGGAAATCACCCCGTCGGCGGTCGAGTTGTTGCAGGGTTTGAATGACCAACAGGTCAACGAGATGAAGCAGGCCTTCGCCAAAGACCAGCGCGTGCATCAGGAAAAATACCTCAACGCACCGCTGGCGCTGCAGATCAAACACCGCATCGAGCGGATGGATAAACGTCTGGACGACTGGCTTGGCCCGCTCAACACTGCTCAGGCGCAGCGCGTTGTTGCCTGGGCCAACGCGCTGGGCGAGCAAAATCAGCAATGGATCGCCAACCGCGCTCATTGGCAGGCACAGTTCAGTGCAGCAGTCGAACAACGCCATAACAGCGACTTTGCGCAACGCATCGAAACCCTGCTGGTCGATCGCGAGACCCTATGGACCCCAGCCTATCGCCAGGCTTACACCAACACCGAAGCCCAGGCGCGCAGCCTGATTGTCGACCTGATGGCCGACAGTACGGCCGATCAACGCCAGCACTTGCTGAAAAAAATCGACAAGATGCGCGGGGATTTCAGCGCCTTGAAGTGCTTGAAGGTCGCGGCTCAGCCCAATGCCCCTCCAGGTGCATGAATGAAAATGCCGACAACCGATCAGCGGCTTGTCGATTACGGCGTCGGTCAAACGACTAGGCTGTGTAAGCCATAACACGCCAACCTCGCAGGAGGAAACGTCATGAACAGCGTGCACCCGCACAAGGTCGTGTCCCGAGAAGAATGGCTCGCGGCCCGTCAACAGCATCTGATTCACGAAAAAGCCTTTACCCGGGAGCGCGACAAACTCAGCGCCGAACGTCGCGCACTGCCCTGGGTGAAAGTCGACAAGAACTATCTGTTCGAAGGCCCCGACGGACGGCAAAACCTCGCGGACCTTTTTGCTGGCAACAGCCAGCTGATCATCTATCACTTCATGTTTGCCAAGGGCTGGGAAGAAGGCTGCCACGGTTGCTCGTTTGTGTCCGATCACATCGACGGCGCCAACCAGCACCTGGCGCACCACGACATTTCACTGGTGGTGGTTTCCCACGCGCCATTGGCAGAATTCCAGGCATTCCGCAAACGCATGGGTTGGCAGTTCAAATGGGTCTCCTCAGCTGGCAGCGACTTCAACGCCGACTACAAGGTGACCATCAGCGAGCAGGAACTCGCGGACGGCACCGCGACCTACAACTACGAAAAAAGCACCAGCACCGAAGGTGAACTGCCGGGGCTGAGCGTGTTTTATCGCAATGACGCCGGCGAAATCTTCCACACCTATTCCACCTACGCTCGCGGCCTGGACTTGCTGGTCGGCGCCTATAACTACCTCGACCTGACGCCCAAGGGCCGCAACGAAGAGCAAGGCATGAAATGGGTGCGCCATCACGATCGTTACGAGACCGCGCCGGGCACCAAACACTGCTGCGAGTAACTCAGGCTGACCCTCGACAAACGTCCCTGCTTCGAACGCTACCCGGTAGACGCTTCCTACGACCAGAAGACCGATGTGATGGAAATGGATATGTGTATCGCGGTGAAGAAACGCTAAACCACAGCTGTGGCGAGGGAGCTTGCTCCCTCAGCACTGGCCTGCACTCCCCGAAGAAGTCACCGCCCAACGCGGACACCTGGCCAAGTAAGTGGCCAAAATCACCGAGCGGAAAGTGTACATACGTTGCGTTGAGCGGTTGAGCGTGCCGCCCCCTTTTCCTCAGACCGTTAATCCCGCCCCAGTTGCGCTCATCGCAATTGGCGATCGGTATCTGCGCACACGGCAACTGTCAGTCTCGGAACAAACCTACAAACAAACCATCTGCGTCAGACCTTAGGCCGATTGACTGCCACAGCCTCACTCCCTATCCTCGCGCCTGTCACGACTCATTCGTGATCGGGTTTGACGGCTCGGTGGTTTTAAGGCGCGCACTGTCCTTCAACTTTGCTCGTGCACTTCTGTGCTCGATGCAAAACTTAATGGTGACTGTGCGCGGGGCACTTTCGAGTGCGCCGGGTGCCTTAGACCGGTCCGTCAACCTGCGCACAGTTGCCACCCTATCGTTTGACGGCGACCACGTGGCAGCTCTTGATCACTAAGGAGCTACACCCATGACCGATCCAACCACAAAAGCCACCCCCTTCGCCCGCTGCGACCATGTCGACCATTACCTGTTCGCCGTCCAACCCGACATCCCGTTACTCGATGCACTCGAACACGCCTCGGTTTACCTGAGCTGCGCCGAAGCCCTCGCTCATCAAGCCCCCACCGCCACCCGCCCGGAACACATCGTCTCGTTACGCTGGGCCAGCCAGCAGATGCTCGGCACCGCCCGATCATTGGTCCAGGCTTCGATCGACGGACTGCACGCCGCCCAACCGGGAGATGACGCATGAACCCGCACATGCCGATGACCAACAACGATGGCGATATCCCGGTGCTGCTGGTCGCCACTCAGGCGCCGCTGGATGTGCTGCACAGCAACGCCGTTGCACGGTTTCTGGCGGTCACGCAGATGATGGAAAGCCTGGCCAGCCTCGACATTGCCCATGCCAAAGGCGCAGACGTGCAGCAAATCGCCCACGCAGCGGCCATGCTGCTGCGTGATGGCTGCGATGTGATGGATGTGTTGGGGCGCCAGATTCGGGCGCAGCACTGAAGTAACGCATACGCTGTTCCCGCACTTTGCGGGGAAGGACCCACTGAGCCTCAGGCCGTGCGTGCAAAATCTTGCAAAACGATGGTGCTCAACGCCGTACCCCGCGATAACTATGTACCTCATCGCGGGGTACGATTTATTTGAGAGTAAGGCTCGTTTTCAGAGTGAGCCTAATGACGGAGCTTTCCAAGCCGCAATCAATCTGCACCAAAAAGGGGACACCTATTCGCCGATCTCAAGTCAAGGTGAGGTGAGGTGAGGTGCTGTTGCTGATCTCGGCATTGGCCAACGACATCCTTTGCTTAACGGGTTTGCAGACCCGCAAAGCGAGTCATGACCATCGCTTTCAAAGCAACAGCCTTAAATGTCGAAGGGTGTTGTCGCTGTGGCGACTGGGCTTGGAATACTGGCGTAGCGGACGCGGCTCAAGCTCTCGAAAAGCCTTGGAGAGACTTGAGCACGCGTTACGAGACGAAGTACGTCAACAGGCGCAGGCTTTGGAGTAGATTTGTGGGGATCTCTCAGGGGCAGATTTATTTTCGACGGCCAAAATCGTTCATCAATAAATAAATCTGCCCCTTTTCGCATTTTGTAGAAACTAAATTTTAGCTGTAACAACAAAATCAGCGCCAAGCTCGCTTTGTAGACAATCAACAAGCAACCTACCTTCTCTTTTAAATTCAACCTCCAACTCTTCAGTTTTAAATCCGGAATTCTGCGGACAATCAAAATCCAGGGTTTCATCATACAAGCAAGCCCATTTCGCCAACCGACATTTAAGCTCTTTAGAAATAGGAAGAGTACTAGGATCTATGTCCCCATACTCATCCGGAGAAATATCCCAAAGCGGGTGACACTGATAATCGGCCATCAATTTTATATACCTCATTTCACCCCTCTCCTTGGATTAGCGCCAACAACATAACCATTATTACCAACAGTTACCGCTATTCGTTGAGATTGCCCGTTTATAGTCAACTCATAAATCGGACGACCAACCCCAGAACCTTGATAGCCAATAAGCTTGCCTTCAGAAACAGCTTTCATTACAACGCTAGGAATTTGTGCTTCAGTGACACCCATTTGCGTAAATTGAGTACCATGCTCTTCAATAATATGTTGTAAACCTGCCTTAGAATTTCCTACTTCTAAGAACACAACCTGCCCACTTTGGCTACGAGTCGTTGCAATAACATTTTCAGGAGTATATTTCACTCCATTTGCTGTCATTTCCTCGAGGCAATTCGGATTCACTCCAAATTTTGGTGTCTGATTTAAGTATCCAAAGTCCCCATCTGCTCTCGATACCGCGTTTTCCCAAACAGACGAGGCTCCCGTACTCTTTGCAGCACCCGCCGCCTCACCCGCAACAATCGCCTCTCTCAAAGCCCCCTTGCCAAGAATCGACCCGAGAACCTTTCCAACCCAGGACATCGGTACCGGCGCAAGTGACCCAATGGCCAGCGCGTCACTCTTGGCTTTTGCATCCCCGGCTTCAATCCAACGCTTGGTCTCTGGATCATTCAGATCTATGTTAGCCCCAACCGCTACGCAAGAGGCATCACCACAAGGCATAAAGCGTGGATTGAACGCTTGTCCGTCAACTTGGGCTGATGAGCGGAAGCCGCCCTGCGCATCGAGCACGAGAACAAAAAGGGGACAGATTTGAATGGCACTTACTTAGCAGCTAACCACTTGAGCTGAAAGCAAAAAATGAAGAAGGGCTGGTCTTGGTCTACGGTGATAGTTGCGAACACACACCAAAAACCAAGGACACAGCCCTCATGGATCGTAGACGCCAAATTCTCCAGCATCAACAGCAACGTTTTCGCCGCCATGCTTCGAACTGTGATGCCTATGCTTTTTTCAACCTCCTCACGGCTCCCGAGCTGCTACAGCGCGTCGAGTCAGCACTGCCAGAGCATCGAGAGCGCCTGTTTCCACCAACCGAAACCCTTTCGATGTTTCTGGCTCAAGCGATGAGTGCCGATCGCTCCTGTAGCGGCATGAAACCCAACAGCACTCGCACGGGCGCCTTCTGTAAAGCCAGACAACGCTTACCGGTGGAAATGGTATCCACGCTGGTTCGGCATACCGGTTCGTCTATCAGTGATCAGGCACCGTCCTCGTGGCGCTGGATGGGGCGACCCGTACGCCTTGTCGACGGGACAACGGTTTCGATGCCCGATACGACTGCCAATCAAGGTGCCTATCCGCAGTCACGCGGCCAGAAAGTCGGTCTTGGTTTTCCGTTGTGTCGAGTGGTCGGCATCGTTTGCCTCTCCAGCGGTGCCGTTTTAGATGCCGCCCTTGGACGTTTCCGAGGCAAGGGCGGCGATGAGCAGACGCTGCTCAGATCAATGCTCGATACGCTGAAAACAGGCGACATTTTGTTGGGCGACGCTTATTACGCTACCTATTTCCTGCTGTGCGAGTTGCAACGAAGAGGTATCGATGGCGTGTTCGAACAATATGGCGCTCGACGGCGCAGCACGGACTTTCGCCTGGGGCAAAGTCTCGGCTCGGAAGACCATCTGATCGAGTTGAAAAGGCCCGAAAGAAGACCCCCCTGGATGAGTCAAACGCAATACGAACAGGCGCCTGAAAGACTGACAGTGCGGGAGCTGAAGGCTGGCGGAAAGACGTTGGTGACCACGTTGCAGTGTCCACAACAAACACCCAAGTCAGCCCTCAAGTCACTGTACAAAGGGCGTTGGCATGTCGAACTGGATCTGCGCAATCTCAAGGCTACGCTGGGGCTGGGAAAGTTGAGCTGTAAAACTCCGGGCATGGCTGTCAAGGAGTTATGGGTCTATCTGTTGGCACACAATCTGATCCGTATGCTCATGGCACAATCGGCTCTGTTAGCAGACTGCTTGCCTCGCGAACTGAGCTTCAAGCACAGCCTTCAGCTATGGCTTGCGCTGCGACAATATAGGGGCCTTGAAGACGAGGACGGCCTGTCAGACTTATTGATGCTGATCGCGCAAAGGCGCGTTGGAAACCGGCCTGGTCGAATCGAGCCGCGAGCCATAAAACGAAGACCTCAAGCCTACCCCTTGCTGACCAAACCACGTCGGTCAGCATGTAGTGGTCAACTAATCCCGGACACGGTTTTGAGTTTTTCTTCAGTTTTCGCCGGGGCCAACCCATCGTTAAATTGATGGGGTCGGATCCAGTTGTAGTGATGCATCAGGTACTGGCTGATGTCTCGCTGAGCTTGCTGGCCGGTCATGTAGCCAGTGGTCGGTATCCATTCTGTTTTCAAACTGCGAAACACCCGTTCCATCGGCGCATTATCCCAGCAATTTCCTCGGCGACTCATGCTCTGGCGCATACGGTAGCGCCACAGTCGTTGGCGAAATTGGCGGCTGGCGTACTGCGATCCTTGATCCGAGTGAAACAGCAACCCCTGAGGCTTTCCACGTTGTTCGTAAGCCACGTCCAGCGCCTTGACCACCAGATCTGCATCCGGCTTTTCTGATAACGCCCAGCCCACAACTCGACGCGCGTAGAGATCCAGGACAACCGCAAGGTAGTGCCATTTACCCTGCGCCCAAATGTAGGTGATATCGCCACACCAGACCTGGTTGGGCGCCTCGACATCAAACTCCCGGTTCAAGATGTTCGGGATATCAGGCCGCTCCACCGTCGCTTTTTTGTAGGCGTGTGATCCCGGCTGCTTGCTGACCAGCTCCAGTTCGCGCATCAGGCCGCGTACCTTGAACCGCCCGATTTGCTCACCCTCTTCTTGCATCATCACGGTGATGCTGCGGCTGCCCGGCGCACTTCGCCCCCGGGTGAACAACTCGTTCACTCGACTACGCAGCCTGAGCCGCTCAACGTCAGGGGTTAGCCGTCTGAGACGATGTGCGTAGTAACTCGAGCGGGCGACTTCGAACACCTCGCACAAGCAATCAACTGGCTCATGGACGCTTAACTGATTGATCAGCGCGTACGCTCGAGATCTTCCGACATCAAGAGCGCGGTAGCCTTTTTTAGTATCGATTTCTCGCGCTCAAGGCGAGCGATCCGAGCTTCCAGCTCCTGGATTTTTTGCTGCTCTGGAGTTAGCGCCTTGCTCTGTGGGGTGATGCCTGTGCGCTCCTGCTGAAGCTGGTCGACCCAACGGCGCAGAACCGATTCGCCAACGCCGAGCGAGCGGCTGGCCTCGATGAAGCTGTAGTTTTGCTTGAGCACGAGGTCGGCAGCCTCGCGTTTGAATTCAGCGGAAAAGGTACGGCGTTGCTTGGTCATCTGACACCTCGATCTGGCGGGTATTCTCGCCTAAATGGGTGTCCGGAATCATTAGACCACTACAGCAAGGGCGGATGTTAGGAAGAGTGGGCATGCCAAACATGTTAAGTAAGTGCCATTCAAATCTGTCCCCTTTTCGCTCTAAAAATAAATCTGTCCCCTTTTCGTACTAAACCACATCGGTCAGCAAGGGCGGATGTTAGGAAGAGTGGGCATGCCAAACATGTTAAGTAAGTGCCATTCAAATCTGTCCCCTTTTTGTCTTTCGCCCCCTTTTTTCGGTTGAGCACTGTGGCTTTTTTATCAAGGTTTATCTTTGAGCCTTTCGAGCACTGAGATTGTATTTTTTTCAGGCAAAACAAAATAAGCTGAAAAACCTGTGAATAACATAGCTACAAAAAAAACCGCCACTAGCAAAAAACCATAACCAGAAATATAAGTCTTCTGCCCTCCACCATTAATCACAAGAATAATAAGCAACCCCCATAGTGAGGCTACAGAACCACCAATTATAGAAATAGCCCGCAAGGCACTTGCCGTTTTTCTAACCTTCTGTACCACCACAAAAAAACCAAAAACAGAAAATGGAATAATAAATACCAACTCAGCCATGAGCGGCGCCATGACAAGCACCAACATACTCTCAGCCCCTCGCACCTCACCCAACAAGCGCGGATTACTAACCAAATGAAAAATCGTTACTATCAGGGCAACGATCCCAACTACAAACCCCGTCAATAATGGGCACAGCACAAATACTGTAAAAACCCTCATAGACGGATATCGTCCATTACTCATGGCGCACACCCTTGCGTCGCATTATAACCTAGCAGCTTGCAACCGAACTCTACCCTGGACTTATAATCCAAAATATCGACCCCGCCCGCCACCCCTTGCTTATCACCCGAAAAGTACTTAACAACATGATTAACATAAAACAAAAAGGGGACAGATTTGAATGGCACTTACTTAGCAGCTAACCACTTGAGCTGAAAGCAAAAAATGAAGAAGGGCTGGTCTTGGTCTACGGTGATAGTTGCGAACACACACCAAAAACCAAGGACACAGCCCTCATGGATCGTAGACGCCAAATTCTCCAGCATCAACAGCAACGTTTTCGCCGCCATGCTTCGAACTGTGATGCCTATGCTTTTTTCAACCTCCTCACGGCTCCCGAGCTGCTACAGCGCGTCGAGTCAGCACTGCCAGAGCATCGAGAGCGCCTGTTTCCACCAACCGAAACCCTTTCGATGTTTCTGGCTCAAGCGATGAGTGCCGATCGCTCCTGTCAGAACGCCGTCAACGATTTCTCCATCAAGCGATCCTGTAGCGGCATGAAACCCAACAGCACTCGCACGGGCGCCTTCTGTAAAGCCAGACAACGCTTACCGGTGGAAATGGTATCCACGCTGGTTCGGCATACCGGTTCGTCTATCAGTGATCAGGCACCGTCCTCGTGGCGCTGGATGGGGCGACCCGTACGCCTTGTCGACGGGACAACGGTTTCGATGCCCGATACGACTGCCAATCAAGGTGCCTATCCGCAGTCACGCGGCCAGAAAGTCGGTCTTGGTTTTCCGTTGTGTCGAGTGGTCGGCATCGTTTGCCTCTCCAGCGGTGCCGTTTTAGATGCCGCCCTTGGACGTTTCCGAGGCAAGGGCGGCGATGAGCAGACGCTGCTCAGATCAATGCTCGATACGCTGAAAACAGGCGACATTTTGTTGGGCGACGCTTATTACGCTACCTATTTCCTGCTGTGCGAGTTGCAACGAAGAGGTATCGATGGCGTGTTCGAACAATATGGCGCTCGACGGCGCAGCACGGACTTTCGCCTGGGGCAAAGTCTCGGCTCGGAAGACCATCTGATCGAGTTGAAAAGGCCCGAAAGAAGACCCCCCTGGATGAGTCAAACGCAATACGAACAGGCGCCTGAAAGACTGACAGTGCGGGAGCTGAAGGCTGGCGGAAAGACGTTGGTGACCACGTTGCAGTGTCCACAACAAACACCCAAGTCAGCCCTCAAGTCACTGTACAAAGGGCGTTGGCATGTCGAACTGGATCTGCGCAATCTCAAGGCTACGCTGGGGCTGGGAAAGTTGAGCTGTAAAACTCCGGGCATGGCTGTCAAGGAGTTATGGGTCTATCTGTTGGCACACAATCTGATCCGTATGCTCATGGCACAATCGGCTCTGTTAGCAGACTGCTTACCTCGCGAACTGAGCTTCAAACACAGCCTTCAGCTATGGTTGGCGCTGCGACAATATGGCAGCCCTGAAGAAGAGGATGGCCTATCAAATTTACTGACGCTGATCGCTCAAAGGCGCGTTGGAAACCGACCTGGTCGTATCGAGCCGCGAGCCATAAAACGAAGACCTCAAGCCTACCCCTTGCTGACCAAACCACGTCGGTCAGCAAGGGCGGATGTTAGGAAGAGTGGGCATGCCAAACATGTTAAGTAAGTGCCATTCAAATCTGTCCCCTTTTCGTACTTCACCACGACCGGCACAGTATTGACTATCTCTATTGCTGAGACTTCAATAAATCAAGGCGACTCAGAATCAACCTCTTGAAGTCCTCTTCCATCTCGAATCCAAGACATTTTTCAAGATCTGCAATAGCGGCGTTATCATCTCCCAATTCGTGCAAAACATTAGACCTATTGTAGTAGGCTAAAGGATAGCTCGGGTCTAACCCAATGGCTTGAGCAAAATACTTGAGCGCATCTGGAAATTGCTTCAATTCAAAATAGATTGTAGCCACAGTGCTATAAGCTGACGCATCAGCATACCCAAGCGCAAACGCCCGCTCCAAATCACTGAGCGCCATATCGAATTTCTTCAGCATTGCATACGCTGTACCACGATCAGCATATGCCAAAGCATTGTCTGGATCGATGTGGATGACATCCCCGTATAAACCAAGCGCATCATCACTCCGACCTTGGGACAGGAATCCTCTCGCTCTCATGCAAAAGGCGGATAGGTCAATCTTCTTTTCATTCATGCAACCACTCCTCGATAAATTCTGTATTCAACACTCACCGCTGTTCAATTCCCTCAATCAGACTTAATAGATAAGTTTCCATGATATCGAAGCGGATCGCCGTCGCATACGGGCGTTTCGGATCTTGTCGTGAACATTCTCTAATCGAAGATGGAACATCTTCACTTAGCCACAATTCCTTATGCTGGAAGATCGCGTATAAATCCCCCTCAATCTCCTCCACGACCATATGCCCGTGCCAAGCATCCTCATACAGTTTTCCAGAAATCAATTTGACAAATAAAAGAGCTTTATCTCCAACAGCTAAAGCCACATCTCCCCAGCTTCCACCAGATCGAACGAATTCAATCTCTGAACCAAGGGAAGCGCTGTCAATCCCTTTTCCTGTCGTATATATCCGCTCAACCTTTGCCCGCAATATTTGTGGGCGTGGCGCATCAACAACATTGACCAAAACGAGATCATGCCTCGCCACCTTGTCAAATAAAAAACTTAACTCCCTGCTCATTTTGGTGGCATCCAAGGCGTCCCTATTTTCTCAAGCTCGGGCATATAAGTCCTCATTATTCCGGTACTTTCCGGGATCGGTATTCCAAGACTACTCGGGAAAGTGGCGCAATTAAAGTAACAGCCGACAGGTGCGGCTCCACCTTTTGGTGGGAAGCCGTAAACCACATTGTCCATAGGGTTACCAACCCCTATTGAATCATGTGCCGCTTTCATGGCATCAAACTGCGCTTGTGAAACTGGAATTTTCTGCTGATACACAGTCTGCGGAACCCGGCCACGACCTACCGTCGGGTTATTCGCTACCGATTCAAAAACGGTGGTGTCGTTGGAAATAACACCAGGGTAGCTTGCGCCATTTCTAAGGGATTGAACGGCATCGTAGGCAGACATTCCTTCACGTACGCTTGGGCCAAAACCGTAGATTGTTTTCCCGCCATCGAACGAGTAACCCACATGCCCCGTGACCGCATATGGGTGGGGAGCATCAGCAGCTAACAAATCAGAGGTGGAACCCGCCCCACGGAAACCAAAAAGACTGACTGTTTGGTCGGCGGCACTATTTGTCCCAACTTTAGCGAGAGCAGCTCCAGCCCCTTCTGCCACGTTTCCAGCTGCTGCGTCAATTCGAGAGACCCCAGAGGATAAGCCAGCTACCCCCGCCCTAGAGCCCCACGCCCCCAAGATCCCAACCCCACCCAGGATAATATTGCCGGCAGCGTCTGTGTAGTCACCGTTACTCCCCTGCCATACCCCATACCCTACTTGGCCCAAACTGTTTGCCGCACCTATAGCAGCAATACCCAACCCAAGACTACCCGGCAACGCGTACAGGGCGGGCGTACCAATATTTGACAGGCCCTGCTGCTCATCCGTGATGAGCTGATTTTGAGTCGTGAGGTTATAGAGTATTTCGTTTTCGCTTTTTTGCCGCGGATTCAGCAGCAGCGACCAGAGACCTCCGGCGGCCTCTTGTGCTGCATCAGTAGCTGCGATTTTTTGTTCGGTGGTGTCGGCGTAAGGAAAATCATAAGTCTTGTATGGATTACCGTTTTTCAGCAGATCCTGTTTCATAGTGAGTGCTTTGTCGGGACCATATTTAGCCGCCAGCTCCGAGTAATACGCCCCCACATAGCCATCAAGCGTGGTTTGTTCCTCAGCAGTAAGAGATTTAGGATCCGCCAGGTACTTGGCGAGCAATCCGTCGCTACGGTGGTCTGTCTGTTCAGATATTTTTAGCAGAGTTTCAGTCTGCAGTGATCGATCACCGGCCTCCATTGCGGCGCGGGCTTCAGCTAGCTTCTGTTGTGAGTTCGGTCCCAGAAAATTGTTCAGCGTAGCGTTTTCCGCCACGGAAGCAGCAATTGCAGGATCGCCCCCCGTCGCCGTCGCGGCAAGGATCCCCATCAGCCCTGACATGGCAACCAGCCTCTTCTGCCCTTCCTGTGTGGTCACGATGTTGGCCGTAGCAGGATCAGGCATGACCCAGTCGGACAACGTCTGAACGGCAGCTTCATCAAAACCGGCCGCAAGCGCACCAGTTTTAAAATCCCCGCCTTGGGCGACGGACAGTACGCCCCCAAGCAACGCGTGCAGGCCAATCTTCGTCAGCGAGCCATTGGGTAAGGTGGTACCACCGATATCGTTGGCCAATGTCGCGCCGCCGACATTAATCGCTGCGCCCGCCAGCGAGCTAACTAGGTTGTCTTTCAGGCTCCCGCCTTCAATGACAGTTTTCGCTGCTGCGTCGGCAACTGACGTAACAGCGGCCTTTTCAAGGGTGTTCACACTGAACACCGCAGGGTTGTAAGGCATCGTGTAGCCTATCCCGGCCGTGATACCAGCCAGCGCATATCCTTTCAGGCTGGATGATGAGGTCATGTCCTTCAGAGTTGCGCCCAGGTTCCCCCTGTTGTTGATCATACTGACGGCACCGGTACTGGCCATCGAGGTCAGCGCAGCCGAAGCCATCACATTGCCCCAACCTGCCGCCGTAAACTCTGCCCCCGCCGCAATGGCCTCAGACGTAGTTGCAGCGGCCATCGCAGTTCCAGAGCCCGCCGTCGCACTTGCCGCAGTCCCCACCGCAGCACTCGCCGCCCCCGCAGTCAACACCGTGACGATAATAATGATCGCCAACATCGCCCCGGCGCCCAGCCCGGAATGGCTGTACTTGAAGGAGTCGTGCACTTCCTTAACCTGCCGCCAATCCACATCCCCACGCTTCTCGGCATCCTTGAGCCAGGCCAGTTGCGGGTCGGCCTTGACCATCGCGTCAATGGTCTGACTGACGGTGTTCTGGTTGATTTGCTTGACGTCGATGTGCAGGCCATCGACGGCTTTGATCACCAGATTGCCTTGAGCCACCAGTTGGCTCTGACGCAGGGTTTCATCCGTGTTGCCTTTGCCTTCCATGGAGTTCCAGGCGAGGTCGCTGTCGCTCTTCTCATGACTCTCCTGATGCAGGTCCTTCACCCCTTCAAAGGTGATGGCTCCACCGCTTTGCAGGGTCAGGTCCTTACCGCTTTCGAGCTTGGCCACCTGATACTTCTGATCCCCACCACTGACCAGGGTCAGATCCCCACCGGTCTTGATCTCGCTCCCCACATTAGTGACCTTGGTCACTTCATCACGCTGGGTTTTCTTGCTGCCCCAACTGCCTTTTTTCTTCATGTCGTACAGCGAGTAATCGCTGTCTTGTGCGGCCAGCAGTTCGAGCTTGTCTCCGGCGACCAGATACGCTTCGTCGCCCGCGCTGATGCGGCTGGAGATCAGCGTCATGTCCTTACCCGCACTCAACGCAACGCTGCCACCGGCAGTCACGGTGCTGGAGATCTGTTTGACATGATCCTCCTGACGGGTCTCCTTCTTGGTCTTGGAGTAGGAGTGGCTCTCGTCCGCTGCCGAGGCCAGGGTCAGGTTTTCCGTCGCGGCCATGGCGATGTTGCGCTTGGCTTCGATCTGGCTGGCGATGGCCGAGAGGTCGCGGCCGGCGTTCATGTGCAGGTCGCGGCCGGCGCTGACGGTGGCGCCATATTGGGTGACGGAGCTACCGTTTCTATTCGAGCCGTAGTCGTCCTTGTTACGGCTCTCAGTGGCCTCGATATTGATGTCCCGCCCGGCGCTGATCACCGTATCGCCACCACTTTGCAGCACGCTGCCGCTATTGCTGACATCGCGCCCGGCCTGGAGGCTCAGGTTGTTGGCCGCTTCGATTCGGGCGGCGCTGTCGACGAACGTCCGTTGCTGGCTGTAGCTGTCGACGCTGCTGTTGTGGGTGGTCACGCTACGTTCGTTGATCACGTCGCCGTTGACCGCCCTCAGGCTCACATCACGTCCGGCAATGATGCCGCCGGCCTTGTTGACGAGGTTGTTGCCCGCCAACAGGTCAAGGCGATTGCCGGCTTCCACCAGGCCACTGTTGACCAGGTCGTTGCCGGCAGCCGCTGACAGGTTGTTGCTGGCCCGCAAAGTACCGGCGTTGTTCAGGTCCTTGCCGGCGATCAGTGATACGTCGCTGCCCTGAATCAGCGCGCCGTTAGCGGCCAGACGGTTGTTGGCATTGGCCAGGTACAGCACCGGCACCAGCACTTGCTCGCCGTTCACCTCGGCGTTTTCCATCCAGACGATGTCGTGGGTCAGGGCCGCGACCTGTTCAGAGGTCAGGCTCACGCCCAGCGACAGGTTGAGCTGCTGCTTGCTGGTGATGGCGTTGTTCATCAGGTACTTGAACAGTGCAGCGTCCGAGTTCTGGCCGTCGATGAAACGCTGGCCGGTGCGGGCGACCACCGCTTGCTGAATCAGCTTTTGCTCGTAGAGGCCGTCACCCAGACGTTTGGCGCTTTTGTCCGGGTCGTAGCCGAGGTTCGCCAGCAGGTAGTCCGAGCTCATGAACTGCTTGAGGTCGGTGAGCACCGGGTTGGTTTCGATCAAGTACTTCTGCGGGTTGGACTTGAACGAGGTATCCGGCAGGCCCTGGACCCGAGCCACGGTCTGACTGGCCACGGGGGTACCGATCAGCGGAGTGCTGACTGTCGGGGCAGTGATCGAGGCGCCGGGAGTTTGAGTATTCACGGGCGGCACAAGAGGCGCGGCCACAGGAGCGGTCACGGTGGCCAACGGGTCACGCGGGTTGAGCGGTAGTGTTGGAACGCTCAGGTCTGGACCGGTAGCGACCGCGCTATGGCTGGCGCCATCGACATGCACGGTCCCCACCTGAGTGATCGCTCCAGCGTTGCCTTCATGGCCCGGCAACAGCAGGGTGCCGCCATTGTCGGCGGGAGCACTGACCGTGATTGCGCTAGCGTTCACGTTGCTGTCGGTGACCTGACGGGTGATCCGGGTCAGTTGCCGGTCACTGGAGGCCACTTGGGCGATATCACCGATCTGGACGCTACGCGCCTGAACCTCCGGCAGGTTTTGTTGACGCTGAGCGGTGCTGACCGAGGCGCTGCCCATGGTCCAGCTTTGCGGGCCGATGTTGGCCTGAGTCGCCTGCTGAACCGCCCCGCCTTGCCCGCTCAAGCGAAACAGGCCGTTTTGCCCAGAGGGCAAGCTGAAACCCGGTAGCGCGAGGGGGTTGACCTGCTGCTGGGCCAGGTTCGGTGGCAGTTGGGCATTGATCCGGACCACGACCGGCGCGCCCGCTCCGGCTACCTGAGTGCCCTGGACTTTGTTGGCTCCAGCGCTGAACCCGTAGTCCTGATGAATAACGCTATTGGTCAGGTCCTGGGTCGCGGAGATCGAGACATTGCCGCCCGCCTGGATAACAGCACTGCGGCTTGAGCCAATGCCGTCCTTGGCGGCTTCGACGTCACCGGTCAAGGTGTATCCCTGCGTGGGTGACAGCAGTTGACTGGGCAGCGCTACCAGGTTGTTGGGGTCATACTGGGATTGCGGTTTGGTGCTTAAATAGTTGTAAATAGGGGGTAAGTCGAAGGTATTCACTGTCACATTAGTAACAGCGTCCCTGAACCGAATAACCGGTATCTGATCCCCGTCATGCCCACCTATGCGGCGCATAGAATCCACCGCGAGTGCCCTACTCAGGCCACCAGAATCATTGATGTAGTAGATGTTCGGAAAATCAGGATTGTTTCGCGCGTTGTAATTAAACGCAGCGCCAGCAAACTCATTGATTAAATCCTTATCAATATCACCCGTCCGATAGCTGCGCGTGCGCTCAATCGTGCCGCTGACTGCCCCTACGTTTTTCACATTATCGGCCTGAATGGCAATATTACCGCCGGCACTGATAGTGCTTTTGCTATTGAGAAAGCTGCCACCGCGAAAGGTAAAGTCGCCTCCCGCCGAGAGCGACGCGGTGGCACTGGTGTCGTTGTCCTGCCCTTCGAAAGTCTCACGAGCGACGATACTGGCAGCGTAATCATTCCCCCAACATTCGATGCATTTAATCGCGATAAAACCCGAGACCAACTTGCGCCCCAGGCTGAAACCCTCCGTGCGGTTCTCGAAGTTGGCGGCATTGATGCTGAACTTGCCGGTGCTTTCCAGCGACCCGGAGATATTGCTGACCTGGGCCGCCTGGGCCGCGCCGCCATAACCGTCGATGCTGACGGCACCCAGGCTGTAAAGCTGGGCCGAATGGTTGGTGAAGCTGTTGACCTGCAACGCCGTGTCGCCACCGCTGAAGATCAAACCATTCTGATTCAGCAAGCTGGACGTACTCAACCGCAGATTGCCACTGCTGCCCAGGGTCCCGTAGTTATTGATTGACCCGGCATTGACAGTCATCCCGGTGGCAGACGTCATCCGACCATAGTTGTTGAGTGGGCCGCCGACATTGATCGAGGCGTCCCCGCCACTGGCAACACTGGCCGCACCGCCCAGAGTCATCGAGGCGGCTGTCAGCCCCAGATTGCCCAGGCTGCTGTAGCGACCGTTGCCGCCATAATTGCCGCCCAGCGCAAGGCTGGCCGTACCATCACTGGCAATCAAACCATCGTTGTTCCAGTTGACCCCGTTACCCACCAGGCTGGTGGACGCCAGCAATTGCCCACTGCCGGTCTGGTTCAGGTTGTTGACGTTGACGGTCAGGCGCCCGGCCTGAATCACGCTGCTGTTGGTCCAGCTGTCAGCCGTGAGCGTAAGCCCGCCGCGAGTGACGAGGCTGCCGCCGGCATTGGTGATGTTGGCCGTAGCGATATCAAACGTGCCGGTGCCGACGTGCAGCAAGCTACCGCCCTGGTTCAGGAAACCCGCTGCGTTGAGCGTCAGGTCACTGTTGGCGGTTTCCAGCTTGCCGTTGCGGTTGTCAAACAAACCACCAATCTGGAAGTCGGTCTTGCCACTGGTGCCCAAGGCGCGCAACTGGCCGGTCTGGTTGTCGAGGCTGGCGGCGCGCACGCTCAGGGTGCTGTCGCTCTCGATGATGCCGAGGCGGTTGTTCAGGGCGCCGGTGAGATTCAGGTCGATCTGGTTGCCGGCGATCTGGCCGTCGTTGTCGCCGCTGTTGTCGAAGTTGTTGCCGGTGACGCTGACCCGGCCTTTGGCGTAGAAACCACCATTGCGGTTGTCGAAATCGCGGGTGGCGATGATCGCATCGCCGCTTTGCGCCGAAATGCGGCCGCCGTAGTTATCGATGCCGCCCCATGCACTGAGGTTCAGACGCTGTGCCTGAACGATACCGCCCTGACGGTTGTTGGTCAGGTCGTAACCGTTTTTCAGCACACCAACGACGCGCGCTTCGAGTGCGCCCTTGATGCTGGCGAGGGTGCCGCCGCGGTTGTCCAGATTATTGGCACTGACCGTAAGGTCACCGTTCTGGGCCAGGAGCCGGCCGCTCTGGTTGTCGATATCGCTCGCTACGGACAGGTTCATCGCGCCCAGGCTTTGCACAGTGCCCTTGGCGTTGGCCAGGCTGGCGGCGGTGAGTTGCAGGTTGCCGTTCTGGCTGTAGATCAGGCCGTCGCCGCTGTTCTGGACGGCGCCGGAGGTGGTGATGACGAGGTTGTTGTTGCTCGCGACGGTGCCGCGATTGCGGTTGTCGAGGCCACCCGTGAGCAGGGTCATCAGACCTTGGCTGGCCAGTTGACCGCCCTGGTTGTTGATCTGGCTGCTGCGCTGGATCAGCAGCGGGCCGGCGCTGGCGAGTTTGCCATGGGTGTTGGTCAATGCGCCGAGCAGGTCGAGGGTGAGCGCACCGTTACTGACCAGGCTGCCGGCGCTGTTGTCCAGCGTGCTGCCAGTGAAGCTCAGGCTTTGTTGCGCGTTGATCACGCCCGCCGCATTGCCGAGGGTCATGGCTTGCACGGTGAGGGCCGCGCCGCTGTCGATCAGGCCGTTCTGGCCGTTGTTCAGCAGGCCGCTGACTGTCAGGGCCTGGTCAGCGCCGCTGGACAGAATGCCGCCGCTGTTGTCGAGGCTCGCCGCGTTGACGGTCAGCGTCTTCTGGCTGACCAGCGCGCCGGCGCCGCTGTTGAGCAAGGCACCGCTCAAGGTCACGCCAAGGTTGCCGCTGCGGCTGGAGAGCGTGCCGTTGTTGCGGTTGTCGAGGCTGCCGCTGTTGACTGTCAGTCCCTGCCAGCCAGAGATCAAACCGCCCTGGTTGAGCACGGTGTCGCCTGTCAGGCCCAACTGATTGTTGCTGATCAGTTTGCCGCCGCCGTTATCCAGGGTGCGTCCGGCCAGGGTGAAGCTCTGGCTGCTGGAGACTTCGCCGCTCTGGTTGTTCAGGTCGCGCAGGCGGCTGATGCTCAGCGGGCCTTTGGCGGTGATCAAACCGTTCTGGTTGCTCAGGTCGCCACCGCTCAGGTCAAGCGTGATCCCGGCATCGCTCAGCAAACGCCCGCCGTTTTGGCTCAGTGCGCCCAGGTTCAGTGCGATATCGCCTTTAGCCGAGACTTCGCCGCCATTGCTGGAGTTCAGGCTGTTGGCGGTCAGGGTTAAACCACCCTGGCTGTTGATCAGGCCGTTGGTGCTGTTGTTCAGCGCCATCGCGTTGAGGGTCACGGCACTGCCACCGAGCAGGACGCCGCCCTGGTTGTTCAGGTCGGCGCTGCTCAGCGTCAGGTTCTGTGCCGCGTTGATCAGGCCTTTATTTGGGTTGCTCAGCAAACCCGCGACATTCAGGGTCAGGTCGCTGCGACTGTTAAGGGTGCCGTCAGCGTTATCGAGGCTGGCGGCGCGTACGTCGAGGGCTGCTGCGGCAATCTGGCCCTTGAGGTTGGTCAAGGCTTGGTTGATCCGCAGGATCATGGCCTGGTTGCTGAGGACTTTGCCGTTGCTGTTGTCGAGGCTGTCAGCGGCGAGACTAAAGGCCTGGGCGCTGGAGATTTCGCCGCCCTGGTTGTTAACGCCCTTGAGGTTATTGAGCACCAGTGACGGGGCATTGATCAGGCCGTTCTGGTTATTCAACTGGCCTTGGTGCAGGTCAAGGCTGAGGCTGGTGTTGCTGAAGAGTTTGCCGCCCATCTGATCGAGGCCGGTGACGCTGGCCGTCAGTGCCTTGGCGCTGCCGATGCTGCCACCGTTCTGGTTGGTGACCTGGCCGGCGGTGAGGGTCAGGCTGTCGCCACTGTTCAGGCGACCGTTCTGGCTGTTGTCGAAGGTGCCCGTGGTCACGCCAACCGCGCCCTTGCCGCTGATCACCCCTTGTTGACGGTTGTCGAGGCTGGCGCTGGTCAGATCGACGCTGCCGTCACTGACCAGTTGCCCGCCCTGGTTGCCGAGCGCACCGCTGGCATTGACCTTCAAGGCACCGGCACTCGACAGGCTGCCACCGGTGTTGCTCAGGTTGGCGCTGTTGACGTCGAGCTGGCCTTCGCTGCTGATCAGGCCTTGATTGTTCGTCAGGTCGCTGCTCAGGCCCAGCCGGATATCTTGCCCGCTGAGCAGGTGGCCAGCGGTGTTGTCCAGGGTCTGGCCATCCAGGGTTAACCCGGCCTTGCCATTGATCAGGCCCTGATTGCGGTTGAGCACCTGGCCGAGGGTCATGGTCAAGCCCATGGCGGCGATGATCTGACCGCTGTCGCTGTTGTCCAGGCGGTTGCCGGTCAGGCTGATGTCGGCGCTGCTGGAGAGTTCGCCGCCACGGTTGTCGATATCACCGACATTGAGTTTCAGCGCTTTTGTAGCGCCTACCAGGCCATTCTGGCGGTTGTCGAGCGTGCCGCCGATCAGGCTCAGGGCACCACTGGCGATCAATTGACCGTTCTGGTTATTGAGGGTGGTGACGGTGGCCGACACATCGGCCTTGCCGGCGACCGAGCCGTTGCTGTTGTCGAGACTGTTGGCCGCCAACAACACCACCCCGTCGCCGATCAGGGTGCCGCTCTGATTGGTGAAAGACTGGGTCACGCCCAGATCAACGTCGCCACGGCTGCTGATCAGGCCATGGCTGTTGTCCAGACTGGCACTTCGGCTGTTGAGGGACGCCGCAGAAATCAGCCCGTTAAGGTTGTTCAGGGCCTGAGCGATACGCAGGGTCAGGCCCTGGTTGCTCAGCAGCTTGCCACCGCTGTTGTCGACAGTTTGCGCAGCGACGGTGAAGGCCTGGGCACTGGAGATTTCGCCGTTCTGGTTGGCGATGTCCTTGAGGTGGTTGAGCACCAGCACGGGCCCGTTGATCAGGCCGTTTTGGTTGTTCAGTTGGCCGTTGTTCAGGTCCAGGTCGAGGCGGGTTTTGCTGAAGAGTTCGCCACCTTGTTGATCCAGACGGGTGATGCTGGCCGTCAGGTTTTTTTCGCTGGCAATGCGGCCGGTGGCGCCGTTGCTGACCTGGGTTGCGGTCAGGTCCAGCGTATCGTCACTGGTGAGATGACCGCCCTGGCTGTTATTCAAAATACCGGTGGTGACACGGGTTGCGCCCTTGCCGTTGACCAGGCCTTTCTGGCTGTTATCGAGGCTGGCGCTGGTCAGGGTCAAACCCTGGTCGGTGATGATCGAACCAGCCTGGTTGAGCAACGCCCCCAGGCTGGTGACCGCCAGGGCGCCGGCGCTGCTGAGCTTGCCTGCGCTGTTATCCAGCGTGGCGGCGTTGAGGGTTAATCCGCCTTCGCCGCTGAGCAACCCGGCGTTATTGAGCAGCGCCCCATCCAGGCGGATGTCCAGCCCCTTGAGGCCGGAGAAACTGCCGCTGGTGTTGTCAAGTGTGGTGCCGGCCAGGCGAGCGCTGCCCTTGGCGAACAGCTTGCCCTTGCTCTGGTTGATCAGTTGCGCCACCGTCAGTTGCAGGTCGGTCGCGGACAGCAGTTTGCCGCCGTCGCTGTTGTCCAGACGCTTGCCGGTGAGGTTCAAGCGGTTGTCGGTGCTGGAGATTTCCCCTGCCCGGTTGTCGATCTGCTCGACATTGACGGTCAGCGCGTGTGTGCTGCCCACCAGACCGCCGTTGCGGTTGTCGAGGGTCTTGCCGGTCAGCAGCAAACTGCCCTGGGCGACCAACTCACCGCCCTGCTGGTTCAAGGTGTCGAGGGTAGCGCTAAGGTCAGTCTGACTGGCGATCCGGCCTTTGCTGTTGGTGATGTCCTGGGCCTTGAGCGTCACGGGCCCGACCGCACTGAGCAGGCCACCACTGTTGTCCAGGCGCGAGCCTTCATAGCTGATCGCGGCCTTGCCGGTCAGTACGCCCTTATCGCGGTTATCCAGTTGCCCGACCAGCAGCCCCAGATCCTTGTCAGCTTCGATCAGCCCACCCCGGTTATCCGCCGAATCGCTGCGCAAGGTCAGCCGGTCCTTGCCGGCCAGACTGCCGCCACGGTTATCCAGGCTGCCGGTGGTCAGATCGATGCCACCGGTGGCTCTTGATTTTCCTAGCTCCCGGTTGTCGAAGACACCGCTGATATGCCCCGTCAGCGCGCCATCGGCGGCGAGCAGGCTACCGGCCGCGCGGTTGTCGAGGCTGGCGGCGGTCAGGCTCAGCGCCTTGCCTGAACCGAGGGTGCCGCCGTGGTTATCCAGCGCGCCACCGAGGTCGATGCTCAGCCCCAGGTCTCCCGTCAGGCGGCCCTGGGTATTGTCCAGGCTGGCGGCCTTGAGGGTCGAACTGCCGGCGCTGCCCAGCGCGCCCTTGAGGTTGGTGATGGCGCCATCGACGTTCAGGGTCAGGTCCGCGTCGCTGCCGAACGTGCCTCCGTCGTTGTCGAGGCTACCGGCATGGACATCCAGGCCCTTGGCCGAGACTACCCCTTTGGCTGTGTTCAGCGCTTGGTCGATGCGCAGGATCAGAGCCTGCTGGCTGATGACCTTGCCGCCGCTAGTGTCCAGACTGACCGCATTGAGGCTGAAGGCCTGATTACTGGATATCTCGCCGTTTTGGTTTGCTACGTTTTTGAGGTTGTTCAGCAATAACTGGCCGGGGGCGTTGATCAGTCCGTTCTGGTTATTGAGCTGGCCGTGATTCAGATCGAGGCTCAGCCCGGTGCTGCTGAACAGTTTTCCGTTTTGCTGATCAAGGCCACTGACGCTTGCGGTCAGGGCTTTGGTGCTGGAAATACTGCCTTTGGCGCCGTTGTTGAGCTGGCTGCTGATGAGGTCGAGCGTATCGCCGCTGATCAGTGTGCCGCCCAGGTTGCTGACGGTGCCGAGGCTGGTGAGTTTCAAGTCCTTGACGCTGGAGAGGTTGCCGCCGTCGTTGTTCAGGCTGCCGACGCTGAGCAGAATCGCGCCATCGCCCTTGAGCGTGCCTCGGGCGTTAAGCAACTGTTCGCTCAGTGTCAGGTCCAGCTTGCCTTTGGCGTAGAGATTGCCACCCTGACCGTTGTTCAGTTGCGCAGCCTTGAGGTGTAAACCGGCCTGACCGGACAGCTGACCGTCAAGTTGGTTATTGAGCTGGGCGAGGGTCAGATTGATGTCGCCATTGGCAAGCAGTTGGCCGCCATGGCCGTTGTCCAGTGTCGAGCCCGTCAGGTTCAAGTGGCGTTGGCTGGAGACGTTGCCGCCCTGATTGTCGAGGCTGTCGATGTTCAGGTTCAGGCCCTGGGCAGCGCTCAGCGAACCCGCCTGACGGTTGTCCACCCGGTTGGCATCGAGCGTCAGAGCGCCACCGGCGCTGAGACTGCCGGTACGGTTATCCAGCAACCCCACCGTGCTCAGGTTGAGATCGGCCTTGCTGACGATCCGCCCCTTGAGCTGGTTGTCGAGGCTGGCACTGCCTAAGGTCAGCAGACCGTTCGAGGACACCAACCCAGCCTGGTTCAGCAACTGTCCGGCAATCTTCGCGGTCAGGCTCGAACTCCCCGTCAGTGTGCCTTGGGTGTTATCGAGGCTAGCGCCTTGCACCTTCAACAATTGGCCGGCGGTCATCGAACCCGTGGCGTTGTTGATCGCGCCCTGACTGCTCAACGTCAGACTGTTATCGCCGGTCAGATGCCCCTGACGGTTGTCCAGCTCAGCAACCTGCACAGTGATGTCACGGGCGCTCAGTTTGCCACTCTGGTTGTTCAGGCTGCCGGCGAGCAGCAGGTTCAGCCCGGTGCCAACGTTCATCGTGCCGAGCTGGTTGTTCAGGCTA
Organism: Pseudomonas frederiksbergensis; assembly: GCF_001874645.1. Taxonomy (NCBI): domain Bacteria; kingdom Pseudomonadati; phylum Pseudomonadota; class Gammaproteobacteria; order Pseudomonadales; family Pseudomonadaceae; genus Pseudomonas; species Pseudomonas frederiksbergensis. Next base: position 1,367,985 of record NZ_CP017886.1, read on the forward strand.
TCGGCCTGCAAATCGAGGGCGGAGGCGGACATCAGCGCCCCGGTGTTGTCCAGGGCTCGGGCGATCCGCAGGACCAGCGCTTGCTCGCTGAGGACTTTGCCGCCGGTATTGTCGAGACTGTCGGCGCTCAGGTTGAAACCCTGTGTACTGGAAATCTCACCCTGCTGGTTACCGACCGCCCCCAGATTGCTCAACAGCAATTGGCCCGGGGCATTGATCAAACCACCCCGGTTATTCAATACGCCGTGATTGAGGTCCAGGCTCAAACGGGTGCCGCTGAACAAGTGGCCGCCGCTGGTTTGATCGAGCCCGGTCGCTCGAACGGTCAGTGCGTTCGCACTATTGATCTGCCCGGCCTGGCTGTTATCCACCTGAGTGGCACTCAGATCGAGGGTATCGTCACTGGAAAGCTGACCGCTCTGATTGTGCAGAACGCCTGTCGCGACTTGTGTCGGGCCCTTACCCTGAAGGACACCGTGCTGACTGTTTTCGAGGCTGGCGCTGTTGATACTCAGGCCCGCTCCACTGCTGATCTGACCGCCCTGGTTGTTCAACACGCCGGCGCTGCTGAGGTTCAACCGCCCCTGGCTGGAAACGCTGCCACCGACGCTGTTATCGAGGCTGCCAACGTTCAAATCCAGTGCCGTTTGGCCCGTAATGTGGCCACCGGTGTTGAGCACACTGCCGGCATTGATCGCCAGCGTGTTGCCTGAAACCTGTCCGTTGAGGTTGTTCAAGGCCTGGTTGACGATCAACGCCAGAGACTGCTGGCTAAGGACCTTGCCGCCGGTGTTGTCGAGGCTGGTGGCGGCCAGTGTGAAGCCTTGTTGGCTGGAGATTTCACCGCCCTGGTTGGCGACTGTATTCAGGTTCTTCAGCAGCAACGCGCCGGGTGTGGTGATCAGGGCGTTCTGGTTGTTGAGCACGCCATTATTCAGGTCCAGGGTCAGGCCGGTGGCTGCGCTCAATTGGCCCTGATTGTGCTGGTCCAGACCACTGACACTGGCGGTCAGGACCATGGCGCTGGCGATCCGCCCGGCTTCGCTGTTGTTCACCTGGCCGCTGGTCAGGTTCAACGCGTTGCTGCTGCTCAGCAGGCCCGTTTGGCTGTTGTCGAGGCTGCCGCTGTTGATCACCGCACTGCCGGTGCTCTGGATCTTGCCCGCTTGATGGTTGTCCAGTGCACCGAACGCCGTCAGGCCCAAGGTGCCCTGACTGATGATTGAGCCTTGCTGGCTGTTGTTCAGGGACGCTGCCGCGAGTTGCAGACTGTGCTGGGCGGCCAGGCGACCGCCCTGATTGTTGAAGGCACCGCTGGCATTGATATTCAGGGCGCTGCCAGCCGACACCAGTCCGGCGACGTTATCCAGGGACGCAACATTCAAGGTAACCCCAGCCAGGCTGGAGATTTCAGCAGCGCCGTTACTCAGTGCTCCCACATTGGCGATCAGCTCGCCGTTGCCGGTCACCAGCCCGCCCTGGGTATTGAGCCACTGATTGGCATTGAGGTTCAGGCTACCGGTGCTCAGCACCCGTCCCTTGTTCTGGTTATCCAGCGTCCCGGCGGTGATATTCGCGCTGCTTTGTGCACTCAACGTGCCGCCCTGATTGCTCAGGGTTTGCGCGGTGTTGACCGTCAGGTTGCGGCTGGCGACTACGCTTTTGCCGCTGTTGTTGAGGTTCTGTGCGCTGAGGTTGACGTCACCGTTGGCGTTGCGGCCGGTGTCGGCGTTGACCCCGGCTTCGATGATGCCATTGTTGGTCAACTGGCCGCCGGCACTCAGGCTGATGCTGTCACGAGCAGCGAGGTTTTGCTGGTTGCTCAGATCACCTTGGGTTTGCACGGTGAGGGCGCTGCCGGCGTAGACCGGTCCCTGGGCATTGAGGCTGGCAGCTTTGATGTTCACCGCGCCATTGGCTGCCGAGGTATCGGCCAGGCTCAGGTGGCCGTTGGCATCGAGCTGGATGTCGCCACCGCTGGCGATCAGTTTACCGTCGAGTTTCACCCCGACGCCGGTTTCGGTGCCAACCAGTTTGATCGCGCCGGCGTACATGCCGCCGAGCGCCGAGGAGTCGATCGCCAGTTCCGGTGGCACGCTGCCGTCATTGGCGCGGGCGGTGGCGTTGAGAGTGTCGGCATTGACGTCGTTGCGACCGGCAACGATGGTCAGGTTATTCGCCTGAATCTGGGCGTTGATTTTTGCGCTGCGGGTGATGATTTCGAAGCGGTCGACATTGCTCGCATTGATCCCCGCACCGTCGATGGAGACGCTGCCCTGATCGACCTGAAAGCGATCCAGTCGCCCGTTGTCGAGCACCGGTTTGCCGGTGGTCAAGGTCACCCGTGGGGTGTTGATGAAGCCGCAGCCGTTGCAGCTGATGCCATACGGGTTGGCGACGATCACCCGCGCCGACTGCCCCGCCACTTCGGTGTAACCGTTCAACTGGCTCGGGCTGCCGCCGTTGACTTCGTTGAGGATGGTTTGCGCCGGACCGCTGCCTTTCAGGTTCGGGTTGCCGACGATGAATCCGCCCAGTTGGGTTTGCTGGGTCTGGGTGGAGGCGTTGTTGAGGATCAAACCCTGTTGGGTCACGTTGTAGTCGTGGAACTGGTTATGCGAGAGACCCGTCGCATTGGGTGTGGCGATGTTGACGATCGGCACGCCATTGCCTGCACGGTCCAGCGTCGTACCCGGCGCGCTGACCACAATGCCGTCCGCCTGAGCCCACATCGGCTGCCAGAACATCACGTTGGCGAGGAGGAACGCCAGACCGCGTTTCGGCATGCCGCAGAAATGCTCGCGGGTTTTCAGGGCAGCAGATGGCTGGCCGGCCAGAAAGGCCAGTTGGCGAACGTCCATATTCAGGTCTCGACAGAGCGATAAATTAGAGGGAGAAATCCACGCGGAAATAGATCGGTGCTTCACGCTCGGTCAACGTATCCGGCCGCTCCAGGGAGTGGGCGAAGGTCACGCTGGCTGACACGTACTGACCACGAGCGAACAGTTCGATCGAGTCGCTCGACATCCGCCCATGTTGCTCGCCGTTGTAGCGGCCATGACTGATCACGCCCTGGTCGTAGCCCAGGCTGGTGCCGTATTCAGCGAACACCGGACGCAGCCATTCCCAACTCACCGGACGGCTCCAACGCAGGTCGTTGCGCCAGTAGCTGCCGCTGTCACCGGACAGTGACTGGTCCTTGTAACCACGGATCGACGACAACCCGCCAAGGCTGGTGCGTTGCGGGCTGAACAGCACATCTTCGCTGTGCTGGCCGGTCATCAAACTGTTGAAGCTCAACGACTCGCCCCAGAGTTTGAACGGCTGCAAGTAGCTCAGGGTGCCGGTGTATTTGCGGTAGCGCGCATCCGCTTCGCCGGGCCCGGGATGACCGTTGCTCTGGGCATCGAAGGCGCCGATACCTTTCTGCATGCCCAGGTCGAGGTTGACGAAGGCCGAACCGACACGCCGCCCGTGGTTGATCCCGAACTGCGCTTCGCTCAGATGGTTGCTGCTCAGGGCCAGCTTGCTGTCTTCGATGAAGTTGTTGCTGCGCAAGTGGGACACGCCGGCGCTCAAGGACGTCTTGCTCACGGCATCGCGATAGATCACTCGCTCGGCCTTGAACTGGTGAGTCTTGCTGTCGCCGGTCTGCTTGAAGTTGTAACCATTGGCGGCAATCTGCGAGCGGTAATCGCTCTGGCTGTAGCTGTAGTTGAAGTTCCACCAACCCCACGGCAGGTTGTAAGTGAGCATGGCGTTGCTTGAGGTGTGGTTATGATCGCTCACCGCATCGTGACCACCGCGCAACATCAACTGATCGGCCAACCCCAGCGGGCTGTCCCAGTCAAAGGTCGTGCCCCACTGCTGCTCGCCGGTGCTGCGCTGGCCTTCGTTATTGCGCGACAAACCGGCGCGCCAGGGCTTTTGCGGGGTGTTCTTGACCAGCACTTCGCTGCCGCCCACCTGCTTGCCCGGTGCCAGTTCCATCTGCGCCTGATTGGAGGGCAAGCGGTTCAACTGATCGACCAGTTGCTCGATCTCGCGCAGGTTGACCAACTCCCCCGCCTTGCCGGGAAAGGCCATCGCCAGCTCACGGTCCGACAGCTGGCTGCCCTCTGCACCTTTGATCCCTTCAAGCTTGCCCTCGACCACCAGCACCTTCAAATGACCGGCAGACAGATCCTGCTGCGGCAGGTAAGCACGACTGGTCACCAGGCCTTTCTCAAGGTACTCATCGGTGATGACTTTCAGCAGCTCGTTGAGCTGGGTGACGCCCAGGCACTGACCGACGTAAGGCTTGAGCAAACGCTCGCGCTCACGGGCCGAAAGGCTGTCGGCACCTTTGAGTTCGATGTCTTTGATCGGGAAGCAGCGGGTATCGGCAGGCGCCGCCGGGGCCGTCGGTTTGGCCGCTTTGCCAGGCAGTTCCTTGAGCTCTTCGAGACGTCGGCGCTGCTCTTCGAGCAATCGATCCTGACGTTCGCGGATCAGATCGGTATCACCAGGGGTGGGTGCGGCGTGGGCAAGGTTTACGCTGGTGAAACACAGCAATAGACACGGCAAAGCCGCACACAGCCTCTTCCCGAGGGGGTGCAAGTACATGTTCGATCCCTCGAGACGACAAGTGATATCAATATGATGGCGCGATATTAAGTTGCCATCATATTGACGTCAATAATCTTGTTACGAATTTGTTGCAGAATATGTCCAAATTGACACGAAAGAGGCTCCTGACGGCGCAGACGTCAGGCTCGATCTCAAGATCGCCATAGGCTGAAAACGCAAAAGCCCGGACACTTGTCCGGGCTTTTGGGTGAATCACCGTGGCGCGTTATTCAGCGGCCGGTGCTTCTGGCTTGCGGCGCTTGAGCGGCGCCATGCCATCCTTGCTGACCAGCGACAGGGCGTCGGTCTTCGGGCGGTTGGCGATCTTGCGTTTGGTCGGTGCCTTGGCGCCGGTTTTTTTCTTCTCGCCTTTGGCGTCGACCTTTTTCTTCTTCACGCCAACGGCCTTGCCCGAGGCCTTGACCTTTTTCGGTCCGCCGTAGGTGCCTTTGACTTCCTTGATGGTGCGGCGCTCGAAGCTCTGCTTGAGATAGCGCTCGATGCTCGACATCAGGTTCCAGTCGCCGTGGCAGATCAGCGAGATGGCCAGGCCATCGTTGCCGGCACGACCGGTACGACCGATGCGGTGAACATATTCGTCGCCGCTGCGCGGCATGTCGAAGTTGATCACCAGGTCCAGGCCTTCCACGTCGAGGCCGCGAGCGGCAACGTCGGTGGCGACGAGGATCTTGACCCCGCCCTGCTTCAGACGGTCGATCGCCAGTTTACGATCCTTCTGGTCTTTCTCACCGTGCAGGACGAACGCCTTGTACTCCTGCGCCACCAGACGGCCGTAGATACGGTCGGCCATGGCCCGGGTGTTGGTGAAGACGATGGCCTTCTGGTACGTCTCGTTGGCCAGCAGCCAGTTAACGATCTGTTCTTTGTGCTGGTTGTGGTCAGCGGTGATGATTTGCTGACGGGTGGTCGCGTTCAGCTGGCTGACGCTGTTGAGCTGCAAGTGCTCAGGGTTGTTCAGCACCTTGGCGATCATCTCGCGCAAGCCCGAACCGCCGGTGGTGGCGGAGAACAACATGGTCTGTTGACGGTTGGTGCATTCGTCGACCAAGCGCTGTACGTCTTCGGCGAAGCCCATGTCGAGCATACGGTCGGCTTCGTCGAGCACCAGCACTTCAACTTCTTTCAAGTCGAGGTTACCGGCGTTCAGTTGCTCGATCATCCGGCCCGGGGTGCCGATCAGGATGTCCGGCACCTTGCGCAGCATGGCTGCCTGGACCTTGAAGTCTTCACCGCCAGTGATCAGGCCGGACTTGATGAAGGTGAACTGCGCGAAGCGTTCAACTTCCTTGATGGTCTGTTGGGCCAGCTCGCGGGTTGGCAGCAGGATCAGGGTTTTGATGCTGACGCGGACTTTGGCCGGGCCGATCAAACGGTTGAGGATCGGCAAAACGAATGCAGCGGTTTTGCCGCTGCCGGTTTGCGCAGTCACCCGCAGGTCACGCCCTTGGAGCGCGAGCGGGATAGCCGCTGCTTGCACAGGCGTTGGCTCGACAAATTTAAGCTCGGCCACGGCTTTGAGCAGGCGTTCGTGCAGGGCGAATTGGGAAAACACGGGTGCTACCTCGAAGAAATACAAAAAATCAGCTGCATAGGGTAACGGTTTCGAGCGCGAAGGCCGAGTTTCTTTATGCAAACGGACGCAAACAATGGCTATTTTGTTAGCTGATTTGTCCCCGAACGTAACCCGATGCGTCTTAAATGCTCTAATCGACCCGTCTCGTCCAATAGAAGAATCGTTTTAGCCCATGGATCTCAAACAGCTCTGGCTCAATACCCAAGACCTCTGGGGTACTCTCGATCAGCACCCACTCGTGCATGCCAGCCTGGCGCTGGCGGTGCTGTTGGTAATCGCCTTGCTGCTCGGACGAGTGGCGCGTTATGTGGTACTGCATGCCGTCAAACTGCTTGGCCGGCAACCGGCGATGCAGTGGTTCAATGACTTGTTCCACAACAAGGTGTTCCATCGCCTGGCGCAAATGACCCCGTCGCTGGTGATCCAGTTCGGTTTGAACCTGGTGCCGGAACTGAGCAAAACCATTCAAACTTTCCTCGGCAATGTCGCCCTGTCCTTCACCATCCTGTTTTTGGTGCTGGCCCTGAGCGCCCTGCTCAATGCTTTGCTGGACATCTACGCACGCACCGAACATGCCCGCACACGTTCAATCAAAGGCTACGTGCAACTGGCGAAGATGGTGCTGCTCGTGTTCGGCGCGATCATCATCGTCGCGACCCTGATCGACCGTTCGCCGCTGTTGCTGCTGTCGGGGCTCGGCGCCATGTCGGCGGTGATTTTGTTGGTCTACAAGGACACCCTGCTGTCGTTCGTCGCCAGCGTACAACTGACCAGCAACGACATGCTGCGGGTTGGCGACTGGATCGAAATGCCACAAGTGGGCGCCGACGGTGACGTGGTGGACATCACCCTGCACACGGTCAAGGTACAGAATTTCGACAAGACCATCGTTTCGATCCCGACCTGGCGCTTGATGTCCGAATCGTTCAAGAACTGGCGCGGCATGCAGCAGTCAGGCGGCCGACGGATCAAGCGCAGCCTGTTCATCGACGCCAGTGGCGTGCGCTTCATCCATGACAATGAAGAACAGAAGTTGACGCAGGTACGCTTGCTCACCGACTACGTCAGCCGCAAGCAGGCCGAGCTCAAGAGCTGGAACGAGGCCCAGGGCAACGTTGCGGCCATGTCGGCCAACCGTCGGCGGATGACCAACATCGGGACCTTTCGTGCGTATGCGCTGGCGTATTTGAAGAACCATCCAGAGATTCAGCCGAACATGACCTGCATGGTCCGCCAGATGCAAACCACCGCTCAAGGCGTGCCGCTGGAAATCTATTGCTTCACCCGCACCACGGTGTGGGCCGATTACGAGCGGATTCAGGGCGATATCTTCGATTACCTGTTGGCGGTGCTGCCGGAGTTTGGCTTGAGCCTGTACCAGCAACCGAGCGGTAATGATTTGCGCGCAGGGTTGTTGCCGGCGGTGTTGGGCGCGAGCCACATTCCTGCGCCTGAAAAACGCTCGATGTAGCAGAACAGTCCTTCGTAGGAGCTGGCGCAGCCTGCGATCTTTTGACCCTCAAAATCAAAGATCGCAGCCTTCGGCAGCTCCTACGCGAGTTTTGTGTCGCGTCTGATACCCAACCGACTGATCCACACCGCCGCCAGAATCACCATCCCACCCAACATCAGCCGCCCCAACTCTTCATGCTGATTCCAGATCAGCAAGTTGATCAGCAGCCCTACCGGCACGTGCAGGTTGTTCATCACCGCCAGCGTCCCGCCGTTGACCAGGCAAGCGCCCTTGTTCCACCAGTACAGGCCCAACGCGGTAGACACCAGTCCGAGGAATACCAGCACGCCCCATTGCAACGGCGCTTCCGGCAGGAAGTTCTGTTTGCCAAACAGCAGAAACGCCGGCAAGGCCACCGCCAGCGCACCAAGGTAGAAGTAACCAAAGCGCCGATAATGCGGCAGGTCGCTCGGATGGCGTGCCACCAGATGCTTGTACAGCACCTGTCCTGCGGCGTAGGTGAAGTTGGCCAGTTGCAGCAGCAAAAAACCCATGAAGAAGTCCGGACTGATCCGGTCATAGCGGATCACCGCCGCGCCGAGCACCGCCACCAATGCCGCCACCAGCGCCCAGGGATTGAAGCGACGGTTCAGCGCATCTTCGATCAGGGTCACGTGCAACGGCGTGAGGATGGTGAACAGCAAGACTTCCGGCACCGTCAGCACCCGGAAGCTCAGGTACAGGCAAACGTAGGTCACGCCGAACTGCAATGCGCCGATCAGCAGCATCCCGCGCATGAACGCCGGTTCCACCTGACGCCAGCGCGTTAATGGGATGAACACCAGCCCCGCCAGTAACACCCGCACCAGCACCGCAAAATAGCTGTCGACATGCCCAGCCAGGTACTCGCCGATCAAACTGAAGGAAAACGCCTGAATCAGCGTGACAAAAAGTAGATAGCCCATGCTCGCCTCGTTTCGAATGGCGGCGACGATAGCGGGTTTTGCCCGTTATCGCGAACAGTCAACCGCTCCCACAAGTTCGTGCCCGGCCACACAAATCGCAGACAAAAAAAAGCCCGATCTCGCTAAAGCGTTCAATCGGGCTAGAGCACTCATGAGCAACAAGTGCAAAGGGAGGTTCGATGCGCGAACCGGCTTGAAGGGGTGTACGAGCGCTACTTGAACATCTGGTGATTATCTGGCGATTAACGGCTCAGGCGACTTGGGCAAGCTTGGCGTTGGCCTGGTTCAGACCCTTTTCGTGGAAGTCACCGCCCAGGTTCATGCCTTCGGCGTGAATGAAGGTGACGTTGTGGATACCGATGAACGCCATGACCTGACGCAGGTACGGTTCCTGGTGATCGGACGGGCTACCGGCGTAGATGCCGCCGCGAGCGGTCAACACATAAGCACGCTTGCCGCTGAGCAGACCTTGCGGGCCGGTGTCGGTGTACTTGAAGGTCACACCGGCACGCAGCACGTGGTCGAGCCAGGCTTTGAGCGTGCTGGGGATCGCGAAGTTGTACATCGGAGCGGCCATGACCAATACGTCGGCAGCCAGCAGTTCGTCGGTCAACTGATTCGAGCGCTCCAGCGACGACTGTTCGGTTTCGTTGCGTTGCTCGGCAGGTTTCATCCAGCCACCCAGCAGGTTGGCGTCCAGGTGCGGAACCGGATGGGTCGCCAGGTCACGAACGGTGATCTGGTCGGCCGGGTGCGCGGCTTTCCATTGGCTGATGAAGGTTTGAGTCAGCTGACGCGATACCGAGTCTTGCTGGCGGGCGCTGCTTTCGATGATCAGAACGCGGGACATGGGATGTAGCCTCCATCGGTGAATGCTGTAGGTCGATGGAGTGGAGATTAAACAGAGTCGTATCGATGAAAAAGCACAAATAACTGCTATAAACCATCAATAAATTCGTTTATAAGCGGAGCGTATCTGCCCCGCCTGTGCAACAACCCTTATTTGGGCTTGCAGGTCAGGGTGATGTACAGCTTGATGATTTCGCGGTTGAACTTGGCCGAGAGGTCGGCGCTCTTGCCAGCCTCCAGGCTCACACGGCGAGTACGCGGCGATTCCGGGCCGTTGCGAAATACCACCGAGCATTCGGCGGCTTTATCGCTGTCGTTGTTCAGCGTAATGGCGCCCATGTCGTAAGTCGTGGCGTAGGTGGCGTAGTTGATCTTCAGGCCATTGAGGTTTTTCTCTACATCAATGGGGTAGGCAAACGCAGTCAGCGGCAGCATCGCCAGCACCACACAACAGATTTTTTTCATTCGGCAGCCTCCAATGGAAGCTGCCAGCTTAGGACAAGAGGAGCTCATCATGAAAGCGCCCCGCGTGACCCTTGATCAATGGCGCACATTGCAAGCCGTGGTCGACCACGGTGGTTTCGCCCAGGCCGCCGAAGTGCTGCACCGTTCGCAGTCGTCTGTCAGCTACACCGTAGCGCGCATGCAGGACCAGCTCGGCGTGCCGCTGTTGCGCATCGACGGCCGTAAGGCCGTGCTGACCGAAGCCGGCGGCGTGCTGCTGCGCCGCTCGCGGCAACTGGTCAAACAGGCCAGTCAGCTTGAAGACCTCGCGCACCACATGGAGCAAGGCTGGGAGGCGGAAGTGCGGCTGGTAGTCGACGCCGCTTACCCGAACGCCCGCCTCGTCCGTGCCTTGACCGCGTTCATGCCGCAAAGTCGCGGCTGCCGGGTGCGTCTGCGTGAAGAAGTGTTGTCGGGTGTCGAAGAAGTCCTGCTTGAAGGCGTGGCGGACCTGGCCATCACCGGTCTCAGTATTCCCGGTTACCTTGGCGCGGAATTGAGCGACGTAGAATTCGTGGCCGTCGCCCACCCCGAACACCCGCTGCATCGTCTGAACCGCGAACTGAACTTCCAGGACCTGGAAACCCAGATGCAGGTGGTGATCCGCGACTCCGGCCGCCAGCAACCGCGTGATGTCGGTTGGCTCGGCGCCGAACAGCGCTGGACCGTCGGCAGCCTGGCCACTGCCGCCTCCTTCGTCAGCAGCGGCCTGGGTTTCGCCTGGTTGCCCCGGCACATGATCGAACGGGAATTGAAGGAAGGTACGCTCAAGCTGCTACCGTTGGACCAGGGCGGCAGCCGTAACCCGAGTTTCTATCTGTACTCGAACAAGGACAAACCCCTGGGGCCGGCCACACAGATTCTCGTCGAGTTGCTGCGCACCTTTGATACCGCGCCGCTGGATGCGCCTTTCGCTGCCCCAGAACAAGCCTGACAAGGAGTTGCACCATGGCCTATTTCGAACATGAAGGTTGCACCTTGCACTACGAGGAATATGGCCACGGCACACCCCTGCTGCTGGTTCACGGGCTGGGCTCGAGTACGCTGGACTGGGAAAAACAGATCCCGGAGCTCTCGACCCGCTACCGCGTGATCATCCCGGATGTACGCGGCCACGGTCGCTCCGACAAACCCCGCGAGCGCTACAGCATTGCCAGCTTCAGCGCCGACCTGGTCGCGCTGATCGAGTACCTGAACCTTGGCCCAACGCATCTGGTCGGGTTGTCCATGGGCGGGATGATCGGTTTTCAGCTGGCGGTGGATCAGCCATCGCTGCTTAAAAGCCTGTGCATCGTCAACAGTGCCCCCGAGGTCAAAGTCCGCACGGCGGATGATTACTGGCAGTGGTTCAAGCGCTGGAGCCTGATGCGCATCCTCAGTCTGCGCACCATCGGCACGGCCTTGGGCGGTAAACTGTTCCCCAAACCCGAACAGGCGGACTTGCGGCATAAAATGGCCGAACGCTGGGCAAAAAACGACAAACGTGCTTATCTCGCCAGCTTCAATGCCATTGTGGGTTGGGGGGTTCAGGAACGACTGGCGAAAGTCACCTGTCCAACCCTGATCATCAGCGCCGACCGCGACTACACGCCGGTGGCGCTGAAAGAAGCCTATGTAAAACTGCTGCCCGATGCGCGGCTGGTGGTGATCGAAGATTCACGCCACGCAACGCCATTGGACCAGCCACACCGTTTCAACCAAACCCTGCTTGAATTTCTAACCGCAGTCGACACCACTACTCAGGATCACTGACCCATGCTGAAAAAAATCGCCCTCGTCACAGGCGTAGTACTGTTCGCCGCCAACCTGATGGCTGCCACCGATGCCGCCAAGGCGCCGCACGTAGAGCTGGTGACCACCAACGGCACCATTGAAATCGAGCTGGACCCGGTCCATGCACCGGTCAGTACCAAGAACTTCCTCGCCTATGTCGACAAGGGGTTCTACACCAACACGATTTTCCACCGGGTGATCCCGGGCTTCATGGTCCAAGGGGGAGGCTTCACCGCGCAGATGGTGCAAAAGCCGACCGAGGCGCCGATCAAGAACGAAGCCAGCAACGGCCTGCACAACGTGCGCGGCAGCTTGTCGATGGCGCGCACCTCGGATCCGGATTCGGCCACCAGCCAGTTCTTCATCAACGTGAAGGACAATGACTTCCTCGACCCTGGCCGCGATGCCGGTTATGCGGTATTCGCCAAGGTGGTCAAGGGCATGGACGTGGTCGATGTCATCGTCAACTCGCCAACCACCACCAAGCAAGGCATGCAGAATGTGCCGATCGACCCGGTGCTGATCAAGTCGGCCAAGCGCATCGACTAAACTGCATAAGGCGTCCTGAGCGGCAGCGGTGTGTTCACCGTGCCGCTCGCATCGAAAAAAGGAGAGCCCGTACGCGGGTGTTTATCTGATGCTCTATCGTCGTTTCGAAAAACTGATCGATATTTTCCGTGACGCCCCGACGGCGGCTCCGCCGAGCCGGGTTCTCCCCTTCTATACCTATTACCTGCGTCAGGTCTGGCCGAGTTTTGCTGCGCTGTTGGTCGTCGGCTTGATCGGCGCGCTGATCGAAGTGGCATTGTTCAGTTACCTGAGTCGAATCATCGATTTGGCCCAAGGCACGCCCAATGCAGACTTCTTCAAGATTCACGGTGTCGAGCTGGCCTGGATGGCGGCAGTCGCACTGATTCTGCGGCCGATATTCGTCGGCCTGCATGACCTGCTGGTGCATCAAACCCTGAGCCCCGGCATGACCAGCATGATTCGCTGGCAAAACCACAGTTACGTGCTCAAACAGAGCCTGAATTTTTTCCAGAACGACTTCGCCGGGCGCATCGCCCAACGGATCATGCAAACCGGCAACTCCCTGCGCGACTCCGCGGTGCAAGCTGTAGACGCCTTATGGCATGTACTGATCTACGCGATCAGCGCTCTGGTGCTGTTCGCCGAAGCCGACTGGCGCCTGATGATCCCGCTGCTGACCTGGATCGCCTGCTACATCGGCGCACTGTGCTACTTCGTGCCGCGGGTCAAGGAACGTTCGGTGGTGTCCTCCGATGCGCGCTCCAAACTCATGGGCCGGATCGTCGACGGCTACACCAACATCACCACGCTGAAACTCTTCGCCCACACCCATTTTGAACAGCAATACGCGCGCGAAGCTATCGCAGAGCAAACTGAAAAATCCCAACTGGCCGGCCGCGTAGTCACCAGCATGGACGTGGTCATCACCAGCATGAATGGCCTGCTGATCGTCGGCACCACGGGCCTTGCGCTGTGGCTGTGGACCCAGTCGCTGATCTCGGTGGGGGCCATTGCCCTGGCCACCGGCCTGGTGATCCGCATCGTCAACATGTCGGGCTGGATCATGTGGGTGGTCAACGGCATCTTCGAAAACATCGGCATGGTCCAGGACGGCCTGCAAACCATCGCCCAACCGATCAGCGTCACCGACCGCGAACCGGCGCCGCGCCTGGAAGTAGCCCGTGGCGAGGTGCGTTTCGAACACGTGGCGTTTCACTACGGCAAGAAAAGCGGAATCATCGGCGACCTCAACCTGACCATCAAAGCCGGCGAAAAAATCGGATTGATCGGTCCTTCAGGCGCGGGCAAATCGACCTTGGTCAACCTGCTACTGCGCCTCTACGATCTGCAGGACGGGCAGATTCTGGTCGATGGACAGAACATCGCCAACGTGGCCCAGGAAAGCCTGCGCGAGCGGATCGGCATGATCACTCAGGACACCTCGCTGCTGCACCGTTCGATCCGTGACAATCTGCTTTACGGCAAACCCGACGCCACCGACGAAGAGCTCTGGGAGGCGGTCCGCAAGGCCCGCGCTGACGAGTTCATCCCGTTGCTGTCGGATGCTGAAGGCCGCACCGGCTTCGATGCTCATGTGGGTGAACGCGGGGTGAAACTCTCCGGCGGCCAGCGCCAGCGGATCGCCATCGCCCGAGTGCTGCTCAAGGACGCGCCGATCCTGATCATGGACGAAGCCACCTCGGCGCTGGACTCGGAAGTCGAAGCAGCGATTCAGGAAAGCCTGGAAACCCTGATGCAAGGCAAAACCGTGATCGCCATCGCTCACCGACTCTCGACCATCGCCCGGATGGATCGTCTGGTGGTGCTGGAAAAAGGCCACATTGCCGAAAGCGGCAGCCATACCGAATTGCTGGCCCATGGCGGGTTGTATGCGCGGCTGTGGCAGCACCAGACCGGCGGGTTTGTCGGAATCGATTGAGAAGCACTGTACAACCTGCGTAGGCGCTGCCGCAGGCTGCGATCTTTTGATCTTCGGCGCCTTTGAGGACGCTAAAAGATCGCAGCCTGCGGCAGCTCCTACACCTATTTGCGCCCGCGCAGAAACGATCAGCCTTGTCGGTAAGGCAAGGCGCTCTTCGCCTCTTCTGCATACCCCATGACCCCCACGCGTTCGCGCTCAAGAAAGTCTTTCACTGCTGCCTTCAATCCAGGATGACGCAAGTAGTGCCAGGAATGGGTGATCACCGGTTCAAAACCACGAATCAGTTTGTGTTCGCCCTGTGCGCCGGCATCGAAACGCTGAAAGCCGTTGGCGATTGCGTAGTCCATGCCTTGATAGAAACAGGTCTCGAAGTGCAGGCGGTCGAACTCCGCCAGGCAACCCCAGTAACGTCCATAAAAACTGTCGCCACCGACCAGGCTGAACGCCATGGCCACCGGTCGTGATCCTTGTTTGGCCAAGACCACCCGAATAGCTTCGGGCATGCGTTCGGCCAACAGGCTGAAAAAATCCCGCGTCAGGTACGGCGACTGCCGACGCACGGCATAGGTGTTGGCATAGCAGGCGTAGACAAAATCCCACTGCGCCTGGTCGAGCTGATGCCCTTCAAGCCATTCAAACTCAATGCCCTGCCCCGCCACTTGTTCACGTTCCTTGCGCATCTGCTTGCGCTTGCGAGAACTGAGTGCGTCGAGGAAGTCCTGAAAATCCCGATAACCGCGATTCTGCCAGTGATACTGGCAACCGATGCGTTGCAACCAGCCCGGTTGCTCGGCCAATGCCGCATCGGTAAAGGCGTCGGTAAAGTTGATATGGGCGCTGGAAAGTCCTTCAACTTCCAGATAACCCGGCACGCTGTTCAGCAGTTCGAAACCGTCCTGCACGGTGGCCGCCAACAACCGGGGTCCGCTGACCGGACTGAATGGCACAGCCGTCAACAGTTTGGGGTAGTAATCAATCCCGGCCCGCTCGCAAGCATCGGCCCAGGCATGGTCGAACACGTATTCGCCGTAGGAATGCCATTTGCGGTAACTCGGCAATGCCGCGATCAGCCGACCGTCTTCGATGTGCAGCAGATGCTCCGGCTGCCAGCCAGACTGCGGCCCCAAGCTGCCACTGTCTTCCAGCGCACCCAGAAAGGCGTGACGCAGAAACGGCTGAGTCTCGGGCACCAGCGCATCCCACTCTTGCGGCGCGATGGCGGACAGACTGTCCAAAACGTGTAACGGCATCCTGTTCCCCAGCGGTTGTTGCCTACAGACCCGCCGAGTATCGCCCATCCCCGGCGCTTGCCGATATAAAAAAACCCGCCAAGGCGGGGTCGAAAATAAGTATGAGGGAGGTGCGACCTGAAGCTACTCCTTAGCTTTTTGACGCTCGGCAGCCAGGCGTTCGGCAAGCTCATCGACACCTGGAACCGGCTTTTCGGGCATGACGCGCAAGGTCGCCTGCATCAAGCGCATCTGCCGAATGAACCGCCGGCAATTGGGGCAAAACATCAAATGATGACGCACCATCAGTCGCTCACGAAAACTCAACTGGCCATCGAGATAATCACTGGACCGCGCCACTTGTTCCTTGCAGGTCAACATTCGCCGGTTTCCTCAAAATGCTCCACGGTCGCAAACACCTTCAACCGTGCCCGGTGCAGCAGCACCCGAACATTGGAGAGCGAGATCTCCAGAAGATTACAAATCTCCTCCAGCTCCAGGCCCTGGCGCTCACGCAACAGCAGCACGCTGCTTTGCAGTTCCGACAGGCTGAGCAAGGTGTGTTCCAGGCATTCACGCAGTTCGTTTTCAGTGAGCAGCGCTTCAGGAGTGTCCTGATGCCAGCTGAACGGCGCCACCAGCCAGTGGCCATCTCCGGGGGAGAACCGATCATCATCGATGGTGCCGTGGGGTGACGGCAGGTCATCGAGCAAGACTTCCCGGCGGTTTTGTTTGTATCGACCTTTTGCCGCGTTGGCGGTGATGGTCAACAACCAGGTCTTGAGGCTGGAACGCCCCTCGAACCCGTTCAGGTTGCGCACCACCGACAACCAGGCATCCTGCACCACTTCGTCGGCATTCCGGTTACCGACGATGGCATAGGCCACCGCCCGCATGGCGCTCTGGTAGGTGCTGACCAACTCCTTGAAAGCCTTTTGCTCGCCCGCCAACAGGCGTTCGAGCAGTTGCGTGTCGTCAACTGCGGCCATTGATACCTCGCGTCCGGTTCGTGAACTCAGCGCTTGCGCAGAATCACGCTGCCAATCGAATAACCGGCACCAAACGAGCTAAGTACCGCCAGCGAACCGGCTGGCAAATCGTCCTGATTCTTGTGAAAGGCAATCACCGAACCGGCGGAGCTGGTGTTGGCATAGGTGTCGAGAATCACCGGGGCTTCTACTTCGGTGGCTTCGCGGCCCAGCAACTTCTTGACGATCAGGTGGTTCATGCTGAGGTTGGCCTGGTGCAGCCAGAAACGCTTCACGTCGCTGACGTTGAGCTTGTTTTCGTCCAGATGGGTCGCGATCAGTTCAGCGACCATCGGGCAGACATCACGGAACACCTTGCGACCTTCCTGGACGAAGAGTTTGTCACGGGCACCGACGCCCTCTTCCGCTGCACGGTTGAGGAAGCCGAAGTTGTTGCGAATATTGTTGGAGAACTTGGTCAGCAGTTTGGTGCTGACCACGTCGAACTGGTACTTCGATGTAGCCAGATCGGCACGTTCGATGATGACCGCAGTGGCGGCGTCGCCGAAGATGAAGTGGCTGTCGCGGTCACGGAAGTTCAAGTGACCGGTGCAGACTTCCGGGTTGACCATCAGGATCGCCCGGGCCTGGCCCAACTGAACGCTGTTGGCGGCGGCCTGAATGCCGAACGTTGCCGAGGAACAGGCCACGTTCATGTCAAAACCGAAACCTTCGATACCCAGCGCTTCCTGGACTTCGATGGCAATGGCCGGATAGGCGCGTTGCAGGTTGGAGCAGGCGACGATCACCCCGTCGATGTCCGCCGCAGTCTTGCCGGCGCGTTGCAGGGCCTGCTCGGCAGCGCCAATGGCCATCTGGCACAGCACCGACCATTCGTCATTGGTACGCTCGGGCAAACGAGGTGCCATGCGCTGTGGATCGAGAATGCCTTCCTTGTCCATGACAAAGCGGCTTTTGATCCCGGAGGCTTTTTCGATAAAGGCGGCGCTGGATTCGGTCAGTGCCTGCACTTCGCCACGCTCGATGGCGTCAGCGTTGTCAGCATTGAACTGAGCGACATAAGCATTGAAAGACTGCACCAGCTCTTCGTTGGAGATGCTGTTGGCCGGGGTGTACAGGCCGGTGCCGCTGATGACGACATTATGCATGGTCGTTTCTCTAATCTGTTCAGGCAGAAAGTGCTGGCACCGACGTACCAACACATAAAGGGCCTTATCCCGTCAAAGGGCATCGACCTGACATCGCTTTATTCCGATCCGCCCGGGCTGCGAAGGCTCAACTCTGCGGGGCCGGTGTTTATAACAGCGAAGTTTGCCATAAACATTGGCGTTTTGCCCCTTTTGCAAGAGCAAGCGCCTGCTTCAAACACAACGCGATACCGTAGGAGCTGCCGCAGGCTGCGATCTGTTGATCTTTCTATGCCGCGACAACAGAAGATCAACAGATCGCAGCCTGCGGCAGCTCCTACAGGGACCGTGGTTAGGGTTCGACCTGGGTCCATTGCTTGCTCAAGCGTTTGTCGGAGATCGGCACTTTGGTCCCCAATTGCTGGGCGAACAGCGAAACCCGGTATTCCTCCAGCCACCAGCGATAGAGCTCAAGTTGCGGATCGCATTTGCCTTCCTGGGCGTGCTTGTTGGCGCGGGTCTGGTATTGGGTCCAGAGACCGGACAACTCGCCGCTCCAGACCCGGTCCTTCTGCACCTGAGCGCCCAGTTTTTCGAAGCGCTGCTCGACAGCTTTCAAGTAACGCGGCAGTTCCTTGAGCCACTGCATCGGGGTTTCACGAACGAAACCCGGATAGACCAGATGGCTGAGCTGCTGCTTGATATCGTTCAAGGCAACCGCTTGCGCCAGATCGATCTTGCCCTTGAAGCGCTTCTGCAAACCGTGCCAGAGCTTGAGAGTCTCCAGCGTCAGTTTCGCCAGTCGCTCGGCATGCTCAGTCCACGCACCGCGCTTGCGCTCGGCCAGCGAGGCCAAACCAGCGCCGTCACGCGGCAAGCTCGCTTCGCCGTCGAGAATGCAGCTGTCGAGGCTCGCCAGCAGAATGTCTTCCACCAGACTGTCGATACGCCCCAGTTCGCGGTACATCAGGCCCAGCTCCGTAAGCCCCGGCAACTTGCCGCGCAGAAACTTCGCCGGCTCGGCCAGTTGCTGCATGAGCAGCCGCTGCAACGCCCGACGATGCTGGAACTCGGCCTCGGCCGACGTTGAGAAACGCCCTTCCTTGACCGTACCGGCCTCTTCCACCAGCGCCGGGTAGACCGTCATCGACAGCCCGGCGATCTTCTGTTGAGTCTTTTCGGCCACTGCCGCGAAGACCTTGGCCTCCACCGGCTGCTGATTTTTCGCCGTCTGCGGTACCGCCAATGCGGCCTGACTGGCCTCGGCGAATCGCGCCGTCAGCTCCGCCAGATCACGACCTTCGCCGAGGAACTTGCCTTGGCCATCGACGATTTCCAGGTTCATCCGCAGATGACTTTCGACCTGCTGCGCAGCTTCGGTCCAGGCTTCATCACTGACCCGCGCACCGGTCATGCGCAACAGTTCCCGACCCAACGCCTGAGGCAGCGAACCTTCGGCGAACGTGATGCGCTGCAAGGTGGCTTTGACGAAGTCCGGCACCGGCACGAAATTCTTGCGCAACGCCTTGGGCAGGTTGCGCACCAGCGCGATGCACTTGGCTTCGATTACCCCTGGCACCAACCATTCCAGGCGTTCCGGCGGCAGCGCCGGCAACAGCGGTGCCGGTACGCGCAGGGTCACGCCATCGCGGGGATGGTTGGGCTCGAAGTGGTAACTCAACGGCAGGGTCAGATCGCCCAGGCGCAGGGTGTCCGGGTAATGCGCGGCGGTGACTTCGCTGGCTTCGCGAGCCAGCACGTCTTCTTCGCGCATGATCAGCAGCTGCGGGTCTTTCTGGCTGTTGACCCGATACCAGCTGTCGAAGGTGGCGGTCTGATGAATCTCTGCCGGCAAACGCGCATCGTAGAAGGCAAACAGGGTTTCCTCGTCCGCCAGAATGTCCCGGCGACGGGCCTTGGCCTCCAGTTCGTCGAGCTGTTCCAACAGTTGCGCATTGGCAGACAGGCACGTGGCCTTCGACTGAATCTCACCCCGTACCAGCGCTTCACGGATAAACAGTTCACGCGAGGTGACAGGGTCGATCGGTCCGTAATGCACGGCACGGCGGCCGACCACGATCAGCCCGAACAAGGTGATCTGCTCGTAGGCCACGACCTGGCCGCGCTTCTTCTCCCAATGGGGTTCGAAGTGGTTCTTCTTGATCAGGTGCCCGGCCAGCGGCTCGATCCAGTCCGGCTCGATCTTGGCCACCATGCGCGCATAGAGCTTGGTAGTTTCCACCAGCTCAGCGGTCATCAGCCATTGCGGACGCTTCTTGCCCAGGCCCGATGACGGGTGAATCCAGAAGCGCCGCTGACGCGCGCCCAGGTAATCGCCGTCTTCGGTTTTCTGGCCGATCTGGCTGAGCAAACCGGACAGCACGGCTTTGTGCAGTTTCGGGTAGTCCGCCGGCTCTTTGTTCAGGCTCAACTGCATGTCGCGGCAGATCAGGCTCAACTGACGATGGGAGTCGCGCCACTCGCGCAGGCGCAGGTAATTCAGGAAGTTCTTGCGGCACCAATTGCGCAGCGGGCTGGCGGTCAGGGCCTGGCGTTGTTCTTCAAAACCACGCCACAGATTGACCAGCCCGGCGAAGTCCGAGTCCACGTCTTTCCATTGTGCGTGAGCCTGATCGGCGGCCTGCTGACGCTCCGGCGGACGCTCGCGCGGGTCCTGGATCGACATCGCGCTGGCGACAATCAGCACTTCCTGCAAGCTGCCGAGTTTCGCCGCTTCAAGCAGCATCCGGCCCATGCGCGGGTCCACCGGCAAACGCGCCAGTTGCCGGCCCAGCGGCGTCAGCTGGCTGTTGCGGTCGACGGCCGAGAGTTCTTGCAGCAGGTTGAAACCGTCGCTGATGGCCTTGCCATCCGGCGGCTCGATAAACGGGAAGTCGGTAATTTCACCAAGGCGCAGGTGCAGCATCTGCAAAATCACCGCCGCAAGGTTGGTACGGAGAATTTCCGGATCGGTAAATTCTGGCCGGCCGATGAAATCTTCTTCGCTGTACAGACGGATGCAAATGCCCGGCTCGACCCGCCCGCAGCGACCTTTACGCTGGTTGGCACTGGCCTGGGAAATCGCCTCGATCGGCAAGCGCTGGACCTTGGCCCGGTAGCTGTAGCGACTGATCCGCGCGGTACCGCTGTCGATCACATAACGAATGCCCGGCACGGTCAGCGAGGTTTCCGCGACGTTGGTTGCCAGCACCACGCGACGGCCCGGATGGGACTGGAAAATCCGCTGCTGCTCGGCCGGCGACAACCGTGCGTAGAGCGGCAGAATTTCGGTGTGTTTGAGCTGGGCCTTGCGCAGCATGTCCGCCGCGTCACGAATCTCACGCTCACCCGGCAGGAACACCAGCACATCACCGGGACTGCGGCGTTCGCTGCGTTCGAATGCGGCAATTTCATCAAGGGTGGCGAGGATCGCCTGATCCACGGTCAGGTCGTCTTCGACCCGGTTGCCCTCTTCGTCCTGTTCCAGCGTCAACGGCCGATACCAGGTGTCCACCGGGAAGGTGCGGCCCGAGACTTCGACAATTGGTGCATCGTCGAAATGCTTGGAAAAGCGCTCAAGATCGATGGTCGCCGAGGTGATGATGACTTTCAGGTCCGGCCGGCGCGGCAGCAAGGTTTTCAGGTAACCGAGCAGGAAATCGATGTTCAGGCTGCGTTCGTGGGCTTCGTCGACGATGATCGTGTCGTAGCGTTCGAGGTAGCGGTCGTTCTGGGTTTCCGCCAGCAGGATACCGTCGGTCATCAATTTGATCAGGGTGTTGGCATCGCTCTGATCCTCGAACCGCACCTGATAGCCAACCAAGGCACCCAGCGGCGTTGCCAGCTCTTCGGCCACGCGGCTCGCCACGCTGCGCGCAGCAATTCGACGCGGCTGGGTGTGACCGATCAGACCGTGCTGGCCGCGTCCGATTTCCAGGCAGATCTTCGGCAGCTGAGTGGTTTTACCCGAGCCGGTTTCGCCGGCGATGATCAGCACCTGATGCTTGAGCAGCGCCTCCTTGATTTCGTCGCGCTTGGCGGCGATCGGCAGGCTGTCGTCGTAACGAATCACCGGCAGGCTGGCGCGCCGCGCCAACACCTGGTCGCAGGACGCTTGCATGCGCGTCACCCACAAGGCCAGCTT
The DNA here is from genome assembly GCF_001874645.1 of Pseudomonas frederiksbergensis. Classification (NCBI taxonomy): domain Bacteria; kingdom Pseudomonadati; phylum Pseudomonadota; class Gammaproteobacteria; order Pseudomonadales; family Pseudomonadaceae; genus Pseudomonas; species Pseudomonas frederiksbergensis. The sequence goes on from NZ_CP017886.1 coordinate 1,389,693, forward strand.
GGCGTCGTCGGGCTTCTTGCGCAGCTCAAGCAACTGCCGCCGCAGCCGGTGGCGGTCGGCAAGCATGGCGTGGTCGAGGTTTTTCAGCAGTTTGTCGATGGAAGGCGATTCGTCAGTCATCAGGTACGCAAAGGTCGTCTAGTGGCGCAGGGGGGTGATTGTCGCAGATTTAACGAGCGAACGAGATCCCTGTAGCAGCTGGCGTAGCCTGCGTTCGGCTGCGAAGCAGTCGTAAAACCTGCCTCCCGAGTATTCCTGATGTACCGCGAGTACCGGTTTTGCGAGGACTTCGTCCTCGGACGCAGGCTACGCCAGCTGCTACAGGGTCGTGCGAAGCCGATTATTCGTTGTCGAGCCCCTTGCGCCGATACGGGAACACATCAATCACCTTGCCCGCGCGAATCGCCGCTTGCAGGCCTTTCCAGTAATCGGCGTTGTACAGCTCGCCATGGAGTTGATCGAACAACCGTCGCTGCCCGGAATCAGCGAACAGGAACGGTGGGAATTCCTCAGGGAACACGTCCAGCGGTCCAATCGAATACCAGGGCTCGGAGGCCATTTCGTCTTCCGGTGTGCGCGGCTGCGGGATGTGGCGGAAGTTGGCTTCGGTGAGAAAACAAATCTCGTCGTAGTCATAAAACACCACCCGCCCGTGTCGGGTGACGCCGAAGTTCTTCAGCAGCATGTCGCCGGGAAAAATATTCGCCGCCGCCAGTTGCTTGATCGCCAAGCCATAATCTTCCAACGCTTCACGCACCTGAGCGTCGTTGGCGTTTTCCAGGTAGAGGTTCAACGGCGTCATGCGCCGCTCGGTCCAGCAGTGACGGATCAATACCGTGTCGCCTTCCACCTGAACCGTCGACGCGGCGACTTCCAGCAGCTCGGCCAGACACGCCGGATCAAACTTGCTCAACGGGAAACGGAAATCCGCGAACTCCTGGGTATCGGCCATGCGCCCGACCCGGTCGACACTTTTTACCAGGCGGTATTTCTCGATCACCGTGGCGCGGTCGACGTTCTTCGACGGCGAGAAACGGTCCTTGATGATTTTGAACACGGTGTTGAACCCCGGCAGGGTAAACACGCTCATGACCATGCCGCGCACACCGGGGGCCATGATGAACTGGTCGTCGGTGTTGGCCAGGTGGTTGATCAGTGCCCGGTAGAACTCGGATTTGCCGTGTTTGTAGAAACCGATCGAGGTGTACAGCTCGGCGATGTGCTTGCCCGGCAGGATGCGTTTGAGAAAACCGATGAACTCCGCTGGCACCGGCACATCGACCATGAAGTACGAGCGGGTGAACGAGAAAATGATCGACACGTCGGCTTCATCGGTGATCAAGGCGTCGATCTGAATCCCCCGACCTTCGCGGTGCAGAAGCGGAATCACCAGCGGCCATTGCTCGTCCGTGGTGTAGATGCGTCCCACCAGGTAGGCGCCCTTGTTGCGGTAAAGCACCGAGGAAAACAGCTCGACGCTCAACTCCGGGTCCTTGCAAACCCAATCGGGCAGGTTCTCGCGCAGTTGCGCTTCAAGTCGGCGCAGGTCGCCGGCCAGGTTCGCGTAATCCTCGCTGAAGTGGTAGTCGGCAAAAATGCTTGCGAGCATGTTCGACAACTGGCCTTGCGGTTTATAGGACCGGGTTTGCGCAGCCCGGGGACGGCGCAGGCTGGGCCGTGTGGTGTGGATGAACATGCAGCCGTCGCTGATCAGGTCGTGGCTGAACAGCCCGCAGAAAATCGAGTTGTACCAGGTCTCGGACAGTTCATCGTCGAAGCGCAGGTCGATCAGACTGATGTAGGCGCTTTTGACCAGCGGCCAGCAGCCGACATCCATCAGCACATCCGTCTCGAAGGCGGCATGCAGGCACCCCACCACTTCGCTGACCTTGGCTTCGTAGAGGTTGATCCGTGCCGCCGACGCAACCTGCGCTTCCTGCCACTGCGCCTGCTCGAATCGCGCCCGGGCACCGTCTGTGATCTGGCGGAAATGCTCGCGGTAATCGTCGAAGCCGTCGAGGATCATCTGAGCGATTTCGGCGGCGGGCCATGGCTGCGGCATGTGAAGACCTCTACGGGATGATTCTTATCGTTGGAGGCTGAGCTTAGAGGTCAATTGTTACGCAACGCAACCATTGCCTTGGCTCCCTGCGGCAGCGACACTTGCGCCCTGATAATGGAAGGAACGAGCCGTGATCCCCGTCGATATTCTGCGTATGTTGTCACTCGCTGCCATTTGGGGGGCGAGTTTCCTGTTTATGCGCATCATTGCCCCAGTGATTGGCACAATCCCCACTGCTTTTTTCCGCGTGTCGATCGCCGCGACCGGGTTGTTGGTGATTTTAGCGCTGATGCGGGTCAGTTGGGACTTCCGTGGCAAGTTCAAAACCGTGCTGCTGCTCGGAATGATCAACTCTGGTGTTCCAGCAACCCTGTACTCGGTGGCCGCTCAAGTGCTGCCGGCCGGTTACTCGGCGATTTTCAACGCCACCACCCCGCTGATGGGCGTGTTGATCGGCGGACTGTTCTTCAGCGAAAGACTCACCCTCTCGAAGATTGCCGGAGTTGCCCTTGGGTTGTTTGGCGTCGCCATCCTGACCCGTGCCGGTCCCGTGGCCTTCGACATGGAATTGCTGATGGGCGCACTGGCCTGCCTGCTCGCGACCACTTGCTACGGTTTCGCCGGCTTCCTGGCGCGGCGCTGGCTCGACCATCAAGGCGGCCTCGACAGCCGTCTTTCGGCGCTGGGCAGCATGCTCGGTGCAACGCTGCTTCTGTTGCCGTTGTTCGGCTATAGCGTCATCAACCAACCGCCCGTTAGCTGGGGTGGCTGGAGCGTCTGGTTGTCGCTGCTGGGCTTGGGCCTGGGGTGCACGGCGTTTGCCTACATCCTGTATTTCCGCCTGCTCAGCTCGATCGGCCCGGTCAAATCGATGACCGTGACCTTCATGATCCCGCCGTTCGGCGTGTTGTGGGGCGCGTTGTTTCTCGATGAACCGCTGTCGATGGCGCATCTGTATGGCGGGCTGTTGATTGCGGGGGCGTTGTGGCTGGTGTTGAAGCCTGCGGTGGTGAAGCCTTCCGAGGTGGTGGCACGGTAGTTTTCAAGCGCTGCTGCTGACGCCCGTAACATTCGCCAGATCAAAAAAAAACCGCTCTCAAGGAGCGGTTTTTTATTGAAGAGCCTTCAGCCAAACAACCAGTAACCCAGCGCCGTCAGCACCACAACCGCCAATACCGGCCGCAGGATGCGGTACAGCTTCGGATTACGGCGCTTCCACTTTTTCACCACTCCGCTGAATTTGTCGCTGGAAGTCTTGCTCCAGGCGTAGACCTTGTTGATCCCGCCGACGCGCTCGTCATCGAGATTTTGCGGCGCCGTGGCACGGCCCAGCAGACCACTGACACAACGGTTGATACGCGTCATCAAGCGGTTGCTCAGCGGTCGCTCGATGTCACAGAACAGAATGACCCGAGTCGTTTCGGTTTCGTTCTTGACCCAATGCACGTAGGTTTCATCGAACATCACGTCTTCGCCGTCGCGCCAGGCGTAGACCTGACCGTCGACAAAAATACGGCAGTCGTCGGAGTTCGGTGTCGACAAGCCCAGGTGATAGCGCAGGGAACCGGCAAACGGGTCACGGTGCGGGTTGAGGTGGCTACCGCCAGGCAACAGGGCAAACATCGCACCTTTTACGTTGGGGATGCGGCTGACCAGTTCGACGGTTTTCGGGCACAACAATTCGGCCGACGGCAGTGGTTTGTCGTACCACTTGAGGTAGAAACGCTTCCAGCCCTTCTTGAAGAACGAACCGAAACCGGCGTCGTTGTTGTTCTCGGCGGCGCGGATATAGCCCTCGTCGAACAAATGCATGGCCTCGTCACGAATGACTTCCCAGTTTTCCTTGAGCACATCCAGTTCCGGAAACTTGCTGCGGTCCAGATACGGTTTGGACGGCACTCCCGAGAACAGGTACATCAAGGCGTTGTAAGGAGCGAACAGCGCCGAGTGGTTAACGAACTGCCGCAAGACCGGCAAACGCGCCTTGCCGCGCAAATGCACGTACAGGGTGCTGCCCACAAACAGCAGCAACAGCGAGGCCTTGGCGGCAAAGGATAAGGTCATGCAACAACTCCTTCAGAATAAACAACGCTGCGCATCACCCTTTATCCGGCGCGGCAGTCGGCCATGATAAACACTACCGCCCTTCGGAAAAACCCGCATAACTGAACAATCAGTATTAAGGATTGCGCAACAAAGCAGTTATTAACATAAGGCTCCTGAACCGTGACTGATCAAGATCAACGGATCGCAGCCTGCGCCAGCTCCTACGCTGAATGACGTGCCCCATGTAGGAGCTGGCGCAGCCTGCGATCTTTTGAGCGTTACTGCTGCAATTCCTGTTCGGTGAACAAATCGCTGAACAACATGCTCGACAGATAACGCTCGCCGGAGTCCGGCAGGATCACCACAATGGTCTTGCCCTGCATTTCCGGGGTTTCGGCCAGACGCACGGCAACCGCCATGGCCGCACCGCAGGAAATCCCGGAGAGAATCCCCTCCTCCTGCATCAGGCGCAGGGCCATGGCCTTGGATTCTTCATCGCTGACCAGTTCAACCCGGTCAACCATCGACAGATCGAGGTTTTTCGGCACAAAACCAGCGCCGATGCCCTGGATCTTGTGCGGGCTTGGCTTGATTTCCTCGCCGGCCATGGCTTGGGTGATCACCGGCGAGACCACAGGCTCCACCGCCACCGACAGGATCGGCTTGCCCTTGGTGTTCTTGATATACCGAGAGACACCGGTAATCGTCCCGCCGGTGCCAACACCCGAGACCAGCACGTCGATCGCGCCGTCGGTGTCGTTCCAGATTTCCGGGCCGGTGGTTTTTTCGTGGATCCCAGGGTTAGCCGGATTTTCGAACTGCTGCGGCATGAAGTACCGGGCCGGATCACTGGCCAGAATTTCTGCGGCCTTTTCGATGGCACCTTTCATGCCTTTGGCAGGCTCGGTCAGTACCAGTTCGGCGCCAAGGGCCTTGAGCACCTTGCGCCGCTCAATGCTCATGGACGCCGGCATGGTCAGCATCAGCTTATAACCACGCGCAGCGGCGACGAACGCCAGACCGATGCCGGTGTTGCCCGAAGTCGGTTCGATAATGGTCATGCCCGGCTTGAGTTTGCCGCTGCTTTCAGCGTCCCAGATCATGCTCGCGCCGATCCGGCATTTGACTGAATAGCCCGGATTGCGCCCTTCAATCTTCGCCAGAATGGTCACACCACGAGGCGCAATACGGTTGATCTGAACCAATGGCGTGTTGCCGATGGAATGCGCGTTGTCAGCAAAAATGCGGCTCATGGCTGGGTCCTTATGCAGCGTTGGAGAGGCCTTCAAGGGTATGCCTCGCCCCCTTGGGCGTCCAGTCACGACGAACAGGGGCACATACTTTGTATCCATTTCTTGAGCTGACCGAGTCACCCTGTGACGCCCCATTCAGAGACTGAATACGCCGTCTGCGTTCACAGTCGACCGGGCGCCGCGTTATAGTCGGGCATACTTTTATTTCGCCCGCCCTGCCCGGCGCAGATTGGCGTTACCGTTCGAGGAATTACCGATGAAGTTCGAAGGCACCCGCGCATACGTCGCCACCGATGACCTGAAGCTGGCGGTCAACGCCGCCATCACCCTGGAGCGCCCTTTGCTGGTCAAGGGCGAGCCCGGCACCGGCAAGACCATGCTGGCCGAGCAACTGGCCGAGTCCTTTGGTGCCAAGCTGATCACCTGGCACATCAAGTCCACCACCAAGGCTCACCAGGGCTTGTACGAGTACGACGCGGTCAGCCGCTTGCGTGACTCGCAGTTGGGTGCGGACAAGGTCCATGACATCCGTAACTACCTGAAAAAGGGCAAGCTGTGGGAAGCCTTCGAGTCCGAGGAGCGGGTGATTCTGCTGATCGACGAAATCGACAAGGCCGACATCGAGTTCCCGAACGACCTGCTGCAAGAACTCGACAAGATGGAGTTCTACGTTTACGAGATCGACGAAACCATCAAGGCCAAGCAGCGCCCGATCATCATCATTACCTCAAACAACGAGAAAGAGCTGCCGGACGCCTTCCTGCGCCGCTGCTTCTTCCACTACATCGCCTTCCCGGACCGCGTCACCCTGCAAAAGATCGTCGACGTGCACTACCCGGACATCAAGAAAGACCTGGTCAGTGAAGCGCTGGACGTGTTCTTCGACGTGCGCAAAGTCCCGGGCCTGAAGAAGAAACCCTCGACGTCCGAACTGGTGGACTGGCTCAAGCTGCTGATGGCCGACAACATCGGCGAAGCGGTACTGCGCGAACGCGATCCGACCAAGGCCATCCCGCCGCTGGCCGGCGCCCTGGTGAAGAACGAACAGGACGTGCAGTTGCTTGAGCGGCTGGCTTTTATGAGCCGTCGCGGCACCCGCTGATTCCTCTTTTCACAAAGTCGTAGGCGATAGCCATGCTGCTCAACCTGTTCAATGAAATGCGTGCAGCCAAGGTGCCGGTCTCGGTGCGTGAGCTGCTGGATCTGATCAACGCGCTGAAACAGCGCGTGACCTTCGCCGACATGGACGAGTTTTACTACTTGTCGCGGGCAATTCTGGTGAAGGACGAACGGCATTTCGACAAGTTCGACCGGGCGTTCGGGGCCTACTTCAATGGCCTGGAAAAACTCGACGATCACCTTCAGGCGCTGATTCCCGAAGACTGGTTGCGCAAGGAATTCGAACGCTCGCTGACCGCTGAGGAACGGGCACAGATCCAGTCTCTCGGCGGGCTCGACAAGCTGATCGAAGAGTTCAAGAAGCGTCTGGAAGAACAGAAAGAACGCCATGCCGGCGGCAACAAGTGGATCGGCACCGGTGGCACCAGCCCGTTCGGCTCCGGCGGTTTCAACCCGGAAGGCATCCGGGTTGGCGATGCCGGCAAACGCCAGGGCAAAGCGGTCAAGGTCTGGGACCAGCGCGAGTACAAGAACCTCGACGATCAGGTCGAGTTGGGCACGCGCAACATCAAGGTGGCCCTGCGGCGTCTGCGCAAGTTCGCCCGTCAAGGCGCGGCGGATGAGCTGGACATCGACGGCACCATCGACCACACCGCCCGCGACGCGGGGCTGCTGAATATTCAGATGCGCCCGGAGCGACGCAACACCATCAAGTTGTTGCTGTTGTTTGACATCGGCGGCTCGATGGACGCCCATGTAAAGATCTGCGAGGAGCTGTTCTCGGCCTGCAAGACCGAGTTCAAACACCTGGAGTACTTCTATTTCCACAACTTCATTTATGAATCGGTGTGGAAGAACAACATGCGCCGTGGCTCGGAACGCACGGCAACCATGGACCTGCTGCACAAATACGGCGCCGACTACAAAGTGATCTTCATCGGCGACGCCGCCATGGCGCCTTACGAAATCACCCAGGCCGGCGGCAGCGTCGAGCACTGGAACGAAGAAGCCGGTTACGTGTGGATGCAGCGTTTCATGGAGAAGTACAAAAAACTCATCTGGATCAATCCCTACCCGAAAGACACCTGGGGTTACACCTCCTCGACCCACATCGTGCGCGATCTGATCGAAGACCGGATGTTCCCGCTGACCTTGCGCGGGCTGGAAGAGGGGATGCGGTTTCTCTCGAAATGATTGAAAAGATCGCAGTGTAGGAGCTGCCGCAGGCTGCGATCTTTTGATCTTGATGTGGCAACAAACCAAGATCGCAGCCTTCGGCAGCTCCTACGTCGGGTCACGCAAACCGCTGCAAATACTCGACCTGTTGTTGATGCGCCGTCTCTTGCACCACTGGCGTCAACCGGATCTGCTGCCCCGGCAAACACTGCGCCAATCGTGCCAACGCCAACGGCGTCAACGCGCCTAACCGTGGATAACCGCCAATGGTCTGCCGATCATTGAGCAGCACGATCGGCTGCCCGTCCGGCGGCACCTGAACTGCGCCCAGCGGGATGCCTTCGGAGATCATCGGCTTGCCTTGATACTGCAACGCCGTCCCCAGCAAGCGAATACCCATGCGGTCGGCACGGCTGTCGAGGGTCCAGACACGGTTGAAGGCATCGAACAGGCTTTGCCCGCTGAACTCGCCATGTTGCGCACCGAGCACCAGATCCAGCGGCTGATTCAGCGTGAAGTCCGGTTGCCGCTCGCGCGGCACCTCCCGCAGAGCCTGCGCCTGCCCCGAATAACTCAGCTCGGCACCTCGTGCCAAGGGCCGACCAAAACCGTCCAGACCACCGAGTTCTTCACGCACCACCGTCGCACAACTGCCCAACACCTGGGGCGCGTTGAAACCGCCGGGCGCTGCCAGATAGGCACGGGCACCGAGCAAGGGTTGGGTGAATTGCAAACGCTGGCCTTTCTTCAGCTGAAAACTGCGCCACGGCGCCAGCGGCTGGCCGTCGAGCAGTGCACCGAGGTCCGCTCCCGCCAGCGCCAGACAGCAATCGTCCCGTGCCTCCAGGGTCAAACCGCCGAGGGTGATTTCAATCACCGCGGCCTCCGGCGAGTTGCCCAGCAGCCAGTTGGCCCAGGACATCGACAGCCAATCCGCCGCACCGCCCTGGGTCACGCCCAGATGCCGCACACCGAACCGGCCGGCATCCTGCAACAGGCACAGCGGCGTGCTGGCTTCGATCGTCAAACGGCTCATGCCAGCACCTCCAGCGGCGTATCGTCGCCGCCCAGATTGACGAACTCGGCATGACTGACCGCCGCAAAACGCACCGTATCGCCCGGCTGCATCAGGCTGTAGCCCTCACGTTCGCGGTCGAACAGTTTGGCGGGGGTGCGCCCAATCAGGTTCCAGCCACCCGGCGACACCACCGGATAAGCCGCTGTCTGCCGCTCGGCAATTCCTACGCTGCCAGCCGCCACGCGCTTGCGTGGGGTATTCAAACGGGGCGCGGCCAGCACGTCTTCAACCAGCCCCATAAAGGCAAAGCCCGGCGCAAACCCCAACGCGAACACCTGATACTCGCGCTCGCTGTGACGGCGAATCACCTCCTCCACCGCCAGCCCGCTGCGTTGCGCAAGCAGGCTCAGTTCAGGCCCAACGCTCACGTCATACCAGACCGGCAACACATGGCATTGGCCATTGGCCCGGGCGTTGGGGGTCAGATCGCTCAAGGCTTCGGCGATCAGTTCCCGCGCCTGAACCGGGCTCAAGGCGCGTAGATCGTAATGCACCATCAGGGTTGTATAAGACGGCACCAGATCAATCAAATGTCCGGCGAACCCTGCACGCAGTCGCTCGCTGGCGGCGAGCAACCACGGCATGTTGGCTTCGGCGATTTCATCGAACAGCCGCACCATCAAGCAATCGATGGCCACCACTTCAACCCGTGGTTTCATGGCGCACTCTGCTGATTCAATGCTTCACGGATCCGCTGCACAGCCGCCACCGAACTGGCGTTGTCGCCATGTACGCACAGGGTGTTGGCCTGCAAATGCAAGGCACTGCCGTCGCTGGCGACAAGATTGTCACCGCGAGCGATGGTCAGCGCCTGTTGAATGATTTTCTCGGGATCATGATGCACCGCACCCGGTAACTGCCGCGAAACCAGATGCCCGGCGCTGTCATAGGCACGATCGGCGAACGCTTCGAACCACAGCGTCACACCGTACTCATCGCCCATCAGTTGAGCCGCGCTGTTGTCACGGGTCGCCATCAGCATCAACGGCAGTTGCCGGTCATACGTCGCGACGGCCTGAATCACCGCCCGCAGCTGCGCCGGATTGGCCATCATGTCGTTGTACATCGCACCGTGGGGTTTGACGTAACTCACGCGAGCCCCCTGAGCCCGGCAAATGCCGTCCAGCGCGCCGATCTGGTAGTGCAGAAGATCTTGAAGCTCCTGCGCGGTGTAGGCCATGGAACGGCGGCCAAACCCCACCAGATCCTGATAGGCCGGATGCGCGCCAATCTGCACGCCATGGCTCAGCGCCAGGCTGACGGTCTTGCGCATGATGCTCGGGTCACCAGCATGAAACCCGCAGGCAATGTTGGCGCAATCAATGTACGGCATCACTTCGGCATCCAGCCCCATGGTCCAGTGACCAAAGCTTTCGCCGATATCGCAGTTCAATAACAGGCGGCTCACGGTGAGTACTCCTGAGGGTTTTTATCGTTTTGACCGAGGGACTTTCGAGCGGTCCCGCAGATTATCAGTTACTGCGCATCGAGTGGCTTGCCCCGGGTTTGCGGCACCAACGCTTCAACCTAAAAAAGCATTGACCGTAGATAAGGAAGATTCCCACGCTAAAAGCAGGAATTACTATCATTTGAATTGTGTATTAAGCCGGTACTCTCTGCGCGCTTTCAGCTAAACACCTGTCCAGAAGGAATCGGACGTGATGCGCGCTCACACGCAAAAACAGCCGCTATTGCCTGCTGACGGTCGCGCATTGCGGCTGCTGGTCGTCATCCAGTTGGTCTCCATGGGTGCGATGGAAATGAGCGGCCCGTTCTGGCCCTTGCAGATCCAGCATCTGCTCGGGCCAGAGGGCGCCGGCTACACCGCGCTGTTATCGGCGCTGGTCTATGCCGGCCCGATGCTCGCGGCCATGCTCCTGACTCCCGTGTGGGGCCGGTTGGGTGATCGCACCGGGCACAAGCCGATGATCGTTCGGGCGTTGCTGGCACTCGCGCTGTGCCAAGGGTTGGCGGCCATCACCCTCGACCCGTGGCTGCTGGTGGGCATTCGAGTGATGCAAGGCGCATTGGCCGGGTTTCTCGCCGCCGCGCAAGCCTATGCATTGGCCTGCTGCGACAGTTCCCGGCGTGGTCACACCCTGGCACGCCTGCAATCGGCGACCGCCGTCGGCTCGTTGATCGGCCCGGTGTGGGGTGGCTGGTTGATGGACGTCTCGGGGTTCGCCCTGCTCTGTTATGGCGCAACGGCGATTTGCCTGCTGTGTGCACTGGGGAGTTTTTTCCTGCCGGCCGACAAGGCGCGGGCCTCGAAGAAAAAACCGCTCGCACCGGTGGCCCAGCCCAAAGGCTGGCTCGGTGGAATCCTGTTGGTGATCGTGTTGATTCAGGCCGCGAAGATGATGCCGCAGCCGTTCTACGCGTTGTACGTCGCCGAGATTCTGCACGCGCCGAGCTGGCTGATCGGCGCCACTTATGCGGCAAGCGCCGCGACCCTGGCCATTTCCGCCCCGCTGTGGGGACGTCTGTTCGACCGCTGGCAACCGGCCTACACCTTGCGCGTCATCGAAGGCGTCGCCTGGCTGTGCGCCCTGACGCTCGCGGCCACGGCGCTGGCCAACGAATGGCTGGGGTTTCTCGTCAGCCGGCTGGTCTGGGGTATCTGGCAAGGCGCCCTGCTGCCCGTCGCCTATGCGCTGATCGCCAACACCGTTTCTTCAAGCCAACAGGGTTTTGCCCTCGGCCTCGGCAACAGCGCGGCCAAGGCTGGCGCTTTGCTGGGGGCCGTTCTCGGTGGGATCGGCATGGGAATGGTGGGGCTGGCTCACAGCTTCTGGCTGGTAGCGCTGACCTACGCGCTGGCCGCCATCGGCATCCGCTGGGTGCGGTCATTCACCTCCACGCCCGGCTCCTCGCAATGAAGATGCGTTTTAACCGGTCAAGCGCACCGCATCGCTCAATCGCCGGCAAGCCGACCCTGCACGTTCGACGGTGTTACAAACCGCGCATATCGCGCTCTTCGATCGGCCGGCTCTGGCGCAGGCGCTTGCCGCCCAACACCACCCAGTCGATCAGACGGAACAGACATTCCAGCCCGAACGACAGCAACATCGCCCCGCTCAGCCCCCAGCCCATGGCTTCAGGCGTCAGCAACAGCTGGTAGCTGTAGCCATTCCAGGTTTCCTTGCGAATATCCGGGTCAGCCGCCAACACCACCTGCAAGACGCGGATGTACCACGGGCCTTGCATGGCCTGGAATTGCTTGTCCAGCGCCAATTGGCGAGTGAGCAAGGTGCTCAGGCTATCCGCATCACTGCGAAACACCGGGTCGTCACTGGCACGGTAATGAGCGACCAGCGCTTGCAAATCACCTTTGAAAAACTGCTCGGCGGTGCCCTGAAAACCCCGCAAGCCGGTCTGCGCTTCAATCAGATGCGCCTCGACCCGTTTGGCGTAATCGTTGATGAAACCCGGCACCTGCACACCCACCAACAGGCCGATCGCAAACAACACCAGCCGCAAATAACTGAGCAACATAGAAAGGTGTTCCTTATTCGGTCTTGCCCTGGCTGACGCATTCACCGCGTCGCCAAAGGCTCCATTGACCCGGTTCGTAACGGGTCCAGGTTTCGTTTTCGGTCAGGGGTTCGGTGGCAATGACCGTCACCACATCGTTGGGTGTGGTTTCGGCCTGGAAGTCGACGATAACGTCCACATCCTTCAAACGTGCCGGACCAAACGGCGCACGACGGGTGATCTGCGCCAATTTGGTCGAGCAATAACAGAACAGCCAGTCACCGTCGCTCAACAGGCAATTGAACACGCCTTTGCTGCGATATTCGGCACACGCCGCCACCAGGTCGGGTAGAAATTGCTCGACCTCGACCGGTTCCGGGAAGGCTTCACGCACGCGGTTGAGCACATCGCAGAACGCCGCTTCGCTGTCGGTATCGCCAATCGGCCGGTAAAAACTGGCGGTCGGCTGGAAATCGGAGAGTTGGCCGTTATGCGCGAAACACCAGTTGCGTCCCCACAACTCACGCACGAACGGGTGAGTGTTGGACAGGCAGACCTTGCCAACGTTGGCCTGGCGGATATGCCCGATCACCACTTCGCTTTTGATTGGATAGCGCTGCACCAGCAGTGCGACTTCAGAATCACAACTCGCCGCCGGGTCCTGAAACAAGCGCAGGCCGCGGCCCTCATAGAACGCGATGCCCCAACCGTCCCGATGCGGGCCGGTTCGACCGCCACGCTGCATCAGCCCGGTGAAGCTGAACACGATATCGGTCGGGACATTGGCGCTCATGCCCAATAACTCACACATGCCTGGACTCTCGCTTCAATGCCGGCGTAACGTCAAAGACGGGGTTCTACTCGAGAACGCTGGGGGTTACTCGGAACCGGCGGACGACCATAACGATCATCGCCAGCACCGCCAAAGGGCTGATCATCATCAGGCTCGGCGGCCTTGGCAGCGGCTTTCGCGGCGGCTTCCCGTTCCTTGTGAGCATTGGAAGCGCGCTCGATGGGAAAGCGGATCAACACGAAAACCAGGTAAATGCCGAAGACGATCATGCCGTACATGACCAGGTCGGAGATCGCGCGCCAGGCGTTGTTCCCGACCTTGAACATCAAGTCCAGGGCAGTAATGGCGACGGCTGGAGCGAATTTTTCCTTCACCGGGTCGATGATGGTCGGGCTGAACAACAGCACGACCATGAGCAGACGCAGTGGCTCGCGCAACCAGCGCCACATCCAGCGGGTCAGTCGCATCCACACCAATAGGCAGCCTAAAGCGGCAAAGGCGTAAAAGCCCCAAGCGATCAGATAGTCGTTCTCGGTCATGGTGTCCATGGCAAGGCAGGCAAAGAGGCGCTTATGATAACGGCTTTTCACCGATCAGGCTGCCCCGCCGTCTGTGAAGCCCTTTTTGCTTAACCCCTGAGAGTCCTTCATGCCCCTAATCGCCCACGTTTGCAGCGCCCCGATTGCCCACAAGGCCGACGGCGATGACCCGTACGCCTGGCTGCAGGAGCGCGACAGCGCACAGGTGCTCGACTACCTCAAGGCTGAAAACAGCTACCAGGAAGCACAATTGGCCGACCAGGCCGAACTGCGAGAAACCCTGTTCAACGAAATAAAAAGCCGGATTCTCGAAACCGATCTGTCGCTGCCCTCCCCATGGGGGCCGTACCTTTATTACACCCGCACCACCGCCGGTGACGAATATGCCCGGCATTACCGCTGCCCGCGCCCGGCCGACGACAGCCTGCAGGTCGACGAAAGTCAGGAACAACTGCTGCTCGACCCCAACGTGCTGGCCAATGGCGGCTTTTTCTCGCTGGGCGCCTTCAGCATCAGCCCGGACCACCAGCGCCTGGCCTACAGCCTCGATACCAGCGGTGAAGAGATTTACACGCTGTTCGTCAAGGAACTGTCCAGCGGCAAGGTCAGCGAACTGCAATTCGAGCATTGCGACGGCAGCATGACCTGGGCCAACGACAGCCTGACGCTGTTCTTCGGCGAGCTGGATGACACTCATCGCCCGCACAAGCTGTTTCGTTATCGTCTCGACAGTACCGCCGCCGAAGAAGTCTTCTTTGAACCGGACGGGCGGTTTTTCCTGCACTGCTATCGCTCAAGCTCCGAACGCCAGTTGCTGCTGTCGCTGGGCAGCAAAACCACCAGCGAAGTCTGGGCGCTCGATGCTTCGCAGCCACAACAGCCATTCACCTGCCTGGCGCCACGGGTTGAAGATCACGAGTACGACGTCGACCACGGCAAGCTCGACGACCAATGGACCTGGCTGATTCGCAGCAACCGCGACGGCATCAACTTCGCGCTGTATCAGGCCGCCGACACCGGCGTTGTACCCTCCGAATCCGACTGGCAAAACCTGATCCCTCACAGCGACACCGTGATGCTCGATGGCCTGAGCCTGAATGCCTCGGCCATGACCCTGAGTCTGCGCGAAGGCGGTTTGCCGATCATCGAAGTTCACGCGCACGGCCTGCCCGCTTACCGCGTGCAACTGCCGGACGCGGCCTACAGCCTGCATGTGCAAAACAGCCTGGAGTTTGCGAGCGACAAGATCCGTCTGCGCTACGAGGCGCTGAATCGCCCGGCGCAGATTCGTCAGCTCGACCTCGCCAGCGGCGAACAGAAAGTGCTCAAGGAAACCCAGGTGCTTGGCCCCTTCGACGCCGATGCCTATGTCAGTCAGCGCCTGTGGGCGACTGCGCCCGATGGCACACAGGTGCCGGTCAGCCTGGTGGTCAAACGCGACATGCTGGGCAAACCGACGCCGCTTTACCTCTATGGCTATGGCGCCTATGGCGAAAGCCTCGACCCGTGGTTCTCCCATGCGCGCCTGAGCCTGCTCGATCGCGGCATTGCCTTCGCCATCGCCCACGTGCGCGGCGGTGGTGAACTGGGCGAAGCCTGGTATCGCGCCGGCAAGCAGGAGCACAAGCAGAACACCTTCAGCGACTTCATCGCCTGCGCCGAACACCTGATCGCCAACGGCTACACCACCGCGAAGCAACTGGCCATCAGCGGCGGCAGTGCCGGCGGTTTGCTGATCGGTGCGGTACTCAACCAACGGCCGGAGCTGTTCGCGGCGGCAATTGCCGAGGTGCCGTTCGTCGACGTGCTCAACACCATGCTCGACCCGGATCTACCGCTGACCGTCACCGAATACGACGAGTGGGGCAATCCTGAAGAGCCAGCGGTTTATGATCGGATCAAGGCATACGCACCCTATGAAAACGTCAGCGCTCACGCCTATCCGGCGACCCTGGTGATCGCTGGCTACAACGATAGCCGTGTGCAGTATTGGGAAGCGGCCAAGTGGGTGGCCAAGTTGCGAGCGACCAAATCCGACAACAATCTGCTGCTGCTCAAGACCGAACTGGGTGCCGGCCATGGCGGGATGAGTGGGCGTTATCAAGGATTACGTGACGTAGCGCTCGAATACGCATTTGTATTCAAGGTATTGGGTATCGCCTGAGGAACTCTGCCCGCCGGCCCGGTCTGAACACTGGGCCGCTGGCCTGCGTGCCCTAATGTAAAGCACAAGAAAAAGACCGTGATGACATGTCAGAACCGACCCTGTTGAACAAAGAAATTCGCGACTGGCTGATGGACTGCGGCCTGTTCGATCAGCTGCAACTGGCCGATTTCACGGCAGCTGCCGGCTACTTCAGCCTCAGCACCATCGCCCAGGGCGAAGAGATCTTCCACGAAGGTGATGCAGGCAGCTTCATGTGCATCATTCACTCGGGCCAGGTGGCGGTGCAGAAAACCAATAGCGATGGCCAGCCGGTGACGATCGCAACGCTGCGCAGCGGCCGGGCATTCGGCGAAATGGCCGTACTCGACGGCGAACGGCGTTCGGCCAGTTGCGTGGCGGCGAGCAATTGCCAACTGCTCAATCTGGGCAAGGACTCGCTGGAAAAGATGCTCAACGACGCACCGAAAATTGCTGCGAAGATCATCCGCGCCATCGCCGTGTCGTTGTCCAAACGCCTGCGCATGGCCGACGGCCAATTGCTCTCGCAACAGATTTAACCGCCAGGGGACTTGGCTTTCTGCTGGCTCTGCTCAAGCCCCGGCAAGGTCTGGTCCTTGGGTGGGTTGGGCATTTCAATCGGTGGCAACAACGGTTCACCACCGCTACTGCTGCCGACCTTGGGCACAGTGGTCGGGGTAATCTGCGGGTATGGCGTGGGGGTTGCGGTGCCGGGTGAGCCGGGGGCTGCCGGGGGTGTAACGGGGACCGCTTGCAACTCTTGCGCCTGCGCTGCACTTATCGAGAGCGCGGCCAACACAATGACCGTTAGAATGTTGCGCTTCATCAATGGCTCCATTGCCCTTGCTTGTTGCCTTAAGGCTACTCCCAACCGCGCAAGATTGCCCTTCTCAATGCCGGTTTCTCCTCCCTGATGCCAGTTTCCCTCCTTAAAGAGAGCCCCATGAAACGTTTCGTTCTGCTCGACACCACCCCAATCCCCGAAAACGGCGGTGCTCTGTGCCTGTTCGAGTACGGCGAAGATTTCGTCATCAAGATCCAGGGCGGTGACGGCGGGCAATTGATGAACACCCGCATGCACGGTTCCGAAGACGCCCTGGCCGAGATTCCTTGCCGCAAGGTCGCCGGCCGCCCGAATTCTCGGGTGTTGATCGGTGGCCTCGGCATGGGTTTCACCCTCGCCTCTGCGCTCAAGCACCTGGGCAAGACCGCTGAAGTAGTGGTCGCCGAACTGGTGCCGGGGGTGGTCGAGTGGAACCGCGGGCCGCTGGGTGAAAAATCCGGACGACCGCTGCTCGACCCGCGCACGGTCATCCGCATGGAAGACGTGGCCAAGGTCCTGCAGGCCGAGCCGCAAGGTTTCGACGCCATCATGCTCGACGTCGACAATGGCCCCGAAGGCCTGACCCAGAAAGCCAATAGCTGGCTGTACTCGGCCGGCGGCCTGAGCGCCTGCGCCAAGGCCTTGCGCCCCAAAGGCGTGCTGGCCGTGTGGTCGGCCAGCGCCGACCGGCAGTTCTCCGACAAATTGAAAAAATCCGGCTTCAAGGCCGAAGAAGTGCAAGTGTTCGCCCACGGCAACAAAGGCACCCGGCACACAATCTGGATTGCCGAGAAGCTCAAGGCCTGAGCTAAACTTGCCGTATAACCGTCATTAGTCTTTTTACAAAGGTGAACCCATGAGTTCGTCAACGCCTCCCTCCAACACGGCCAAACTGGACCGCATCCTCGCCGACGCCCAGCGCGACCGTGAAATGGGTTACCGCGACAAGGCCCTGAAGATGTACCCGCACGTCTGCGGGCGCTGTGCTCGTGAGTTCTCCGGCAAGCGCCTGAGCGAGCTGACCGTGCACCACCGCGACCACAACCACGACAACAACCCGCAAGACGGCTCCAACTGGGAGCTGCTGTGTCTGTACTGCCACGACAACGAACACTCGCGCTATACCGACCAGCAGTACTTCGGCGATGGCTCGCTGAGCACACCGAAAATTGCCAAGGCGACGCATAACCCGTTTGCCGCGCTGGCCGGGCTGATGAAAAAAGACGAGTAAAACCGAAAGATCGCAGGCTCCGGCAGCGCCTACAGGTCAATGCGAATACCGCGTAGGAGCTGCCGCAGGCTGCGATCTTTTTGACGCCACCGCGACCTTCACAAACCCGTATAATCGTGGTTTTTCTCGAAGGGCACCCCGCTCGTGGCAAACAAACGGTACAGCTGCATTGGTTTGTATAACCCCAAATCACCGGAGAACGTCGGTTCGGTGATGCGCGCCGCCGGCTGTTACGGCGTGGCGTCGGTGTTCTACACCGGCAAGCGTTATGAACGCGCCCGTGACTTTGTCACCGACACCAAGAAAATCCACCACGACATTCCGCTGATCGGCATCGACGACCTGAAAAAAATCCTCCCGCTGGGCTGCGTCCCGGTGGCGGTCGAGCTGGTTGATGGCGCCCGTTCGTTGCCCGAGTACACCCACCCGGACCGTGCGCTGTATATCTTCGGCCCGGAAGACGGTTCGCTCGATAAAGAGATTCGTGAGTGGTGCGAAGACGTGGTCTACATCCCGACCACCGGCTGCATGAATCTGGCCGCCACCGTCAACGTGGTGCTTTACGACCGCATGGCCAAGGGCAATAACACTCGTTCCGGTCCAAAATTCCGCTGACAGACCGAACACCGGATGGAACGAGTCAGCCGCCAGCGCAGTCAGCTTTATATCCATTGCCCCTCAGGAGACAGATCATGAGCGACATCAAACGCATAGAGCCCGCGCCGTTCCAGACGCCACCGACGCAAAACGTCCAGGGCTGGGAACGCATCGCGAGCACGGCCGGCGGTGTGGTAATGGTCGGCAAAGGCCTGCGCCGTGGCGGCGTGTTCGGGCTGATTGAGGTGGCGCTCGGCGGTGTAGCCCTGGCTCGCGGCATCACCGGTCACAGCTCGGCAAAAAGCTTCTTCGAAAAAAGTCGTCAGAACATGGCCAACGTCCGTTCGAAAATCGAACGGGCCGGTGAAGAGCTGAAGTCGCCCAAGACCGGGGCCTGATCAAAAGATCAAAAGATCGCAGCCAGCGGCAGCTCCTACGCAGGTGCCCGTGTGAACTCGTAGGAGCTGCCGCAGGCTGCGATCTTTTTCGGTGTTAGCGCAGCAACTCGGTATCCAGCACTTTCGACGGCTCGCCGATAATGCTTTCGGCCAGCACCACAAACTCTTTGGTGCTCACCCTTCCGAGGTCCATGGCGCCGCGCAACATGTCGTCCAGCGAACGCTTGTTGCGGGTTTTCAGACGAATTTCGCGGTCCAGCTCCTGTAGCAGCAACACGGCTTTGGCGACCTGCGCCGCGCTGAGCTGATCTGCGCGCAGGGTGCTGACTTTATGGCTGACCTTGGCCATTTTGTCTTCCAGTGTCTGATAACGCTCATCGCTCATGCCACCGGCACGGCGCAGCAGTTCAATCGCGTAGTACTCGGCAAAGCCTTCGTTGATCCAGTCACTGCGATCACTGTCCTTGATTCGCCCGAATACCTGGGCCAACTCACGGATCAACGGGCTGCTGCCGCTTTCGCTGACCAACGGCAAATGACTGTGCAGATAAATCGATTCGTGCCCGGCCAGGCTGCCGCGCCACATCGGGTCGGCGGCCCCCACAATCAACAGTTTTCCGGGATGACGCGGATACAACGCCTGCACTTGCGGCCAGACGAAGGTCAGCAGCGTCAACACGTCCATCCGGCGCATGCCCTGCCCTTGCGGCGAGGCGACCGTGACTTCGGTTTCGCCCAGGCGCGTACGGCGACTGCCCAGGTTGCCGGCAAGCATCCAGCCCGTAGGCCGGTCGAGCCGCCGAGAAACGTTGTCGATGCGAAAGCGGTTCTTGCCAACCCGTGGCCAGGCGGTCTCGACGCTTTTCCAGCCTTCCGGTAATTCGAACTCCAGCCGCGACACCAGCTCGACGCCGTCCTGCTGATCCAGGCGCGCCGCCGGGACCAGATCGTCGCCACGCATCAACGCCCAATTCGGCGTCATGCGGGTATCGAAACTGGCGTTGTTGAGGGCGTGACTGATGCGTACACGGTAAGTCAGGCTGGCCTTGTCAGCGGCCGGACGCCAGACGCCACGCGCCACGTTGCCCGGTGTGAGCTGCCACTGACCATCGGCCTTGAAGTCGCTGTACTGGCTGCCATCGCCCAGATCAAAATCCAGGCTGCGCACCGCCGAGCCGCGTGCCAGGGTCAAGCGCACTTCAGCCTGATCGCTTTGCGGCAACAATCGTACGTGGTAATCCAGATCGACTTTTTTTGCCGCCCACACCGGTGAACTCAGCAATAAAAGCGACAATGCCAACGGCAGCCTAAACGCCACAGCCATACACACTCCTTCGTGACATGCTCGTACTACGACAGGTGCTTAACCCGCCCGAAAAATCAGATGATCTTCCCAATCATCCTCAGCCACGCTGCCTTCGGCGAGCATGCGCCCGGACTGGGAAATGCGCTCGTGGTGCACCGCGTCTCGATCACCGCAGACCAGGTGATGCCAAAGCGGCAAGTCCTTACCCTCACTGACCAGGCGGTAACCGCAGGTCGGCGGCAGCCACTTGAACTGGTCTGCCTTGCCCGGCGTGAGCTGGATGCAGTCTGGCACCGAGTCGCGACGGTTCGGATAGTCGGTGCACTGACAGGTTTTCAGGTCGAGCAATTTACAGGCGATGCGCGTGTAGTAGACGCTGTTGTCCTCCTCGTCCTCAAGCTTTTGCAGGCAGCACAGGCCACACCCATCGCACAACGACTCCCACTCCTCTTGATCGAGTTGTTCGAGAGTTTTGCGTATCCAGAAAGGTTCGACTTTGGCGGCCATGGCTCAAGCATCAACATCAGGTGGTGAAAAGGCCGCCAGTCTAGTGCCCCAGCCCCCGCGGGCCAAGTGCTGGCGACTATCGGTAGAACAGGACTTGTCAGTTATCACGCCGCGAAGTAGCTTTGCGCGTCATAACCGTAGTCAGGAAACTCGTCCATGAGCGCTAATCCCCGCGTTGCCGAATATGCCATTCATCCACAGTTCACCGACCGTTGGTCGCCGCGCGCCTTCACCGGTGAAAGCATCCCTGAAGAAACCCTGCTGAGCTTTTTCGAAGCGGCTCGCTGGGCGCCGTCGGCCTACAACTCGCAGCCATGGCGCTTTCTCTACGCGCGCCGCGACACGCCGAACTGGGAGCGCTACCTGGGTCTGCTGAACGAGTTCAACCGCAGCTGGGCGCAACACGCCTCGGCCCTGGTGATCGTGATCTCGAAAACCACCTTCACCGCGCCTGGCGCCTCCGAAGAAACCGCCGCCCTGTGGCACACCTTCGACACCGGTTCCGCCTGGGGCCATTTGGCCCTGCAAGCCTCTATCAGCGGCTGGCACACCCACGGCATGGCCGGTTTCGATCAGGAGCTGACCCGCAAGGAGCTGAATATTCCTGAAGGCTACGCGCTGCACGCGGCGGTGGCGATCGGCAAGCTGGGTGACAAGGCGACGCTCGCTGATTACCTGCAAGCCCGGGAAGTCCCAAGCCCGCGTCGCCCATTGAGCGAGCTGGCGGCTGAGGGTGATTTCAGCCTGTAAAAGCAAAAGATCGCAGCCTGCGGCAGCTCCTACGGTAAATGCGAATACCGCGTAGGAGCTGCCGCAGGCTGCGATCTTTTCAATCAGCTATCAATAACCCCGCGTGAAATCCACTTCCCCGCGCAACGTTTCGCCCGCCTGATACGCCCGCAGGTTTTCGAGAAATAATTGCACCATCATCGACGGTGAGGTGGGCGCCGAGCTGTGGCCGGTCAGCAGCAAGCCCCAGGCGGTCCAGAACGGATGACGCTGCGGCAACGGTTCCTGCCGGCAGACGTCGATCACCGCACCCGCCAGATGCCCTTCCTTCAAGGCCTCTACCAGGTCCGCATCGACCACCGCCACGCCACGCCCGACGTTGATGAACAAACCGGTCGACTTGAACTGCTTGAACAACGCGGCGTTGTACAGATCGTGAGTGTTCGGCGTATTCGGCAGCAGGTTGACCACGTAATCGACTTCACCGACCAGGCGCCCCAAATCCTCCAGCCCCGCGACTTCAATGAACGGCGCCTGCTCGCGCGGCTCACTGGCGATCCCGTACAGCTTGACGCCGAAGGGCATCAGGAACTGCGCCACGCTCTGACCGATGTCGCCGGCACCGACGATCAGCACCTTGCGCCCCGCCAGGCTCTGGCCCAGGCGATTGTCCCACTTGCGCTCGACCTGGCTGACCAGTCGCGCCAGTACTTCGCGCTCATGGCCAAGCATGTAGGTCAGCACGTATTCAGCCATGACCTGACCGAAAATCCCGACCGCACGGGTCAGCCGGTAGTGGCGGGGCAAGCCGTCGGCGAGCAACGGTGTAATGCCGGCCCAGGTCGATTGCAGCCATTGAGGCTCGTGACCTTGACGCAGCAGCGTCGCCAACAGGTCCGGTTGGCCGAGCCAGACCGGGCAGTCGGCGGCCAGGCTGGCCAATTCAGCGGAGTCGCCGCTGGTCAGGACTTGCAGTTCAGGCGCGGCCTGACGCAACAGTTGGGCATACACAGCGTGGTCGTGTTCGGCAATCAGAACGCGCATGGTTCAAACCTTCAAAAACAGTGCACAGGACCGCCGAAGGAGTGTTTCCCCCTCGATCGCGGCCCTCGCCAAAATAATCAATTCCATTGTTTCCAGAGGCTCTGGACAGAGCCCCTACAGACATCCGTCAAACCGGATCATTGCGTCGCAGCAGCTCTTCCGGCAAGTGCTCGATGTACTCGTCTTCGGCCGGCGGCATTTGCAGGTGATAGCCCTGCTTGTCGAGGTTTTCCAGCACCACCGTGATGTCTTCGCGCGAGAGCTTGCGCTCGGGGGTCAACACCAGGTCGAAGGCGTGATGCGGTTTGCCGAACGCCAGCAGCAGGTTTTCCGGGACGCGCTCCAGTGCATCGCTTTTGAGCACATAGAGGTACATCTCGTTTTTCTTCAGGCTTCGGTAGATAGAGCAAATACGTTTCAAGGCTGTTCTCCGGCAGTGGCCAGGCTGTCGAGCAGGGCCTGGCCCATCAATTCGCGGCGCCAGCCACGCAGCGAATCAGGCAATTGGTAAGGGCCCTCAGGGAAGCCGCTCTTGAGCAAGGCCTCGAGGGTTTTCTTGCGCAGCATCAGTTCCGGGGCCATGTTCAAACGTTCAGCTTCGGCCTGACCGAGCGCCCGCAGACGCTTGACCAAGGCTGCGGCTTCCACCGGCAAAGGCTCCGGCACCGCTGGCGGCCATTGGTCCGGCGAGACACTGCCCGCCTGCTTGATCAAACCCAGCAGGAACTCACCGTCCTGACGCACGGTGCGCGGGTGCATGTCTTCGATTTTCGCCAGTGCCGCGAGATTGTCCGGCTGGGTGCGTGCCAGCGGCCACAACGAATGCTCGCGCACAATGCGGTTGCGCGGCAGATCGCGGGCGCGGGCTTCGTGCTCGCGCCAGGCGCAGAGTTCGCGCAGCACGGCGAGTTGCGCGCGGGACAGCTTCCAGGCCAGCTTGGCCTCGCGATACACCTCGTAAGGGTCGACTTCGCGGCGCAGGTTGGCCACCAGTTCGGCGCCATCTTCCAGGACCCAGGCGTACTTGTCGTCTGACAGCTTCGGCCGCAGACGCACGAAAACCTCCGCCAGATGCAACGCATCTTCGGCGGCGTAGCTGATCTGGGTGTCCGAAAGCGGACGCTGCAGCCAGTCGGAACGGGTCTCCCCCTTGGGCAGGTCGATGCCGAGCACCTCCGACACCAGACGCGAGTACCCCATGGAGAAGCCCAGGTTCAGATAGGCGGCGGCCAATTGCGTATCGAACAATGGCACTGGCAGGCTACCGGTCAAACGCAACAGGACTTCGAGGTCTTCACTGCAGGCATGCACCACTTTGACCACTGCCGGGTTTTCCAGCAATTGGGCCAGCGGTTGCCAGTTGTCGATTGTCAAAGGATCAATCAGGAAAGCGCGCTCGCCGTCGCCAATCTGCAACAGGCCGGCGATCGGATAAAAGGTGTCGACCCGCATGAATTCGGTGTCGAGGGCGACGAACGGCAACCGCTGCCATTGGGCGCAAAACTGACCGAGGCTATCGTTGTCGCGAATCCAGTGAATATCGATGGCCACACGGCTCTCCCTTGAAGAATGGCGCGCAGTATATATCGGCCCCGGCGATTTCCGCGCACTGACTGAGCAAGAGCTTGAGCGAAACTCCCGCTACACGAGAAGAATAGGACAGCTAGTCAGCTTTATGCAGCACGTAGACTCGCGGCAGGTCGCTGCCAGGCAGGGTGTCCAGGTATTTGAGCGTCTTGAAGCCCGCTTGCCGGAACTCCGCCTCAAGCTCAACCTTGGTGGCCCACTGACGCGGTTGTGCATCCTCGCCGAACCGCGCACGCAACTTGAGATACCCGTCTCGCTGTACTGACACGATCAGCGCGTCGCGACTGACCCGGTAAAACTCACGCAGTATCGCCAAGCGATGCTCACTGTTGTCGATGTGCTGAAACAACCGCATGCAAAAAATGCAATCCACGGCATTTTCCGGCAAACCGATGGCGAATGCCGAGCTCTGAAAGGTTTTGACCCGTTTCAGCAGCTCGGCCGGATGATGCGTCTGGGCGTGGTCGAGCATTTCCTGGGACGGGTCGGTGGCGAGAATCACCCGATTGGTGTGCTCGGCCAGCACCGGCCAGTTGCCCCCTGCCCCGCAGGCCACATCAAGAATCAGCCCCGGCTCGCCGGCCGCCTTGAGTGCGCGCCGCACCAGTCGCTTGCCACGCCACTGCAAAAAACGCTGCACAAGCCCACGGGGATGCGGCTGGAGGCAGACTCGCGCGTGCTCCTGATCGTAGCGTCGAGCACATTCGTGCTCGACTGAGGAAGGGGGTTGCGCAGACATAACTGGCGACTCTTGATAAAGGGAACGACTTACGGGCGACAGGTTATCAAGCGGCGCGTGAAAAAAAGGTTTAATCACGATGCCGGCTCTAGCCTGCCGCTTTCAGCATCACGCCTGGTGCAAATACCAGCGCCCGTCCTGCTCCCCGACCTTGCCCATGAACTGCCGGTATTCGGCGCGCTTCACGGCCAGGTAGAGATCGGCGAGAAACGGCTCGATCTGTTCCAGCTCACGCACCCCGTAGACCTCGGGCGTTCGTGGCCTCATGCCATCCTCACTCCCGTCTGCCGCAGAGTAGAGCCTGAGGCGCCTCGGGCGCTGTTCCGGAAGAACAGCACGGACATAACAACAAAAAACCGTCAAAGAGGCTTCACTCATACGTAAACCAGAACTCGCCGCAGCCATCGCTGAAAAGGCTGACCTCACCAAAGAGCAGGCAAATCGCGTCCTCAACGCCGTTCTCGAAGAAATCACCGGCGCTCTGCACTGTAAAGACAGCGTCACCGTGGTGGGCTTCGGTACCTTCCTGCAGCGTCACCGTGGCGCTTGCACCGGCAAGAACCCGCAAACCGGTGAGCTAGTGAAAATCAAGGCCAGCAACACCGTTGCGTTCAAACCGGGCAAGTCGTTGAAAGACAGCGTCAATCCATAAATGCTGCGAACTCCCTGAATCGCGGGGGGAGAGTCGTAATGAAAATGGGCACGCCGATTGAATCGGGTGCCCATTTTTTGTGGTTGATAGCGGTGCGTTGGATCAAGGTGCTCGCATGTGTCGGGGGCGCTTGTGCACGTGGTCAGTTACGACGAAAGCAGGCTTTACCATTGCCGAAATCCACTGCCAGGCAGTCGGGTTCAATCGCCAGCCGCAGATCTTGAAACAGGACAGACAAATCGCCATTTGCGGGATCGGGGTAGGCTTCCCACTCAAAACCCAGCCATCGGGTGTCAGGCGTGATATCAAACCACTGAATATCCTTGGTCGAACCTTTCATCCGCAGGCCAACTTTTTGCAAGGTTTGTGTGGCGCTATAGGGCTGGGTCAACTTTAGCTGGTTCGAATCCGCCCAGATTTGTTGCTGGGTTGATCCGTCTTGAAATTGCCAGTACACATCGACTGGATTGACGGCGGGTGGAGTGATGGGGTCGTAGTGAAACAGCGTAACCATGTAATTCTTGCTGATACGATCTTGCGCGTCAGCCGCCAAGAAACGTTGAGTTTCGGCCAGTCCGCTCTCTTCAGGTTTTTCAAATGATATCGGTTGGTTTTTCGGCTTTTTCCAGCCAATGCTGAATGAGCGACTGGCAGGTGAAACGTCGAACCACTGGCTTGGACTTGAACTGCGGCTGGTGGCGAAACCTATTTTTTTCAGTGTTCGTTGCGGATCGTATGGCAACCAAAGGTCTGTTTGTTCATTCGAATTCAATAGCAGCTGGCTGGAAGGTCCTTGGGAAAATTCGAAACTGACGTACACAGGCTTGATGGCCGGTGGCTTAGGGTGGAGACGAGCGTACCGCATCTCCATCACATAGTTTTTGCGCACTAGATCAACATTGTCGTTATTGCTGTATTGGGAATACTCCTCAAGTTCAGCCAGGGTTCTCTCTCTAGAAAAGTTGAAGGCGAGTTTCTTTGCCGGTTGAGAATCGGCCTCAGTCTCTAGCGTCAGGATGTCGTCCTCGACATGCCATGTCCCCTTGGCGATACCACCGGCACTTCCATAAGCCACACCCCCGGCAAAAGTACCGTCCTTTCGTAGCAACAACTCCGCTCCCATTTCCATTGCGCCGCGCAAGTAGTAATGCCCTTCCAGCGGGCGGGGTTCGGCTGCGGCGTAGGCGGTGGGCAGCCACATAAACGCTGCGAAAAATAGAGTTCTTAAATCCATGTATTAACGCTCCTTTACCAGCTCCCGTAGGGGATGCCGAATTTTTCTATGTAGGCTTTGGATACTTCAGACAGGGGCCGATGTTTGCCGCCGGATTTACCTTCATAAGGGCCTTTCGGGTTGATAGTCCCTTCCACCCGAGCAATCTCGACTGCCTTCAGGCAGGGCCCACCGAGCCAGACTTTGGCAATGCCGCCCGGCGCCAGACCAATGCCGATGTCGTCGCGGTAGTCGGTGATCCATTTGCCGTCAGCTCTGCAAAAGGCTTTTTCGGGTTTGCGCATGATCTCCCGTGCTGACTCGGGAATGACGATGTAGGCCTCGTAGGTTTGCGGTTCGACTAAGGATTGCCAGCGAATGTAGATCAATCGGGGCAAGTCGGCGCCAGTAACATGTCGTCCCTTACCACCACCATTGCTGCTGCTCCATCCTTTGGCGACACCTTGATTATTTGGAGGTTTTGGAACAGAAGCGATACCGCCTCCCGCCCCCTTGAATACACGTTCATGGATATCCACCACGTCCGCTGTTTCGATCCAGACGTCCATATAGGCCGGTGCTGAAAAGCCCAAGAACCAGGGCAGGTCATTACTGGATTGCGCGAAGCTTTGTGTGCAGCCAAACAACATCAGCGCCAAAAGCAGGCCTTCGCCTTTTTTGATAAGGCGGCCGAAGTTACTCATTGGGATGCACCACACGCTGGTTTTTTTCGGCTGGGCGGTTGATGAACACAATGTCCATGCCGCTGCTGTTCAGGTTTTTGACGGCGTTCCAGTGCGCGGAAAGGTGGATATAGCGACTGCGTAACAAGGCCCGTTCTTCAAACGTCAGCCCCTCGATTGCCGATTCCCCCAATGCGTATGCTTGGAGCTTTTTGTGGATGGGGTCCAGCTCGTCAGGCAAGGCCAGTTTTGGGTCGTTGACATCAATGATGTCAAACGGCACGTCATGCCTGACGGCCAATTCGCGCATGATGCGCAAATACACCAGCGACAGTTCACCGCGCACCGGGCGCTCAATACTGGCCGCGGCAAAAACCTCCTTCTCTGGGTCTGGATTGGTTCTGCCTCGTTCTGTTGATTGGGGCAAGGGGCGTTCCCAGAGTGCCACTCTAAGCTCGTCGCCTGGGCCGTCGAATTCGGTGACGCCTTTTTCATACCAGGTGAACAATTCTTTTTCGGCGATAAGGTAAGCGGCACTGCGGTTCGATGCTCGATCCTGGCTAATTTTGCTGGTAACGGGTTTGCCCAGCAGGAGTTTTTCCCTGGCCTTTGGCAGATAACCGCCGCCGAGGTCCGAGTGCACACCGGGCAAGAGCAGATCCGCGCTACCGGCGCTGTTGAGGGCGAAGTTTTCGCGGATTTCGTCGCGGGCAACCAGATGCACCACTTTGTTGGCGCAGCCCTCCGGCAGCCCGAGATTGACGCCGGGGTTTCTGCTGTTGGCGCCACTGAAATCGAACAACCAAGGGTTGGCAATAGCTGCCACGGTATCGAACAGGCCGATGAAGTTGATGGTGACATCGGTCCAGTTAAAGCGGCTGGACAAAATTGGAGAACCAGTTGGCAGTGCATTCGCCAGAATGCTGTGCTCGCCCTTGAGCACTTCGTTCGCAAAGTGCCTCGCCGCTGCCGCCCCCCGGCTGAAACCGAAAATATCGAATTCAATCCGATCAACTGCCATGTCCGGGTTCTTTTCGTTTAGCCGGCGCAGCTGCTCCATGATAAGTGCCGGACTCTGTTCGACTCGGGCAACTACCCCTGTTTCGCCCAGACCCGTTGCCTGCGAGTAAAGCGAGTCAGCATCATTGCTGGTGGTTCCGATGCCTTCGACGTAAATGGCAATTGAGGTCTTGGTTGCGGTTGGTAGGACGGTTTCGTCCACTTGATCTTCATAAAGCTTGTAGAGCCGCACAATGTTGCTCACATCATTCCCATAACTATCGTCCGGCGTGCTCCCATTGCCGTCATACCCATTGGCGGCGCAGTGCTTTTGTATCTCCTCGGCGGCTTCGACCAGATTGGCGTCCGGGGCATAGCAGGCCGCCACGGTTTCGCTGTTGGCTTTGTTGTTGCCGGTGCCATCAAAGAACACGCCGATCCGTAAGGTAATCCCCTCCAGTTCGACTTCTTCCTCCTCTTCCTCCAACTCGTCCGACGCGTCGTTTTCCGGCTGCAAGAGGGGTTTGGCCGCCAGCAACCTCTCCAACATCTCCGGCGGCAATATGACTTGGGCCGCTGTCCCAGGTGCAAGCGGATTACACGGCTTAATCGCGGTACTGGTGAAAACTCCGTCATCATTGATCGTGAGGAAGTGCCCCCTGCCTTGAAAGTGACACTGGCTCCCGCTTCCATCGTAATACTGATTCCGGCGTCGATATGAACCGTCTCATCGACCTCGATCACCAGCGTTTCGCCTATTTGCGTATAGCTGTTCCCGGCAACCTGCAAATGATAGTTGCCCTTGATGGTTTCCCGGCGTTCATTGCCCACTTCCAGCCGGCTGTCGTTTTCAACCTTCTGCTCCATGTCCCGCTGGGCACGCAGGTAGATCAACTCCTGCCCGGCGCGATCCTCGATCGACAGTTCGTTGTAACCACCTGTGCTGGGAGTGCTGTGGCTGCGCAGCACGGTTTTGGTTTTGTTCTCGGGCAAGGGGTAGGGCACAGACGTGACCTTGTTCGGCACGCAACCGGTGATTACCGGCTTGTCGGGATTACCCTCCAGAAAACTCACCACGACTTCCATGCCAACACGCGGGATAGTTGCTGCCCCGAACCCTTCACCCGCCCAGTTGGATGAAACCCTCACCCAGCAACTGCTCCTTTCGTTGTTGAGTTCCGCCCGGTCCCACGGAAATTTGATCTTTACCCGCCCGTGTTCATCGCAATAAATCTCTTCGCCGGGAGGCCCGACGACGCGAGCGGTCTGGTTGACCATGGGTTCTCGGGAGGGCTGCGGTGGGCGGTAGGCCACGTCCCACGGAATCGCCGCGAATGTGTTGCGGTAGCCTTGGGTGAAACCGTCCTTGGGCACGGCGTCATTGGTGAGCGCTTCTTCGAGTGATTGAGGTTGTTTTCCTGCATGCGTCACGCTCAGTAACAGCCACAGATCGTTGTACTTTTTGTTCGGGTGTTCGGTCAGCCCGAAGAAGTGGCCGTTGCGCAACAGGGGTTGATTGCTTTGACCCTTGGCCACCGCATAGTCAGTACGGTGTCGTTCCAGCGCCTGCTGGACCAGCTGTTTGCCGCGCTTTTCGGTCTCCATCGACAGTGGAAAGCGATAGTCTTCGAGGGTTGGAGTGAATTCGGCGGTAATGCGGTTTTCCAGTAACAGACTGGGGCGCTGGAAGTCATAGTCCCGGCGGGTGACCGTGCTGGTTCGGGTCTTGAAGCTCAAGGAGAGCTGGTTGATGACCGGGTGCTCTGCCACCATGCCGGAGTCTTGTCGGTAAGGGGTTTCGCCCAGTGTAGGGACGAACACCTGATCCTCGGTAAACACCAGCAAATGGCCGTCCGGGGAATGCTGGTAGTGCCACGCGATTCCCTCTTCGGCGCACAGTCGCTGGATGAACTCAAAATCGTTTTCCCCGTATTGAACGCAGTATTCGCGTTCGGGGCAGGTCCTGACGTGGAAGGTAAAGGCATCGCTCTGAATGCCGTGCCCCTTGAGCACCTGTGCGACGATTTGCGGCACCGTCAGGTGCTGGAAAATCCGTTGGTCATGGCTGAACTGCAAGTAGTACAGCGCCGGCACCAACGTCAGGTGATAGCGGGTGAGACGCCTGCCGGGTTCGCCCCCCGCCACTTCTTCGATACGCCCATGAATACCTTCGCCGTGATGACCGAACTGGAGAAAGGCCGGCTGGCTGAGCAGGCTCTCCAGATCGAAATCCGGGTACTCGCTGACCAGCTCCACCCGAATGGCATACAGGCTGCTGATGGCTTCGGTGCCGTCGAAGGCCAGCACCTTGAAGTCGTTGCGAACACCGGGAACCTGCAGTGAAACGTGCGCCGTATTGGACGGTTGGAACATTCGCTTATCCTTTAGCGGGATGGCAACAACGCGCGATATCCAAACCGTCCTTGGTCTTGCTCGCGTGAACTTCTGGACACGCTAACAAGCTGGCAAGCGGAATAATGTAGGAAGGCTCCCTAACGTCAGTCGGAGCGCTCCGTGTTTCAAAGTGTTGCGTTAGCCAACGACAAAAACAGTGCAGTCGGACGCTTATTGCAGTGCTTGTTAAACTGACGCCGATCACTCCTCATCCTCTGGCAACACTCAAGGACGACCCGATGAAAGCACGTTTACTGCTCTGCTCCTTGCTCACGTTCAGCGTCCAGGTCTATGCCCAGAATGCACCGTCGCACCTGGACCAGGTGATTGAACGCGGTCACCTGAAGGTCTGTACCACCGGCGATTACAAGCCTTACACCTACCTGCGCACAGAGGGAGAATATGAAGGGATCGATATCGCCATGGCCCACTCCCTGGCGAAAAGTCTGAACGTTGACGTGCAATGGGTTCCCACTACCTGGAAGAACCTGATGACGGATTTTCTGGCCAATCGCTGCGACATCGCTATGGGCGGCATTTCGGTGTCACTGGAGCGGCAGAAAAAGGCCTCTTTCAGCGACACGCTCGGCGTCGACGGAAAAATCCCGCTGGTCCGTTGCGAAGATCAGCAACGCTATCAATCCGTCGAACAGCTCAACCAGTCTTCCGTGCGATTGATCGAGCCCGCAGGCGGTACCAACGAAGTCTTTGCCCGCACTCACCTGCCCAACGCCACGCTGACTCTGTTCCCGGACAACGTAACGATTTTCGAGCAATTGCTGGAAAACAAGGCAGACGTGATGATCACCGACGCCTCTGAAGCGCGGTATCAGCAAAAGCTCAAACCCGGTTTGTGCGCGGTCAATCCTGAGCAGTACTTGCAGTACAGCGAGAAAGCCTACTTGCTCCCTCGCGATGATGTGGCCTGGAAAGCCTATGTGGATCAGTGGCTACACCTGAGCAAAGCCACGGGTGCCTATGATGCAGTGCTCGCCCAGTGGCTGGCCGCTCCCGCTCCCGGTCACTGAGCACTGGCCAGCGCCCTGAATGCCTCACTCGCCGCGCTGCAATAAGCCCCTTTGCGACTGAGCAATGCCACCGTGCGTTGTGGCAACGCCGGTTGCAGCGCCAGCGGGCGCAATCCCGGCAGCTCCCGGGTGATGGCCTCGGGGAGAATGGTCGCCAGTTGCCCGCGACGAACAATCTCGACTATCGCGCTGATGGAGTTGGCTTCGATGGCGATACGCGGCGCGATGCCCTGCTGTCGGCAATACAGGTCGATGTGCTGGCGGGTTGCAAAATCGCCACTGAGCAACACCAGCGACTGCTGGCCCAGCGCCTGCGCATCGAGTGATTGTTGCCGGGCAAACCCTGGATGCGCCTCACTGACGACCAGGCTCAAGGTTTCGGCAAACAGCGTCTGGCTGTCGATGTCCGCCAGGTGACTGCCGGTGAACGCGATGCCGATGTCCAGTCGGTCTGCGGCCAGCGCGGCCTCGATCTGGTCCTGGGTCATTTCCTCGACGCTCAGGTTGATGCCCGGATACAGACTGTTGAAGCGCGCCAGCAACGGGCCGATCAGGTAAGCGGTGAAGGTCGGCGTCATGGCCAGCCGCAACGAGCCGCGTGTCAGATCCTGCACGTCGTGCATCGCGCGTTTGCCTGCCTCCAGGTCCTGCAAGGCCAACCGCGCATAACGCACATACGCCTCGCCGGCATCGGTCAAACGCACCGTACGCCCGGAACGATCGAACAACGGCGCACCGAGGACATCCTCAAGTTGCTTGATCTGCTGCGACAGCGTTGGCTGCGAGACATGCAAGGCCTCGGCGGCCCGAGTGAAGTTGCGATGCTCAGCGACGGCGAGCAAGTAACGGATATGGCGTAGCAGCATGCCGGCTCAACTATAGACATGGATTATGGAGAGCATCACAAGCCGGTCCGTAAGGCTATCGCTGGAAACGTTATCCGTGCGCTATCCTTTGCGATATTTTCCGGTAACCCGAACAGTATTTGATTTTTAAATACCGCACATGACTTTCTGATTTGCCGACTCCCGCCGCGCACCGCCTAATCCAGACCTTGCCCTTCAAGGCAACGTGATGGAAACGTTCGCGTCACCTCCCAGCCTGCTGTCTGGCTGATGATCGCCGTGATCCTCAGCCCGCAACACCTGTTACACCAACCCCATTGATTAATCAGGGACACACCGATGAAACACACCAGTTTCGCCTCCGCCAACGCGGGCATGTTGCTTTGGGCGGTGTTGGTTGCCGCCTCGTTTTTTGCCGCCGCCGAAGTCAGCCAATCCATCGACCCGATCCTGCTGACCGGCCTGCGGCTGCTGTTTTCGGCATTGGCGTTTCTGCCGATGCTGCTGCTCAACGGCGGCACAACGATCACCGCTAAAGGCCTTGTCAGTCATGCCTGGCTTGGGCTGTTGCTGGCCGTGTATTTCGGCTCGTTGTTTGAAGCGCTGCGCTACACCTCGGCGGTCAACACCGGCACCCTGTTTACCCTGGTGCCGTTGATGACGCTGTTCTTCGAGGCCTTCCTGACACCTGGCAATCGTTCGAAAAGCCGCCTGCTGCCGATGCTGATTGCGGCGGCCGGTGCGCTGCTGCTGATCCTCAAGGGCACAGGCCCCGGCGAAGTCCCTTCGCTCTACGCGGTGACGGTGTTCGGGGTTGGCTGCCTGGCGATGGCGCTTTACTCACCACTGAGTCAGCGCTTCAAGGCGCACAGCCTCAAGGGCCGTGGGCCAGTGGTGATGACGTTCTGGAACATGCTCTTCGGCTCGCTGTTTCTGTTCGCGTTCTGCCTGGTCAATGGCGGCTGGCGATCCGGCGCCCTGTTGTCTGCCCATGATCTGTTCTGGCTGGTCTACCTGGCGCTGTTCGCGACCCTGGCAACCTTCTGGCTGCTGCACCGGGCGATCGGGGTGATTGCACCGTCCACGGTCATTTCCTACGTCTACCTCAGCACGTTGTTCATTACCTTGTTCCATTGGTTCTGGTTGTCGCAGCAACCGTTGATGCTGGAACTCGTGGGTGCCTTGCTGGTGGCCATCGGGATGCTCGCGCTGGTGATCTCCAGCCGCCGCGCGCTCCCGGTAACGGCGTAAACATCGCCGCGCACCGCTGAAGGGTTTCAGCAACCCCGGGCTCCGGTGGGACAGACGTCGTATTCGTTACAGTTTCTGTCCCACACTTGTCTGTGAATTGTCCTACGAGCCATTCTCCTAGGACGATCGTTCCGTTAGCATCACTCGCACACGTTTGCGCACAACTTGCGCAACGAGCGGAGTGAGACAGTACGGATGCTGAACAGTAACTTGCTTAGAAAGCTCGACATGCAGGACCTCATGGTGTTCATCGCCGTGTATGAGCAAAGCAGCGTCACCGGTGTGTCTGAAGCGCTGTTTGTCAGCCAGTCCACGGTGAGTTACTGCCTGAAGAAACTGCGCACCAGTTTCGAGGACGAGCTGTTTATCAATACCCGCACCGGTATGCGTCCGACCTACAAAGCCGGCACCATGTACACACACGTGCTGAAGATTCTCGAAAGCATCAACCTGTGCCATGCCGGGGTTCAGGCATTCGACCCGACGCGGCAAGCCGTGACCTTCAATATCTGTGCGCCGGAATACTTCGAGCATCTGATCCTGCCGCGGCTATTGAAGAACTTCGATTTCGCCGACCTGCCGGTGATCGTCAATGTGCACAAACTCGAAACCGACATCCCCGCCGAAGAACTGCGCGATGGCAGCCTCGACCTGGTGATTGGCTTCGGCCCGAACTTTCACCGCAGCCACCATGACTTCAGATCCCAGGTGTTGCTTGAGGACGATCTGGTGTGCGTTTTCGATAAACGGGCGACACCGCTGGAACCTCGCATCAGCCTGAAAGCCTACGTCGAACGCCGACACGTGTTCCCTACGCCATGGACTTCCAGCACCAACATGGTCGACGGCTGGCTCGCCCAACAGGCGCACAAACGCCAGATCGTTGCACGCTCCAACAGCTATAGCGCTGCACTGAAGTTGATCACCGGGACTGACTTCATTCTGACCATGCCCCGGCGCATCCAGCACCTGCTGGCCAAAGACGCGATCTTCAGCCACTGCGAGGCACCAAACGGCGTACCAGGGTTCACCCTCGAGATGCAATGGAGTCAAACCCGCGAGCTGGACAGCGCCAACACCTGGCTTCGCGAGCAAGTGGTCAAGGCCTGCGCAGAACAGGGTTTTCTCTGAGGGCCAGCACACGAATCGTCAGTGGCTGATGGCAGTCCATCTGACGCCTCAATGCTCCTGCGCCGGTAGCGATTCACGCAGTGCCCGCGTTTCCCACGCCGCTACCAGAATCATCACCGCGGTCGTCAGCCCACCCAGCAGTAACGCGGAAAACAGCTGATTCAGCGCAGCAGGCAATAGTGCGAGCAGCAGCGCCAGGCCCACCAGATGAGACAGCGGCGGCAAAATCCGATCGGCCATGACCCACTTGAACAACGCACATCCCAACAAGAACAGCCAGGGCCCGGCGACGATCACAATGATCCCGGCATCGCTCGCGTACTCCGGATGCACCAGCACCCACTCATCGGCCACTGCGCTGACAATGATCCCGGCAACGATCAAGACATGCAGGTAGGTGTAGGCAATTCGCGCCTGTCGCCCAGGGTCGCTGGAATGTGCGATTCGATGGTGAGCGCGCTCCGCGCCGCTGTCGAAATACACCCACCACATGGCCACGCTGCCCAGCACGGCAATCAGAAACCCCGTCAGCGCCTGCCCGTTCAGCACCCGCTCGGCGAAGGTTGCACCGGTCACCAGCAGCGACTCGCCCAGAGCAATGATCACGAACAGACCACAGCGTTCGGCCATGTGACTGCCCTCGACGTTCCAGTCGGCCAGCGTTGAACGACCGAGCCCCGGCACCCAGAAGTACAGCGACGGCGAGATCAGTTCGATCAGTAATGCCAGAGCCCAGCAGGCCAGGCGCTGATCGCCCTCAAGCAGCGCACCGCTGATCCAGAACACCCCGGACAGCACCATCCACGCCAGAATTCGCTGGAAGTTGCGGGTCATGTTCAACGGTTCGCCACGCACCGCCCAGATCGCGAACAGCGTGCGGCCGACCTGCATGAACACAAAGGCTGCGGCGAACATCACTCCACGCTCGGTAAAGGCCTTGGGAATCGACGACGACAGCAACAGGCCGGCGACCATCAAACCGAATAGACCGAGGCGGATCGGCAACTTTTCCGGGTCGAGCCAGTTGGTTACCCAAGAGGTGAAGATCCACACCCACCACACCGCCACCATCATCAACGCGACCTGCACCGCGCCACCTATCGTCAGGTTCGCGAGCAAGGAGTGGGAAAGCTGGGTGACGGCGAACACGAACACCAGATCGAAAAACAGCTCGACCATGCCAACCTTGCCACTGTCGTAACTGCCGCGCCCACGCAACAGAGAACGGGAACTGCTCATGGGATGAGTCTCCGGTGAATGTTCGGGAAAACACTTGCAGCAAAACAGCACTGTGTCGAGCAAGCAAGCCGCCGTCGGCGACCGTCAGAGCAACTTGTCGCTCTGTATCCCGGACACACCGTGCTCACTCATAAAGGCTTCAAGACGTGCGCGCAGCCAGCGTTCGGCGGGGTCGGTATCAACATGACTCAGCCAGACCATGGACAGGTCCAGGGTCGGCGTCTTGAACGGGAACGGCTCCTTGAACAACTGGCCCAAGGCGGCCATCGCTGTTGCGGTGTAGTCCGGCAAGCTGGCAATCAGATCGGTCCCCGCGAGCAGGGCCGGCAAGGCACTGTATTGCGGCACCGAGAGCACCACCTGGCGCTTGCGACCGATTTCGGCCAGCCACTCATCGGCAAAACCGCTGACATTGGCCGTGTGTGAAACCAGCACATGGGGCCGCGAACAGTACTCATCGAGGGTCAGGGGTGTAGCGGAGGCATCGGCGCGCAGTATGCAGGGCTGAATGTGCCGCAGCAGTTTGCGCTTGGCATTGGCCGGCAGGCCGCGGGTCTGGCTGATGCCTACCGTGATGTCACCGGACGCCAGCAAGTCCGGAATTCGCCAGTAATCGACATGCTGAACCACGAACACCACTTGCGGCGCTTCCTGACGCAAGGCGCGCAACAGCGGCGGCAGCAAACCGAACTCGACGTCATCGGACAACCCGATGCGGAAGGTCATGTTGCTGCTGGCAGGATCGAAGTGGTGGGTCAGGCTCAACGCCGAGGACAATGCATCCAGCGCCGGCGAGAGGTGTTGAATAAGCTCCTCGGCCCTCGCTGTCGGCTCCATGCGGTGGCCGACCCGGATAAACAGCGGATCGTTGAACATCGCACGCAAACGGTTGAGTGCCGAGCTGATGGTCGGTTGCCCGAGAAACAGCTTCTCCGCCACTCGCGTCACGTTGCGTTCGAGCATCAGCGTCTCGAACACCACCATCAAATTGATGTCGGCCTTACGCAGTTCATTACGATTCATCAGCTGCCTCCAGTCCTCAAGACTGGAGACAGTTTATGAAGCTGTGGGGAGCGCCGTCTATCGGCAAGAAAAATTCCCTGTACGGCCCCCGCAATCAGGACCTGCGACACGAAGCTGCCCGACATGTCCGGGCAGATTCGCTTCAACACTCCAGCAGGTACTTGCCTAGATTTCCTTCACCGACGTTTCGTTGTGGACGCTTTTGATCAACCCGATCACGTGCAGGCAATCCGCCTTGTTGACGTACGACTCGCCACTGGCAACCGTCTCATGATTGGCCGCCCTTAAACGCCAGCGCCATTGGCCCTTCCCGGTAAGCGGGGAGCCTCGCGACTGCCTGTAAATCTCAAAGTACATGGTTCGCTCCTTGCGACAGCTGATAACGACAGACTCCTGGTCTGTGCACGCAGAGTAGACGAGTGATTCAAGATTTAACGGCGCTCAAAAGTAAGCAAACATTGCCCAAAAAACACTCCGTCTCGACGAAAGCCAACAGACACTGAGGCCCGTAAAAAGGGTGACTAAGTACAGTCACTTTTCAGGAAACAGTACTTATTTTTCATACAGCGCCTATACCGCATTCATCCCGATCCGCTCACAAAAAGCTCAGCACAAACAAGATCGCTCCGTCATTCCGCCGCCCCCCATACCTGCCTACTACGACAGCTATCCGTCCGATGATGAGCACCATGGGTGGATATACCTCAAAAAAGTCGCTTTTTTGTTCATCACCCGCCAAGGGATAGTCCTGCCATCTCATTGATTTCAGGAAATACCCCATGCCGTCTCTAAAAGTTGAATATTTTCATGATGTTGTGTGTGGCTGGTGCTTTGTACTGAGCCCTCGTTTGAAAGCGTTGAGCGAAGAGTTCGATCTGGATATCCAGCATCGCAGTTTCGTCCTGCAATCGAACAACGCGCAGATGATCCAGCGTTTCGGTTCGATGCCCAAGGCCAAGGAAGTAATCCTCCAGCACTGGGAACAGTGCGCAAAAGCCGAAGAGGTCAAGCGCATCAATATCGAAGGCATGCGCCAACAGGATTTTGAATACCCCTCGGGCCTGCTGGCCGCCAAAGCCTGTCAGACCGCCCAGGCCCTGGCCGGTCCCAAGGCCCACGAACTGATGTTTGACCGACTGCAACGCGCCCATCTGGTAGAGAGCCGCAACATCGGCAGCCTGCAGACCATCCTCGAAGTGGCCGAGGAGCAAGGCTTCACCGCGGAACACTTCGCCCAGTACCTGGAACAGCACGCGCTGAGTGCCCTGGAAAACGACCTCGCCCGAGGCCGGGCCCTGAACATCAGCTCGGTGCCGAGCCTGGTGGTCGAAGGACTGTGGGTAATACCGGGGGCTCTGTCGCTGGACATGCTGCGCGGCAACTTCAAACAAATCCAGCAAGCCACTGCTGACAACCTGCCGATCGTCGAGGACAACTGAGATGAAAATGACTTATTGGCTCAGCGGCGGCACTGCGCTGGCAGCGGCGATCGGGATTGCCGCCTTCACCCCGCTGTTGGCCAGCGGCAAGGCCGACAAGCCTGCCGCATCAGTGGCCGCGCTGACCCCGGTGGCCGTGGCCAGCGTGATCTCCGGCCCGATCCCGGTGGAGCTTTCCGGCGTCGGCACCCTCGAAGCGGTGAATCAGGTCCAGGTCTCGCCGGAAGTCGGCGGGCGGATCGTGCAACTGAACTTCACCTCCGGCAAAAGCGTCAGCGCCGGCCAGGTGCTGATCAAGCTCAATGATGAACCCGACCAGGGTGACATGAGCAAGCTACAGGCCCAGGCCAAGAACGCCCGGCTGGCCCTGGAACGCACCCGCAAAGTCTTGCTGCTGGCCTCCACGCAATCGCAACTGGATCAGGCTCAGGCCAACTATGATCAGGTGCGCGGGGAGATCGCCGGCGTCCAGGCGGTGATCAATCAGAAGACCATCCGCGCACCGTTCGCCGGGGTCCTGGGTATTCGCCGCGCCAACCTGGGCCAGTACCTCAACCCCGGCGATCCGGTGGTGACCCTGACCGACCTCTCGCGCCTGTTCGTCAACTTCCCGATGCCGGAACAGACCGCGGCCCAGTTGCAACCTGGCCAAGAGGTCCATTTGCGCGTCGACGCCTACCCGGACCGGTTGTTCAAGGCCATTGTCAGCACCCTCGAACAGCAGATCGATCCGGGCGCCCGCTCCATGCAGGTCCAGGCCACGCTGGACAATCCTGACCTGTTGCTCAAACCGGGGATGTTCGCCGACGTCACGATTTCACTGCCCAACCCGACCACCGCCCTGACCGTGCCGGAAACCGCGATCAACTACACCGCCTACGGCAACTCGGTGTTTGTGGTGCGCGACAACGGCGGCCAACTGAAGGTCGAGCAGGTGTTCGTCAAGGTCGGCCCCCGTCATCGCGATCGCATCGTCGTGCTCGATGCGATCAAACCCGGCGAGCGCGTGGTGATTTCCGGCCAGATCAAGCTGAGCAACGGCCTGCCGGTGCGCATCACCGAGGATGCCATGGCCCAGAACAATGGCCCGCTCCTGGATATGGCGCAAAAGCAATGAAGCGTTCCCCTCGCCAACGAGCAACTGAAGAAGGCTCTGTTCCGGTATGAAATTCACCGACCTGTTTATTCGTCGCCCCGTGCTGACGCTGGTGGTCAGCGCGCTGATCGTGATGCTCGGCGTTCTGGCCCTGCTCAACCTGCCGATACGCCAGTATCCGGCGCTGGAAAGCGCGACCATCACCGTCACCACCAGTTATCCCGGCGCGCGATCGTCGCTGATGCAGGGGTTTGTCACCCAACCGATCTCCCAGGCCGTAGCCTCGGTGGACGGGGTCGATTACCTGACGTCCAGTTCGACCCAGGGCAAGAGCCTGATCAGCATCCGCCTGAAACTTAACGCCGACTCCAACAAGGCACTGACGGAAATCATGGCGGCGGTCAATCAGGTGAAATACCGCTTGCCCGAAGGCGCCTATGACTCGGTGATCGCCAAGTCGTCCGGTGAAGGTACGGCGGTGATCTATGTGGGTTTCTCCAGCAAGGATATCGGCCTGCCGGCCATTACCGATTACCTGTCGCGGGTGATCCAGCCGTTGTATTCGTCCATCGACGGCGTCGCCAATGCCGAAGTGCTCGGCGGTCAGACCCTGGCCATGCGCCTGTGGCTGGACCCGGTGCGCATGGCGGCGCGCAATATCTCCGCCGGCGACGTGGCCGAGGCGATCCGCAAGAACAACTTCCAGGCAGCCCCCGGCCAGACCAAGGGCGCGTACGTTTCGGCCAACATCAACATCAACACCGACCTGACCAGCGTCGAGCAGTTTCGCCAGTTGGTGATCAAGAGCAAGGGCGACACGCTGATCCGTCTGAGTGACATCGGCACTGCCGAATTGGGCGCCACCGCCTATGAAACCAGCGGCATCATGGACGGTGAGAAGAGCGTCTTCATCGGCCTGCACCCGACGCCCAGCGGCAACCCGCTGACCATCGTCAAAGGGGTCGAGGACATGATGCCTCACGTGCAGAAAACCCTGCCGCCGGGCATGACCATGAACATCGTTTTCGAGGTCGCGCGCTTTATCAAGGCGTCCATCGACGAAGTGATGCGCACCTTGCTGGAAGCGGTGGTCATCGTTGCCGTAGTGATTTTCCTGTTCCTCGGTTCGATGCGCACGGTACTGATTCCGCTGGTGACGATTCCGCTGTCGCTGGTCGGCGCCGCGGCGATGATGCACCTGTTCGGCTTCAGCATTAACCTGCTGACGTTGCTGTCGATGGTACTGGCGATCGGGCTGGTGGTGGACGACGCCATTGTGGTGGTGGAGAACGTCCACCGGCATATCGAGTCAGGCAAGTCACCGCTGCATGCGGCGATGGTGGGCGCACGGGAAATCAGTGGTCCGGTGATCGCCATGACCATCACCCTCGCGGCGGTTTACGCACCCATCGGCCTGATGGGCGGCCTCACGGGCGCACTGTTCAAAGAGTTCGCCTTCACCCTCGCAGGGGCGGTGATTGTCTCCGGGATCGTCGCCTTGACGCTGTCGCCGCTGATGAGCTCGTTGCTGCTCACCAGCAAGTCCAACGAAGGCGTGATGGCCCGTGGCGCGGAACGGTTCTTCCACTGGCTGGGCGACAAGTACGGCCGCGTGCTGGACTTCTCGTTGCACCACGCGTGGATCACTGCTGTGATTGCCGTGCTGGTATTCGCCAGCCTGCCGTTCCTCTACCTCAACGCCCAGCGTGAACTGGCCCCCGGCGAAGACCAGGCGCAAGTGCTGGCGGTAGCCAAGGCCCCGCAATACGCCAACATCGACTACACCGAAACCTACTCGCGCAAACTCGATACCTTGTTGGGCACCTACCCGGAAACCGACATGACCTGGGTCGTGGTCGGCAACGACGGACCACGCAGTGCATTCGGTGGCGCCAACCTCAGCGAATGGAACAAACGCACCCGCAGTGCTGACACCATTCAGGCCCAGGTGCAGCAGGAAGCGAACGAGATCGAAGGCATGAGCATCTTTGCCTTCCAGTTGCCGTCGTTGCCGGGGTCCACCGGTGGTCTGCCAGTGCAGATGGTGATTCAGAGCTCCCAGGATCACCGCGTGGTGTTCGAGGAACTGGAACGCATCAAGCAAGCGGCGCGCGACAGCGGGCTGTTCGCCGTGGTCGACAGCGACCTGGACTTCAACAGCCCGTTGGTCAACATCAAGATCGACCGCACCAAGGCTAACGACCTTGGTATCAGCATGCAGGCGATCGGCGATTCACTGGCAGTGCTGGTGGGCGAAAACTACATCAACCGCTTCGCCCTCAATGGTCGGGCCTACGATGTGATTCCGCAGGTGCCGCGCAACCAGCGTGTGTCCGGCGAACTGCTGGTCGGCCAATACGTCGAGGCGGCCAACGGCGCGCACATTCCGCTGTCGACACTGGTCAGTTTCGAGATGGCGGTGGAAGCGAACAAACTGACCCAGTTCAACCAGCTGAACTCGGCCACCCTGCAAGCCGTTCCCGCGCCCGGTGTCAGCATCGGCGATGCGGTGAAATTCCTGACCGCACAAGCCCAGACATTGCCTACCGGCTTTACCCATGACTGGCTGTCGGATGCCCGCCAATTCGTCCAGGAAGGCAGCGCGTTGATGATCACTTTCGCCTTCGCGATTCTGGTGATCTACCTGGTACTGGCAGCGCAATTCGAGAGCCTGCGCGACCCGTTGGTGATTCTGATCAGTGTGCCGTTGTCGATCTGCGGCGCGTTGATTCCGCTGTACCTGGGCTACGCCACCGTCAATATCTATACCCAGATCGGGTTGGTGACGCTGATCGGTCTGATCAGCAAGCACGGGATCCTGATGGTCGAGTTCGCCAACGAACTGCAACAGCGCCAGCAACTCGACCGGCGCACCGCCATCGAACAGGCGGCGTTGATCCGTTTGCGGCCGATTCTGATGACCACCGCCGCCATGGTGGTGGGGCTGATCCCACTGCTGCTGGCCAGCGGCGCGGGTGCCCACAGCCGATTCAGCCTGGGTCTGGTGATTGTGGTCGGGATGCTGGTGGGCACGCTGTTCACGCTGTTCATCCTGCCCACCGTTTATACCTACCTGGCCAAGGATCACCGAGCGGCTCAGCACTCGGCCCGCAATCAGGAACTCAGCCAGGTCAGCAACGCCCTGACGAACTGATTCCGCCCCCAACTGTTTTCATCTTGCCACCTGCCCCAGAACCCGCACCGGGTTCTGCGGGACAGGCTGGCCGAAAAAGAGTACCTGCCATGTTCAGATTGTCTTTGATAACCCTGCTGATCCTCGCCACCCATGCCAACGCCGTTGAAACATCCCCACGCAGCACACTGATGTCGGTGTACAGCCAGGTCGTGGAACACAACAGCGAAATAGCCGCCGCTCAGGAAGACTACTTCGCCCGCCGCGAAGCCGTGCCCCAGGCACGGGCCGACCTGTTGCCGCAGATAGACCTGCAAGCCCTGAACGGCAGCACCCGGACCAACCTGCACGATGTCGACACTCGCAATGGCAGCCTGTACCGCGTGACCTTGAACCAGCCGCTGTTCGATGCCGCGCACTGGTTCAACCTCAAGTCCGCGCACTCCTTGAGCGAGCAGGCTCAACTGGACTTCTCCACCGTCCAGCAAGAGCTGGTGCTCAAGACCGCCCAGACCTATTTCGACACGCTGCTGGCCGAAGACACCCTGGCCGCCACCAAAGCCGAACTGCGCGCTTTCGAGCGGCAGTTGAACCAGACCCGGCAGCGCTACGACGCCGGCCTATCGGACCAGAACGACGTACTTTCGGCGCAGGCCAGCTTCGACCGTTCCCATGCCAGCGTGATCAATGCCCAGCGCCTGACCGACGACGCTTACCAGGCGCTGAATCGCCTGACCGGCCAGCCTCAGGCACCCTTGATCGGCATCCGCCATACCCTCCCCGTCGAGCCACCGGTGCCCAACGAAGCCCAGTCCTGGGTTGACCAGGCGCTGACACAAAACCTGCGCCTGCGTGCCAGTCAGGTGAGAACCCAGGCGGCACAGGAAAACCTGCGCAGCCAAAAGGCCGAACACTTGCCTACCTTGGGATTGCAATTGGGATATGCAGAGGGTGACGCCGATGTGATGGACAACCCACCCGCCTTCGGCCACCGCGGCGGTAATGAGAAACAGAGTTCGGTGCTGCTGAACTTCAAGCTGCCGCTGTACAGCGGTGGGCGCACCAGCTCTCGGGTTCGCGAGGCTTATCACCGTTTCGACGAAAGCGAATACGACCAGACCAGCCTGCAACGGGAGGTGGTCGAGGCCTCACGCAATGCCTTTCGTTCGGTCA
This sequence comes from Pseudomonas frederiksbergensis, assembly GCF_001874645.1. Classification (NCBI taxonomy): domain Bacteria; kingdom Pseudomonadati; phylum Pseudomonadota; class Gammaproteobacteria; order Pseudomonadales; family Pseudomonadaceae; genus Pseudomonas; species Pseudomonas frederiksbergensis. The sequence continues at coordinate 1,433,678 of NZ_CP017886.1, forward strand.
ACAGCGAGCGCGAACAGGTGCGCGCCTTGCGCCAGACCATCATCTCCAGCCAGGGCGCGCTGCACGCGACGGAAGTCGGCTATGAAGTGGGTAATCGCAACATCGTCGACATCCTGTCCGCCCAGCGTGATCTGTACAACGCGGTACGCGAATACAACCTGGCCCGCTACAGCTACATTCTCAGCGGCCTGCGCCTGAAACTTGCGGCCGGAACCTTGAGCCCCGCTGACCTGCAAAGTCTGGCGCAGTACCTGAAACCCGATTACGACCCCGACAAGGACTTCCTGCCGGCAGACCTGACGCAACAAGGCGTCAAGACACTCTGAGGAAAACCGGTTCGCCACAAGTAGGTTACGGTTTCAGAGCGCCAGGGCCAGGGCCTCGGACTTGTCGCTCTTGATGCCCTGGCAGAGCTCGCGAATGATGTCGGTCATCAGCCGGACTTCCGGGTTGAGCTTGTACTCTTCCGGAAAGCCCATATACATCGGCACTTCGCGTTCACGCTGATGGCACAGCGGCACCGTGCGCAACTGACCGCTCGCCAGCTTCTCGCTGACCATGTGCTCCGGCAGCCAGGCAAAGCCCAGGCCTCGTTCGACAAAGGTCAACGCGGTGCTCAGGTTGCTCACGGTCCAGCGCTGCGACGTGCCGAGCCAACCGCTGTTCTGCGAGGTGCGCATGCCCGAATCGCGAATCACGATTTGCCGGTAGTCTTTCATGTCGGTAAGGCTCAGCTCGCCGTTGAAATGGGCCAGTGAGTGATCGGACGCCACGACGCACAGCAGCGAGACGTTGAGCAAGAATTCCTGCATGTAACCCGCCGGCAGACTGCTGGCGATGCCCAGCTCGACCTTGCCGTCTTCCAGCAGTTCGCGTGCGCCGGACAACGCTGTTTCGTACAGCCGGATACGGTGCCCTTGCAGGACGGAGGAAAACCGGAACAGCGCCTGCTCCAGCAAATCGGCGGGAAACAGCATGTCGACCGCCAGCGCGTGTTCGGTAAACAGCCCTGGCTGGTACTGATTGGCCAGTCGCTCAAGCTTTTGCGCCGAACCCAGCAAGTGCTTGGCCTGAGGCAGCAGGGCTTGGCCCAGAGGCGTCAATACGGCCTTGCGTCCCTCAATCAGGAACAGTTCCTGACCCAGCAGGGCTTCCATGCGGTTGACCGAATGGCTGATGGCCGACTGCGACTTGAACATGTGCTCGCCGGCCTGCTGGAAACCGCCACACTCAACCGTAGAAACAAAAGCCTGCCACTGGTCGAGACTGATCTTGGAAAACATTCGAACCTCCTTGTCCGTATCGGGTAAACATCAGAGCTACTGCGACGTGGCGTTTTACCACAAAAAACCCTCTCACCCTACTCCATCGACGCTCTTGATTCGTGCGTGCACACGGTCGATCCGTGTCGTTTTAGAACACATGAAAACAATGATTGGGTTGACTCAACTTAATTCACTTTTCCAGACCCGCTCTTTACCTTTCTCAAGGTTACCCGCCGCAAACACTGGTACTCGCGTTCCAAATACTGCTATCGCACAACACGCCAGGAGCCTGTTTAAGAAAAAACAAATCATCGCCTTAGGTCACTGTAAAAAACACCGTCTCTTTCAACTTCCCTACGACTGACTGATCACTCCAGTGGGTGCGCAGTCTGTTGCGTTGTTATTTAAGTTTTTCAACTCCTGAATGACTCCCTTCTTTAGCGCCCTCCTCCACAAGCCCCTTGCCAGAGCCACAGACCTTGTTTTTTTCAGGGGTAAACCGGCCAACACCTTAAGCATACCTTTGTAACTTTTCTGTCACACCCCGTCTCTACCGCTGTTCATAAAACAGCCACATCGGTGCCGTGTGCAGCAGAATCACCGATTTTTATATGAATAAAGCCTGCGCCAAAACTGTGCATGATGGCTGATGGCCGCCTAAAAACAATCACATGCATAAGCGTAATGAAAAACATGAAGGGAGGTACTGGATCCAATCGGAATATTTCGCTTTTCCAGCGTGAGAGGGTTACGGCAATAATTTGTCGTCATTTGATTACTTAATAAATCGACGCCGCACTGCAGAACACCAACACCTAACCTATGGAATAAAAGATCATGGAATTGAACATGAAGATCGGCATCGATGACATTGGGTTGTATGTACCGGAGCACTTCTTCCCGCTTCACGAACTTGCTGTGCGGCATGACATTGATCCCAACAAATACCTGGTGGGTATTGGTCAGGAATTCATGGCGGTTCCAGCGCCTGACGAAGACATCGTCAGCATGGCCGCAAACGCCACCCAACCGCTGTTGACCGACGAGCTGAGAGCGTCCATTTCGACCGTCATCCTGGCCACCGAGAGTGGTATCGACCAGTCCAAATCCGCCGGGCTTTTCGTGCACCGGATGCTGGGGCTCAAAGCCGATTGCCGAGTGATCGAATTCAAACAGGCGTGCTACGGCGCGACCGCCGGCCTGCAAATGGCCTGCGCACTGGTACGCCAGCGTCCAAACGAAAAAATCCTGCTGATTGCCTCGGATATCGCCCGCTACAAACAGGATTCGGAAGGCGAATGCACCCAAGGCGCGGGGGCCATCGCGATGATCATCGCCAAGGACCCGCGCATTCTGGAAATTCACCCGCATCAGGGTAAATACAGCCTGGACGTCATGGATTTCTGGCGACCGAACTTCGCCTCCACCGCGTTTGTCGACGGCAAGCTGTCGATCGATATTTACATGGAGTCGCTCAAGCATTCCTGGCAGAACTACCGCAATGACGGTGGCCTGGCGCTCACCGATTTGAGCTACTTGTGCTTCCATCAGCCGTTCACCAAAATGGCCAAGAAAGCCTTTTCGGTGTTCGAAACCCTGGAGCCAGTCGCAGCCGCCGCGCTCGGCGAAAGCAGCTACGCCGACAGCCAGATCTACGGTAAAGCCATCGGCAACTGCTACACCGCCTCGCTTTACATCGCACTGCTGTCACTGCTGGAAAACAACGCGCAAGACCTCTCTGGCAAAAACATCGGCCTGTTCAGCTACGGCTCCGGCAGCGTTGGCGAGTTCTTCTCCGGCACGGTGGTCAAGGGCTACGCAAAGCATTCGCGCAAGCGCTTCCACGCCAACATGCTTGAGCGCCGCACACAGCTGGAACACGCGCAGTACGCCGACTGGTTCTATGGCGACAAACACAGCGATGCCGAAACCTATCAAACGCCACGTATCAGCAGCGCCAGCTATCGCTTCGCCGGCACCGAAGGCTATCGCCGGCTGTATGAAGAAAACACTCAGCAAGCCTTGAGAGTCGCGTAATGAGTGAGGTTCTGCTGAGCTGGATCACTCCAGACGTGGCCTGCCTGACACTGAACAGGCCCCATGCAGGTAACGCACTGAACGAAGCATTGTTGCTGCAACTGGCCGAGCATCTTGAGCTGCTGGCCAGCCGGGATGACCTTCGGGCCCTGGTGCTCGATGGAGAGGGACCGCACTTGTGCACCGGCGCCGACCTGCACTGGATGCGCCGCAGCCTGGCGTTCAGTCACGCGCAGAACCTGGACGATGCCGAGCGCCTGGCCATCGTGCTGCAGCGGCTCGACGAGTTCCCGGTTCCCGTACTCGCCCTGGCCAAGGGCTCGGTGTTCGGCGGCGCCCTGGGTTTGATCAGCTGCGCCGACTATGTGCTCGCCAGCAACGATGCGCGGTTCTCGTTCAGCGAGGCCCGCCTGGGGTTGGTCCCCGCATTGATCAGTCCCTATGTGGTACGCGCCATCGGTATGCGCCAGGCACGGCACTACATGCTGTCGGCCGAGATTTTCGATACCGCCAGCGCCGTGCACCTCGGCCTGGTGCATCGACAGACCGCGACCTCGGCACTCCACAGCAGTCGCGATCAGTGGCTTGGGCATATCCACAAAGGCGGGCCGCAAGCCTGCCGTGAAATCAAAACCATGCTGCGCCGACTGGGCAAGCACGACGGTCTGCTGGAAGAGCAGCCCGACAATCTTCGCCTGATCGCCAAGGTCCGTACCTCCCCCGAGGGACAGGCCGGCCTGAACGCCTTCTTCAACAATCGCAAACCTGATTGGGCCCTCTGAAACATCGCCCGGACCGTGCGTGAACACTCGGTCCACGGGCTCGGAGCAGACGCAGTGAAGCGTCGCCAACATTATTGATTTTCTAAAGGAAAAATTTTTATGTGTGGTTTTATCGGTATGTATCAAGCCGCTCCAGGAGCCATGTCCGAACAGGCCATCGCCGACGCCCTTCAGAGCATCAACCATCGCGGTCCGGACGAAAGCAGCGTCTGGCGCGATCCGGCGGGCCGTGCGGCCCTGGGCCATACGCGCTTGAGCATCATCGGTCTGGACAACGGCGCACAGCCTATCGTTGCCGACGAAGGCGACCTGGTGATCGTGGTCAACGGCGAACTCTATGACCATGAGCGTATTCGCCTGGAACTGGAAGCCGAAGGCTGCGTATTCAAGACCGAATCCGACAGCGAAATCGCCTTGCACCTGTACCGTCGCTACGGCATGGCCGGCTTGAAGCGCCTACGCGGCGAGTTCGCGTTCGTGCTGTTCGACCGCCAACGTCGCCTGATGCTGGCGGTGCGTGATCGTCTGGGCATCAAGCCGCTGTTCTACACCCAACACGAAGGCACCTGGTATTTCGCCTCGGAAGTCAAAGCCATCCTCGCGGCCGGCGTGCCGTGCGAGTGGGATGAAGACGCTTACGCCAGCCGTGCGTTCTACCTGCGCGACCATACCCTGTTCAAGGGCGTGCGCAGCGTCAAACCCGGTTGCTGGGTGCTGGTGGATAACGGCGGCATGCAGGGTGGCCGTTACTGGGACATGGAGTTCGCCCGCAAGGATGCGCCGGACCCTACCGACGAACAGGGCATGATCGAAGCGATTCGCTCGGCCGTCGAGGAATCGGTGCGCCTGCGCCTGCGTGCCGACGTGCCAATCGGTGTCTACCTGAGCGGCGGCATCGATTCCTCGGCGATGCTCGGGCTCGCCACGCAGCTGACGGGCAAGCCCCTGGATGCGTTCAACCTGTCGTTCACCGACATGGAAGACTACGACGAAAACCGTTTCGCGCGCCTGGCCGCCGAGCACAATGGTGCACGCTTCCACACCATCGAAATTACCCAGGATGACCTGGCGGACAATTTCGAACAGGCGCTGTGGCACAACGAAACACCCTTCTTCAATGCCCACGGCGTAGCCAAGTACATCCTCAGCCAGGAAGTGCGCAAGGCCGGCATGAAGGTCGTACTCACCGGTGAGGGCGCGGATGAAGTGTTCGCCGGTTACCCGCACTTCCGTCGTGACATGCTGCTCTACAACGTCGAACGCCAAGACCCGCAGGTCATCAGCAAGTTGCGCCAGCGCATCGAGGAAAACGAACAGGGCTATACCCGTTCCGAAATGCCGGATGACATTCACTGGATGATCAATCAGCTCAACCACGGCGTGTCCTGGCTGGACAATCAGGCCGGCTGGTTCAAGGCGCTGGAAAGCCTGTACAGCAGCGACTTCCGTGATCACTTCAGCGGGATTGACCCGTATCGTCAGTTCTTCGACCGCCTCGATCACAACCAGCTCGAAGGTCGCGACCCGGTGCACAAGTCGATGTACCTGTGGGCCAAGTCGTACTTGCCGAACTTCGTGCTGACCACCCTGGGCGATCGCATGGAAATGGCCAACAGCATCGAAGGTCGCGTACCGCTGCTCGATCACCACGTGGTCGAGTTGGCCTGCAAGATGCCGGTCTGGATGAAAGTCCGTGGTTCGACCGAGAAGTTCATCTTCCGCGAAGCCATGCGCCCTTACCTGCCGCAAGCCTTGTATGAGCGCAAGAAGCATTACTTCCGGGCACCACCGGCCACGCTGCAGCAGCAAGGTCGTCTGTATCAACTGGTGCAGGACGTGCTGCATGGCAGCGAGCTGGACAACCTGCCGTTCTTCGATGCGGCAAAAGTCCGTCAGCTGCTCGATCGTCTGCCAGGCCTGACGCCACTGGAACAAGGCCTGCTCGATCCGATGCTGATGGAGCTGACCAGCCTCTGCCTGTTGCAGCGTCGCTACAAGATGCAAGCCACCGTCAACCCGCAGTGGGTACGAGGAGTTGCCGCATGAAAATCGCGATCATTGGCGCCGGCCTCAATGGCCTCGCCTGTGCGCTGATGCTCAAACGCTTCGGGCTGTCCTGCACGGTGTATGAACGCAGCCTGGGTCCTCGCGACTCGGGCACCGGGATCTACGTCTGGCCCCAAGGCGTGCAAGTGCTGCGCTTTTTGTTCAATAACCGCGAGTTCCTGGAGCACGGCAAGGCGATCGAGTTCCTCGACACCTACTCACGCGAAGGCCAGTTGATCCACAGCCAGCCGGTGCGACCGAGCGGGCTGGGGATCCCCGCACCGGCCATGATGTTCCGGCGTACCGAGCTGTTCCGCCTGCTGTTGCAGGAACTGGGCGACGGCGCCGTGCGCTTTCAGATGGGCTGCAACCGCTTGCAGGATCTGGGACAAAAGACCCGGGTGAGCTTCAGCGACAACAGCGAGGAAGACTTCGACCTGGTGATCGGCGCCGACGGTGTCGGTTCCACCGTGCGCGAATTCATCAACCCGAACCTTGCGCCTTACGACACCGGTCTGGTGGCCAGCCGCGGCATGGTGGATTTCGGTTCGGACCTGCTCAAGTCCGATCGCTGCCAGATCTTCACCTCGGCCTTCTCGCGGGTAGTGACGTACCCGCTGGATGCCCATAGCAACTATCGCTACTGGTTCGCCGCTTATCAGCATCATCACCAGCCCCTGCATGATCGGGCCGGCTTGCTGAAACTGTTCGCCGAGCTGCCGAGCGAGGTGGTGCGGATGATCGCCGCCACCGAGGAGTCGGACATTCTCACCCACAAGATGACCGCCCTGACCGGCGACGGCGCTTGGCATCGCTCACGGGTGGTGATGCTCGGCGACAGTATCCACGCGATGCTGCCGACCCTCGGCTATGGCCTGACCCTGGGTCTTGAGAACGGCTTCATGCTGGCCCAGGCACTGATCGGCCATTGCGATGACAACCTCGACAGCGCACTGCAACGCTACGAGATTCGCGCCGCGCAACGCTCACGGTCGATGCTCAAGGTGATGAGCGACATGACGGATCTGTATTACTTCGAAGAAGACCGAGCCATGACACCGACGCGCATCTCCCCCATCGTCAACCGCTTCCAGGACCTGGCCCTGACCACGGTTTTTTGAGGGAACTGCCATGAGCGAACTCTTTCGCAAGCGGGTCGCACAGTTTGTCGCGGAACACATCACGCCCCATGTCGCCGAGTGGGAAACCCTGGGCGCCTACCCGCCGGCACTGTACCAGCGCGCAGGCCTTGCCGGCCTGTTGGCACTGGGTCAGAACCAGACCCAACTGCCCGATGATCCGCGCGCCGTGGCCATCCTGGTGCAGGAACTGACCCGCAGTGGCGCGCAGGGCATCACCATGGGCCTGGCCTCACACTTTGTCAGCCTCAAGGCGCTGCAACTCTGTACCCCAGAGCTGGCAAGCAGTGTGGTGCCCGCAGTGTTGAGCGGTGAATGCAGTATTTCCCTGGCGTTGACCGAACCCCAGGCCGGTTCGGACCTGCGCGGCATGAGCTGTCGTGCCGTCCTCGAAAACGGGCAATACCGTCTGACCGGCACCAAGGCCTTTGTCTGCAACGGTGAACGGGCAGACTGGCTGTTACTGATTGCGCATTCGCCGAACGGTCTGGCGCTGTTTCTCGCCGAAGGCCATGCCCCCGGCATCCGGCACGCCCCGCAGCGGTGCCTCGGCTGGCGGTGCCTGCCCTTGACCGACCTGCACTTTGAGAACACCCCGGTGATCCGTCTCACCCAAGGCTCCGGGGTCGGGCGGATCTTGCAAAACAGCCTGCTGCAGGAACGCCTGAATCTTGCGGTAATGGCCATCACCTCCGCCGACATGGCGCTGCAAGCCAGTATCGACTGGTGCAAGCAGCGTCAGGTGGGGGGCAAGCCGCTCTTCGACAAATCGGTGATCCGTCAACGACTGGCCGAATACCACGCGGAACTCGCGGTGGCGCAACACTATGTCGAGTCGGCCGTGAACTGGATGGCCGAGGGCATTCTCGATCCACGCCGGGTCGCCATCGCCAAGAACCAGGCGGTCGCCGTACTGGAGAAAATCGCTCGTGGCGCAGTGCAAGTGCACGGCGCCCACGGCTGCATCGAACCGGCCCTGGTGGAGCGGATCCATCGCGACGCGCGCCTGTTGGCCATCGGCGGCGGCACCCACGAAATCATGCTGGACATCATCGGACGATCTTTATAGGAGCAAGGACATGCGCCAAATCAGCGAACACGCCGCCGCCCATTCCAGTGCACTGCTGGAACACGCCTACCAGCGCTACTGCGGTTTGCGTCTGGTGGAGCAACGAGAAGGGTTCTGCCAATGTCGACTGGTGGTCAGCGAGGCCATCGACAACCTCAGTCACACGCTCCACGGTGGGGTCATTTACTCGATGCTGGATGTCGTCAGCATGCTTGCCACACTGCCACTGCTAGGGCCCGATGAATATGCGCTGACCAACAGTTTCAATAGCATGTTGATGTCTGCCACGCCCCTGCACAGCGAAGTAATTATTGAGGCCGACGTTGTAAGGAACGGCCGAAACCTGATCTTTACTCAAGCGGCTGCTTGGAAAATAAACAGCGATCAAACCCGAACTAAAATCGCCTCTGCGCAATTAAGCAAGTTCCGCCTGAAACATCAGTGGTAACCTCGAAAGCCCCGTTCCTGGGGCTTTCCAGCCCTCCTCCCGACCTTCAGTCGCATTAACTTTCACGCCTCAAAACGCCGACAAAGCCCCTGCAAGAAGGGCCTTGAGAAATACATGAATGGCATGGGTGGGTGAACCTGAATTTATGCGCTATTCCTGCTTCTCCGATTGTTCAAAACTTCCTCTCAAACAGTCGCTGCATTACCTGAGAGAGAGAAAGCCATGAGTCAAAAAATACTGGTGATACGTTCGTCGATCAAAACCGATGGTGGTTTTTCCGGGCAACTGGTGGACTACTTCCTGGACCAGCTCAAAGAAGTCATTCCTGAATCCTCCATCGTCGTTCGCGACATCGCCAAGACGCCGATTGCCCACCTCAATGCCAACACCATGGCCGCGCTGTATGGCCGCGAGCCGAGCGATGATGAAGGGCGCCAGGCCCTGAGCCTGTCGAACGAACTGATCGAAGAAATCAACGAAGCCGACCGCATCGTCATCGGCCTGCCGCGCTACAACTTCGGTGCGCCGTCGCTGATCCACGCCTACATCGATCAACTGGTCATCTCCGGCGTGACCTTCAAGTACAACGAAACCGGTCCTGTCGGCCTGATCGACAGCAAGCCGGTGTACGTCCTGACCGCCAGCGGCGGCCTCTACAGCAATGGCCCGGACACCCTGGCCCTGTGGCTGTCGCAGATCCTCGGTTTCATCGGCCTGACCCAGATCAAATACGTCTACGCCGAAGGCCTGGGCATGGGTGAAGAAAGCCTGGCCAAGGGTCTCAAGCAAGCGCGCCACGAGATCGATCAGGCGATCAACGAACTGGGCGAACGACCTCGCCTGAAAATGGTTGGTTCGCAAGGGAGGTAACATGACCAAAGCGGTGAACAACACCCTCAACGATCAGCTGTTTCTCTCGGAGCTCGTGGCCGAAACCGACCGTTACCATTTGTACATCTCACAGGCTTGCCCCTTTTCGCACCGTGCCTATCTGGTCCTGAGCGTACTGGGGCTTGAGGGTGTACTGGACGTCTCGTCGGTTGCCGCACGCCGCCATGACCGGGGTTGGGAATTCGACAACGTGGACCAGGACCCTCTGCACGAAGAAGTGTCCTTGCTCTCCACGCTGTATGAACATTCCCGCCCTGGGTTTACCGGCAATCAATCGGTGCCCGTGCTGTGGGACAAGCACCAGGAGCGGATCGTCCATAACGACTCCGCAGACCTCGCCTGGCAGATGGCGACCCGGTTGCTGCTGCTGGCGAAGACGCCCATGGAACTTGTGCCCGACGACCTGAGCGACGAAATCGCGAGCCTCAACGACTGGTTGCACACGCACGTCAATCGCATGGTTTACAACATGGGGTTTGCCAGCGACCAGCAGAGTTACAGCGAGGCGTTTACGGTGTTCTTCAACGCCATGGACGAACTGCAAGCGCGTCTCGCTGACCAACGCTACCTGTTCGGCGACCGACTGACGTTATCCGACCTGTTCCTGTTACCCACGCTGATTCGTTTCGAGGCCGTGTATTGCCTGCACTTCAAGGCCAATCTGCGCCCGTTGCAAGACTACCCGGCACTGTACGACTACCTGTGCCGGCTGACCCAGCGCGAAGACGTGCGGCGCACCATCGACATGGAACACATCAAGCTGCATTACTACTACTCTCACAACCACATCAACCCGACACGAATCGTTCCCGACGGCCCGCAACTGGCCTGGCTGGCACAACCCGCCTGATCGAATATGCACCCTCCGAGTCCGGGCCCTGCCCGGACTCCTATCCTGCGACATCCCCCTCGCCTGTATTCTTTCTGTCATACAACTAGAACGACATAATTAACGCGCTGTTTTTATTTGTTTTTTTGTCCATTAAAAAAGCACCGGATATCGGCCTCATGCCTCACATGAAGATTCTGAATAGGTACCGGCCAATTAATTCACTTTAAACAATCACGCCACGTATGAGAAAAATTGAATCTCAGCAGGACGCTGTCTAATTACCTCTTCGAAAGGACTCACTCTTCACTGATACACCGAACTACGCCAACCATCGTTCCCGACCAGAAAGCCCCACAGACTGCTGTGGCTTTAGCGGTGGAGACGAATGGAAGTCTAAAAACAACAGGCATCCCAGTGTGAACGAAGACCTTCGAGGAACAGGGCAAAACAGCTGATCAGACCCGGCTGTTACAGGGGACATGGAAGATCCCCTATTGCCGTAAATAACAACAAGATCAATTAGCACACACGTACCAGAACAACCAGGAAACTCAACAACCTGTCTATCGACTCACGCAGAAAAGAAAGGAAAACTTACATGCGTACTCAAGTAGCCAAACGCAACACCCTACTCTGGCAGTCCGCCGTTGACTTTGTAAAACGTCGGTACATGAAATCCTTTAACGCCATCATCGAACCATCTCCCGAGTACTTTTTAATCGTATTCGATAACCATGACTCCATTCAGTCGTGTGCCGGTTTCAGTTTCGCCAAGTCAGGCCCTCTATTGTCCGAATGTTATCTGGACTCACCGTCCGAGGAGACGCTGTCGAGAATCACCAACACCCGGATCGAACGCGACTGCATCGTCGAAATCGGCAATACCGCGTCGATCAATTCGGCTGCCGGCCAGACCCTGTTCAACATGCTCTCAATGGTGACCTGGTGCATGGGCGCACGCTACGTGCTGTGCACCTGCACACCCCAATTGATCAAATCGATGGGCTACTGCAACGTCAAGGTCCACAAGATCTGCGATGCCGACCCGCAACGCATGACCCCACAAGCGGAAGTCGAATGGGGCTCCTACTACGAGCAGACGCCCATCACTGGCTACATCAAGCTGGCCGAGATGAAGCATCACTATCACGAGACCGTCCTCAAGACCGTTTTCCGACTCGACATGCAGAGCGAGCAAGCAGCATGACGCATTTCGTCGAAGACTTGCTGGCCCAGGCCCAACGCACACCGGACGCCGTCTGCGTCGTCGATATTCCTGCGGCGGACGGCACGGGCGGGCGCCGCCTGACCTACACCCAGGTGCTGGAGCATGCCCGGCAGCTTGGGCAACACATGAACCGTCAGTTCACCGACGAAAAGCGCACCATCGGCATCGTCATGCGCAACAGCAGCGACTGGGTCATTGCCGACTTCGCCTGTCTGCTCTTCGGCTTCACCTCCTTGCCGCTGCCACTGGGTTTCAGTAAGTACCAGGCCGAACACCTGGCCTTCGAATGCTCGGGTTTCCTGGTCGATGACAAAGGCCTGGAGACGCTGGAAAAGCGCTGGGGAATCGACCTCAACGCCAGCCTTCTGGTCCATGTGCCCAGCGCACTTGAGACCCCGATTCCGCTGCCGGCGGGCCCACGCTTCATCGACAGCGCCGATGCTGAATGGATTTGCAAAGTCATCCACACCTCCGGCACCACCAGCAAGCCCAAAGGCGTGAAGCAAAGTCTGGGCGGCCTGAGCGCGGTGCTGCAATCGCTACTCGGCGTGGTCCCGGCCACCTTTCAGAAACGCTACCTGTCGGTGGTGCCGCTGAGCCTGTTGATCGAACAGGTCACGGCGGTCTACCTGCCACTGCTGTCCGGCGGCACGGTGTACTTTCTGGACGAGCACACGCCGCTGATCGGCGAGACTGGCTACACCACCTCGGCGATTCTTGCGCAACTGCTCAGAACCCGGGCGAGCGCGGTCACCGTACCGCCGATGATGCTCGACGTGTTCCTTGAAGTGGCCGAGCAAAACACCGACCCAGAGCTGCTGTCGTTGCTGCGCAACGAGTTGTACATCACCGCCGGTGGCGCTCCGATCAGCAGCGAAAAGCTGCAACGCCTGAGCGCGCAGGGTATTCAGGTTCATCAGGGTTACGGGCTGAGCGAGAACGGTTCGGTGGTGAGCGTCAACACCCCTGCCAACAGCAAGCTGGGCAGCGTTGGCAAACCCTTGCCGCACGTCCAGGTCCGGGTAACGGATCAGCAACGGGTAGAAATCAAAAGCACCTCAATGTTCCGGGGTTACTCCTGGATCGATCCGAGTGCCTGTTCCTTCACCGAGGATGGCTGGCTGCGCACAGGTGATATCGGCGAGTTCGATGACGAGGGCTTCCTGTTCATCACCGGACGCGAGAAAAACATCATCTGCCTGCCCAACGGCCGCAATGTTTCTCCGGAACAAATCGAGCTGGAGTTCAAAGAGCAAACCGGCGTGAACGATGCACTGATGTTCATGACCGCAGACAGTCAACTGGCGATCGTGCTCAGCGTCGGGCCGCAGTTCAACCACCAGCACACCCAGGACTGGGCGCAGCAGCGCTTCTCGGAAGTCGAGCGACCGCAGGCCATCTGGCCACTGGCGCCGGACGCCCCGCAGCTGCAAAGCCTCTATGCCCTCAACGGCCCGGCCCGTAGAGCCCACGCCACCGACCTGCATCGTCAACATGTACTCACTAAAGGACTAGCGACATGACTCAATCTACTTATCAGGCGAGTGTCATCACCGATCGCGCGTATGCCTTGAATGCCGACACCGCGGCGGTTTTCGAAGAGCTTTCGAATGCCGGCGTGATTATCTTCCGCAACTGCATCCAGTCGCTGGACGAGTTCGGTGCCTTCGTGAAAAAACACAGCTCGCGCCTGAGCCTGGACCCGGGCCGCGTGATCGCCAAAGGCGTTGCACAACTGGTGGACGCCGGCACCGACGCCGTAGGCCTGCACTGCGAAAACGGCAACGCGCCGATCTGGCCGGACCTGACATGGTTCTTCTGCGAAATCGCCCCTACCAAAGGTTCGCAAACCACCTTGTGCGATGGGGTGAAGGTCTACCAGGAACTCAGCGAAGAGGCTCGCCAGCGCTTCGAGAGCAGCCGTATCCGCTACCGCCGCACGGTACCGGGCGAAAAGTGGCGCAAGATCGTCTGCTACTACAAACCGGAAATCCAGCAGCTGGAAGACGCCAGTTTCGAGCACCTGAGCGAGATCATCGGCCAAGACCCCAACACTCGGATGGAATACAACCCAGGCACCGATTGCGTGGCCTATGCCTACAGCGTCCCAGCGTGCCAGACCTCCAGTTTCTGTGAGCACCCGGCCTTCGCCAACAGCATTCTCGGGCCGTCTTTCAACTACGAAAAACCGGTGATCGACTTCGAGAACGGCGAGGACATTCCTGCCAACCTGCTGGCGGAAATCACCGAGGTCACCGAGCGCAATACTCACACCGTGGGCTGGCAGGACCTGGACGTGGTGATGATCGACAACCGTCGGGTCATGCACGGCCGGCAAGCGATCATCGATGAGCAGCGTCGCATCTTCAATGCGCTGAGCTATCGGTAATGGCCGCCATGACGAATCACCCAGGGCAGACCTGGGCCGTCGAAGGCCAGTACGAAAGTTTCATCGATAACCACGGCCATCAACTGATTGACCTCAGCGGCGGGTTCTTCAGGCCGGGGTAATGCGATAAGCGCAACGGCGGGCATTCATCAGAATGTGTTCCACGCGCTCAACCCTGGCTTGCAGAACCTGCTCGAACACATTCAGTTCGGCACGGCAAAAACCCTGACACGCGGCGGCCGCCGCACAGATTGGACAATGGTTTTCGATCAACACGAAGGCCCCGTCCGGTTGCTCGCTCCACTCGGCCATATAGCCTTCACGGGCCCGCAGGGCCGCAAGGCGTTTGACCCGTTCCTGAAGGGTCTCGGCACCGGCCAGCTCTTGCAGGTACAAGGTGCGACTCTGCTGCTCGCGAACATCGATCAGACGATCGATGGCCTCGGGTCCGAAGGTCTCGCGGACAGTTTGCAAGAGCTGCACGGTCAGTTCCGAATGGGTATCGGGAAACCGCGCATGGCCGGCCGCCGTCAGGTGCCAGACCTGCGACGGGCGCCCCACGCCCCGGGCCTCGGACTGAGCCTCCACCAGGCCGCTGGCGGCCAGTTTGACGAACTGCTGGCGCGCCGCTTCCCCCGTGGTACCCAGCGCGCGTCCGGCATCGGCCGCCAGTTGCGGGCCGCGGGTCTTGAGCATGTGAAGCAGTCGGTCGGCTGGCGACATCGACACTTCATCCTGGTTTTCCAAGTATTTTCTTGACAAACAACGGACCCCGCAGCTTCAATAATTAAAGAATTTACTTGGTAAATCTAACCCAGGCCTTGAAAACAGGCAATTGACTCTCGCAATCCGTCGGGTCGCGAGTCAGAGCAGGAGGTTGTATGTCTACGGAAGAAAGCAGCTGGAGCGATTTACTCTCCGGAAAAAACGCCGCGCGATCCATCGCACTGTCAGGAGGCGTTGCGCTGCACGCGATCAATATTTACATCGCCACGACCATCCTGCCCTCAGTGGTCAAGGAAATCGGCGGGCTCGACCTGTACGCCTGGAACACCACACTGTTCGTCGTTGCATCGATCCTCGGCTCCGCGCTCACGGCCAAAGTCCTGCAACGCACAGGGCCACGTGTTTCCTATGCGATAGCCGCGTTATTTTTCCTCGCCGGCAGCTTCATCTGCGCACTGGCGCCGAGTATGCCGGTGATGCTGGTCGGTCGCTCGGTTCAAGGTCTGGGCGGTGGTTTGATGTTCGCCCTGTGCTACTCGATGATTCAGCTGGTGTTCGAAGAGCGTCTCTGGCCTCGAGCCATGGCCCTGGTCTCGGGTATGTGGGGGATCGCCACGCTGATCGGCCCGGCCATCGGCGGCATTTTTGCTGAAATGGATGCCTGGCGTGCCGCCTTTGGCGCGCTGGTCCCTGTGACGCTGGCGTACATCCTGCTGACCAGCAACGTGTTGCCAAAACGTGACATGAACCAACCGCCCGTGGGCCGCTTGCCCTTGCTGCAACTGTTCCTGCTGGCCGCGGCAGTGCTATCGGTATGCGCCGGCAGCGCCTCGTCGCTTCCAACCTGGAACCTGCTCGGCATAGGCCTCTGCCTGCTGCTGGTGTTTTTCCTGGTTCGTCATGAATCCAGCACCCTGACGCGCCTGCTGCCCAAGGACGCCTTGCGGCTCAATACCCCACTCTGTGCGCTGTACGCGACCATGGGGTTGTTGGTGATCGGCATGACCAGCGAGATCTTCGTACCGTACTTCCTGCAAACCCTGCACGGGCAGACGCCGCTGATTTCCGGCTACCTGGCGGCCCTCATGGCCGCTGGCTGGACGTTGTCTGAAGTGATGAGCTCCGGCTGGCGCGAGCGTGGCGTGCGCCGCGCAATCATCAGCGGCCCGGTGTTCGTACTGGTCGGACTGATCATCCTCGCCGTCACCACACCATTCAACAGTGGCGGAGACTGGGCACTGCTCACCCCGATCTGCATTGCCCTGACCCTGGTGGGATTCGGCATCGGCATCGGCTGGCCACACCTGCTGACCCGGGTCCTGCAAGTGGCCTCGGCCGAAGACCAGGACTCAGCCGCGTCCTCCATCACCACCGTACAGCTGTTCGCCACCGCACTCGGCGCCGCACTGGCCGGCATGATCGCCAACATGGCCGGGCTCAACGACCCTTCCAACGCCGAGGGCACCGCCAACGCCGCGCGCTGGCTGTTTGCGCTGTTTACCATTGCGCCGATTCTGGCACTGGTGACTGCGGTCCGTTCGGCGCGGATTCGGCCAGACCTCGCAGCGGCCTGAGCCGGCTCACGCTTCAATAAAAAACCCCGGCGTTGGCCGGGGTTCTTTTTGTATTCGGAAAGCAAAAAGCCCCGTAACTTTTCAGCTACGGGGCTTTCCATGTATTGCGTACAGCAGCCTGTGATTTGTCATACGCCGAAGCGCTGGAAGCCTTCCATAGCAGCCCGGCAGCCTGAATCGAGATCACCTGAACCTGATGCGAGAAGTGCCGCCTGCCCGGCCAGCAGTTGCCCGAGCTGGCGACCACTGAAGCGGATCTGCGACAGGCTCAGGGCAGTGAATCCGATCATCACCGCCGCCGGCCGTCGAACCTCCTGACAGAATTCGCTGACCGGTTGCAAGGCCAGCCCGATGGCGCTGGCACGGCGACAGAAGTCGGATTCGTCGCTGCCCGCAGGCAACTCCAGGACGAAGTGCAGACCGGCATGTTGCCCGGAAACCGAATAACCTCCCGGCGCCTGTTCCGCCAGGCAAGCCAACAGCACGTCACGACGTTCCTGATAGGCCTGGCGCGCCGAACGCAGGTAACGCACGAACGCCCCGCTCCTCATGTATTCCGCCAGCGCCGCCTGCTCGGTGACCCCAACAGAGCGGCCGGTGGTCTGCAGGGTAGCCAGCAGGCGATTGCGCAACGCCCTGGGCACCAGCATGAAACCGACGCGCAGCCCGGCGAACAGGGTTTTGTTGAAGCTGCCGCAGTAGATCACCCGGTCATTGCGGTCCAGGGCCTTGAGGGCCGCCAGTGGCGCGCTGTTGTAGTTGAATTCGCTGTCGTAGTCATCCTCCACCACCCAGGCATCGGTCCGGCTGGCCCAGTCCAGCAGGGCCAAACGCCGCGACACCGAGAGGGTCACCCCCAGCGGCGACTGGTGCGCGGGCGTGACATAGAGCAGCCGGGCATCGCAGTGCCGGCGCAGCGCCCCATCGTCGATGCCATCTTCGAGAACCGGGATATACACCAGCCGCGCTCCGGCCATGGAGAAAATCCTTTTCGCCGACAGGTAGCCCGGATCTTCGATACACACCTTGTCGCCCTGCATCACCAGGCTGCGGGCCACCAGATCCAGAGAGTGGCGAATGCCCGTGGTCACGATCAGGTCGTCCGGCTTGCAGCGGATGCCACGGTACTTGGCCAGGTAATCGGCAATCTGTTCGCGCAGGGCCAGCATGCCGCCCGGGTCCGGCGAACAGAGCAACTGCGCCGAGGCTTCGGCCATGGCCTTGACCACCGCCCGCGACCACACGCGAATGGGGAACAGCGCCGGGTCTGCCAGGCGCGCCACGAAGGGCTGCCCCACCCGGACCGCGGTCTCCAGCGCCGGCGGCGGTTCCGCTGGCGTCTGCTGCTCCCGCGCCTGGAGGGCCGCCCGGACCTGGGGCGCGCGGATAAAGAGATCGGGCACCACCGCACTGACCCGGGTCCCCGAACCCGACACCCGGGTCACATAACCTTCGCTGCGCAAGCGGTCGAAGACCGTTTCCACCGTCCCTCGGGACAGCGACCAGCGCAGCGCCAAGGTCCGCGTAGAGGGCAACTGGCTACCGGCGGGCAGGCGTTTTTCCAGGATCGCAGCGCGCAATGCCTCATAGGCACTTTCCTGCTTGGTCAACACCCGATTGCCATCGCTCAGGCTGCAGGGCTGGGGCAGATCAAGCGGAACAGAAACCTTGCCTCGACTCATAGTGGTCCAATCAAAATACTCATAAACGGCTCTCGGAATTAAACCACAAAGCGCCTAACGTCGCGGCCCTGTAATGGATACTCGAGGGCAACATGGCTTCTACAACACAACACCCTGAGTTCACCCTCGCGGTCATTGGCGGCGGTGGCACCTGCGTGGCGTTCCTGCATCTCTCGGCGCCTGCCGCTCGCCTCGCCTCGCCATTGCTCGCCCCTACGGAGTAACCCATGCCTGTAAAACCTCACCTGGCACCCTGGATCTGGTCGGCGCTGTTGCTGGTGGTCGTCTGCCTGCCACGCGTCACCATCGACATCTACCTGCCCTCATTGCCGGCGATGGCCGATGCCCTGCATGCCAGTGATGCCCAACTGCAACTGACCCTCACCCTGTACATGGTCGGGTACGCTTTTTCGATGCTGATCGGCGGCCCGCTCTGCGATCGTTTTGGCCGGCGGCCGGTGCTGATTGGCGGCACGGCGCTGTACCTGGTGGCGACCTTGGTGTGCGTGCTCGCCCGCAATGTCGAGATGCTGATCGTCGCCCGGATGCTCCAGGCCCTCGGTGGCTGCTGCGGCACGGTGATCGGCAGGGTCATGGTCCGCGACCGTTTCGACCGCCATGAACAGACCCGCCTGCTCAGCCGGATCTCCATGGGCATGGCCATTTCGCCGATGGTGGCCCCGATTATCGGCAGCCTTATCGAAACCGCCTTCGGCTGGCGTGGAGTGTTTGTGGCCCTGACCGTGATTGCCGCGCTGACGCTGATCCTGATCAGCCTGCTGCTGCCGGAAACCCGTCCGCCCGCCCAGCCTGAGACCCGCCAGCAAGGCACCCTGCACATTTACGCACGACTGCTGCGCGACCGCTATTTCCTGCGCTACTCTCTGGCCATAGGTTGCGTCTACTGCACCTACTTTCCGTTTATCGCCGAATCCTCGACCCTGCTGCAACGCACCCTGCACCTGTCCTCGATGGAATATGCCCAAGTGTTCGCCGTCACCGTGGCCGGTTATGTGCTGGGTTCCAATCTGTTCCGTCGCCTGTCCGCCAGACACGACGCCGATACCCTGATCGGCTACGCCATCGCCCTGAACCTGGCGGGCTCGTCGCTACTGATCATGGCCACCCGACTCTGGCCCGAGGCAGTGCTGTCGATCGTCTGCCCGATGCTGCTGATCATGCTCTCGGTGGGCATCGCCATCCCGGCCTGCCAACTGGCGGTACTGCAACCCTTCTCGGCCATTGCCGGCACCGCGTCCGGGCTGTTTTTCTTTATCCAGATGGCCATGACTGCGGTGTGCGGCTTCGTCACCGGCAAACTCTCGGATGGCAGCGTCTACCCGATGATCATCATGACCTCGATCTGCAGCGTCAGCTTCTGCCTGGTCTGGCGGCTGTTCAAATCAGAGGCTGCCCCGCTGGACGAGGCGCTGGGCGAACGCTGAAGCAACGCACCAGGAACGGCTTTTCGCGGTACGCCAGCAGCCTGAACCAGTGCCGCCGACGTCAGTGATTGCACGACGCCGCTGGCCAGGGTCAAGGGATCGCAGGCGGCGCTGGCCTGATACCGCACGCCAAATAAAAACGCCAGAAACGAAAAAGCCCCCGTAACTTTTCAGCTACGGGGGCTTTTTCTATGTAATGGCGGAGAGATAGGGATTCGAACCCTAGGTACCGGTGAAGGTACAACGGATTTCGAATCCGTCCCATTCGGCCACTCTGGCATCTCTCCAACGGCGCGCATCATAACAGCACATTCACCGGAAGCGAACCCCCTAAGTGAATTTTTTTCCGTGCTATCAGATGGTTGCGTCGATTACAGCGGTACGCCGAGGCGGTTGGCGACTTCTTCGTAGGCTTCGATGACGTCACCGAGGCCCTGACGGAAGCGGTCCTTGTCCATTTTCTTGCCGGTGGCCTTGTCCCACAGGCGGCAGCCGTCCGGGCTGAACTCGTCGCCGAGGACGATTTCACCGTGGAACACGCCGAATTCGAGTTTGAAGTCGACCAGCAGCAGGCCAGCGTCGTCGAACAGCTTGCTCAGGACTTCGTTGACCTTGAGCGACAGTTCTTTCATGCGAACCAGTTGCTCGGCCTTGCCCCAACCGAACGCCACGACGTGGGATTCGTTGATGAACGGGTCGCCCTTGGCGTCGTCCTTCAGGAACAGTTCGAAGGTGTAAGGGTTGAGTTTCATGCCCTCTTCGACGCCCAGACGCTTGACCAGGCTGCCGGCAGCATAGTTACGCACGACGCATTCGACCGGGATCATATCGAGCTTCTTCACCAGGCACTCGTTGTCGCCCAGCAGTTTGTCGAATTGGGTCGGCACGCCGGCTTCTTCGAGTTTCTGCATGATGAAGGCGTTGAACTTGTTGTTCACCATGCCTTTGCGGTCGAGCTGCTCGATGCGCTTGCCGTCGAACGCCGAGGTGTCGTTGCGAAACAGCAGGATCAAGCGGTCAGCGTCATCGGTCTTGTAAACCGATTTGGCTTTGCCGCGGTAGAGTTCTTCACGTTTTTCCATGATGGGCTCCGCTTGCTAAGTAGATGGGCTAGGCGATATGTCGCCAGTCGAGCCCTGAATCTTGATCGGCCAATTGCAGCCAGTCCGGGTCGCACCCGAGGGTGTCGACAAAACATTGCCGGGCCAGCTGCGGCAGGTTGTTCTTGCTGCTCAGATGGGCCAGCACCAGGTGTTGCAGGTCCTGCCAGCCCAACTCGGCCACCAGGCTTGCGGCCTGATGGTTGTTCAAATGTCCCAGTTCACCGCCTACCCGCTGCTTGAGAAAGTACGGGTAATGACCGCGGGCCAGCAGGTCGCGGCAATGGTTGGATTCGATCATCAATGCATCGAGATCCCGATAACCGTCCAACACCGTGGCGCAGTACGAACCAAGGTCGGTCAGCAGGCCGAAACGCCGCGAACCGTCACTGAAGACGTATTGCGTCGGTTCCTGCGCATCGTGGGCCACGGCAATGACGCCGATACTCAACCCGCCGATCTGCAACTGATCACCACCGGCGACAAAGCCTGCCGGTTCAACCGGTTTGCGCATCCCGCGCAAGGTGCCACGACTCAAGTAGACAGGAAGATTGTAGCGCCGAGACAGCAAACCCACGCCATGCACGTGGTCGGCATGTTCGTGGGTCACCAGTATCGCGCTCAACTGCGTCGGGCTTACACCCAGGCGCAGTAGGCGTTTTTCGGTTTCGCGCAAGGAGAAACCACAATCGACCAGGACGCACGTGTCATCACTGGCTATCAGCGTGCCATTCCCTTGGCTACCACTGCCGAGAACGGCGAAACGCATTTGATCAGCCCAGGTTGTCCTGAATCACGCCCAACACTTTGCGCGCCACTTCAGCCGGCGCAACGGTGTTGATGTTCTTCTCGACGGTCACTTGTACGCTCTCGCCAACCTTGCTCAGGCGAACCTGATAACGCTCGGCGCGGGCTTCAACTTCTTCCTTGCTCGGCGCGCTGCCGAACAGGCCGCTGAAGAAGCCTGGCTTCTCGTTTTTCTTCTCGGCTTTTTCGGAGAGGTTGATGTAGTACAGGCCCAGGCTGCGGTTGATGTCTTCAACACGCCATTCGCCCTTCTCCAACGCACGCCCAACGCTCGACCAGGCGCGGTCAAGGTCGGTACCGACGTTGAGCACCGGGTTACCGCTGCCGTCTTCAGTCAGGCTGACACGGTTTGGCGTATCGAAATCACGCGAAGCGAGCATGGAGACCGAACCGCCCTTCTCCGATGTGCGGCTCATGCTGGCGAGCATATCGTCGACCAGTGCAGCGTCCAGGCCAGTGTTGACCGAACGGTTGGTGAACGCGACATCGGCGCTGCTGCCGGCAGGACGCTGGGCGCTGACCACGTAGACTTCACTGGTGTTGCGCTGCACGCCTGGCTCGATGCGCACTCGCACGCGGGTTTCGCTGTCAGACGCAATGCCGGCACTGGTCATGCGTTTGGCCATCGTCGCCGAAAGCTGCTCAGGACGCTGCCAGCCCGTGGTGAACTCGCCGGTTTGCGGGCGCTGTTCATCCAGACGGAAACCGTTGTCCTGGAAGAACTGCACAGCCACTGGCCAGACTTCAGCCGGTGGATGCTGGGCCATGACCCAACGCGAGTCGCCGCTTTTTTGCAGGCTGTAATCGCTGGCATCGGCAATCGCCGACAACGGCTGCGGACGAGGAACGATGTATTCGCCCTTGAACGTGTCATTGGCCACGTTGCGCGGAATCGGCAACAGCGGGTCCAGGCGCTTGGAGGTATGGACATCCGGCGGCAGTTGCATCGGTGCAGTCTGTTGCGCTTCCAGGTAATCGCTACCACGGTCACGGAAGTAACCTTCCGGGCCCCAGATCCATCCGCAGCCACTGGTGCTGGAGATAATCAAGGCAAGTGCGGAAAGTCCGGCCATTCGCTTCATGCGTTGTACTTCCTCAATTAAACCAATACGCCGGACTGGCGCATGGCCTGTCGCAGCGGTTCGTGACAGGCTTCGCTGAGCCAGGTGAGCGGCAGACGAATACCGTCCGGCATCAAGCCCATTTCATGCAGCGCCCATTTCACGGGGATAGGGTTGGATTCGATAAACAGGGTTTTATTGAGCGGCATCAGCTTTTCATGGATCGCCCGGGCTTTCACGGCATCACCGTTCAAGGCGGCAATGCACAGATCGCTCATGTCACGCGGAGCAACGTTGGCGGTTACCGAGATATTGCCTTTGCCGCCGAGCAGGATCAGCTCGACTGCGGTGGCGTCGTCACCGGAAATCACCAGGAAGTCCTTGCTGACACCGTCCAGGATGGCCTTGGCGCGCGAAAGATCGCCCGTGGCTTCCTTGATACCGATGATGTTCTTCACGGTCGACAGGCGGATGACCGTCTCGGCCTGCATGTCGCACGCGGTACGACCCGGCACGTTGTAGAGGATCTGCGGGATGTCGACAGCTTCGGCGATGGTCTTGAAGTGCAGGTACAGGCCTTCTTGTGTCGGCTTGTTGTAGTACGGCGTTACCAGCAGGCACGCATCGGCGCCGGCGGTCTTCGCATTGGTGGTCAGTTCGATCGCTTCGCGCGTCGAATTGGCGCCGGTACCGGCGATCACCGGAATACGACCATTGACCTGCTTGACCACGCGACGAATCACTTCGATGTGTTCGTTCACGTCAAGGGTCGCCGACTCGCCTGTGGTGCCGACCGCCACAATGGCGTGGGTGCCGTTTTGCAGGTGAAAGTCCACCAGTTTGCTCAGGCTGTCCCAGTCAAGACGACCCTGTGCATCCATGGGTGTGACCAGTGCCACCATACTGCCCGCAATCATGCAACCGCTCCTGCCGGAAAAAGAGAACGGTAATGGTACTGGCGCCAAGATGCTTGTACAAGCGAAGTACTGCGCTCGCGCCATTCCCCTAGGCGCCGGTTTTCGCTACCCTTCAGACTTTGATCAGTACCGACAGGCTCGTACGCCGGGTTCCAGCCTCCACTTTCGACCTCACAAGCCCTGATCCTGCGTTGCCGCCTACCCGATCTCGCCTCACTGGAGCTCGCCGCAACCATCTGGCTCGGGCTTTTTGATTTCGCATCCGGACGCCCACCCCGACGAATCGGCCCCTAGTAAGTACCGACCGCTCATCGCTTTAGGAATGCTGCATGTCCACCCCCACAGTTCGCGAACAATTCCTTGTCATCAGTGCCCTCGGCGCCAACCCCATGGAGCTGACTAACGTCCTGTGCCGCGCCAGCCATGAAAATCGCTGCGCCGTGGTCACCTCTCGCCTGACCCGTCATGGTGAGTGCAGTGCGTTGGTCCTCGAGATTTCCGGTAGCTGGGACGCCTTGGCGCGCCTTGAAGGCAGCCTGTCGAGCCTCGCCAAAAAGCACGCCTTCACGGTCAATGTGGTACGCAGCGCGGCGCTGGAGAACCGTCCACAGGCCTTGCCCTATGTCGCCTATGTCAGCTCGGCTTACCGCTCGGACATCATCAACGAGCTGTGCCAGTTCTTCATGGACCACAACGTCGAGCTGGAAAACCTGACCTGCGACACCTATCAGGCGCCGCAAACCGGCGGCACCATGCTCAACGCCACGTTTACTGTGACGCTACCGGCCGGCGTGCAGATCAGTTGGCTGCGCGATCAGTTCCTGGATTTCGCCGACGCGCTGAACCTCGATGCGCTGATCGAACCGTGGCGCCCACAGAACCCAATGTAAGGAAGCTCCCATGGCCGTTGCTATCGACCAACCTGTCGCCGACTTCGAAGCGCCTGCCACGAGCGGGCAGATCGTCAGCCTCACAGCCCTCCAGGGCAAGCAAGTGGTGATCTACTTCTATCCCAAGGACAGCACGCCGGGTTGCACCACCGAAGGACAAGGCTTTCGCGATCAGTATGCACAGTTCACCGCGGCCAACACCGAAGTGTTCGGTGTGTCGCGCGACAGCTTGAAGTCCCACGAGAACTTCAAGTGCAAACAGGAGTTCCCGTTCGAGCTGATCAGCGACAAGGACGAAGCCATTTGTCAGCTGTTCGACGTGATCAAGCTGAAAAAGCTCTATGGCAAGGAATACATGGGCGTTGATCGCAGCACCTTCCTGATCGACAAGAGCGGTGTGCTGCGTCAGGAATGGCGCGGTGTGAAAGTGCCGGGGCATGTTGATGCAGTGCTGGCTGCAGCCCAAACGCTGAACAAGGCCTGATAACGAAAAAGATCGCAGCCTGCGGCAGCTCCTACAGAGGTACCGTGTTCGGCGTAGGAGCTGCCGCAGGCTGTGATCTTTTTCATCATTACAACAGCGGCGCGACAATTGGTTCTTTGCGCGGCCAGGCATCCAGCACTGCCTTGAACAGGGTGGCCAGCGGAATCGCGAAAAACACGCCCCAGAACCCCCATAGCCCGCCGAACAGAAGCACCGCGCAAATGATCGCCACCGGGTGCAGATTAACTGCCCCCGAAAACAGCAGTGGCACCAGCACATTGCCGTCCAGCACCTGAATGATCCCGTAGACCGCCATCAAGTAGATGAACTGATCGCTCCAGCCCCACTGGAACAAGGCAATCAACAGCACCGGCACGGTCACCACCACCGCCCCGACATACGGCACCACCACCGAAACGCCGACCAACAGCGCCAGCAGCGCAGCGTAGTTGAGCCCCAAGGCAACGAAGCCGATGTAGGTCACCCCGCCGCAAATGACCATTTCCATGACCTTGCCGCGAATGTAATTAGCGATCTGCCGGTTCATTTCTTCGGCAACGCGGGTGATCAGTGCACGCTCACGCGGGAGATACCCGCGGACCCACTGCCCGATCATCGCCCGGTCCTTGAGGAAGAAAAACACCAGAATCGGCACCAGCACCAGATAGATCATGATGTTCACCAGCAGTGGCAAGCTGGACAACGAGAACGTCAACGCCCACTGACCGAACTTGCCAATCTCGCCGCGCGCCACTTCGATGGCCTGCAGCACCTGTTCATCGGACACCAGATGCGGATAGCGCTTGGGCAGCAATAGCAGCAACGACTGCCATTTGGCGAGCATGCCTGGCAGCTCGTTGAACAAGGTAATCAGTTGATGCCAAAGCAACGGCAGCACCACGACCAGAAATAGCAGCAACATGCCCATGAACAACGCGAACACCAGCCCCACCGCGGCAGCACCGGGCAAATGCAGGCGTTCAAGGGTGCTGACCAGACCTTGCATCAGATACGCCAGCACCATCCCCGCCAATACTGGCGCGAGCATTCCGCCCAGGGTCAGGACCGCCGTGAAGGCCAGAAAGAGCAGAACGGCCAACACCACGGCCTCCTCGTCGGAGAAGTAGCGCTGAATCCAGTCGCGTAACACTTTGAACATCAATATTCCTTAACAATGAACGCCGCACACTCAGGCTTTTTTCAGCCAGTAGCGATAAACGCCAGCCTCGTCTTCTTCACGAAGCAGCGTATGACCGGCCAAACGGGCAAAGGTGCGGAAGTCGCGCTGCGAACCCGCATCGGTGGCGATCACCTTGAGTACTGCGCCGCTGGCCAGGCGATTGAGTTCTAGCTTGGCCTTGAGCAACGGCAATGGGCAGTTCAACCCACTGGCGTCCAGTTCGGCGTCATGCTCTACAGCGTCGGTCATTGCTTCACTCCGGACAGGTGATTGAGTGGTCTAGAATATCTGGTCGCAACGCATGTGTCCGGCTACAGTAAGGTCTTTGTCGACTAAGGCTTCGTGCATGACTTTTCTGCGCCCCACCCTGCTGACGCTCGCTTGCCTGCTAGCCTCACCAGGCTTTGCCGACGACCTGCCGTCACTTGGCGATGCCAGTTCTGCCATCGTATCGCCACAGCAGGAATACCAATTAGGCCGCGCATGGCTGGCGATGCTGCGCAGCCAGGTGTCACAGCTCAACGACCCACAGCTCAAGGATTACGTCGAGACCAGTGTCTACAAACTGGTGGAAACCAGTCAGGTCAACGACCGGCGCCTGGAGTTCATTCTGATCAACAGCCCGCAACTCAATGCCTTCGCCGCACCCGGCGGGATTGTCGGGGTCAACGGCGGCCTGTTTCTGAATGCCCAGACCGAAGGCGAATACGCCTCGGTACTCGCCCACGAACTGGCTCACGTGTCGCAACGCCACTTTGCTCGCGGCGTCGAAGCCTCGCAACGCATGCAAATCCCGATGATGGCCGCTCTGCTCGGCGGGATCATCGTGGCAGCGGCTGGCGCCGGAGACGCTGGTATCGCCGCCATCGCCAGCACCCAGGCAGCGGCCATTCAGGAGCAACTACGCTTCTCCCGGGAGAAGGAGCAGGAGGCCGACCGTATCGGCATGCTCAACCTCGAGAAAGCCGGTTACGACCCGCGCTCAATGCCGACCATGTTCGAACGCCTGATGCGCCAGTACCGCTTCGATTCCAAACCGCCCGAATTCCTGCTGACTCACCCGGTCACCGAATCGCGGATCGCCGACACCCGCAACCGTGCCGAGCAGTTCAAACCGGGCGGCAAGGAAGACAGCCAGACGTATCAATTGATTCGCGCGCGCGTCCAGTTGTTCTACGAAGACAGTCCAGGTCTTGCCGCTAAACGCTTTCGCGCCCAACTCGATGAAAACCCGAAGAGCGACGTAGCTCGTTATGGTCTGGCAATCGCCCAGATCAAAGGCAGCCAGTTCAATGACGCCCGCGAGAACCTCAAGCAGTTGCTGGCCAAGTCGCCTGACGAAATCATCTACAACCTGGCGCAAGTCGATCTGGACATCGTCAACAATCGCCTGCCGGATGCACAGACGCGGGTCGACCGGATGCTCGCGCAGTACCCGCGCAACTATCCGCTGAATCAGGTACGGGTCGACTTGTTGCTCAAGCAGAACCGCCCGGCTGACGCCGAGAAAGCCCTTGAAGTCCTGCTCAAGACCCGCCCGAACGATCCGGACGTCTGGTACATGGTGGCCGAGACTCGCGGCCTGTCCGGCAACATCATTGGCCTGCATCAGGCCCGTGCCGAGTACTTCGCACTGATCGGCGATTACCGTCAGGCGATCCAGCAACTGGACTTCGCCAAACGTCGCGCAGGCACCAACTTCCCGCTGTCGTCACGCATCGATGCGCGTCAACGGGAGCTGATGGAGCAAGAGCGCCTGGTCAAGGACATGATGGGCTGACGTTTCTTTGACCCATAAAAAACGCCTCTTTCGAGGCGTTTTTTATTCAGTGACTAACCGGTTTACTCGGCCAATTTGAAGGTAATGAAGCTGGCACGCCCTTGACGTAAGACCCGCATCGATACAGAGCGGTTCTTTGGCAGCGCCTGGGCGATTTCCGTGAACTCCTTGGCAGAACCAATCGCTTGATTGTTCAAGTGCGTAATCACGTCGCCTGGCTGCAGGCCGATCAGGGCAGCAGGACCTTCCTGAACGTCCTTGATCACCACGCCGCCCTTGAGGTCGTAGGCTTTCTTCTGCTCATCGCTCAAATCGGCCACGGCTACGCCCAGTCGATTGCTGCTGCGCTCGACACCGGGCTTGGCAAGGGCATCAAGCTCCTTGCCTTCTTCCGGAATCGCGCCAACCGTCAGCTCGACGTTCTTGCGCTTGCCGTCACGAATCACTTCGAGATTGGCCTTGGCATCGGCCTTGAGTGCGCCCACCAGATGCGGCAGATCCGCCGACATGACGATCGGCTGACCGTTCATGCTCAGGATCACGTCACCGACCTGCAAACCACCTTTGGCAGCCGGGCCACCCTCCTGGATCTGAGCCACCAGCGCACCGGCCGGTTTCTCCAGACCGAAGGACTCGGCGAGATCCTTGCTCACTTCCTGAATGACCACACCCAACCAGCCTCGGCTGACTTTCCCGCCACTTTTCAGCTGATTCGAAACATCCATGGCGACATCGATCGGGATCGCAAACGACACCCCCATGAAACCACCGGAACGGGTGTAGATCTGTGAGTTGATCCCTACCACTTCACCCGCCAGGTTGAACAGCGGACCACCCGAGTTACCCGGATTGATCGGCACATCGGTCTGGATGAACGGCACATAGTTTTCGTTCGGCAGGCTGCGACCAACGGCACTGACGATGCCTTGGGTCACAGTGTGGTCAAAACCAAATGGCGAACCGATGGCAACCACCCACTGCCCGGCTTTCAGGTCCTGGGATTTACCCAATTTGAGCACAGGCAGATCTTTGCCCTCGACCTTCAGCAACGCCACATCGGAACGTGGGTCAGTGCCGACCAACTTGGCTTTCAGTTCACTGCGATCAGCAAGACGCACGATGATTTCATCAGCATCGGCAATCACATGGTTGTTGGTCAGAATGTAGCCATCAGGCGAGATGATGAACCCTGAGCCCAGGGATTGCGCTTCACGCTGGCGACCACGAGGCGAACGCTGCTGCGGCGGCATGCCACGCTCAAGAAACTCGCGCAGCGCCGGCGGCAAGCCTTCCAGATCCGGAATATCCTGATTGGATACTTTGCGGTCCGGCAGCTTCTGCGTGGTACTGATGTTCACCACCGCAGGCGAGGCTTGCTCGACCAGCTGCGTGAAATCAGGCAGTTCGGCCGCCAGGGCACTGACTGCCTGACCGAGCACTAATACAGCGGCAAAAATGGAGAGGTAGGATTTCAAACGTGGTATCGACATACGGCTCCCGTTACGACGAGCATGGTTAAGCGATATGGAGCAAGGAATACCGGGAAACATACACCGGTACTTTTGTTCCGGGAACAACAAACAAGGCCAGAGCCGTGGGGCTCTGACCTATAGAAAATTTCTGGGAATTTTGCAAATAGAAATGCTCACCAAACATTTCGACATCTCAATTGTGGAATGGACAATTGCTGGCCTCTTTCACAACTAACTGGCTGCTCGATGAGCATCACTGGATCAACTCACTGCTTGGCCGCAGCGGCATCGGTGCGCATGGAGAGCGCAATCCGTTCAGCAGTACCGATCGGAATCTCACCGACCACGGTAACCATCATCTCGCCATCCGGCGTGGTCAGACGTCGCGAAACCGCGACGGTCGGGCCGAGCTGAGTACGCGTATCGGTAACCACTGCGCCATTGAGCGGCTCCAGGAATACCGAAAAACGTGCCAGACCGTCGTCATACATCAAACTGCTGACCTGGACTTTGGTCTCCGGATCCTTGTGCGCGCTGCTGCTGCTGAGTTCAAAACCTGGTGGCAACCAGTCGGAATGCCATACCTGAGCGGCTTTCACCGCTGACGCCTTGTCGCTGTCGAGCGCCACCGCCTTGCATTCGGAACTCGCCTGCAGATCACGCTCAGCCGGTACGTCAGTCGTATCCAGCCGGGTAAACTGGAAACGCTCCAGCAACTGCCCCTTGTCATTCAACAGCAATGATTTCAACGGCAGACCGGTTTCGCGGTCCAGGTGCAATTCAAAACCATAACGATGCTGATCACGCGGCGTCAGTGAAACAATCACCGCCGGGCGTCCAGCCACGCGCGACTTGCCGATGACGGCAAGGTCGTACCAATTCTTGAGCTTTTGCGGATCAAGTGCACGAGCAGAAGAGTCGGGGGAATCCCCCAGCCCTGCCACCAGGCTGCCGCTGACGCATTGAGTATGCCCATCAATACGGACGACTTCCTGAGCAGAACCGTCAAGCTGAAGCAAACGCTCGCGGACTCTGCCATCCTGGACGCGATGCCAGATGTTGTGGGTAGAAAAACTACCGTTACGCTCGTAGACGAAAGTACCTTGGAAGCTTTGCTGTTGTTCAGCCTGACTCAGACGGGTCAACCAGTCCTGAGCTTCATCTGCATAGGCTGGAACAACAAACCAGCCAGTGAGCAGCAGCGTAAGTAGAGGGATGGCGCGCATGATCCTCCTTAACGGTTTTCCAGGCTTGCCGCACGAGCGTAAGGCAGAGCGCTTTCAGTGCCTTTCAGTGCAGCTTGTTGAGCATGTTGGCGCAAGTAGCCTGGCAGACGCTGATCATGCCAGCCTGGCTGACCTTGCAATACGCCGTTGGCCATAGGACCAGTGGCTTCCGAACTCTCATTGTAGCCTGCCAAAACGGCTGGACCTTTTACTTGAGGAACGGCCAGACTCGGTTGAGTGGAGTGCTGGGCCAATTCGACACCGGCGATCTCATCCTGGTTGTACAGACGCACGCCAGCCAGAACAGCAAGGGTCACTGATGCGGCCACTGCCAGACGACCCAGGTTACGCCATGGACCACGAGTGGCTTTTGCCGGTACGGCTTCGTCAGCCAACGCTGCGGAAACGGCCGAAGCAATATCCAGACGCGGGATCAACAGGTCCTTGTGCATGACTGCCCGAGCGATCTGGTAACGGGCCCAGGTCTCGCGGGTTTCAACATCGTCAAAGGCATTTAATACCCGACGCAACTCCAGTTCGTCCGCTTCGTTATCCATCACTGCGGACAGCGATTCCTGCAGGGCTTCACGACTCATGGCGGTTCCTCTCTTGGCTGTCGCCGCTGTCTCAGCTTTCCTGCAACAACGGCTGCAGGGCTTTGTCGATGGCTTCCCGAGCGCGGAAAATCCGGGAGCGCACGGTACCCACCGGACACTGCATGACGCTCGCAATGTCCTCGTAACTCAGACCATCAAACTCACGTAAAGTTAATGCCGTACGTAAATCTTCTGGCAGTTGCTGGATGGTTCGATGGACGGTGCCTTCGATCTCATCACGCAGCAATGCACGTTCCGGCGACTCGAGATCCTTGAGGCCATGATCGCCATCGTAGAACTCCGCATCCTCAGAACTGACATCGCTATCCGGCGGCCGACGGCCACGTGAAACCAGATAGTTTTTCGCCGTGTTAATGGCGATGCGGTAAAGCCACGTATAAAACGCGCTGTCGCCGCGAAAATTTCCAAGTGCACGGTAGGCCTTGATAAAGGCTTCTTGTGCGACATCCTGGGCTTCATGGGTGTCGTGCACGAAACGCACGATCAACCCGAGAATTTTGTGCTGGTATTTCAGCACTAGCAGATCGAAAGCGCGCTTGTCGCCGCGTTGAACGCGCTCGACCAGCTGCTGATCCTCTTCCTGGGTTAGCATGAACACTCCTCGATAAGCTCGGAGGAGGCTTGCATAACTAATCGATCAGGCTTGCAAACATAGACTCGGGCTTTTCGCAAAAGTTCTCCCCCTCCAAGCAAGTTTCCTGCGCGCTCTGATTTGGCACACACGAAAGACGCAGCACGGGCTGGGCCGGCTGCGCGAATAATCTTGTCGTCGAATCCACCCGCAAAGACCAAAACACAAATCCTGCGTGAAACCGACGCTGTCCCTTGTCTCAGGCAACCTTCTATTGAGCTTCGGCGCCTGGCAAAGTTCCCAATCTTTATAGTCGCGTGAAACGAACAATGTGCTAGCGTGAGGCGAAAAATAGCGTTTCTTCGGCGATCAGGCTGCCGATTCAGCATTTGAATGGGTAAATTATCCGACACAACACCCAACCTTTTTCGTCACCATAGTTCCACATTGCCACGTAGGACCGACTATTGTGCCGATCCACCCCTCTATATACTAGTACGCTGCGTGGCTGTCTCGACTCGCCGATCAGGTGTCTTGCGCCAACCCCGACCCGGGTCGCTTTGAGCGGAATCCTGAAATGAGCCAACAGTTTCAACACGATGTTCTGGTAATTGGCAGCGGCGCTGCCGGTTTAAGTCTGGCACTGACCTTGCCCGATCATTTGCGCATTGCCGTACTGAGTAAAGGCAACCTCGCCAACGGTTCGACCTATTGGGCCCAGGGCGGTGTCGCTGCCGTGCTGGATGACACCGACACCGTTGAATCCCACGTCGATGACACCCTCAATGCCGGCGGTGGCCTGTGCCACGAAGATGCCGTGCGCTTTACCGTCGAGCACAGTCGCGAAGCGATTCAATGGCTGATCGATCAGGGCGTGCCGTTCACCCGCGACGAACAGTCCGGCACTGAAGACGGCGGTTTCGAGTTTCATTTGACCCGCGAAGGCGGCCACAGTCATCGGCGCATTATTCATGCCGCCGATGCCACAGGCGCTGCGATTTTCAATACTTTGCTTGATCAAGCACGGCAACGACCGAACATCGAGTTGCTGGAGCAACGGGTTGCCGTTGACCTGATCACCGAAAAGCGCCTGGGCCTGGAAGGTGATCGCTGCCTTGGCGCCTACGTACTCAATCGCAGCACCGGCGAAGTCGATACCTATGGCGCGCGCTTCGTGATCCTCGCCTCCGGCGGTGCCGCGAAAGTCTATCTCTACACCAGCAACCCCGACGGGGCTTGCGGCGACGGCATTGCCATGGCCTGGCGTTCAGGCTGCAGGGTGGCGAATCTGGAGTTCAACCAGTTCCACCCTACTTGCCTCTACCACCCACAAGCCAAAAGCTTCCTGATTACCGAAGCCCTGCGCGGTGAAGGCGCGCACTTGAAGCTGCCGAACGGCGAACGCTTCATGCAGCGCTTTGATCCGCGCGCCGAATTGGCGCCACGGGACATCGTCGCCCGGGCGATCGACCATGAAATGAAGCGCCTGGGTATCGACTGCGTATACCTGGACATCAGCCACAAGCCAGCGGCCTTCATCAAGTCGCACTTCCCGACGATGTACGAACGCTGCCTGGAATTCTCCATCGACATCACCCAGCAGCCGATCCCGGTGGTTCCGGCCGCACACTACACGTGCGGTGGAGTGATGGTCGACCAACACGGTCGCACCGACGTGTCAGGCCTGTATGCGATTGGCGAAACCAGCTTCACCGGCCTGCACGGCGCTAACCGCATGGCCAGCAACTCGCTGCTGGAGTGCTTCGTCTACGCCCGCTCGGCGGCGACAGACATTCTTGGACAATTGCCGCACGTCGCGATTCCGAGCGCCCTGCCCGCCTGGGACGCCAGTCAGGTCACCGACTCCGACGAAGACGTGATCATTGCGCACAACTGGGATGAGCTTCGGCGATTCATGTGGGACTACGTGGGCATCGTGCGCACCAACAAGCGCCTGCAACGCGCGCAGCATCGTGTGCGCCTGCTGCTGGACGAGATCGACGAGTTCTACAGTAACTACAAGGTCAGCCGGGATTTGATCGAACTGCGCAATCTGGCTCAGGTGGCCGAGCTGATGATTCGCTCAGCCATGGAGCGCAAGGAAAGTCGCGGCCTGCATTACACCCTCGATTACCCGAACATGCTGCCAGAGGCGCTGGACACTATTCTGGTGCCGCCCACCTACGCCGACTGAACTTGAGCCGGACCCGCAGGCGTCGGTGAACATCCACCGCCTGCGCATCACGCGGCACACAGATCGCCCGTACCCGCCGCTCACCGCGCAAACGAAAACGCAACACGACGACCAACGGTAGCGCCAGGCTGTCTGGACACAACTGGACTGCCTGCCAACCCGACAACTGATTCCACAACTGCCAACCATCGGCGTCCCGGCGCAAGCCGCAAAATGCCTGCGGGTGTGTCAGCAGAATCTGTCGCGGCAACACCCAGAAACAGTGAGCCACGCACAACGCGATGCCGAGCAAACTGGCCCATACCGGTATAGAAAGCAGAAACAGCGACCCCAGCGCGAACAGCTGGGCGAGAAGATAAGCCGCCAGCAACTGCCGTGAGGCATGCCAGCGGCACTCAAACGAGTTACTTGGGTTGGACACGGTCCAGAATCATGCGAACCATGCGCTGCAACTCAGGGTCTTCCGATTCGGCGCGTTCCATGAACCAGCCGAACATGTCCTGATCTTCGCATTCGAGCAGTTTGCGGTAGCAGTCGCGATCTACATCGTTGAGGTGCGGATAGACCTCTTTGACAAACGGCACGAGCAACACGTCAAGCTCAAGCATGCCGCGACGGCTGTGCCAGTAGAGGCGGTTCAGTTCAACATCTTCGACCATGGAGCGCTCCTCAAATAGAGCGCAAGTATACAGCCCCAATCCCTGTCGAACAGTCGGCTTTGGTCGGGCACCCTCGAACCTTTGTGAACTACCCATTTCAAGGGCGCCCCCTTATGATGTCCTCCAGACTCTTTACCCTGCGATGACCCATGGCTGATTCTGCTTTTTTCTGCACCTTGTCCCATGAAGGCGTGCTCGCCGTCCGCGGCTCCGATGCCAGCAAGTTCCTTCAGGGACAATTGACCTGCAACCTCAATTACCTGAGCGACACCCAGGCCAGCCTCGGTGCGCGCTGCACCCAAAAAGGCCGCATGCAGTCGAGTTTTCGCATCCTGCTGGAAGGTGACGGGGTTCTGTTGGCGATGGCCAGCGAGTTGCTGGAGCCACAACTGGCAGACCTGAAAAAGTACGCGGTGTTCTCCAAATCCAAGTTGACCGACGAAAGCGCTGCCTGGGTTCGCTTCGGCCTGAGCGATGCCGATGTGGCGCTGGCTGCCCTTGGCCTCGACGTTCCCCCGGCAACCGACTCGATCACGCGCAATAACGGTTTGATCGCCATTCGAGTTTCTCCCGGCCGTACCGAGCTGTGGGCCGCTGCCGACCAGGCCGAAGCCTTGAAAGAAAAACTCTCGGCAACACTGGCGCACGGCACGCTCAATCAGTGGCTGCTGGGGCAGATCCGCGCAGGAATTGGCCAGGTCATGCCGAGCACCCGCGAGCTGTTCATTCCGCAAATGCTCAACCTGCAAGCGGTGGGCGGTGTGAGTTTCAAGAAAGGTTGCTACACCGGCCAGGAAATCGTCGCGCGCATGCAGTACCTGGGCAAACTCAAACGTCGGTTGTATCGCCTGCAACTCGACACCACCAAACTGCCCGAGCCAGGCACCGCACTGTTTTCCCCAACTCACGGCAGCTCCATTGGTGAAGTGGTGATTGCCGCTCGTGCCGAACAGAACATCGAGCTGTTGGCGGTGCTGCAAGCCGAAGCCGCGGAAAGTGGCGACCTGTACCTTGGCGCTCTCGATGGCCCTGCCCTGCACCTGCTCGACCTGCCTTACCCACTGGATCGCGACCGCGAAATCCAGCGTTAATTGCAGCATTTTTTTGCAATACCCTAGAGAACATAAATGAGCGAGCTGGCGGAAAAGGTCCAACAGGATTTGGTTGAGGCCATCGATAACGATGACCTGGTTCTGCCAACGTTGCCGGAAGTGGCCCTGCAGATTCGCAAGGCCGCCGAAGACCCGGAAATCAGCGTCTCCACCCTGAGCAAAGTCATCGGCCGCGACACCGCGCTGTCGGCGCGACTGATCAAGGTGGTCAACAGTCCGTTGCTTCGTGCCGCTCAGGAAGTGACCGATCTGCACACGGCGATCACCCGACTGGGCATCAATTACAGCAGCAACCTGGCCATCGGCCTGGTCATGGAACAGATTTTCCATGCCCGTTCCGAAGTGGTGGAACAGAAGATGCGCGAAGTCTGGCGCAAGAGTCTGCAAATCGCTGGCGTCAGCTATGCGCTGTGCCGCAGCCACACCCAATTGAAACCGGATCAGGCGGCCCTTGGCGGACTGGTGCATCAGATCGGCGTGTTGCCGATTCTGACCTACGCAGAAGACCACTACGAGCTGCTGTCGGACCCGGTCAGCCTCAACCATGTCATCGAGCAGATTCATCCGTTGCTCGGCGACAAGCTGCTGCAGGTCTGGGAGTTCCCGGAAATGCTGGTGAAACTGCCGGGGCAGTATCTGGACTTCAAGCGTCAGTCCGAGCAGGTCGACTATGTTGACCTGGTGCAGATCGCCAGCCTGTATTGCCATAAGGACACCGATCATCCGCTGTCCAGAATCGATGAACTCAGCGTGCCGGCGTTCAAAAAACTGGGGATTGATCCAGAGGACATGGCGATGTGCAACGACCTCGAAGAATCACGATCAATGTTCTATTAAGCCCCCTTATCCCGCGATAAAACTGACCCGAACCTTCAACCCGACCTGCGCACCATCGTGCAGGCTGATTTGCGCCAGATGGGCGCGGCAGATTTCACCGACAATCGCCAGGCCCAGACCTGAACCCGACACCTGCTGATTACGCCGGTAGAAGCGCTCGAACACCCGGTCGCGCTCCTCAAGAGGAATTCCCGGACCATCATCCTCGACCTCCAGCACGGCTGGCGCACTGACGCGCAAGATCACATTGCCGCCGGGGGGCGTGTGGGCCAAGGCGTTATCCACCAGGTTGCTCAACAGTTCATTCAACAGCGTTGGCTCACCACGCAGCCATACCGGTTCGTCAGCCTCCAACGCCAAAGCGACGCCCCGCGCGTGGGCCAACGGCGCCATGGCCATGCCCAATTCGCGAGCCAGCTGACTCAAATCGAGCCACTGCGCCCCACCCTCGGAAATCGCCCGCGCACCGTTCTCGACGCGCGCGAGCGACAGCAATTGATTCGCCAAATGAGTCAGCCGATCGGTGCCCTGAGCGGCGCTCTCCAACGTATTTCTCCAGGTATCTGGCTCGCTCGCCCGCAGCCCTAATTCGAGCCTTGCCTTGAGGGCCGCCAACGGCGTTCGCAACTCATGGGCCGCATCGGCGATGAACTGCGCCTGGCGCTCGAACTGCCCACGCAAGCGCTCGGTAAAGTGGTTAAGAGCTCGCACCAGCGGCCACAATTCACGCTGCACTTCCACCAACGGTAGAGGCCGAAGGTCATCCGATTGCCGCTCTTCCACCACCGTGCGCAAACGCTCGAGCGGGCGCAATGCAGCGCTCACCGCAAACCACACCAACAGCAACGCCCCCACCGCCAGCATGCCCAGACGCAGAAGGGTATCGGTCATCAGGCTGCGGGCCATACGCACGCGCGCCTCGTCGGTTTCCGCCACACGGATTTCTGCCATGCCGTTCATATTCGGCTCGATCACTGGCTTGAGCAGGCTCACCACCCTCACGTTCTGCCCTTGGTAAATGGCGTCATAGAACCGCGCCAGCGCTGGATAATCGTCGGTTCGCGGCGTACCTGGCGGTGGCCCGGGCAGGTTTTCGTAACCGGAAATCAGATTCTGATGGATGTCGTTAACCTGGTAGTAAATGCGCCCGGCGCTGTCGTAGGCGAACGTGTCCAGCGCCACGTATGGCACATCGGCGCTGAGGCTGCCGTCTCGCTGAGAAAGCCCGGCGGCGATAGTTCGCGCCGAGGCCAACAAGGTTCGGTCATACGCCGTGTCGGCTGCTTCGCGACCGTTCCAGTAAGCACTCAAACCGCTGGCGATCATCAGCACCACCAGCAGCAGTGCGAGGTTCCACAGTAACCGCCAGCGCAGACTGCCGGGCTTATGCATCGCGGGTTTCCAGCAGGTAACCGAGCCCCCTGAAGGTCACGATTGCCACCGCATGGCCGTCGAGTTTCTTGCGCAACCGGTGGACGTAGATTTCGATGGCGTCGGGGCTGGCCTCTTCATCCAGACCAAACACCTGGGAGGCGAGCTGCTCCTTGCTCATCACTCGCCCCGGTCGTGCGATCAACGCTTCGAGCACCGCTTGTTCGCGGGAAGTCAGAGTCAGCAACTCGTCGCCGAGGGTGAAGCGCCGAGTGTCCAGGTCATACACCAACACGCCGCAGCGTTGCTGACGTTCGCCGCCGAGTACGCTGCGGCGCAACAGGGCCTTGACCCGCGCTTCCAGCTCGGTCAGCTCAAAGGGTTTGGCCAGGTAGTCATCGGCGCCAAGGTTGAGCCCGTGAACCCGATCCTTGACGTCACTACGGGCCGTGAGCATCAGCACCGGCAGATTCTTGCCGCGACTGCGCAAACGCGCCAACACCTCGAAACCGTCCATGCGCGGCAGACCGACATCAAGGATCGCCACCGCGTATTCCTCGCTGTTCAAGGCCAGGTCGGCGGCCACCCCATCGTGCAGCACATCGACGGTGAGGCCGGTGCTCTTGAGCGCTTGGGCGACACTTTCGGCCAACTGCAGATGGTCTTCGACGAGAAGAACACGCATGGATTCTTACCTCAATTGGGGATGGTCGACGCCATTCTTTGGCGCGGAGTTTACAGCCGCATCCGTCGCTGTGAAGCCTGAAAACCGTGAAAGCCTGCTGAAAGGTTCGTGAAAGGTTGGATCGTTAGAGTCCAGTCACGGGCAGTTTCGTCTGCCGTACACAGGCAGTAGATACCCGCAAAACGCTTCGAAGCGTTTTCGCCAATAAGAACAATAACGGAGTCGTTCAAGATGCTGTCCACACAGCCAAACGCATGCCTGCCTGCTCGTTATTCCCGTCTCGGCTCCACCGCCCTCACCGGACTCTCGCCGATCAGTGAACCTGCCTTCACTCGAAGACAGTCGCGCGCCCCTCGAAATCCGCAACAGGTACTACAACCGCGACGTTCGCAGCACCACCGGGGCTGGTGAGCGATAGCCTTGTACTTTGGTCATTAGACTCATCCAATAACAACAATATGGAGATTCACATGAACCCATCACTGCGTAAATTCGCCCTGGCCGCCAGCTGCCTGCTGTTCGCCGGCCCACTGTTCGCCGACGTTGCCGGCGAGCCCAAGCGCCCGGAATGCATCGCCCCGGCATCCCCTGGCGGGGGCTTCGACCTGACCTGCAAACTGGCGCAAAGCGCGCTGGTGAACGAAAAAATCCTGACCAAACCGATGCGCGTGACCTACATGCCCGGCGGTGTCGGCGCGGTAGCCTACAACGCCGTTGTCGCCCAGCGCCCTGCGGATGCTGGCACCCTGGTGGCCTGGTCCAGCGGCTCGCTGCTGAACCTGGCCCAAGGCAAGTTCGGTCGTTTTGATGAAAACGCCGTGCGTTGGCTGGCGGCGGTCGGCACCAGCTATGGCGCCATCGCGGTGAAAAGCGATTCGCCCTACAAGAACCTCGACGATCTGGTTCAGGCGTTGAAGAAAGACCCGAGCAAAGTGGTGATCGGTTCCGGCGGCACGGTCGGCAGTCAGGACTGGATGCAAACCGCCTTGATCGCCAAGGCTGCCGGGATCAACCCGCGTGACTTGCGCTACGTTGCCCTCGAAGGCGGCGGCGAAATCGCTACCGCACTGCTGGGTGGTCACATTCAGGTCGGCAGCACCGACATCTCCGACTCCATGCCGCACATTCAGAGCGGTGACATGCGCCTGCTGGCCGTGTTTGCCAACGAGCGTCTGGACGAGCCGGAAATGAAGAATATTCCGACCGCCAAAGAGCAAGGCTACGACATCGTCTGGCCAGTAGTTCGGGGTTTCTACCTCGGGCCAAAAGTCAGCGATGCGGAATACGCCTGGTGGAAAAACGCCTTCGACAAACTGCTCGCTTCGGAAGACTTCGCCACGCTGCGCGATCAGCGTGAACTGTTCCCGTTCGCCATGACCGGGCCGGAGCTGGACACCTACGTGAAGAAGCAGGTAGCGGACTACAAACTGCTGGCCAAAGAGTTCGGCCTGATTCAGTAATCGCCTCTGTCTCGCGGTCATCCCCTTGCGCATCCAGGGGCTGGCCCAGGAGTTTGTCATGCTCTTACAACGTATCGTTGCTTCGGTGCTGTTACTGGCCTGTCTCGGCCTGGCACTGATGGCCTGGCCTTATCAGGCGGCTTTTTCCTATGAACCTGTCGGCCCTAGAGCCTTTCCGCTGCTGATGCTCGGCTTGATGGGCGTGGCACTGTTGTACATGGTGTTTCGCCCCGCGCCCATCAAACACAGTGAAGACGAGCCGCCACTGGACCGCGAAACCCTGACCAAGATCGGTATCTGTGTCGTTCTGCTGCTGGTGTTCGCCGGAACCTTCGAACCCCTCGGGTTCATTGTTTCGAGCATCCTCATCGGTGTACCGATGGCCCGTTTGTATGGTGGTCGCTGGTTGCCGAGCGTGGCGATCATCAGCTTGATGAGCGTTGCTCTGTACATGCTGTTCGATCGGTTAATGGACGTGCCACTGCCGTTGGGTCTGCTCGACATTCTGGAGAACTGACATGGATACCCTTAACTACCTCGGCCAGGGTTTCGGCGTCGCACTGACCCCTTACAACCTGGTCACCGCGTTGTGCGGCACCCTGATCGGTACCGTGGTCGGCTTATTGCCGGGCCTGGGGCCAATCAACGGCGTCGCGCTATTGATCCCGATCGCTTTCGCCCTTGGCCTTCCGCCGGAGTCCGCGTTGATCCTGTTGGCGGCGGTGTACCTGGGGTGCGAATACGGCGGGCGCATCAGCTCGATTCTGCTGAACATCCCGGGCGAAGCGTCCACGGTCATGACCACCCTCGACGGCTACCCGATGGCCCGCCAGGGCATGGCCGGGGTGGCGCTGTCGTTGTCGGCCTGGAGTTCGTTCATTGGCGCTTTCATCGCCACCTGCGGCATGGTGCTGTTCGCCCCGCTGCTGGCGAAATGGGCCATTGCCTTCGGCCCTGCGGAATACTTCGTGCTGATGGTCTTCGCCATTGTCTGTCTCGGTGGCATGGCCGGTGATCGACCACTGAAAACCTTTATTGCCGCGCTGATCGGGTTGTTTCTGTCGTGCGTCGGGATCGACGCCAACAGCGGTGTCTACCGTTTCACCGGAGACAACATCCACCTCACTGACGGTATTCAATTCGTGGTGTTGGTGCTGGGCCTGTTCTCCATCAGCGAAATCCTGTTGCTGCTGGAAAAAACCCATCATGGCCAGGAAGCCGTGAAAACCACCGGGCGGATGATGTTCAACTTCAAGGAAGCCGCCTCGGTGTTCGTGGTGAACATCCGTTGCGGCGTTCTGGGGTTCATCATGGGTGTGTTGCCGGGTGCTGGCGCAACGCTGGCCAGTGCCGTTGCCTACATGACCGAGAAACGTATTGCGGGTGCCAACGGCACTTTCGGCCAGGGCGACAAACGCGGCCTCGCGGCACCGGAAACTGCCATCGGTGGTGCAGCTTGCGGCGCATTGGTACCGATGCTGACGCTCGGCGTACCGGGTTCGGGCACCACCGCAGTGATGATCGGCGCATTGTCGCTGTACAACATCACCCCAGGGCCACTGTTGTTCCAACAACAACCGGACATCGTCTGGGGCCTGATCGCTTCGTTGTTCATCGCCAACGTCATGCTGGTGATCCTCAACATCCCGATGATCCGCCTCTTCACCCGTATCCTTGCCGTGCCGAACTGGGCACTGGTGCCGGTGATCGCGATCATAACCGGGATCGGCGTCTACGCCGTGCACGCGACGACCTTCGACCTGTTCCTGATGATCGGCATCGGCATCTTCGGCTACATCCTGCGCAAGCTCGATTTCCCGTTGTCACCGGTCCTGCTGGGTTTCATTCTCGGCGGGCTGATGGAGCAGAACCTGCGTCGTGCGCTGTCGATTTCCAACGGTGCGCTGGAGATCCTCTGGTCAAGCCCCATCACCTTCGGTTGCTGGGTGCTGACGGCGATCATGTTGCTGATGCCGATCCTGCGCATCTGGCGCAAACGCTCCGCGGCACGGCGCGCTAGCGCCTGAAGAACCGAGTCGAACCCATCGCGGGCAAGCCTTGCTCCTACAGATCACCGATATCTGTAGGGGCGGGGGGGCGCCTAGCCCTTGCCCGCGATGGCATTCTCAGACCGGCGGCAACCGCCACTCGATTGGCGTCTCGCCATTCTGCTCAAGAAACTTGTTGGTGCGGCTGAAGTGTCCGCAACCGAGGAATCCGCGATAAGCGGACAGCGGCGACGGATGCACCGACGTCAGCACCAGATGCTTGGTCGCGTCGATCAGTTTCTGCTTGCTCTGCGCGTGAGCGCCCCACAGCAAAAACACCAGATGCGACTGATGCTCACTGACCAACTCGATAATCCGGTCGGTAAAGAACTGCCAGCCCTTGCCCGCATGGGCGTTCGCATTGGCCCGCTCCACGGTCATGGTGGTGTTGAGCATCAGCACGCCCTGGTCGGCCCAGCTTTGCAGGTAACCGTGGTTCGGGATGTCGATGTTCAGGTCCCGCTTCAACTCTTTATAGATATTCACCAGCGACGGTGGTGCCGGTACACCCGGTTGCACCGAGAAGCACAAGCCATGGGCCTGACCTGGGCCGTGGTACGGGTCCTGGCCGAGGATCACCACTTTGACCTTGTCCAGCGGCGTCGAGTTGAGGGCGTTGAAGATCATCGGCCCCGGCGGATAGATTTCCTTGCCTGCAGCGTTTTCCTGCCGCAGAAACTCGCGCAACTCAGCCATGTAAGGCTGGTCGAATTCGGCACGCAGTGCTTCCTTCCAGCTCGGTTCGAGTTTGATACGGTCTTCAGCAGTCATGGTTACACCCGAGTATTCAATGGGGCGAACCCTAGGAAAGCCCACCGCGCTTGTCAATTGATCTGACACAGATCCAGCACTTTCTCATACAGCGATCATACTGAACGTTCAATTCAGTCATCGAGGTCAAAATGAATCTGCACTTCGAAGAACTCACCGGCACGGACGGCGCACGCATTGGTATCGCCAGCCTGGATGCCGAAAAAACCCTGAACGCCCTCTCGCTGCCGATGATCAGGGCCTTGAGCGATCAACTGGAGGTCTGGGCCAAAGAGCCTCAAATTGTCTGCGTGCTGTTACGCGGTCACGGCGCCAAGGCGTTTTGTGCCGGCGGTGAAGTACGCAGCCTGGTAGAAGCCTGTCGCACCCATCCCGGTGAAGTCCCGCCCCTGGCCGCGCAGTTTTTTGCGGCGGAATATCGCCTTGATTTTCGCTTGCACACCTACCCCAAACCACTGATCTGCTGGGGCCACGGTTACGTCCTCGGCGGTGGCCTGGGTTTGCTGCAAGGCGCGAACATCCGCATCGTCACCCCCAGCAGCCGCCTGGCCATGCCCGAAATCAGCATCGGCCTGTACCCGGATGTTGGTGCCAGTTGGTTTTTGTCACGACTGCCTGGCAAGCTCGGCCTGTTTCTTGGCTTGAGCGGCGCGCAGATGAATGGACGCGACGCCATTGATCTGGACCTGGCTGACCGCTTCTTGCTGGATGAGCAACAGGAAGAGCTCATCGAAGGTCTGCTGCAATTGAACTGGCAGGAACAGACGCCAATGCAGCTCAACAGCCTGCTCAAGGCCTTGCAGCAAGAAGCCGTCGGGCAAATGCCCGAGGCCCAATGGCTGCCACGACGCCAGCAGATTGATGAGTGGCTGGATGTCAGCGATGTACGCAGTGCCTGGCGCGCCATCAGTCTGTTGCGCGATCACCGCGACTTGCTGCTGGCCCGCGCGGCGAAAACCCTGCACGAGGGTTGCCCGCTGACCGCCCATCTGGTCTGGGAGCAGATCCAGCGTGCTCGGCACCTGTCATTGGCCGAGGTCTTCCAGATGGAATACACCATGAGCCTGAACTGCTGTCGGCACCCGGAATTCAGCGAAGGCGTTCGTGCGCGTTTGATCGACAAGGACCAGAAGCCGCATTGGCATTGGCCGGACATCAACACGATCCCTGAGGCGGTGGTTCAGGCGCATTTTCATAAGGTCTGGGAAGGTCGACATCCGCTGGCGGATTTGTCGGGCTACTGAAATTCCAGACAAAAAAAGCGGCGCTGAGTACGCCGCTTGTTCATTGCAAGACTTAGTGGTTACGGTCGCCTCTGTCATGACCCTCGCGGTCGCCACGCCTGTCGTGGTCACGCCCGCCACGATGGCCGTCATCATCCCAGCCCCGGCGGCCATGGCCACCCTCTTCGTGATGACCCCAGCCTTGGCGGCCGCGGTCATCCCAGCCGCGGCTCTGGTAAGCCCGGTACTCGACTCGCGGTGGTGCCTGGTAATAACGCGGCGCTGGCTGGTAATAGCGCGGCGACGAGTAGTAACGCGCAGGGGGTGCGGAGTAATAGGGGCCACCGCCGTAGTAATAAGCCGGCGCCGGCGAAGTGTAGACCGCAGAGCCGTAATTACCGGGACCTTCGTCGTAATAGGGAGCACACGCAGAAAGAGTCAAACCCAATGAAGCGATGAGCAGAAGTCGGCGATACATGGCGGCCTCCTGGACCGCGAATGAGCCATACCAGCGACGCTGGTCGGCGGCAGCCAATTATCTGACTGACGAAATATCTGACATCAAAATCGGAATCTGGTGCGATTCAACAAATATTGAAACAAGTAACAGATAACGCTTCTCGACCGCCGATTAGCCTGCATAAAAAACGGCGCTTCCCTCACCAGAAAGCGCCGCCTACGGAG
The DNA here is from genome assembly GCF_001874645.1 of Pseudomonas frederiksbergensis. Classification (NCBI taxonomy): domain Bacteria; kingdom Pseudomonadati; phylum Pseudomonadota; class Gammaproteobacteria; order Pseudomonadales; family Pseudomonadaceae; genus Pseudomonas; species Pseudomonas frederiksbergensis. Next base: position 1,478,380 of record NZ_CP017886.1, read on the forward strand.
AAACTGAAAATCGATCAAGCCGGTCCGATTTACTAGGGTTTAACGGTGCCCGTGAGCGTAGCCACCGTGATAACGCCCCCCATGACCGCCGTAGTAATAGGGGTAGTAGCCACCGTAGTAATAAGGCCGGAAGCCGCCGTAAAAGCGAGGGCTGTAGTAGTAATAACCGCCGTAGTAAAAAGGCGAGTAATAACCACCGTAGTAATAAGGTGCTGGCGTTGTGTACACCGCAGAACCGTAATAGCCGGGTTCTGCGTAGTAGTAACAGGCAGAAAGACTCAATCCAAGCAACGCACCGAGCAAGATTCGACGATACATGGCGGCCTCCTGGACCGCAGGCAGCACATACCAGCAACGCTGGTCGGCATCAGTCGGAACACTGAGCGGCTGACATCATTTAAGACACCGAAACAACCGCCAAGTGCCTCGCCACGCAAGACTTCAGATCAGTGGCCGGCACGCGAAAATGACTCCGTCATATCCCCTCGGTGCCACTAGAATGCTCTGATTGAATCTCCGCCAACGGAATCATCATGCCGCTTCGCTCTGCGCTGTTTTCGCAACGTTCGTTGGTCCTCACAGTGATCGCCCTGCTGGGTGCAGGATTTCTTGCCACGTCCTTTCTCAGCTACTACGCCTCGCGAACCTCGATTCGCGACAACATCATCAACACCGAACTGCCGCTGACCTCGGACACGGTCTATTCAGAGATCCAGAAAGACCTGGTCCGCCCCGTCCTGATCTCCTCGATGATGTCGCGTGACACCTTCCTGCGTGACTGGGTGGTGGCCGGTGAGCGCGATCCCGAGCGAATGACCCGCTACCTCAAGGAGGTCATGACCCACTATGGCACCTACACCGCGTTCTTCGTGTCCAACAACAGCCTGACCTACTATCAGGCCAAAGGCGTGTTGAAAAAGGTCAGCACCGATGAGCCGCGCGATGCCTGGTACTTTCGCGTGCGCGACATGTCCACGCCCTATGAGATCAACGTTGATGTGGACATGGCCAATCAGGACAACCTGACCTTCTTCATCAACTACAAGGTCTACGACTACCAGGACAACTTCATCGGCGCGGCCGGCGTCGGTCTGACGGTCGATTCGGTGATCAAGCTGATCGATACCTATCAGCAACGCTACCAACGCAGCGTGTACTTCGTCGACACCGACGGACGAGTCGTGCTCACCGGTGCCGAGGGTGGACCACAGGGCGCCCGGGTCGGGCAAGCCCTGAGCGAGCTGGAAAGCATGAAAGACCTGATGACCAAACTGCCCAAACCGCAAAGCGGCAGCTACGAATATTCGACTCAAGGTCAGGGGCATTTCCTCAACGTACGATTTATCCCTGAGTTGAACTGGTACCTGTTCGTCGACAAACGTGAAGGCAGTGCCCTCAACGAAATCCGTCAGTCGCTCTACCTCAACCTGCTGATCTGCCTGATCATCACGTTGATCGTGCTGGCCCTGCTCAACCGGGTGATCAAACGTTACCAAACAAGAATCGAAGCCCAGGCCACCCTCGACAGCCTGTCCGGTCTGCCCAACCGGCGCGGTTTCGACCTGCTGGCAGTGCAAGCGATGCAGGAGGCCCAACGCGAACCCAAGTCACTGATGGCGATGTTGCTCGACCTCGACCACTTCAAGCGCCTGAACGACACCTATGGTCACCTCGCCGGTGACCATGTGCTGGCCGGATTCGCCCGTGACCTCGAAAGCTGTTTGCGCCAGTCCGACATTGTCTGCCGCTGGGGAGGCGAAGAATTCATCGTGCTGCTCAAGGACACCGACTCTACCAACGGTCTGAAAATAGCCGAGAAAATTCGCCAATTGATCGAGTTACAACGCTACCTCTATGAAGGACAAGTCCTACAGGTTACCGTCAGCATCGGCCTGACCGCCCTGCAACCCGGTGACACCCTGCACAACCTGCTGTCGCGCGCCGACCAGGCGATGTACCGAGCCAAACAAACCGGCCGTAACCGAACCTGCACAGAAATGCCTCACTCCAGCTATGAGTAAACCTGACCTCTGCCCGGCCTGCGGCGCCGGCAACGATTGCAGTCTGGCCGACCCGCGAACCGCCGACCAGGCCTGCTGGTGCTACGCCGTGACTATCGACCCGGCAGTGCTTCTGGCGTTACCCGCCGAACTGCGCGACCAGTCGTGCCTGTGCCCGCGCTGCGCTCAGGTCGAGTCGCAGCTGCAAGCAGCCCGTTAGCCTGTCGAGTAAGATGCTCACCCTTTTCCGATCTGCCGACCGTCATGCGCGTTGACCGCTTCCTCAGCAACCTGCCCCGCTTCAACCGTAAACAGGTGCGTCTGCTGTTGGTCGAACGGCGGATCAAGGTCGACGGGCAGATCGTCAGCGACCCGCATTTTGAAGTGCGCGAGTTCAGCCGTGTCGAGTGCGACGACGAAGTGCTGCAAGCCGGCAAACCCCCGCGCTACTTCATGCTGCACAAACCACGAGGCTGCGTCAGCGCCACTCGCGACCCGGAACACCCGACCGTCCTCGACCTGATCCTTGAACCTGAAAAGGACGACCTGCACATCGCCGGGCGACTGGACTTCAACACCACCGGGCTGATGCTCATCACCAACGACGGTTCCTGGTCGCGGCGCCTGACCCAACCACAGACCAAACTGCCGAAGATCTACTACGTCGAAACCGAACAGCCGATCACGCCAAAGTACGCACAGACCTTCGCCCAAGGCCTGTACTTCGCCTTTGAGGACCTGACCACCCAGCCCGCCGAACTGGTGGTGCTGGGCGAAAAATGTGCACGATTGAGCATCGTCGAGGGCCGTTATCACCAGGTGAAGCGGATGTTCGGTCACTTCGATAACAAGGTCTTGCGCCTGCATCGCGAACGCATGGGGGCGCTGGTACTTGATGACACATTGAGACCGGGTGAGTACCGCCCACTGAGCGACGAAGAGATCCAGCTGATCTGAAGCAAGCGACCGTCGAGCAGAAGTTGTCGAACAATTTACTAACGGCACTTGCGCGATGGCCACTCTCCTGCTTGAATCAGGACGTCGGCCGAAATGTGACCGGCAAGTCATAACATACTTCTAAGAAACTTTTTGTCGGCAGAGAGCCTCTAGGCTCCACCTCCCCGACAGACTGCCCGCCTATAACAATACCCGTCGACCAGCCGTCACCGGATCGACATGGGCCATTAAATTCCAGGCGTATGCCTACCTGTCATAAAGCCCGTGCACACTCAGTTGCGCGCATACCCGCTTGCCAGGAGTCTTACGACATGAGGCCAGAAATCGCTGTGCTGGATATACAAGGTCAGTACCGGGTTTACACGGAGTTCTATCGCGCAGACGCCGCAGAGAAGACCATTATTCTGGTCAACGGCTCGATGGCCACCACTGCGTCGTTTGCACAGACCGTGAAAAATCTGCACCCGCAGTTCAATGTGGTGCTGTACGACCAACCCTACGCAGGCAAGTCCAAAGCCCACAATCTGCACGAGAAAATGCTCACCAAGGAAGTCGAAGGGCAGATCCTCCTTGAGCTGATCGATCATTTCGCCGCAGAACACGTGATGTCGTTCTCGTGGGGCGGCGCAGCCACTATGATCGCTCTGGCGCAGCGCCCGCGCCGGATCGAAAAGGCCGTGATCAGCTCGTTCTCGCCGGTGGTCAACGAGCACATGCGCGATTATCTGGAGCGCGGTGTCGACTACCTCGGCAAGCTCGACCGCGACCGTGTCGGCCACCTGGTCAACAACACCATCGGCAAGCACCTGCCATCGCTGTTCAAACGCTTCAACTATCGTCACGTCAGCACCTTGGCCGAACACGAATACGGGCAAATGCACTTCCACATCAGCCACGTGCTCAACAGCGATCGCCTGTGCTACCTAAAGGCAGCCAAGCAAATCGACGTGCCGGTGCTGTTCATGAACGGTGAATGGGACGAGTACACCGCCGCCAGCGATGCCCATCTGTTCGCCAGCCACGTGCAACACAGCACGTTCAGCACCCTCCGGGCCACCGGGCACTTTCTCGACATGGAGCACAAAGCCGCCTGCCGAGACAGCCGCCATGCACTGATGGGGTTCCTGAAACCGGCTCATCATGACGGCCGAACGCGCTCCTACTCCACCCAGGAACACCATGCATTGGCCATTTGAAACAGCGTCCTCGCGAGCAACCTCGTCTTCCTGACTACACGCATTACCTGTAGGAACGAGGATTGCCCGCGACAGGCCGCAACACGCTTTCAAACCCTGTGTATCGTCCACATCGCCCGCGCTGGCCCCTGCTGCCGATAACGCATTGCCTTGCCTGCCAATACCTGCAAAAAACCACGTAACCGCAGATCCGACAAAGAAAAACTTCAAATCCAAGGCCACATCTGGTACAAAGTCAGCCGCTCTGAGCGGGTGTCGTATAATGGCATTACTCCAGCTTCCCAAGCTGATAACGAGGGTTCGATTCCCTTCACCCGCTCCACATTATTGAGTCCAACGTCGCGATGGTTTTGACGGGGGATGCAGAGACAAGAAAAAACCGGTCCTCAGTGACCGGTTTAATGAGATGGTCACCCCCACACCCTGCGAGGGCTACGCTTTCGCAGGGTGTTTTGTTTTCGGAGGCCATCATCATGAGCGAGTCAGCGCTGATCGGAATCGATCTCGGTAAACACAGTTTCCATCTGCACGGCCAGGACAAATCCGGGCGAGAGGTGTTTCGCAAGAAGCTCTCGCGCCCACAGATGATGCAGTTCTTCGGCAACCTACCGGCCTGTACCGTGGTGATGGAGGCGTGTGCCGGCGCGCATTTTGTCGCTCGTCAGCTGATCGCCATGGGGCATCAGGCCAAACTGATTTCTCCGCAGTTCGTCCGGCCCTTCGTCAAGGGCAACAAAAACGACTTCGTGGATGCCGAGGCCATTTGCGAAGCCGCTTCACGTCCGTCGATGCGCTTCGTCTCGCCTAAAACCGAGGCCCAGCAGACTCTTTCCGTTCTGCACCGCCTGCGCGAATCGCTGGTGCACGACCGCACCAAAGCCGCCAATCAGATGCACGGTTTCCTGTTGGAGTTTGGTATCAGCCTGCCCAAAGGTCTGGCGATCATGAAACGTTTGGCGAGTATCTTGGCCGAGCATGAGTTGCCGGTTCGGCTCACCGGGCTGTTGCAACAACTGCACGATCACTTCGTTTGCCTGGATGAGCAGATCAAGGAACTGGATAAAGAGCTGGCAAGCCAACTGGCCGCCGATGATCTGGGCAGTCGCCTGCTGAGCATGCCGTGTGTCGGCCCGATCACCGCCAGCCTGTTGGCTGTCGAAATGGGCGACGGCCAACAGTACAAGTGCAGTCGCGACTTCGCCGCGTCTGTGGGTCTGGTGCCCAGACAATACAGCACCGGTGGCAAGGCGAATTTGCTCGGCATCAGCAAGCGCGGTGACAAGCACCTACGGCAATTGCTGGTGCAGTGTGCTCGGGTCTACATGCAAAGGCTGGACTACCAGCGCGGCCGTTTGGCCGACTGGGTACGCTCAATGCTGACGCGACGCCACTCGAACGTGGTGGCCTGTGCCTTGGCTAACAAGCTGGCGCGGATCGCGTGGGCGCTAGCGGCCCACCATACGCAGTATGAAGCAGGGCCAGACGCGCTGAACGCCTGACCCTGCGGTTGTTGCAGTACCACGAACCACCCTTCAGGTTTTGCGATAGCTGAACAACGGATGACGTGAACGGCCCACCGGCCTGACGAACAACCTGGCACAAAAATCGGCTTTAGAAAGCCGTCGGTTTTTTCAGGATCGTCAGGCGCGACTCTCATCGTGGCGCGGGGCATGCCCCAAACAGACGCCGGATAGATTTAAGCAAGCCAACCACTTCACCCATTAATCAGTATTGCAAAAACGGGGGTGACCATAGATTTTTATGCGTGTCGTTCAGCAACAACACACGTTGCGCTGGTGTTGAAGGAATCAGCAACACTCCAGCGCTGTTCCCGGACACTGCGCCTTGCGGTGGTTCCTACACTGTCCCCTACCACTCATCCATTCTGTCACCGCCAGTGGTGGTTATAGTGTTGATAACTAAATTTCAGTAGGTATAGTAACCACCTACACAGCACAGGGAAGTGATGTGAATAGCCGATATTTGATAACCCAAATCGTCGCAGACGGCTGGTATCTGGTACGGGTCAGGGGCAGCCACCACCACTTCAAGCATCCAACGAAGCCCGGTCTGGTCAACGTCCCACACCCGAAAAAGGATTTACTGACCAAGACTGCCGTCAGCATCTTGCAACAGGCCCTGCTGTATTGAATCGGCGAACAGCACCCAGAGGACAACGAACATGCTTTACCCAATTGCGATTTCAATGGGCGATAACGAACACGCCTGGGGCGTGGAGGTGCCGGATATTCCGGGCTGTTTCTCGGCCGGTGATGACCTGGACGATGCGATCGCCATGGCGCGCGAAGCCATCGAAGGCCACTTCGAGATACTCGCCGAAGACGGCTCGGCGATTCCGCCCGCCAACAAAGTCACCGTGCATGCGGCCAATCCGCAGTACGCCGGCGTCACCTGGGCATTGGTGGACATTGATGTCACCAAGTACCTGGGCAAGGCGCAGAAACTCAACATCACCCTGCCCGGCTATCTGCTGACCCGTATCGACGAATACGTACTGCATCACCCGGAAGAGAAAAGCCGCTCCGGCTTTCTGGCCTCGGCGGCGTTGAAAGTGTTGCAACAAGGCTGAAGCCAGATGCAGCGGCGCCCCCCCCTAGCGGGTCGCGACGATGAACAAGCGCGGGAACGGCAGCAGCACCGAGCCATCGGCCAGCACCGGGAAGAAGGGTTCAAGTGCTTCCAGATACAGCTCGAGGTACTGCGCCTTTTCCGCCTCATCAAGCGGCTCAAGAAACGGCCGCAAACCGCTCCCCTTGAACCACTCGACCACGGCCGCAGGACCACCCGCCAGCGGGTGATGGTAAGTAGTGCGCCACACATCGACCCGCGAGCAGCACGAACACAGCATCTGGTAGTAAGTATTGGCATCGTCCAGGGTCGTCCGTTGCCCGGCGACGTCCGCCAGCTTGCTGGCCCAAGGCCCCTTGCTGACCACTTCACGCATCATCCGATGCGACGGTTGATCGAGGTTGTCAGGCATTTGAATCGCCAGGCTGCCACCGGGCGCGAGCTTGGCCACCAGCGACGGCAACAGCGTGGCGTGGTCGGGCAACCACTGGAACACCGCGTTGGCGAAGATCACATCGAACGGGCCAGGCTCGCTCCAGGTGGCGATATCGGCAGTGTCGAAGCGTACGTCCGGCAAGCGTTTGCGGGCGGCGTCGATCATGTCCGCCGAGCTGTCCAGCCCACGCACCGTGGCGTTGGCAAAACGCTGCACGAGCAATTCGGTAGAGTTGCCGGGGCCGCAACCAACGTCGATCACCGAACGCGCATCGGTGTTGGGGATAGCGGCCAGCAAGTCACGCGCCGGGCGCGTGCGCTCATCTTCGAAAGCCACATACTGTTTGGCAGACCAACTCATCGCGTACTCCTGTGACAGGTCAGGAAGTGAGCGACGCGCTAGACTCTGCGTTTCGCTCGTGGGGCGCCAGTAAGCGACGGCCCTGCCAATCTCGTCAAGACTCGGTAACCGGTTGAAACATCTGAACCACTCTGCCGAGCGGCACAAAAAAAGCGACCCGAAGGTCGCTCTTTTTGATTTGGCGAAACGCTGGATCTAGTTGACCCAGCCGCCCCCTCGCCAATGCCAGCCATCGTTGCGCTGTTCCCAATGCGGGTGCACGTAACGATAGCCCCGGCGTTCCGGTTCCCAGTGCCCGCGAATGGCGACATAACGTCCGCCTTCCCAGCGCCAGTAACCGTGCGACCAGACATAACCCGGCCGGCCCTCTGGCTCCACCTCAATGACACGCACCGGTGGCGGCTGCGGTGCGATCACTTCGACGTACTCGCGCGGCGGCGGACGCCGGTCGTGAACCACCCGCTCCTGTACGCAACCGGAGGCCGCGATGACCACTGCTACCAATGCCGCGTAACGTAACAACATGCTGCCTCCTGAGGCTCATCGGCCAATAGAGTAACCCCGTAAAACCATGCCCCCTTTACCGCCGCGCTCCTGCTTGGCGTATGAATATTTGTACCAGCAGATATCTGTCTAATACCTGAACCCACCCACAGGAAGTGTGTAAAGAAAAGTTGACCTTCCACAACTCGCAGAACCTGCGAGAAAAAGTGCAACGCCTTCTTTGTTGAGCTGTTCTAGATGCACGTTATTCAGCATAACGTCAGCTACGCGGGTGGAAACTACACTAGCTGCTGTCGACGTCTCTCTTGATACTCGGGAACCTCCTACATGCACGTGCCACATGCCGTTTTTCGCCTCTTGTGTCTGTCGGCCTGTTTGCTGTTGTTTTCCTCCCTGGCCTTGGCCGGCACGCCCGTGGCGCTCAACCCGAGCGACATTGCCTGGCTACGCCGCGATGGCTTCGATCTGGATGCCGCCAACCTGGCGCGATTGCGTAGCATGGGCCGCGAGGGGCTGCTTCAAGCTCAATTGGCCGACCGCATCAACGACCCGTTGCCACCCGCGATCAACGCGCTGTTGCACAATTATCCGGTACTGAGCACGCCGCCCGAATCCTTGTTGCTGGCGTTCAAGAGCCAGCAGGAACAGCTCAAGGCCATGCCCGAAGGCGACGCCAAAAACGCCGCGAAAAAAGATGCACAACAACAAGCCAACGAACTCGCAGAGCAAGCACGTGAAGCCGTGCTGTTGCGTGCGGTATATGGGCCCAATCAGCTCAAAGAGCAGTTGGTGGGTTTCTGGCTCAACCACTTCAGCGTGTTTCAGGGCAAAGGTCGCATACGGGTGCTGACCGCGGACTACGCAGAACACACGATCCGCCCACACGCATTGGGCAAGTTCAAGGACCTGGTGATGGCCACCCTCAAGAGTCCGGCGATGCTTGAATACCTGGATAACGCGCAAAATGCCCAGGGCAAGGTCAACGAGAACTACGCCCGCGAATTGATGGAACTGCACACCCTGGGCGTCGGCTCGGGCTACACCCAGCAAGATGTGCAGCAGCTGGCGTTGATTCTGACCGGTGCCGGGCTGGCACCGCTCGACGGCCGGGTGCAGAAATTCGGACCCCAGCAGCAGGCCAGAGTCGTGCGCGAGGGGCTGTTCGAATTCAACCCGCGCCGTCACGATTTCAGCGACAAGGTGCTGCTCGGCCAACCGATCACAGGCAGCGGTTTTGACGAGATTCGTCAGGCCGTGGAACTGATTACCCGGCAAAAGGCCTGTGCGCATTTTGTCTCGCAGCAACTGGCCGAGTACTTCGTTGCCGATCAGCCCCCGCCCGCGCTGGTGGAACGGATGGCCAAAACCTTCCAGAACAGCGATGGTGATATCGCCCAAGTGATGCACACGTTGTTCGAGTCGAAGGAGTTACTGCAAAGCACCGGCACCAAGTTCAAGGACCCGATGCAGTTTGTCGTGTCGGCGGTGCGGCTGGCCTATGACGGGAAACCGCTGGCCAACGCGAGACCGATGATCAATTGGCTCAACCAGTTGGGGCAACCGGTGTTCGGCCGCGTGACACCAGATGGCTGGCCGCTGGAATCCAGCGGTTGGTCGAGCTCAGGGCAGATGTCCAAACGCTTCGAAATCGCCCGGGCAATCGGGCGCGGAGATAACCGTTTGTTTACCCCGGAAGGCAGCAACCTGCCCGGTCCCGGGTTTCCGATGATCACCACACCCTTGTTCTACGAGGCCATCTCTCCACACCTTTCAGCAGCGACCCTTAGCGCGCTGAACAAGGCCGTGTCGCCTCAGGAATGGAACACCTTTTTGCTCGCCTCACCTGACTTCAATAACCGCTAAGCTGCGAAATGAGGTACCGCCATGAATCGTCGAGAACTGCTGATTGCCGCTGCGGCAGCCGCGACTCTGCCGTCCTTGTCCTTTTCCGCGAAGCTGTTCGCCGCCCCGGTTTCGGCGCCACGCTTTCTGATGGTCTTTCTGCGCGGCGGCTACGACTGCAACAATCTGCTGGTGCCCTACTCCAGCGATTTTTACTACGAGTCGCGTCCGACTCTCGCCATTGCCCGCCCGGAATCGCATAACCCCAACAGCGCCATTGCACTGGACAGCCATTGGGGTCTGAACCCGGTTTTACGTGATTCGATCTACCCGTTGTGGCAACGCAAACAGATCGCCTTCGTGCCATTCGCCGGGACCGATGACTTGTCCCGCAGTCACTTCGAGACTCAGGACAACATCGAGTCTGGCGAACCGACCCAACAGCGCAACCGTTACCACTCGGGCTTTCTTGCACGCTTGTCGCGTCAGGTGCCGAACAGTGCGCCCATTGCCTTCACCGATGCCTTGCCCCTGAGTTTTCAGGGCGGCAACGCCATCCCCAACCTCTCGATGCGCGGCGCCTCGAAACCGGCCTTTGATGCCCGGCAGTCGGAGATTCTCTCGTCGATGTACAAAAACACACCCTACGCTGCCTCCGCAGCCGATGGCCTTGAACTGCGCCAGCAGGTGTCAAAGGATCTGCAAGAAGAGATGGTCAAGGCCAATCGTGGTGCGCCAAATGCGCAGAATTTCGCTGCCCAGACCCGGCGTATGGCAACGCTGATGCGCGACCAGTACCGACTGGGTTTCGTCGATGTCGGCGGCTGGGATACCCACGTCAATCAGGGCAGCACCAGCGGCCAACTGGCCAACAACCTGGCGAACCTCGGCGAAGGTCTGGTCGCCTATGCCCAGGCGCTGGGTGATGAATGGAATAACACCACTGTGGTAGTGGTCTCGGAGTTCGGCCGCACCTTTCGTGAAAACGGCGCCAGGGGCACCGATCACGGGCATGGCACGGTGTATTGGGTACTGGGCGGTAACGTTCGCGGCGGGCGCATCGTTGGCGAACAGGTAGCGGTCAACCCGCAAAGTCTGCTGCAAAATCGCGATTACCCGGTGCTCAACAATTACCGGAACCTGCTCGGTGGATTGCTTGGCCGGACGTGGGGTTTGTCCGCTTCGCAGTTGCAGAGCGTATTTCCCGGTGCACGTCCGGATGCATTGCAGTTGCTGTGATAGGCGTAAGAAACATGCATCACTACACGTAGGAAATTTCATCTAACAATTCCTCCGGCAACTCTCACACAGACCTCGGTTATAAACATGGGCAATCGCTTCAAGACGTAACGGAGCACCGTCTACTACAAGAGAGTGACTACTGTGCTGAAAAACTCCGGATCGAATGCGGGCAAAGGCCCCATGCCCATCGTGCCGTCTCCTGCAACACCCAACACGCCGCCTGCGGGTCAAAAACCCAGGAACAGCAATGTCTTTCCCCCGATCGAAAGCTCCCTGGCGTCTTCATCAAACGCATCGGCACCGCCCCCTCAAGCAGCGCCTGCCATCGTCCCAAAACCCACAGCGTTTCTAGTCCCCAAACTATGTGCCGTGTGCAAATCCAATCACCAAGGCCCCTGCCTGACTCAACCTTCCAGCGCCGCATCATCCTCTTCGCAAAAGCCGGCTTCGGCGCTGGAAATGTATGAACAGCACCAGGCGAACTATCAGCCACAGGACCGGACTCAGCCGTTCGACATCATGCATTCGGTCACGGATGACAACCTGAAGTTCAGCAACAAGAAGGCGACCGACGCCGATCTCGCGAAAGTCGCGGACAAGAAATTCACCCTCCGGCACTACACCACGTCAAAGGACGGTCCCCCACCGTTCAACACCATTTCATCGAACTTTGAACTGGTGCACCGCAAGATCAAAACCCTGCAAAGAACCCAGGGCAGCAACACCAACCAGGATGATTGGGTGCGCCTGGGCAACACGGCGTTTACCTTCTTTCTGTTGGCGATCGACGGCGAGGTAGCGAACCGAAAGTTCCTCGCAGGCGCAACGCATTACGCGGAAATTGACCCGGACAACCTGGAACAAATGACGGCGGCGGGCTTGGGAGATGCGGAGTTTTTCGCCTCGCCCGACTTGCTGCACACCAAGGATCTGTCGAGTGCCAAAGCCATCAAAGGACCGTTGAAAGACCTCAAGACGCTGATGGTCGCAAGCTCCGGACTCAAGGCCATCAGCTTGGGGCGTACACCTGCGCACGGCCTGCTCAAAGCCATCGACGATCAGTTCGCCGGCACCCTGGAAGTGAAACTGCCCGGATCGGTAATCGTTGCTCGATGGCACACGATTTAGAGAGAAATCAACGCCTGGGAAACGCTCTGTATCGCTGTTTCCTTATCGCCAAATCATCGGAAGTTAAAAGCAAAACGACCGCCCGTCGAGCGAAGCGTCCTCTGTTTTGACAGCTTCAGATGGGCATCTATAGTGCAGACGCGGCCTGTTGGAAGGAACCCGGGCCGGTCACTTTTATAGGCAAGGAGCCAGGCCAGCTCGTACCCTGTGATCGGTGGGTTCCCCGTAGTAGCGCGCTCAACAACAGTCGCAAGGCAATCAAGCGTTGTTGTGCCTGGTAGATGCCAGGCGCTCACTATGAACAAGGAGCTTTACTATGTCTCGAGTCACGGATGTGCTTGTTTCGATCGACACCGAAACCATTCTGAAAAACTACCCGAACATCAGCAAAAACCCTGCCGCGCCAACCATGATCGATGTCAATCACGTGTACATGGTCACCAACCAGAACAACGTGATCAATGGCCAGGCCGGTGGCGAGCTCAACTTGAGAGCCCAGGTCGGCGACCTGATTCGCTGGCGCGAAACCAGCCTGTCGCAGAGTTTCGAAACAGCGGTGATTTTCTACAAGTTCATCGGCAACGTGGGTAACGAGCTGATCTCTACACCGACTCCGCGTAAAGCCACCGCGTGTGTTGCCGTGCCAAACACCAGCAACCCGTCAGTACCTAGCTGCCAGAAAGTCGATAACCATTACTGGTCTTCGGAAACCCTCGCCACCGGCAGCGTGACCTATCACTTCAACTTCCTGATCGTGGATCGGGACTGCAAAATTGTAGGTTGCTGCTCGTGGGATCCGTTCATCACCATCCGTAACTGATCTGGGCGGCCCCTTGGCGACAAGGGGCTTTCCCCTCGCCTCGCGCCCCGACTGGAACTGGATGTCTTGCGTAAGCCGCAGCGGCGCGCCGCAATCCACCCACATCATGAAAGGAAGCCGTGATGTCGACAGATACCTGCGCAAACCCGTCACCCACCACTGAGCAGGCCACCAATGTGTTGCTGATTGTCGACGCCGAAACCCTGCTCACCCGCTACCCACAACCGAGCCTCGATCCCCTGCACCCGACCGTGATCGAGGACGGCTTCATTTTCACCTTTGGCGCAGCTCAAGGGACAACGCCTGCGACCAAGGGCACCTGCCTTGAGCTGGCCGCAAACGCCGCAAAAACCTTCCATTTACGTGGCCGAACCGTCGGCCTGCACGCCGAACACAGCGTGGTGTTTTACGACCTGTCCGTGGGCAGTGCCGGGGTGTTCGCAAAACCGCATCTGGTGGTGCACAACGGCCAGACCTTACCCGCCCCCAACCCTGATACCCCCACCGAACCGATCGCGGTAAAAGCCGATGATTACTACTGGCACTGTCAGCAGTTGAGCACCGGTATCGAGCAGTGCGAGCTGAGTTTCATGCTGGTGAACAGCAACTGTGAAACGCTGGGGTATTTCAGTTGGACGGTTGGAGTGAAGCTGTCGGCTTGAAGCGCCTGGACTGTTTTGTGGTTTGGCTCGAAGCGGTCCTGGCCCACCACATGTTCCGTAGCATCTGCCAAAGGTTGCGCTCGGCCTGATCGTTCCCACGCTCCCGCGTGGGAACGATCAACGTCAGTGCTGAACGGCACCTGAGTCAGCCATCCACCCGAGCAGATTGACGACCGGCCTGAAGCGCTTTGGCCATTTGCAGGTGGTTTTCGAGTTTGGGCAGCGTCTCTGCAGCGAAGGCCTTGATCTCCGGCACGTCGGTGGTTTGTGCTTCCTGCTTCAACTGCTCAATGGCTTCTTGGGTGGTTTGTACCTGGCTGGCGGCAAAGGTCGCGTCGAATGAGTCGCCCTCCTTGACCTCAGGAATCAACGCCTTGGCCTTGCTGGCCACCTCCTCTCTGGGGGCAACGGGCAGATCGAGTTTTTTGGCGATTTTCGCCAGATGCTGGTTGGCGGTGGTGCGGTCGTTAATCACCACAATCGCGTAATCCTTGACCTCTTTGGATTCGGTTTTCTGGTGAGCCAGGCGGCTGGCCTCGATGTCGGCCATGCCATTGACTGAGGTGTCGTTGATAAAGTCGGCTGGCGACTGGGCAAAAGCATTGCTAGCGCCCAAGCCCAGCAACACGGCAAAACTGATGGTCAATAATCGGCTGGCCATACGCTTCATGGTCACGCCCTCCTTGAACTGACAAATGAGTGCTGCGGGTTTCCCCCGCCTGACGTCTGAAGTTAAAACACCACAAAGGTTTAGAAAAATTGAGCCGGACGCGACGAACGGCGCCCCGCATGAAAGCCGGATCAGACGCGGTCCAGGCGTCCACTCAGGCGTTTGGCAGCGTACATGGCCTCATCCGCATGCTTGAACAATTGCTTTTCTTCGCTGCCATGCTCGGGGTAAAGCGCGATGCCAATACTCGGCAGAATGTTCAGGCTGTGGCTGTCCAGGCGCATCGGCTGGCCGAGCACCTGACGGATTTTGATCGCCACACGGGCCGCGTCTTCGGCAGCCTGAATGCTGTCGAGCAGGACGACAAACTCATCACCGCCAATGCGCGCCACCGTATCGGACTCACGCACGCAGCCTTGAAGTCGATTGGCCACCGCTTGCAGCAACATGTCGCCGACGCCATGGCCATAGGTGTCGTTGACCTGTTTGAAGTGGTCCAGGTCGACGTACAGCAGTGCCATGCGCCCCGACTCTTTTCTGGCTTTACCGAGAGCGGCCAACAGGCGTTCACGCAGCAGTTCGCGATTGGGCAATCGGGTCAAGTGATCGTGCTGCGCCATGAATTGCAGCCGGCTGTGCAATTGCTTGCGCTCAATGGCCGCCGCGACCTGGGCGCAGACGTATTGCAGCAGCTCCTTGTCACGCTCGGTATAGTGTTCGCCACCGGGTACGCTTTTGACGATCAGCGCACCGATGGTGCCTTTTTGTGAGTTCAGCGGCACGCCCAGCCAGCAGGGTGAATCCTGGTCATTGACGACCTCGCACAGTCCGGGCATCGAGACAGGTTGGTCAGGCGTTACCAGAACCGGCTGCCCCGTGCGAATCACCTCGGCGCAGAGCCGGCCGGTAACGCTGAACAGCGGATCGTGCTCGTGATCATCGACGTGGTACGGGAAATTCAATTGTTCGCAGTGCTCGTCATAGAGCGCCACCGAAAAGTTCAACGCCGGTAACCATTCGCCAATCAGTTGATGAACGAGCTTGAACAGCGCCAGCAGATCCTCAGCGGCATGGGCGGCTTCGGAGATCGCGTACAGTGCGGCCTGCCGGGATTCGGCCTGTTTGCGCTCGGTGATGTCACGGGCCACGGCGATGCGCAGTTGGTCGACTTCAGACCAACGCGCCGACCAGAGAAGATGCACCACCTGACCATCCTTGCGCAGGTAGCGGTTTTCAAAATTAGGGTTGGGCTGGCCGCGCATGATTTCTCGGGCGGCGTCCAGAGTCCGTTGGCGATCGGTCGGGTGGACCATCTCGATCATCGGCTGACCGATCAACTCGTCCGGGGTGTAACCGAACACTCGTTCGCAAGCGGCGCTGACAAAGACGAAGCGCCCTTGGCCATCGACCGCACACACGACGTCGAGCAAAAGATCGATGTAGCTCGCCAGCGGCGCGGAATTTCTGGTGGTCATCGTGGAAAGATACTGTCCAAAAGTACAGCTGTGAGTATCAATCCCTGGACCGGGCCATCGCTAAAAAGGATGTCCTGATGCAGCTGTCGCAGCCCTGCGCGCAGCCTCAAACCTTATTCGCCAGCAACCCCGGCACCGCGTGCAGCAAGGCATTGGCGGCGAAGCCGATGAACATTACCCCGCACATCCGGGTAATTGCCAGCTCATGACGCTGATACAGCGTGCGTATCCGACGAGTGCCCAGAATGCCGATCAGAATAGCGTATGCGGCGATACCGCCAGCGAGGCTCAGAAATATCAGCCATGGGCCGCGCCAATCCCGAATACCGCGAGCACGCCCGGTCACGACGTAAAAAACTTCATCCCGGCATAAGGTTTCTGACGACATGCCTCAAGCCGCGATATCAGATCTCCAACATGGGCTTCGAGCTTGTGTCCATCCGGATCCAGAAAATAGAACGACGCGCCTTCGCTGCGATTGTCCCGCCACTCTAGAACACCCACGGCTCGCAGGCGTTCAACGAACATCGAAAAGTCGTTGGCGCCAACGCTGAAGGCGTAATGGGTGTAATCGGCTGCGGCTTCAGGCTGACGCATTGGGTCGAGCGACAGACACAACCACAACCCCGGCAACGACAGGTAGGCGCCGCTGTCCCAGGTGGCGTCGAGGCGCAGTTGCAATACGCCCTGATAGAACGCCACGCTGCGGTCCAGATCGGTGACCGCCAGGGTCAGGTGGTTGAGGCCGGAGAGCATGCAGGAATACCTTGTGGGTGATGTTTTGAATCAAAGGTTTTGGGGGCAACAGACGAATGGAGCTAGCACCGCCCCCCTGACAGCGATGTAGTATGTTGTATTACAAACCACTACATCGAGACTGCCATGTCCGTCATGTCATTGCGTCTGCCAGACGAAATCGCCGACACCCTCGCCAATCTGGCTAAAGCGACAGGCCGCAGCAAATCTTTTCTCGCCGTAGATGCTCTACGTGAATACCTGGCTCGAGAAGCCTGGCAAATAGAGGAAATTCAACACGCCTTGAAAGAGGCTGACGCTGGAGACTTTGCCAGTGATGAAGAAGTAAACGCCCTCGCCAACAAGTGGGCCAGCAATGCGCGTTGAGTGGCTGAGAACCGCACTAAAAAATATTGATGACGAAGCCGCTTACATCGCGCTGGAAAACCCGAAAGCCGCCGCTGACTTCGTCAAAACCATCTTCGCCAGTGTCGACCACCTTGCCCAATTTCCTGCGATTGGCCGTGAAGGCCGTCTGCCCGGTACCCGAGAGTGGGTACTAACTGACCGCCCCTACCTCATCCCTTATCGTGTTCGCCAAGGGCGTCTTCAGGTTCTACGAGTGTTCCACACCCGCCGTCTACCACCCGGAGCATGCTAGGTCTCAACCTGTGTCATGAACCCTGCATTTCTTTCGGCACCACATACTGCCGACCGTCATACCGCAGCGTCGTCAGTACCGTTTTCCCCACCGTATCGTTGTACTCACACTCGCCGTTTTTCACAGTATTCAGCGAGCCGGTGGTCACCGATTTGACGATCAGGTCAGCAAAACCATGGCTGCTGGTTTTGGCCATGTCCAAGGTGCGTTTGGTGCGCGAGAATTCGCCGGCACAGTTGGTATCCCACTCACCGCTACCGGATTCGATCACCAGTTGTTCCAGCACTGGGCGCAGTGTGTTGCCCTCGCGAACATACAGCGACAGCCAGGCCTCGTCGAAAGGATTGGCCCGTGACGAGCCGGTGAAACCCGCACGCACACCGAATGCCCGCAGGTCGGAGGTGAGCTTGTAGCGCGCGGTGTCAATGCTCAGCCCATCGAACCGAAAGGCATCGGAGCTGAACACCGAGGCTTTGGAATAGCGGGCCAGCGGCTTGCCGTCGACGTTGGACACCACGGCCAGTTTCAAGTCGTACATCCCAGTGCCGGCAGGCTCATCGGTGAGGGTCGGATCCGGCTCGATCTGCGACAACGCGGTGATGGTCTGACCGTCGTAGGCCGGCCAGTCCTTGCACACCGAATAACCCGGTACCCCCTCGGGCAACGGCGGTGTTCCACACTCTGCGTACGCCTGGGTCGCACCCAGCGCACCACTCATTGCTACACATCCCAGCCAGCTGTATTTCAAGGTCATTCCCTGTTCCTTGCGAACGTCATCAATCGATAAAAAATCAGCCATGCACTATCGCCTGCCCGATCTGTCGATTCAACCCGTTCAATGCCGCCATTCAAAACGCGCTACGAAAGATCTCCTCGATTTGCCGCTGATCCGCCGCCCGTGGATTGGTCAGGCCGCAGGCGTCTTTCAAGGCATTGGCGGCGAGGATCGGGATGTCTTGCAGCTTGGCGCCGAGGTCGCGCAAACCGCCGGGAATCTCCACATCCCTGGCCAACGTGCGGATCGCCACGATGGCCGCCTGGGCGCCCTCCTCCGGGCTGACACCACGGGTGTCAGCACCCAGAGCGCGCGCCACCACCGCCAGGCGTTCGGCGCAGACGGCGGCGTTGAAGCTCTGCACGTGCGGCAGCAGTACCGCGTTGCATACACCGTGAGGCAAGTCATAAAAGCCGCCCAACTGATGAGCCATCGCATGCACAAACCCCAACGAAGCATTGTTGAATGCCATGCCGGCGAGGAACTGCGCGTAGGCCATGTTTTCCCGGGCGATCATGTCGCTGCCGTCGCGCACGGCCAGGCGCAGATTGCGGCTGATCAGCTCGATGGCTTTCAGCGCACAAGCGTCGGTGATCGGATTGGCGGCCGTGGAGACGTAAGCTTCGATAGCGTGGGTCAAGGCGTCCATGCCGGTCGCTGCGGTGAGGCCTTTGGGCATCGCGGCCATCAGCGCCGGGTCGTTGACCGACAGCAGCGGCGTGACGTTGCGGTCGACGATGGCCATTTTTACGTGACGCGATTCGTCGGTGATGATGCAGAAACGGGTCATCTCGCTGGCAGTACCGGCCGTGGTATTGATCGCGATCAGCGGCAACTGCGGCTTGATAGATTGGTCGACGCCTTCGTAATCCGCGATCTTGCCGCCGTTGGTGGCGCACAGGGCGATGCCTTTGGCACAGTCGTGGGGCGAGCCGCCGCCCAGGGAAATCACGCAATCACACTGGTTGCGCCGGAGCAGTTCCAGGCCGCTCTCGACGTTGGCAATGGTCGGGTTCGGTTTGGCACCCTCGAAAATTACCGAGTCGATGTCCTGCACCGCCAGTTTTTCCGCGATCAGGGTTGCCACGCCAGCCTTGGCCAATCCTGCGTCCGTCACGATCAAGGCCTTGCGAAAGCCATAGTTGCGAATGGCGGTCATGGCTTCGTCGAGGCAACCGATGCCCATGATGTTCACGGCGGGAATGAAAAACGTGCTGGTCATGACCATTCCTTTTCGATAGGGCCGAACCGGCAACCCCGATTCAGCGGATCCCCAAAGGATCGACCCATCCGTTACCGCGCATGTTGATCTGGCTCAACACCCGGTCGTGATAAAGTCTGCGCCCTGCACTCCACCTGCTTGAGATGACCGACGCGATGACCGATTTCCAGGAATTTGATGCCCGACTAGAAGACTGGAATGCGTTGCGCGCAACCACCCCGTTCAGCGGCCTGCTGGTGGGTAACGGCGCCAGCCGCGCGGTGTGGGATGACTTTGGTTACGACTCGCTGTTCGAGAACGCCCGCACGGTCGAAGAAAAGCCGTTGAGCCAGTCCGAGCTGAGCGTGTTCGACGCGATGCAAACCCGCAGCTTTGAACAAGTGCTGGGGGCGCTGAAAACCACCAGCCGGGTCAACAAGGCCTTGGCCGTGAGCTCCGCCGCACCACGCAATCGCTACTACGCGATCAAGGAAGCACTGATCAACACCGTGCACACGGTGCACATCCCGTGGCGCCTGGTGCAAGCCGCAAGCCTGGCGGCGATCAATCAGGAATTGAGCACGTATCCGACGGTGTTCACCACCAACTACGACCTGCTCAACTATTGGGCGATCCAGCACCAACCCGACGCTATCAGCGACCTGTTTCACGGCACCGAGCCGAGCTTCGACCTGAGTGCCAGCGCCGCTGACAAAACCCGCCTGCTTTACCTGCACGGCGGCCTGCACTTGGTGCGCAACCAAGACGGCACCGCACGCAAACTGACCTCGACCGAGGGCACGCTGCTGGGCAGTTTTGCAATCAACAACACGATCAAAACCCTCGACGATGTGCCGCTGTTCGTTAGCGAAGGCACCTCTGAAGACAAGCTCAAGACCATCCGCAGTTCGGATTACCTGTCGTTCTGCTACGACCAGTTACTGAGCCAGCACGACGCACTGTGCATCTTCGGCCACAGCCTGGGCAAGCAGGACAATCACATCATTCATGCGCTGCGCCAGGCGCAACCGAAGACCGTGGCGATCTCGATTTACCCGCGCAGCGCGGCGTTCATCCAGAGCCAGAAGCGGCATTACGCGAAGGTGTTTGAAGGAATCGGCGTGGAGCTACGGTTTTTTGATTCGAAGAGCCATGCGTTGGGTAGCCCCCAATTGACCGTTCCGGTCGAGGTCTGACGGATCGTTCCCCAATGTATTCAAAACACCGGCAAGGTTTTGTCCTTGATCACCTTGGTCGGCCCGTTGGCCTTGACGCTGGCGATGCCTTTTTCCCGCGCAGCGTCGGAAGAATAAGCTTCACTGCTGCCGATGATCTGATGGTTGGCAGCCTTGAGGTTGAAATAAGGATGGCCATCCTTGGTGGACTTTTTCTCGTAGCATTCATCCAGTGGGCTATTGGTCTGAACCGAGGCGATGCCGCTATCAGCGGCGCTGCGTGTGGTGTACAGCTCGCTGGTGAGAATGGTTTCGGCGTTGGCCGCTTTCAGCACAAAGCGAAATTGGCCATTGCTGCTTTTGCTCAACTCATACCATCCAGACATGCATCTACTCCTGTCGATTGAAAGGGCTGGGACTACGCCCACTGAGTAAAGCCCTTCTTAAGCATTTGACCACTTCGAAAGGCACAGCTCATATGCCACGAGACAAATAGTAATAATTCTCGATATCATTCGCGGCATTTCTGCGCCCGACTTCGACAAGAAGGATATCCATGCCTCACCTCAAGCCCGACCCACTGTCGGCTGACTCCTTTCGCGGATTTTATGCGGACATCCTGCATTACCTGCGTAAACGCACAGACAACGCCAGCGATGCGGCGGACATGACCCAGGACGTCTTCACCCAATGGCTCGATTACCGTGATCGGGCAAAGGTCGAGCAGCCGCGTGCGTTTCTGTTTCAGATGGCGCGCAACCTGCTCCGCGATCATTGGCGACGACAGAAAGTCCGGCATGTTGTGCACACTGAATCGGCGGTCAATAACGAGCCAACCGCCGATGAGAAAAACGATCCCTTGCCGGCCGCTCAACGCCTGCAACACCTGGAGCGCTTGAAAGAGGTGCTGGCCGAACTCTCGCCACGCCGAAAGGAAGCCCTGATGCTGCACCGCTTCGAAGGACTGAGCCAGGCGCAGATCGCCGAACGCATGGGGATCTCCATCAGCATGGTGGAAAAACACATCGCCTTTGCCCTGCTGCATTGCAAACAACGCCTACAACAAGAACGCAGCAAGGAGCAGCCAGAATGACCGGCCTTTCAGGCATCGACAACGACATCGATCGTCACAACAGCATCGATGCTCAGGCTGCTGACTGGTTCACGCGCAATCGCAACGACCACAGCCATGCCACACGCAAGGCCTTCAGCCTCTGGATGGCCGAACCTGCCCACGCCCTGGCCTACCATGAGTTCGAACAGCTGTGGGCTGATCTGGTCCAATTGCAGCCACTCAACATTTCCCTGCCGTTGCCCGTGCGCAAACCCGCTGCGTGGCGTGCGTCCCTGGCGATTGCCGCGGCGTTGGTCTGCGCGCTACTGGCTTTCAACCTCGGAGCGCCCCATGAAGTCTTCGAGCGCCAGATCGCCGCACATGTCAAAGGCTCGCGAACCTTCAATTTGCCGGACGGCAGCACGCTCCATGTGAACGCCAATACCCGATTGCGCATCGACTTCAACAACCAGCAACGCAACCTCTACCTCGATCAGGGTCAGCTCTATCTGGAAGTCGCGCCAGACAAGGAGCGCCCGCTGTGGGTGCATTCTGGCGAGGCCACTGTACGCGTGGTCGGCACCGGTTTTGACGTACGTCGCGGGCACCAGCAGATGGTTGTCAGTGTCGCCCACGGTCAGGTGGCGTTCGCCCCGGACAGCACCACCACGACCTCGACCTTGCTCGGCGCCCGACAACAAGCCACCTGGGATTTCACCAAGGGCACCTTGCAACAGCAAACCCTGAGCGACGGCGAAGTGGCTGACTGGCGCAGCGGGCACTTGTCGTTTCGCAACCGCGAACTGGCCAGCCTGGTGGATGAGTTGAACCTGTACCGAGCCAAACCAGTGCTGTTGGCCGATGGCCCGCTGAGCCGTTTCAAGGTCTCGGGCACGCTCGACGTCGACGATCCGGATGCATTGATCAAAGCCCTGCCGGCGCTGATCCCGGTCAAAACCGTGGCCCTGGCAGACGGTCGGGTGCGCATTGAAGCCCGATGAAGTACCCACATGAGAATATTTTTCATTCGCATGTGAGGTTTTTTTTCGCTACCGCGTCTTCCTCGGGTCTGCGTTGTGTACGCACGCCTTTTTGGCCTTTGTTGCCGCCCCGGGGGATTTAATGTTTCGCGCGTCTGATCATCTTCAACTGCTGTGCTCTCGCCCGACCCTGATCGCCGCCTGCCTGGCGTTCAGCCTGCAAGCCCAAGCCGAATCGATCAGCCTGCACTTGCCAGTCCAACCGTTGGCGACCTCGCTGAGTCAGATTGGCCAGCAGGCGAAGATCCAGTTGCTGTTCGATGAGGCGCAGTTACGCACTGTCACTGCCCCGGCGCTCGATGGCGAGTTCAGCCCGGAAGCGGCCATCCGCCAATTGCTGAAGAACAGCCCGTTCAGTTTGATCAAGATCGACCAGACGTTCGTCGTGCGCCTGGAGGGCAGCAGCACCAGCAGTGGCCAGTCCCTGCAACTCGATGCCCAGAGCGTGATCGGCACCGGCACCGAAGTCGACTCCAGCACGGTCGGTCGCTCAACCCTGAACCAGGCCGACATCGACCGCCACCAGCCCAACAACATCCCCAGCCTGCTGGCAACCCTGCCCGGCGTCACCATGGGCGGCTCGATGAAACCGGGTGGCCAGACCATTAACATCTGGGGCCTGGGCGATGCTGAAGACGTACCGATGACCGTCGACGGTGCGACTAAAAGTGGCTTCGAGCGTTATCAGCAAGGGACGATTTTCATCGAGCCCGAGCTGATCAAAAGCATCGAAGTCGAAAAAGGTCCGCACTCGCCTTTCACCGGCAACGGTGGCTTCGGCGGCACCGTGCACATGGAAACCAAGGACGCCCCGGACCTGCTGCAAGAAGGTCGCGACACCGGTGCCATGGTCAAATATGGCTACTCCAGCAACGACCATCAGCAGGTTTACAGCTCGGCGCTGTTCGGGCGTACCGACGATGGCCGCGCCGATGCATTGGTGTACATCACCCAACGTGACGGCGGCGACATGAAGCTGGCCGGAAAAATCGACGACCCTGAGCATAATTTCCCGATCAACCCTCAGCGCCTGCCGAACAGCGCGCAGGACCTGGACGGTCAGCTGTTCAAGCTCAATTTGCACCTGAACGATGGGCACAGCGTCGGCATGTCCTACTCGCGCTCCTACAGTGAGCGCTGGACACCGTTTTCGTCGGCCAGTTTCCCTAGCCCGCCGAACCAGGCCGCCATCGACAAGTACGGCTACGAAAATGCCTTGAAGCGCTTCCTCGCCAACCGCCAGACCACCGACACCACCTGGTCGACCAAGTACCTGTATCAACCGCTGGATAACCCGCTGGTGGATTTCAAGATCAGCTATTCGGAGTCCAACACCGACCAGACCGACGAACGCGGTGAAACGGCGTTTTACCAGACCGCTACCGGCGGGCGAAAAATGGACACGGCCTACAAGGATCGGATCCTTGAGCTACGCAACATCAGCCTGTTTGCCTCAGGGCCTTTGGAACATGCCGTGACCACCGGCGTGCAAATCCGCAAACACTCCCGCGATACCGAAATGTGGATGCCGGGCAAGGCCTACGACACGGCAAAGTACAACTACGGTTACTTCCAGCCCAACTTCATGCCGCAGGGTAAAGTCGACACCCACAGTTTCTACGTGCAGGACGCCGTCACCCTGGGCGACTTCACCCTGACGCCATCCCTGCGTTACGACCACGTACGCAACCGTGGCGAGGCCAACGAGGCGCCGTACTACAACAACCCGAATCCGGCCTTCGGCCACGACTACAGCGATCAGACCTACACCGGATGGTCGCCACGGCTGTCGGCGTTCTGGAAAGTCACACCCAATGTGGCGCTGTTCGCCGACTACAGCAAAACCTGGCGCGCGCCGGTCATCGACGAGCAGTACGAAGTGCAGGGCCTGGGCAGTCGCACCGCCACCAGCACCGATCTCGATCCGGAACGCATCACTGCGTTGCGCGCCGGCAACATCACCAGTTTCGCCAACGTCTTTGCCGACCGCGACAGCGTGCAGATCCGCACTACGCTGTTCCATAACAAGATCGAAGACGAGATTTTCCGGGCCACCGGTGTCGGCTGCGAGCATCAGGCGATCAAGGGCGGGACCATTGCCTCGGACTGCAAGAACATGGGGCCGATGGGCAACTACCGCAATATCGGTGGTTTGACCATCAAGGGCTTCGAAGTCGAAAGTTTCTACGACTCCACGTATCTGTTCGGCTCGTTGTCCTACTCATGGATTACCGGCAAGCATGAAGGTGCCTACACCAACCCATGGGGACCGGACGTGTGGGCGCGAGATATTCCGCCGGCCAAATGGATTGCCGTATTGGGTGTGAAAATCCCGAGCTGGGACGCTCAGGTCGGTTGGCAAGGTGAGTTCGTGCGCAAGACTGATCGCCTGCCCAGTGACCACTACGGCTCAGGTAAAAACACCGTCGGTGACGTGTTCTACGACCAGTACCCCAACGACAGCTACAACACCCAGGGACTGTTCGCCAACTGGAAACCGCAGCAGCCATACCTCAAAGGCACCGAGGTCAACTTCACGGTCGATAACCTGTTCAATAGCGAGTTCCGCCCGGCCCTCAGCGGTGACCGCGCCTACACCCAAGGGCGCAATGCCAAGGTCAGCGTGACGCGGTTCTTCTGACAGCAGATCGTTCCTGCATGGGAACGATCATTTCTGCGCTGTACGCACCACCGCCAACTCCGGTGGTGCAACCCGGCGCTGGCTCAAGTAGCGGGTGCAACTGACCCGCAGAAACGAAGCGAAATTCACCACTTCGCCACGGTAGTCCATTACCTCTTCATAGAGCTTGGCGATCAACTGGTTGGTGGTCATGCCATCGACTTCGGCGATTTCGCTGAGGATGTCCCAGAACGAGTTCTCCAGCCGCAGCGTGGTCACCACCCCACAGATGCGCAGCGAGCGCGAGCGTGACTCGTACAGAATCGGGTCGGCTTTGACGTACAGCTCGCACATGCGCAGCCCTCCGCTTACAAGGTGATTTGGGTGCCCAGCAGACCGAGGAAACCGGCCAGCCAGCTCGGGTGCGCCGGCCAGGCGGGTGCCGTCGCCAGATTGCCCTGAACGTGGCCTTGCGTCACCGGAATATCGATGAACGTGCCACCGGCCAAACGCACTTCTGGCGCACAGGCGGGATAAGCGCTGCATTCGCGACCTTCCAGAATCCCCGCCGCCGCCAGCAATTGCGCACCATGGCAAACCGCCGCAATCGGTTTGCCGGCCTTGTCGAAGGCTTGCACCAGTTGCAGGACTTTTTCGTTCAGGCGCAGGTATTCCGGCGCCCGACCACCCGGCACCAGCAACGCGTCGTAGTCCGCCGCATCGACCTTGGCAAAGTCGAAGTTCAGCGCGAACAGGTGACCGGGTTTCTCGCTGTAGGTCTGGTCGCCTTCAAAATCATGGATCGCAGTGCGCACGGTCTGCCCGGCGGTTTTGTCCGGGCACACCGCGTGCACCGTGTGACCGACCATCAGCAGCGCCTGAAACGGCACCATCACTTCGTAGTCTTCGACATAATCGCCGACCAGCATCAGAATTTTTTTCGCGGCCATGGGGATGACTCCTCTGGTAAATACTTGGGCAGGAAGGAGTATTCAAGGTAGTCCGAATCCTGCGGGACGGGTAATAACCAGCTACTACGTAGGAGCTGCCGCAGGCTGCGATCTTTTGATTTTTGGTGTTGCTGGAATCGCTAGAAGATCGCAGCCTTCGGCAGCTCCTACGTTGGGGGCATCACCCCCAACTGTACGGATAACTTTGCGGCCAGCTGTAAGCGCGTAAATCCGGGGTTTATGGCTAGATGAAAGCTCTCCCGCCACTTTCGAATGCTGGTTACCGTTATGTCCTCGCGCGAAAACACCGGCATGGCTCTGGGCCTGCTCGGCGTCGTCATCTTCAGCCTGACCCTGCCCTTCACCCGGATCGTGGTGCAGGAAGTCCATCCGTTGCTCAATGGTCTGGGCCGAGCATTGTTCGCGGCGATTCCGGCGGCGTTGTTGCTGCTCTGGCGACGGGAGAAATGGCCAACCTGGAAACAGATCAAAGGTCTGAGCCTGGTGATCGCCGGAGTTATTCTCGGCTTCCCGGTGCTCTCGGCCTGGGCCATGCAAACGCTGCCAGCGTCCCATGGCGCGCTGGTCAACGGTTTGCAGCCGCTGTGCGTGGCGCTGTATGCGGCGTGGTTGTCCCATGAGCGACCGTCGAAAGCCTTCTGGGCCTGTGCTGCATTGGGCAGTGCATTGGTCCTGAGTTACGCGTTGATCAGTGGTGCCGGCAGCATCCAGGCCGGTGATGTGTTGATGCTCGGAGCGATTGCCATCGGCGGTCTGGGGTACGCCGAAGGTGGCCGGTTGGCCAAGGAGATAGGCGGCTGGCAGGTGATCTGCTGGGCGCTGGTGCTGTCGACACCGCTGTTGATCGGCCCGGTGACGTATTTGGCGCTACAGCACCAAGGCGGGATTTCGGCGAAAACCTGGTGGGCCTTCGGTTATGTGTCGCTGTTCTCGCAGTTCATCGGTTTCTTCGCCTGGTACGCCGGACTGGCGATGGGTGGCATCGCCCGGGTGAGTCAGATCCAATTGCTGCAGATCTTCTTCACCATCGCCTTCTCGGCGCTGTTCTTTGGCGAACACATCGAACCGATTACCTGGCTGTTTGCGGTCGGGGTGATCGTCACCGTGATGCTCGGGCGCAAAACCAGCGTGCGCCCGGCTGAACAGCAAAAGATCGCAGGCTTCGGCAGCTCCTACGCCGACCGCGGGAAACCGTAGGAGCTGCCGCAGGCTGCGATCTTTTCGCTCTTAATTTAGGTAGCCATCGGCCCGCAGCAGGGTTTCCAGGCAATGCTCGGTGATGTGGTAGAACGCCTTGAGCTCCTGAATTTTCACCAACAGCTGGGCCGGGTCCACCGGTTCAGCGCGTTTGACCGCCAGGATCATCTTGTTCTTGTTGGTGTGGTCCAGGGAGATGAACTCGAAGACCTTGGTTTCATAACCGCACGCTTCGAGGAACAACGCCCGCAGGCTGTCGGTAACCATTTCCGCCTGCTGACCGAGGTGCAAACCGTATTGCAGCATCGGCTTGAGCAGCGCCGGGCTCTGGATTTGCAGGCGAATCTGCTTATGGCAGCACGGCGAGCACATGATGATCGCCGCACCGGAGCGAATGCCGGTATGGATCGCGTAATCGGTGGCGATGTCACAGGCATGCAAGGCGATCATCACGTCCAGCTCGCTCGGCGCCACGCTGCGCACATCACCACATTTGAACACCAGACCCGGATGCTCCAGGCGTGCGGCCGCGGTGTTGCACAGGGTAACCATGTCTTCACGCAGCTCGACCCCGGTCACCTCTCCTTCGGCGTGCAAGGTGTTGCGCAGATAATCGTGAATGGCGAAGGTCAGGTAACCCTTGCCTGAACCGAAGTCCGCCACCCGTACCGGTTTATCCAGCGCCAGCGGTGAAGACGTCAGTGCATGGCTGAAGACTTCAATGAACTTGTTGATCTGCTTCCACTTGCGCGACATCGCCGGGATCAGCTCATGCTGCTTGTTGGTCACGCCCAGGTCCGCAAGGAACGGCCGGCTCAGGTCCAGGAAGCGGTTCTTCTCGCGGTTGTGCTCGGCAGACGGCACTTCGCGCAGTTGCTGCGGTTTGCTCTTGAACAGCGAACTCTTGCCCTTCTTGCTGTATTCGAGCTGGGCTTCATCGGTCAGCGACAGCAAGTGAGCGTTTTTGAAGTCCTGCGGCAACAGCGCAGCAATCGTCGCCACGCCCTCTTCAATCGGAAAATTCTTGGTGATGTCGCGCGTCTTGTAGCGATAGACGAAGGACAGGCACGGCTGATCCTTGACTGTCAGCTGCTTGATGATGATTCGCTGCAAGTCGACTTCAGCACCGACGTACTTGGCCAGCACCAGTTTGATAAAGGCGTTCTGCGCCAGACTGGTGCTCAGCAGGTCGATAAATTGCGCGTGATGATCCGGCGTGAGGCTGGCGGGAGTTACGGTAACGGACATGTCAAAAACGCCTCGGGCGATGCGGATCAGGGAATGGCGGGTATTTTAGGGGGGATGGGGGGTTAGGGCACGGGCTTATTTTTCACCAGGCCCGGGAAGCGCAACCCAAGACCTGATCACACCCCCAAAAAACCTCAGGGTTCCACCAGCCGGAGTTTGCGGCTGCTTGGCGAGTTGATGACGTACTTGACAATCAACCCCACCGGCACCGCCCACGTCAGGCCATTGGCCGGATCAGTGACCACCGCCACGGTTTCGGAGCTGGCCGCGATATCCAGACGCCGACGATCATGGCTGGATTTGAGAATGCCATAGGCGTGGCTCACCTGCCTTTCAGCCAAGTGCAACGGCACATCAATGCCCTGCAAGTGCTTCACTGCGCGGCAGAACAGCACCTGATCGTCGACGGAGACATCGCTCTCGTGACGGGCCAGAAATGCCTGGGCAATGGCCAGTAACTCCTCGTTCAGATCGAGACTGTCATCGGTTCCACTCATGCTCACGACTCCACTGGTTTTTCCGTCGCGAGCTCCACCGCAACAGGTCGCGCAGCACGACGCAGGTCGGGGCCTGCGCAAGGCAAACGCACGGCCGGGTTGGGCATACCGCTGGGCGACAGTTCATGGGTCATTTCGAACTCCGCCCGAACCGACCAGCCGCAGACTTCCGATGTGCATTGTAAATATGCCACCCGCAGGAAAATATGACGGCCTTCGCTGGTGCGAATACGCATCCTGCTCAAGCAGTGCGGACAGACCATTTTGTAGGTACTCATGCCGGGCTCCCACTGGTCATCTGGTGGCAATCAACTTGATCAAACGCAATACTGCCTGCTGCATTGATCGGCGCTGTCCGCGCTTGCGACAAACGTCTGCCAGACATAAGGAAGTGCAGTGAGCAGACACGTAATTGGTATGAGCCAAGCCCGTAGGAAATTCCCCTGATACTATTAGGACGTTTCGGCATCGTATTCTTCTGATTCATAGTTGACGGTTGATTACTCATACAAAAAAAAGTACTCATTACGCATAAGTTAGGCACTCAAAAAGAATATGTCAAAAGGAAGAGGCTCAAATTGCGTAGCAAAAAATCACAAGCTGTTCTGGATCGCCTGAAGCAAATTACCGGCACAAAAACCGATACATCCTTGTCTTCAGCGTTGCAGATCAGCCCTCAAACCCTCAGCAGCTGGAAAGGACGCGACAGCACGCCATACGCATTATGCGTAGATATAGCGCAAGCGCGTGGCATCTCTCTGGACTGGCTTCTGTTAGGTGAAGGACCCATACAGCGGCATGCGCATGCCAATAACACTGAGCACACTCAAGAAAGTACAACACGCGAACATACGATTCTCGCGCTATGGCGATTACTCAACGAAGATGATCGCTGCGCCATTCAAAGAGCACTGGAGGAAAAGAAACGTCTGCGCGAGATGGAACTCAAACTTGCGGAAATGGCCACACTCCTG
Source organism: Pseudomonas frederiksbergensis (assembly GCF_001874645.1). NCBI lineage: Bacteria > Pseudomonadati > Pseudomonadota > Gammaproteobacteria > Pseudomonadales > Pseudomonadaceae > Pseudomonas > Pseudomonas frederiksbergensis. The sequence goes on from NZ_CP017886.1 coordinate 1,508,409, forward strand.
TCAGCACTTCAACTTTCCAACGACACATAAATTCATAAGTTGCTCGGCATTTGCTATTTCAAGGTATGCCACAAAACAGCGATGTTGCCGCCGCGGCGAATAATCAGTGCACATAACAAAACGCTGAGGAGCGCATGCCACGGGCTCACGGGTTGAAGTGCCAGCATTACATCCATACCGGCCAGGCAAAACACCCCCCGCACAGGCCGGTCCATAACCCATCTCGCCAGCAATAGCGCTCTTCGTCGCACTGGTAACATGCCAGTCTGAATGCGCTGAGCAAATGGGCGGCAGCGGTTATACAGACCAGAACAAGCATTTCACTGCCCATCATCCCTTCCCTCTCAAGTGCCGGATAATTTCTGCGATACCGGTGCCGTCGACCCACAGCATGATTTTGATACTGATCGGAATGACGATCAGCGCACACAGAAATGCCGTCACACCCCCGGTCAAAAAGGGGACCAGCGGCAACGCCACGGGGGTGAACAGGTAGCCAACCCCCGCCGACAACAACAATGAACCGACGCGCTGCCAGGCCTTGAAGTTGTTGCGGGTGGTCGTGACCAGCCAGGCGCCGAGGGCAGCACCAAACAGTGCCTCCCCATCGATCACGGGTAATGTCGCGGCCATGCCCAACCCCAGCAACAACGCACTGATGCTGCTGTACGCCGAATCAGTCAGGCTCATGGGCGCCTCGCGTACCGGTCTTTGCAACGGTAATCACGCCCGACTCAATGGCCTTGAGCAAGGCTGCGCTACGCGAGGTCACCGCAAATTTGCGGCGAATGTTACTGAAGTGAAAATTGATCGTGGCTTCCGAGCAATTCTGAATCCTGGCGATCTCCCAGGAGGTTTTCCCCTGAAAGCTCCATAGCAGGGCTTGCGTCTCTTTGGCGGTCAGCATGGCCGGCGCAGACTGAACCCCACCCGCATGAGCTACACCGTCAAACGAGTCGAATGGTTGATGCTTTGACATGACAAGAACTCCCTCTACGTCAGAACGTCCGTGATCTGGGCGCTCTCAGATAAAGAAAGATGATGAAGATCGGCCGGCACTCAGACAACGATCACCCGTTGTAGCGTGAAGTCCTACACAACACTAGCCGAGCACCACCAGGCGATTGGGTAACTCGTTGCGCGCATGAGTCGCCGGCACATGCACCTTGAGCAACGCGCCACAGGCCTCGATGCAGGTCACAAAGCCTTGCAACGTCTGGCCCTGTTTCACCTGTCGGGTGAAGGCTACGACGATCGGCTCCCAGGTTTTGTTGCCCAGCCGTTTGGAAATCCCTTCGTCCACCAGAATCTCCACATAGCGTTCCGCCTCGCAGACAAAAATCAGCATGCCGGTGCTGCCAGCGGTGTGGTGCAGGTTCTGCTCCAGAAACTGCCGACGCGCCAGGTTCGAGGCGCGCCAGTGGCGCACGGAACGCGGGATCAAGTGCGTGGTGATCGACGGAATCCGGAACACCAGGCATAACACGATAAAACTTGCCCACTGCACCAGCAGCAAAGTGTGCATGTTCAGCCAGCCGGAAACGTAGTGCACGATGCCCGGCACGATCAGCGCCAGCAGGCTGGCCCAAAGCAACGGGATGTAGGCGTAGTCGTCGGCCCGGGCCGCGAGCACGGTGACCAGTTCAGCGTCGGTGTCGCGCTCGACACGGGCAATCGCTTCGGCGACCTGACGCTGTTCGTACTCACTCAGTAATGCCATGGTGTTGAACGCTCATTCATTATTGTTATGACCTGCTGCCTCTGAAACCACTCCCCCCAAGTACTGAGGCATAATCTGCCCCGCCACTGGATTGCATCGAGCCAATCGGCTAAAAGATGCCCAGCGCGAAAAGCGTTCAGAAGTTTGCTGCATTTACCCGAACAACAACAGACGCTCCCTAATTTTTGGCTGACCGGCGCGTAACCACAGCGTCCGTTTAGGCTTTTGAGAAAACTATTCATGAAGAAGCTGTGTTTGCTGGGCCTTGCCATCGGCCTGGCCAGTCACTCGGTATGGGCCGACACAACGCCTGCACCGATTGAAAACAAGGACGCTTTCGTCAGCAACCTGATGAAGCAGATGACCCTGGAAGAAAAGATCGGCCAATTGCGCCTGATCAGCATCGGCCCGGAAATGCCGCGCGAGCTGATCCGCAAGGAAATCGCCGCCGGCAACATCGGCGGCACATTCAACTCGATCACTCGCCCGGAAAACCGTCCGATGCAGGACGCGGCCATGCGCAGCCGGTTGAAGATCCCGATGTTCTTCGCCTATGACGTGATCCACGGCCACCGGACCATTTTCCCTATCCCTCTGGCCCTGGCCTCGAGCTGGGACATGGACGCCATCGGCCGCAGCGGGCGCATTGCCGCCAAGGAAGCCGCGGCCGACAGCCTCGACATCACCTTCGCACCGATGGTCGACATCTCCCGCGACCCACGTTGGGGTCGCACCTCCGAAGGTTTCGGTGAAGACACCTATCTGGTCTCGCGCATTGCCAAAGTGATGGTCAAGGCCTATCAGGGCGAGACCCCGAGCGCGGCCGACAGCATCATGGCCAGCGTCAAGCACTTCGCCCTGTACGGCGCGGTCGAAGGCGGTCGCGACTACAACACTGTCGACATGAGTCCGGTGAAGATGTACCAGGACTACCTGCCGCCGTACCGCGCCGCCATTGATGCCGGCGCCGGTGGGGTGATGGTTGCGCTGAACTCGATCAACGGCATACCGGCCACCGCGAACCTGTGGCTGATGCAGGACCTGCTGCGCAAAGAATGGGGCTTCAAAGGCCTGGCGGTGAGTGACCACGGGGCGATCTTCGAGCTGATCAAGCATGGCGTGGCCCGCGACGGTCGCGAAGCGGCGAAGCTGGCAATCAAGGCCGGCATCGACATGAGCATGAACGACACCCTGTACGGCAAGGAATTGCCAGGGCTGCTGAAATCCGGTGAGATCCAGCAGAGCGACATCGACAACGCCGTGCGTGAAGTGTTGGGCGCCAAGTACGACATGGGCCTGTTCAAAGACCCGTACCTGCGTATCGGCAAGGCCGAGGATGATCCGGCCGACACTTACGCCGACAGCCGTCTGCACCGCGCCGAAGCCCGTGACGTTGCCCGTCGCAGCATGGTGTTGCTGAAGAACCAGAACGAAACCTTGCCCCTGAAGAAAACCGCGAAAATCGTTCTGGTCGGTCCGCTGGTCAAGGCACCGATCGACATGATGGGCAGCTGGGCTGCCGCCGGTAAACCGGAACAGTCGGTCACCTTGTTCGATGGCATGACCCGTACCCTCGGCGATCAGGCCAAGTTGACCTACGTCCGCGGCGCCAACATCACCGAGGACAAGAAAGTCCTCGACTACCTGAACTTCCTCAACTTCGACGCTCCGGAAGTGGTGAATGATCCGCGCTCGGCGCAGGTCATGATCGACGAAGCGGTGAAAGCCGCGCAGCAGTCCGATGTGATCGTGGCGGCGGTGGGTGAATCGCGCGGCATGTCCCACGAGTCCTCGAGCCGTACCGACCTGAACATCCCGGCTAACCAGCGCGACCTGATCAAGGCCCTGAAAGCCACCGGTAAACCGCTGGTGCTGGTGCTGATGAACGGCCGTCCGCTGACGATTCTCGATGAGAAGGAACAGGCTGACGCGATCCTTGAAACCTGGTTCACCGGCACCGAAGGCGGTAACGCGATTGCTGACGTACTGTTCGGTGACTACAACCCGTCCGGCAAACTGCCGATCAGCATCCCGCGTTCGGTGGGGCAGATTCCGACCTACTACAACCACCTGAGCATCGGTCGCCCGTTCACCCCAGGCAAACCGGGTAACTACACCTCGCAGTATTTCGATGACACCACGGGTCCCTTGTATCCATTCGGCTACGGCCTGAGCTACACCAGCTTCAGCTTGTCGGACATGGCCCTGTCGTCGACCACACTGAATAAAACCGGCAAGATCGACGCCAGCGTGACCGTTAAAAACACCGGCAAGCGCGACGGCGAAACCGTGGTGCAGCTGTACATTCAGGACGTGATCGGTTCGATAATCCGCCCGGTCAAAGAGCTGAAAAACTTCCAGAAGGTAATGCTCAAGGCCGGCGAACAGAAAGTCATCCACTTCACCATCGAAGAGGACGACCTGAAGTTCTACAACGCCCAGCTCAAATACGCAGCAGAATCTGGCAAGTTCAACGTGCAGATCGGCCTCGATTCCGAGGACGTGACGCAGCAGAGCTTTGAGTTGCTTTAACCTTGTAAAGCAACGATCGCAGCCTTCGGCAGCCTCTACAGGCGTACACAAAACCCTGTAGGAGCTGCCGGAGGCTGCGATCTTTTGATCTTGAAACCTACCCCCGCCGATCCAGCAGATTCACCACCACCCGATCCACCCATCCCCACACCCGCTGCTTGACCCGTCGCCATAGCGGCCGGCGTTGCCATTCCTCAAGACTGACTCTTTGACTCAAGGCAAAGTCCTTTTCGAAACTTGCCGCCACCGCCAGGGTCAGCGCCGGATCAAGGGCTTCCAGATTGGCTTCCAGGTTGAAGCGCAGATTCCAATGATCGAAATTGCACGAGCCGATGCTCACCCAATCATCGATCAGGACCATTTTCAAGTGCAGGAAACACGGCTGATATTCGAAGATCTTCACCCCGGCCTTGAGTAGGCGTGGGTAATAGCGATGCCCGGCGTAACGCACCGACGGATGATCGGTGCGCGGTCCGGTCAGCAGCAGGCGTACATCAATGCCCCGTGCGGCGGCCTTGCGCAGCGAGCGGCGGACTTTCCAGGTCGGCAGGAAGTAAGGCGTGGCCAGCCAGATCCGACGCTGGCCGCTGTTCAAGGCGCGAAACAGCGACTGCAGGATGTCCCGGTGTTGCCTGGCGTCGGCATACGCTACCCGGCCCATCCCTTCGCTCATCGACGGCACCCGTGGCAAACGCGGTAAACCGAAGTGTGAGGCGGGTTTCCAGGCACGACGGTGACGGTTGGCGATCCATTGACGGTCAAACAGCAACTGCCAGTCGAGCACCAGCGGGCCGCTGATTTCCACCATCACTTCATGCCATTCACTGGTGTCATGGCCGGGCGTCCAGAACTCATCAGTGACACCCGTGCCGCCGACCACCGCCAGCGTCTGATCGACCAGCAATAACTTGCGGTGGTCACGGTAAAGATTGCGCACCCAGCGCCGCCAGCTCAGGCGATTGTAGAAGCGCAGCTCCACGTCAGCCTCGATCAGGCGTCGCCGCAGACTCAGGGTGAACGCCAGGCTTCCATAGTCATCGAACAGACAACGCACGCGTACACCGCGCTCGGCGGCTTGCACCAGCGCCTGAACCATCGCTTCGGCGCAAGCGCCCGCCTCCACCAGGTACAGTTCCAGTTCGATCTGCTCCTGCGCGCTGGCAATTGCCGTCAGCATCCGTGGAAAAAACTGTGGCCCGTCGATCAACAGCTCATAGCGATTGCCTTCTCGCCACGGAAACACTGCACCCTTCATGTCAGCGCGCCGTGAAAATCAGCACCGCACCCACCGGCACCGACAAACTGATGGCCGACAGGCCGGCGACGGTACGCAGGCTTTCCAGCCCTGGCAGCAGATCGAAATCCGCAGCATTGAGCACCAGCGGCTCCAGGGTCACCACTTGAAAGCGCCGATCATCGAGCCGTGTCGCCAGCAACTCGGCGTTGTAAGCGTGCTCTTTACCGTGAAGGCTGACCGTCAGTGGCAAACGCAATTCGAGTTGCGCGCCGGAGGCCAGATCCTTGATCGGCCGCAAATCGATCTGCGCGCTGATCAGTGCTTCAGGGAACGTCTTGATCTCAAACAGCGCCTTGCGCATACGCTCATCGCGCAGCGGGATTCCGCTATTGACCGACTCCAGTTCGACCTGCACTTGCGCCTGGCCTGTGGCGTCGACTTTTCCATGCAGCACCAGAAAGCGCTGAACTTCGGAGAGGTTGGCGTTCTTGGTGGAGATAAACGAAAGACGTGAAGACTCACCGTCCAGATACCAGTCGGCGTGGGCTGGCGAGGTAACGAAAGCCAACGGCAGCAAGGCCAGGGCTGTGCAGCAAAACCGCTTGAACATAAACACTCATGAGTCAGTAAACCTGAGCCGAACCTTAGCCTGAGTGAACGCGCTTGCAAACCGCGCAGGGCAAAAGACCACCGCCTACGGAGTCAAGCGGCAACCCTGACGGGCACCGAGCCATACAGCGGTATGGCTGCGTCCCATGCCGCTGGCCGTCACACGCTTGTTTGGGGCGTCATCGAGAAAACCGCTGATGGGCACGTACTGCTTCACATAGGCCTGGCAATAATCCGCCGGGTTGTTCTCGACATAACGGCACGAGCAATATTCCTTGGCGGTGTAGGCGCTAATGATGTCTGGAAATGCCCACAACGCGACCCGCTCCTGCCAGACCCAGCCGAGCAACACGGCGATCAACAACAGCAACACGCTGAGCCGTGGTCGACGGCGAATAACACCGAAATTCATGGCTGCACCTTCTGCGCGAATGCCGCCAGTGCCAGTCTGAGCAATTCGTTGTGCTGGTAGCTGCCGTCGCGATCATCGCCATAGCGCACGATCACCAGTTTCTCGCTGGGCATCACATACAACGCCTGCCCCCAATGGCCGAGGGCGGCAAAGGTGTCATCAGGGGCGTCCTCCCAGGGTCTCTCCGCACCGTCGACCGCACGATTGAGCCACCAATGTCCCCCGGGAACGGCTTCATCCTGATTGGCTTTGAAGCGATTGAACGGTTGGCGGTTGAACTCGACCCAGTCCTTTGGCAGCAACTGCCGGTTACCCCAGCGACCGTCGCGTTGCATCAACAGGCCGATCCGCGCCAGATCGCGAGCCGTCATATAGGCATAGGAGGAGGCAACAAATGTCCCCGTCGCATCGGTTTCCCAAACCGCACTGCGAATCCCCAAGGGGCCGAACAACGCGGTCCATGGATAGTCGGCGTAGCGCTGCGCACCGACCATGGTCTTCAGCGTTGCGGACAATAGATTGCTGTCACCGCTGGAGTAACGGAACGCCTCGCCCGGCAGGCTGAACTCGCCATGGTCGGCGGCGAATGCGGCAATGTCCTGGCGTCCATGGGTGTAGAGCATCGCCACCACCGAAGAATTCAGCGGCGCATATTCATAACTTTCCTGCCAGTCCAGCCCCGAGGCCCAGTGCAGCAGATCGGCGATGGAAACATTCGGATGGCTCTGCAAGGGTGGGTAAAAATTCGCTGCCGGGTCCTGCAATTTGAACAAGCCTTCACCATAGGCCACGCCCAGCACCGTGGCTATCAGGCTTTTACTGACGGACCAGGTCAGGTGCGCAGTGTCGGCCGTCGTTGGACCAGCGTAGCGTTCGTAGATCAATTGCCCGTCACGAATCACCAGCAAGGCATCGGTACGAACGCCTTTACGGCTGACGTCATCACGCGGCGCAAAGGCGTAATTCTCCAATGCCTGAAGCTGCGGGCCGGTGATTTTCGGGCCAGACGACCATTGCTCGGTGGGCCAGTTTTCCGCCAGAACCGGAAGGCTGACCAGCAACATCAACAGCAGCAACAGGCGTTTGAACACGGCAGTCACTCGGAGGGATTAACCCTCTGAGCGTAGTCGAGGCAGATGACGGTTTCGAATGTGAATACCAAAACCAGCGATTACATAGATCCCGCCAACGCCTTGGCCAACCGTTTGGCCCGCGCCCCCGCCGCCAGCTCCAGCACCGTCTGATCGCGCGTCCACAACGCCGCCCATGGCGGCGGCCCGTCGGCAAAGGCTTCATAAAGCGACGCCTTGAGCCCATCAAACTGCGCAAACAGTCCGCCCAGCAACACATGCCCGACACTGCTGTTCGGCGGTTGGCGGCTGGCTTCCGCACACCCCGCCAGCAACGCCAGCAATTTCAGTTGAAGGCTTTGTGGCCAGTCGCTGTCCCGACCGACACCGTACAACCAGGCACTCATGGCGCTCAGTACATAGATGTCTTCAAGGGTGCGGAACGGTTTGACATACGCGTCCCAGCCATCTCCAGCGAGCAATTCACACAGCGCGTTGTCAAGAAACAGCCGACCGTGACTGATGTCCGGCATCAACGCAATGGCCGGAAGTTTTTCAACCCGTACGCCGGGTTCGCCGGGATAAACCACCGCCAGACTCAAACGCGGTGACTGGCCCTGCTCTTCGCTGCGCGCAGCAATCAGCAACCAGCCCGCCGCATCACCCGCGGTGACGAAATCCTTGCGCCCGCTCAAGCGAAGATCTGTGAGACGGGTTTGCATGTCTGCCGGGCGCAGGCTGCGCTGTTCGGTCGCACACAATGCCCCCAGGCTCGGCGGCGCGCTGGGCCACAACATGCGCAACGCAGCCTGGTAACCCACCAGAAAGGCCAACCCCGGCGTTGCCATCATCCGCCCGCCGCGCACCGCCAACTCGAACGGCGTCACTGTACCCAACACATGCAGCAACGTCGCATATCCCTCTGCCAGGTCAGGGTTTTCGAGCTGACGCTGGTCGCAGTTCAACAAGGCTTGCCAAGGCATAAACGGGTCCTCAAGGGCTGTCACACAAGCATCACCAAAGCTTCATGGCGATGACACCGGGGCTACATAGCCTGACTTTGCACAACAAAGTCGATCGACTGCAACCCAAGACGGGTGAGCAGCCCGTACGGAGATTCGCAATGACTCAGCTCGCCCGCATCAGCGACACCGGCAATGAACGCCGCCTGCAAGCCGAACGCCTGATCGGCGCCGAGGCGTTGCAGGAAGCCCAGGCCCTGCGCTTCAACGTGTTCAGCGGCGAGTTCAACGCCAAGCTCAAAGGCGCAGAGTTAGGTCTGGACATGGATGACTATGATGTTCATTGCGCCCACATTGGCGTGCGTGATTTGAATACCGGACGCCTGGTCGCGACGACGCGTTTGCTCGACCACCAGGCCGCCAGCAGCCTGGGGCGTTTCTACAGCGAAGAAGAATTCAGCCTGCACGGCCTGTTACATCTGCAAGGTCCCATCCTGGAAATCGGTCGCACCTGCGTCGACCCGGCCTACCGCAACGGCGGCACCATCGCCGTGCTCTGGGGCGAGCTGGCCGAAGTGCTGAATCAGGGCGGCTACAGCTACCTGATGGGTTGCGCGAGCATCCCGATGCAGGACGGCGGGATTCAGGCCCAGGCGATCATGCAGCGCTTGCGTGAACGGTATCTGTGCACCGAACACCTGCGCGCCGAACCGAAGAAACCGCTGCCGGCCCTCGACATTCCGTCCAACGTGATCGCAGAAATGCCGCCGCTGCTCAAGGCCTACATGCGTCTGGGTGCGAAGATCTGTGGCGAGCCGTGCTGGGACGAAGACTTCCAGGTCGCCGACGTGTTCATCCTGCTTAAACGCGACGAGCTGTGCCCGCGTTATGCCAAACACTTCAAGGCAGCAGTCTGATGAGCCGGCTGCGGGTGTACGCGCGGATCGCGCGAGTGCTGCTGGTGGTCGCACTGGGCTTGAGCATGGCCAGCGTGTTCGGGCTGTTCGAGCGCATGGGTATTGCCAACTCGATGGTGCGGCGCCAACGCTGGTCGCGGTTTTTCATGACGCGGCTGAGCAACGCCCTGCCCTTTCGCGTGACAGTCCACGGCGAACTGCCGCAAAAGCCGATGCTCTGGGTCAGCAACCATGTGTCCTGGACCGACATTCCGTTATTGGGCATGCTCACGCCCTTGTCTTTCCTGTCCAAGGCCGAAGTGCGCACCTGGCCGGTCGCCGGCTGGCTCGCGGCCAAGGCTGGCAGCCTGTTCATTCGTCGAGGTTCGGGTGACAGCCAACTGATCCGCAAGCAGATGAGCCGCCACCTGGAGCAAGCCCATCCGTTACTGATGTTCCCGGAAGGCACCACCACCGATGGCCGTTCGTTGCGCACCTTTCACGGTCGCTTGTTGTCCGCAGCCATCGACGCAGACGTGGCGCTGCAACCGGTGGCCGTTCGTTATCTGCGCGACGGTCAGATCGACCCGCTTGCACCGTTCATTGGTGATGACGACTTGCTCTCTCACTTGATGCGCTTGTTCGCCAACGATCAGGGCGACGTCGAGATCCATCTGCTCAAACCGATTGCCTGCCACGGCCAGGAACGCGCAGCGCTGGCCTTTGCGGCTCAGCAAGCGGTGCAGAAGGCGTTGTTTGGCGACGTGGCTCAACCTGTCGAACCGCGGCGTGCCGGCGAATTGATCGCCGCCTGAAAAAAGATCGCAGCCTGCGGCAACTCCTACAGGGTGTACACGTTCCCACTGTAGGAGCTGCCGCAGGCTGCGATCTTTTGACCTGATCTACAACCGCCGCCCCGCAAAATCCTGCAACTGCGGATAGAACAACCGGAAATCATCACTCAACGGTTCATACAATCGCTCCAGATCCGCCATCGCGGCGGCCAGTTCTTCAGGCCGCGACAGGCGCCGTGAAATCCCCCGCAGCACTTGGTCCAGCACCGCAAATTCGCGATAAGAACCGAGCCAGTCATTCGTTGCCATGTGCGGGGCAATCTGCGCCAGTCGTCCTGGCAGCTGCGGTTCGGCAGCGAGCACCCGGTACACATCCGAAGTGAACTGTTCCAGCGGCTGGTCAGCGTAAAGTGTCCAGTCCCGCGCCAGGCAATGGTCGAAAAACACATCGAGCACGATGCCGGCATACCGTCGTCGCGTTAGCGTAAATCGCGACAACGCCAGGTCGACTAACGGATGGCGGTCGGTAAACACGTCGATGCTGCGATGCAGCTGAATGGCCGCTTCGATCTCCGGATTGAATTGCCCTTGCAGCCGACCTTTGACGAAATCGCCATACAAACTGCCGAGCAATTGACCGGGACGCTGGCCACCGAGATGAAGATGTGCGAGATAGTTCATGACGCGTAGCTTAGCACTGCGCCATTCATATCGTTATAACTCGATATACCGATTTTGGCTGACCTCAGACCAAAATCATATTTGTATATCGCGAAATACCGATTTAAAGTTCGCCTCATCGCGATATAACGTTTTACCCAACCCGAGCACTGCCATGTCCACCATTGACCTCGACGAAATAATAAAAGCCCTGGCGCACCCGGTACGGCGAGAAATCCTGCACTGGCTCAAAGACCCGACCGTCGAATTCCCCGACCAATCCCACAGCAACGAGCACGGCGTCTGCGCCGGACAGATCGATCAACGTTGCGGTTTGTCGCAGTCCACTGTTTCTGCCCATCTGGCGACCCTGCAACGCGCCGGCCTGATCAGCAGCCGTAAAGTCGGCCAGTGGCATTTTTTCAAACGCAACGAGGAAACCATTCAGGAATTCCTCCGCAGCTTCAGCAAAGAGCTCTGACCCTTTACGTCAGTACGCCGATAAGGAATCGACAATGCCCCTCTCGCTACTCATTCTGGCCCTGAGCGCCTTTGCCATCGGCACCACCGAGTTCGTCATCATGGGCTTGCTGCCCGATGTGGCGACCGACCTCGGCGTGTCGATCCCCGGTGCCGGCTGGTTGGTGACTGGTTACGCCCTGGGCGTGGCCATCGGTGCGCCGTTCATGGCACTGGCCACCGCCAGACTGCCGCGCAAGGCTGCTTTGGTTGCGTTGATGGGCATTTTCATCATCGGCAACCTGCTCTGCGCCCTGGCCGGTGACTACAACGTGCTGATGTTTGCCCGTGTGGTGACTGCCCTTTGCCACGGCGCATTCTTTGGTATCGGTTCGGTGGTCGCTGCGGGTCTGGTTCCGGCCAACAAGCGCGCTTCGGCCGTGGCCCTGATGTTCACCGGCCTGACCCTGGCCAACGTACTCGGTGTGCCGCTGGGTACCGCGCTCGGCCAGGAAGCCGGCTGGCGTTCGACCTTCTGGGCGGTGACCGTGATCGGTGTGATTGCGCTGATCGGCCTGATCCGTTTCCTGCCGGCCAAACGTGACGAAGAAAAACTCGACATGCGCGCCGAACTGGCGGCCCTCAAAGGCGCCGGGATCTGGCTGTCGCTAAGCATGACCGCATTGTTCGCCGCGTCGGTCTTCACCTTGTTCACCTATGTCGCACCGCTGTTGGGCGAAGTCACCGGTGTCTCGCCACGCGGCGTGACCTGGAGCCTGATGCTCATCGGGCTGGGCCTGACGGTCGGCAACATCATCGGCGGCAAGCTGGCTGACAAAAGCATGGCGACGACGCTGATCGGCGTGTTCATCACCATGGCGGTGGTCTCCACCGTGCTGACCTGGACCAGCGTTGCATTGATCCCGACCGAAATCACGCTGTTCCTCTGGGCCACCGCGTGCTTTGCCGCCGTACCCGCCCTGCAAGTGAATGTAGTGACCTTCGGCAAGGCAGCACCGAACCTGGTGTCGACCCTGAACATCGGCGCTTTCAATGTCGGCAACGCACTCGGTGCCTGGGTCGGCGGCAGCGTCATCGCCCACGGTTTCGGCCTGACCAGCGTGCCTCTCGCGGCCGCTGTGCTGGCGATCCTGGCGCTGCTGGTGACCTTGATTACTTTCCGTCAGAGCGGCAATGCCGAGCTGGCTCCTGCTATCACTGATCATTAACGAGGGTTGTATCTCATGACGACTATTTTCGATCCGATCACACTGGGCGACCTGCAACTGGCGAACCGCATCATCATGGCGCCATTGACCCGCTGCCGCGCCGACGAAGGTCGTGTGCCAAACGCGCTGATGGCTGAATACTACGTGCAGCGCGCTTCTGCTGGCCTGATCCTCAGCGAAGCCACTTCGGTCGCGCCGATGGGTGTCGGCTACCCGGACACCCCCGGCATCTGGTCCAACGACCAGGTGCGTGGCTGGAGCAACGTGACCAAAGCGGTCCACGGCGCCGGCGGCAAGATTGTTCTGCAACTGTGGCACGTTGGCCGGGTTTCCCACCCGTCCTACCTGAACGGCGAAGCGCCGGTTGCACCGAGCGCCATTGCGCCAAAAGGTCATGTCAGCCTGGTTCGTCCATTGGCCGACTACCCAACGCCGCGCGCACTGGAAACCGCTGAAATCGCCGACATCATCGACGCTTACCGCGTCGGTGCGGAAAACGCCAAAGCGGCCGGTTTTGACGGCGTGGAAATCCACGGCGCCAACGGCTACCTGCTCGACCAATTCCTGCAAAGCAGCACCAACCAGCGCACCGACAATTACGGTGGCTCCCTGGAAAACCGTGCCCGCCTGTTGCTGGAAGTGACTGACGCAGCGATCGAAGTCTGGGGCGCAGGTCGCGTCGGTGTGCACCTGGCACCACGCGCCGACTCCCACGACATGGGTGACGACAACCTGGCCGAGACCTTTACCTACGTCGCTCGCGAACTGGGTAAACGCGGCATCGCGTTCATTTGCTCCCGTGAGAAAGAAGCCGGCGACAGCCTCGGCCCACAACTGAAAGAAGCCTTCGGTGGCCCGTACATTGCCAACGAACGCTTCACCAAGGACAGCGCCAACGCCTGGCTCGCCAGCGGCAAGGCCGATGCGGTCGCCTTCGGCGTACCGTTCATTGCCAACCCGGACCTGCCGGCACGCCTGAAAGCCGATGCACCGCTCAACGAAGCGCGCCCTGAAACGTTCTACGGCAAAGGCCCGGTCGGTTACATCGACTATCCGACGTTGTAAGTAAATCGCGCTAAAAACAAAAGCCCCGACTCTCGCGAGTCGGGGCTTTTTGCAGTGTGATCATTTCAGGGCTAGCGCTTGCGCTGCCCCCACGCCACCGCCAGACCGCTCAAGCAAATAACCGCGATCCCGGCAATTGCGGCGCTATCCGGTGTATGGCCGAAGATCAGGTAGCCGTACATCCCGGCGAACAGAATCTGCCCGTAACTGAACGGCGCCAGCATCGCCGGTGCCGCGTGACGGTACGCCTGGGTCAGTAGCAAGTGGCCGAACATGCCGCAAGTCCCCAATCCGAGCATGAACGCGGCGTGCGTCAACGTCGGCGTGCTCCAGAAAAATGGCAGCAATGCACTCATGATCAGGCTGTTGAGAATACCGGTGAGGAAGTTGCTGGTGGTCGGACTGTCAATGCCGCTGAGTTTGCGGGTCAGCAATTGATAGAAACCGAAACACAACGCCGAGCACATCGGTAGCAACATCGCCGGGGTGAACAACGCTCCGCCTGGACGTACCACAATCAGCACCCCGACAAAACCGGCGAGCACCGCCAGCCATTGATTACGAGTGACGCGCTCACCCAAAAACGGCACAGAAAGCGCGGTCACTAACAAAGGGGCGAGAAACGTAACGGCCGTAGCTTCCGCCAACGGGATGTAGCGCAGCCCGGTGGTAAAAAACAGACTGGTGCCGATCAGGCACAACCCACGAAGCAATTGTAGCCCCGGGCGCTTGGTGCGCACCACCGCAGAAAAACCACTGCGCGGCACGAAGATCACCAACATCAGTAGCGTGTGCACCACATAACGGGCCCAGACCACCATGACGATGGGATAAAAACCTGACAGGTATTTGGACAACGTGTCATGACTGGCGAACAACAATACCGCCAGACAAATCAACGCAATGCCTTTGATGGGCTGTTCCGTGCCTTTGAAAATCGGGTTACTCACACTCATTCACAAACCCGCAACAAATTCCCTACAAAATACGTAGCTCGCTATCTATCAACTTGGCGAGCGTGCGTATATAAAAGCACCCCATCGCAACAAGGTGAACGAAGACAGGATCTTCGCTCGCCTTAAGTGTTGACACAACTGGACTCAATTACGCATGTTGTCTTAATGACGCAAGCTGGGGCTCAAGCGCAGCATGTCCAGACCCGTGTCGACCCAGCGCGCGGCTTCAGTGTGTAGCTGAAAGCTGTCGGGAGCGAGCAGCCACTGATACAGGATGCCGTCAACATAGGCATGAATGCTGATCGCAGCGCGGGCCGTGTCGAGATTATCCGGCAACTGACCCCGTTTCACCGCGTTACGCAATGCCAGTTCGATACGCACATTGCACTCCAGACTGACGGTGCGGCGCTGCTGGCGCAGATCACACATTTCATCAGTGAATTCGCACTTGTGGAACAGAATCTCATTGATGCGTCGGGTCTTCGGGTCCAGGGCAACTTGATGAAACAAATGAATCAGCAGTTTGCGCATGCATCCCAGCGGATCCTCTTCCTCTTCACTTTCGCTCGCCCTGGCCATTTCATCCAGCGGCTCATGCAAGCTGTCGAGCATGGCCTGAACCAGATCGGCCTTATTGCTGAAATGCCAGTAGATGGCCCCACGCGTAACACCGGCCAGGGTAGCAATGTCCGCCAGTGTCGTGCGCGCCACGCCCCTTTCGTAAAAGGCTTTTTCTGCCGCTTCGAGTATCTGGCTACGGGTTTCTTGAGCTTCCTCTTTGGTGCGACGGACCATGGCAGTAAAACCTCAATCAGGAATGCTTCAGCGATGTCTGCACACCGTCTGAACAAATGTGGGGCGAGCTCTCTGGAGTCTCGTCCCCGGCCTACAATTCACGCCTTGCCTCGACTTTTGTAACCGGGTTGGTACTCAGCCAAGCTATTTACAAACAACCATGAACGTAAGTATATTCCTTAGCAAGCTACTTATCCACCCAGCACAGTTTTTTTACCTTTCCACTTTTCTTGTGCGCATTTTGCGCGCCTGACCCGAGGATCTTCATGCAATTCAAGCCAGCTGTTACCGCTCTGGTTACTGCCGTCGCCCTGGCATCGCTGCTCAGCGGATGTAAAAAGGAAGAGGCGGCCCCTGCCGCTCCAGCCCCTCAGGTCGGCGTCGTAACCCTTCAACCTCAAGCCTTTACCCTGACATCCGAGCTGCCGGGCCGCACAACGGCCTACCGCATGGCGGAAGTTCGCCCACAGGTCAATGGCATCATTCTCAAGCGCCTGTTCAAAGAAGGCGGTGAAGTCAAGGAAGGCCAACAGCTCTACCAGATCGACCCTTCGGTCTATGAAGCCACGCTGAACAGTGCGCAAGCCAATCTGCAATCGACCAAGTCGATTTCCGATCGCTACAAACAACTGGTCAACGAGCAAGCCGTAAGCCGTCAGGAATACGACACCGCCGTGGCTAACCGCTTGCAATCGGAAGCTGCCCTGAAAACCGCGCAGATCAATGTGCGCTATACCAAGGTTTATGCACCGATTTCCGGTCGCATCGGCCGCTCTTCGGTCACCGAAGGCGCACTGGTCAACAATGGCCAGACCGACGCCATGGCCGTCATCCAGCAACTGGACCCGATCTACGTCGACGTTACCCAGTCCTCGGTCGAACTGCTGGAACTGCGCCGCGAACTGGAAAGCGGTCGTTTGCAAAAGGCTGGCGAGAATGCCGCCATGGTCAAACTGACCCTCGAAGACGGCAGCCAGTACAAGCAACAGGGCAAGCTTGAGTTCTCCGAAGTCACGGTTGACCAGACCACCGGTTCCGTGACCTTGCGCGCAGTGTTCCCGAACCCTGATCACACGTTGCTGCCGGGCATGTTCGTTCACGCCCAACTGCAAGCCGGTGTGAATGCCGCCGCGATTCTTGCGCCGCAACAGGGCGTGACCCGTGACCTCAAAGGGACGCCAACCGCTCTGGTGGTCAGTGCGGACAACAAGGTCGAACTGCGTCAGCTCAAGGCCAGCCGCACTGTTGGCAGCCAATGGCTGGTTGAAGATGGCCTCAAGGCCGGCGATCGCCTGATCACCGAAGGACTGCAATTCGTCAGACCTGGCGTTGAAGTCAAAACCACTGAAGCAACTAACGTTGGCGCAAAGAACCCAGCCCCCGCACAGGCAGCTAACAATGCCGCCGGCGGCAAAGGGGAGTAAACCATGTCGAAATTTTTTATCGACCGTCCAATTTTCGCCTGGGTAATTGCCCTGGTGATCATGTTGGTCGGGGCACTATCGATCCTCAAGTTGCCGATCAACCAGTACCCGAGCATCGCCCCGCCGGCGATCGCCATTTCCGTCACCTACCCGGGTGCTTCTGCACAAACCGTGCAGGACACCGTGGTGCAGGTGATCGAGCAGCAGCTCAACGGTATCGATAACCTGCGTTATGTGTCCTCGGAAAGTAACTCCGACGGCAGCATGACCATTACCGCGACCTTCGAGCAGGGCACCAACCCCGATACCGCGCAGGTTCAGGTCCAGAACAAACTGAACCTGGCCACCCCGCTGCTGCCGCAAGAAGTGCAGCAACAGGGTATCCGCGTGACCAAGGCCGTGAAAAACTTCCTGATGGTCATCGGCGTGGTCTCGCGCGACGGCAGCATGACCAAGGACGACCTGTCCAACTACATCGTGTCCAACATGCAGGACCCGATCTCGCGGACGGCGGGTGTCGGTGACTTCCAGGTGTTTGGTGCCCAGTACGCCATGCGTATCTGGCTCGACCCGGCCAAGTTGAACAACTTCAACCTGACCCCGGTCGATGTCAAAACCGCCATCGCGGCACAGAACGTCCAGGTCTCCTCCGGCCAACTCGGCGGCCTGCCAGCCCTGCCCGGCCAGCAACTGAACGCCACGATCATCGGCAAGACCCGCTTGCAGACGGCCGAGCAGTTCAAGGAAATCCTGCTCCGGGTCAACAAGGATGGTTCGCAGGTTCGCCTGGCGGACGTTGCCGATGTCGGCCTCGGTGGCGAGAACTACAGCATCAGCGCCCAATTCAACGGCAGCCCGGCTTCCGGTCTGGCGGTGAAACTGGCCAACGGTGCCAACGCCCTCGACACCGCTAAAGCCCTGCGCAAGACCATCAGCGACCTCAAGCCGTTCTTCCCGGAAGGGATGGAAGTGGTATTCCCGTACGACACCACTCCGGTGGTGACCGAGTCGATCAAGGGTGTGGTTGAAACCCTGGTTGAAGCAATCGTGCTGGTGTTCCTGGTGATGTTCCTGTTCCTGCAAAACTTCCGCGCCACGGTCATCACGACCATGACCGTACCCGTGGTTCTACTGGGTACGTTCGGGATCCTCGCGGCGTTCGGTTTCAGCATCAACACCCTGACCATGTTCGGCATGGTGCTCGCCATCGGCTTGCTGGTGGACGATGCCATCGTCGTGGTGGAAAACGTCGAACGGGTGATGAGCGAAGAAGGACTCTCGCCCAAGGAAGCCACCAAGAAATCCATGGGCCAGATCCAGGGTGCACTGGTCGGTATCGCACTGGTTCTGTCGGCGGTATTGCTGCCGATGGCGTTCTTCAGCGGCTCGACCGGGGTGATCTACAAGCAGTTCTCGATCACCATCGTTTCGGCCATGGCGTTGTCGGTCCTGGTCGCCTTGATCTTCACCCCGGCGCTCTGCGCCACCATGCTCAAGGCGATTCCGAAAGGCGAGCACGGCGTTCCGAAACGCGGCTTCTTCGGCTGGTTCAACCGCAACTTCGACCGTAGCGTCAGAAGCTACGAGCGCGGTGTCGGCAACATGCTCAAACACAAGGCGCCGTACCTGCTGGCCTACATCATCATCATCGTCGGCATGATCTGGCTGTTCACCCGCATCCCAACGGCGTTCCTGCCGGAAGAAGACCAGGGCGTACTCTTTGCCCAGGTCCAGACCCCGGCCGGCTCCACCTCCCAGCGCACCCAAGTGGTCGTGGACGAGATGCGTGAATTCCTGCTGCGTCCTGGCAAGGATGGCGGTGAAGGCGATGCGGTGAACTCAGTGTTTACCGTGACCGGCTTCAACTTCGCCGGCCGTGGTCAGAGTTCGGGTATGGCGTTCATCATGCTCAAGCCATGGAGCGAGCGGAACGCCGACAACAGCGTGTTCAAGGTCGCGGCCCGTGCCCAACAGCACTTCTTCACCTTCCGTGACGCCATGGTGTTTGCGTTCGCGCCACCCGCGGTACTGGAGTTGGGTAACGCCACCGGTTTCGACGTGTTCCTTCAGGATCGTGCCGGCATTGGTCACGACAAGTTGATGGCTGCCCGTAACCAGTTCCTCGGTATGGCGGCGCAGAGCAAGGTGTTGTCGCAGGTCCGTCCGAACGGTCTGAACGACGAACCGCAATACCAACTGGAAATCGACGATGAAAAGGCCAGTGCCTTGGGCATCACGATGACCGAGATCAACAACACGCTGTCGATCGCATTGGGCAGTAGCTACGTCAACGACTTCATCGACCGTGGTCGAGTGAAAAAGGTTTACGTACAAGGCCAGCCGGGTGCTCGCATGAGCCCTGAAGACCTGAAGAAATGGTACGTACGCAACAGCCAGGGGACCATGGTTCCGTTCTCTGCGTTCGCCAAGGGCGAGTGGATCTACGGCTCACCGAAGCTGGCGCGTTACAACGGCGTAGAAGCGATGGAAATCCTCGGGGCTCCAGCGCCTGGTTACAGTACCGGTGAGGCCATGGCCGAAGTCGAAGCCCTGGCCCAGAAACTGCCGACGGGCGTGGGTATTTCCTGGACCGGTCTGTCGTATGAGGAACGTCTGTCCGGCTCGCAAGCTCCGGCGCTGTACGCATTGTCATTGCTGATGGTCTTCCTCTGTCTGGCGGCGCTGTACGAAAGCTGGTCGATTCCGATTGCGGTGATGCTGGTTGTACCGCTGGGGATCATCGGTGCCCTGCTCGCCACGAGCCTTCGCGGTCTGTCCAACGACGTGTACTTCCAGGTGGGTCTATTGACAACCATCGGTCTGGCGGCGAAAAACGCCATTCTGATTGTCGAATTTGCCAAGGAACTGCATGAACAAGGGCGCAGCCTGACGGACGCAGCCATCGAAGCGTGTCGGATGCGTTTGCGACCGATCATCATGACCTCGCTGGCCTTCGTCCTCGGTGTGGTACCTCTGGCCATTTCCACCGGCGCAGGTTCGGGTAGCCAACATGCGATCGGTACCGGGGTCATCGGCGGTATGCTGACCGCCACCGTACTGGCGATCTTCTGGGTCCCACTGTTCTTTGTCACCGTGTCGTCGATAGGTCAACGCAAGACTGCGGACCAGGATGACGCTATTGAAACTCCTAAAGAGGCTAGCCAATGAGCAAGTCGCTACTCTCCCTAGCCATCGCCGCGTTCGTGCTCGGTGGCTGCTCGCTGATACCGGATTATCAGCAGCCTGCCGCACCGATTGCGCCGCAATACCCACAAGGTCCGGCGTACTCACCGGCCCAGGCCGCAAGCCAGGCAGCCGCCGAACAAGGCTGGAAGCAGTTTTTCCATGACCCGGCGCTGCAACAGCTGATCCAGACCGCTCTGGAGAACAACCGCGACCTGCGTGTCGCGGCACTGAACATCGACGCTTTTGCGGCTCAATACCGCATCTCGCGCGCCGACTTGTTCCCGGCCGTCTCGGCGACCGGCACCGGCAGCCGTCAGCGGGTTCCGGCGCGAGCCTCGCAGACTGGCAAAGCGGGTATCAGCAGTTCCTATTCGGCCACCGTGGGCGTCAGCGCCTATGAGCTCGACCTGTTCGGTCGGGTTCGCAGCCTGAACGAACAAGCGCTGCAATCGTACTTCGCCACTGAAGAAGCGCGCCGCAGTACCCAGATCAGCCTGGTGGCCAGTGTGGCCAACGCCTACCTGACTTGGCAGGCCGACAAGGAACAGCTGAAACTGTCCCAGGACACCCTGGCCGCCTTCGAAGAAAGCTACCGGCTCACCGCCCGGAGCAACGAAGTCGGCGTGGCGTCGGCGCTGGACCTGAGCCAGTCGCGTACGTCCGTGGAGACCGCCAAGGTACAACAGGCGAAATTCACTCGCCTGGTTGCCCAGGATGAAAACAACCTGGCACTGCTGTTGGGCACCGGTGTACCGGCCAACCTGGCAGCGGGCCAGCCGTTGTCCGATGACCTGCTCAGCGAAGTACCGGCCGGTCTGCCGTCTGACCTGCTGCAACGTCGCCCGGACATCCTTGAAGCCGAACACAAGCTCAAGGCCGCCAACGCCAACATCGGCGCAGCGCGGGCGGCGTTCTTCCCGAGCATCAGCCTGACCGCCAATGCCGGCACCCTGAGCCCGGACCTTTCCGGTCTGTTCAAGGGCGGTTCAGGGACCTGGTTGTTCCAGCCACAAATCAACCTGCCGATCTTCAATGCCGGCTCTCTGAGCGCCAGCCTGGATTATTCGAAAATCCAGAAAGACATCACGATCGCGCAGTACGAGAAGTCGATTCAGACAGCCTTTCAGGAAGTCTCCGACGGCCTCGCCGCACGCCTGACCTTCAACGAACAGTTGCAGGCCCAGCGTGATCTGGTGGCCGCCAACCAGAATTACTACCGCCTGGCCGAGCGTCGCTACCGCATCGGTGTCGACAGCAACCTGACCTTCCTCGACGCCCAGCGTCAGTTGTTCAGCGCGCAGCAATCGCTGATCACCGACCGCCTGTCGCAACTGGTCAGTGAAGTGAACCTGTATAAGGCTCTGGGTGGTGGCTGGAACGCGCAAACCGCAAAGAACGAGCCGGTGAAAGAAGAAGCACCGAAACTGAAGATGTTCTGATAGCAATGCTCTGATAACAACGGCAAAAATGAAGCCCACCCTCCGGTGGGCTTTTTGTTGTCCATAAAAAAGCTGGCGACTCGCTTTCACCGGTGATGAAGCCAACAGCGGGTTTTGTCGCACAGCCGCCGGGGCATGTGCAGAAACTCGCGCCTCCCTGGCATCAACCGGTCATACCCAGCAAGCGTGCAGCCCCCTCCGCAGTTCCCGATATCGCCAACAGCCCGGCGTGGTGACTTTCCAGCCCTCTGACCTCTTTGGCCAGGTTTTCCAGAAGCTGACGTCCTTGAGGTGTGAAATCCGTGCTGGCTTCAAAATCCGGCAACGCCTTGATCAAGCCTTGCAGGATGAACACCAGACGGTTTTGCGCCCGTTGCAGTTCATGCGACGAGCGTGAGCGAACCCGTCCCAGGTATTTGACCAATGCGACGCACACGAAAAACTCATGGAAATAGCCATGAAAATCACGTGCCTGCCCCGACCACGGCAAAGTGAACAACACCTCCCGCGAGGTCTCATCCTTGACGACTGGGCACACTTCGACAATGTTGTAGAGCAATTGATGGGTGGCCTCATGCACCAGCGACTCTTCCAGGTCGAGTATCGAATCATCCCGGTTCGATATGAAGATGATCCCGATGAAGCGCGACGCCGAACAGCTTCGAAATGAACCATCGGGCAAATAACAAATGGACTTGACCAGTTTTCTAAACTGTTCGCGACAGGCGGGCCACGTGTGTTCTATCCGCAATAGCGCAATATTCACCACGTCGCAAAAGAAATTCACGGAATGACCATTACGCTCCAATTGTTTGCGGGTCGCTTCATCTTTCGGAAACTCATAACTGGGCGGCGCCACTCTCGCCACCAGCGGATCGACATCAAACCGATACACAGGGGGGCAATAATCGTTCGTGCGAACACTGTCGGTTGTTTTCACCCGCGCCAGCATCTGTGGAAACCCGATCAGCATTTTCTCTAACGCATCCGTATCAGCAACCTTTTTCGTGATGACCCGATGGGCATAATGAGCGGTCAATACATTCCACACTTGAAACACCGGATCATTAATAATCAAACGCTGCTCACGGGTCGGAGGCACGATAAGATTAAACGCTTGCTCGAAAAACTCCGCCAACTGCGGAGCATTGGGAAACCGTTGAAAAAGTTCGGTGTACAGCGCGTCAAAGCGCGTGTAGCGATTCCGACTGACACGCTCCAGCAATACCTCAAATCGTGAAAGCTCCGCATCCGGCAGGAATGTCGTGCCCTGAAATAACTCGTCATCGGATAGCTCACGCAGACCACTGTTCCCGATATCCATTTTGCAACCTTCCCTTAAGCTGACGGCAACGGCTTCGCCATCGTCAGACTGGCGATGCCATACCCTAATTGTTCGTAAAGACGACGCACCCAAGAACCGAGGCCAAACATTCCTGATTGACTTCATGACTCATTAAACTTCTCCTTGTTATTTCGGCATGACGAAAAACGTACCCCCCTGACGAAGCATGAAACTTTCCTTTTCCCGCCCTGAGGACCTTGAATATAGCAAGACCCCTGCTCTTTTCCAGCCATGCCCAGGGTTCCCTTTAAACCGTTTCACGATAATCGACAACACCGATTCTTAAGGTTAACTGGCAATTATCGATCGCCGCCTAATAACAGAAACAACCATAGGAAACCTCTTACAACCAAAGTAATAAACACTTCTATTTACTATCAACCAACAGAACACATGCGCCATTAATAGAACGCGACGCCGCCCCCCCACCATTGCCCCGGATAACCAGTGATTTTAATTAACAATGTTCCATGCATCAGCAGCCCGACCGTCGTCGATTAGTGTTCGCTGATCGCCCAAAAACCCGTCTCCCCGATTGAACCCCCTCATCGATCCCCCGCACCATTCCCCCGCACCGACAAGAACCAATAACAACAGGTCCGACACCATGACTGCGTGCCCTACCCGCTCCGGCTGACCTCGCCCCTTCGCTTTATTCGAATTCGATTTTTTGTCTGCAACCCTGGTTGCGGCTGTGTCCTGCTTCATCCCTAACAATTAGAGAGACCTGACTTCATGAAGCCTTCCACCTGTGCAAAACAGCTTTTTCCGACTCTATTGACCACCGCACTGGTCAGCGCGGCCCTGCCGGCCATGGCCGCTGAGTCAGGTTTTCTGGAGGACGCCAGCGCCAACCTGAACCTGCGCAACTTCTACTTCAACCGCAACTTCACCAACCCGACCCATGCGCAACACACGCAGGCAGAATGGACGCAAAGCTTCATCCTCGATGCCAAATCCGGGTTCACCCAAGGCACCGTCGGTTTTGGTCTGGATGTGCTGGGGCTGTATTCGGTCAAGCTCGATGGTGGGCGTGGTACCGGTGGTACGCAGTTGCTGCCGCTGGACGGTGACGGGGAACCCGCGAGCAACTTCGGGCGCCTGGACGTGGCCTTCAAGGCGAGGATTTCCAAGACTGAACTGAAGGTCGGCGAATGGATGCCGGTGCTGCCGATCCTGCGCTCTGACGATGGTCGCTCGCTGCCGCAAACCTTTCGTGGCGGGCAGATCACCTCGAAGGAAATCGACGGCCTGACGCTTTACGGTGGCCAGTTCCAGAACAACAGCCCACGCAACGACTCGAGCATGACCGCCATGTTCATGAACGGTAAACCGGGCATCACTTCCGACCGTTTCAACTTCCAGGGCGGCGAATACACCTTCAACGACAAGCGCAGCATGATCGGGTTGTGGAACGCCCAACTCAAGGACATCTACAGTCAGCAGTTCATCAACCTGGTCCACACCCAGCCATTGGGTGACTGGACCCTCGGTGCCAACCTGGGCTTTTTCTATGGCAAGGAAGATGGCAGCGCGCGGGCCGGCGACCTCGATAACAAAACCTGGTCCGGGTTGTTCTCGGCCAAATATGGCGGCAACACGTTCTATGTCGGCTTGCAGAAACTCACCGGCGACAGTGCCTGGATGCGGGTCAACGGCACCAGCGGCGGGACGCTGGCCAACGACAGTTACAACTCAAGCTACGACAACGCCCAGGAGAAATCCTGGCAACTGCGCCACGACTACAACTTCGCCGCCGCAGGCATTCCCGGCCTGACCCTGATGAACCGCTACATCAGCGGCGATAACGTACACACCGGGACCATCACCAACGGCAAGGAATGGGGGCGCGAGAGCGAAATCGGCTACACCGTGCAAAGCGGCAGCCTGAAAAGCCTCAACGTCAGGTGGCGTAACTCGAGCATGCGTCGGGATTACAGCAACAACGAATTCGACGAAAACCGCCTGATCGTCAGCTATCCAATCAACCTGCTCTGACTCGATAAAAAATACCGCGAGGACATGAACCGTTCAGCATCGTTATGCTCCTATGGAGACTTCCATAGGAGCGACGGTTTGCGGCGTGGTGAATCACTGCGCGCCGACAGTCTGCATTCGTCCTGATCTGTCGTAGGCCAAAGCAAAAGACATGAAACTGATCGCTGCTGCCTTATCAGTCCTTGCCGTTACGGTCGGCCTCAGCGGTTGTATCGGCCCACCGATCGAACTGACCCCGAAGACCGAGCAGATTCTGCGTTCGACCCCGCCGATCCGCTTTCTGCTGACCTTCGACGATGGTCCCAGCGCGTCCGGTTTCTTCAATCCAACCAGTGCCGTTCTCGACGCACTCGCCAACAACCCGATTGAACCGGGGATCAAGGCCGTGTTCTTCGTGCAGACCCAAGCCCCCCGGGCCGGTGGCAGCGAACTGGGCAAAAAAATCATGCAGCGTGAACAGGCCGAGGGGCACATCCTGGGCTTCCACACGGCCACGCCATGGCATACCAATCACCGCTCGCTTTCCCCGGAAGAACTCGAACGGTCGCTCACCCAAGGCTCTGCGGACATAGCTTCGATCACCGGCAGCCCGCCGATGCTGTTGCGCCCACCGTTCTGGAATTACGACAAACGCACGTTCGCGGCGTATCAACAGCATGGCTTACAAGTGTTGCTGACCGATCTGAGCGCCAATGACGGCAAAATATGGGGGTTCAATGGCAGCCCGCGCCGGCGTGCCAACATGCTCAGGCAAATGTCCGAGGTACGCGAACGAATAGCGGCCGGCGAACTGCCGACGGTTGATGGCGTCATTCCGGTGGTCGTGACGTTTCACGACCTCAATCGCTACACGTCCTGGCATATGGAGGAATACCTGCAGATTCTGCTCGACAGCGCACGCGAGACCGGCGTGACCACCGCCGCCAAACCTTTTTACGACGAACATATAGCCTTGCGAGATGCGGCTCTGGCCCGCACGGTTCGCGATGCCAACCAACCGGTCCATTTGCCTGGCGTGTGGAGTTGGTTCTGGGACAGCAACTCCCATTGAGGCACACCGTGTAAACGGGGAGTCCGCGCTGAGGCATTGCGGCCCTGACAGTCGTGTCAGGGCCTGAGGTTGTTACTACTCGCGCGATTCGACGCCCAACTCATCCCACACCGACTCGGCCAGGTGGAAGGTTGCATTGGCCGCCGGGATGCCGCAGTAGATTGCGCTCTGCATCAGCACTTCCTTGATCTCGGCGCGGGTGACGCCGTTGTTCGCCGCGCAACGCAGGTGCATTTTCAGTTCTTCGTTGCGGTTCATGCCGATCAGCATGGCGATGGTGATCAGGCTACGGGTGTGACGTGGCAGGCCGGGGCGGGTCCAGATGTCACCCCAGGCGTGGCGGGTGATCATGTCCTGAAACTCCGAATTGAACTCGGTCAGGGTCGCCAGGCTGCGATCGACATGGGCGTCGCCGAGCACGGCGCGACGCACGTGCATGCCGTCGTCATAACGTTGTTTCTCGTCCACAAGTAACCCCTCAGAGATGCTTTTCAGCTAACAGAAAGTCCAGCACTCGTTCGCTGAACGCACTACCGGCCTGAACGTTGGACAGGTGCGCCGCAACGAACTCGGCGTACTCGGCGCCTCTCACCTGCTCTTGAATAAAGTGCCCGCCGGAAGGTGGCGTGACCGCGTCTTCAGTGCCGGCGATGACCAGGGTCGGCACCGTGATCGATGCCAGTTGCTCACGGAAATCAGCATCGCGTACCGCTGCACAATTGGCCGCGTAGCCCTGTGGTGAAGTGGCGGCGAGCATGTCGGTGATCTGCTTCGCCACCGCCGGATTGGCGTCGGCAAAGTCCGGGGTAAACCAACGGGCAATCGACGCATCGCGCAGTGCGACCATCGCCGCCGGACCGTCGCGCAGTACGGTTTCGATACGCGGGTTCCAACCAGAAGGATCACCGATCTTCGCTGCGGTGTTGCACACCACCAGTGTGCGCAGACGCTCAGCGGCGTTGATCCCCAACCACTGACCGATCAGCCCGCCCATGGACAGACCGCAAAAATGTGCACGTTCGATACGCAAGGCATCCAGCAACGCCAGCACGTCACGGCCCAACTGCTCGATGCTGTACGGCCCCGGCGTCACCAGCGAACGGCCATGACCGCGAGTGTCGAAACGCAGCACCCGAAAGTGCTCGGTGAACGCCGGAATCTGCACGTCCCACATGTGCAGGTTGGTGCCCAACGAGTTGGACAGCACCAGCACCGGGGCGTGTTCAGGACCGTCGAGTTGGTAGTTCAGTTCGCCGTCGGCGAGTTGTACGAATCCCACAGAAATACTCCTTCAGGCAGTCAGGGCAAAATGCTCGGCCAGCGCACGCTCAACCCAGGCTTGAGCCTGGCCGAGGTAATGCGCAGGGTTCATCAATTGATCGAGCTCAGCGCTTGAGAGCTCGGCGGTCACTTGCGGCTCATCGCCGAGCACCGCACGCAAATGCTGCTGCTCGGCCACCGCACGCTTGCAGCACAGTTCCAGCAGATGGTGCGCGCTGTCGCGACCGATCCGTTGGGCGAGGACGATGCTCACCGCTTCGGCCAGCACCAGGCCTTGGGTCAAATCGAGGTTTTGCGCCATGCGCTCGGCGTCGACCTCCAGCCCTTCGGCCACCAGCAACGCTTGCTGCAAGGCGCCGGACACCAGGCAACAGATTTCCGGCAGGGTTTCCCATTCGGCGTGCCACAACCCCAGGCTGCGTTCGTGCTCTTGAGGCATGGCGCTGAACAATGTCGAGAGCAAACCGGGAACACGGGTCGCGGCACTGATCAGCACCGCCGCGCCCACCGGATTGCGTTTGTGCGGCATGGTCGAGGATCCGCCCTTGCCTGGCGATGACGGTTCGAAGACTTCCGCCGCCTCGGTCTGCATCAACAGGCTGATGTCGCGGCCCAGTTTGCCGAGGCTGCCGGCGATCAGGCCAAGCGCTGCGCCGAACTCCACCAACCGGTCACGTTGGGTGTGCCAGGGTTGTTCCGGCAACGTGAGTTGCAGCGCCTGCGCCAGCGCTTCAGCGATCGGCATGGCCTGCTCGCCGAGGGCCGCGAGGGTTCCACTGGCGCCACCAAATTGCAGCACCAACAGGCGCGGCTTGAGTGCTTGCAGACGTTGCCGACTGCGCGTCACCGCCCCCAGCCAACCGGCGATTTTCATCCCCAGCGTGACCGGCGTCGCATGTTGCAACCAGGTGCGTCCGGCCAGCGGCGTGAGCACATGGCGCCGGGCCTGAATGGCCAATGCTTCGCCAAGCCGCGCCAGATCGCTCTCAATCAATTGCAGTGCCTGGCGCAGTTGCAGCACCAGGCCCGTGTCCATCACATCCTGACTGGTCGCGCCCAGATGCACGTACCGTTCGGCGTCCTGGTCATGCGCAGCGATCTGCTTGCCCAACGCCTTGACCAGCGGAATCGCCGAGTTACCGGCAATCGCTATCGCCTCGCCAAGGGCAGAAAAGTCGTAGTGCTCGGCTCGGCAGGCCGCCTCTATTGGTGCAACGGCAGACGCCGGAATCAGTCCGACCCACGCCTCGGCCCGCGCCAGTGCGGCTTCAAAATCGAGCATGGCCTGAACCCGACCCTGATCGCTGAACACTTCACGCATATTTCGAGCAGTGAAATAGCTATCGAACAGTTGATTGCTCGGTCGTTGCATAGGGGATTCCTTACGCGGCGCGCGCCCGATTCAGGCGCGCGCCGACAATTCAAAGATCGTTTTCCAGATACGCTGCCCGTTTCGGCAGACGCAGGCTGAACAGGAAGGCGACCGCCATCATCACTGTCACGTACCAGTAGAAGGAGTTTTCCATACCGACCGATTTCAGGCTCAAGGCCACGTACTCGGCCGAACCACCGAAGATCGCGTTTGCCACGGCGTAGGCCAGGCCCACACCCAGCGCACGGACTTGCGGCGGGAACATCTCGGCTTTCACCAGACCGCTGATGGAGGTGTAAAAACTCACAATCGCCAGCGCCAGGGTGATCAGTCCAAACGCCAGGAACGGACTGCTCACCGATTTCAAGGTCAGCAGGATCGGTACGGTGAACAGCGTCCCCAGGGCACCAAACCAAAGCATCGAGTTACGCCGGCCGATCTTGTCGGCCAACATGCCGAACAATGGCTGCATGCACATATAAAGGAACAGTGCGCCGGTCATGATGTAGCTGGCGGTCTTGGCGGGCATCCCGGCGGTGTTCACCAGGTACTTCTGCATATACGTGGTGAAGGTGTAGAAAATCAGCGACCCCCCGGCGGTGTAGCCAAGCACGGTAATAAATGCAGCAGTGTGGTTCTTGAACAGCGCGGCCATGCTGCCGGCGTCCTTGTCTGCGCGCATTTCCTTGCTGGTGGTCTCTTTCAGCGAACGACGCAAGAACAGCGAAATCAAGGCCGCGACAGCACCGACCACGAACGGAATCCGCCAGCCCCAGGCGCGCAGGTCGTCCTCTGTCAGGAACTGTTGCAGGATCACCACCAACAGCACCGCCAGTAACTGTCCACCGATCAGGGTCACGTACTGGAACGAGGCGAAAAACCCGCGCTGGCCTTTGAGCGCGACTTCACTCATGTAGGTCGCGGTGGTGCCATATTCACCGCCCACCGACACGCCCTGAATCAGGCGAGCCAGCAGCAGCAGGAGTGGTGCCCAGACGCCGATGTCCTTGTAGGTCGGCAGGCAGGCGATCAGCAGTGAGCCGGCGCACATCATCAGCACCGAAATCATCATCGAATTCTTGCGCCCGTGCTTGTCGGCCACCCGGCCAAACAGCCAGCCGCCGATGGGACGCATCAAAAACCCTGCGGCGAACACCCCGGCGGTATTAACCAGTTGCACCGTGGGGTTGTCGGAGGGGAAAAACGCCGGGGCAAAATAAATCGCGCTGAAGGCGTAAACATAGAAGTCGAACCACTCGACCAGGTTGCCGGAAGACGCCCCGACAATCGCAAAGATCCTTTTGCCACGCTCTTCAGCGGTGTAGAGACCGGTTATTGTTGTCATGGTTTTTCACTCGATGGGGACAGTGAGAGTCTAGACATACTTTGCAACAGCCCCGTTTCACAGAGACCGAAAAGGATCGCAGCCCGCGGCAGCTCCTACGGGAGAACACGCGCCCCCTGTAGGAGCTGCCGCAGGTTCGGGCCGCGTTCGGACGATCTTTTGACCTTAATCTCAGTAATCGAAAAACACCGTCTCGGCATCGGTGCCCTGCAGGATCACGTTCCACTGCAACGCGCCCGTCCCATTGGCTTTCGCCAGCAAGGTCGTGCGTCGCTCTTCAGGCACGCAGGCCAGCAACGGGTCACTGGCGTTGGCCGGTTCACCGTCGAAGTAGATTCGCGTCAACAAGTGCTTGACCAGGCCACGGGCAAACACCAGCACCACCAGATGCGGAGCCTGAGTGCTGCCCTTAAGGCCCTGAACAGTTCCCGGTTTGATGGTGGTGAAACGGAATCGCCCTTCTGCGTCCACCGGCACTCGGCCAAACCCTTCGAAATTCGGGTCCAGCGGTTTGTCCTGCTCGTCGTCTGGATGGTCATACTTGCCAGCGGCGTTGGCCTGCCAGACTTCCAGCATCGCGTCGTTGACGAAATCGCCGTTGCCATCGATCACTTGCCCGGCGATCGCCACCCGCTCGCCGAGGGTGTGTTCAACGGTCAGGTTTTCACGGTTCAGCCAGGTCAATCCAATGTGGTAGTACGGCCCTACGGTGTGGGACGTCGTCGCGTTCAGCGTCATCTTATTTCTCCATCGGCGTGGCATCGCGGCCGCGCAAAACAATGTCCCAGCGATAACCGAGGGCGTAGGACGGGATGGTTTTTTCCAGGTCGAAACTGGCGATCAAGCGTTCTTTGGCGGCGGTATCGGGTACGCAGTTGTAAATCGGGTCGTAGGCCAGCAGCGGATCACCGGGGAAGTACATCTGCGTGACCAGACGCGTCAGAATGCTCGGCCCGAACAGCGAAAAATGGATATGCGCCGGGCGCCAGGCATTGTGGTGATTGCCCCACGGGTAAGCGCCGGGCTTGATGGTCTGGAACTGGTAACCGCCATCGGCGTCGGTCACGGTGCGGCCGGTACCGGTAAAGTTCGGGTCCAGCGGCGCGTCATGCAGGTCGCGGTCATGGTGGTAGCGACCGGCGGCATTGGCCTGCCAGATCTCCAGCAGAATTCCTGGCACCGGCAGACCGTTCTCATCCAGCACGCGGCCGTGAATGATGATTCGCTCACCCAAAGGCTCGCCCGAATGCTGAGCGGTCAGGTCATTGTCCCGCTCTTGCAGAGACTCGGCGCCGATGGTCGGGCCGGTGATTTCCGACAATGAGTGAGGCAAGAACACCAACGGCTTGGACGGCGAACGACGGTTGGTCGATTGATAGGCTGGGTGCAAATATTCCGGCTGGGTGCCCGCTTGCGGGCGACGGTAACCAGGCTTGTCAGTCATGAAACTGTCCTCTTTTGTTGTTCGGTAGGGCGGGTGCGCCTCAGACCCGTTCGATTGCCAGCGCCAGACCTTGGCCAACGCCAACGCACAGGGTTGCCAGCGCTTTCCTGCCGCCGGTCTTTTCCAACTGATGCAGGGCCGTCAGCACCAACCGTGCACCGCTCATGCCCAGCGGATGCCCCAAAGCGATGGCGCCACCGTTCGGGTTGACCTGCGCTGCGTCGTCGGCCAGACCGAGTTCACGCAACACCGCCAGGCCCTGGCTGGCAAAGGCTTCATTGAGTTCGATCACATCGAAATCGCTGACCGCCACGCCCAGGCGTTCGATCAACTTGCGCACCGCCGGCACCGGGCCGATCCCCATCACCCGTGGCGCAACGCCAGCGCTGGCCATGCCCAACACCCGAGCGCGGGCCGTCAGACCGTGTTTTTTCACGGCTTCGGCGGACGCCAGAATCAGCGCTGCGGCACCGTCGTTCACGCCTGAGGCATTGCCAGCGGTGACGGTTTTGTCCGGGCCGTTGACCGGTTTGAGTTTGCTCAGGGTTTCCAGGGTGGTGTCAGCGCGAGGATGCTCGTCCTGCTCGACCACGCTGTCACCCTTCTTGTGAGCAATGCGCACCGGGACGATTTCTTCGGCGAAATAGCCTGCCGCTTGCGCGGCCGCCGTCCGTTGCTGACTGCGCAGTGCGAAGGCATCCTGATCAGCGCGGGAAACCGCGTAATCATCGGCCACGTTGTCGGCTGTCTGCGGCATCGCATCGACGCCGTACCGAGCCTTCATCAACGGGTTGATGAAGCGCCAGCCGATGGTGGTGTCTTCCAGTTTCATGGTGCGCGAGAACGCCGCATCAGCCTTGCCCATCACGAACGGCGCGCGGGACATCGACTCGACACCGCCGGCAATCGCCAGCTCCATCTCTCCGCTGGCGATCGCCCGGAACGCCGTGCCGATGGCGTCCATACCCGAGGCGCACAGACGATTGAGGGTCACGCCGGGAATGCTTTCCGGCAGCCCGGCCAACAACAATGCCATGCGCGCCACGTTGCGGTTGTCTTCGCCGGCCTGGTTGGCGCAACCGAGGAACACTTCGTCCACTGCACTCCAATCGACGCTCGGGTTGCGCTCCATCAGTGCCTTGATCGGCACAGCGGCCAAATCGTCGGCACGAACCGTCGACAAGCCGCCACCAAAACGGCCGATGGGGGTGCGAATTGCGTCGCAGATATAAACCTCGCGCATCAGGCTTCTCCCGGTGCTTGGCCGTGGGCAGCAGCGGTACGCGCTTCAAGATCGCGCAGCGCAGACAATTCGACCTCGGTCGGTTCGGCGGTGTGTTCCACCTGATCGGCAAAACGGATGGCCCAACCGGTGGCGGCAATGACCTGCTCGCGGGTCACGCCTGGGTGCAGCGCAGTGACCACGAATTCATTGCTGGGGGCTTGCGGTTCCATGATGCACAGGTCAGTGATGATCCCCACGGGACCGGCGCCCGGCAGGCCGAGACGCTTGCGCGAATCGCCGCCTTCGCCATGGCCGACTGAGGTAATAAAGTCGAGCTTGTCGACAAACGAGCGAGCCGACTGTTTAAGGATGATCAACACGCTTTTCGCCGAGCCAGCGATCTCCGGTGCACCGCCGGCACCCGGCAGACGGACTTTCGGCTGATGGTAATCGCCGACCACGGTGGTATTGATGTTGCCAAAACGGTCGACCTGAGCGGCACCGAGAAAACCGACGTCAATGCGCCCACCTTGCAACCAGTAGCGAAAAATCTCACCGGTCGGCACGACAGTGTCGGCGGTTTCCGCCAGCTCGCCGTCACCGATCGACAGCGGCAATACCGTCGGCTTGGCACCAATCGGACCCGATTCATAGATCAGGACTACGTCCGGCGAAGACGTCAGGCGTGCCAGGTTGGCCGCTTTCGACGGCAGGCCGATGCCGACGAAGCACACCGAGCCATTCTTCAATCGGCGAGCAGCGGCGACGGTCATCATTTCATTGGTGGAGTAAGCCATTATTGAGCCTCCGACGCTTTGGCCAGCTTGGCCTGGAACTCACTGAAGTCAGCGCTGCCGTGGATGTATTCGTTGATCCACGCGGTGAAGGTTTCACGGTCGCGGGCAATCGGGTCCCAAGCCTGGTAGAAGCGGTTGTCGCGTTCGGTATAACCGTGGGCGTAGGACGGATGCGCGCCACCGGGCACATGGCACACCGCGCTCAAGGCCCAGGTCGGCAATACGCAGGCGTTCATTGGTGCCTTCAGGTCATCAACGATTTCTTCGACCGTGACGATGCAGCGCTTGGCGGCCAATGCGGCTTCCTTCTGCACTCCAAGAATGCCCCAGAGCAAGACGTTGCCCTTGCGATCGGCCTTCTGCGCGTGGATCACCGTGACGTCCGGGCGCACCGATGGCACCGCCGCCAGCACTTCGCCGGTGAACGGGCAGGTCACGCTTTTGATCCGCGGGTTGACCTTCGGCAAGTCGGAACCGGCGTAAGCCCGCAACACGGCAAACGGCAGGCCGGAAGCGCCCGCAACGTAGGCATTGGCCAGATCGGCGTGGCTGTGCTCTTCGATTTCCAGCGCATGCGGCCACTGTTTCTCGACGGCATCGCGCAGACGGTGCAGCGAACCCACGCCCGGGTTTCCGCCCCAGGAGAAAATCAGCTTGCGAGCGCAACCGGCACCGATCAACTGGTCATAGACCAGATCAGGGGTCATGCGCACCAGCGTCAGATCTTTCTTGCCCTGACGAATGATTTCATGACCCGCCGCGGTCGGAATCAAGTGAGTGAAGCCTTCAAGCGCGACGGTATCGCCGTCGTTGACGAATTGCTTCACCGCGTCGTGCAGCGAAAGGATTTCAGCCATGGGGTTGGACTCCCGATTCTCAGTAAACCGATGTGGAGGACAAGGCGCGATAAGCAGCGCCGGAATGACTGAAGATTAAGCCGCCGAAAAACCCCAAACAATCCGATAATCGACTAAGTGTTCGTTTATCGAACATATTGTTGTCAGGCTATCGGTTCTGTAGAGGCGCAAAAGATCGCAGGCTGCGCCAGCTCCTACGGAGGTAATTATTCCTGTAGGAGCCGCCGGAGGCTGCGATCTTTTCAACCGTTCAATCAACTCAAGTCGCATCCGCATGGCTGACCATGCCTTTGATCACCACCGCCGTGGTGGCCAACGCCGCCGGAATCACCAATGCCGTCAGCACCTGTTCGAAATTCCAGCCCAGGCCCAGCAACGTCGCCCCCCCCGCTGTGTCCAGGCCATCGAGAAACACAATCAGGAAACACAGGATCACCACCCGCCATTGATAGCGCGACAGCGGTGGGTATTGATAAAGGACTGCACATCGAGGCAGTTCCCGACAACGGATTGAGGCTGGTTCATTATTGTTATTCCACGCAAGAAACGCAGGCGAACACGTGCGGGCAATCGCCTCATCATTATTATTGGGTCGCCACCCGGTGCTGGGCGCAGTGGCCAACAGCACCGGATGACGCTGCCGCGACATTAATGAGGCAAGGGAAACAGCGTCAATTCACCCAACGCGACTCTGTGCGTTTATCGAACAGCTTACGCAAACAGCTGGGCACTCAACTCACGGCTGGCACTCAACAACCCCGGCAAAAAGCGCTGCTCCAGTTCGTTGCGACTGACCCGTCCGGCGTGTGTGCTGACATTCAGCGCAGCCAGCACCTGACCGGATGCGTCGTACACCGGAACGGCAATCGAGCGCAGGCCTTGCTCGAGCTCCTGGTCCACAATGCACCAGCCTTGCTGCCTAACCTCCTGAAGACATTCGAGCAACGACTCGCGCGTATGCAGGGTGCGACTGGTCTTGGCCTGCAATTCGGCATGTTCGAGATAATCGTGCAGCGATGCATCGTCCAGCGCGGCCAGAAGAATCCGACCCATGGAGGTGCAATAAGCCGGCAAACGCCCACCCACCGACAGGTCGACGGAGATCAAACGCTGGGTCGTTGCCGAACGCGCGATGTACAGGATGTCATCACCTTCCAGCGTGGCCATGTTGCAAGCCTCGTGCAGTTGCTCGCTCATGCGGTCCAGATAAGGCTGGGCCGATACCGCCAGCGGCGTCGAGGACAG
Organism: Pseudomonas frederiksbergensis; assembly: GCF_001874645.1. Classification (NCBI taxonomy): domain Bacteria; kingdom Pseudomonadati; phylum Pseudomonadota; class Gammaproteobacteria; order Pseudomonadales; family Pseudomonadaceae; genus Pseudomonas; species Pseudomonas frederiksbergensis. Next base: position 1,543,814 of record NZ_CP017886.1, read on the forward strand.
ATAGGCATGGCCGAGGGTCAGGACTTTGGGCAACAGCGAATAGGTTCGACCGTCGGTGGTCGCATAGCCGAGCTTGATCAGCGTATGCAGGCAACGGCGTACGGCGGCGCGGGGAATTTCCGTACGATGGCTGATCTGCGCGATGGTCAGGTGCCGCTTGCGCTCCTGAAAGGCTTGCACCACCGCCAAGCCACGGGCCAGGGAAGTCATGAAGTCCGGATCGCCAGTAAATGCCTGAATCCGCTTGGCCGGCGAAGCAACGATCGGCGGCGCCACTGAAGCAAAGGAATTGCGCAATTGATCGTTCATTTCAGGTCATTCCCCAGAGTTCGATAGCTATTACAAGCTGCTCCGGATCTTGCGCACAAGCATCGGCAGCCAAGGCTGGGCGATTATCGAACCATTAATCGATAATCGCAATCAACTGACGACATGGCTAAATGGCATGAGGGTTGCCAACGACCGCAGGGACATTTTCCTATAAGACCGGGAAACGCTCATTACAGATTTTGACACTTTAGCTGACACTGAATAACAGCCGCGTTCTAATCCACTCAACTTGTACGACTTAATGGCGCCAGGAAACAGGCTTGTAAAGACGCTGCCAAAAAGTGCACTGCACACAAAACTTGCGGGTAACAAAACAAATTCACAGAACGAAGCACTTTTAAATTATTCGAGATAGTGTTCTGCCGATCGGTCGCTATAATGCAACTCAGTGATGACCGTACTTTTTGGCAACTACGGGGTCCAATCACTCAGGCAGCGCGAGGTTTCAACGCCGCTTCCTGCTGGCAAACGCTTGACGTTCATTTCGAATGCCCGACCCATGCGTTTGCAAAAAACAAAGAAACTGATGCTACGTCAGTGGTTCTGCTCTGGTGCCGTGGCCGCCTGCAAGAAGGAAGCTGTCAAGCACAACGCCGTCGCAGTGGGTGCCTTCCCGGACACTTTGCTCGAGACGTTTGTGACCGACACAACGAATGCAGTGCGTATCACCAGAATTTATCTCAACTCAATTAGGTAACACTGTGACGAAAGACGAACTGCGCGCGGAACTTGAGCGCCAGGAACAACGTTACAAGGAAGTTTACGGCGGGGAAGTCACCACCTACGCCGCTCAGCCCGACCCGGAACGCAAACCTTGGCGTAAACGCGCCAGCATCCTCGATCAGGCTTTTACCCAGGAACTGCAGAAGATGGAAAAGGAACTCAAAGCCGAAGAGCCATAATCGCTCAGGCTTGAGTCCTCAAGGGCCTGCGTCGCCTTCAGCCACACGCTGAATGGATTGGCGTTCCATATCGCGCCTGCTAAAAGCCGGCGATTGCCACCTTAATCCCACCGGATGAGGTTATTGGCGCTTGGCTGGCCCTCCTTACAGATATTTCACACACCCGATTCAGCCTCCCATCGAAGTAGCTGAAATGCTGGCGCGCGCCACAACAGCCAATGAAATCAAAGACTTGAAAAACCTACGACAACGCTGGGATTTAAGGCCTTGTTACACACTAAATCGTTGAAGAATGTAACCGATGAGCAGCAAGTGCATTGATTAGCAGGGTTTTCTGGCATAATCGCGCCCCCTTATGACCGGGTCAGAAAACCTTCATGATCGATTTATTCAGCGGACTGGATGCTTGGGTGCTTGTGAGCCTCTTGCTCGCCCTGGCCTTTGTCCTCGCCTTCGAGTTCATCAACGGCTTTCATGACACCGCTAACGCGGTTGCCACTGTTATTTACACCAAAGCCATGCCGCCTCATCTGGCAGTGTTCTTTTCCGGTGTGTTCAATTTCCTCGGCGTGTTGCTGGGCGGCGTTGGCGTGGCGTATGCCATCGTCCACCTGCTGCCGGTAGAGTTGCTGATCAATGTGAATACCGGCCACGGGCTGGCGATGGTGTTCTCGTTGCTCGCTGCGGCCATCACCTGGAACCTGGGGACCTGGTACTTCGGTATCCCGGCCTCCAGCTCTCATACCCTGATCGGTTCGATCCTGGGTGTGGGTCTGGCGAACGCCCTGATCAACGACATTCCATTGGCTGACGGTGTTAACTGGCAGAAAGCGATTGATATCGGCTCCTCGCTGGTGTTCTCGCCAATGGCCGGTTTCCTGGTAGCCGCACTGGTGCTGATTGGCCTGAAATGGTGGCGTCCCCTGTCCAAGATGCACAAGACACCGGACCAGCGCCGCAATCTTGACGACAAGAAACACCCGCCGTTCTGGAACCGCCTGGTTCTGGTGATCTCGGCAATGGCTGTCAGCTTTGTTCACGGCTCCAACGATGGCCAGAAAGGCATCGGCCTGATCATGCTGGTATTGATCGGTATCGTACCGGCACAGTTCGTACTCGACCTGAGCAGCAGCACCTACCAGATCGAACGGACTCGCGATGCGACCCTGCACCTGAGCCAGTTCTATAAGCGCAATGCCGATACTCTGGGTGAGTTCCTGGCCTTGGGCAAAAGTCTGGATGGCGATTTGCCGGAGAAGTTCCGCTGCAACCCGCAACAGACCGAACCGACCATTGCCGCCCTGCTCGGCACCCTCAAGGGTGTAGCGGACTACCACTCGCTGTCGCAGGAAAGCCGCATTGAAGTGCGTCGCTACCTGCTCTGCCTGGACGACACGGCGAAAAAGGTCGGCAAGTTGCCTGGCCTCGATGCCCGCGAAAAGGCCGACCTGGACAAACTGCGTAAAGACCTGACTACCACCACCGAATACGCCCCGTTCTGGGTGATTCTGGCAGTCGCCCTGGCTCTCGGCCTGGGCACCATGGTGGGCTGGAAACGCGTGGTACTGACCATCGGCGAGAAAATCGGCAAGCAAGGCATGACCTACGCTCAAGGCATGTCGGCACAAATCACCACGGCGGGCATGATCGGTCTGGCGAACATCTTCAGCCTGCCGGTATCGACCACCCACGTGCTGTCTTCGGGTGTGGCCGGGACCATGATCGCCAACAAAAGCGGCCTGCAAGGCGGCACCGTGAAAACCATCCTGCTGGCCTGGGTCCTGACCCTGCCTGCGACGGTGGCCCTGTCGGCCGGCCTGTTCTGGCTGGCATCGAAGGCACTCGGCAGCTGATTCATCGCCAAACCAAAAAGGCGCGCCCTCCCGGAGGTCGCGCCTTTTTTATTGCCGATTTTTTTGGATCGTTGATCGTTCCCACGCTCTGCGCTCCAACCACTCAGGCCGGCTGTCAGGCCGCCGTGCTGTTGCTGTTGATCTTGATCCACCCGCCCCTTCGGAAGGCCGAGCGCAGGTGTTCATCAGGGGTTGGCGCGCAGCGCCGTACGGCGTAGCCGGACACATCGAGAGGAGGTCGTCGCGCAGCAGACCGTAGGCGATGCCCCCTGATGGATACCGGAGAGAGGGAACGCCGAGCCTAAGCGAGGTGCCGTACGCTTGGGGCGAGCGTTTTTTTGCTTACTTTTTTTAGGCGCTTGTAAAAAAAGTGAGGCGCCGTAAGGGCGGAACCCTAAGCGGCCGTTACCGCAGCAACGGATATGTACACCCGCAAGCGCTGACTCGGCAAGAAACCGCAGGCAAAAAAAAGGGCGACCGAAGTCGCCCAAAATGCCTTGCGTGCTCGTGCTTCCAGAAAGACCTAAGGCTTTTTACGCTTATGTGCGTCTTTCCAGATAAAGAATCCAAACCCGGCAAAAAACAGAACCATGAGGCCAACTGTCAGCACTCCGGCGATCACCACATTATCGAAAAACATGACTGGCCTCCTGCACTTGCCCTGTTGCGATGGGGCTAAGTTAACCAATCGGGCGCAGAAGAAAATTGATCGGGATCAATGCCGCCCAAGACCGGGCGTAAAAGGAAGGGAAATAACTGACCTGTATCAATAGAAACAGGGAGGATCAACGCTTTTTCGGTTTGTTTTTCGGCTTTTTCTTCGCTTTACCCAAAGGCATGGCCTGCTCGAAAGCCTGACGCACTTCATTCAGGCGCTTTTCATTAAGGTCATGCACGCGCTTGGCACGCTCGGTGTTGAGGTCGATCAGCTTGTCGTCTTGGCTCATGGCGTGGCTTACATCTTCAAGGTCAATACAGGCGTAGCACAGCGACCACCGTCACCCTGCCCGCTCAAGGTTTGCCAATAATGCGGCCAATGGCCGGCGCTGACCAGCCGCCAGCAGCATCAGAGCGCAACAAAACGTGTGTGAACGTCAGACCTCGATATCGACCCACAACCCCTGACGCGGCTGATCTTCCATCAGCGGGACCACGGGCACCGTGTTGTCGGCGTTCAACTCGTCACCCGGCACGGCCAGGTGCTTTTCAGGATCATCTTCGGCTTCGCGGCGACGCTTGTCGCGCTCTTGCTGACGCCGCTGCTCTTCGCGTAACAACAGCGCCGACTCTTCGGCATGGCGCTTGTGCAGGTCGATCGTACTTTCGCTGGAGCTCGCCTCCACCGGCACCACCGGCGGAATATCCGGCCGCTGGCGGACCGGATCCTGCTGGGAAGTGATCGGTACGGCACTCAAGGGGAGCATCGGTGGCAGCATAGTTGTTAGTCTCCTGACGGCAGGCTGTCGGCTGCTGGAGGGGTGACTTGAGCCATCGGTCGCAAACTTGCGACCCGCTTGACACATACAATCGACAATCGCCTCCTTGCGCTACCGTAAGCCTAGTAGTTTTTATGAGAGTCCTTTGGCTCTGAAGGCACTGATCCGTTAACATAGTCGGCTTTTTCAAGGCGGGAGTCAGGCAGCATGGCGCAGCAGTATCAACCGGGGCAACGCTGGATTAGTGACAGCGAAGCCGAGCTAGGTTTAGGCACCGTTCTGGCACAGGACGGTCGCTTGCTGACCGTGCTCTATCCGGCCACTGGCGACACTCGTCAGTACGCGCTACGGAATGCGCCCCTCACTCGCGTGAGGTTTTCGCCGGGTGACATGATCACTCACTTCGAAGGCTGGAAAATGACCGTGCGTGAAGTCGACGACGTCGACGGCTTGCTGGTCTACCACGGGCTCAACGCGCAGAACGAAGGAGTGACGCTGCCTGAGACCCAACTCTCGAACTTCATCCAGTTCCGTCTGGCCAGCGACCGTTTGTTCGCCGGGCAGATCGACCCACTGGCCTGGTTCTCCCTGCGTTACCACACCCTGGAACACACCAGCCGCCAGTTGCAATCCTCGCTCTGGGGCCTGGGTGGCGTACGTGCGCAGCCTATCGCCCACCAACTGCATATCGCCCGCGAAGTCGCTGACCGTATCGCGCCGCGGGTTCTGCTGGCGGACGAAGTCGGTCTGGGCAAGACCATCGAAGCCGGTCTGGTCATCCATCGCCAGCTGCTCTCGGGACGCGCCAACCGCGTGCTGATCCTGGTTCCGGAAAACCTCCAGCACCAGTGGCTGGTGGAGATGCGCCGCCGTTTCAACCTGCAAGTCGCACTGTTCGACGAAGAACGTTTCATCGAAAGCGATGCCAGCAACCCGTTCGAAGACACCCAGCTCGCCCTGGTAGCTCTGGAATGGCTGGTGGACGACGAGAAGGCCCAGGACGCGCTGTTCGCTGCCGGTTGGGACCTGCTGGTGGTCGACGAAGCGCACCACCTGGTGTGGCACGAAGATCAGGTCAGCTCTGAGTATTCGCTGGTCGAGCAACTCGCAGAAACCATTCCCGGTGTGCTGCTGCTGACCGCGACCCCAGAGCAACTGGGTCAGGACAGCCATTTCGCTCGCTTGCGCCTGCTCGATCCAAACCGCTTCCATGACCTGAAAGCCTTCCGCGCCGAGAGCGAAAACTATCGCCCGGTGGCCGAAGCCGTTCAGGAGCTGATGGACCAGGGGCGCTTGTCCCCGGCCGCACACAAAACCATCCAGGGTTTCCTCGGTGATGAAGGCGAAGCCCTGCTGACTGCCGTCAACGCAGGCGACGCTGAGGCCAGCGCCCGCCTGGTTCGCGAACTGCTGGACCGCCACGGCACTGGCCGCGTTTTGTTCCGTAACACCCGCGCCGCGGTACAAGGCTTCCCGGAACGCAAACTGCACCCGTACCCGCTGCCGTGCCCGGACGAGTACCTCGAACTGCCATTGGGCGAACACGCCGAGCTGTACCCGGAAGTCAGCTTCCAGGCTCAGCCGGATATCGATGAAGAACAACGCTGGTGGCGCTTCGACCCACGGGTCGAGTGGCTGATCGACCAGCTGAAAATGCTCAAGCGCACCAAAGTGCTGGTGATCTGTGCCCACGCCGAAACCGCCATGGACCTGGAAGACGCCCTGCGCGTACGTTCCGGCATCCCGGCCACGGTGTTCCATGAAGGCATGAACATCCTTGAACGTGACCGTGCGGCGGCTTACTTCGCCGACGAAGAGTTCGGCGCCCAGGTGCTGATCTGTTCGGAAATCGGCAGTGAAGGTCGCAACTTCCAGTTCTCCCACCACTTGGTGCTGTTCGATCTGCCATCGCACCCGGACCTGCTGGAACAGCGGATCGGGCGTCTCGACCGGATCGGTCAGAAGCACGTCATCGAACTGCATGTGCCGTACCTGGAAACCAGCCCGCAAGAGCGCCTGTTCCAGTGGTATCACGAAGCGCTGAACGCGTTCCTCAACACCTGCCCGACCGGCAACGCCTTGCAGCATCAGTTCGGCCCACGCCTGCTGCCACTGCTGGAAAACGCCGATGACGGTGAGTGGCAAGCGCTGATTGACGAAGCCCGTACCACCCGTGAAAACCTGGAAGCCGAGTTGCACAGCGGCCGTGACCGCCTGCTGGAACTCAACTCCGGCGGCGCGGGCGAAGGTGACGCGCTGGTTGAGGCAATCCTTGAGCAAGACGATCAGTTCGCCCTGCCGATTTACATGGAAACCCTGTTCGACGCGTTCGGCATCGACAGCGAAGACCACTCGGAAAACGCGCTGATCCTCAAGCCGAGCGAAAAAATGCTCGACGCCAGCTTCCCGCTGGGCGACGACGAAGGCGTAACCATCACCTACGACCGCAACCAGGCGCTGTCTCGCGAAGACATGCAATTCATCACCTGGGAGCACCCGATGGTTCAGGGCGGCATGGACCTGGTCCTGTCCGGCTCGATGGGTAACACCGCCGTGGCGCTGATCAAAAACAAGGCACTCAAGCCCGGCACCGTGTTGCTGGAGCTGCTTTACGTCAGCGAAGTGGTTGCCCCGCGCTCGCTGCAATTGGGCCGTTACCTGCCGCCGGCCGCCCTGCGCTGCCTGCTCGATGCCAACGGCAACGACCTGTCGGGTCGCGTTTCATTCGAAACCCTCAACGACCAGCTCGAAAGCGTGCCACGCGCCAGCGCCAACAAGTTTGTCCAGGCTCAGCGTGATCAACTGACACCGCGCATCAATGCCGGTGAAGAGAAGATCACCCCGCGCCACGCCGAACGTGTCGCCGAAGCGCAACGCCGTCTGGCGGCCGATACCGAAGAAGAACTGGCGCGCCTGACCGCCCTGCAAGCGGTCAACCCGACCGTGCGCGACAGCGAACTGGTTGCCTTGCGTCAGCAGCGCGAGCAAGGCCTGGCCATGCTCGACAAAGCGGCACTGCGACTGGAAGCGATCCGGGTGCTGGTGGCGGGTTAATCCCTCCCCTACCGCGTTAAAACAAAAGGCCCGCAGCGATGCGGGCCTTTTTTGTTCTTGATCCGATCGTTCCCATGCGCAGCAAAGAGCCGAAGTGCCGCTGGTTGAACTACGTTCGGTACTGAACGAGATCAACCAGCGCAAGCACGCACACGCCATCAATCCTTTGAGTCTGGCTCGCGGTAAAGATGGATCAATGTCGCGGGATCTTTTTCCAGATAGCCCTGCCCACCATGCAGGCGCGGCAATAGGCCGCGGCCAACAAGCGCCGGCACATCGGTAACCCCATCAAGCCGATTCCAGCGAACGCGAGCGAAGGTAACGTTGCCACCCATTTGCCTCTGTTCGATTAAAGATCGCCGAATATTGGCCGATTCATCATGAATCAGGAAAGGATTCCCCCTAGCGACGCTCAGGTAAAGCCCTATCGCTGGGGACACTATCGCGCTGTAAAGTCGCGAGTTCTATATTCGTGATGGCTTGATGATATCTCGCCGCCGAACCAACCAGTCCAGGCACATGGCGCACAATGACTTCTAAAAATAATCCTGCCCCAGCGGTATCCGAACTGACGCTCACCGCCGCCACGGATAAACCCTCAGCCCCGAAGCCATTGACCAGCTCACGCCCGCTTGCGACTCAGCAGTACCTGTACTTCACCGAGACCAACACCGATCGCATCCTCGACAACCTCGATGGCCTGCGTGATCTGGTGTTTCCCAAGCCGCCACACCTGGAGGACGCCCACGAACTGCATCAGCAGGAGTTCCCCTCGGTGTGCCTGATCGGCCTGGGTCGCTGCGGTTCGAACATTGCGCTGGACGTCGCGGAACTGGTGTACAACGCCCGCAAGTTCTACCTCAACGAGTTCAACAACGAAGACAAGCCCTATGCTGAAAAGGGCTACAGCCCTGCGCAATGGATTCGTAACAACCTGAAACTGGGTGTCGGCAAGGCCACCAAACCGGTGTTCCTGGTCGAGCCACTGGTGATGCTCGGCGACCTGGACAAAGACATCGCCGGACGTATCCGCTTCTCGCGCAAGGGCGAAAAAAGCGGCTTCCTGCGCGACTACAGCAAAATGAAGATCATGGACCTCTCGGAAGTCCATGCCGGCGGCGCCGGTAACGCGCCGATCCTCGGCCAGTACCTGGCGAAGATCATCCTGAACAAGGACACCCAGCGCTTCTCCAGCCCCGACTGGAAAATGATCCACTCGTACCTGATCGACAGCTGCGGCATCAAGGCTAACCAGTCGCGCCTGTATTTCTCGATCTTCAGCGCCGGTGGCGGTACCGGTTCGGGTATGGCCTCGGAGTTCGGCCTGGCCCAGCAACACTCGTACATGAACAAGACGTTCGACACCAAACCGGTGGACGAGCACGACAGCAAGAGCGGCCACTCCTTCGTTTTCGAGCCGATCTTCACCAGCGGCATTTGCGTACTGCCGAACATTTCCGATCACCGCAGCGAAATGTCTGAAGCACTGCACATCAACGCCGGTCGTCTACTGTGCAAGTACCTGTCGGAAGAATGGGATTTCTCATACAACTTCGCCAACGAAGACAGCAGTGAAGCCAGCGTCATGGGCCGTATCCGTCCATGGAATGCAATGATGCTGATCTCCAACGACATCATGCGTTACGCCGAAGAGAACGATGACGGCAATATCCAGAACATTGATGTCAATGCCATGGAAAAGCACGCCAACCAGTACATCTCGCAGCAGATCTTCAACATCCTGACGGCCCAGGCGGTCACCACCGACTACGACCAGAACTACTTCCGTCGGGCTGGGATCGACATCGGCGAAACCATTCGCCTGGACGCCAATGATCTGTTCATGAGCCTGGCCGGGCCAGTAGCAATTGCCTACGCCGAGTCGGTGGTGCCAGAACAACCGGCACCGAGCAGTGACAAGTTCAAGGTGTTCGACAAAGAGCCGCTGCGCCTGAACATCGACGACCTGTTCTTCCGCTCCATCGACCTGCCGCACTTCAACAAAGTGACCCAGGCCATCGAAGGCATCAGCCTGTTGCCGATTGAGTCCAAGCGGTACCGCGCGTCGCTGGAGCAATACAAGAACTCGGGTTACGACGCTGCGGCCCTGCATGACCTGCATTTCTTCAAGAACTGCTCGTCGGTGGTATCGATCGTGTCGCTGCCCAAGGATTACAAGCTGTCCTACATGGACCTGAACCGGTTGAAGACCCACCTCAACAGCCTGTTCCCCAACACCACGCTCAAGCGTTATGCACTGGTGATCGGCGCCTCGGCCAACCTTTCGCTGACCACCCTGATCGCCAAGAGCCCGTGTCTGTCAGACGATTTCCTGACCTTGATCGTGGCGTTCATCAAACGCTGCTTTGCCCGCACTCCGTACCGTTTCGACGAAACACTGGACAACTCGATCCTCGACTTCATCATTCATGAAGACTTCGACGAGGACAGGATCGACGAGTTGCTCAACGAGTTCGAAAACCCGGCGAAGATCCTCGACACCAACTGGTACGCGATCAAGCCGATGTACGAGAAGAAGTACCGCGAGCTGATCAACGACAAAGACAAATTTGTCTCGATCAACGACATCCGCCTGTCGCGTGATTGCGTGAAAAAGGCCATCAAGTACCTGCGCGAGATCTACCGTCACCGTATCGGCAAGACCAAGGTCATTTCGCTGAATAACCACACCGGCAAGACGGCGTAATGGCGTAGCCGCCGAAAAGATCGCAGCCTGCGGCAGCTCCACCGACCCAGCCGTAGGAGCTGCCGCAGGCTGCGATCTTTTGTTTTTCAAAATATCAGAAACAATTAAGCAGCCCTCAGGCTGCTCTCTCAACTGTTCTCGTTACGTTTACGTAACCTTCCCCCATCCCCGTCTGTGGTATTTCTCTACGGAAACCTGCCATCGCGCTACTCGGCTACACACTTTTGCACGAGCGTCATAAGCACCAAATAGGTGCAAGTCTTCAGACCTGCGCCCTTTCCTGGATCAGAATCCACGGCGAAACAACCACTGCCCACAACTCTGGATCGCGTTCGAAAAGATCCAGCGCCCGCGTTTCAGACAGCTTGGCGACTTTGTCGGCGGCCAGCCAGGCAGCCACTTTCTCGCCTTCGTCCTGGGCAACCGCCTCGGCAGCAGCGATCAAATCCAGACCTGGGTCGACCCACAATAGGGCACCCTTGGCGAAGAACGGTTCGAGTTCCTTCCAGGTAATAGATGCGGTTTCACCAAGCAGCTTGGCATAGAGGGTGCTAGGTTCTTGAGTCATGGGCCCTGTCCGGAATTGAAATCGGCGCAATCATAACGTCGGAGCTCTGGCAGAAAAACCCGGATGCAATAGAGTCATTGATCGAGAACTGCAGGAAAGCAAGGATAGCCGCTGAATCGGGTCACTACGCAGCCAAAATCCCGCCGCAATTCTGTCTTTTTCTTTCAAAAATGCGACACCCTCAGGTTTTGTCCCTGAGCGCCAGCTTTCCAAGCGAACAATCGGCGCTCTACACTGTACCGGTACAGTTGCCGGGGGCATTTCCGGGGGATATCCAAGATATCGATCCGGTTCTGTGGCTCAGGCTGCCAGGACTATAAAAACTACAACAGTAAGAGTGGAGCACTATGAATAAGGCTACTAAGCAGATTTCCAAACTGTTTGCCGCTATGGTTCTGGCCGGGGTTGCCAGCCATTCGTTCGCAGCTGACACCATCAAGATCGGCATCGCCGGCCCTAAAACCGGTCCAGTGACCCAGTACGGTGACATGCAGTTCACCGGCGCCAAAATGGCCATCGAGCAGATCAACGCCAAGGGCGGTGTCGACGGCAAGATGCTCGAAGCCAAGGAATACGATGACGCCTGCGACCCTAAACAGGCCGTTGCCGTTGCCAACAAAGTGGTCAACGACGGCGTCAAGTTCGTGGTCGGTCACCTTTGCTCCAGCTCCACTCAGCCAGCGTCCGATATCTACGAAGACGAAGGCGTGATCATGATCACCCCAGCCGCCACCAGCCCGGACATCACTAACCGTGGCTACAAAATGGTGTTCCGCACCATCGGCCTGGACAGCGCCCAGGGCCCTGCGGCCGGCAACTACATCGCCGATCACGTAAAACCGAAAATCGTTGCTGTTCTGCACGACAAACAGCAATACGGTGAAGGCATCGCCACCGCCGTGAAGAAAACCCTCGAAAGCAAAGGCGTCAAGGTTGCCGTGTTCGAAGGCCTGAACGCCGGCGACAAGGACTTCTCCTCGATCATCCAGAAACTCAAGCAAGCCAACGTCGACTTCGTCTACTACGGCGGCTACCACCCGGAACTGGGCCTGATCCTGCGTCAGTCCAAGGAAAAAGGCCTGAACGCCAAGTTCATGGGGCCAGAAGGCGTCGGCAACGACTCCATCTCGCAGATCGCCCAGGACGCTTCCGAAGGCCTGCTGGTGACCTTGCCGAAGTCTTTCGACCAGGACCCGGCCAACAAGGCGCTGGTTGACGCGTTCGCCGCCAAGAAGCAGGACCCGACCGGTCCGTTCGTGTTCCCGGCCTACTCGGCAGTCGAAGTGATCGCTGAAGGCATCAAGGCAGCGAAGAGCGAAGACACCGCCAAAGTGGCCGCTGCTATCCGCGCCGGCACCTTCAAGACCCCTACTGGCGACCTGTCGTTCGACGAAAAGGGCGACCTGAAGAACTTCAAGTTCGTGGTTTACCAGTGGCACTTTGGCAAACCTAAAACCGAAGTTTCGCCTCAGTAAGGTGCTGCCTGACTGACTGCCAATAAAGCCCACGGCGTGCCGTGGGCTTTGTTTTACGAGGTAATGGGCCGTGCCTCCGTGATCCGGAAGCCTCCCCACCTGAAAATCTCAAAACCGTCATCAGCGGTTCGCTGGCAAAACTCACGTTCGAAGTGGATGCAGATCCACGGGGCCTGAGCGGGAAAATGACTCCACCAGTGAAATGCGTATCAGGTTTTTAGGAGCGCTGTAATGCCTGAGATCTATCACTTTTTCCAACAGCTGGTTAATGGTCTGACCATTGGCAGCACGTATGCCCTGATCGCCATCGGCTATACGATGGTTTACGGCATCATTGGAATGATTAACTTCGCCCACGGCGAGGTCTACATGATCGGTTCCTACGTGGCCTTCATCGTCCTTGCCGGACTGGCCATGCTGGGTATCCATTCTCTACCGCTGTTGATGACCGCCGCATTCCTGGCGACCATCGTAGTCACCAGTGCCTACGGCTACAGTATCGAACGGATCGCCTACCGCCCTCTGCGGGGCAGTAACCGCCTGATCCCGCTGATCTCGGCCATCGGCATGTCGATCTTCCTGCAAAACACCGTACTGCTCTCGCAGGACTCCAAGGACAAATCGATCCCCAACCTGATTCCGGGCAGCTTCAGCTTCGGTCCGGGCGGAGCACAGGAAGTGCTGATCTCCTACATGCAGATCCTGGTGTTCGTGGTGACCCTGGTGGTGATGCTCTGCCTGACCACGTTCATTTCGCGTTCACGTCTGGGACGGGCCTGCCGGGCCTGTGCCGAAGACATCAGGATGGCCAATCTGCTGGGCATCAACACCAACAACATCATCGCCCTGACCTTCGTCATCGGTGCCGCCCTGGCGGCTGTGGCGGCTGTACTGCTGAGCATGCAGTACGGCGTGATCAACCCGAACGCCGGATTCCTGGTGGGCCTCAAGGCCTTTACCGCGGCGGTTCTGGGCGGCATCGGCAGCATTCCGGGCGCCATGCTCGGTGGTCTGGTGCTGGGGGTGGCCGAAGCATTCGGCGCCGATATATTCGGTGACCAGTACAAGGACGTGGTGGCTTTCGGCCTTCTGGTTCTGGTGTTGTTATTCCGGCCAACCGGCCTGTTGGGCCGTCCGGAGGTTGAGAAAGTATGACTAAGAATCTTAAACAGGCGCTGTTCAGCGCGCTATTGGTTTGGGCTGTGGCGTACCCGGTACTTGGTCTGAAACTGTCCATCGCCGGCATCAACCTCGAAGTACAGGGTGCCAGTACCTCCACGCTGATCATCATCGCCGCCTGCTCGGTGCTGATGTTCCTGCGGGTGATATTCGACCGCCAATACACGGCCGCCATGCGCTCCGTGCCCAAAGGTAAATTGATCCCGGCCGGCGCGAGCCACTTCCTGACCCTGCCCAGCACCCAGCGCTGGGTGATCATGGGATTGATCGCCGCCGCTCTGGTCTGGCCGTTCTTCGGTTCGCGCGGCGCGGTGGATATCGCCACGCTGATTCTGATCTATGTGCTGCTCGGTCTGGGCCTGAACATCGTGGTCGGTCTGGCGGGTCTGCTCGACCTGGGCTACGTCGGTTTCTATGCCGTGGGCGCCTACAGCTATGCGCTGCTGTCGCACTACTACGGCCTGAGCTTCTGGATCTGCCTGCCCATCGCCGGCTTGATGGCGGCGACCTTCGGTTTCCTGCTGGGCTTCCCGGTACTGCGTCTGCGCGGTGACTATCTGGCAATCGTGACCCTGGGCTTTGGCGAGATTATCCGTCTGTTCCTGCGTAACCTGACGGGCCTCACGGGCGGACCGAACGGCATCAGCAACATTCCCAAACCGACGCTGTTCGGCCTGAGCTTCGACAGAACGGCCGCCGAAGGCATGCAGACCTTCCACGAGTTCTTCGGCCTGACGTACAACCCGGTCAGCAAGGTGGTTTTCCTCTACCTGGTAGCGCTGTTGCTGGCGCTGTTCGCACTGTTCGTGATCAACCGTCTGCTGCGCATGCCGATCGGCCGTGCCTGGGAAGCGCTGCGTGAAGACGAAATCGCCTGCCGTGCCCTGGGCCTGAACCCGACGATCATCAAGCTTTCCGCCTTCACCCTGGGTGCCTGCTTCGCCGGTTTTGCCGGTAGCTTCTTCGCCGCGCGTCAGGGTCTGGTCACGCCGGAGTCGTTCACCTTCATCGAGTCGGCCACCATCCTCGCCATCGTGGTGCTGGGCGGCATGGGCTCGCAATTGGGCGTGGTCCTCGCGGCCGTCGTGATGATTCTATTGCCCGAGCTGATGCGTGACTTCAGCGAATACCGCATGTTGATGTTCGGCGCCTTGATGGTGCTGATGATGATCTGGCGTCCTCAAGGTCTGCTGCCTATGCAACGTCCTCACATGGAGCTGCGTAAATGAGCAGAGAGATCCTGAAAGTAGATGGCCTGAGCATGCGTTTTGGCGGCTTGCTGGCGGTCAATAGCGTTGCCCTGAGCGTGAAAGAGAAACAGGTGGTGTCGATGATCGGCCCTAACGGCGCCGGCAAGACCACCGTGTTCAACTGCCTGACCGGTTTCTACAAACCCACCGCCGGTACTATCCAGCTCAACGGTGAAGCGATCGAAGGCCTGCCCGGCCACAAGATCGCCGGTAAAGGCGTGGTGCGGACCTTCCAGAACGTGCGGTTGTTCAAGGAAATGACCGCCGTGGAAAACCTGCTGATTGCTCAGCACCGGCACCTGAATACCAACTTCCTGGCCGGTCTGTTCAAGACGCCGGCGTTTCGCCGCAGCGAACGCGAGGCCATGGAATACGCCGAGTTCTGGCTGGACAAGGTCAACCTCAAGGAGTTCGCCAACCGTCCGGCCGGCACCTTGGCCTATGGTCAGCAGCGTCGCCTGGAAATCGCCCGCTGCATGATGACCCGTCCCAGCATCCTCATGCTCGACGAACCGGCCGCCGGCCTCAACCCACGAGAAACCGACGACCTCAAGGCGCTGATCGGCACCCTGCGTGAAGAGCATGACGTCACCGTGCTGCTGATCGAACACGACATGAAACTGGTCATGAGCATCTCCGACCACATCTTCGTGATCAACCAGGGCACTCCACTGGCCAACGGCACGCCGGAACAGATCCGCGACAATCCTGATGTGATCAAAGCCTACCTGGGGGAAGCGTAAATGCTGCAGTTCGAAAACGTTTCCACCTTCTACGGCAAGATCCAGGCCCTGCACAGCGTCACCGTCGAAGTCCGTCAGGGCGAAATCGTCACGCTGATCGGTGCCAACGGTGCCGGCAAGTCCACCCTGCTGATGACCCTGTGCGGTTCGCCGCAAGCCCATAGCGGCAGCATTCGCTACATGGGCGAAGAACTGGTCGGCCAGGACTCCGCGCGGATCATGCGTAAAAGCATCGCCGTGGTTCCAGAAGGTCGTCGGGTGTTTGCCCGTCTGACCGTGGAAGAAAACCTCGCGATGGGCGGGTTCTTCACCGACAAGGGTGATTACCAGGAGCAGATGGATAAGGTCCTGGGACTTTTCCCACGCTTGAAGGAACGCTTCGCCCAGCGCGGCGGCACCATGTCTGGCGGCGAGCAGCAAATGCTCGCCATCGGCCGGGCGCTGATGAGCAAACCCAAGCTACTGCTGCTCGACGAGCCGTCGCTGGGGCTGGCGCCAATCATCATCCAGCAGATCTTCGACATCATCGAACAACTGCGCCGGGATGGTGTGACGGTGTTCCTGGTAGAACAGAACGCCAATCAGGCATTGAAAATCGCCGACCGCGCCTATGTGCTGGAAAACGGCCGGGTGGTGATGCAAGGCACCGGTGAAGCCCTGCTGAACGACCCTAAAGTACGCGACGCATACCTGGGCGGCTAAGTACTGCTGCAACCATGAAAAACGGCCTGCGGGCCGTTTTTTATTGCCTGAGACAATCCACTGTAAAACCACTGTAAAAGCTGCCGCAGGCTGCGATCTGTTGATCTTTCACTTGAAACTCAAGTGACATCGAGAGAAAGGATCGCAGCCTGCGGCAGCTTCTACGGGAGGACATGCGCTTTTCTGAAAAAATTTTGAGTCGGCTGTAACGAACCCGAATGACCTTTCTCTACTAGGGTAAGCAAGCAACCACGCTTACTTGAACCCACCCTTGTTTGGAGAAACATCATGACTGCTACCACTCGCACCCTGTCCGCTGCCGCCCTTGCCCTGGCCTTGGGTTCTGCTTTGAGCATCACGGCTCTGCCGACCACCGCCCATGCCGCAGCTGCCGACATGGAAAAATGCTTTGGCGTCGCCATGAAAGGCAAGAACGATTGCGCCGCAGGTGCAGGCACTACCTGCGCCGGCACCTCAAAAGTCGACTACGAGAGCAACCACTTCAAGCTGATGCCTAAAGGCACTTGCGAGAAGACTGCCAGCCCAACCTCACCGACCGGCTTCGGTCAACTGGCCGCCTACAAAGCCAAGTCGTAACCCCACCTCTGCCTGAGTGTTGATGATGACCACTTCATCGCTGCACAGCGTACATCCTCACACTCAGGCGTTGGCGTCCGAGCTGCCGCCCCGCGCGGGGCTAGGGCTCAAGACCGAGCACTTCGGTGAAGTTCTCGGCACCCGCCCGGACATCGGCTTCTTCGAAGTCCACGCCGAAAACTACATGGTGGCCGGCGGCCCGTTTCATCATTACCTGGGTTTGATTCGCGAGCAGTATCCGCTGTCGCTGCATGGTGTCGGCCTGTCAATCGGTGCCGAAGGCCCGTTGAACACTGAGCACCTTGCCCGGCTCGCCCATCTGATCGAACGCTATCAACCCCAGTCCTTTTCCGAACACCTGGCCTGGTCGAGCCACGGCCCGGTGTTTCTCAATGACCTGCTTCCATTAGCCTATGACCAGTCGACACTGCAGCGTGTCTGCGAACATATCGACCAGGTCCAGCACCATCTGAAACGCCCCATGCTGCTGGAAAACCCGGCGACCTACTTGCAGTTCCAACGCTCCAGCATGGAAGAAGCCAGCTTCATCGCTGAAGTCATCCGCCGCACCGGCTGCGGACTGCTGCTGGATGTGAACAACGTCTACGTCTCTTGCATCAATCACCAGCGCGATCCATTGGCCTACATCGACGCACTGCCACTGCACGCTGTGGGTGAGATTCATCTGGCCGGATTTGCCGAAGACACCGACAGCCTCGGTGATCGTCTGCTGATCGACGATCACGGCGCGCCCATCGATAACACCGTATGGGCGCTGTACGCGCGCGTTCTGGAGCGCATAGGCCCGGTAGCCACGCTGATTGAACGCGACAATCAAATACCCACGTTCTCCGTGCTGCACGCCGAGGCCCGTCAGGCCGATGAGTTGCTGGGTTACACCGGGGTTCGCCGATGAGCACTCAAGCCGATTTCGCCGCCGCCCTGTTTGATCCTCAACGACCCTGCCCTGACGGGTTGTTCAGCGCCAACGGCGCTGAGCCGGATAGCCGCTTCGCGGTGTACCGCAACAACGTGCAGGGTTCGCTGATCAACGCCTTGGCCGACAGTTATCCGGTGGTCTTGCAGTTGGTAGGGGAAGAGTTTTTTCGGGCGATGGCCCAGTTCTACGTAAAAACATTTGTACCCACCAGCCCACTGATCAACGATTATGGCAGCGACTTTTCAGGCTTCATCGAACACTTTGCACCCGCCGCTTCGGTGCCGTATCTGGCGGACGTCGCACGCCTGGAGCGCTTGCGAGTGATGGCCTATCACGCGGCGGATGCCAACGTCGTCGACCCTGCACACATTGCAGCGGCCATGAGCGAGCCCGAAGCGCTCGCACAACTGCACATTCATCTGCATCCCTCAACGTTCACGCTGAACTCCCCGTACGCCGTGGTTGCCCTATGGGCCGCCCACCAGGCTGACACGCCACCCCAGGACCTTGAGCCGTATCACCCGCAAAGCGCGCTGGTGCTGCGCAACGGCCTGGAGGTCGAGGTCTTTGCGATTGATGTCGGCACTGCGACCTTCATCCACAGCCTGCAAAACAACCGTCCTCTGGGGCAAGCGGTAGCCGATGCCCTGTACGCCGCGCCGGTGTTCGACCTGAGCCAGTGCCTGGCACTGCTGATCGGCCACAACGGCATTACCCATTTACAACACGACAAGGTATCGCCATGAACACCCGCACAGAGCACCCGAATGCCATCACCCGCCTGATCGAACGGTTCATCGAACTGTTCGAAAGGATCCCCCACAGCCTGATCGCCTTCGTTGCACGCTTCTCCATTGCCGCGGTGTTCTGGAAGTCTGGCCAGACCAAGGTCGAGGGCCTGGCTATCGACCTGTTCGACGGGACCTTCCAACTCGGTATTCCGCGCCTGGCAGACTCGACCATTCCGCTGTTCCAAAGCGAATACCACGTGCCGCTGCTGTCCCCGGAACTGGCGGCGCACATGGCGGCCTTCGCCGAGCATTTCTTCCCGATCCTGATCCTCGTCGGCTTCGCCACACGCTTCTCGGCCTTGGCGCTACTGGGCATGACCCTGACCATTCAAACCTTTGTCTACCCGGACGCCTACCCGACTCACGGCACCTGGGCAGCCATTCTGTTGTACCTGATGGCCAGAGGTCCGGGCGTGCTGTCGATCGATCATCTGATCGCCAAACGTTACTCCGCCAAACGCTAAGCCCTTGTAGCAGCTGCCGAAGGCTGCGTTCGAGTGCGAAGCGCTCGTACATCAGGCGACACGCGCTTTCAAGTAAACTGCATATTCAGGGTTTGCGAGGACTTCGTCCCCGGACGCAGCCTCGCCAGCTCGGCAGCTGCTACAGCCGATCCAGCGCTTCGCCGCTGCGCTTGAACCACCCCATCAGATAGTCGGCCAATACCTGCGTACGCTTGGGCAAGCCGCCCTGATACGGATGCACCAGATACATCGGCATGCTGCGGGTCTGATAGTCGCGCAGCAGCCAGCGCAAACGGCCATCGGCCAGTTCAGCCTGCAACAAGTAAGAAGGCAGGCGTGCAATGCCCGCGTGGGCAAGCGCAGCCTTCTTCAACAGGTTGTAGTGGTTACTGGCGAACGGCCCCGAAACCCGCACTCGCAACAGTTCATGTTGCTGGTGATACAGCCACTCTTCCCGGCCGCTGTAATGGCTGTTGAGCAGGCAACGATGATCGGCCAGGTCCGCCGGTGTCTGCGGCTCACCAAACTGCTCAAGATAAGCCGGGCTCGCGCAGGTCATCTCGTGCCAGGCCAACAGCGGCTTCGCCACCATTCGCTCGTCGTTGGCCACTTCTGAACGAATCGCCAGATCGAACCCATCCCGTGACAAGTCCCGGTAACTGTTGTTCAGCTCAAGCTCGATCTGCACTTCGGGGTACTCTCGGGAAAACTCCAGCAGCAACCCATCGAAAAAAGTCTCTCCCAGCGACACCGGGACCGTCATCCGAATGGGCCCCGCCATATCGTCCTTCAACCGTGCCAGGGCCTGTCGCGCCCGCTCTACCTGAATCACCAGCGCCTGCGCTTGCGGTAACAACGCCGCACCCGCCGCTGTCAGACTCAAGCGCCGTGTTGTTCGCTGCAGCAGCACCACGCTGAAACGTGTCTCCAACAAGCTGATGCGCTTGGACAACTGCCCTTTGCTACACCCCAATTGCTGCGCTGCCAGAGTGAAACTGCCGGCTTCGATCAACACTGCAAACGCCGCCAGATCGTCCATTTCGCTCATGGATTGTTTCCATTTGAAAACCAAAGGTTGCCCATTAGCACGCTTATCAATGAAAAAAACCACACTAAACTGAAACCTGGTCCAACCCATTAAGGAGCAGCACGATGAAAATTCTACTGATTGGCGCCAGCGGTACTGTGGGCTCAGCCATTGATCGCGAACTGGCACCGCGCCATGAAATCGTCCGCATTGGCCGCAAGAGCGGGGATTTTCAGGTGGATATCAGTGACAGCGAGTCCATCCGCAAACTGTTCAAACAGACCGGCACCTTCGATGCACTGATCTGCGCCGCCGGCAGCGTCAACTTCGTGCCGCTGGCGAACATGACCGAAAAAGACTTCGAGCTGGGTTTGCGGGACAAGCTGATGGGCCAGGTCAACCTGCTGCTGATCGGTCGCGAGTTCGCCAATGACGGTGCTTCCTTCACCTTCACCACCGGCATTCTCAGCCACGACCCGATTCGTACCGGCAGCTCGGCGGCCATGGTCAATGGTGCCCTCGACAGCTTCGTCCGCGCGGCAGCTATCGAATTGCCGCGCGGTCTGCGCATCAACTCGGTCAGCCCGAACGTCCTGCTCGAAGCCATGGGCAGTTACGCACCGTACTTCCGCGGATTCAAACCGGTTCCAGCCGCCGATGTGGCGCTGGCCTACGCTAAAAGTGTCGAAGGCTTGCAAACCGGCCAGACCTACAACGTCGGCTAAGACCAACACGTTTTTGTAGGAGCAGGCTGCGCCAGCTCCTACAGAAGGTCGGCGCAATGCAGGGTTGTGATGAGCGGTCAGCCTGAGTAACGTGGCGGCACTTGTCTGGAGACCCTACGATGCGTGCTGCCCGTTCCCTGATGTTTGTCGCCCTGCTTCCTGTATTCGCCGGTTGCCAGCTGCTGCAGAGCCAGCCTGAAAAACCGTCCACGGCGGGCCTGACCCGCCTGCAGGGCGAACTCAGCATGGACAACGGCAAGCTGGTGTTTCAGCCGTGCCAGGAAAACAAGCTGTATGTCGTCAATGACGCCGGCAGCACCAGCATCCTGCAGGAAGCCGCAACACTGGCAGGCACGCAGCACACCATTTTCGCTGACGTGCGTGGCCGGGTTGCCGCGGGCAAATCAGCTGATGCGGGTGCCCGGTTCGACGTGCAGCAGCTATACCGTGTCGAACGCTCGGCCGCGGCCTGTGAAGACCCCAACTTCCAGCGGCTGATCCTGCGTGCCAGCGGCAACACGCCCGACTGGAACGTCAAGGTCAACACCAAGGGCATGGTGATCGAGCGCGCCGGCCAGCCAGCGCTGGCCTTGCCGTTTCTGGAAGAACAACTCGGTGACGGGCGTTTCAGCCTCAGTAGCGAAGCCAATGACCAACACGTTGAACTCTGGATCGCACCACAACGCTGCGTCGACAGCGCCCACGGCAGCGTTCAATTCATGAGCGCCGAGCTGCGGGTCAACGGCCAGGTACAACGTGGCTGCGCGTATTTCGGCGGCTCACGTAACGACTGATTCGACAGGATGCTGTTTTAGCCTCACCGGAACGGGCCGTTGAGGCTTATAATCGCCGGTTTGTGAAACGCCTTTGGCGCAGTTGTGCGCCCCGCGAACCGGATCCCGTCATGTTACGAATCACCGAACTCAAGTTGCCGATCGACCATCCCGAAGAAGACCTGCGGCCTGCCATCGTGCAGCGCCTGGGCATCGCCAGTGATGACCTGCTCGACTTCACCTTGTTCAAGCGCAGCTACGATGCGCGCAAAAAATCTTCCGAACTGTGCTTCATCTACACCATCGACCTCAGCGTGCGCGATGAGGCGACGTTGCTGCACACGTTCGCCGATGACCGTAACGTCAATGCGGCGCCGGATGTCAGCTACAAGGTCGT
This sequence comes from Pseudomonas frederiksbergensis, assembly GCF_001874645.1. Taxonomy (NCBI): domain Bacteria; kingdom Pseudomonadati; phylum Pseudomonadota; class Gammaproteobacteria; order Pseudomonadales; family Pseudomonadaceae; genus Pseudomonas; species Pseudomonas frederiksbergensis. Next base: position 1,565,727 of record NZ_CP017886.1, read on the forward strand.
CGGCCAGGCGCCGACGGATTTGAGCCAACGGCCGATCGTGGTCGGTTTCGGTCCGTGCGGGATTTTCGCCGGGCTGCTGCTGGCGCAGATGGGGTTCAAGCCGATCATTCTTGAGCGTGGCACAGAAGTGCGTCAGCGCACCAAAGACACGTGGGGCCTGTGGCGCAAAAGCGTGCTGAATCCTGAGTCCAACGTGCAATTCGGTGAAGGCGGCGCGGGGACATTCTCTGACGGCAAGCTGTACAGCCAGATCAAGGACCCCAAGCACCACGGCCGCAAAGTCCTGCACGAGTTCGTCAAAGCCGGCGCGCCGGAAGAGATCCTCTACGTCAGCAAACCGCACATCGGTACGTTCCGTCTGACGGGCGTCGTCGAAAACATGCGTGAGCAGATTCGCGCGCTGGGCGGTGAAGTACGCTTCCAGCAGCGCGTCACCGACGTGCTGATCGAAGACGGCCAGTTGACCGGTATCGAGCTTGCCAGTGGCGAACAGATCCACTCGAAACACGTGATCCTCGCCCTCGGCCACAGCGCCCGCGACACCTTCCGCATGCTCCACGGCCGTGGCGTGTTCATGGAAGCCAAGCCGTTTTCGGTGGGTTTCCGTATCGAACACCCGCAATCGCTGATCGACAGCGCGCGCCTGGGCAAATATGCCGGCCACCCGAAACTCGGTGCCGCCGACTACAAACTGGTGCACCACGCCAAGAACGGTCGTTCGGTCTACAGCTTCTGCATGTGCCCGGGCGGGACCGTGGTGGCGGCGACATCCGAGCCGAACCGTGTGGTGACCAACGGCATGAGCCAGTATTCGCGTAACGAACGTAACGCGAACTCCGGGATTGTGGTGGGCATCACCCCGGAAGTCGACTATCCAGGCGGCCCGCTGGCCGGAATCGAGTTGCAGGAGCGTCTGGAATCCCACGCCTTTGTGCTGGGTGGCAGCAACTATGAAGCACCGGCGCAACTGGTCGGTGACTTCATCGCAGGCAAGCCGTCGACTGCTCTGGGCAGCGTCGAGCCGTCCTACAAACCCGGGGTTGCACTGGGCGATCTGGCGCTGGCCTTGCCGGCGTTTGCCATCGACGCCATTCGTGAAGCCTTGCCAGCCTTCGAGAAGCAGATTCGCGGCTATTCGCTGCACGACGCGGTGCTGACCGGGATCGAAACCCGCACCTCTTCGCCGCTGCGGATTACCCGTAATGAGTCGATGCAGAGCCTGAACGTCAAAGGCCTGTTCCCGGCCGGTGAAGGCGCCGGTTATGCCGGTGGGATTCTGTCGGCGGGTGTCGACGGGATTCGCATTGCCGAAGCGGTGGCGCGGGATATCCTCGGCATCGAGGCCTAAACCTCTAGATCAAAAAATCGCAGCCTGCGGCAGCTCCTACGGGATGTACGTCGATCCGACGTAGGAGCTGCCGCAGGCTGCGATCTTTTTCAGGCCTGTTTAAATACCGGCGCGCAACACGCTGGCCGGCAGAGGCTCACCGCGTTCGACACTGGCCGCAACGGCCGCGATCAGGCCACTCAGTTCATACCCCTGAGCCTTCAGCCAGTCCTGATCGTAATAGGTGGTCGCGTAGCGTTCGCCGCCATCACACAGAATCGCCACGATCGAGCCACTCTCCCCCGCTGTCACCATCTGCTGCGCCGCCATCAAGGCGCCAATCAGGTTAGTCCCGCTGGAACCACCCACCCGCCGGCCCAAGCGCTGCGCCAGGTAATGCATGGCCGCCAGCGACAACGCGTCCGGCACCTTGACCATCGCATCGATGACCTTTGGCAAGAACGACGCCTCGACCCGTGGCCGCCCAATACCTTCGATCCGTGAACCGCAATCCAGACGCAAGCTCGCGTCGCCGGTCTGGTAGTACTCGAAGAACACCGAACGCTCGGCATCAGCGCACAACACGCGGGTGCAATGCTGACGATAACGCACATAGCGCCCCAGCGTTGCCGTCGTACCGCCGGTGCCAGGGCTGGAAATCAACCAGCTCGGCTCCGGGTAACGCTCAAAACGCATCTGCTGGAAGATCGACTCGGCAATGTTGTTGTTCGCCCGCCAGTCGGTCGCACGCTCGGCGTAGGTGAACTGATCGAGGAAATGGCCATCGTGCTCCCGAGCCAGACGCTCGGATTCGGCGTAGATCTGAGTCGGGTCCTGCACCAGATGGCTTTTGCCGCCGTAAAAAGCGATCTGTGCGATCTTTTCCTGAGACGTGGTGGCCGGCATCACGGCAATAAACGGCAAGCCGAGCAAGCGCGCGAAATACGCCTCGGAGATCGCCGTCGAGCCGCTGGACGCCTCAATCACCGGCGCCCCTGGCTTGAGCCAGCCGTTACACAGCGCGTAGAGAAACAATGAACGCGCCAGTCGATGTTTGAGGCTACCGGTGGGGTGACTGGATTCATCCTTGAAGTACAACTCGATGCCCGGCAATCCCGGCAGTGGCAAAGGAATCAGGTGCGTATCGGCGCTGCGCTGGAAGTCGGCTTCGATGATCCGGATAGCTTCGCGGGCCCACTGACGGTTGTCGCTCATGGTCTTTTTCTCGTTGAATCGATTAGGCGTAGGGAAACCTGGCGGTGACAACAGGCAACGGATTGACCTGGTCGAAAGGCTCAGTCAGTAAGCTTAGGAAAAAACCTGCATAACGCACAGGTACAGCTGAGGCCCAATACGCCAGCCAACTGCTAGGCTCAGCGCGACAACCTTGGTTGTAACGACATATAACAAAAAAGAATATAACTTTTGTTTTAACAACTAACCGTACGGGTTAGGGTGGTCCACCTTTTGAACCGATAGATGGAGAGCGACCTTGCCTCTGCGTAGCACTTTCACGCGTTTCTTTCAGTTGGAAGCTGCCAGCGGTCTGTTACTGATTGCCGCTGCAGCTCTTGCCCTGATCATCAATAACTCACCGCTGTCCTGGCTCTACAACGGCCTGCTGGACACTCCCGTGGTCGCCCAGATCGGCGCCCTGAAAATCGCCAAACCCCTGTTGTTATGGATCAACGACGGCCTGATGGCGATGTTTTTCCTGTTGATCGGCCTTGAGGTCAAACGCGAAATCCTTGAAGGCCACCTGTCCAAACCCTCGCAGATCGTACTGCCTGGCGCTGCGGCCATCGGCGGCATGGTCGTGCCGGCATTGATCTACTGGTTCCTCAACAAGGACAACCCGCCAGCCCTAGGTGGCTGGGCGATCCCGATGGCCACTGACATCGCCTTTGCACTGGGCGTGCTCGCCTTGCTGGGCAAGCGTGTGCCAGTCTCGCTGAAGTTGTTTTTGATGACGCTGGCGATCATCGATGACCTGGGTGCAATCATCGTCATCGCGATCTTCTACTCGGGCGCACTGTCGACCTTGTCGTTGATGCTGGCCGCCGCCTGTCTGGTGGCGCTGGTGGCGATGAATCGGCTAGGCGTGGTCAAGCTCGGCCCCTACATGATCATCGGCCTGATCCTCTGGGTCTGCGTACTCAAGAGTGGTGTCCATGCGACGCTGGCCGGTGTGACACTGGCGTTCTGCATTCCGCTACGTACGAAAAACGCCGAACCTTCACCGCTGCTGAGCCTGGAGCACGCGCTGCACCCATGGGTGGCCTTCGGTATCCTGCCACTGTTCGCTTTCGCCAATGCCGGTGTTTCACTGGTTGGCGTCAACCTTGAGAGCTTCACCCATCATGTACCGATGGGCATTGCCGCCGGTTTGCTGCTGGGCAAGACCATCGGAGTCCTGGGCCTGACCTGGCTGGCCGTCAAAACCGGTATCGCCGCCCTGCCCGCTGGCGCCAATTGGGGCCAGGTACTCGGCGTGGCGATCCTCTGCGGTATCGGTTTCACCATGAGCCTGTTTGTCGGTTCCCTGGCCTTTGTGCCGGGCAGCAGCGAATACGCCGGCATGGACCGCATGGGCATTCTCACGGGCTCGATCCTCGCCGCATTGATCGGTTACGCGGTGACCGCAGCAGCCAGTCGCAAGAATGCGGTGTCGAGCGCTTAAGCAACCATGGCTTTAAAGGCTGAAAACACAAAACCCCGACCAGTCACCTGATCGGGGTTTTGTTTTAAACGCGTAAAACTTAGTGCGAAACGCGGCTGGTGCCACCGACGGTGGAGATGCGCACACGCTCGCCCACACGGAACACTTCGTTCGGCTGAACTTCCTGAACGTAGGCGCGCATGCTGCCGTCGTCTTCGCGAACGGTGATTTCCACGCCTTGGGTGCGGGTCACGCCTTCTTCGATAGCAGAACCCGCCAGGCCGCCGGCTACTGCGCCGATTACCGCAGCGACAATGCTGCCTCTGCCACCGCCAATGGCACTACCGCCGACGCCACCCACGACCGCACCGGCTGCGCCGCCGATCGGGGTTTTGGTGCCTTCGATTTTCACCGGACGCAGGGACTCGATGGTACCCATGCGGATCGTCTGCACCCGACGTGCTTCGTCACGGGAGTAGGAGTCACCGGTCAGGCTCGATTGGCAACCGGTGAGCAACATCGCCATCGTAGAAAAAGAAGCAACCAGCAAAACAGACTTACGCATAGCATCAACTCCAAAGGACAGGTATTCATTAAACTCCGCAGCTTGACGCCTGTCACGGCACCGCCCGGATAAAATTGGTTTCATTCAGGTGCAGTACAGTCGCACTTGAGAACTCAGCACACAGTAGCGCCAAATTCCAGAATCTGCGCCATTGCACCAAGGATTTTCATGGATTACTTCATCATTGTCGTCACCACCGTTGCCGGACTGTACTTCCACTGGTGGCTGTATGTACGGATCAAACGCTGGATGGACCGTGATCTGGCGCTGGCACTTGCCGGCAATGACGAGCAGAAAAAGGCGTTCATGCTGCAACAACTGGCCAGTGCCCGGCAGCAGAAAGTCAAACGTCGGGACCTGCCACAGTGGCTGGAGGCGGCCGCAGCCACCTACCCCACTGTGTAACCGGTTTAGGGCGCCAGGCGCTCGCGACTCCAGCGGGCGCCTTGCAGGCGATAATTCAGACGATCATGCAAACGGCTCGCACGACCTTGCCAGAACTCGATGCGTTCTGGCAGCAAACGATAGCCGCCCCAGTGTTCCGGACAATCCGGCTGGCTATCGCTAAAACGCTGTTCGGTGGCTTTGATCAATCCTTCCAACTCGGTACGATCGGCAATCACCCGACTCTGCGGTGACGCCCAGGCCCCCAGGCGACTGCCCAGCGGCCGTACCTGGAAATAGGCATCGGATTCCTGCGGCGTGACCTTCACCACCCGCCCCTCGATACGCACCTGGCGCTCCAGGGTCGGCCAGAAGAAGGTCATGGCAGCAAACGGATTGGCCGCCAGCTGCTGACCCTTGGCACTGTCGTAGTTGGTGAAGAAGGTAAAGCCCTGATCATCAAGCCCCTTGAGCAACAGGATCCGGCAATGCGGGCGACCGTCCTGATCAACAGTGGCCACAGTCATGGCATTCGCCTCGACCGGAGGTTGTTCAGTATTCACCGCCTCGGCGAACCACTGATGGAACAGTGCGAATGGCTCGGCCGGGGCCTGAGCCTCGGTCAAACCATCACGAGTGTAATCACGACGCATATCAGCCAGAGTCCGGGGCATGGCGTTTTCCTTGTACTTGATCAGTCAGTTCCTGGCCTGGTTACTGGCCGCTGGTGCTTTTTGCCGCCGTATCCGCTTTGTCTGCAGCTGGCTTCTTGGCCGGCTGTTTTTTGACCGGAGCTTTCTTCGCCGGAGCCTTTTTCGAGGCAGCGCCTTTCTTCTTCGAAGTCGCTTTTTTCTCGGCCACGGCTGGCGCTGCTGGCTTAGCGGTCTGCACTGCAAGCATTTCCACCGGTGGTGGGGTCGGCTGGCTGTACTTGTTCAGCAATGCCAGCATGGTGGTGCGCTGGGTCAGCATGATTTCCACGCGACGGTTCAAGGCGCGGCCCTGGGTGCTGTCATTGGCAGCGCGCGGCATGAGGGCACCCATACCACGCAGCATCAGACGATCACGCTTCAAACCACTGAGACTGAAGATCGACGCAACGGAAGTCGCACGGTCCTTGCTCAACTGTTGAGCCTCGGAAGCGGTGCCCGTCGTGTCGCCGTGGCCGAGTACCAGGATGGAAGCCTGGGTGTCAGTCTCAACCAGCTTGGCGATCTTGGTGAACTGACCCAGGGACGACGGCAGCAACATGGCTGGACGTTTCGCGTTGAAAGAGTCATCCACTGGCACTACGACCACCAGCACGCTCTCGCGACGTTCCACCTGCAAATGGCTGTCCTGGACCGCAGCCCGCAAGCGTGGCTCGTAGCTGTCCAGCCAAGCCTGGGTGATTTTCGGATCAGGCATTGGCACGTCTTTGATATCGGCCTTGGTTATGGCCTTTGGCTGGTCGCCGAACGGCCACCACCATTTGCTTTCGCTATCGGCTTTGGCCGCTGCAGCAGCTGCGGTGGTTGGAACGGCTGCCGGGGTGGCTGGCGCAGCAGCACTTGCGGTCGCTTTGGCCTTGGCGGCGGCAGCAGCTTCAGCCGCCTTGGCGTCCGGTTTCACGTCCGGTGCGGCAGGCGCTTTGTCCGCAACCTTGTCCGAACCGGAACCGAATGACCACCAGTGCCCCCCGTCTGCATCATTTTGTGGAGTTTGCGCGCAACCGGTAATGCTGAGACACAGTGCCAAGGCTAGAGATTTGTTCGGTGACATGGGGATATCCACAAAATGAGATAGAAAGCTGTGGGTCGCTACGACCCGTATAAACAGACGCTTTAAAACTATAGAAGCCACAGGATTCCGCCCTGTGACCATTGGGCAAGTTTTTTTCCAAAAAATGCCTTACAGCCACCCTTTACAGACAAGCGGCCAAAACCCGCACAAGCTGCTGCGCACGCGGGTCCATCAGCACATACGGCCCAAGGGTATTGGTCACAAAACCGAAGGCCACATCATGTTCCGGGTCAGCGAAACCGATGGAGCCACCAGCACCCGGATGACCAAACGCTCGAGGGCCGAGGCCGAAAGTCGCGTTGGGTACATCCGGTTGATCGAGCATACAACCCAGACCGAAACGGGTCCGGGTCAGTAAAGTCTTGTCTTCGCCCAGGCTGTGCTCACGCGTCAGTTCCTGGAGCATCTCGCTTTCAAGCAGGCTGCCATCGAGCAGACCGCTGTAGAACCCGGCCAGGCTGCGAGCATTGCCGTGGCCATTCGCCGCCGGTTGTTGCATACGACGCCATTCGGGCTTGTTAGTACTGGTCATGATCGATGGCGGATTGGTGAAAGCGCGCGTGGTCATGGCCGTCGGCTCACGCATCGTCACTTGCAGCAAGCGCTGCGCCGCCGCATCGCCGACATTGCCCTTACCACGCGCGATGTGCGCCACGCGATGAAACTCTTCATCCTTCAGGCCGACATGAAAATCCAGACCCAGCGGTCGTGCAACACGCGCCACGATCGACTCGCCCGGACCACGGCCATCGGCGCGGCGCAGCAATTCCCCGACCAGCCAGCCATAAGTGATCGCCGCATAGCCATGGCCTTCACCGGGTGTCCACCAAGGGGCTTCGGCGGCTAGCGCGTCGACCATGGTTTGCCAGTTATAGAGGGCTTCAGGCGGCAGCAACTCGCGCAATGCCGGCAGACCGGCCTGATGGCAGAGCAACTGGCGCAGTGTGACCGCGTCCTTGCCGGCCGCGGCGAACTCCGACCAGTACCGGGCGACCGGCGCATCGAGCTGTAACTTGCCTTCGGCGACCAGTTGCAGGGCAGTCACCGCGGTAAAGGTCTTGGTGCAGGAGAACAGGTTGGCAATGGTGTCGCTGTGCCAAGCCTCGCGACCGTCCTTGTCGGCGGTACCGGCCCAGAGGTCGACGACGGTTTCACCGCCGATTTGAATGCACAGTGCCGCGCCGCGTTCCTGGGGATCGTCGAAGAGAGCAGCGAAAGCCTCACGCACCGCTTCAAATTTAAGCTCGTAATGACCCTGAATCAGCACCCGTAATTCTCCGAAAAAACGTTTCGACACAATGGCCTGCATTGTTCCAGCCCTTGAGGGATTTGGGAACAGGGGGCAGGTTCGGTGGTTGGCGTTATCGTTGATCGATCAAAAGATCGCAGCCTGCGGCAGCGCCTACAGAGGCTGCGGCTTTAATGACCATTGCCGGAATGCCCACCCGCATGGCCTTCGCCCTGCCCTGCACCTTTGCTGTCGTGGCCTTTTTTCCCGCCAGCGTCGTCATGACTGGCACTGTCGGCTTTATCGGCCGCAGCCTTGGCCTTCTCGGCTTCTTTGCCGAGCTGATCGACGGCCTGCAAGTTGGCCTTGCGCACACTCTCGACAAAGCTTTGAAACGGCAGGTCAGTGATCCCGACCAGACCGAAATGGCCGTTTTCACCGTCCAGCAGACGGCCGGTCACCGGTTGATCGAGGTACTGGAACCAATGCACGCCGACAATCGACGGCTCACTCACCGCTTGCTTGACAAAATTGGCGTAGGCCGGCCCTCGGTCCTCTTCCTTCGCCAGCTCCGTCACACCGCCCCAAAACGGACCACGATCACGCGAGCCGAAGTTGAATTCGGTGATCAGCACCGGTTTGTCCAACGCCTGTAGCTTGGCGAAGTCATAACCGTCCTGTGGTTTAAGTGTGTACATGTTGAAGCTCAGGACGTCGCAATACTGCGCGCAGGACTCGACAGCCTCAGGTGTGCTGATGGCAAACCGACCACCCAGCAGCAGGTGGTTGGGAGCGTGCCATTTCAGCGAGTCGGCAATGGTCTTGAAATAGGTGTCGGCGAAGACTTTCTGGAAAAATTTGAAGTCGGCTTCGATTTCCGGGTGTTCCGGACTCGGCAGCGGCGGCACGAAACCCGGGTCTTCCATCAATTCCCAGGCCGGCAGGTCGATGCCCCAGGCTTTCGACAGGCCCGCCTGGTTACGGTACTTGTCGCGCAGTTGCTTGAGAAACGCCCGTTTGGCCGGCACATCGGTGGTCATTTTCAAGGTGCCGTACGCCAAGGCGTAACGGGCTTTCGGGTCATCGCCGGGACCGGCCCAGGCCAGTTCGTTATCGGCGAAGTAACCGATCAGCCATGGATCATCACGGTGATCGCGTGCAGCAATGGCCACGGCACGCTCGGTGGCCATGGCGAAACGCGGGTCGAACGGATCCGGCATGCCGCCCCACCAATCAGTGCCGGTGCTGATGCTGGCGTAATCGCCGACGATGGACAACGGCAAGGTGTACGGCACACGGTCATTCAGGCCCAGTGCCGGAGCGCTCCAGTCGCCGACAGTGTTGAATCCCCAGGCTTGCAGACGGTCGAGGGTATGACGGGTCCAGCGCTTTTCGTCGAAAGCATGCGCATTGCACGGTGCGGCGGCGTCTGCCTTGGCTTCATCAGCCCTGGTTTCACTCACGACCGCACACGGCTGGCCATAAGTGCGCTGCAGGTTGGCACCGTAGAAGTCATACCAGCGACCGGCATTGAACCCACGCCCCTGATCGGCGCCATTACCGCTGCGGTTGTCACCGTCACCGTAATGGCTGGCCAATGGCTCGTCGTTAGCGGGCAACGACTCGAACATGGCTTCCCGCCCGCCGACGTAGGTCTGGCTGGTATCGGCGGTGACCGTATTGACCCCCAGGGAATAGAACGGGTGACCTTGCGGTGTCACCAGATACCAGCGGCCATCACGTTTTTCAGTACGAAAGAAGCCGCTGGCCTTGAACGCCGGGCCTTTGTTCCAGCCACCGAACGTGTCCAGGGAGGAGAGCTCGCGCTCGGCCAGCCAGGTTTTCAGTTGCTGTTGTTCTTTATTCGCCGCGGCTTTGAGCTGCTCGTCGCTGGCGACTTTTTCCGGCCATTTCGCTCGTGTGGACTGACCATAAGCGTCCACTAACGAGCCGTAGGCGGCTTTGACCACCGCCTCACCGTCCTGCACACCAAAGCGCTCAAGCATGATGCTCTGGGCGACTTTTGGCTGATCCATCGACAGCGTCACCGACACCACCTGGCTGCGATCCAGTTCACCCGCGCTGCTGGCCAGCAATACGCGCTGGCCTTCGACAGTGATCGGCATCGGCGGCCCGGCTTTCATGCCCTGGCTCAGTGGCGAACTCGGTGTCAGCGGTACCAGTAAGGTTTGCGCAGGCCCGGCCGGCAGATCGATGCGGCTGACCAGGGTCTTGCCGTCGTTACTCTGGATTTTCACGTAGAGCGTCATGGCCCAGTTCATCGCGCTCTGGATACGCAGGCTCATGACGCCAGACTGCGACCAGTCCCAGGCGCCAGTTTGCGGAGTCAGGCGCAGATTCGGTTGAGCCGCCGGGTTGAAGGTCACCCGGCGCAGCACTTCACCTTCGGCCGTTTGCTCCGCATTGGACTGCGGCAGGCTGGCGTCCTGAGTCGCCACCTGGACCACATCGGCGGGCCGGACAAAGTTGAACAGCGTCTGTTGTCCGGCCGGAGCCGCCAGCAGTGGCGCAGCGAACATCAGTGCAAAAACAGCGGGTAACGAACGGCGAATCATATGAACCAGGTTCTCCCTAACGACCAGTGAACGGCCTGCGTGGAATCGATGACGGGGGATAGACAACGAAGTGGGCGATTTCGCCCACCGTGTCTTAAGATATTTCGCGGCGAAACGGCGGTAGCGCGTTGAGGATCGCTTTGCCGTAGCGCTGCGTGACCAGACGCCGGTCAAGCAAGGTGATGGTGCCGCGGTCTTCTTCGGTGCGCAGCAGACGCCCGCAAGCCTGAACCAGCTTGAGCGAGGCGTCGGGCACCGAGATTTCCATGAACGGATTACCCCCTCGGGCTTCGATCCATTCGGCCAGTGCGGCTTCGACCGGATCGTCCGGGACCGAGAACGGGATCTTGGCAATCACCACGTGCTCGCAGTAAGCGCCCGGCAAGTCGACGCCCTCGGCGAAACTCGCCAGGCCGAACAGCACACTGGAATCGCCGCCATCGACCCGCGCCTTGTGCTTGTTCAGGGTTTCCTGCTTCGACAGGTTGCCTTGAATGAACACTTGCTTGCGCCAGTCGCGGTCCAGGCCGTCGAACACGTCCTGCATCTGTTTGCGCGAAGAGAACAGCACCAGCGTGCCGCGCGAGCCTTCGACCAGCTCCGGCAGATCACGAATGATCGCTGCGGTGTGGGCTGCCGCGTCCCGCGGGTCGGCGCGCAGGTCCGGCACCCGCAGCACGCCTGCGTCGGCATGATGGAACGGGCTCGGCACCACCGCCGTCACGGCTTTTTTCGGCAGACCGGCGCGCATGCGGAAACGATCGAAGGTGCCGAGTGCGGTCAAGGTGGCCGAGGTCACCAGCGCACCGTAAGCCACATTCCACAGGTTACGTCGGAGCATTTCCGCCGCCAGGATCGGGCTGGCGTTGACCTCGATGTCGAACAGCGAACCACTTTCGGCCAAGGTCAGCCAGCGCGCCATCGGCGGGTTGTCTTCCGGGTCTTCGGCGGTGAATGCCGTCCACAGCTCCCAGTTGCCCTGAGAACGGGACAGCAAACTGCCGAACAGCGGATACCATTCTTCGGCCTGATTGCTGGCGATGCCAATGTTGACCTCGCCATCCATGCCTTCCTTGAGCAGTTCGGTGAGCCGGGTAAATACGTCGGTCAGGCGTGAAAAGCCTTTCTTCAGTTCGATGCCCATCTCGCGCATATGTTCGGGAATCACCCCGCCGACGAAACGATGACGCGGCCGTTCGCGGCCCTCGACGTCTTCGCCGGGTTTGAAATCGGCGACCTGTTCGCAGGCGGTGAACATGAACTGCTGTTGGGTCTTGATTTCGCGGGCCAGCTCCGGCACTTGCTCGATCAACTTGCCCAGATCGCCCGGCAACGGGTGCTGGGCCAGCAATTTAGTGAGGTTCTTGGCGGTCGCTTCCAGCCAGTCGGCGGTGGAGCGCAGACGCGTGTAATGGGCGAAGTGGCCGATCGCCTTGTCTGGCAAGTGGTGACCTTCGTCGAACACGTAAATCGTATCGCGCGGGTCGGGCAGGACGGCGCCGCCGCCCAATGCCAGGTCGGCCAGGACCATGTCGTGGTTGGTGACAATCACGTCAACCTTGCCCATGCCTTCGCGGGCCTTGTAGAAGGCGCACTGACCGAAGTTGGGGCAATGCCGGTTGGTGCACTGGCTGTGATCGGTGGTCAGACGTGCCCAGTCCGCATCTTCAAGGGCCGTGGACCAACTGTCGCGATCGCCGTCCCACTTATTGCCGGCAAGCTTTTCGATCATGCTGGTAAACAGCTTCTGACTGGCCTCATCGACTTCGATCTTGAAGCCTTCTTCTTCGAACAGCTGTGCGGTAGCGGTTTGTGCGTGGCCTTCCTGCAACAACATGTCGAGCTTGGACAGGCACATGTAGCGGCCACGGCCCTTGGCCAGCGCAAAACTGAAGTTCAGCCCGCTGTTGCGCATCAGGTCCGGCAGGTCCTTGTAGACAATCTGTTCTTGCAGGGCGACGGTCGCAGTGGCGATCACCAGGCGTTTACCGGCGGCCTTCGCGGTCGGAATCGCTGCCAGGCTGTAGGCCACGGTTTTACCGGTACCGGTGCCGGCTTCCACCGCGACAATCGCGGGGTCGCCACTGCGCCGGCCTTCGTCGTCGGTGTCGATGTCACCGAGGACCTTGGCAATTTCGGCGATCATCAGGCGCTGGCCGTAACGCGGCTTGAGGCTCTTGGCTTCGAGAAAACGCGAGTAGGCGCCCTGGATCGTGGTTTTGAGTTCAGTGCTGATCATGGATTGTCGGGCGCAAAAAACGCTGGATAAATTTTCAGTGGTTCGGATCGGCCGCTATCATACCCCGCTAATTAATCCCGCGCAGAACGGAGTACCTCAATGACACCTTTCGCACTCATATATACCCTGCATGTACTGGCGGCCCTGATCTGGGTCGGCGGGATGTTTTTCGCCTGGATGGTCCTGCGCCCCGCCGCCATGAAGGCACTTGAAGGGCCTGCGCGGCTGAAGCTCTGGGTAGAAGTGTTTCAGCGTTTTTTTGTCTGGGTGTGGGTCGCCGTGGTGATCTTGCCGATCAGTGGCGTCGGGCTGATTCATCTGCGCTTCAGCGGCTTTGAAACCGCACCGCGTTACGTGCAGATCATGATGGGGTTGTATCTGGTGATGACCGCGCTGTTTATCCGCATTCAGGCGCTGAATCTACCGGAGTTGCGTAAAGCGGTGCTGGCCGAGGATTGGCCGACGGGGGCGGCGACTTTGGGCAAGATTCGGCGTCTGGTGGGGATCAATTTGTTACTGGGATTGTTGCTGGTGGCGGTGGCTTCGGCTCGGCCGATGCTCTGATTCCCCTTCCCACGGCCCTGCGCCACTAGCGTCCGGGGAAAACTGAAGGCGCTTTCCTGCTTGAACAATGCGCGACATGGCTATGAGGTGCTGCGAGAGGTTTGTACGCGAAAAAAAACCCAGTGAATTGACGATCGCTGGGGTTTTCCTTTGGGCGGATCGGGCCGGCGTTGCCGGGTATCGGCGCGAAAGCTTCAGTGTCTGGCATTGGGTGTGCTTGGTGCCTATTGCCATTCGGGCAGGTCGAGGTATGGCCTCAAGCGTCTTTAAAACCCGGCAAACCATTGGCTGCACGCCAAGCCTTGACCGTTTGGGTGATGCCCTCCGCGGAATCATCCGCGCCGTCCTCCGGGTAAAAGATCAAATCAGAGCCTGCCGGGTGCTCACATATGGTGTTGAAATGATGCACAAGCTTGTTCTCTTCCTCTTCACTTGTATCGTTCCCAATGATGCGCTGAAGCAGCCCGACGAACTCTTCTTCTGTGTAATCTGAAACACTATTTTTCAAAGTCATTGTCTGTCTTCCCTGTGAATCTCGACGTGTCGTTTCGGCGTCACTACTGCGAGGTTGTCCACATCATAAACCGCACCGCCATGCTGAATATTTTCGATGTGATGGATTTCATAGCGAGCATTTTCCCCATTGTGTTCGGGTCTTTGGGCAAATGGCGCTTTGCCGCTCAAGAGCTTGCCTTGGTTGGTTGGCTTGAACTGGCTGAGTAGTTCAGAATCATTGCCCACTGCAATCCAAAATGCCTTCCTGAATGCGTCAAAACTACTGAAACTTTTGCCCCTCAACTGTTCGGCAATCCGTGTCGGAATGGGGGCACCGAGACCCGTCCCAGCCCCTGCCAGCCAGATACCTGTTACGTCCTGCCCCTGCCCTGTCACTACGCCTGGGTCAAGGCGAACATTCATCACGATATACAGCGGCTGGACACCGGAATCAGCCGGGAACACAAGGATAAAATCCTTGTATTCAGGCGGGTAGATCGGATTGATGATGATGTTATCCGCTTGTTCGGTCGGCGGATAAATCCAGATTTGCGGGGCTTGTGGTGCGCCTTCTAATGGGGGAATCCCCGAAGTGCTGGATGGGTCAACCGCTGGTGTCCATATCAGGGTTACCCCATCACCGAAATCGGCCACTTGCTGAGAGCCTTTTGCCTGGAACTGCACAACCGGAATCATTTCCCAATCGCGGCGCTTCTGGGTGTTGTAACCGTACCCCTTCAAGGTGCCATCGGCTTGTTGCTCGATATACAAGCGAACACGCGTTCGGCCTTCCTTGAGCGACTTGAGCTGCTCGTCAGTGTACAGGCTGCTGTCGCCGAGGCTTGACGGCCAGAGCAGCGCAACCACACCAGCCAAGGCACCGGCTGCAACACCTGCCGTGAATACGCCTGCTCCAGTCCCCGCGCCGGTTGCAGCAGTCCCTGTACCCACCCCGGAAACAGCTGCTCCAGCGGTGCAAAGGCCGCCACAGGAAGCACCGGAAGTGGCAACAGCCGATCCGCCCAGCAAGATGGTTCCCAGTGCAGCAGGTAAGGCGCTACCACTGATTTTCTTCAGCTCGATGTTGCCCGCAGCATCCGTTTCACGACCACCGAGCAAGGCGAACTCGCCATACTCTTTGATCGCATCGGTGGGAATGGCTCCGGAGGGACTGACGTAGTTGATGGTGCCATCAGGCAGCTTGCAGGGTTTAGTAAATGAACACCCGGCAGCGACCCGTTCTTGCTTTTGAGAAGGTTTAACCAGCTGATCTTCATACGCCTGCTGTCTGGCCAGCATATCGGCATAAGGTTTTTGTTCAGCCTCACGCGTGGCGATTTCGGCCGCTGTCATGTCGCGCAGGTAACGGCCTCCAACGCCGGAGCCACCACCGCCACTATAAGATTGCCAAACCTGAGGTAAGTCCTTGTTTCTGGCCATATCACTTTCCTTGTTTAAGACGACAAGGATAACGGCGGTGAAAATGCTCTCAAATGCTGGCTGATAGCCAGTCCAAAAGAAGGCTTCGCATAATGGACGTTATGGCTAAATTCTCGCCGGGGCTTCGCGATTTTCCCGGAAGCGGAATCTATCCCTTTGGACCGCGAGTACCATAACGTCGTGTGTGTCTCACCACCCACTCCCTACATCACCTTGCGTCGCAACCTACACCTGCGCCAGAATCCGCCGGCTTGTGCGCTTTGGCCCTGGCTCCTATTGTTTCCGTGTCACTGCTCATCAGTGATCGGGTTTAGTCGCTCGCGGTTCTCCAAGGCGTATCACGCAACAATCAGTCAGGCATTCCCTATCCCTGCACTTGATGGTGGCTGTGCGCAGGGCGCTTCGGCGCGCCGGATTTCCTTGGGTCCCCGGTCGACTAACCTGCGTACAGCCGCCACCCTTTGTTTAGTCGCGAAGCGGTGGCAGCTCCAACCTTAAGGACCCGTAACCATGTTCAAAGCCACTCCCAATCCCCCTGATACCGAAAGCACCTCCCCCTACGCCTCTCTCGATTCGAAAGAACTCCACGCCGCCGCGCACCGTGCGCTTGATCATTACCTGGTACTGCCTGAAACCAAGGCACTGTTAGCCGACCGACGTCCCGGCTGCATTTTCGTCATTGCCCCCGACGTCGACAGCGAAACCCTGCTGGCCCATGCCTGCGAGACGCTCGCCTCGGCCAATGTCATGGCCAGCGATCTGGCGTTTGAGCTTGAAGGTCCCAAGCGCAATACCGCGCTGGCGATTCAGCAGATGATTTCTCTGGCCGAGTTGGCGGTGAATCGCGCACTGGATCACCTCGATCCACCGGACTCGCCGCAGTAGTGAGCCAAGGCGTTGATCGTTCCCACGCTCACGCATCACTAGTGCCCGGGAAAAACTGAAGAAGGGGGAGCTTGCTCCCCCTTGCCGTGCATGCCACTGAACGATCAGCGCAGTGTGTGAGAACGATTACTTACAACCGTTGCACCGTCACGGCACCTGCCGCGCCGGCAGGACCTGGCTGACCTTGCGCCCCCGCACGACCGCTTTTGCCGCCGTCGGTACGGTAGACGAAGCAACCTTTGGCCTTGCCGCCCGCGCCCGGTTTGCCGCCGGCACCCGCCACGCCGCCGGCGCCACCGTCGACCAACACCTTGATCTGCCGGGCCGGATAATCACGTGGTAATTCCACACGCACCTGCGCGCCCGGCGCCCCGGCATGACCATCGCCTCCATTATCGCCATCCGCCCCATGCCCGGCCTGGCCCCACGTGCAACCCGGTTCCTGACCGTTGCCGCCATCGAGCCCCTCGTAACCCGGCGCACCGGCACCGCCGCGGGCATCCACCGACAACTCGGGAGCGTTCAGCGAGGCAATCCGCAGATTCAGGTTGCGCCCGGCGCGGGCGGCCTTGAGGTAGGTACCCGGCGCACCTCGCGAGGTGATCTGACTGCCACTGGCAAGCTGCGCACGGCTGATATTCAGTTGCAGCCCCTGTTCGCTGGGGACAATGGCGATCCGCGCCTCACGGCCCAGACGCAACTCGCCAACGCTCAGCTCGGTCACGTTCGAGGGGATCAGCAGCGTGCCATTATCGGCGACTTCCAGGCGCTCCAGCTGCAAGGTGCTGGCGGTATTGGGCAAACGCAGCAGCGAGTTGGTCTCGACCGTAACCACTTGAGCCATCGCCATTGGGCTGATCAAGGCGGCGAGCAGGCAGAGCTTACGCATGACGAACCTCCCCGGCGGCAGGAGCTGCAAGGGTTTGCACATGGAAAATACCGACAACGAGGATCTGCAAGCGATCACGCCACGGATGAGCCCGCTCTTTAAGATTACGGTTATAGAGCACCAGCTCCACAACATGGGTCATCAGCAACAGGCTACCGGCCAGATTGATCATAAGATGAAACGGACTGTTCAACGGGCTGATCTGATTCACCAGCAGCACCAGCCAGAACAACAGGGTCAAACCCTTCCCCAAGCCCCAAAGCACCTTCATATACGCCCCCGCAGATCATTATTCTTTGCGCGCACAGTACCGACTTCCACAACGGATAAGCCAGAGGCCAACGAAAATTCTTCTGAACGGGCGGTTTAGAGCGTCGCAACTGTCGATCAGCGACCCATCAGCCGTTCAACCCAACGGCTTTGCGCCCCGTATTTACGGCAGCTCCCGCCATTGCCTGCAAACCGGCTCTAGGCCCCGAAGCCGGGGCAGGCTAGTCTTCGCACATCTGATTGAGGATCTTCGATGACCGCAGGTATTTCTTCGCGCACGCCCCAGCAAGCGCTCGCCGCCTTGCTCGACCGTTATGCGCCACAACGTCTGTTGCTGATCGGCGCCAGCGACTTCCCCGCGCTCGAAGCGTTCAAGCTCGCGCACCCGGATGCCTGTGTCGCTCACGTCGCCCCCGGCCCTCTGCCACCTGCGCTTGCTGCACAACGCTTCGACCTGGTACTGGCGCTTGACTGCCTTGAGCATCTGCCCAAACGCGATGGCTTGAACCTGCTCGGCGGGATTCGCAATCTCAACGCCAACCGCATCGCAGTGCTTGCGGACCTGAAAGCCTGCGATTGGCAAGAAACCGACTTCTTTTCCCTGGCACTGCAGGCCAGCGAACGCTTCCAGCGTGACGAACAGGTCCTTACGCTGTTTACCTACGATCTGCTTGACTACAAACAAGTGCCTGACTGGCTCAATTCACGGTTCTGGGCCAATCCGGAAAACTTCGGAAAATACTGGTGGTAACACGATGAGTACATCCATTTGCCCGTGCGGCAGTGGCACCCCGCTGGATGCCTGCTGCGGCCACTACCACGCCGGCCACCCCGCGCCTTGCGCGGAAGCCTTGATGCGCTCGCGCTACAGCGCCTATGTGCTGGGCCTTATCGACTATCTGCTGGCCACCACCCTGCCCGCCCAACAGGCTGGCCTGGATCGCCAGTCAATCAGCGACTGGAGCGCACAAAGCACCTGGCTTGGCCTTGAAGTGGAAAGCTCTGAGGTATTCGGCGGCCAGCCCGAACATGCATTCGTCACCTTCACCGCACGCTGGCACGACAGCACCGGCGAGCACAGCCACCGCGAACGTTCATCCTTTGTGCAAAACGCCGGTCGCTGGTACTTCATCGACCCGACTGTGCAGCTCAAGGCCGGACGCAATGATGCATGTCCCTGTGCCAGCGGGCAGAAATTCAAGAAATGCTGCGCGAGTTATTTCACTGCGTGAGGTGGGCCCTAAAAGATCGCAGCCTGCGGCAGCTCAGGGTGTACGCTGCCGCAGGCTGCGATCTTTGGGGGCCAGGAGAAACACCACCATGACCAGTCAGCGACGTGCCTTACAAACCCTCACCCTGCTAATGGTCCTGAGCCTCGGCGGCTGTGCATCCTGGTTCGCTGACGACACCCTCGACCCGCAAGTTCACCTGCTCAAAGTCGAAGTGGTGCGCGCCAAACTCCTTGAGCAGAAATTCATGCTGTATTTTCGCGTCGACAACCCCAACGACTCCAACCTTACGGTTCGCGGCCTGGTGTACCGGATTCACTTGAACGAGTTCCTGCTGGCCGAAGGCGAGTCCAGCGAATGGTTCACCGTCGACCCAAAAAGCAGCAGCTATTTCGAGGTGCCGATTCGTACCAACCTCTGGCAGCACCTGCGCGAGGTGGTGAAATTGCTGAAGAAACCCGACCAGCCGATCCCCTATCGCCTGGAGGGTGAGTTGAAAACCGGATTATTCATCGGCAATGACGTGCACCAGGCCCGTTATGGCGAGATAATTCCCGGCGATTTTATTCCGGAGTAACCTCGATGACCCAGCAACCCCATGTCCATGGACCTGACTGCAACCACGATCATGACCATCACGACCATCACGACCACCATGATCACGACCATGGCCATGTCCACGGCCCGAACTGCGGCCACGCTCACCAGGAGCCGGTGCGCAACGCGTTGAAAGACGTTGGCCGCAACGACCCTTGCCCATGCGGCAACGGCAAGAAGTTCAAGAAGTGCCACGGCGCTTGATTCTCTAGCCGAACGCATCCCCTGTAGGAACGCCGCCCGGCCGCTCCTACAGGATCTCTGTGATTCGGATCACCGTTGCGTATTCCCCGTGCAGATTGCCCAGCGACATGGCATGCACCTCCTGCGCCGAATGCTTCTTGCCGAAGAAGTCGACCTTGTCGAAGGTGTAGCAGGCGTCTTCCACGACCCAGGTTTCAAACCCCAGATTGCCCGCCGTACGCGCCGTGGACTCGACCGAGTTGTGGGTCGCCACGCCGACAATGATCAGTTGCTCGATTCCCGCCTCACGCAGACTCGCCGCAAGCGTCGTCCCACTGAACGCATCCGGCACCTGCTTCTGGATCACACGCTCGCCCAATAGCGGCTCGAACCTTTCCTGAAACTCGACACCCGACTGCTGCGGCCAGAACACTGATTCCGGTGAGCGGGACAAGTGCTGCACATGAATCACCGGCCGCGCCATGCGCCGCCATTCGCTCAGCAACTGCGCCATGTACTCCTCGGCGTCGGGGTTATTACGTGGTCCGAGCTTGGGGTGGTGAATGCCTTTTTGTTGATCAATGAGGATCAACGCTGCGTTGGTGTGTAGCTCCATGGCAAATCTTCTCCTGTACGAGTCATCGAAATCCTGACACTTGAGCACCACCTTTTCCGATAGGCAAGTCGTGGAACGCTTACCACCTGCGTCAAATCCTGTGATTTATCGGACAAACCTTGAAATAAGATCGCCCTCCGCTTGCGCGGCCCCCTGCCGCTCACTAACGTAGCGCCACTAATCGGTACTACCCCCGCAGGAGCTTTGCCATGGCCTCGCCAGCCCTTACATCTTTTCTTCCCCGGTTCGGCGTTGCCGCAGCAGTGGCCAGTGTGCTCAGCCTCACCGGTTGCCAGACCTGGAATGCCCAGGACAGCCTGCCACCCACTTCCGGCGTGCAGCCGCTCAAAGGGCTGGCGCAGAACGTATCAGTGCGCCGCAATGCCATGGGCATGCCGCTGATCGAAAGCAACACCTTCCACGATGCGCTGTTCACCCTCGGTTACGTACACGCCAGTGATCGCATCAGCCAGATGGTTACCATGCGCCTGCTGGCCCAGGGTCGCTTATCGGAAATGTCCGGCGCGGAAATGCTGGACGCTGACCGCTACATGCGCGCAGTCAACCTGAAGAAAAGTGCCGACGAACTCTACAAAGCGTCCTCACCGCGCCTGCAACGCTTCTTCGAAGTCTATGCCCGCGGGGTCAACGCCTACCTGTTCCGTTATCGCGACAAGCTGCCGTCGGACCTGGCCGCCACTGGCTACAAGCCGGAATACTGGAAACCGGAAGATTCGGCGCTGATTTTCTGCCTGCTGAACTTCAGCCAGTCAGCCAATCTGCCGCAAGAAATCGCCTCGCTGGTGATGGCGCAAACCGTCACTACAGACAAACTCGCGTGGCTGTCGCCGTCCTATCCGGATGAAAAACTGCCGCTCGCCGAAGCTGAAAAGCTTAAAGGCGTGAAGCTCAACGGTACGATCCCGGGCCTGAGCGAACTCAGCAAAGCCGGCGAACAGCTGTCCGCGCTGAATCTGCTCGGCGCCACGGCGTCGAACAACTGGGCAATTGCCCCGCAACGCAGCCGCAGCGGCAAAAGCCTGCTGGCCAGCGACAGCCAATTCCCGATTGGCGTGCCGTCGCTGTGGAGCTACGTGCAAATTCGTGCGCCGAAGTACCAGGCTGCCGGGGTTTCCATCGCCGGTATTCCTATGGTCCTCGCCGGTTTCAACGGCAAGGTGGCGTGGAGCATGACTGCGGTCATGGGCGATAACCAGGACCTGTTCCTCGAGAAGCTCAAGCGTCAGGGCAATGGCCTTGCCTACGAAGTCGCAGGCAAATGGCAGCCAGCAACCGTTCGCAACGAAACCTACTTCGTCAAAGGCCAGCGGCCGATTCGCGAAGTCGTGTACGAAACCCGCCACGGACCACTGCTCAACAGCGCCCAAGGCAGTGCACTGGGCAATGGTTTCGGTCTGGCATTGCAGATGCCGAACTTTACGGACGACAAGAGCCTGGACGCTTTCTTCGACCTGTCCCGGGCGCAGAGCGCAGAGAAAGCCTCAGACGCCAGCCGTGAGATCCGCGCTATCGCGTTGAACATGGTATTCGCCGACGCCAGCCACATCGGCTGGCAAGTCACCGGGCGTTTCCCGAACCGCCGCGAAGGTGAAGGCTTGCTGCCGTCGCCAGGCTGGGAAGGTCGTTACGACTGGGACGGCTATGCCGACCCGATGCTTCACCCTTACGACCAGGACCCGGCCCAGGGCTGGATCGGCACCGCCAACCAGCGGGTCATCCCCCACGGTTACGGCATGCAGCTGTCCAATTCCTGGGCCGCCCCTGAGCGTGGCGAGCGTATCGCCGAGCTGGCGGGTGCCAGCAAGCATGACAGCCGCAGCATGATTGCCATGCAGTACGACCAGACCACGCTGTTCGCCGCCAAGCTGAAAAAGATGTTTGAAGCCCCCGGCATGTCGCAGCCGCTTAAACAGGCAATCAACGCCCTGCCCGCTGCTGAAGCCGACAAAGCGCGCGAGGCGTTCAGCCGCTTGATGGCGTTCGACGGCAAGCTCAGCCCGACCTCGACCGACGCAGCGATCTACGAGTTGTTCCTGCAAGAAAGCATGAAGCAAATCTTCCTCGACGAACTCGGCCCGGAGTCCAGCCCGACGTGGAAGGCCTTCGTCGCCAACGGCAAATTGTCCTATTCGGCCCAGGCCGACCATTTGCTGGGCCGCGAAGACAGCCCGTTCTGGGATGACATCCGCACGCCGCAAAAAGAAGACAAACCGACCATTCTCGCCCGCAGCCTGGCCGCGGCCATCACGGCTGGCGAGAGCCAGATGGGCGCCGACCACAAAGCCTGGCAGTGGGGCAAACTGCACCACTACGAATGGAAAAACACCCGCGGCCAGACCGTACGCAGTGCCCTGTCTGCCGGAGGTGACCACTCCACGTTGAACGCTGCCGCCTACACTTGGGGACAGGATTTCAACGTGACACTGGTGCCGACGATGCGTTTCATTGTCGACTTCGGCCAGGCCGAACCGCTAATGGGCCAGAACGGTACCGGCCAATCCGGAAACCCGGCCAGCCCGAATTATATCGACAGCATCGACCCGTGGCTCAAAGGCCAATACATGAGCTTGCCGATGCAACCGCAGAACTTCGACAAGGCGTATGGCAAAACGCGGCTGACCCTGGTGCCGGGTAAGTAATGCGTTGGGGATCTGTGGCAAGGGCGCTTGCTTCCTTGCGATGAATCGCTCTACTTTGGTGCGACAAATTGTTCGTGCCCGTTTTCGGGCACGATTTCTCTCCAGACGCTCTTGAATCAACTTTTAAAACGCTTGTTCGGGACTCTGGTTCGGAAATTGCTACTTTCATAAGGTCTTACGCTTTCCAGTAACAATAATTCCGCGCCACAAGCGCTCATCTTGGTTCTTAGGGATTGAATAATGAAAAAAGCATTGCTGACCCTTTCTGCACTGGCGTTGTGCATGGCCGCTGGTTCCGCACTGGCCAAGGAATACAAAGAACTGCGTTTTGGCGTTGACCCTTCCTACGCTCCGTTCGAGTCCAAAGCGGCCGACGGCAGCCTGGTGGGCTTCGACATCGATCTGGGCAACGCGATCTGCGCCGAGCTGAAGGTCAAGTGCAAATGGGTCGAAAGCGATTTCGACGGTATGATTCCGGGCCTCAAGGCCAATAAATTCGACGGTGTGATCTCTTCCATGACCGTCACCGAAGCCCGCGAAAAAGTCATCGACTTCTCCAGCGAGCTGTTCTCCGGCCCGACCGCACTGGTCTACAAGAAAGGCTCCGGCATTTCTGACGTGGCCTCGCTCAAGGGTAAAAAGGTCGGCTACGAGCAAGGCACCATCCAGGAAGCCTACGCCAAGGCCGTGCTGGACAAGGCTGGCGTGACCACTCAGGCCTACGCCAACCAGGACCAGGTTTACGCTGACCTGACTTCCGGCCGTCTGGACGCCTCGATCCAGGACATGCTGCAAGCCCAACTGGGCTTTTTGAAGTCGCCACAAGGTGCCGCTTACGAAGTCAGCAAGCCGGTCAACGATCCTTTGCTGCCGGCCAAAACAGCTGTCGGTATCTCGAAAGGTAACAAAGAGCTCAAAGCCCTTCTCGATAAAGGTATCAAAGCGTTACACGATGATGGCACCTACACGACCATTCAAAAGAAACACTTCGGTGATCTGAATCTGTACAGCGGCAAATAATGCCCGGCGCCCATCCTCGTGATGGGCGCTTTTTTCACGCTATCAGGTCGCAGATTTTATGTTCGAAGAGCTGTTACAAAACCTCGGGCTTTCTGCCTTCAGCTTGAAGGGCTTTGGCCCGCTGCTGATACAGGGTACCTGGATGACCCTCAAATTATCGGTGTTGTCGCTGCTGGTAGCCGTGTTGCTCGGCCTGCTCGGCGCCACTGCCAAACTCTCCAGCCTCAAACTGCTGCGAGTTCCAGCCCAGGTCTACACCACACTGATTCGCGGCGTACCGGACCTGGTGTTGATGCTGCTGATTTTCTACAGCCTGCAAACCTGGCTGACCTCCCTGACCGACTTTATGGAATGGGAATACATCGAAATCAACCCGTTCAGCGCCGGGGTCATCACCCTGGGCTTCATTTATGGCGCGTACTTCACTGAAACCTTTCGCGGTGCGATCCTTGCCGTGCCCCGGGGTCAGGTCGAAGCCGCCACTGCCTACGGCCTCAAACGCGGTCAGCGGTTCCGCTTCGTGGTGTTCCCGCAAATGATGCGTTTCGCCCTGCCGGGTATCGGTAACAACTGGATGGTGATGCTCAAGGCCACCGCGCTGGTGTCGATCATCGGCCTGGCCGATCTGGTCAAAGCAGCTCAGGACGCCGGTAAAAGTTCCTATCAACTGTTCTACTTCCTGGTGCTGGCCGCCTTGATCTACCTGCTGATCACCAGCGCTTCGAACTATGTCCTGCGCAGGCTTGAACGCCGTTATGCCGCCGGTGCCCGGGAGGCCATACGATGATCGAACTTCTACAGGACTACTGGAAACCGTTTCTTTACACCGACGGTTACCACATCACCGGCCTGGCCATGACCCTGTGGCTCCTCAGCGCCTCGATCTTCATCGGTTTCCTGGTGTCGATTCCGCTGTCGATTGCCCGGGTTTCCCGCACGCTCTACGTGCGCTGGCCGGTGCAGTTCTACACCTACCTGTTTCGCGGTACGCCGCTGTATATCCAGCTGCTGATTTGCTACACCGGGATCTACAGCCTGGCCGCGGTCCGCGCGCAACCGGTGCTCGATGCGTTCTTTCGCGATGCGATGAACTGCACCATCCTCGCCTTTGCCCTGAACACCTGCGCCTACACCACGGAGATTTTCGCCGGGGCGATTCGCAGCATGAACCACGGCGAAGTCGAAGCGGCCAAGGCCTATGGCCTGACGGGCTGGAAGTTGTATGCCTACGTGATCATGCCGTCGGCCCTGCGCCGCTCGTTGCCGTACTACAGCAACGAAGTGATCCTGATGTTGCACTCGACCACTGTGGCCTTCACCGCCACCGTCCCGGACATTTTGAAAGTGGCGCGGGATGCCAACTCGGCGACCTTTTTGACCTTTCAATCGTTCGGCATTGCCGCGCTGATTTACCTGACCGTCACCTTTGCACTGGTCGGCCTGTTCCGACTGGCCGAACGCCGATGGCTGGCGTTCCTCGGACCGACCCACTAGGATTTTTTTCAAATGCGCCACCAGATCCATGACCTGCTTGCCCCGCTGCCGGGCACTGCACGACAGATCCACAGCTTCCACTTCGGCCCGACCCAGGCCAAGGGTAAGATTTACATCCAGTCCTCGCTGCACGCCGACGAAATGCCCGGCATGCTGGTGGCCTGGCACCTCAAGCTGCGTCTGGCGGAGCTCGAAGCCGCCGGCCGTCTGCGCAGCGAGATCGTGCTGGTGCCCGTGGCCAACCCAATTGGCCTCGAACAAGTGCTGATGGACGTGCCACTGGGCCGCTACGAGCTGGAAAGCGGACAGAACTTCAACCGCTGGTTCGTTGACCTCGGTGAAGAAATCGGCAACGAGATCGAAGGGCAACTGAACGGCGACCCGCAACACAACCTCGAGCTGATCCGTAGCAGCCTGCGCAACGCGCTGGCTCGGCAAACCGCCAGTACTCAACTGCAATCCCAGCGCCTGACCTTGCAAACACTGGCCTGCGATGCCGACATGGTGCTGGACCTGCATTGTGACTTCGAGGCCGTTGCGCACCTGTACACCACGCCCGAGGCCTGGCCGCAGGTCGAGCCACTGGCGCGCTACATCGGCGCCGAAGCCAGCCTGCTGGCCACCGACTCCGGCGGTCATTCGTTCGACGAGTGCTTCACGCTGGTCTGGTGGCAAATGCAGGAACGCTTCGGTGAGCACTTCAACATTCCGCTGGGCAGTTTCTCGGTGACCGTCGAATTGCGCGGTCAAGGCGACGTCAATCATCCGCTGGCCAGCCTCGACTGCCAGGCGCTGATCGATTATCTGATTCATTTCGGTGCCATCGAAGGTGAGGCCGCGCCGTTGCCCGAACTGCCCTACCCTGCCACTCCGCTGGCCGCGGTAGAGCCGGTCGCGACCCCGGTCGGCGGCTTGCTGGTGTACAGCGTGATGCCCGGCGAATACCTTGAGCCGGGACAATTGATCGCCGAAATCATCGATCCGATCGGCGACCGCGTGACCCCGGTTCATTGCGCCAACGCCGGCCTGCTCTATGCCCGTTCGACTCGCCGGATGGCCACTGCCGGCATGGTGATCGCCCATGTTGCGGGGCTCGAAGCCTATCGCACCGGTTACCTACTTTCGCCTTGAGGATGCATGCCCCATGTACAAACTGACCATCGAAGGCCTGCATAAATGCTACGGCACCCATGAAGTGCTCAAGGGTGTTTCGCTCAAGGCCAAGACCGGTGACGTGATCAGCCTGATCGGCGCCAGCGGCTCGGGCAAAAGTACCTTTTTGCGCTGCATCAACTTTCTCGAACAACCCAACGACGGCGCCATGAGCCTGGACGGTCAAGCGATTCGCATGATCAAGGACCCCCATGGCATGCGGGTGGCCGACGAAGCCGAACTGCAACGAATCCGTACCCGACTGGCCATGGTGTTCCAGCACTTCAACCTGTGGAGCCACATGACGGTGCTGGAAAACATCACCATGGCCCCGCGCCGGGTGCTGGGGGTCAGCAAGAAGGACGCAGAAGATCGCGCCCGGCGTTATCTGGACAAGGTCGGCCTGGCGGCGCGTGTGGCGGATCAATACCCGGCGTTTCTGTCGGGCGGCCAGCAACAGCGGGTGGCGATTGCCCGCGCCCTGGCGATGGAGCCGGAAGTCATGCTGTTCGACGAACCGACCTCGGCGCTGGACCCGGAACTGGTGGGCGAAGTGCTCAAGGTGATCCAGGGGCTGGCCGAAGAAGGCCGGACCATGATCATGGTGACCCATGAAATGAGCTTTGCCCGCAAGGTGTCCAATCAGGTGCTGTTCCTGCATCAGGGGCGGGTGGAGGAAGAAGGCGCGCCCGAAGACGTGCTCGGTAACCCGAAAAGCGAACGCCTCAAGCAATTCCTTAGCGGCAATCTCAAGTAACCCCGGCCCTGCCTCGCTTTTCGTCAGGCAACCGGCGCGGGAGGCGGCTTATCCGGCAAGGTGGGTTCGCCAGGCTCGCCAGGCTCGGTCGGTTGTTCGTTCGGGGTATCGGGGTCGGGTTGACCAGGGATTCCGCCGGCCAGCGTGACAGGCGGATGCGCCAGCAATGACCAGGCCAGCAGGCCCACTTGATTGGGCTCAAGCCTTGCCAGTTCGGCACTTATTCGCGGATCGATCTTCATGAATCACTCCTGAGCGATGGCCCGATGCGCCTTGCGCGCATCGGAGCAGTACACCCCATAGAGTGTACGCCCGCTCAGGAATTCCAACGGCTTGTCAGACGGCTGACTCAGGTACGCGGCAGGGTCACGCCACGCTGGCCCTGGTACTTGCCGCCACGGTCCTTGTAGGACACTTCACACTCTTCGTCAGACTCGAAAAACAGCATCTGTGCCACGCCTTCGTTGGCGTAGATCTTCGCCGGCAACGTGGTGGTGTTCGAGAACTCCAGGGTCACGTGGCCCTCCCACTCCGGCTCCAGCGGCGTGACGTTAACGATGATGCCGCAGCGAGCGTAGGTGCTCTTGCCCAGGCAGATCGTCAATACGTTACGCGGAATACGGAAAAATTCGACGGTACGGGCCAGCGCGAACGAGTTGGGCGGAATGATGCACACATCGCTTTTGACGTCGACGAAGCTCTTCTCATCGAAGTTCTTCGGATCGACGGTCGCCGAATTGATGTTGGTGAACACCTTGAATTCATCGGCGCAACGCACGTCGTAGCCGTAGCTCGATACGCCGAAGGAAATCAGCCGCTCGGAGCCTTCGCCACGCATCTGGCGCTCTACGAAGGGCTCGATCATGCCGTGCTCTTGGGCCATGCGGCGAATCCACTTGTCCGATTTGATGCTCATGGCGGGTGTCCTGAATAGCGAGGTGGAAAAATTCTGTCCGGCATCTTACCGGGGCGCGCCGCCGGTTCAAAGTCCGGGGCACAATTCTCGCCGATCCCCTACGACTTCCGGGTCTTCGCGGCAATACAGCGCACCGTCAGTCATGAAAACAGAGAAACCTTCGTAAAGACCATTGGCACGTTCAGGAAAAAGGGTTAAGGTGGCGCCACTGTGCTGCTTGTGTCACTGAGAATCTCTACACGATATGTTGAATTTCGATCCAACCATCTACAAGAATTTTTCCTGCTCTTTGCACTCAGTCTCGGCCAGGGTTCTTCCTGAGTCGCAGTTATCTTTGTTCAAGGAGTTACACCATGTCTAATCGCCAAACCGGTACCGTTAAGTGGTTCAACGATGAAAAAGGCTTCGGCTTCATCACTCCACAATCCGGTGACGACCTGTTCGTTCACTTCAAAGCTATCCAATCCGACGGCTTCAAAAGCCTGAAAGAAGGCCAACAGGTTTCTTTCATCGCTACCCGCGGTCAGAAAGGCATGCAAGCTGAAGAAGTTCAAGTTATCTAACTTGTCCTGATTTAGTAAAAAGCCCCGCCCTCAAAAGCGGGGCTTTTTTGTGCCCGTCTGTTTTTACCAGGCCACACCAAAGCCTGCCGTATAGCGAGTCTTGCTGAGATCACTATTCTCAGTGCCGCTGATCACGTCTCGCTCGGCCTTCAGATTGAGCGATGCCCACTCCGTCACCTTGTAGCGCAACCCAACTTCCGCATCGAGGGCGTAGTTCGCGACGCCAGACAACGGCTTGCCGACCTCACCACTGGAGAAAAGCTGAACTGTCTTGCCGATCAGGTAGCGGTTGTAGTCCCACTTCATTGCCAGGGAATAGAAGTTGTCTTGACCGCCACCCTTGTACTCATAGTCGGTACGGTTGAGCAGCGAGCCCAGAGAAAACGCCCCCAGCTCATCGTCCCAGAATTGATAGCCCGGGCCGGTACCCACCGTGCGCTGGCGGGACAGGTCTTCAACCTTGTCGCGCCTGTAGGTCAAACGCCCTTCCCAGAACCATTTTTCGGTGATGAAGCGGTCGAGGGCGTATTCAGCACGCCAATTATCCGTGGTGACCACGTCATTCTGGAATTCGCGGTTGTACTCACCCTCAGCGGTATGACGCCACTTGCCATGACGGGCGCTGGTCTTGAAATCAATGTCGTAGCTATTGGTGTCCTTTTCCGCTCGCTGGTAATCCAGCGCCATATCGACATTGCCTTTCCACACCATGTCTTCAATGACCGGCCTGGGCTTGATGATCTGCTGAATACTCGCCAGTTCGACAGTTTTCGGCGCCTCCCCATTGGCCAGGGTCACTTTGCCGGCTTCGGCAGCCCGCAGTGATTTGGCTTTTTCGCCGGTATAGGCATCCTGCTTGACCAGCAACTCCTGATCGCTTTCCAGCGTTTTGACCTGCTTCCAGTCAATCGCTATCGCCCCGGCGTATTCAGTCTGAATCAACAGCTTCCCGCCGTCGAAGACCTTGATCTTGCCACTCAAGCGGTCACCGTTTTTCAACCAGACCGTATCGGCCAGCAAGGGCGTAGAAGCACTGATAACGGCGAGACACATCAGGGTTCTGGACAACATAAACAAGGACAAGACTCAGGTTTGCTGTAAGGAGGCGGTATTATCCCCTCCGTAAATGCCTTGGCAAGGACTGACCCAAGCATTTGTTTTGAGTTGATTTCTCATTCGCCCGCTGAAGATTTACTCTAGAGAAAGCCTCAACACCTTCATCAGGAAGCGGCAACGTGACTGACGCCAACAATGAAACCGAAAACCCGGCACAGATGCGCCGAACCACGCTCTACCTGACCCTGGCCCAGGTTCCGGAAGGCAAAGTGGTGAGTTACGGTCAGCTCGCCGAACTGGCAGGCCTGGGGCGGGCCGCGCGTTGGGTGGGACGCACATTGAGTCAGTTGCCCGGCGACACCAAACTGCCCTGGCACCGCGTATTGGGTGCCGGCGGTCGCCTCAGCTTGCCAGTGGGCAGCCCCTCAGGGGATGAACAGCGGGCACGCTTACACATGGAAGGGGTCAGTATCCTGAACAATCGCGTTGATATTCAGCGTCATGGCTGGCGTCCGGTAGAGCACAGCGGTTAGAGTGCGCGCTTTGTTTTCGCAATTTTGAGGCAGACTCCAGCCCATGCCCCGTAAAACCTGGCGCGCCGCGCTCGCTGCTTATGCCAGCCCCTCGACGCTCGTACTGTTGCTACTGGGTTTCGCCGCCGGCCTACCCTACATGCTGGTGTTCTCAACGCTTTCCGTCTGGCTGCGTGAGGCTGGTGTCGCCCGTGAAACGATTGGTTATGCAAGCCTGATCGGGCTGGCCTACGCGTTTAAATGGGTGTGGTCGCCACTTCTCGACCAGTGGCGCCTGCCATTACTCGGCAAACTCGGCCGACGACGCTCCTGGCTGGTCCTGGCGCAGATACTGCTGATCCTCGGCCTGATCGGCATGGGTTTCTGCGACCCGCAAAAACACCTGTCCTGGCTGATTGCGATTGCCGTTCTGGTCGCATTCGCCTCCGCCACCCAGGATATTGCCGTCGATGCCTATCGCCTGGAAATTGTCGACGACACGCGCCAGGCAGCACTGGCGGCCAGTTATATGTCCGGCTATCGGGTCGCGGCCCTCCTGGCGACAGCGGGCGCGCTATTCATTGCCGAAGGCTTCGGTTCCACCGGATTCAATTACAAACACTCGGCCTGGACCGGCACCTACGCGCTGTTCGGCCTGCTGATGATCCCGGCGCTGGTGACCACCCTGCTCATGCGCGAGCCCCCCGTGCCGCTGCGCACCCAACTGTCCGCCGGACGCTACAGCTTTGCGCACCAACTGGTGTCGGTATTCGTACTCATCGTCTTGCTGGTATCCGTACCCGCGATGTTTACTCAGCTCTACAACACTGACTTCGCCAGCGTGATCACGGGCGCCATGAGCCCAATGGATCTACTGCTGGAAGATCGAGCGTTTCTACGGGCGCTGCTCTACATCATCCTGACCAGCCTGTGCCTCTCTGCCATGGGACGCCGCGGCCTGGCCCCGGTGCTGACGCCCGTCAACGACTTTGTTGTACGCTACCGCTGGCAGGCCTTTCTGCTGCTAGGCCTGATCGCCACCTATCGGATGTCCGACACCGTCATGGGCGTAATGGCCAACGTGTTTTACATCGACCTGGGCTTCACCAAGGATCAGATCGCCGGCGTCAGCAAGATCTTCGGCCTGATCATGACCCTGATAGGCGCCGGCATGGGCGGCCTGCTGATCGTGCGCTTCGGCATTCTGCCGATTCTGTTCATCGGCGGGTTCGCGTCAGCCGCCACCAACCTGCTGTTTGTGATGCTCGCCGACATGGGCGCCAACCTGGAGATGCTGATCGTCACCATCTCCCTGGACAACTTCAGTTCGGGCATGGCCACCTCAGCCTTCGTCGCCTACCTGTCGAGCCTGACCAACCTGAAGTTTTCCGCGACCCAGTACGCCCTGCTCAGCTCGATC
The DNA here is from genome assembly GCF_001874645.1 of Pseudomonas frederiksbergensis. Taxonomy (NCBI): domain Bacteria; kingdom Pseudomonadati; phylum Pseudomonadota; class Gammaproteobacteria; order Pseudomonadales; family Pseudomonadaceae; genus Pseudomonas; species Pseudomonas frederiksbergensis. The sequence goes on from NZ_CP017886.1 coordinate 1,597,205, forward strand.
ATGCTCCTGCTGCCACGCCTGATCGGCGGCTACTCTGGAGTCATGGTGGAGAAGTACGGTTATCACAACTTCTTCATCATCACGACGCTGCTTGGCGTGCCGACCCTGCTATTGATCGCCCTGCACTGGTTCCAGGAAAACCGTCGCGAAGGTCCGACACCAACGCCCGAGCCGGCCCAGACCGCTACCGCCGCAGAAGAATCGTAAGAACCCTCGAAGGCGCGGGAGTTTCCCCGCCTTCGAGCCACGCCGCCGGCCGCAATCCTGTACGCCAGCAAATCTCGCCCGTACAATGCTCCGTCATTTCTAGTCTTCAGCAACCGACAACGGCCTACCATGCGTACCAGTCAATATTTGCTCGCCACACAGAAAGAAACGCCTTCCGATGCGGTCGTCATCAGCCATCAGCTGATGCTGCGCGCCGGCATGATCCGCAAACTCGCCTCCGGCCTGTACACCTGGCTGCCGATGGGCTTGCGAGTGATGCGCAAGGTCGAAGCCGTCGTTCGTGAAGAAATGAACGCCGCCGGCTCTCTCGAAGTGTTGATGCCGAGCACTCAACCGGCTGAGCTGTGGCAGGAATCCGGTCGCTGGGAAGAGTACGGCCCTGAATTGCTGCGCTTCAAGGATCGCCACGGTCGCGACTTCTGCGCCGGCCCGACTCACGAAGAAGTGATCACCGACCTGATGCGCAACGAGTTGAGCAGCTACAAGCAGCTGCCGATCAACCTGTACCAGATCCAGACCAAATTCCGCGATGAAATCCGCCCACGCTTCGGTTTGATGCGCGGCCGCGAGTTCATCATGAAGGACGCCTACTCGTTCCACGCTGATCAGGCATCGCTGCAGGTCACTTACGACCGCATGCATCAGGCCTACTGCAACGTCTTCACCCGACTCGGCCTGAAATTCCGCCCGGTTGAAGCCGACAACGGCTCCATTGGTGGCGCCGGCTCCCACGAGTTCCATGTACTGGCCGAATCCGGCGAAGACGACATCGTCTTCAGCAACGGTTCCGACTACGCAGCGAACATCGAAAAAGCCGAAGCCGTGCCACGCGAGACTTCTCGCCCTGCACCTGCCGAAGAACTGCGCCTGGTCGACACACCGAACGCAAAAACCATCGCGCAACTGGTGGAAGGCTTCAATCTGCCGATCGAAAAAACCATCAAGACCTTGGTGGTTCACGCCGAAGAAGCCGGCAAGCTGATCGCGCTGATCATTCGTGGCGACCACGAACTCAACGAAATCAAGGCCGCCAACCAGCCTGGCGTTGCCAGCCCACTGGTCATGGCCTCCGAAGCTGAACTGCGTGACGCTATCGGTGCCGGCGCTGGCTCTCTCGGCCCGCTGAATCTGCCATTGCCAATCATCATCGACCGCTCCGTCGAGCTGATGAGCGACTTCGGCATCGGTGCCAACATCGACGACAAGCACTACTTCGGCGTGAACTGGGAGCGCGATCTGCCAGTACCGACCGTGGCCGACCTGCGTAACGTCGTGGCCGGTGACCCGAGCCCTGACGGCAAAGGCACCCTGGAAATCAAACGCGGCATCGAAGTCGGGCACATCTTCCAGCTGGGCAACAAGTACAGCAAAGCGATGAAGTGCGAAGTGCTCGGCGAGAACGGTAAGCCGGTAACCCTGGAAATGGGTTGCTATGGCATCGGCGTGTCCCGCGTAGTAGCGGCGGCCATCGAGCAGAACAACGATGAGAAAGGCATCATCTGGAGCGACGCCCTCGCGCCATTCCAGATCGCCCTGGTGCCTCTGCGCTATGAGACCGAGCAGGTTCGCGAAGCTACCGACAAGCTGTATGCGGAACTGACCGCCGCCGGCTTCGAGGTACTGCTGGACGATCGCGACAAGAAAACCAGCCCGGGCATCAAGTTTGCGGACATGGAGCTGATCGGCATTCCTCACCGGATCGTGGTCAGTGACCGCGGCCTCGCCGACGGCAACCTGGAATACAAGAGCCGTACCGAGGCCGAGCCACAAGCGTTGCCGGTCGCTGACGTACTGTCGTTTCTCCAGGCTCGTATCCGCCGCTGACACCAGATAGAGAAGTCATGTTCAAGCGAAACACCTTAAACCTCGGTGGTGCCGCCCTGTGCGGCACCCTGTTGCTCAGCGGCTGCGCCAATCAGATGTCACAACGCAGCGAGCACGAGGAGCGCATCGAGCGCAAACTGCTCGATCACAGCCTGCAGATCGATGTCGGTGAGCCTAAGGTGCTTGAGCTGCCGCAACGCCGGGTACGGATTCACGAGCAGAAAACCTTCGAAGTCACCGAATACGACGTCACCCGCCGCTACGATCGCTACACGCCGTACCAACCCTGGCGCAAGGTCTACGAGATCCCGCTGGGCGCGGTGGCGTTGGTGGCTGGCGTCGGCGCGAACATCGTCAACGTGTTCGCCCTCGGTAATCTGCCAGACAGCATGACAAGGGACTGGATCAGCACTGGCATTGACGGGCTCAACCCGTTCATGAACGTACAGTCCCGCGGTCGCGCACAACAGAACCTGGCCGGCATCGATGAAGTCCAGCGTGATAAACGCATGGAATACTCAAGTCTGCCATGGAACGAGCGCCCGGTAGAGGTCAGGGCCGGCAAGCAGACCTTCGAGCTCACCACTGACCGCAACGGCGTGTTGCGCCTGAACCTGCTCGACAGCCCGTTCGCGGAGCAGGACCTGAATCATATCGGCAAGCTGCAGATCACTGTCGAAGATGCTCAGGACGACGTGCACACCGACTCGTCCCTGACAATCAGCAGCACCTTGCGCAGCAAGCTGCTGGAAGCTCATTCGCTGATTTACGACGACCTTGAAGACGACGAAGTGAGCCAGTGGGTGCACCGGGTCAAACGCCTGTCGGAGTTGGGTCTGGAAGAAGAAGCCAGCGAGCTGGAACAAAGCCTGATCGAACTGACCCGCAACGATCCCGAGTTGCAAAGCGAGTTTCTCAAGTCGTTGACCAAGGATGCCGGGCGATTGGTGGCGGATCCAGGCGCCAATTGATAGTTTGAAAAGATCGCAGCCTGCGGCAGCTACAGAATGCACACCTATCCCCAAGGAGCTGCCGCAGGCTGCGATCTTTTCAACGCTCAAACAGATCCAACTGCTCGAACCCGCCCCGCAGATCCTGCAAACGCACACCAATCCCCAATAATCGCACGGGTTTGCCACCCCGATTGAAAGCCTGTGCCAGCAACAGCTGATAGCTGCCAAGGTCTCGCCCCGCCCCGGCTTGCTCCAGCGTCGTCTGGGTAAAGTCATGAAACTTCACTTTGACGAACGGCTTTCCCGGACGGTAGCTGCTATCGATCCGCGCCATACGCCCGTTCAGGGTTTCCAGCAGCTCCGGCAGCTTATCCAGGCAACTGAGCAGATCCGGAAGGTCCACATCGTAGGTGTTTTCGACACTCACCGACTGCCGACGACTGTCGTTCTGCACCTGCCGATCATCGATCCCACGCGCCAGACCCCACAGACGCTCGCCAAAACTTCCAAATTCGCGCACCAGCGCCAACTTGTTCCAATCGCGTAACTGCAGGCAATCGACGATACCGAGCTTCGCCAGCTTGTCGGCGGTGACTTTGCCGACGCCGTGCAGCTTGGTCACCGGCAACTGTGAGACAAAGTCCTGGACCTGATCCGGCGTGATCACAAACAACCCGTTGGGCTTTTTCCAGTCACTGGCGATCTTCGCGAGAAACTTGTTCGGCGCCACACCCGCCGAGACGGTGATATGCAGCTGATTGGAGACCCGGCGCCGAATGTCCTGGGCAATTCGCGTGGCACTGCCAGCGAAATGCGTACTTTCGGACACATCCAGGTACGCCTCATCCAGCGACAGTGGCTCGATCAGGTCGGTGTAATCACGAAAAATCGTCTGGATCTCTTTCGACGCCTCTCTATAGGCATCCATTCGCGGCTTGACGATGACCAGGTCCGGGCACAGCTTCAAGGCATGCCGTGATGACATGGCCGAGCGCACCCCATACGCCCGCGCTTCATAATTACACGTCGCGATAACACCGCGATGATCCGCCGAGCCACCCACCGCCAGCGGTTTGCTCGCCAGAGTCGGGTCGTCACGCATCTCGATGGCGGCATAGAAGCAGTCACAATCGACGTGGATGATTTTGCGCTGCGTCATATAAGGCGGTGTTCGATGAAGGAAAAGGGACTACGGCGAACCGGATCGCCAGTATCTCACTGACAACTGTATATAGCACCAGTGCTTTGATTCTTCTCTATTAGCAGTAGGAAACGCCTTCGCTGGATTTATTTTTTCAATCGAACTTAATCCGTCAATAGAGCTGAAAGCCTTGCACAGCAAGCCCTCAAGCCCTATTCGACCTCCAGCTTGATACGCTAAGCAATTGAACAGGAACAGATTTTTCTGAATTAGCGATTGACACCCCAGCGATCCTCTGTAGAATGCCGACACACAGACGCGGGATGGAGCAGTCTGGTAGCTCGTCGGGCTCATAACCCGAAGGTCGTCGGTTCAAATCCGGCTCCCGCAACCAAACATCAAAAAAGGCTACTCGAAAGAGTGGCCTTTTTTGTGCGCGTATGTTTTTCGTCTCTCATCCTCCCCTCTCGTCGCCTGAGCCGAGAAAAACCCTTTTCGCTTCTTATACTTAACCTGAGCGCAGCGACCGCTCGACGCTAATTAACGTTAATTTGACCAAGCGGACTATTAACGGTTGACACTCAGGCGATCGCCTGTAGAATGCCGCCACACAGACGCGGGATGGAGCAGTCTGGTAGCTCGTCGGGCTCATAACCCGAAGGTCGTCGGTTCAAATCCGGCTCCCGCAACCAAACATCAAAAAAGGCTGCTCGAAAGAGCGGCCTTTTTTGTATCTGTAGAAAAGTCCTTTCGCAACAATGATCTGGCAATGTGTCAAGAACCTTTGGCGCTCTTCAGGGTCCACCAGATCAGGCTATGCTGAGTCGCAGGCAAGCCTCTCTACGATTGAGTGTGCGTAATCCCCGATGCTCGGTGATACGCGTTAATATTTGTGATTATTTTTTTCTACAGGGATTGGTAACTTGGCTGGATACCCCCATCCTGTCGCGCACAATCCAAGAGGTGATTGATGCGCGCCAACTCGTCTGATTCACAAGACACCGTCACAGCGACACAACCGATCATTGCCACCCGTCTACATTGGCTGGATCTGGTCAGCAAGTACCGTCAGCCCATTGGCCTGGCGGTCACGTTGCTATTGTTCGCTATCGCGTTGATTGCCTGTCGCCATCTATTAAGCGAACTCGATCTCTACGCCCTGCACGACTCGATTCTGGAAGTGCCGAAGCCGGCCCTGCTCGGCGCATTGGGCGCAACCATTGCAGGCTTCATCATATTGCTCGGCTATGAATGGTCGGCCACTCGTTACGCTGGCGTGAGCCTGCCGCCGCGCACGATGATTCTGGGTGGTTTCACCGCATTCGCCATCGGCAACGCCATTGGCCTTTCGCTGCTGTCCGGCGGTTCGGTGCGTTACCGCCTGTACGCACGTCACGGTCTCGGGGCGTCGGAAGTCGCCCACATGACGTTGTTTGCCAGCCTGTCATTGGGCTGCGCTTTGCCACCGCTCGCGGCCCTGGCGACACTCAGCAACCTGCCTGCCGCTTCCACTGCGCTGCATTTGTCACAGCCGTTGCTGGGCGCAATTGCAATTGCCGTGCTGCTGCTCTGCTCGGTATTGGCCATCGGCATCTACCGCCGCCGCCTGCCAGAGCAACCGTATACGGATAATCTGCTGGTTCGCATCGGTCGACGCACGCTACGCTTGCCGGGTCGTCGCCTGACCTTCCTGCAATTGGTGATTACCGCACTGGACGTGGCAGCCGCTGCGACCGTGCTTTATCTGCTGCTGCCGGAAGCGCCACCGTTCGGCGCCTTCCTGCTGGTCTATCTGCTGGCCCTGGCCGCTGGTGTGCTCAGCCACGTGCCGGGCGGTGTCGGGGTATTCGAAGCGATTCTGCTGGCGGCCTTTGCCGACAAACTCGGCGCTGCGCCACTGGCGGCCGCCCTGCTGCTGTATCGCCTGATCTATGTGGTTCTGCCGCTATTGGCGGCTTGCGTCCTGCTGCTGATCAATGAAGCACAACGCCTGTTCAACACCCGTCAATCGCTGCGCGCCGCCTCGGGCATGGCCGCGCCGGTACTGGCGATACTGGTGTTCCTGTCTGGCGTCGTATTGCTGTTCTCCGGTGCGACACCGGAAATCGACACCCGCCTGGAACACATCGGATTCTTGATCCCCCATCGCCTGGTCGATGCCTCGCACTTCGGTGCCAGTCTGATCGGCGTGCTCTGCCTGCTGCTGGCTCAAGGCCTGCGCCGTCGCCTCTCGGCCGCGTGGATGCTGACCACCATTTTGCTGATGATCGGTGCCGTGCTCTCGCTGCTCAAAGGGTTCGACTGGGAAGAAGCCTGCCTGATGATCCTGACCGCCAGCCTGCTGGCGATCTTCCGTCGCTCCTTCTACCGTCCAAGCCGTTTGACCGAAGTGCCGTTCTCGCCGCTGTACCTGGTGGCCAGCCTGTGCGTGTTGGGTGCCTCGATCTGGCTGCTGCTGTTCGCCTATCAGGATGTGCCGTACAGCCATCAACTGTGGTGGCAGTTCACCCTGGACTCTGATGCCCCACGCGGCCTGCGCTCGCTGCTTGGCGCGGCAGTCTTGCTGGTGGTGGTGTCTCTGACCTGGCTGCTGCGCACTGCGCGCCCGGTGATTCATCAGCCCGACGCCGCAGAACTGGATAAGGCGGTGAAAATCCTGATGGCCTCGTCGCAACCGGACGGTGGTCTGGCGCTGACCGGTGACAAGGCGCTACTGTTCCACCCTAACGACGAAGCGTTCTTGATGTATGCGCGTCGTGGCCGCAGCCTGGTGGCCCTGTACGACCCGATCGGCCCGACCCAGCAACGCGCGGAGATGATCTGGCAGTTCCGTGACCTCTGCGACCTTCATCACGCCCGTCCGGTGTTTTATCAGGTCCGCGCCGAAAACCTGCCGTACTACATGGACATCGGCCTGACCGCGATCAAACTGGGCGAAGAAGCCCGGGTTGACCTGCTGCGCTTTGATCTCGAAGCCAAGGGCAAAGAGATGAAGGACCTGCGTTACACCTGGAACCGTGGCTCCCGCGATGGCCTGTCGCTGGAAATCTACGAACCGGGTCACGCACCAATGGATGAACTGAAGGTCATTTCCGATGCCTGGCTGACCGGCAAGAACGTTCGCGAGAAAGGCTTCTCTCTCGGCCGTTTCAGCGACGATTACCTCAAGCACTTCCGTATCGCGATCATTCACTTTGAAGGTCGCCCGGTGGCATTCGCCAACCTGCTCGAGACGTATAGCCACGACCTGGCCAGCCTCGACCTGATGCGCGCACACCCGGACGCCCCCAAGCTGACCATGGAGTTCATGATGGTCGGCCTGATTCAACATTATAAAAACCATGGATATGCACGTTTCAGTCTGGGCATGGTGCCGCTGTCGGGTCTGCAACCCCGTCGTGGCGCGCCACTGACCCAACGCCTCGGCTCTATGGTGTTTCGCCGTGGCGAGCAGCTCTATAACTTCCAGGGGTTGCGCCGCTTCAAGGACAAATTCCAGCCTGACTGGGAACCTCGTTACATGGCCGTGCCCGCCGGACTCGATCCGTTGGTGGCACTGGCCGATACCGCCGCCCTGATTGCGGGCGGCTTGACTGGATTGGTGAAACGCTGATGATTCAACGCTCCTGGCGGTATGTATTGGCCACTCTGGTGGTGCTGTCTGTGATCCTCGGTGGCGGTTACTGGTACTGGAACCGCCCGGCACCAGAGCCCACGCTCGAACTGCTGACGCCCATTGATGGTCCGGCAATGACCCGTGTCATTCCCGGCACCACGCCGCGCGCCCAGGTGGTGGTCGCGGTGAACGAAGATCAAAAGCTCAGCGACAAGCAGCTGATGACCCTGAGCCAAGGCGGTGCCGCGCAAATCGTTCAGGTGGTCCTGCCCACGGATTGCACGCAGCAAGGCAGCGCCCTGCAATCGGCTATCCAACAGCTCAAAGGCCCAGCGACCCTGGTCAGCGGCATCGGCCCTGGCGCCGTCCTGGCCTGGCGCTGGTTGGCCGAGCAAAAAGACGACAAGTCCCAGGCCGTTTCAGTAGACCTGGCGCTGGAAAAACCCGGCTGCACCCACTTGCTGCCAAAAAGCGCAGCTCACGGTCATTGGCTGGTCGCATGGAACGATAACCCGGACGACACCAGCGCCGGATTTGTACGCGATCAACCCAATGCCGAAACCAGCATCAGCGACTACGACATCAACCTGCCGCAAGTCCTCAACAACGAACTGCGCAAGATCCTCGTCGGCGCCGACAAGGGCAACGGCGGCCTGAATATTCCGGTGGTCGAAGTGCCTGCCGGCCAGGCCAAGGACACCGTTACCCTGTTCCTTTCCGGTGACGGTGGCTGGCGCGACCTGGACCGTGACGTGGCCGGTGAAATGGCGAAGATCGGCTACCCGGTGGTCGGCATCGACACCCTGCGCTACTACTGGCAGCACAAGAGCCCTGAGCAAAGCGCCATCGACCTTGCCGAACTGATGCAGCACTACCGCCAGAAGTGGGGCACCAAACGCTTCATCCTGACGGGCTACTCGTTCGGCGCTGACGTCTTGCCAGCGATCTACAACCGCATGCCGGAAAGCGAACAGCAACGGGTCGATGCAATCATCCTGCTGGCGTTCGCTCGCACCGGCAGCTTCGAAATCGAAGTTGATGGCTGGCTCGGCAACGCCGGCAAAGAAGCCGCCACCGGCCCGGAAATGGCCAAGCTGCCGGCCGACAAGGTGCTATGCATCTACGGCGCAGAAGAAATCGCCGAGAGCGGATGCACCGACAAGACTGCTGTTGGCGAAGCCATGAAGCTACCCGGCGGCCACCACTTCGACGAGAACTACCCGGCCCTGGCCAAACGTCTGGTCGATGCCATCGTGAAGCGCCAGAGCAAGGACAAGGTTGCTGAACAGTGATCTGAACCGGGCTCAACAAAAAGCCCCCGTTACCGCAAGGTAACGGGGGCTTTTTTATGGTTCTCACCCTCAGAACTGAAAACCATCGGTTTCACGCCACTGATCTACTGCTCGGATCAGGCGTTATTCAACGTCCGCGCCGGCGTCCCCATCGTCGAAGCATTGACACAAGCCTCCGATTTGCTGTTCCTCGCCAGATCATTTGCTCAGGATGCCGCCTTCGCAAAAGGCACCGACCGCCACGCCTGGGCCGCGCATTATCTGACGGCAATGAGTAAGGCAGTGATTGATGATGTGGTAAAGGTCCTGACCCCGCGACCTGCCCGGACAAAGACCAAATCTGAAGACCAACGGCCTGAAAGCAACTAAAGGCACAGAGACGAAAAAGCCCCCGCTACCAAACTGGCAACGGGGGCTTTTTGTGAGCAGCAAAATCAAAAGATCGCAGGCTGCGCCAGCTCCTACAAGTTGTACGCAGTTTTCGCGTAGGAGCTGCCGGAGGCTGCGATCTTTTTGTGGGGCTTACATCTCTACCTGTGTACCCAGCTCAATCACCCGGTTCACCGGCAACTTGAAGAACCGCAGGTTGCCGTTGGCGTTTTTCAGCATGAAGGCGAACAACACCTCACGCCAGCGAGCCATGCCGACGAGCTTGGAGGTGATGACCGTTTCTCGACTGAGGAAGTAAGTCGTACGCATCGGACTGAAGTCCAGCTCATCGAGAGGACACAGCTTCAGCGCTTGCGGCACATCCGGCTCGTCCGTAAAGCCAAAGTGCAGGATCACCCGATAGAAGCCTTCGCCGTAAGAGTCGACCTCAAACCGTCGCTGCATCGGCACCCGTGGAATGTCCTCGTAAACCACTGTCAGCAGCACCACCCGTTCATGCAGCACCTGGTTGTGCAGCAAGTTGTGCAACAACGCATGAGGAACCGCATCCGCTCGTGCCGTGAGGAACACCGCTGTGCCCTGGACCCGGTGAGGTGGCTGTACGCGAATACTGCTGATGAAAATCGGCAACGGCAGACCGCCCTCATCCAGCCGATCCACCAGAAGCTCTTTACCGCGCTTCCAGGTGGTCATCAGGACAAACAGCACAATCCCCGCCAATACCGGGAAGGCACCGCCCTGCACGATTTTGGGTACGTTGGCAGCGAAGTACAGCCCGTCCACCAGCAGGAAGCCAACCAGGATCGGCACCGTCAGGATAGGCGACCATTTCCACAGCAACAGCATGACCGCCGCCACCAGAATACTGGTGATCAGCATGGTCCCGGTCACCGCGACACCGTAGGCCGAAGCCAGAGCGTTGGACGATCCAAAACCGATCACCAGCAAAATAACGCCGACCATCAGGGTCCAGTTCACTGCACCAATGTAGATCTGGCCTTGCTCGGCACTGGAGGTGTGCTGAACGTGCATGCGTGGAATGTAACCGAGTTGAATCGCCTGACGAGTCAGGGAGAACGCCCCGGAAATCACTGCCTGAGAAGCGATCACGGTCGCCAGCGTCGACAGCACCACCAATGGAACCAACGCCCAGCCCGGCGCCAGCAGATAGAACGGGTTACGCGCCGCGTCCGGGTTCTCCAGCAGCAAGGCACCCTGGCCGAAATAGTTAAGCACCAGCGCCGGCAACACCAAGGCGAACCAGGCACGGGCAATCGGCTTGCGACCGAAGTGCCCCATGTCTGCGTACAGCGCTTCAGCACCGGTCAGCGACAGCACCACAGCACCGAGAATGGCGATGCCCATGCCGGGATGATTCGTGAAGAAGCGCACGCCCCAGACCGGGTTCAGCGCATTCAGCACTTCCGGGTGCTGGGAGATGCCAAGAGCACCCAGTACACCCAGCACCACGAACCACAACACCATCACCGGGCCGAACAACTTGCCAATGCGATCTGTGCCGTGTTTCTGGATCAGGAACAACCCTACCAGCACGATCAGCGACAACGGCACGACCCAACGTTCGAGGCCGTCAAACGCCAGCTCCAGACCTTCCACCGCCGACAATACGGAAATCGCCGGGGTGATCATGCTGTCGCCGTAAAACAGCGCAGCGCCGATCAGGCCGAGGATCACCAGCACCGATTGCAGCCGCGGATACGATGCCGACGCTCGCCGCGCCAGTGCAGTCAGGGCCATGATCCCGCCTTCGCCCTGGTTGTCGGCACGCAATATGAACAACACGTACTTGATCGAGACGACCCAGATCAGCGACCAGAAAATCAGCGCCAGAATCCCGAACACCCCGTCATGGTTGACTTGTACCCCATAGCCGCCGGTAAACACCTCTTTGAGGGTGTAGAGCGGGCTGGTACCGATATCGCCATAAACCACCCCGACCGCCGCCACCAGCATTCCCAAGGGCTTTGCCCCGGAATGCCCTGAGCCTACTGCCTGACTACTTGCCTGACTCATCAACCACTCCTGCCACCAAGACCGGGGCTTCATATAAAAAGCACAGCGCCTAGCAAGCGCCTACGCTTTGCAACCTGCGCAGACTGCCATGCAGCATGCACCGTTTTACTTATTGATACAGACGATTTGTTGACTGAAAAAATACGCCTGGGTGTAACGGCGCGAAGCATAGCGCAGCACTCGTCGTATTTCCCTGCATAATGCTGGTCAAGTGCGCTGGCCATCGCTAGAATTGCGCACTTTTTGATCAGAGGCGCGTCAAGCGCCCATCTGTCGCCTTGCCGTTTTCGGCTGGAGGCGTCACAAAACACCGAGGTTAGACATGTCCACCACAACGCCGGCCAACCCTAAAGTTGGTTTCGTATCCCTGGGTTGCCCGAAAGCACTGGTCGACTCCGAGCGCATCCTTACCCAACTGCGCATGGAAGGCTATGACGTCGTGTCCACGTATCAGGACGCCGATGTCGTGGTGGTCAACACCTGCGGCTTCATCGACTCGGCCAAGGCCGAATCCCTGGAAGTGATCGGCGAAGCCATCAAGGAAAACGGCAAGGTCATCGTCACCGGCTGCATGGGCGTCGAAGAAGGCAACATTCGCAACGTACACCCAAGCGTGCTGGCCGTCACCGGTCCGCAGCAGTACGAGCAAGTGGTCAACGCGGTGCACGACGTCGTGCCACCGCGCAAGGACCACAACCCGCTGATCGACCTGGTGCCGCCGCAAGGCATCAAGCTGACTCCGCGCCACTACGCCTACCTGAAAATTTCCGAAGGCTGCAACCACAGCTGCAGCTTCTGCATCATCCCGTCGATGCGCGGCAAGCTGGTCAGCCGTCCGGTCGGCGATGTGCTCGACGAAGCCCAGCGCCTGGTCAAATCCGGCGTCAAAGAGCTGCTGGTGATTTCCCAGGACACCAGCGCCTACGGCGTTGACGTCAAGTACCGCACCGGTTTCTGGAACGGCGCGCCGGTGAAAACCCGCATGACCGAACTCTGCGAAGCGCTCAGCACGCTCGGCGTCTGGGTTCGCCTGCACTACGTTTACCCGTATCCGCACGTCGACGAGCTGATCCCGCTGATGGCCGCCGGGAAAATCCTGCCGTACCTGGACATCCCGTTCCAGCACGCCAGCCCGAAAGTACTCAAGGCGATGAAACGCCCGGCGTTCGAAGACAAGACCCTGGCGCGCATCAAGAACTGGCGCGAGATCTGCCCGGACCTGATCATCCGTTCGACCTTCATTGTCGGCTTCCCGGGCGAAACCGAAGAAGACTTCCAGTACCTGCTGAACTGGCTGACCGAAGCCCAGCTCGATCGCGTCGGCTGCTTCCAGTACTCGCCGGTTGAAGGCGCACCCGCCAACGATCTGGATCTGGAGATCGTTGCGGATGACGTCAAGCAAGACCGTTGGGATCGCTTCATGGCGCACCAGCAGGCCATCAGCTCGGCGCGCCTGCAAATGCGCATCGGCCGTGAAATCGAAGTGCTGGTCGATGAAGTCGACGAGCAAGGCGCGGTCGGCCGTTGCTTCTTCGATGCCCCGGAAATCGACGGCAACGTGTTTATCGACAACGGCAGCAACCTCAAGCCGGGCGACAAGGTCTGGTGCAAAGTGACCGACGCCGACGAATACGACCTGTGGGCTGAACAGATCTAAACGCAAAAAATATGAAAAGCCCTGCTCTCTTCACGAGATGCGGGGCTTTTTTACGTCTATCGTATTGTTCAGCAAGAGGATTTAACCTCACTCACGGCACAAGGGGCAGGCGGGCATGCGCCATCATTCGGTCATCCACACACCGAAACACAGCGACTACGAAGAACTGACCCGGGTCTGGGAGGCGTCGGTACGCGCCACGCATGACTTTTTACCGGACAGTTACATCGAACTGCTGAAGAATCTGGTGCTCACCCGCTATCTGGATGCCGTCATGCTGATCTGCACCCGCGACCGACGCCGGCACATCACCGGGTTCGCCGGCGTTGCGGCAGGCAAGGTCGAAATGCTCTTTATCGCCCCCGAACACCGTGGCGAGGGTCTGGGCAAACAGCTGCTGCGCTACGCGCTCGAGCACCTGAACGCCGATGAACTGGACGTCAACGAGCAAAACCCGCAAGCCTTGGGGTTTTATTTCAAGCAAGGTTTTGAAGTCATCGGACGCTCGGAAGTCGATGGCATGGGCCAGCCGTATCCGCTGCTGCACATGCGCTTGAAGCAGGCCAATCAACAGGCTCGGCGCGGTTAAAAGCCACACGAGACAAAAGGACCCGCGATTAACCGGCGCGAGGCAGGTACAATGCCTCCCCCCTTTTGTAACGGCCCCTGTCATGACTGACCCGATTCGTCTCTCCAAACGCCTCATCGAGCTCGTCGGCTGTTCCCGTCGGGAGGCTGAGCTGTTCATTGAGGGCGGCTGGGTCACCGTGGACGGCGAAGTCATCGATGAGCCGCAGTTCAAGGTCGACACCCAGAAAGTCGAACTCGACCCCGAAGCCAAGGCCACCGCGCCGGAACCAGTGACCATCCTGCTGCACGCACCCGCGGGCATGGATGCCGACACCGCCCTGCAACTGATCGGCCCCGAGACCCTGAGCGAAGAACACCGCTTCAGCAAACGCCCGCTCAAAGGCCACTTCCTGCGCCTGACCGCCAGCGCCGATCTGCAAGCCAATGCCAGCGGACTGCTGGTGTTCACCCAGGACTGGAAGATTCTGCGCAAGCTCACGGCCGATGCCAGCAAGATCGAGCAAGAGTATGTGGTCGAGGTCGAAGGCGACATGGTCGCTCACGGGCTCAATCGCCTGACCCACGGCCTGTCCTACAAGGGCAAGGAACTGCCAGCGGTCAAAGCCAGCTGGCAAAACGAAAATCGCCTGCGCTTCGCGATGAAAAACCCGCAACCGGGCATCATCGCCCAGCTCTGCCAGGCTGTCGGCCTCAAGGTCGTCGCCATCCGCCGCATCCGTATCGGCGGTGTTTCCATCGGCAAAGTGCCGGTGGGCCAATGGCGCTATCTGTCTGCCAAAGAGAAATTCTAAGGCGGCCACACATTTCGGCGTCGCCGGTACCGGCAACGCCCATAGCTGAATGATCAGGACTGCACACATGATTCATAACGACGTACTGCGCAGCGTGCGCTACATGCTCGACATCAGTGACAAGAAAGTCATCGAGCTCATCAAGCTCGGCGGAATGGACGTCACCCTGGAAGATCTGGTGACGTACCTCGACAAGAAAGAAGAAGATGAGGAAGGCTTCGTACGCTGCCCGGACGAAGTCATGGCCCACTTCCTTGATGGCCTGGTGATTTTCAAGCGTGGCAAGGATGAAAGCCGTCCGCCGCAGCCGATCGAGCTGCCGGTCACCAACAACATCATCCTGAAAAAACTGCGCGTGGCCTTCGAACTGAAAGAAGACGACATGCACGCGATTCTCAAGGCTGCCGAGTTCCCGGTCTCCAAGCCGGAGCTGAGCGCGCTGTTTCGCAAGTTCGGCCACACCAACTACCGCCCATGCGGCGACCAGTTGCTGCGCAACTTCCTCAAGGGCCTGACCCTGCGCGTTCGCGGCTGACGATGACCTACAGCGTTTCCCCCATCGGCTTCGTGCGCTCCTGCTTCAAGGAGAAGTTCGCCATTCCGCGTCAGCCGCAACTGGCCCCGGCCGCTCGCGGCATTCTGGAACTGGTGGCGCCGTTCGATCAAGGCGATGCGGTGCAAGGCCTGGAGCAGGTCAGCCATGTCTGGCTGCTGTTCCTGTTTCATCAGGCGCTGGAAGACAAACCGCGACTCAAGGTCCGCCCGCCGCGCTTGGGCGGTAACAAGTCCATGGGCGTGTTCGCCACGCGTGCGACCCATCGGCCCAATGGCATTGGCCAATCGGTGGTCAAGCTGGACAAGGTTGAAGCCAATCGCCTATGGATCTCCGGCATCGACCTGCTGGACGGTACGCCGATTCTCGACATCAAACCCTACGTGCCCTACGCCGACATCATCCCGGGCGCGTCCAACGAGATCGCCAGCGCCGCGCCGCAGTTGATTCCAGTGCAGTGGGTGGATGCCGCATTGCAACAGGCTCGTACGCATGCTCAGCGCCTTGAAGAGCCCTTGGTCGAGCTGATCGAGCAATGCCTGGCGCAAGACCCACGCCCGGCCTACCAGACGCCTGCACCCGAACGCGAGTACGGCGCACAGTTCTGGGACCTGGACGTACGCTGGCATTACCCCGAGGCCGGGCTGATCCGCGTCCTGGAAGTCATCCCGGTCGCACCCAAATTGTAGGAGCTGCCGTAGGCTGCGATCTTTTGATCTTCTTCCCGCCAGCAAAAAGATCGCAGGCTTCGCCAGCTCCTACAGAAACGGCGCCAATAAAAAAACCCGCGTTGCCTGGGAAGGCAACGCGGGCTTTTCAATGAGGCGTCTGTTTACTTCTCGACGAACGCACGCTCGATCAGGTAGTCACCCGGCTCACGCATACGCGGCGAAACTTTCAGGCCGAAGCTGTTGAGCACTTCGCTGGTTTCGTCGAGCATGCTCGGGCTGCCGCAGAGCATGGCGCGGTCGTCTTCTGGATTGATCGGCGGCAAGCCGATGTCGCTGAACAGTTTGCCGCTGCGCATCAGGTCGGTCAGACGACCTTCGTTTTCGAACGGCTCGCGAGTCACGGTCGGGTAGTAGATCAACTTGTCACGCAGGGCCTCGCCGAAGAATTCGTTCTGCGGCAGGTGCTCGGTGATGAACTCGCGGTAAGCGACTTCGTTGACGTAACGTACGCCGTGGCACAGGATCACTTTTTCGAAACGCTCGTAGGTTTCCGGATCCTGGATGACGCTCATGAACGGCGCCAGACCGGTGCCGGTGCTGAGCAGGTACAAATGCTTGCCAGGCTTCAAATCGTCCAGCACCAGGGTGCCGGTCGGTTTTTTGCTGATAATGATCTCGTCGCCTTCCTTCAGATGTTGCAACTGGGAAGTCAGCGGACCATCGGGAACCTTGATGCTGAAAAACTCAAGATGCTCTTCCCAGTTCGGGCTGGCAATCGAGTAAGCGCGCATAAGCGGGCGGCCGTTGGGCTGTTGCAGGCCGATCATCACGAACTGGCCGTTCTCGAAGCGCAGGCCCGGATCGCGGGTGCACTTGAAGCTGAACAGAGTGTCGTTCCAGTGATGAACACTGAGGACACGCTCGTGGTTCATGTTGCTCATGTACGGGGGACTCCTGGAAATTTGTCTGCGCATGCTCTGCGCCTGCTCCGCAAAAATGAGCTGCTGAGCGCGATTGCATAGCATTCTAATGGCAGCGACAATATCTGTTAAATGGATTATTAAGATAAGGGTTATCGGTTATATAGATATGCGATTTACTCTACGTCAACTTCAAGTCTTCGTCGCCGTCGCTCAGCAAGAGAGTGTGTCCCGTGCTGCAGGTCTGCTCAACCTTTCGCAGTCGGCGGCCAGCACCTCGATCACCGAACTTGAGCGCCAATCCAGCTGCCAATTGTTCGACCGCGCAGGCAAGCGGCTGAGCCTCAACGCCATGGGCAAGCAGCTATTGCCGCAGGCGGTGGCACTGCTGGACCAGGCCAAAGAAATCGAAGACCTGCTCAACGGCAAGTCCGGTTTCGGCTCGCTGGCGGTCGGCGCCACCCTCACCATCGGCAACTACCTGGCGACTTTGCTGATCGGCAGCTTCATGCAGCGCCATCCGGAAAGCCAGGTGAAGCTGCACGTGCAGAACACCGCCAACATCGTGCAACAAGTCGCCCACTATGAAATTGATCTAGGTCTGATCGAAGGCGACTGCAGCCACCCGGACATCGAGGTACAAAGCTGGGTCGAGGATGAGCTGGTGGTGTTTTGCGCCCCGCAACACCCGCTGGCCGCCCGTGGTCAGGCGACAATGGAAGCACTGGCCCACGAGGCATGGATCCTTCGCGAACAGGGCTCCGGCACGCGCCTGACTTTTGACCAGGCCATGCGTCATCACCGTAGCACACTGAACATCCGGCTTGAGCTGGAACACACCGAAGCGATCAAACGCGCGGTGGAGTCTGGTCTTGGGATTGGTTGTATTTCGCGGCTGGCGCTGCGCGACGCGTTCCGACGCGGCAGTCTGGTGGCGGTGGAAACGCCGGATCTGGATCTGGCGCGGCAGTTCTATTTCATCTGGCACAAGCAGAAATATCAGACGTCGGCCATGCGAGAGTTTCTCGAACTGTGCCGCGCTTTCACCGCAGGGGTTCAGCGCAGCGACGAGATCGTTTTGCCGACGATTGCCTAGGGCCCGTACGAAAACTTCCCGGGTATTAGATCAGAATGACTGTCCACACCATCGCGATCATGCTCAAGGCCACTAACTGAGCAGCGCTGCCCATGTCCTTGGCATTTTTCGACAGCGGGTGCCGCTCAAGGGAAATCCGGTCAATTGCCGCTTCCACGGCCGAATTGAGCAACTCGACAATCAGCGCCAGCATACAGACGGCAATCAGCAAGGCACGCTCGACGTGGCTGACGTTCAGCACAAACGCTACCGGAATCAGGATGACATTGAGCAGAACCAGTTGACGGAATGCGGCTTCGCCGATGAAGGCTGCACGCAGACCGTCAAGAGAATAACCACCCGCATTGAGAATGCGCTTGAGACCGGTTTGACCTTTGAAAGGCGACATAGAGTAGGCAACTGAACCAGAAGGAGTAGAAAAGCTAGATCAACAGAAGTTAAAAAAGCGTGAATGAAAGAGCCTTTAGTGGCTCGAAATCGACTCAAGTTGTTGCAATAGCAACGCCGCCTGAGTCCGGGTACGCACACCCAACTTGCGGAATATCGCCGTCACGTGCGCCTTGATCGTCGCCTCCGACACACTCAATTCGTAGGCAATCTGCTTGTTCAGCAGACCTTCGCAGACCATGGTCAATACACGGAACTGCTGTGGCGTCAGACTGGCCAAGCCTTCGCTGGCAGCCTTGGCCTCGTCCGAAACGCTGACTGCTTCAAATGCCTGCGGTGGCCAAAAGACATCGCCATCCAGCACAGAGCGCACGGCTTGTTGAATCACTTCCAATGAACTGGATTTTGGAATGAAACCACTGGCCCCGAACTCACGGGAACGCACCATGATCGAGGCTTCTTCCTGAGCCGAAACCATCACCACCGGGATCTGCGGGTATTGACCGCGCAACAGCACCAGCCCGGAAAACCCGTACGCGCCCGGCATGTTCAGGTCCAGCAGCACCAGATCCCAGTCAGCCTTTTCGGTCAGACGGGCTTCCAGCTCGGCAATGCTCGCCACTTCCACCAGACGAACCTCGGGGCCAAGGCCCAGGGTCACGGCCTGGTGCAGCGCGCTACGAAAGAGTGGGTGGTCATCGGCAATCAGGATTTCGTATGTGGCCATTTTTCAAATGATCCTGTTTTTTATGGCTGACCTGATGCATTCAGGCCTCGCCAAGGCAACTCGAGGCACCACCAGACAGCGGCACCAACAGGGCACGTTCAACGCCAAGAGCCCATAAAACCAGCGTTTCAATCTTCGGCCGCACCCCAATCGGCGCCAAGGATGCCCAGCGAAGCCTGGGTGGTCAAGCCGCAAACCCGTGGTTAACTCAGTATGGGCGACTCTCAGGGCATGACCGGCGCTGTGTGTTCAACGAATGGCAACAACTCTGTATGGGCCGGGGTCGAGACATTCAATTCCAGCTGATGTTTGGCATCAAGGTAATGCTGGCTGAACACATCGAAATAGGCATCCAGTGCCGATGCAGCATCTACATCCCCCGCCAGATCCAGGCACAAGGCAGCCACTTCCGCGGTGCACAGGTGTTCGCTGCGGGTCGACCTTCGCAAGCGGTATCGTGAGAGCTTTTCGGGGAGCAGGCTCAGAATCGGAAACCCGTCGAAATAAGGGCTTTTGCGAAAAATCTTTCTCGCCTCGGTCCAGGTTGCATCCAGCAGGATGAACAGTGGGCGCTTCTCGCCAGTCGCCTCAACGGTATGAGTCACCCGTTCGGGCGCAACGTATTCGCCGGGAAAGACCAGGTAAGGCTGCCACTGCGGGTCAGATAGAAGCTTGATCAGTTCAGGATCGACATCGGTACGCGACCAGATGAAGGCAAAGTTATCCCTCACCACGTCAGCGATCAGCCAGCCGGTATTGCTCGGTTTGAACACTTCCTTCCTGGTCATGATCAGGCAAACGCCGGCCCGCGATTCGACCTGAGGGCGCCAGCTGCATAGACAGTGACTCTCGATCACACGGCATGTGTGGCAACGAGGTGCCCGTGAACCGCGGGCCAGAAAAGGCTTGGTGCTCTCTTCTTCGCGCTCATCGCGCAGGCGGGCTACAGCGTTCATGGCGAAACGCGAAACTGCATGACTCATCGCTGGCAACGCCGGCGGGGAAGGAAAATCGACACGAAACACACTCGGCAGGGCAGAAAGTCACGGCAGTTTACCAGAGCAGCCAGCCCAAGCCTGTACCGCCTACCCCCGCTCGCCTATAATCCGCCGCCACTGAACGCACCGCCATGTGGCTGGTCGAAGCACCAGTCACTGAACCAGGAGAGTTTCATGCTGCGCCTTATCGTCCCCACCGCTGCCCTTCTGCTGGCCCTGCCTTTCAGCGCTCAAGCAGCCTCCCTGAATGACTTGAATCTGGGCAAGATGCTGGAGAAGGTTGCTGCGGAAAGTAACGTCGGCCTGCCTCGGGAAATCAATGAGAACCTGCTCGACCAAGGCTATACGGTTGAAGGCAAACAACTGATCGACCACATCAGCGTGCAATCCGGTTATGCCGACGAAATGCGTGCCAATCCGAAAGCCGTTTATCTGCAACTGGGCGCCAGCGTTTGCCGCAACGCGAACTATCGCAAGCTGATGGCCAAGGGCGCGATCATGCGTTACGACTTCTCGGAAAACAAAACCAATCGCCCCGTAGGCTCGGCCAGCTACCAGGAATCGGATTGCCCTGCGCAGACTGCGCAAAAGAAAAAGTAATCACTGCGAGCCCGCGCGTCGTTGCTCATCTTCGGCGCGCAGCTCTGCCACCAGCGCCTGCAAATAAGGCGAGCGTTGTTCTGTACCTTCCAGGCGTCGACGACATTCCTCTTCGAGGCTCACGTGATTGCGCGCGGCCGCCGACTGCAGCAATCGATACAGTTGCGTATCGACCTCCAGAATCATCAGGCTCATTGCCTGCCTCCTTGCATTTGATCGCCAGTCATTGCGCGATGATTCCCCACAGCTCCTGAAGCGTTGCGCCTTGCCTTGGACGCAATGCTGTCTTGTTGTGCCTGTCACTTAGTAAATCAGAGCCATGGACATCCGGCAGAGGTTCTGACGGGCGGTGAAAGGCGATTGCAAACCCGTAATAAGTGATTGCCAGCAAAGACTTTCGAGGACCATGATCAAGTCAGCACAACTCACAGCGAGCGTCTAGATTCAGTGTATTCGTGTTCAATATTCAAGGCAGAAAAGGGGCTGCCCATTCAGAGTCTTGTCGTGCGAACGTTTCTTTCATCCAAGGGATAAACAGAACCCGTCTGGATGACTCGACCGCTACTTCAACGCTTCACGGTGCTGTCGAGTCGGGTGTAGTGCCCAGCCCTCTTTGCGGGCTGACAGCGACACAAGCAGTGTCGCGGCTCAGGCGAATTTCTCGTTCGGGCCGAAGGTTCTGTGTAGAAGGAGAAGTTGAATGCCTTACCAACCAAATGACCTTCTGGTGCGTCATTTTCAAAGCATCGGCGTCGATCTCACCAGCAAGATCGAAGAGCAACTCAACCTGGTTTCACCCAATAGCCCGAATATTCCGATTTATCGCGACATGATGTTGACGGTCTTGCGCATGGCGCAAGAAGACCACAATCGCTGGAACGCCAAGATCACCCTGCAAGCCCTGCGCGAACTGGAGCACGCCTTCCGCGTGCTGGAGCAGTTCAAGGGACGGCGCAAAGTCACCGTTTTCGGCTCCGCTCGTACACCGGTCGAACATCCGCTGTACGCCCTGGCCCGGGAACTGGGCGAAAAACTCGCTCAATCGAACCTGATGGTCATCACCGGTGCCGGTGGCGGCATCATGGCCGCCGCCCACGAAGGTGCAGGCCGGGATCACAGCCTTGGATTCAATATCACCCTGCCCTTCGAGCAGCATGCGAATCCGACCGTCGGCGGCACAGCCAACCTGCTGCCCTTCCACTTTTTCTTTACCCGCAAACTGTTCTTCGTCAAAGAAGCCGATGCACTGGTGCTCTGTCCAGGCGGTTTCGGCACCCTGGACGAAGCCCTGGAAGTACTGACCCTGATCCAGACCGGTAAAAGCCCACTGGTTCCCGTGGTGTTGCTGGATGCTCCCGGTGGCAGTTTCTGGGAAAGTGTGCTGGACTTCATCCGCAATCAACTGGAGGCCAACCGTTACATCCTGTCGAGCGACCTGAAGCTGATTCGTCTGGTGTACAACGTCGATGAGGCCGTGTCGGAGATCAATCAGTTCTACAGCAACTACCACTCCAGCCGTTGGCTGAAACGTCAGTTCGTGATTCGCATGAATCACCCACTCAACGACCAAGCGCTTGAGCATATGCAGGAGGCCTTTGCCGACCTGTGCCTAAGCGATCACTTTCATCAACATGCTTACAGTGGCGAGGAGCACGACGAGGCTCAGTTCAGTCATCTGGCGCGACTGTCCTTCACCTTCAACGCCCGTGATCACGGACGCCTGCGTGAGTTGGTCGACTACATCAACCTGCCGGAAAACTGGGCCACGGCCCAGCCCGCATCACAGCGCAAACGGGAACCGGTCAAGGTCACTTGATCAAAAAAAGGCCCGACTATTTCAATAGTCAGGCCTCTTCAGTCAGTCATCCAATCCTCGGCCGCTGAACAAGCGGCCAATCATTTCCATGGAATATCCCCGATAGGCAAGAAAGCGCCCTTGCTTGGCGCGCTCACGGGCGTCTATCGGCAAATGCCCGGCAAACTTGCGTCGCCAGGTGTCTTCCAGGTTTTCTTGCCAGCTGATTCCGCTCTCACGCAGGGCGAGTTCGATATCGGCACGTTGCAAGCCGCGCTGGCTCAACTCTTCGCGGATGCGCAAAGGGCCATAACCGGAACGGGCACGGTAGGAAACGAAGCTTTCAAGGTAGCGGGATTCGGACAGCAGCCCCTCTTCCGTCAGACGGTCGAGTGCTGTGTCGATCATTTCATCAGAAGCACCGCGCTGACGCAGTTTACGCGTCAGCTCGACTCGACCGTGCTCGCGTCGCGCGAGCAGGTCCATTGCGGTTCGCCGCACCGCGACGAGGGTATCGAGTACGGCGGTCATCGGATCAATCAGATATCAGCATCAGCCAGATCATCGGCGGTCTCTTTGACCGGCGAAGCTTTGACGTCTGGAGTCGGCGTCAGCAGCTTGTCGCGAATCTGCTTCTCAAGGGTGGCAGCGATGTCCGGGTTGTCCTGCAGGAACTTGGCCGAGTTGGCCTTGCCCTGACCGATCTTGCTGCCGTTGTAGGCATACCAGGCACCGGATTTTTCAACGAAGCCGTGCAGTACGCCGAGGTCGATCATCTCACCATTGAGGTAGATGCCCTTGCCGTAAAGAATCTGGAACTCGGCCTGACGGAACGGCGAAGCCACCTTGTTCTTGACGACTTTGACGCGGGTTTCGCTGCCGACCACTTCGTCGCCTTCTTTCACCGCGCCGGTGCGGCGGATGTCCAGACGAACCGAAGCGTAGAACTTCAGCGCATTACCACCGGTGGTGGTTTCCGGGCTGCCGAACATCACACCGATTTTCATCCGGATCTGGTTGATGAAGATGACCAGGCAGTTGGCGTTCTTGATGTTACCGGTAATTTTACGCAGCGCCTGGGACATCAGACGGGCTTGCAGGCCGACGTGCATGTCACCCATTTCGCCTTCGATTTCAGCCTTCGGTACCAGGGCCGCCACGGAGTCGACGATAATCACGTCAACCGCGTTGGAACGCACCAGCATGTCGGTGATTTCCAGGGCTTGCTCGCCGGTATCAGGCTGGGAAACCAGCAGGTCGTCGACATTGACGCCCAGTTTGCCGGCGTATTCCGGGTCCAGGGCGTGCTCGGCGTCGACGAATGCGCAGGTCGCGCCGGCTTTTTGAGCCTGGGCGATCACGGACAGTGTCAGCGTGGTTTTACCGGAGGATTCAGGACCGTAGATTTCAACGATACGGCCTTTTGGCAGACCGCCAATGCCGAGTGCGATGTCCAGACCCAGAGAGCCAGTGGAAATAGCCGGGATCGCCTGACGGTCCTGATCGCCCATACGCATTACGGCACCCTTGCCGAATTGACGTTCGATCTGACCCAGGGCCGCAGCCAAGGCTTTCTTCTTGTTGTCGTCCATTAAAGTCCTCACGTAATCAATAAGGCCTGACGGCCAACACCTGTATAAGTAGCCAGTATTATTCCACAGCGTTTCGGGATCGCCTACCCCTGATTTGAGATTTCTCCGGCGGCATACTGCAGCAACCCCTCTAGCGCGGCCTTCACCGTTTGTCGGCGGACTTCATCGCGGTTGCCGGGGAAGTGTCGGTACTCCGAATACACTGCATCTGCGACACCCCAGGCCAGCCACACGGTGCCCACCGGTTTGTTCGGCGTACCGCCGTCCGGCCCCGCAATACCGCTGACCGCCACGGCAAAACGCGCGCGACTCTTGTGCTGGGCGCCACGTACCATGGCTTCGACCACTTCACGGCTGACCGCCCCGACCTCAGTGAACAACTCGGCGGGCACATTCAGTTGCTGGGTCTTCTGGCGATTGGAATAGGTGACATAGCCGGCCTCGAACCACGCCGAGCTGCCGGCAATCCGGGTGATCGCTTCGGCGATCCCGCCACCCGTGCAAGACTCAGCCGTGCTGACGTGGGCATTGAGAACCTGTAAACGCCGGCCTAGTTCCGCGGCA
The DNA here is from genome assembly GCF_001874645.1 of Pseudomonas frederiksbergensis. Lineage (NCBI taxonomy): Bacteria > Pseudomonadati > Pseudomonadota > Gammaproteobacteria > Pseudomonadales > Pseudomonadaceae > Pseudomonas > Pseudomonas frederiksbergensis. The sequence goes on from NZ_CP017886.1 coordinate 1,621,625, forward strand.
AGCTGGGTAATTTCGTTCACGACTCTCTCCTTGATCAGGCGGGCATGCGCTCTACCGTACACGAGCGAATCACGCTTGCAAGACGCAGGCTAGATCAAAATGTTAGCGAGCGAGCGCTCTGACATAGGCCTGACAGGCCTGCAAGGCAATCAGTCCGCGGTCGCCTGCGTCGGTGATGCCGATAATTCGTTGAGCATGCGCTGGCTCAAGTCGGGCTCGTACGGTTCCATGAACCATGCCGCCGGCTCCGGAGGCGGCTGACACACCAGAACCGGCGTCGGCATCACTGGGGTCGACAAGGACTGACAGGCGCAAATCAGCAGTGGCAAGACGGTCGCGCAGGCGACCTTGATCACGTTGTGCATCGCTCAAGGCCTTTGAATAGGTTTGATCGCTGGCTTGAAGACGCTGCTCCAGAGCCAGGCGCTTGTCCTGTTCGGCGCGCTGTTGATTCGCCGCCGCCAGGGTCAGTTGGTTCAGCGCCTCAGCCTGGGTTTTGGCGAGATCCGCCAACTGCCGGCCGTAACGCCAATCCTGAATGTGCCAGGACAGTGCCGCGGCACCGCCAGCCACAATGGCCAACAGTACAGCGACGCCAATTGCCCGGTAAGAAATCGGCATCAGACCGAAGGCTGGCATAACACCGCCCTCGCCCGCGCCCAGAGCTGCAAACGTTCTTCCAGCCCATTCAACCCACCGTTGATCCGGCGGGTGATGCTGTTGAACTGCCCACGATCGGCCAGTTCGTTCAAGCCGTTCAGCTCCCAGAACCAGGCCGCCGATTCGGCCGCCCACTGCGGCTGCTCAAGCAACTCAGGCAAGGACAGCAAACGCTCATCGCCAAACAGCGCGAGGCTGCATCGACGATAGTTGTCGCGCCCGGTGATCTGGATCAGTCCTCGCCCCCGGTAAAGCTGCCCATCACCGTCAGCTTCAGGCGTGTTGCCCAAGCGAATGGCCAGCGCGCCGGTATCGTATTTGCTGAGGTACTGGTCGTTGCCTAACTCACGCACGTAACGCAACTGCCCCGACTCATGGCCGACTTGCGCAAGGAACGCGGCGATGCGTTTGGGGGTATTGATGTTGTGGTGGGTCATGGCGGTGTTGAGAGCAGAAGCGAAAACGCCCGCTTGAGGGCGGGCGTTCGGCATGATGTTGAGCAGTTGCTGTTCTGTTAGAGGCATAAACCAATGTCCTGCTGCCTAGTATTTGATTACGTACAGCAACGCGACGTTGCGAGGACGCGATTCATTGCCGCCGACCGCTGCCACGGTAACGGTGTGAGCGTGATCGCCAACGGCAGCTACCGCGACGGTGTGGGCGTGGTCACCCACAGCATTGATCGCCAGGCTATGGCCGTGGTTGCCCCCTGCTGCAGTCACCGCGTTATAGTCGCCCGGCCCACTGCCGGTGCCCTGACGACCATAAGACGTGTTGTTACCATTGGCATAAACGCCATGCTGGTGATCCCCGGAATTGTTAGTGATGCCGGTGTGGGTGTGGGTGCCTGCGCCTCCTGTCGAGGCGCCATGGGTATGTGTACCCGCGCCGGCAGTCGAGGCCGCATGGGTGTGCGAGGCGTTTTGTCCGCCTTGCGCGCTGCCCAATTCCCGTGCTGCATCGACTCCGCGGCCATCGTCCCAGCCACGTACAAATTCACCGCGCAGATCCGGCAGGGCAAAGGTCGTACTTCCATTACCTGCGCCAAAACGCGTACCGATGGCCGCGAAAAGCGCGGCATATTGCGTGCGAGAAACGATTTCACCGTTGCATTTCAGCCAGCCTTTTGACGGTTCTGCAGTCGCTACGGTTTTGATGTCACCAATATCACTGCCGGTCTGCTTGATCATTCCGGTGCTGGCGACCATCACCCAGGCCCCCTCCGCAATCGAGCTGTTCCATTGCACCCAAACATCGCCTGCGGCAGTGATCTCTCCTTCCTGGACGGCGTTATGGTCAGTACCGACGATGGGTTTGGCAGCCAGCCCGTTAGGCGAAAAGGTGCTCGCTCCGGTATTGGCGTGCAACGCTTTGAAGCGCAACACCAGGCCGTCGACCAGATTGATGAGCACCGGTGCATAATTGGCGGCATAGGCATCGGCCTTGCCAGTGTCCAATGCATAATCAACCAATCCCGCCTGATTGATTTTGCGTACAGCCAGCAGCAATTGCCCGAGCTCGACTTCGTCAGGAACAACCCCCGCGCCTTTGATCACAGCCAGTAACTCTTCTGTAACCGAGTTCCCCCACGCGGCAGGTATCAGTGACCCCGGGGTACCATTCAGCGGGTTCTCGTCGACAAACTTTCCATTTACCAGCCCTACGCTGGGCACACTCTTTGGGTAATCCACTCTTCTATCCCCTAGTCATAATTGATTTGCACCTGCGTATGAGCAGGTGCACTGCGGTGTATCAGGCACTCCAGGGCGGACCCTGGGTTCATGCCAAAGCGCTCGCCCCAGTAGCTGGCGCCGAAGCGGCGACCCAGCAGGAGGCGGCCGCCGGTATTGAGCGTCCACATGAACTGAGCCTGCCATGTACCGAAGTGCGCCGATCCAAACCTTGAGCGCCCCATGCGTGGTGCTCGCGATTGCGTGACAGTGGCATTCGGATACCCCTGGCTGCGGGCGATTTCAACGAAGTACACCGCGGTCTGAGCACCAACCGCGAGCAATCGCCTACGTACGGCGAGGCGGCGGTCGTCGAACAGTGGGTTCAAGCCCAGGCACGGGTCGGGCAGATTCATCACCCGCTCCCAGTCCGGCACCAGTTCGCTGACGCCGGCCGGGTCCATTTCGTTGAGCAGGTCGGCGGCGCGGGCGTCGAGGCGAGCCAGTTCCTGAGAGACATCTTCCAGGACGCGTTCCAGCTCCGGCACTCGCTCGGGATCCCAGGCCGGGCCGCTGGGCAGCAGGCTGCGCAGTTGGGCCTGGTATTGCGCGGCGGTTCTTATTGCAGCCATACGCAACCTCCGAACGTCAGCAGCTGATTGCTCCCGGCCGTAACGTCGGCGGCTGGCGCGACCAGTTTGTGATCGCTTTCACCAGTGGCGCTGCTGATGGCTTCGGCGATGTGGGTCAGCAGCAAAGTGTCACCGAGCCCGGCCTCGCGGTTGTGCAAGTCGCGCAACTGCGCTTCGACGGCGGCGCGCACGGCGCTGGTGTCGGGGGTCAGGCGCAGACGGTAGGTCACCGGCAATTGCACCGGCGCCAGCACATGCAACTCGGCAGTGACCGGGCGCAAAGGCTCAATGTACGCCTGGACCAACGCCAGCTGTGTCGCGTCCGGGACCGGTTGCGGGTCGTCGTCACGCATAACGAATAAACCGACCGTGCCCGGCCCCAAATAGCTGCCGCGACACCAGGCGCGGGTGATCCCCGGGCACTCCAGCGCCCAGGTTTCATAGTCTTGCGCCGAGCCACCGTGAGGGATGATGCGGTACGAGCGAATCACCCGCGAGCGCAGCGACTCGACACTTTCACGAGCAACACCTCCGGTCAGTCCCGGCGCCAACACGGTGAAGACTCCGCCAATACCCTGGATCGGTTGCACCGGGATCAGCGTCATGCCGGCGTCGGCATTGCCGAGAGATCCGGCGTCCAGCGCGGCGATGGTGGTGCTGTTGAGGCCATTGCTGGTGGTGCTCGCGGCAGTCACTTTGTAAGTGCGACCATCGCTCGATTGCAGCAGGGTGTCGATATCCAGCACCGCGCCAGCCGTGGCGGTAAAGCTGACAGATCCGCGGGCTGATTGTGCCGCTTTACGCGGTTGGTTGAGGCGTAGCGCGGCGATGCGTTCCAAAGTGGCTTCATCGGCTTTGTCCGGCAGAATCTGCTCGGCGATCCAGTCCAGATAGCCATACAGGCCAAAGGCGGCGCCGCCGAGGGTTCGGGCCAGAACTTGCGCATCGGACTGGCGCAGCGAATCGCTGGCCAGGTCGCTTTGGGTGCGTTTGATCAGCACCGGCAGCGAAGGCGTTTCAAACGGCATAGGTCACCTGCCAACTGTGTTCAGGGTTGATGTCCAGACGCTCACCGTCGGCCAGGGTCAATACCGTGCGCAGGTTCAAGCGCTGGTCGTCGAGGCGCTCGCTGAGGATCTCGATAGCGCTGCAATGGCCGTCGTCGATCAGCCATTGCAGGGCTTCGCGGGCATAAAATTCGGCGTCGACCTGGGTCTGCCGGGTCAGCTTGACCCGACGCAGCAACCACAGTCGCGAGCCGATACGGTCGTCGGCCACCGTGGGGAAACTGTCGCCCCACCAGCCGAAGCGTTCGTCGTCACCGAGGAAGTCATCGGCGGCGGCGCGGCGCCAGGTGAAGAGGCTGATCAGCACCGAACGGGTCAGGGCGGCTTTGAGGTCACGACGGATAAACATCATTGACCTCCTGCCGGTGCTGCGGTCTGGCCGTTGCCCGGCTGGACGCCCGGGTGCACGTGTTTGATCTGGCTGATACCGCCGGCGATCTGATCGCCCTGAGAGACGATCTTGCCGGTCTGGGTCAGGGTCGGCGTGTCGATGTTGACGGCAGCGCTGGCGCGGATGTTCAGCGTGGTGGTTTCGATGTCGATGATCCGTCCGCGCTTGAAGTGGACCTTGTCACCTTCGTCGGTGTAGATCGCCACTTCACCGGGTGCCAGCGCCTTGAGGCGATAGCGGCGATCGGCGACCACCAGTACCACGGCGTGAGAGCGATCCCCGCCGAGAAAGGTCGCAATACCTTCGGCGCCGGCCAGCGGGTTGCTGGTGAAACCGTAGGGTTCGAAGTGCTCCATGTCGTCATTCACTTCACCGGCAGTCAGACGCATTTGCAGCGATTGCAGCTTGGTAGCCGAATTGGCGAGCACGACAGTGCCGCGCGCCAAGAGGCGTGTCAGTAGGCTCATTGGGTTTTCCTTGGATACGAAAAGGGTGCCCCGAGGTGTCCAAGATCGTCCGAACGCGGCCCGAACCTTCGGCAGCTCCTACGGAGGTAGGTCGTTTATCTGTAGGAGCTGCCGGAGGCTGCGATCTTTTGGAGGGCCGACCGAAATCAGCTCTTGGGTGGCACCGGGTTGGCGTCGAAGGTATGCGGCGGCGCCACTTGCAGGGTGGTGATGGAGCCCTGTTCAGAGAGCGAGTAAGTGACCTTCGAGATCAGCATGTCCTGATCAAAACCCAGCACCTTGTCGATCACCTTTACCCGCGTGTTGTGCCGCCACAAGTCGCCGTTGGATTGTCGCCAGCCTTGCACACGGTAGGTCGTCGTCAATGCCTTGCCGGTGCGGGTGGCGCTTTCCCAGTCGGCGCGTTGCTGCGCCAGCTCCGTCGTCAGTTGCGCGCTTTCGCTGATCACCGTGACCCGTTTGCGCGGGGTCGTGGCATCGGTCGCCACACCCGACACCTCGCTCACCGCACTACCGCTTTTGGTGTCGCTGCCCTTGTGCTGGCCAATCACCCGGTATTCGGAAAACACCTGGCTGAAATCCATCGGTGCAGTGGCCGAGAGGATGTTCTTGCCCAGTTCCAGCACATCACTGGCCCGCCCGCCGCTGCCCGGTTTCGCCAACAGCACACGGCCTTCGGCATCGTCGGTGGAGAACACCCGGTACAGGGTCAGCAAGCGGTCGATGGACTGAAACACCGTTTCACCCGGGACAATGCTGTGTTTGCTCAGCTTGGCGGTTTGTGGAATCTCGCTGACCACCCCCACGCCATAAGGCGATGCCAGGGCCTGGACGATGCTCAGCACGCTTTGCTCCAGCCATTGGCTCGGACGGTTGATCGCCGCGCAATCCACCAGGTCCTGGGTCAGCGAACTGCCCTCGATACTCAGGCTGATCTGCTTGCCGTCGTAACTGATCGGCGCCTTGTAGACGTGCCCCGTGAGTACCAGATCGCAACCGATCCGCACTTGGCAACGCGAACCGGGTTTGATCGGAACCGCCAGCGTTTGCCCTGGCCATTGCCAGGTGATGTTGAGTGTGAAGGTGCGGAACTGACGCTCCAGGTCCGCACTGATTTCAACGCTTTTCCAGCCGCCATAATCCAGACCGTCAACAGTCAGGCTGACAGCGTTTGCAAGGTCGGTCATGGTTTACTCCCGGGCGATTTGCAGGCCGCCCGGGGGCAGGAATCCAAAGTGAATCACACCGTTGCGTTGCGTTACTTCACCCACCCGCGTGGCATCCCCCAGGTATTTATAGGTGAGCACCAGTGCCGGCATGCTCTGATTGGGAAACAGGGTGATCAGCCGCACACCGGACGATGCCACTGCCGTCAGATGCCCAAACAGTTGCTGGCGCAATGCATTGAGCGTTTGATAGTGCACAGCGTCAGCCTTGAGGGCGGCTTGCCAGATCGCTTCGTTGAGCGCGTCACGCAAGGTCAGCACATCGTCGGCCACCGGCACGTCCACTCGCCGCACCGGTTGCACCGCTTGCTGCGCCAGGGACGGCGTGGCGTTCAATTTGACCACCGGGGTGGCCACCGGCATCTGCGCCACCTGATAGCCGAGCTTCACCAACAACGCGTCCTGCACCAGATTGGCCAAAGCCTGAGCCGCCGCCACCGTGTCCTTGCCGGTGGTGAGCTTGGGTGCATCGATCTTTTTCAGCGCTTCGACCTGCTGTGAGGCACTGGCGAGAACGCCACGGTAACCCTCACGAGCGAAGTCCCCGAGTTCCTTGATGTCGCCGAGCAACCCCTTGAACTCCGCGCTCACTTCACGGGGCAGTTCCTTGATGGCCTTGACCAGCAAACTGAGTTCCTTATAGGTCTCGATCAACGCCTTGAACTCGTGCGCGATGACCTCGTAGACGTCTTTGAGGCTATCGCGCAGTTCTTTGATGCCGATCCGCGCCGCCTTGATGAGGCTCATGGCATCCTCGAAGCGTCGCACCATCGACCCCAACAAGCTGTCAGCCGACACCAGCAATTGCTCGCGAGTGTTGACCTGAGCGGTGGGGAACTGCAGCGGCTGATCGGGGTAGAACTTCAGGGTGAACGTCACCAGCCCGCCGTCCTGACGGGTCTGAGTCATTTCGCATTCGCCGACCTTGACCTGCATCCGCCCCAGCCACGGGTGAACCAGTTCACCCGCGCCCTCCTCCAGCGCCTTGAGCAGTGTGTCACGCTGCTCCAGGCAATCCGGCCCGACGATAAAGGCCGTCAGGTCGTGAATCTTCGCCTGTTGGCCAAGGCCCTCGAAGAACGGCTGGCCACGCTGGGGATACTCATGCAGCTGACCTTTCTGGCCGACCGGGGTTTTCGCCTGATCGACCCAGAATCCGACGCCACGAAAAGACGCCGGCAACAAACGATCACGCCAACTCATTGGAACCTCCTAGAGAAAGTGAGCGATAGCCGATCTGCGACGTCAGGGCCAGGCCAGGTTGGTTAGTCTGTGGTTGATCGGTGCGCATGCCGGGCGGTGCATTTTCAAAGCGCACCGTCAGGCCGCCCTCCAGTTGCGCGCGGTTGTTGGCGGCGCTTTGTTGCACCAGGGCGTTGGAGCCTTTAGGCAAATCGCTCGACAGCAACGGTTGATCGTTACTGGCACCGAAAAAAGCTGGCGCCAGTTCACCTTTGCCCTCGGCGTTGGTTTTCTGTTGCGCCTCGGTCAAGCCTTCGACCTTGCCGGTGATCTTCGCAATGAAGCCACTGAAACTACCGCCGAACATGTCCTTGATCGGCTCGATTATCGCCTTGAGTTTTTCCCACAGCCCACTGAACCACGCGATGATCGGCGTCCAGTTCGCGGTAATCATCTCCATCGGAGACCAATCGAACAGCGTTTTGAACAGTTCCCTGACCGGTGCCGTGACGTTGGTCAGCGAGTCCCACAAGCCAGAGAAGAATCCACTCAATGGTTCCCACGCCGCACTGACCAGAGCCATCGGCGACCAGTCAAACAGGCCTTTCAAGAAGTCGATCACGGGCACGGACAATGCCCGAAGCAAATCCCAGATGGCTGAAAACAATCCAACCAGCGGTTGCCAGTTATTGACGATCATCCCCAGTGGCGTCCAACTGAAGATCACCTTGAACGCATCGAACAGCAACGAAGCCGCCGCTTTGATCACGTCCCAGAGCGCGGCGAATACCTGACTGATCGGCCCCCAGTTGTTGATGATCAGCCCCAATGGCGTGAAGGCGAACATCGTCTTGAAGAACTCGACCATCGGCATGACCACCGGCGCAATCTCTTGCCAGAGCCCGGCGAAAAACGCCGAGATCGGCTTCCAGTTCGCAACGATCACCCCGGCCACCAACGCAATGCCCATGGCAATCAGCATCAGCGGACTGGTCTTGAGCACCGTGCTCATCAGATCAAGCGCTTGTGAAGCACCCGTCACCGCCGATTGAATCGCCGAGAACGCGACAGCACCCGCAGCAATTCCCTGGACCAGTTCCGGGTTGTCGTTGAGCAACGTCCCGACGCCGTTGAGCAACGGCTCCAGACCGACCACTACAGCGCTGACCGCCGGCAGCAATGCCGCGTCAACCGCGACCGACACCTTGTCCATCGAAGCGCTGAAAACGTTCAGGTTTTGTGCAGCACTGCTGGGCACGCTGGGTACATCAACGCTCTTTGCCGACTCGCTGACCTCGGCCAATTTGCCCTGGAACGCTGCGGCCGATTTGATACCTTCAACGAAGGGCGTGACCACGCTGCCGCCCTTGAACAAGCCGCTGATGTCCAGCTTGCCCATGCCGGCCTGTTCAAGGTTGGTTTTGAAGCCATCGACTTTCGCCCGAAGGTCCTTGAGCTTGGGTGAAAGTTCATCGATGCCTGTCAGCAAGACCGCTTTTTTCTCAATCTTTTCTGTCTCTGCCATCACTGCACCTGCTGCATCGCATTGATCCGTTGCGCGTGCTCCAGTGATTCACGGAGCACGTCCAGTGGCCTGGCCATCATCTGTTCAGGGTCAACCTTCCAGAACCAGGCCAGGTCATAGGCGGCAGCGATCAGCTCGGTGATGGCGCCGATGCCGCACTCATGAAAAAACTCGCGACGGCCCAGCTCAGCGCGTTGAAGTCAGCCAGGTCCAGCTGGTTGACCGACGACGGCGGGATGCCGGCGCAAACCGCGATGTATTTGGCCGCGACGTCCATGTCCAGGCTGACTTCTTCGCTCTTGTCGATCTTGTACGGCAGGGCCTTGATCGCCCGCACCTCCTGCACCGTCGGACGGCGCAGGGTCAGTTCGGTCAGCGGCTCGCCGTGGGCCTCAATGGCCACTTGCAGCTTCACGGCTTGAGTCATTGCCAGGTCCCCTTCACGCCTTCGAAGACCAACGCGATGGACGCGTCATCGCCCTTGGAAATCGGGGCATCGACCAGATAGGCACCGGCCAGCACAAAGACTTTACCGTTGCTGAATTCGCAGGTGACGGTCATGTCGGTACCGGCGACCAGTTGCTTGAGCGGGAAGTCCGGGGTGTGCAGCGCCGTGACTTTGAACGATGGGGTGATGTCGGTTTCCTTGTAGAAACCCGGCACCAGTGTTTCGCGTTTGGTGGACATCAGCGGTGCTTCACAGCCACCGTTGATGGTCAGTTGAGCGCCGTCCACTTTGACGTAGCAGGTGCCCGCAATCAGTTGACCCATGGTGTTTCTCCCTTCAATAAAAAGCCCACTCAAGGTGGGCTGAACTCATACAGTGAAACGCGGCATTCAAGCCGCGTTGTCGTACTGCAGACGGAATTGGTTGAGCAGCGCGAACACGCGCAGACCGTTGATGTAATCCGGCGGGAACAGCACATTGACGCGGCTCGGGTCCTGGCTGTCGCGCTCGACGATCAGGTGCTCGGCGAACAGCTCGGCGTTTTCCACGTGGCCTTCCAGTTCGAGCTTGGCGTACTGGGCGATCAGTTCACCGCGAATGGAGCTCGGAGTAACGATCGGCTGGCCGGCGCCGAAACGGGTGCCGTCGGCGGCCAGTTTGTGGCGACCATACTTGCTGGTGATCACGCTTTGCAGGCGACGTACGATGAACGCCGACTGGTGCATGGTTTCGCTGTCCAGGTAGGAGTTGTCCACCTGACCATAAGCGTTTTTCTGATAGGTGGTGATCGCACGCTGAATGCGTACGTAGCCGCCTTCGTAGTACGCGGTAGCGATGCCGTAGTTGAGCAGCGACTGGCGCTCGGTCAGGGTGAAACGCTCACTGGCCGGGGCCGGTTCGACACCCGGCAGGCTGCCGCTTTGGGTCGGACGGCTGGCGTCGGCGGAGATGAACACCGAGGTGCGCGCAGCCAGTGCGGCAGCCTGAACCCAAAACGGTTGCGGCACACCCAACTCCAGCGCCTGAATGGTCATGTGCTGGTCGTTACGGGTTTGGCCGGCGGCCACCAGGGTGCCAACGGTGCCGCGTTTGGCGGTGTAGACGTGACCGAACAATTGCTTGGCCCACGACCATCGACCGACGCTGTCATCCATGACGGCTTGCCAGGTATTGAGGGTCGCTGCGTCAGTCCACGGCATGCAGATGAATTCAAACGGCTCATCGCCGAGTGCAGCGACTGCTGCCACCTGATCCGGCACGCCAGCGCCACCGACCATTGGGGTGATCGCAGTGGTCAGACCCGCCGGCGTGTCTTCGCCATTACTCTTGCCCAGGCGATTGAACTGCAGACTGATATCGTTGGCGCTGTCACCCGTCCATTTGGCGGTCAGGGTAATCACGCCTTCAACCGCAGCGGCGGTGACCGGCAAATCGGCGTTGGCGTTGATTTTCAAGGCCAGTGCAGTGGCGGCCTGAGCCGCGGTTGCGGCGTTGACCACGGCCGCTTGAACACGCACGCCACCGACGTACAGGTTGAGCACGCCGCTTTCTGTGGCGGTACCGGTCAGGGTCAGCACGCCTTTGGCAATGCTGCCCACGGTGTTATGCACCGGCAGGCACCAGATTTCGCCGACCGGGTCGGTCTTGCGCCAGGTCTCGTACATCGAGGCCAGCATCGAGCCTTGACCACCGATGCTTTTGGCCAGCGCCACGCTGGACACCAGCACCAGTTTGCCGACCTCGGCGCTGGCGACGTTGTCGTTGACCTGGGCAACGATCAACCGGCGCATGGCCGACGACGCACTATTGGCGGCCGAATTGTCCATCTCGGCGTAGAACAGCGGAACACGAATGTCCGCAGGAATGTTGCTGAATCCGATCGCCATTATTGGGCTCCCTGTGGTTTTGCCGCTTCCACGGCGTTGGTAGTGATATCGCCATCGGCCAAACGTCGACGCCACCAGGCGTTGTCCAGCACTTCACGGCCTTCGAGAGGCAACAGATCGCCCGCTTCCGGGTCGGGCACGGCACGGCCTTCGGCCGGCAGCACAGTGATGCGTTTGCTCATTGCTTTACGTCTCCAGAGAAAGTCAGTTCCAGGCGCCCGTCAGGCCCCGGACGTTTCAGGTTGGGGTCCGCCGGGTCGATCGCATCGACCCGCACGGTCACCCCGGTAAAGGACGGCAAACCGTCCAGTTCACGCTCATGCCAGGTTTCCGCCGGTTCACTGGAGCGGTTGCGGCCCAACTGGAACTCGGCGAAAAAGCGCAGGCGGTAAAGCACGCGGCTGGCGTTGATCGAAACCAACTCACCGCCGTCGTATTCAATGGCGTCGTAATCGCCGCCAGGTTTGAACCCCACCAACGCCCGCCACAACTCGGCCCGCAGCCGCTGCAACTGATCCAGCGCCAGCGCGGCATCCGTGGCGTCGAGCAATAGCGTCACTTCGAAGCGGTCGCGGATGGTTTGCCGAAACGCGTTTTGCGCAGTGTTCTTGCTCGCCAGATCGGCGATCACCGCGACATAAGCAACGGGAGTGGGTTGCGATGGGGAGGTGGGTGGGGTTTGCGGATCGATGCCAACAACCACACGGTTGGCGAGCGATGGGCATTGATCGCGGAGTTGCTTGAGGATCGGGGTGATGTGCATGGGATTCACCGGGCAATAAAAAACCCGCTCGGAGGCGGGTTTGAGTAAAGGGCAGTTGCCGTCGATAACCCGCATCCTTGCAGGTCGGGGTCGTTGTCTACGCCCCCCGTCAGCCAGTCCATTGGACTTGTTCAGCGGTGATCCTCTTTGCTGCCAATACCATTAGCGGTCCTGGCTGGAATCACGCGGCGACACTTCACCGACGCCAATCCGCTTGGCCGCCCAGCGCTCATACAAGCCGATGGCGACGTCGGCACCGGCCATCGCGGTGAGGCAACCGAAAGCACCGGCGGTCCAGATCGATATGCCGGCGGCATACAGCAGCATGATGGTCGAGACCCCGCAGACCATGCAGGCCCCGGAGCGCAGCGCCAGGCGCCGCAACAGTGGCCAGCCGCGAGCGCCCTCCTTGTCGGCGCGCCACATTTCTCCGGACACCCCGCCGACGACCGCCAGCGCAATGACAAGCCAGATAGGCATGTCCAGCAACGCTTGCTGCTCGTTTGTCATGTCACGCCTCCTGCGTTGATAAATAGGTGATGGGTTTGTGTATTGTTCAAACGTTGTCTCTGGATGTGCCTGACGGTAGGTAGGCATTCCAAAAAGCCCGTCGCCTGCCGGGCTTTTCAGTAATGCGGTCCAGCTATCTGATCTTTCGGCGCGACTGGCGCGGTACGGATCCATTCAAATTGTTCCTCCGACCGCGACCCTGTCCGCCGGATAACTGCTTCTGGTGCTTTACGCTGCACACCCGGGTCAGTTGCCAACCCTCTGAACCGTTGAGGCCGGTTCATCGCTGCCTTTGCTGTGAAACTAAAGAGCTTCGTTACGAGCCGTTGTTGAGCGGCTTGAGACAAAGAATATGCATGAATGCATATACAGTCAATGCATAAATGCATTTATTTATGCATTGAAAATGCACAAACGCATGGAAGCCCCGTAGACAAAGGCGTTGGCGGTTTTCGGCAGACGAAAAAAACCCGCTGGGTAGCGGGTTTTATCTGACAGCGGTGAGGTTAACGGGCGTACATGCCCCACCAGAAGACGTGACCGAGGATGACGATCTGCTCTTCCTGGATCTCCTGGAAGCTGTAGTCCTCATCCGGATGTTCATCGCGATTGAAGCTACGCAGACGAATACCGGTCGGTAGACGATAGAGCTGTTTCACCCGCAGTTGGCCGTTATGGTTGATGGCATACAGATCACCATCAACGATGTCGCCAATTCCGGACTTGCCGGCGTTGACCCCGACCGTCGCGCCATCGCGCAGCACCGGCAACATGCTGTTGCCGCGCACTGTCACGCATTTGGCCTGGTCGAACTGCACACCGTTATGTCGCAAGCTGCGCTTGCCGAAGCGCAAGCTTGAGCGCTCGCTTTCTTCGATGACGAATCTTCCTGATCCAGCAGCCAATTCAACCTCGCGAAGAAAGGGAACCGAGACCTCGTCGTCATCAACGGGGGTATCGTCATCCCACAGGCTTATGTCCTTGAGTTCCGAATGCGACTCTTCGCGTGCAGACACAGAGGCCGGCGCAACGTCTGCGCGGCCACGCAACTGGTCGGTGCTCACACGGAAGTACTCGGCGATCTTCGAAATGTGTTTATCCGAAGGATCGACAATCTTCCCGCCGAGAATTCGCGAGAGGGTGGATTGAGGCACGCCGGTGCGACGGTGAAGCTCCGTAGGGGAGATCCCGTGCTGATCGAGCAGCGCTCTTAAGACGGTAGAAACATTGCGTTTTTGCATAACGCGCATAGTGCGTGTTCTTTTCGAAGATGACAAATGCTGATTTGCATAAAAAATGCATGAATCGCAGAAACGTATCGCGGGATCTTCATGCCTGCGCCGGGCATATCGAGCACCAGGGTTCAAGCGACTGCGGATGCCTTGGGTAACCCACTGCGCTTGTTACTGTTAGCATATGGAAAAGCCTCCGAATATACACAGGCAACAGCACTGATTCCAAAATAGGCAGTGCGCTTGCTCGCGAACGGATTTCAATGTGAAGAAAATTGCCATCCTGCAGTCCAACTATATCCCTTGGAAGGGTTACTTCGACCTCATCGCTGCGGTGGATGAATTTATCCTTTACGATGATATGCAGTTCACCAAAAACGACTGGCGCAACCGTAACCAGATCAAGACGCCACAGGGCGTACAGTGGCTTACAGTGCCAGTCGGGCAGGATATTCGTCGGCGTATCCGTGATGTACCTCTGGTCGATGGCTGGCAGATCAAACACTGGAAGACCCTAGAGAGTAACTACCGACGGGCAGCACATTTCGATGCTATCGCTACCTGGCTTCGTCCACTGTACTTAGAAACGTCCTACAGCCACCTAACCCAATTGAACAGCAACCTGATAAAGGCCATCTGCGTCTACCTGGGCATCAATACACGGATTTCTTGCTCCTGGGATTACCAGATGAGCGAAGGAAAGACCGAGCGTCTGGTCGACTTGTGCCGGCAGGCAGGCGCCAGTGACTATATTTCCGGGCCATCCGCCAAGGATTACTTGCAGCCCGAACAATTCCAGGCGCAAGGCATCGGTCTGCACTGGTTCGACTACAGTGACTACCGCGAATACCCGCAACTGTGGGGCCCGTTCGTCCACGGGGTCAGCATTCTTGACCTGCTCTTCAACTGCGGCACTGGATCTAAAACTTACATGAAGCATGTCACCTTATGAGACTGTCCATCGTCGCCACCCTGTATCAGTCAGCCCTCCACCTCCAAGAGTTTCATGCACGCTGCAGCAGCGTCGCGCATGCACTTGCAGGCGATGACTATGAAATCGTCCTGGTCAACGACGGCTCGCCCGATGACAGCCTGGCTCGAGCCATTCGCCTGACGGAAACTGATCGCCATGTGGTGTTGGTCGATCTTTCAAGAAACTTCGGCCATCACAAGGCGATGATGACAGGGCTCGCCCACGCCAAGGGCGACGAGGTGTTCTTGATTGACAGCGACCTGGAGGAGCCTCCAGAGTGCCTGCTGACCTTTTCCGAGCAAATGCGCGGCGAGGACTGTGACGTGGTCTTTGGGGTGCAGGAGCAGCGCAAAGGCAGCTGGTTCGAACGCTTGAGCGGAGGTCTCTTCTGGACGTTGATCAACCGGCTGTCGGGTCTGTCGATCCCCGCCAACGTGGTCACCGCTCGCTTGATGAGTCGGCGTTATGTCGATGCGCTGTTGTGCCATGAAGAACGAGAGGTGTTCATGGCAGGGCTGTTTCAAATCACCGGCTTCGTACAAAAGGCTGTCACCATACAAAAACTCAGCAGTAGCCAGTCGACCTACACCTTGAGGCGCAAGTTGTCGCTGGTGGTAAACTCCGTCACCTCTTTCAGCGTCCTGCCGCTGGTCGCCATTTTCTACCTCGGCCTGATTATCTTCTCATTTGCCTGCTGCTATACCGTCTATCTGACGATCAACTCGCTGTTCTTCTCCTATACCATGGCGGGCTGGACCTCAGTGATGGTCTCGATATGGTTGCTTGGCGGTCTGGTCCTCTCATGCATGGGCGTCATCGGCATCTACCTGTCCAAAATATTCTCCGAAAGCAAGCGCCGCCCCTACACCATCGTCAGGAATATTTATGGTCGCTCATGACGACAAGCGGCTGGTTTTCCTCTGCCTTGGCGGTGTAAGTATATTGGCTCTCACCCTAGCGCTGGACGTGGCAACTGAATGAACAGCCTGACCGCTCGACTGAAAAACCGGATACCCACTGCGCAACTGCTCAAGTATGCCTTGGTCGGCTTACTCAGCAATGCCTGTGGCTATGCCCTTTATCTGTTGCTGACTGAACTGGGGAGCACTCCGAAGCTGACCATGACTGCACTTTATGTGGCTGGCGCGCTGATCGGTTTCTTCGGAAACCGCCGTCTGACCTTCTCCTACCAAGGTGGGATCCTAGGTTCAGGCATACGCTACATCCTGGCCCACACTATTGGTTATGGCATCAACTTCTGTCTACTCGCCGTGTTTGTCGATCACTTCGGTTATGCGCACCAGTGGGTACAAGCGGCGGCCATCTTAGTGGTCGCCGGCTATCTGTTCGTGACCCTCAAACTCTTCGTATTCAAGGCAACCCAATGACCTCGTCCGATCGTTCGCCTTTTCCGTCCTCGTCCTATGGTCAACTTGCTCAGGCGGAGTCGGGTCATTGGTGGTTCAAAGTGCGCAATAAGCTAGTGCTCTGGGCCCTGACAAAAAAAGTAAGGCCCTTTAACAGCCTGCTAGAGATTGGCTGTGGCACCGGTTATGTACTCGAAGGAATCAGTCGTGTCTGGCCGCAGATTGAGCTACACGGTTCGGAATACTTCGAGGAAGGACTTGAGTACGCCCGCAAGCGCATTCCAACCGCGCAGCTCAGACAGCTGGACGCGACCCAGTTGGATGAAGTCGATCGATATGACGTAGTCAGTGCATTCGACGTCATCGAACATATAGAGCAGGACGAGACAGTATTGCGCAACCTTGCCCGGGCCATCCGTCCTGGAGGCTCCCTGGTGCTGACGGTACCGCAACATCGCTGGCTTTGGTCGCAGGTCGACGAATATGCCTGCCATGTGCGTCGATACAGCCGAGCCGAACTGGTGGAAAAGGTTCAGCGAGCCGGCCTACAAGTGAGCTATGTCAGCTCTTTCGTCAGTCTACTGATCCCCTTGATGTGGCTCTCCAGAAAACGCGCGAGCAAGCAGCATGACCCCATGAACGAACTGAACATCCCTCGCTGGCTTAACCGTTCCCTGGAAACGGTGATGCAAATCGAACTGCTGCTGATCAAGACGGGCGTACGTTTTCCCATCGGCGGCTCACTGTTGATGATCGCCACTAAACCCTGATCGGAATACTGCGATGACTAGCGAAAAAATTCAATTTAACCGCCCTCACATGACCGGCAAGGAACTGTACTATATCGCCGAAGCCAAGTTCGGCAACATGCTGGCAGGCGACGGGCCGTTCACCAAGCGCTGTCACCAGTGGCTGGAAAACACCAGCGGTTGCAACAAGGCACTGCTGACTCACTCTTGCACCGCAGCGCTGGAAATGGCTGCCCTGCTGCTGGATATCCAGCCCGGCGATGAGATCATCATGCCGTCCTACACCTTCGTCTCCACCGCCAACGCGTTCGTGCTGCGTGGTGGTGTACCAGTGTTTGTGGATATTCGCGAAGACACGCTTAACCTCGACGAGCGCTTGATCGAGGCAGCCATCACCCCGCGCACCCGGGCTATTGTTCCCGTGCACTATGCGGGCGTAGCCTGCGAGATGGACAGCATTCTGGCGATCGCACAACGACACGACTTGCACGTTGTCGAAGATGCCGCACAAGGCATCATGGCCAGTTACAAAGGACGTCCACTGGGAAGCCTTGGCAGCCTTGGCGCATTGAGCTTCCATGAAACCAAGAACGTCATATCCGGCGAAGGCGGCGCGCTGCTGGTCAACGATCCGGCCTTGGTTCGACGCGCTGAGATCATTCGCGAAAAAGGCACAGACCGCAGCAGCTTCTTCCGTGGTGAAGTGGACAAGTACACCTGGCAAGAAGTCGGATCGTCATTTCTGCCTGGCGAATTGATCGCAGCATTTCTCTGGGCACAACTGGAGGAAGCTACAGGCATCACCGAGCAGCGGCTGGCCTGCTGGCAGCACTACCATGATGCCTTGGCGCCCCTGGAGCAGAAGGGTCTGCTCAGACGCCCGATCATACCCGCCGACTGCACCCACAACGCCCACATGTACTACGTACTGCTGGACTCGCAGATTGACCGCCAGGCGGTGCTCAATGCGCTAAAAAGCGCGGGCATTCACTCAGTGTTCCACTACGTTCCCCTGCATTCGTCGCCAGCCGGCAAACGCTATGGCAGGGTCCATGGCTCAATGGCCGTGACCGACCAGCAATCGGAACGACTGATCCGCTTGCCCCTGTGGGTAGGATTGACGCCTGAACAGCAGGATCGCGTCATTGCCGTACTCGTTGCAGCTATTGGCTGAGTTCCTCAGTAGTCCCGCTCACTACGCGCCTGCGCTGTAGGAGCGGGCGCCCCTCCTACCTGACACCAAAATCGACGCAGCAATAACCACGGTCATTCTGCCGCTGGACATCGCGAAACTCATTGGGCACCCACTCACAGCGCGTGATCAGGCCCGGGCTATTCCTTTCCTTGAGAAATGGCAGCAACTTGCCATTGAGCAGATCCCCGCCGTAGCCAAACTCCGAAACATACAGGACGTGTACAGGGCTACGATCTTTCAGATAGGCGAAGTAGGTCATGTGATCGACCACCACGTGCTCAGCGTGATCCGCCGGAATATGACAGGACTCGCCTAGTTCCCGGATCGAATCCAGGTGTGCCTTGGCGCCCAGTACCGGTACGGACAGCGGCTGACCAGGAATACTGGCGTTTGCGTATTCGGCATTGCGCAGCAGGTTCGGTGTTACCAGGTAGAACAGCGTGAACAACGATATTAGCGACAGACCGGCCACAAACGCCAATGTCAGGTGCCCAGCTACCCTGACCGCAAACCATGGCCGGACAACCGGCAGGCATTGGAACAGCAAGGCGACGATAACAATAGACAGTGGGACATACTGAATGCCGGCATAAAAGTTCTGGAGGTTATACAGCGCGACATTGATCAGATCGCCCGCGGCCAGCAGTGACGCCAGGAGAAGTGCAGCCGACATCCGCCGACGTGCCAGGGAGATCACTGCCATCCCCAACGCCAGCAAGTGGCTGCCCACCACTAACACCAGAAGGGTGTTGTAAATGAGTGGATTCAACCAGAGCAACAGGTCAGGTTTTTCCGTCAAGGGCGGAAGCCAACCCGATTGAAAGGTCGGACTGAAGGTCAAGTGAACGAGCATGCGCTGGGGAAACAGGCTGATGTTTTGCCAAACAGCTCCAAAGAACGCAACAGGGTCGCTCAATAGCATACCGGGCATCAGGCTGTTGGCAGCCAGCAACGCCTGGATGGCTGGTGCATCCTGGCATCCCCCCAACAAACTGGCATCGCGCAACACTTGCACACTCAACGCAAGTACATAGAGAACCAGGCCCGCGCGAATCAGCAGATTGAAGCCTCGGGTGGCAATCCACACGGTAGCAAGAAGAAATGGCGTGAAAAACAGGCTCTTGGGATGAGCATAGAAAAACACCGACAGCAGCAGCCCCAACCCGCCCATTACGGCCAATTGCCTTCCTCCGCTGCCCTGCGCAGGGGTGAGCACTGCCAACATGCAAAAGATCAGAACCGGCAACAACATAAACTGCTCCGGGCGCGACAGCACCCAGAGATAGGGCATTACCCCCAGTGACGCGAAAGCAACCAGAAAGGTAAAGCGCTTGGCTCCTTCCCCAGCGGCCTGTCTATGACACCAGTAAGCCAACAGCCCGAACCAAGCCAACGCGAGTACAACGCCACTCACACGTAGGCCCAAAGGCTCCAGGTAAGCATAAACTGAAGAAATCAGTATTGCCGCCGGATAAAAGACCCAAGCTACCCCATGGCCGACAGTAGTGGTGCATTGTGGAAAAAACGAGAGCATCTGCCCGCTTTCCAGGAAAAAGCGCGCGTTGTTGAACTTGGTCATAATCTCATCAGAGTAAACCGGCAAAAACACTCCGCTGAGCAGCGCACAGATCAGCACCATCGGCATCAGCTGGAGAATTTTTTTACATACAGCGTTACGCATGGTTAAACGCCAAGCCGATAGACGAAGGAGGTGCGCACGCTATCATTAGCCGGCCAGTGAGTGAAGCGCGTAGTTACAACAAACCTCTTCGGGCTGCACTCAAATCGCCCGCTAGTTGCCTTGATGCTCTCTAGATATTTAGTGGCTCGCCCGCTTCTGAACATAGACCGATCCTGCCTTTATGAAGGAACCACTTGGCACAGCCGTATGGTCGACCACCACCGCACCAGCACCAATGAAGGTATCGATTCCTACTCGGGAATACCCACAGAGGGTGGCGTTCGGGGAAATGAACGTGTTTCCATCTACCACGCAGTCGTGGTTGATCACAGCCCCGGGCCATACGACAACCAGATCCCCGACATGCGCCCTGATGTCGAGAACAGCACGAGCCATGACCATGGCGCCAGCGCCAACCGTGGTGCTGTCGCTCACATAGGCCTGCGGGTGAATGAAAGACGGCAGACTGTAGCCGTGAGCAAGCAGCTCGTCGAACTTGCGCTGACGTGCCTCAAGGTGTTTGTACCCGATGGCAATGGCAAAATCATACTCATCAGGCGGGCATTTATGGATGACGTCTTCCAGCGTTCCGACAATACCCTCTCCGGTATGCCAGTCATCGACGAAACCGGCGAAATACGCCCCGCTGTGCCGTACCAGCTCGCGCACAACGACGCCAAACTCTGTAGAACCATAAACGAGAATTTTCTTCTTCATTGATCGCGGCCACTTCCTCAAAGTCGATTACATGCCAGGAAGCCTAGCTCCTCATGCATACGCTCTAAGGTATCAGACTCCCTGAAGTAAAAATCAAATCAGCACCAGGAAAAAAACACCCACTCGATAGCCGGCAGGAGATGAGAGTCATTGAAGCCAGGTTTCATACTACGCAGCTTCATGCCCATGGAACCTATAAAAGACTACACGCCCTTATCACCACTGATATACCTGGAAGTTTCAAGACACAAATAAATGCTAAATTCCATAGAGTTCCTTAGGGCTTTTGCCGCATGGATCGTAGTACTGCATCACTACGTACAACTTTCCGAAAACAAAGACAGCAACATGACTACACCACCACCCCACAGCCACTAGTCAATAGGCGTAGATATTTTCTTTACCATCAGCGGCTTTGTGATTGACGCATCAGCCTCTAAAAAAACAATCTCTCCAAAAGAGTTTGCAACACACCGAATAGCTCGAATAGTCCCAGCGTACTGGCTATACACCCTTATCACAGCACTAACAATAGTTAGTGCTGCCAACACAATGCCGGCCCTTGGCAGCAACTTGTATTTTTTCTAAAAAACATATTATTTTTGCCAGCTCCCAGAACCTAGATCACTCCCAGTAGTATCTGCAGGGCGGACTTTAAATTTCGAAGCGGCTTTTTATGTTGTTTGGGCTTTATCTCTTTTCATGCCTAAATATTTTTTAGCGACAGGACCTTTTATTGGAATAGTACTCATGCAAACATCCACACCAAAACTCGGAGGCGCATTCACCCTCTACGGAACACCAACAATTTACAATTTCCTGCTTGGAATTTTTATTACCGAGATTTATAAGCGCGGCCACCACCAATCGGCACCTCTAACTGCAGCAATATTTATCCTCGCAACATCTACAATCGTAATTGCCACTTCAGGATCCGTCGCCCCCCCTTGCGCATTGGGTTGCCATGTGCAGCTATAGTACTTACCCTGTTTTCGCAAGAGCACCGCCTCTGCGAAAGGTTGCACATAAGCAAGCTCGGGGACTGGTCTTACTAAACTTACTCATCTCACTCGATAACTATATTTTATGTGCCCGCCTTCCAAAAAAAAGAACCGACTTATACCCAACCATTACTTTTATATCAATTTGCGCCACTGCCCTGCCATGTCCGTATGCAAGTTACAAATATATTTAACTACCGCCCCCGCTTTTATAAAGCACATTTTTCAACCTAAGAGAAAAAGGCTTTCAGCCCCCAATTAGAAGTCGCCTATCGAGAAGCGCTGACTTATCGAACCGCCTGAAACTCATACCCAACCCGGCAAAAATTTCACAGCCAGACACCTAACGACCGGACAAAGTCATAGCGCGCATGCTCGGAGCGCTTTATAGACAGCAATCAGGAAGCTCTTATAAAAAACCAGGAAGCACTCTTGCCAGATTTTGCTGCACCACTCCTCATCTGTAGCAAAACAAGTAGAGAAAATATCTTTCACACGAAACCCTATCCAAGGTCATGATGGCGTATTAACGTCACAAAACAGGGCCGCAGCCAATGGTCCCGCAGCCTGTCGGCAACCTTGGGCGCAGGCATGTTAACCTTATGATATGTGCTGATCACGCGAGGCTATAGGTTCGGTATTTGCGAATCGGAATGCCTCATTTTCGCCCCAAAGACTTTGATATTTACCCATAAGCCACTGATGAATAAAGCAATTTCCGACTTGTCCTCCCACACCCCGATGATGCAGCAGTACTGGCGTCTGAAGAACCAGCACCCCGACCAGCTGATGTTCTACCGTATGGGCGACTTCTACGAGATCTTCTATGAAGACGCGAAGAAGGCCGCCAAATTGCTGGATATCACCCTGACCGCCCGTGGGCAATCAGCTGGGCAGGCGATTCCAATGTGCGGGATTCCTTACCACGCTGCGGAAGGTTACCTGGCGAAACTGGTCAAGCTCGGTGAATCGGTGGTGATCTGTGAGCAGGTCGGCGACCCGGCGACCAGCAAAGGCCCGGTGGATCGTCAGGTGGTTCGGATCATCACCCCCGGCACCGTCAGTGATGAAGCGCTGCTGGATGAACGTCGCGATAACCTGATCGCCGCCGTGTTGGGTGACGAACGTCTGTTCGGCCTGGCCGTGCTGGACATCACCAGCGGCAACTTCAGCGTGCTGGAGATCAAAGGCTGGGAAAACCTGCTGGCGGAGCTGGAGCGGGTCAATCCGGTCGAGCTGATGATTCCGGATGACTGGCCAAAAGACTTGCCGGCAGAGAAGCGTCGTGGCGTTCGTCGTCGTGCACCGTGGGATTTCGAACGTGATTCGGCGCTGAAAAGTCTTTGCCAGCAATTTTCCACCCAGGACCTCAAAGGTTTTGGCTGCGAGAACCTGACCCTGGCCATCGGTGCCGCCGGCTGCCTGTTGAGCTACGCCAAGGAAACCCAGCGCACCGCCCTGCCGCATTTGCGCAGCCTGCGTCATGAGCGCCTGGACGATACCGTGGTGCTGGACGGCGCAAGCCGTCGCAACCTGGAGCTGGACACCAACCTTGCCGGTGGCCGTGAGAACACCCTGCAATCGGTAGTCGACCGTTGCCAGACCGCCATGGGCAGCCGCTTGCTGACCCGCTGGCTGAACCGCCCACTGCGCGATTTGACCGTGCTGCTGGCACGCCAGACCTCGATCACCTGCCTGCTCGACGGATACCGCTTCGAGAAACTGCAACCGCAGCTGAAAGAAATCGGTGACATCGAGCGGATCCTGGCGCGTATTGGCCTGCGTAACGCTCGTCCTCGTGACCTGGCTCGCCTGCGCGACGCCCTCGGCGCCCTGCCAGAACTGCAAGTGGCGATGACCGAGCTTGAGGCGCCACACCTGAACCAACTGGCCGTGACCACCAGCACTTATCCCGAGCTGGCCGCCCTGCTGGAAAAAGCCATCATCGACAACCCACCCGCGGTGATCCGTGACGGCGGCGTGTTGAAAACCGGTTACGACGCTGAGCTAGACGAGCTGCAATCGCTGAGTGAAAACGCCGGGCAATTCCTGATCGACCTCGAAGCCCGCGAGAAGGCTCGTACCGGCCTGGCCAACCTGAAAGTCGGCTACAACCGGATTCACGGTTACTTCATCGAACTGCCAAGCAAACAGGCAGAACAGGCGCCGGCCGATTACATCCGCCGCCAGACCCTCAAAGGTGCCGAGCGCTTTATCACGCCTGAGCTCAAAGCCTTCGAAGACAAGGCGCTGTCGGCCAAGAGCCGTGCGCTGGCCCGCGAGAAGATGCTTTACGAAGCCTTGCTCGAAGACCTGATCGACCAACTGCCACCGCTGCAGGACACCGCCGCGGCACTGGCCGAGCTGGATGTCTTGAGCAACCTGGCCGAGCGCGCGCTGAACCTTGACCTGAACTGCCCACGGTTCGTCAGCGAGCCTTGCATGCGTATCAGCCAGGGTCGTCACCCGGTGGTCGAACAAGTATTGACCACGCCGTTCGTGGCCAACGACCTGGGCCTGGACGACAGCACACGGATGCTGGTGATTACCGGTCCGAATATGGGCGGTAAATCCACTTACATGCGGCAAACGGCACTGATTGTGCTGCTGGCGCATATCGGCAGCTTCGTGCCGGCCGCCAGTTGCGAATTATCGCTGGTGGACCGGATCTTCACCCGGATCGGCTCCAGCGATGACCTGGCCGGTGGCCGTTCGACCTTCATGGTCGAGATGAGCGAAACCGCGAACATCTTGCACAACGCCACCGAACGCAGCCTGGTGCTGATGGACGAAGTCGGCCGCGGCACCAGCACCTTCGACGGCCTGTCGCTGGCCTGGGCAGCAGCCGAGCGTTTGGCTCAGCTGCGCGCCTACACACTGTTCGCCACCCACTACTTCGAGCTGACAGTACTGCCGGAAAGCCAGCCGCTGGTGGCCAACGTCCACCTCAACGCCACCGAACACAACGAGCGCATCGTATTCCTCCACCACGTACTGCCTGGCCCTGCCAGCCAGAGCTACGGATTGGCGGTTGCGCAACTGGCCGGCGTACCCACCGAGGTAATCGTGCGGGCTCGCGAGCATCTGGGTCGCCTGGAAGCCACGGCGCTGCCTCACGAAACTGCGAAACCAACCAAAGGCAAACTGGCCGCACCGCAACAGAGCGATATGTTCGCCAGCTTGCCGCATCCGGTGCTGGATGAACTGGCAAAACTCGATCTGGATGACCTGACGCCGCGTCGCGCACTCGAAATGCTCTATACACTGAAGACACGGATCTAACGCAGATGCCTGCAAGCTGTTAGAATCTCGCGCGGTTTGGGATGCTGCAGGCTTAGCCTGCTTGCAGACTATCGCTCCCAAACCTGGCGACCCCACCGTGAAGGGGCGCAGCAAGCCGCGCCTGAGGAGAGAATTAGAAATGACCTTCGTCGTCACCGACAACTGCATCAAGTGCAAGTACACCGACTGCGTAGAAGTGTGTCCGGTGGACTGCTTTTACGAAGGCCCGAACTTCCTGGTGATTCACCCGGATGAGTGCATTGACTGCGCCCTGTGCGAGCCAGAATGCCCTGCTGTGGCCATCTTCTCTGAAGACGAAGTCCCGGATGAGATGAAGGAATTTATTCAGCTGAACGTTGATCTGGCCGAGATCTGGCCCAACATCACTGAGAAGAAAGATCCGCTGCCAGACGCGGCAGAGTTTGATGGCGTCAAAGGCAAGATCAAAGACCTCGTTCGCTGATCATCGCTGCGCTCTCGAAAAGGCCCTTGCGGGCCTTTTTTGTTTTTAAGATCAAAAGATCGCAGCCT
Organism: Pseudomonas frederiksbergensis; assembly: GCF_001874645.1. Lineage (NCBI taxonomy): Bacteria > Pseudomonadati > Pseudomonadota > Gammaproteobacteria > Pseudomonadales > Pseudomonadaceae > Pseudomonas > Pseudomonas frederiksbergensis. The sequence goes on from NZ_CP017886.1 coordinate 1,646,780, forward strand.
TCGGCAGCTCCTACATGGTTTTGTATACATCCGTAGGAGCTGGCGAAGCCTGCGATCTTTTGACTTTTCTGCGGGCAAAAAAAGGGGCGGTATGACCCGCCCACATTTTTTCCCTATTCCCTGTGTTCCTTTTCATCGTCCTGATGAATCACGTCCCTGCGATGTTCCTTGACCATCGTCCTTGATGGCTGTGTCTATCCGTCGACACAGGGCTGATATTAAAGAGTTCCCCGACAAGAGCAATCATCTGCCACGGGTAAGCCTGGGTGAAACGGAATGTTTAACTATAAAAAATGTCATTATAAATCAATTAGTTATTTAATTTAGCCACCAAAGATAGACGACCACTACCCGGTAGAAAAACCGAACACTTACGAAAGAGTAAGCCATGGCTTACGCCAACCTGCGAAAGCGTCCGAATAACTCTTACAAAGCTTAAACAGCACATTGATAGGCGAATAACAAAAAGCCCCGAAACAGACGGGGCTTTTTGTTATCGGGCAAACGCGTTCCAGTTACTGGAATAGCGACTCGCTCGAAAGGCCATTCTTCTCAAGGATTTCACGCAAGCGTTTCAGACCTTCAACCTGAATCTGTCTGACCCGTTCACGGGTCAGGCCAATTTCCAGGCCTACGTCTTCCAGCGTACTGCTCTCGTGGCCGCGCAGACCGAAGCGGCGGATCACCACCTCGCGCTGTTTGTCCGTCAGCTCCGAGAGCCACTGATCGATGCTCTGCGACAGGTCATCATCCTGAAGCAGCTCACAAGGATCAGTAGGGCGGTCATCGGTGAGGGTGTCCAGCAGGGTTTTATCCGAATCCGGACCCAACGAGACGTCGACCGAAGAAACCCGCTCGTTCAGGCCCAGCATGCGCTTGACCTCTCCCACCGGTTTTTCCAGCAGGTTGGCGATTTCTTCGGGTGAGGGTTCATGATCGAGCTTTTGCGTCAGCTCCCGTGCTGCCCGAAGGTAGACGTTGAGCTCTTTGACCACATGAATCGGCAGCCGGATGGTCCGGGTCTGATTCATGATCGCACGCTCGATGGTCTGACGGATCCACCAGGTAGCGTAGGTCGAAAAGCGGAAGCCGCGCTCCGGGTCGAACTTTTCCACTGCCCGGATCAGCCCGAGGTTACCCTCTTCGATCAGGTCAAGCAGCGACAGTCCACGATTGACGTAGCGTCGGGCGATTTTCACCACCAGTCGCAGGTTGCTTTCAATCATGCGTTTGCGCCCAGCCGGATCGCCACTTTGCGACAGGCGCGCAAAATGAACTTCTTCTTCCGGCGACAACAAGGGGGAAAAGCCGATTTCGTTGAGGTACAGCTGAGTCGCATCGAGTGCTCGGGTGTAGTCGATGTACTTATGCTGCTTGAGTGTTGCGGAGTGTCTGGATTTGGCGCGAACTGAAGGCGTAGCTGATCCTTCATTCGACATCTCATCCGATGCGACGTCGGCCTCCATCAGGAGAACCTCATCGTCGATGTCAAACTCCGGCACTTCTTTACTGAGAGCCATTGTTATAGTCCTTTGGTGAGTTCGACCTCAAGCTCAAGCGGCGCCTTTATCCTTGGCAGCGCTGGAGCCTGTTCCCTCTACGTGACGGAACAGGCTGGTAACAAATCAACGACGTGGCAGGAATTGCAGCGGATCTACAGGTTTACCTTGTCGGCGAATCTCAAAATGCAGTTTCACCCGGTCTGTACCCGTTGACCCCATTTCGGCAATTGTCTGTCCGACTTTGACCTGCTGCCCCTCCCGAACCAACAGCCTGCGGTTGTGACCGTAGGCACTGACGTAGGTATCGCTGTGTTTGATGATGACCAATTCGCCGTAGCCCCGCAAGCCACTCCCGGCGTAAACCACCGTCCCATCAGACGCGGCTAAAACAGGCTGTCCCAAATCCCCGGCGATATCAATTCCTTTATTCAAACTACCGTTTGAAGAGAATTTTCCAATCAAAATGCCGTTAGATGGCCATCCCCAGCCTGTCGGCGCAGGCCCTGCAGGAGGCAGTGGCGCAGGCGCTGGCTTGTTTGCGACGGACGGTGCAGCCGTCTCTTTGGCAGGGCTAGCACCGGATGCCGGACGCCGGGTGACGGTAAATTTGCTCGAAGAAGAATCGGTTGCTCCGGACTGGGTCACCACCTCAGTCGGCGTTGAGCCGGAACGCCCATCGAAGCGAATCGTCTGACCTGGATGGATTGTGTAAGGCGTAGGAATGTTGTTGCGTGCCGCCAGGGCCTTGTAATCCCAGCCGTAGCGAAAGGCGATCGAGAACAGCGTATCGCCGCGACGGACCACGTATTGGCCGGTGGTTACTGCGGGGCGTTGGGCCGCCGCGTTATTACGATCGACCACTCGCACATCGCTTGAACGCGTGCTGGAGCAACCGACCAACAAGGAACTCAAGACAAGGCCAGTCACCAGGCGCTGAAAGCTTGTTGTACCGATACGCTGCGCAATGACTGTGAGACTCACCCGCCGCTCCCTTTGTGGTGGTTGAAGATAAAAATCGCCGTATTCAGGCATGAAATGTCGCCAGTATAACTGGCCGTTCGGGCTTTACCGACGGCAAAGCAAAATCGACACACGCAAACGTTTACTGATCGCTGTTCAATCGCGTTTAACCGATCAATGCCGCTGTAAGACCCAGGTAATCAAACAGAATTCAACGTCTTTAAATAAATGCTTAAGCCAGTGGCCCATGGAGCAATGGCACAAAGCGTACCCCGCCCAAAACGCGTCTGGAAAAGCCTTGTTCTTCACGGATGATCAACATCAATTGCTGAACCTCCCCTGAACCAACCGGAATCACCAGCCGCCCACCTGGCGCTAACTGATCCAGTAACGCCTGAGGCACATCGGTCGCCACCGCAGTGACGATAATGCCGTTGTACGGCGCCAGCGCCGGCCAGCCTTCCCAACCGTCGCCCCACCGAAACACCACGTTGCGCAGGTTCAACTCGACCAGGCGCTCCTTGGCGCGATCCTGCAAAACCTTGATGCGCTCGACGGAAAACACCCGCTCGACCAATTGCGACAACACTGCCGTCTGGTAACCGGACCCGGTGCCGATCTCCAGCACTTTATCCAGAGGACCGGCCTCCAACAGCAGTTCGCTCATGCAAGCCACCATATAGGGCTGCGAAATGGTCTGGTTATGGCCGATCGGTAACGCCGTGTCTTCATAGGCACGGTGCGCCAGGGCTTCATCGACAAACAGATGACGTGGTGTACGACGGATCACCTCCAACACCTGGGCGTTGGACAGACCTTCCTCATACAGACGCTGGATCAGCCGTTCGCGTGTGCGCTGGGAGGTCATCCCGATACCACGACGCAGCATATCGTCTTGTTCACGAGCCATCAGCGCAGCCCCTCCAGCCAGCCATCAAGACTTCTAAAGGCATCATTGAAGGTGCGATCGAGTTGCAGCGGGGTGATCGAGACATAACCCTGCATCACCGCATGGAAATCCGTGCCCGGCCCGCCATCTTCCGCATCGCCGGCCGCGGCAATCCAGTAGCCGGACTTGCCACGCGGGTCAACCACCTTCATCGGCGCAGCAGCACGGGCGCGGTGGCCCAGGCGGGTCAGCTGGATGCCTCGAATGTGATCCAGAGGCAGATTGGGAATGTTCACGTTCAGCACCGTACGCGGTGGCAATTCAAGCTCGGCATGAGCCTCTACCAGTTTGCGCGCAAAGTAGGCCGCCGTCGGCAAGTTTTCCACTTGCCGCGATACCAGCGAAAAGGCAAAGGATGGCAGCGCAAGGAAACGCCCTTCGAGCGCCGCCGCGACCGTGCCGGAATACAGCACATCGTCGCCCAGGTTGGCCCCCAGGTTAATCCCGGAAACCACCATATCCGGCTCGCGCTCCAGCAAACCGTTGAGGCCCAGGTGCACGCAATCGGTGGGCGTACCATTAAGGCTGATAAAGCCATTGGCCAGCGTTTGCGGATGCAACGGACGGTCGAGCGTCAGCGAACTGCTGGCGCCGCTTTTGTCCTGGTCAGGGGCGATAACCACGCACTCGGTGTAATCCGCCAGCGCAGCATGAAGCGCAGCGAGACCGGGTGCTGCTACCCCATCGTCGTTAGAAATCAGAATACGCATGGGCTATCCGTCTGCCCCACCGGCACCAGATCGACGAGTTCACGCACCAATACGGTGGCGAAGCATCCGGCCGGAAGGACGAATTCCAGTTGCAGAATGTCAGGCTCGGGATAATGCCACGTCAACCCGCCAATGGGCAGCCGGAGGATACGACGTTCATGGCTCATTCCAGCGTTTATCAACCAATCGCGCAGATCCGCTTCGCGTGCCGCGACCTGTTGCTCAAGTTCATGAGTCGCACCGCTCGCGGGTGACTCGCCCTCGCCCCACTGCGGCCCGGTCGGATGCAGGTCAAGGATCGCCAGACGCGGGTCGCTGCATTCGGCCTCACCTGCCGGGAAGAAGCTGCGGCTGTCGGTGAAGGCCAGCAAGTCACCCACCTGGGCGCACTGCCAACTGCCATCGGCGACTCGCGCCGCCAACACCTGATTGAACAGAAAGCTGCGCGCGGTAGAAAGCAGGCGTGAACGCACGTTGCGCTGCTCCGGCAAGGCTTTGCGGGCTGCCCAGTCACGAGCATCCACCACGTTGCCGCCGTTATGGCCGAAACGCTGCGCGCCGAAGTAGTTGGGAATGCCTTGTTTGGCGATCAGTTGCAGACGCGCGTCAATCGCGTCCTTGTCGCCAGCAAACTGGGTCAAGCGCAAGGTAAAGCCATTGGCCGAATGCGCGCCGCGCTGCAGCTTGCGTTTATGCCGTGCGGTCTTGAGGATTTTCAGTGTGTCGTTTTCTGCCGCGGACAAGTCAGGATCGGCCTTGCCGGGCAATTGCACGCTGAACCACTGGCGGGTCAGTGCCTGGCGATCTTTCAACCCGGCATAACTGACGGTGCGCAATGGCACGCCGGCAGCCTTGGCAATCCGCCGGGCCGCCTCTTCAGTGTTCAGACCGCGTTTTTCCACCCAGATCCACAGGTGTTCGCCTTCGCCGGTCAGTGGAATGTCGAGGACTTCATCGACCTGAAAATCTTCCGCAATGGCTTTCAGTACAGCTGTACCGAGGGCTTCACCGTAAGCACGAGGGCCGAGCAATTGCAGTTCATTCATGCGCGCAGCAACAAGGCAACGGAGTGCACGGCAATGCCTTCTTCGCGACCGACAAAGCCAAGCTTTTCGGTGGTGGTAGCTTTCACGTTCACTTGATCCAACTCAACTTGAAGATCCGCGGCAATCAGCGCGCGCATCGATTCGATATGCGGGGCCATTTTCGGCGCCTGGGCAACGATGGTGTTATCGACATTGCCGACCTTCCAGCCCTTGGCGTGGATCAGTGCAACAACGTGACGCAACAGTACGCGGCTGTCTGCGCCTTTGAATTGCGGGTCGGTGTCCGGGAAGTGTTTACCGATATCACCCAGCGCCGCTGCGCCGAGCAAGGCATCGCTCAACGAGTGCAGCAAGACGTCGCCGTCGGAATGGGCGAGCAGCCCGAAGCTGTGTGCAATCCGCACACCGCCCAGAGTGATGAAATCGCCTTCAGCGAAACGGTGCACATCATAGCCGTGGCCAATACGCATAAAAAAACGCCCCGATTTAGTCAGGGCGTGATTCTACCTGCTTTAGGCGCCTAGAGCGTGTGCGTGATGTCGCAAGTGATCATCAATAAAGCTGGCGATAAAGAAATAGCTGTGGTCGTAGCCCGGTTGCAGACGCAAGGTCAGCGGATGGCCGGCCAGTTTCGCCGCCTGCTGCAGCGCTTCGGGTTTGAGCTGAGTGGCGAGGAAGTCATCCCTATCGCCTTGATCCACCAGCAACGGCAGCTTTTCGCTGGCCTCGCTGATCAGCACGCTGGCATCCCACTCGCGCCACTTCGAACGCTCTTCACCCAGGTAGCGCGAAAACGCCTTCTGACCCCACGGGCAATCCATCGGATTGTTGATGGGCGCGAAAGCCGACACCGACTGATACCGCCCAGGGTTACGCAAGGCACAGACCAACGCGCCGTGCCCCCCCATGGAATGGCCGCTGACGCCGCGCTTATCCGATGCCGGAAAGTGCGCTTCGACCAACGCAGGCAATTCCTGCACCACGTAGTCATGCATCCGATAGTGCTTGGACCATGGCTCCTGCGTGGCATTCAGATAAAACCCGGCACCCAGGCCGAAATCCCATGCGCCATCCGGATCGCCCGGAACATCGGCGCCTCGCGGGCTGGTGTCCGGCGCGACGATGATCAACCCCAACTCGGCCGCCATGCGCAGGGCGCCGGCCTTGTGCATGAAGTTCTCGTCGGTGCAGGTCAATCCCGACAACCAGTACAACACCGGCAGTTTTCCGCCCTGCTCCGCTTGCGGCGGCAGGTACACGGCAAACACCATGTCGCAGCCCAGCACTTGCGAATGATGCTTGTAGCGTTTATGCCAGCCACCGAAGCTCTTCTGGCATGAGAGATTTTCCAGACTCATGGCCGACCTCAGAAATGGATGACAGAGCGGATGCTTTTGCCTTCATGCATCAGGTCAAATGCCTTGTTGATGTCTTCCAGGCCCATGGTGTGGGTGATGAAAGTGTCCAACGGGATTTCTCCGGTCTGAGCCATTTCCACGTAGCTTGGCAACTCGGTGCGACCGCGCACGCCGCCGAATGCCGAACCGCGCCAGACGCGGCCGGTCACCAACTGGAACGGACGGGTGGAGATTTCTTGGCCAGCACCGGCAACACCGATGATCACCGACTCACCCCAACCCTTGTGGCAACACTCCAGCGCCGCACGCATCAACTGCACATTGCCGATGCATTCGAAGGAAAAGTCGACGCCGCCGTCAGTCATGTCGACGATCACCTCCTGAATCGGACGGTCGAAGTCTTTCGGGTTCACGCAATCGGTGGCGCCCAACTGCTTGGCGATTTCGAACTTGGCCGGATTGATGTCGATCGCGATGATTCGCCCGGCTTTGGCTTTGACCGCGCCGATGACGGCGGACAGGCCAATGCCGCCCAGACCAAAAATGGCCACGGTATCGCCCGGCTTGACCTTGGCGGTGTTGATGACAGCGCCAATGCCGGTGGTGACGCCGCAGCCCAGCAGGCAGACTTTTTCCAGTGGCGCTTCTTTAGGAATCTTCGCGACGGAAATTTCCGGCAACACGGTGTATTCGGAGAAGGTCGACGTGCCCATGTAGTGGAAAATCGGCTGACCTTTGTAGGAGAAGCGCGTGGTGCCGTCTGGCATCAGGCCTTTGCCTTGGGTCGCACGGATGGCCTGGCAGAGGTTGGTCTTGCCCGACTTGCAGAACTTGCACTGGCCGCATTCAGGGGTGTACAGCGGAATCACGTGATCGCCCACCGCGACCGAGGTCACACCTTCGCCGATGGCTTCGACAATCGCGCCACCTTCGTGGCCGAGGATCGACGGGAAGATGCCTTCCGGGTCGGCGCCAGACAGGGTGTAGGCGTCGGTATGGCAAACGCCGGACGCGACCACACGCAACAGGACTTCACCCGCCTTGGGCATGGCGACATCGACTTCAACGATCTCAAGGGGTTTCTTGGCCTCGAAGGCAACGGCGGCGCGCGACTTGATCATCCTGACTCTCCAGCGAATAAAAACGAGACAGCGAGTGTAAATCACCACCAGACGATGAATAATCCAGCCAAAAGCAAAACATTATTGCCGCACAGGGATAATCTTCATGTCCGAGAACCGCTGGGAAGGCATCGATGAGTTCGTTGCCGTCGCCGAATGCAGCCAGTTCACGGCTGCCGCCGAACGCCTTGGGGTTTCGTCTTCGCACATCAGTCGACAAATCGTACGCCTTGAAGAGCGTCTGCAAACCCGTCTGCTCTATCGCAGTACCCGCCGGGTAACGCTGACCGAAGCCGGGCAAACGTTCCTGCAACACTGCCAACGCCTGCAAGACGGACGCGAAGAAGCCTTGCGCGCCGTCGGCGACCTGACCAGCGAACCCAAAGGCATGCTGCGCATGACCTGTGCAGTGGCATACGGCGAGCGTTTCATCGTGCCGTTGGTGACCAGTTTCATGGGGCTTTATCCACAATTGCGGGTCGATATCGAGTTGAGCAACCGCCCACTCGATCTGGTGCACGAAGGCCTGGACCTGGCGATCCGGCTTGGCCGCCTGCAAGACTCACGACTGGTGGCCACGCGCCTGGCACCACGGCGCATGTACTTGTGCGCCTCGCCGTCCTACCTGGAACGTTATGGCCGACCACACAGTTTGTCCGAGCTGAGTCGGCACAACTGCCTGATCGGCAGCTCGGATATCTGGCAACTGGAGCAGGACGGCAGAGAGTTTTCCCAGCGGGTACAAGGCAATTGGCGCTGCAACAGTGGGCAAGCAGTACTCGATGCAGCGCTACAAGGCGTCGGATTGTGTCAGCTACCGGACTATTACGTGCTGGAACACCTGAACAGCGGCGCACTGGTGTCGTTGTTGGATCCTCATCAACCGCCGAACACTGCCGTGTGGGCGCTGTATCCACAGCAACGGCATCTGTCACCGAAGGTGCGCAAGCTGGTGGACTACTTAAAGGAAGGGTTGGCAAAAAGGCCGGAATACCGCGCTTGATCAAAAGATCAAAAGATCGCAGCCTTCGGCAGCTCCTACGGACATCACCCCCCACAATGAAGTGACGCGCCCCCACCACTCAACAGGCCGAGCGTTAGCTCGCCTGCCGCTTTTGATCTTGATCCACCCGCCCCTTCGGCAGGCCGAGCGCAGGTGTTCATCAGGGGGTGGGCGCGCAGCGCCGTACGGCGCAGCCGGACACATCGAGAGGAGGTCGTCGCGCAGCAGACCGTAGGCGATGCCCCCTGATGGACACCGGAGAGAGGGAACGCAGAGCCTAAGCGAGGTGCCGTACGCTTGGGGCGAGCGTTTTTTTGCTTACTTTTTTTAGGCGCTTGTAAAAAAAGTGAGGCGCCGTAAGGGCGGAACCCTAAGCGGCCGTTACCGCAGCAACGGATATGTACACCTGCAAAAGATAGGTCGGCTGTCAGGCCGCCATCGCGAGCAAGCCCCACATTAGTTGAGCAGTGCGACACAGGTATCAGTGGCGATTAGCCCAACGCTGACGCAGCCATTCAAGGTCTTCGGGGCGAGTGACTTTGAGGTTATCGGATCGCCCCTCGATCAAGCGCGGCGCCTGACCCGACCATTCCATCGCAGAGGCCTCATCGGTAACAGTCACATCAGCCACCAGACTGTCCGCCAACGCCCGATGCAAAGCACCAAGACGAAACATCTGCGGCGTGTACGCCTGCCAGATCAAACTGCGGTCAACGGTTTCAAGGACCCGACCGCGCTTGTCCACACGCTTGAGCGTGTCACGCGCAGGTACTGCGAGTAACCCGCCGACAGGATCGTCAGCCAATTCCGACAACAACTTGTCGAGATCGTCGCGGGTCAGGTTCGGTCGTGCAGCGTCGTGGACCAACACCCAGTCTTCATCGGCAGCCCCTTGCGCGTGCAAATGCAGCAACGCGTTAAGCACCGAACCCGAGCGCTCTTCACCACCGTCCACTCGTTGGATACGCGGATCGGTAGCACAAGCCAAGGTCGGCCAATAAGGATCATCAACTGCAAGACTGACCACCAGACCTTTCAAGGCTGGATGATCGAGGAAACAGCCAAGGCTGTGTTCGAGAATAGTGCGCCCGCCCAGTTGCAGATATTGCTTGGGACGGTCCGCGGCCATACGGGCACCGACGCCCGCGGCAGGAATCACGGCCCAGAAGGCCGGTAACGTGTGCATCATTGAGCCAACTGGTAAAGGGTTTCACCGTCCTTGACCATGCCCAACTCATGGCGAGCCCGTTCTTCAACGGTCTCCATGCCTTTTTTCAATTCACTGACCTCAGCGTCCATGACCCGATTGCGCTCCAGCAACGATTCGTTCTCAGCGTGCTGATCGGCAATCTGCTGAGTCAGCTCGGCCACTTGCGCCAGACTGCCATTCCCCACCCACAGGCGGTATTGCAGGCCAGCCAGCAGCAAGAGCAAGACAAGAAACAACCAGTAAGGACTGCGCATCGAATATCAGGTATCCAGTGAAAAAAGACAGCCATGCCAACTTTGAAGCTTCTGATAGCACGAAGCCTGGAAGAACCAGGCTCGTACTTATAAGGCATCAGATTAGTGGCAAAAACGTCGCTGTAGCGATTTTTCCGACACAATCCGGTGTCCTTTTATCATTTACCAATCAGCCGCGGAACTCGCTGCGACCGTTGTACTTGGCCTTAGCGCCCAATTGCTCTTCGATGCGCAGCAGTTGGTTGTATTTGGAAACGCGATCGGAACGGCACAGCGAACCGGTTTTGATCTGGCCTGCCGAGGTGCCCACAGCCAGGTCGGCAATGGTCGAGTCTTCGGTTTCGCCGGAACGGTGCGAGATCACGGCAGTGTAACCAGCGGCCTTGGCCATCTGGATCGCTTCCAGGGTTTCGGTCAGAGTACCGATCTGGTTGAACTTGATCAGGATCGAGTTGGCGATCTTCTTGTCGATGCCTTCTTTCAGGATCTTGGTGTTGGTCACGAACAGGTCGTCGCCCACCAGCTGGGTTTTTTCGCCGATCTTGTCGGTGAGGATTTTCCAGCCAGCCCAGTCGGACTCGTCCAGGCCATCTTCAATGGAGATGATCGGGTAACGTTCGGTCAGGCCTTTGAGGTAGTCGGCAAAGCCTTCGGCGGTGAACACCTGGCCTTCACCGGACAGGTTGTACTTGCCATCTTCGTAGAATTCGCTGGCCGCGCAGTCCAGAGCCAGGGTCACATCGGTGCCCAGTTTGTAGCCAGCATTGGCCACGGCTTCGGAGATCACTTTCAGTGCATCTTCGTTGGATGCCAGGTTCGGTGCGAAACCACCTTCGTCGCCCACCGCAGTGCTCAGGCCACGAGCCTTCAGCACAGCTTTGAGGTGATGGAAAATTTCGGTGCCCATGCGCAGACCTTCCGAGAAAGTCTTGGCGCCAACTGGCTGAACCATGAATTCCTGGATGTCGACGTTGTTATCGGCGTGCTCGCCACCGTTGATGATGTTCATCATCGGAACCGGCATCGAGTAAACACCCGGAGTACCGTTCAGGTTGGCGATGTGTGCGTACAGCGGCAGGTCCTGGTCGTGGGCAGCAGCTTTGGCAGCAGCCAGCGACACGGCGAGGATCGCGTTGGCGCCCAGGCTGCCTTTGTTCTCGGTACCGTCCAGCTCGATCATGATGCGGTCGAGGGCTTTCTGGTCAACCGGGTCTTTACCCAGCAGCGCGGTGCGAATCGGGCCATTGATGTTGGCCACGGCTTTCAGTACACCCTTGCCCAGGTAACGGCTCTTGTCGCCATCACGCAGCTCGAGCGCTTCACGCGAGCCGGTAGAAGCACCGGACGGCGCACAGGCGCTGCCGATGATGCCGTTATCGAGAAGCACGTCCGCTTCGACGGTGGGATTGCCACGGGAGTCGAGAACTTCACGACCTTTGATGTCGACGATTTTTGCCATTGTTGTAAACACTCCAGAGTTGACGAAAACGACGCAGCTGTAGGAAATTTTTTACCGTCGGCAAGTGATATGCAGCGGGCAGACTTGCGGACGATAAGGCTCAGGCCCGAGGGTCTGAGCCTTAAATCGTGCGGTACTTTACCGGAGAATTGAGGATTACGCGGTTTCTACCGTCGGAAAACTCTTCACCAGTTCGTCCAGAGCCTTGAGCTGAGCCAGGAATGGTTCCAGCTTGTCCAGACGCAAGGCGCAAGGGCCGTCGCATTTGGCATTGTCCGGGTCCGGATGGGCTTCCAGAAACAGACCCGCCAGCGACTGGCTCATGCCCGCCTTGGCCAGGTCAGTGACCTGGGCGCGGCGGCCGCCGGCAGAGTCGGAGCGACCACCCGGCATTTGCAGCGCGTGGGTCACGTCGAAGAACACCGGGTATTCGAACTGCTTCATGATGCCGAAGCCGAGCATGTCCACTACCAGGTTGTTGTAGCCGAAGCTCGACCCACGCTCGCAGAGGATCAACTGATCGTTGCCGGCCTCTTCGCATTTGCTCAGGATGTGTTTCATTTCCTGAGGGGCGAGGAACTGGGCTTTCTTGATGTTGATCACCGCGCCAGTCTTGGCCATCGCGACGACCAGATCGGTCTGGCGCGACAGAAAGGCCGGCAACTGGATGATGTCGCAGACTTCAGCAACCAACGCAGCCTGCTCAGGCTCATGGACATCGGTGATGATCGGCACGCCAAAGGCTTGCTTGATGTCCTGGAAAATCCGCATGCCTTCCTCGAGACCGGGGCCCCGATAGGAAGTTACCGACGAGCGGTTGGCCTTGTCGAAGCTGGCCTTGAACACGTAAGGGATACCGAGTTTCTCGGTGACCTTTACGTACTCTTCACAGACCTGCATCGCCATGTCACGGCTTTCCAGCACGTTCATGCCACCGAACAGCACCATCGGTTTGTCGTTGGCGATTTCGATGTTGCCTACGCGGATGATCTTTTGAGCCATCAGGTTCAAGCCTTCTTCTGGTGTTGAGCCAAAGCTGCTTTGACGAAACCGCTGAACAACGGATGACCGTCGCGCGGCGTCGAGGTGAACTCAGGGTGGAACTGGCAAGCAACAAACCATGGGTGGTTCGGCGCTTCAACCACTTCAACCAGCGCGCCGTCACCGGAACGACCGGAGATTTTCAGACCGGCTTCGGTCAGTTGCGGCAGCAGCTTGTTGTTCACTTCATAGCGATGACGATGACGCTCGACGATCACGTCCTTGGCGTAGCAATCGTGGACCAGGGAGCCGGCTTCAAGCAGGCAGTCCTGAGCACCCAGACGCATGGTGCCGCCCAGATCGGACGATTCGGTACGGGTTTCAACAGCGCCGGTGGCATCTTCCCACTCGGTGATCAGACCCACGACCGGGTGACCGCTGGCGCGATCGAATTCGGTGGAGTTGGCGTCTTTCCAGCCCAGCACGTTACGGGCGAACTCGATCACGGCGACTTGCATACCCAGGCAGATACCCAGGTACGGAACCTTGTTTTCGCGAGCGTATTGAACGGCGGTGATCTTGCCTTCCACGCCACGCAGACCGAAGCCGCCTGGAACCAGAATCGCATCAACGCCCTCAAGCAGCGCAGTGCCCTGGTTCTCGATGTCTTCGGAGTCGATGTAACGCAGGTTGACCTTGGTACGGTTGCTGATGCCGGCATGACTCATCGCTTCGATCAGCGACTTGTAGGCGTCCAGCAGCTCCATGTACTTGCCGACCATGGCGATGGTGACTTCGTGCTCCGGGTTGAGCTTGGCATCGACCACGGCTTCCCACTCGGACAGATCGGCACCACCACATTGCAGGCCGAAACGCTCGACGACAAAATCATCCAGGCCCTGGGAGTGCAGAATGCCCGGGATCTTGTAGATGGTGTCGGCGTCTTCGAGCGCGATGACCGCACGTTCTTCAACGTTGGTGAACTGCGCAATCTTGCGACGCGAAGAGATATCGATCGGGTGGTCGGAACGGCACACCAGCACGTCTGGCTGCAGGCCGATGGAGCGCAGTTCCTTGACCGAGTGCTGAGTCGGCTTGGTTTTGGTCTCACCGGCAGTGGCGATGTACGGCACCAGCGTCAGGTGCATCAGCATCGCGCGCTTGGCGCCGACTTCGAAACGCAATTGACGGATGGCTTCGAGGAACGGTTGGGATTCGATGTCACCCACGGTGCCACCGATCTCGACCATGGCCACGTCGGCATCGCCAGCGCCCTTGATGATGCGGCGCTTGATTTCGTCGGTGATGTGCGGAATCACCTGGATGGTTGCGCCCAGGTAATCACCACGGCGCTCTTTGCGCAGGACGTGCTCGTAGACACGGCCGGTGGTGAAGTTGTTGTTCTGGGTCATGGTCGTGCGGATGAACCGCTCGTAGTGGCCCAGGTCCAGGTCGGTTTCGGCGCCGTCGTGAGTGACGAACACTTCACCGTGCTGGAACGGGCTCATGGTGCCCGGGTCAACGTTGATGTACGGGTCCAGCTTGAGCATGGTGACCTTAAGTCCCCGCGCCTCCAGGATGGCCGCCAATGAAGCCGATGCAATGCCTTTCCCCAATGAAGAAACAACACCGCCCGTGACGAATATGTAGCGCGTCATGAAAAACCCTAGAAGTCTGCGTTAAAGCGGTCCGAGCCGCCGGGGAAAGCGAAGGAAGGCCGAAGCCCCCGATCACCTGCATTAATTACAGTGCATCTTTCAAAAAAACCGCCGCGTTGGGACAGACCGGAAGAAGAATCACCGGTACGTTGCTCGCTACACATTTTTTGGAATCGCCCAGCAAAGACTGCTTGGTAATCGGCAACTCCTGCAATTCAGGCGAATCCACAGAAGTTGTATCAAGAAGGGAGCGTAGTCTACCGGAAAGCCCCTTTCAGCTCAAACCTTGATCGTTGATCACTGGCTGCCACTGCAAAAGGCAGCTTCCCCCCGCGCTACCATCGAGCCCGCGCAGGTTTGCCACCGCGAGCAATTGTTCATTGCAGTAGAGCAGCGGCAATCTGCCACGGGCGAACTGCGGCAGGCCGCTTTCATTGAGCAAACGCTTAAGGTTCCGATGTCCCCGCCCAGGCACATGCATGACTTCACCGCCCTGCCGGTAGCGCACGCTTAACACACCGGCAGGAACGGTCCCACTGAAGGTCAACCGGCCGTTATTGGGCAGCAGCAGTGCCGCCGACGGATCAGACCAAAGCTGCGCTGGCTCGGGGAGGCTCAGCCAATGGCCGGTCAACCACCAGATTCGCCCGTTCGCACGATGCAATTCACCTTCTGCCAGACGCCAGATCGGCCGCGCATCCGTCGCTGCATCGCGCAAATTTTCCCAACCCGACCAATGGTCACTGTCGGGCATACGCGTCAACGGCGACAACCAGTGGCTGAGGGCATTGCGCTGGCGAGCGGCGGAAAGTTTTTCAAGCGCGGCCATTTCCAGAGACGGCACGCCCAACCAATCGAATTCGCTGACGGTTGTGGCGTGAGCCAGATCTATCTCGGCCAACTCATCGAGCAGACCCTGCGCCTCACTCAAGTGCGCGGCACTGCGGGCAATGGTGGTCACGGCCTGCGGCCAACGCTGAGTGAGCACTGGAAAAATCTGCAGGCGAAGGTAGTTACGAGAGAACTGCTGATCAACGTTCGAGGGATCTTCGATCCAGCTCAATTGATGTTCGGCGGCATAGGCTTCGAGCTCAGCCCTTGAGACGTCGAGCAACGGCCGCACCAAATACCCACGACCCAACGGACGCTGCGGCGGAATCGCCGACAATCCTTTCACCCCTGCCCCGCGCAGTAGACGAAACAACAAAGTTTCGGCCTGATCGTCGCGGTGCTGGGCCGTCAGTAGCACCCCATTGGTTTCGGTGACCTCGACAAAGGCGCCATACCGCGCCTCACGGGCCGCACGCTCAAGACTCGCACCAGGCAGGACCTGAACCCGAATAACCTGTAATGGCACACCCAGTGCGTCACACACCGACTGACAATGTCCCGGCCACGCATCAGCCGCAGCCTGAAGGCCGTGATGGATGTGAATAGCGTTGAGTTTGGGCAGGGAATGGCTTTTTGCGAGTTGCGCGAGAAGGTGCAGCAGAACGGTGGAGTCGAGACCACCGGAGAAGGCGACACGCCAGGTCGGCGCGGTGCGCCAGGGGGTCAACACCTGAAGCAGCTTCGCGGGCAAATCATTGCTGTTGCGCAAGTGGGTGAGCATTTTAATACCTTTGCCAGCGAGATCGCCAAGATCGCAGCCTGCGGCAGCTCCTACACGGTGTCATATGTAGGAGCTGCCGCAGGCTGCGATCTTTTAATCGGCAACCCCGGGCACAAGGTCAGCCGCGAATCAGAGACCGTAGCTCATCAGACGCTCGTAACGGCGCGCCAACAGCGCGTCGTTGTCGAACTTCTTCAGCATCGCCAGTTGCGAGCTCAGCTCGGCACGGATCGAGGCAGCAGCAGCGGCCGGATCACGGTGAGCGCCACCCACTGGCTCGCTGATCACTTTATCAACGATACCCAGGCCTTTCAGGCGCTCGGCGGTGATGCCCATGGCTTCAGCGGCATCCGGTGCCTTCTCGGCAGTTTTCCACAGAATCGAGGCGCAACCTTCCGGCGAGATCACCGCGTAGGTCGAGTACTGCAGCATGTTCAGCTGATCGCAAACGCCGATCGCCAGTGCACCACCGGAACCACCCTCACCGATCACGGTGGCGATGATTGGGGTTTTCAGGCGGGCCATGACACGCAGGTTCCAGGCAATCGCTTCGCTCTGGTTGCGCTCTTCAGCGTCGATGCCAGGGTATGCACCCGGGGTGTCGATGAAAGTCAGAATCGGCATTTTGAAACGCTCAGCCATTTCCATCAGACGGCAGGCCTTGCGGTAGCCCTCCGGGCGCGGCATGCCGAAGTTGCGGCGAACCTTCTCACGCACTTCACGGCCTTTCTGGTGGCCGATGATCATCACCGGCTGGTCGTCCAGACGGGCAACACCACCGACAATTGCAGCGTCGTCGGAGAAGTGACGGTCACCGTGCAATTCATCGAACTCGGTGAAGATGTGTTCGATGTAGTCCAGGGTGTACGGGCGACGCGGGTGACGCGCCAGCCGTGCAATCTGCCAACTGGTCAACTTGCCGAAGATGTCTTCGGTGAGCGTGCGGCTCTTGTCTTGCAGGCGGGAGATTTCATCGCCGATATTCAGCGAATTGTCATTACCGACCAAGCGCAACTCTTCGATCTTGGCTTGCAGGTCGGCGATCGGCTGTTCGAAATCAAGAAAATTCGGGTTCATAGGCGTCCGTCTTGGGTCGACGTCCAAGAGAGCTTGGGCCGGCCGGTTGTCTATTCGCGCCCTACCTTAAGGGACAGGCGCGTTCAGGTCGAGATTAAAAATGGGGTCGAGATCAGGCCACGCTCTAAATGGTAAAGAATGGCACCTGACCGTCAACGGTATTGGAGGAAGACGTTGTCTCGCCCGAACTGGTCACGCAGGGCTTGAATCAAGGCATCCGCCGGATCGATTCGCCAGGTCTCGCCGAACTGCAACAAGGCCTTGGCGTCAGGGCTGGTGTACTCCATGGTAATCGGGCACGCGCCGCGGTGACGCTTGAACAACTCGCCCAGCCAGCGTAACTGATCACCTTTCAAATCCTGGGTCTGGACCTTCAAGCGCAGGCTTTCGGCCAGGTTGGTGCGCGCATCTTCCATGCTCATCACCCGCTTGACCCGCAAGCGCAGGCCACCGGAGAAGTCGTCATTGCTGACTTCGCCTTCGACCACCACCATCGCGTCGGTCTGCAACAGCGACTGCGCGGAATGGAACGCCTCGGCAAACAGCGACGCTTCGATCCGTCCCGAGCGGTCGTCGAGGGTGATGAAGCCCATCTTGTCGCCCTTTTTGTTTTTCATCACCCGCAAGGCGATGATCATGCCGGCGACTGTCTGTGTATCACGCGCCGGTTTCAGATCGATGATGCGTTGACGGGCAAAGCGGCGGATTTCACCTTCGTATTCATCAATCGGGTGACCGGTCAGATACAGCCCCAGAGTATCTTTCTCACCCTTCAGGCGCTCCTTGAGCGTCAGCTCCTTGGCCTTGCGGTGATTGGCGTAGACGTCGGCGTCTTCTTCGACAAACAGGCCGCCAAACAGGTCAGCGTGACCACTGTCGTGAGTCCGTGCAGTCTGCTCGGCCGCCTTGATCGCTTCTTCCATGGCCGTCAGCAAGACCGCTCGATTGCGGTCGATATTGGCCTGATAGGCTTTAGGCTCATCATGGAAATACGGGCCAAGTCGGTCCAGCGCACCACTGCGGATCAACCCGTCGAGGGTCCGCTTGTTGATGCGTTTGAGGTCGACCCGGGCGCAAAAATCGAACAGATCCTTGAACGGCCCTTCCTGACGCGCTTCAGTAATCGCTTCAACCGGCCCTTCGCCAACCCCCTTGATTGCCCCCAGACCGTAAATAATGCGGCCTTCGTCGTTCACCGTGAACTTGAACTCCGAGGTGTTCACGTCCGGCGCGTCGAGGCGCAGCTTCATGGTCCGCACTTCTTCGATCAAGGTCACGACCTTGTCGGTGTTGTGCATATCCGCCGACAGTACCGCGGCCATGAACGGCGCCGGGTAGTGAGCTTTCAGCCAGGCCGTCTGGTACGACACCAGGCCATAGGCGGCGGAGTGAGATTTGTTGAAGCCATAACCGGCGAATTTCTCTACCAGGTCGAAGATGTTGCCGGCCAGGTCGGCATCGATATTATTGGTCGCGCAACCCTCAATGAAACCGCCGCGCTGCTTGGCCATTTCTTCGGGCTTTTTCTTACCCATGGCCCGACGCAGCATGTCCGCACCACCGAGGGTGTAACCGGCCATGACCTGAGCAATCTGCATCACCTGTTCCTGATACAGGATGATGCCGTAGGTCGGCGCCAATACCGGCTTGAGGCCTTCGTACTGGTAGTCCGAGTGCGGGTACGCCAGTTCGGCACGACCGTGCTTACGGTTGATGAAGTCATCCACCATGCCCGATTGCAGCGGGCCCGGACGGAACAATGCCACCAGTGCGATCAAGTCTTCCAGACAGTCGGGCTTGAGCTTTTTGATCAACTCTTTCATACCGCGCGACTCGAGCTGGAACACCGCGGTGGTTTCAGCTTTTTGCAGCAATTGGTACGTCGGCTTGTCATCCAGTGGGATGAAGGCGATGTCCAGCGGCGGCTGGTCGACCTTGGCGCGGTCACGGTTGATGGTCTTCAGCGCCCAGTCGATAATGGTCAGGGTTCGCAGACCCAGGAAGTCGAACTTCACCAGACCAGCAGCCTCGACGTCGTCCTTGTCGAACTGGGTGACCAGGCCGCCGCCCTCTTCGTCGCAATAGATCGGCGAGAAGTCGGTCAGCTTGGTCGGCGCGATAACCACACCACCGGCGTGCTTGCCGACGTTACGCACAACGCCTTCAAGCTTGCGTGCCATCTCCCAGATTTCTGCGGCCTCTTCATCAACCTTGATGAAGTCCCGGAGGATTTCTTCCTGTTCGTAGGCTTTTTCCAGGGTCATGCCGACTTCGAAGGGGATCATCTTCGACAGACGATCCGCCAGTCCGTAGGACTTGCCCTGGACCCGCGCCACGTCACGGACCACGGCCTTGGCGGCCATGGAACCGAAGGTGATGATCTGGCTGACCGCGTTGCGGCCGTATTTTTCGGCCACGTAGTCGATCACCCGGTCGCGACCGTCCATGCAGAAGTCGACGTCGAAGTCGGGCATGGAAACCCGTTCCGGGTTAAGGAAACGTTCGAACAGCAGGTCATATTCCAGCGGGTCGAGGTCGGTGATCTTCTGCACATAGGCCACCAGTGACCCGGCACCCGACCCACGGCCAGGCCCCACCGGTACGCCGTTGCTCTTGGCCCACTGGATAAAGTCCATAACGATCAGGAAGTAACCGGGGAACCCCATCTGGATGATGATATCCAGCTCGAAATTCAACCGATCAACGTAGACCTGACGCTTGGCATCGTAATCCTCGGTAGTGTCC
The DNA here is from genome assembly GCF_001874645.1 of Pseudomonas frederiksbergensis. Taxonomy (NCBI): domain Bacteria; kingdom Pseudomonadati; phylum Pseudomonadota; class Gammaproteobacteria; order Pseudomonadales; family Pseudomonadaceae; genus Pseudomonas; species Pseudomonas frederiksbergensis. Next base: position 1,666,425 of record NZ_CP017886.1, read on the forward strand.
TTGGGCAGCAGAACACTCAAACGCTCTTCCAGGCCGTCGAAGGAGACTTTGCGGAAATACTCGTCGATGGTCATGCCATCGGGAATCGGGAAGTTGGGCAGGAAGTGTTTGCCGAGCTTCACATCGATATTGCAGCGCTTGGCGATCTCGACAGTGTTTTCCAGCGCTTCCGGCAAATCGCTGAACAACTCAGCCATTTCCTCGGCGCTTTTGAGGTACTGCTGATCACTGTAGTTCTTCGAACGGCGCGGATCGTCGAGCGCCCGCCCCTCACCGATGCAAACGCGGGTTTCGTGAGCTTCGAAGTCTTCGCGCTTGATGAAGCGCACATCGTTGGTCGCCACCAGCGGCGCGCCGATCTTGTCGGCCAGGCCCACGGCGGCGTGCAGTTGTTCTTCGTCGTTTGGGCGGTTAGTGCGCTGAACTTCCAGATAGAAACGATCCGGGAACACCGCCATCCACTCACGGGCCAGAGTCTCGGCCTCGTCCGGATTGCCACTGAGCAAGGCAATGCCAATCTCGCCCTCTTTCGCCGCCGAGAGCATGATCAAGCCTTCGCTCGCCTCGGCCACCCACTCGCGCTCGATGATGATCTGGCCATTGCGCTGGCCGTCGATGAAGCCGCGCGAAATCAACTCGGTGAGGTTGCGGTAGCCTACGGCGTTCATCGCCAGGAAGCTGATCCGGCTCAGCGGGTTATCGGGGTCCTTGTTCGACAGCCACAGGTCGGCGCCACAGATCGGTTTGATCCCGGCGCCCATGGCGTTTTTGTAGAACTTGACCAGGGAACACATGTTGTTCTGGTCGGTGACCGCCACGGCAGGCATGTTCATGCCGACCAGGGTCTTGACCAGCGGCTTGATCCGCACCAGACCGTCGACCAGGGAATATTCAGTGTGCAGGCGTAGGTGAATGAATGAAGCCGGCATAGTGATCCTGTAGGAAGCTTTTAAACGACAAGGCCCGGAAATCCGGTACTTTAAAGCGACTGCGCTTGGTAATCCTGCGCTCGTTACGCTTTAAAGCACCGGATTGTACCGGGCCCGGAGCAAAACATCAGCCTGTCGACTAAACCTCAGTCAGGCCTTCACGCGCCTCATAAGCGAGGCGCACCGGAGCGAACGAACGACGGTGAATCGGTGTCGGCCCCAGTCGGGCCAAGGCCTCCAGATGAACGGGCGTCGGGTAGCCTTTGTGGCCGCCGATACCGTAACCCGGGTAAATCAATTCGAATGCCGCCATTTCGCGATCACGGCTGACTTTCGCCAGAATCGATGCCGCTGCGATGGCCGGGACCTTGCTATCGCCTTTAACCACCGCTTCAGCCGGCATGGCCAGTTTCGGGCAGCGGTTACCGTCGATCATCGCCAGCTTCGGCGTGATGTGCAGACCTTCGACGGCACGCTGCATGGCCAGCATGGTGGCGTGCAGAATATTCAGCTCATCGATTTCTTCGACTTCGGCACGTGCAACGCACCAGCTCAGGGCTTTCTCGCAAATTTCGTCGTAGAGCTTTTCACGGCGTGCTTCGGTGAGCTTCTTCGAGTCATTGAGACCCAGGATCGGCCGGTTCGGATCGAGGATTACCGCCGCCGTCACCACTGCGCCGCAGAGCGGGCCACGACCCACCTCATCGACACCGGCGACCAGGTCCTCGGCGTCTGCGACGAGGGTAAAATCCAGGCCCATTTGCATCTTTCCGCTACTCATTGAGGTGTGCCGATCAGATTGAGGACGGCTTCGGCGGCCTGGTTCGAGGCGTCGAGGCGCAAGGTCCGGTGAATCTGGTCAAAACCGGTGGTTTGCTCTTCACCGCCATCGATCAACGGCGACAGCGTCAGCGCCAATGCCTCGGGGGTCGCATCGTCTTGCAGCAATTCGGGCACCAGCAGACGCTGAGCCAGCAAGTTCGGCAAGGAGATGTAAGGGCTTTTCACCATGCGCTTGAGAATCCAGAACGTCAGCGGCGCCAAGCGGTAAGCCACAACCATCGGCCGCTTGTACAACAGGGCTTCCAGCGTCGCGGTTCCCGAAGCAATCAGCACCGCATCGCAAGCAGCCAGTGCCTGATGGGAACGACCATCAAGCAAGGTCACCGGCAAATCGCGGCCAGCCAACAGTTCTTCGAGCTGCACACGGCGTTCGGGGCTGGCGCATGGCATGACGAACCGAACGCCGGGGCGCATGGCCCGCAAACGCTCGGCGGTGTCGAGGAACAAGGCACCCAGGCGCCCAACCTCCCCCCCCCGACTGCCGGGCATCAGCGCAACCAACGGGCTGCCTTCTGGCAATCCCAGCTCGGCGCGCGCAGCTGAGCGGTCAGCCTCAAGAGGAATCGCGTCGGCCAGGGAGTGACCGACAAACCGCACCGGTACGCCTTTCTCTTCGTAGAATTTGGCTTCGAACGGGAACAGCGTGAGCATCAGATCGCAGCCTTCGCGAATCTTCAGCACGCGCTTTTGACGCCACGCCCAAACCGACGGGCTGACGTAATGCACGGTCTTGATCCCGGCCTGGCGCAGTTTGAGTTCGATGTTAAGGGTGAAATCCGGAGCGTCGATGCCGATGAAAACATCCGGCTTTTCGGCTATGAGGGTCGCGATCAGCTTTTTGCGGCGGGCCAACAACTCGCGCAATCGACCGAGCACCTCGACCAGGCCCATGACCGCCAAGCGCTCCATCGGGAAGTAAGAGGTCAAGCCTTCAGCCTGCATCAGCGGACCGCCGACGCCGATGAACTCAACCGCAGGATGCTGTGCCTTGAGCGCACGCATCAGACCCGCGCCCAAAATATCGCCGGAGGCTTCGCCCGCCACCAGCGCAATACGCAGACTGGCCATGATTAACGGGTGATGCCGCGAGTCGAAGACTGGATGGAGTCACGGAACACCGCGACTTCCGGGAACTCCTCCGACGGCTCGACCAACTCGGCAAGTGCTTGCTCGACCGTCAAACCCTGGCGATAAACCACTTTGTAGGCACGGCGTAATGCGTGGATCGCATCTTCGCTGAAGCCACGGCGACGCATGCCTTCAAAGTTCATGCTGCGGGCTTCGGCAGGGTTGCCGAACACCGTGACATAGGCCGGAACATCCTTGCCGATGGCCGTGCCCATGCCGGAAAAGCTGTGGGCGCCAATATGGCAATACTGATGGACCAGGGTAAAACCGGACAGGATCGCCCAGTCGTCGACGTGCACATGACCGGCCAATGCAGTGTTGTTGACCAGGATGCAGTTATTGCCGATAACGCTGTCATGGCCAATATGGGCATAGGCCATGATCAGGTTGTGATCACCCAGGGTCGTTTCGGAACGATCCTGAACGGTGCCACGGTGAATCGTCACGCCTTCACGGATGACATTGTGGTCACCGATCACCAGACGGGTTTCTTCACCCTTGTACTTCAAATCGGGCGTGTCCTCACCTACCGAGGAAAACTGGTAAATGCGGTTGTGCTTACCGATACGTGTCGGGCCTTTGAGAATCACATGCGGCCCAATCACTGTCCCCTCGCCGATTTCCACACCAGCGCCGACGATCGACCACGGGCCGACCTCGACGTCGTCGGCCAGAATGGCCGTCGGATCGATGATTGCGCGAGGGTCAATCAAACTCATAGTTTGCGTTCCGCACAGATGATTTCAGCAGAGCAGACTGGCTTGCCATCGACCGAAGCCTGGCATTCGAACTTCCAGATCTGACGCTTGCAGCTGATGAACCTGGCTTCAAGAATCAACTGATCACCCGGCAGAACCGGCTGGCGGAAACGCAGCTTGTCGGAGCCGACGAAGTAGTAAAGCGTGCCATCGGCAGGCTTGACGTCGAGCATTTTGAAACCAAGGATTCCGGCAGCCTGAGCCATCGCTTCAATGATCAGTACGCCCGGCATGATTGGATGCGCCGGGAAGTGACCGTTGAAGAACGGCTCGTTGATGCTGACATTCTTGTAGGCGCGAATGCGCTTGCCCTCAACATCCAGCTCCACTACCCGGTCCACCAACAGGAACGGGTAACGGTGAGGCAGGTATTCGCGAATCTCGTTGATGTCCATCATTTCGGGGGGAAGCCTATGTAAAGATTGGGAGCGCGCGACTGATGCACACTCCTCTAGCAAATCAAGGAGGCAGTCTAACGGCTGTGCACACTTGATATGGAAATGGTATCAGCCATCTGATGAAGCATTGCTGTCAGGGGTCACGCCCCCAACACGCTTTTCCAGCTGTCGCAGACGTCGCGCGATATCATCGAGCTGACGGATACGTGCCGCGCTTTTGCGCCACTCGGCAGCCGGTTGCATGGCCGTCCCGGACGAATAGGAACCCGGCTCGGTAATCGAGTGAGTCACCATGGTCATTCCGGTCAGGAATACGTTGTCGCAAATATCAATGTGCCCGACCAGCCCTACACCACCCGCCAGCATGCAGTGCTTGCCGATTTTGGTGCTGCCGGAAATCCCCACGCACGCCGCCATGGCGGTATGGTCACCGACTTGCACGTTGTGGGCGATCTGAATCTGGTTATCCAGCTTCACGCCATTGCCGATGATGGTGTCGGCCAACGCACCGCGGTCGATGGCGGTATTCACGCCAATCTCCACATCGTCACCGATCAACACCCCACCGACCTGGGCGATTTTCTGCCAGATGCCTTTTTCGTTGGCAAAACCAAAGCCTTCACCACCGAGCACCGCACCGGACTGAATGACCACGCGCTTGCCGACGCGAACGTCGTGGTACAGCGTCACACGCGGGGCCAGCCAGCCGCCCTCACCGATCTCGCTGCGCGCACCAATGAAGCAGTGTGCACCGACCGTCACGCCTGCGGCGATCCGCGCAGCGCTTTCGATCACGGCAAACGCACCAATACTCGCCGCCGGATCAACCACTGCATCCACTGCCACAACCGCTGTCGGATGGATACCGGCAGCAGCCTTTGGTTTGGGATCAAACAGATGGGAAACCCGTGCATACGCCAGGTACGGATCAGGCACAACCAGCGCATCACCGGCAAAGCCTTCTGCGTCAGCGGCCTTCAGCAACACGGCTGCGGCCTGGCTGTCGGCCAGATATTTACGGTATTGGGGATTTGCCAGAAAGCTCAACTGAGCTGGGCCAGCCTCCTGCAAAGTGGCTAGCCCAGTGATTTCTTTCTCCGCGGAGCCACGGAGAGTGGCGCCGAGGAACTCGGCCAATTGGCCGAGCTTTATAGTCGCTGTCATGGATTACTTCAGCTGATTCATGCGCTCGATAACCTGGCGAGTGATGTCGTACTGAGGCTTGACATCAATCACTGCGCCACGCTCGAAGACCAGGTCATAAGCACCTTTCTTGATGACTTCTTCCACAGCGCTGTCCAGTTTCGGCTTGAGCTGCTTCAGCATTTCACGGTCAGCAACGGCTTTGGCTTCGTTCAGTTCTTTGGACTGGAACTGGAAGTCACGGGCCTTTTGCTTGAATTCGAGCTCAAGACGCTCGCGCTCGCCCTGGGCCATTTTGTCGCCACCGCTAACCAGACGATCCTGGATGCCTTTGGCACTGCTTTCCAGGGTCTTGAGCTTGGTCAGCTGCGGGCCGAACTTCTTCTCGGCATCCACGGCGTACTTCTTCGCCGCGTCAGATTCCAGCAGCGCCATTTGATAGTTCAGTACCGCGATTTTCATTTCGGCAAATGCCGGGGTTGCTACCAGGACAGTTGCCAGGAGAACCAATTGAGTCAACTTACGCACGATGCACTCCTACAAAATCCATTGTCATTATCTTGGATCAGACTATTAGAAAGTCTGACCGAGGGAGAATTGGAACACCTGAGTCTCTGCATTGCTGTCCGGTTTCTTGACCGGCATTGCCAAGGCGAAGCTCAACGGACCAAGGGCGGTAACCCAAGTCACACCAACACCCACCGAACTCGCCATATTGGCCAGGCTGATGTCGTTGCACAGTGTTTTGGACTTCGAACCATCGGCGTTAGTGCTCTGCGTGCAACTCGAGTCGAACACGTTACCCACGTCCCAGAATACCGAAGTGCGCAAGGAACGCTGATCCTTCACGAACGGCAGAGGGAACAGAACCTCTACACCGCCCTGAATCAGGACGTTACCACCAAACGGCAGCGGATTCTGGTCCGGGTCGACGGAAGTTCCCGGGTTAACGCCACGGCTCGGCGTACTGCGAGGACCCAGAGTGCTGTCCTTGAAGCCGCGAACCGAGTTGAAACCACCCGCGTAGTAGTTCTCGTAGAACGGCAGGCCATTGGTCGAACCGTAACCATCACCATAGCCCAGCTCTGTATGCAGACGCATGGTGTAGTTATCGGTCAATGGCTGGAACAGCTGACCACGGTAATCGAGCTTGAAGAAAGACAGGTCGCTACCCGGTGTCGTCGCTTCCATCGTCAAACTCTGGGAATGACCACGGGTCGCCAGCACGCCTTTGTTCAGGGTCGATTCAGACCAACCGGCCGAAGCCTTGAAGTTCAGGTACTGGTCGCCTTCACGGTTAACGAAGTCAAAAATCTCGTCAACGGTGTACTGACCGGTCTTGATCTTGTCTTGCTGCGCAGTCAGACCAAAGGTCAGACGCGAAGTCTCGCTGATCGGATAACCGACGCTGACACCCGCACCCAGACTGTCTACCGCATAGCTGGATACGTTGACGTCGAGGTTTTTGTAGTCAGTGGTGCGATAGAAAGCGTTGTAACCCAGGCTCACGCCATCGGCAGTCCAGTACGGGTCGACATAACCGAAGTTGTAACGGCTCTGGTATTGGCTACGGGTCAAGCCGATGCTGACCTTGTTACCGGTACCCAGGAAGTTGTTCTGGGTAATCGAACCCCCCAGGATCAAACCGGCGCTCTGAGCAAAACCAACGCTGGCAGTAATCGAACCGGAAGCTTGCTCTTCAACGGCGTAGTTCACGTCAACCTGGTCATCGACACCCGGTACAGCCGGAGTCTCGACGTTGACTTCCTTGAAGAAGCCCAGACGTTCCAGACGGGTCTTGGATTGGTCGATCAGGTAGGTCGAAGCCCAGCCACCTTCCATCTGGCGCATTTCACGACGCAGCACTTCGTCTTCCGACTTGGTGTTGCCGCGGAAGTTGATACGGTTTACGTAAGCACGCTTGCCCGGATCGACCACAAAGGTGATATCAACCGTGTGATCGTCGTCATGCGGAGTCGGTACACCGTTGACGTTGGCGAAGGTGTAACCCTCGTTACCCAGACGACGGGTGATCAATTCAGAGGTGGTGGTCATCAGCTTGCGCGAGAACACCTGACCTTTTTGCACCAGCAGCAACGCCTTGACCTGGTCTTCAGGGACCTTCAGGTCACCGCTGAGCTTCACGTCACGAACGTTGTACTTCTGACCTTCGTTGACGTTAACGGTGATATAGACGTGTTTTTTGTCCGGAGTGATCGAAACCTGGGTCGAAGCGATATCCATGTTGATATAGCCACGGTCCAGGTAGTAGGAACGCAGACGTTCCAGGTCACCGGAAAGTTTTTCACGAGCGTACTTGTCATCGTTCTTGAAGAACGACAGCCAGTTGCTGGTCTTGAGTTCGAACAGGTCGATCAGGTCTTCGTCAGGGAAAACCGTGTTACCCACCACGTTGATGTGCTGGATAGCCGCGACAGTGCCTTCGTTGATATTGACCTTCAAGCCAACGCGGTTGCGCGGCTGAGGAACAACTTCAGTGTCGACGGTGGCCGAGTAGCGACCTTGAGCGACGTACTGACGCTGCAGTTCGTTACGCACGCCTTCAAGCGTCGCACGCTGGAAGATCTCGCCTTCGGCCAGACCGGATTGTTTAAGGCCTTTCATCAGGTCTTCAGTGGAGATCGCCTTGTTGCCTTCGATCTCGATACTGGCGACCGACGGGCGTTCGACTACCGTAATGACCAGGACATTGCCATCGCGGCCCAGCTGGATATCTTGAAAGAACCCGGTTTTGAACAGCGCACGAGTGGAATCCACCAGGCGACGATCATCCGCCTGTTCACCGACGTTCAACGGCAAGGCACCAAAGACGCTACCCGCGGATACCCGCTGGAGGCCATTGATACGAATATCAGAGATAGTGAAGGACTCGGCGTGAACTTCGGCGATCATCAATACGGTGAGAACCGCAGTTAGCAGCAGACGTTTCATGAAGTCCTTTCTTATTCCAACTGGCAATAAACAAACTGCCGCAAAATGCGGCAGATTCGCAATTCAGCGAAGCGTTACAGTCGACCCAGATCGTTGACCAGAGCAAGCAACATCACCCCGACCACCAAACTGATACCGATCTGTATCCCCCAACCCTGCACCCGATCCGACAAGGGACGACCACGCGCCCACTCGATCAGATAAAACAACAAATGCCCCCCATCCAGTACAGGAATGGGCAACAAATTCAGAACGCCCAGGCTAATACTCAGATAAGCCAGGAAATTCAGGAAATCAGCGACACCCGACTGGGCAGAAGCGCCCGCCACTTTAGCAATGGTTATCGGTCCACTCAAGTTTTTTACCGAGAGCTCGCCGAACAACATTTTCTTTAGTGAATCAAGGGTCAACACACTCATGGTCCAAGTGCGTCGAGCACCTTCGCCAATGGCTGCCACAGGACCGAAGCTGACCTCGCGAATCATGGATGGCGGCCAATCGACAGCCTTCACCCCGGCCCCCAGATAACCACTGGCCACTTTCGCCTTGTCGCGGGTTGCCAAGGTAACCGGGACGTCGATTTGAGCACCGTCACGCTCGATATGCAGCACAATTTTGGTATCAGGACGCACACGGACCCAATCAACCACCTGCTGCCAATCGGTCAGCGCCTGGCCATCGAGCGCCAGCAGACGGTCACCCGCCTTCAGGCCTGCAGCCTGCGCCGGGCCTTTAGGATCCAGCTCAGCCAACACGGGCGGCAATGCCGGACGCCAAGGACGAATACCCAGCGAACGAATCGGATCCGGCTCATCGGCCCCCTTGAGCCAATGGTCCAGGACCAGCTCACGCGGAGAATCGGCGGTAGAGCCCTGTTCGCGCACCAGCAATTGCAACGAACCGCTTTCACCAAGACGCCGGACCAGTTGCAGATTCACTGCCGCCCAACCCGAAGTCGGCTCGCCATCGATGGCGACGATTTCCTGCCCCGGATTCAAACCGGCCTTGGCGGCCATGCTGCCGACTTCAACCGCACCGATGACGGGGCGCACCTGCTCGGTGCCAAGCATCGCCAGCACCCAGAAAAACACCAACGCCAACAAAAAGTTGGCGATAGGCCCGGCAGCAACGATGGCGATGCGCTGACGAACGGATTTGCGATTAAAGGCCTGATCAAGCTGATCGGCCGGCACTTCGCCTTCACGCTCATCGAGCATCTTCACGTAACCACCCAAAGGGATGGCGGCGATCACGAACTCGGTGCCGCGCCGGTCATGCCAGCGCAGCAACGGTAAGCCGAAGCCCACGGAGAAACGCAGAACCTTGACGCCACAGCGACGCGCGACCCAGAAATGGCCAAATTCATGGAAGGTGACCAGCACGCCCAAAGCCACCAGGGTGCCGACAATCATATAGAGTGCGCTCATCTACTTTCTCCGCAATCCTATTCAGTGCTGCCGCAAGCCAACCAGCCGCAACACCTATCGCCCGTGACGACTCAACCAACGCTCGGCCAGGACACGCGCTTTCGCGTCCGCAGTGAAAACCGCATCGAGATCATCGACCGAAACCACAGGTTCGAGGTTTAACACCTCTTCGATGATACTCGCGATCTCCAGGTAACGGACACGCCCATCGAGAAAGGCTGCAACAGCCACCTCATTCGCGGCGTTCAGCATCGCCGGAGCACTGTTCCCGGCCTCCGCCGCCTGACGCGCCAGACGCAAGCACGGGAAGCGCTCTTCGTCGGGCGCCTGGAAATCCAGACGCGCGATTGCAAACAGATCAAGTGGCGCAACCCCGGAGTCGATGCGCTCAGGCCATGCCAGCGCATTGGCGATCGGCGTCCGCATATCCGGATTGCCCAACTGCGCCAATACCGAACCATCTACATAGTCGACCAGCGAATGAATCACGCTTTGCGGATGAATCACCACTTCGACCTGTGACGGCTTGGCATCAAACAGCCAACACGCCTCGATCAGCTCCAGGCCCTTGTTCATCATGCTGGCCGAATCGACCGAAATCTTGCGCCCCATCGACCAGTTGGGATGGGCACACGCCTGCTCTGGCGTAACATGCGCCAACTCAGCCATGGATGTCTGCCGGAACGGACCGCCAGAGGCTGTCAGTAAAATCCGTCGAACACCTACCGCGCCGAGCCCACGGGAAAAGTCTGCGGGCATGCACTGAAAGATCGCATTGTGCTCGCTGTCGATCGGCAGCAGCACCGACCCACTCTTGTGGACAGCCTGCATGAACAGCGCGCCGGACATCACCAGCGCTTCTTTGTTGGCCAGCAGAATCTTCTTGCCTGCCTCGACCGCCGCCAGTGTCGGACGTAATCCCGCCGCACCGACAATCGCCGCCATCACCGCATCGACTTCAGCGTCGGAGGCGACCTGACACAAGCCCTCCTCCCCCACCAGCACCCGTGTCGAAAGGCCCGCAGCCTGCAGATCGTCCTGCAGACGCCGGGCAGCCACGGGCTCTGGCACAACAGCAAAGCGCGGCACATGGCGGACGCACAAAGCCAACAGCTCACTCAGGCGAGAGAAGCCGCTCAAGGCAAAGACTTGATAGCGCTCAGGATGACGCGCGATGACATCAAGGGTGCTCAGACCAATAGAGCCGGTCGCCCCCAGGACAGTGATCTGTTGTGGGCGGCTCACGATGCAGCCATCCACAGCAATACCGCAAACACCGGAATCGCGGCGGTGAGACTGTCAATACGGTCCAGAATGCCACCATGACCCGGCAGCAGATTACTGCTGTCCTTGATGCCCGACTGGCGCTTGAACATGCTTTCGGTCAAATCGCCGACCACCGAGATAAACACGATAATCGCTGCGCCGATCAACCCTTTCAGCATCTCGCCAGTCGTCCAGTCACGCATCAGACCAACGATGGCGGTGATCACCAGACTCAGCAACAAGCCGCCGTACACGCCTTCCCAGCTCTTGCCAGGACTGACCTGCGGAGCAAGCTTGCGTTTGCCGAATGCCCGACCGGAAAAGTAAGCGCCAATGTCTGCACCCCAGACCAACACCATCACGGCCATGATCAGCCAGTTACCCAGCGGTTCCTGCTTGATCAGGATCAAACCTTGCCAGGCCGGCAACAGGATCAGCAGGCCGATTACCAGCTTGCAGACCGCGCAGGCCCAATGCTCGCTGGTCTTGGGATAGGTCAGCACCAGGTAGGTTGCCACCGCCCACCAGAGTACCGCCGCACCCAGCACCCAAGGCGAAAGCCCCGGCAGCACATGCATGACAAACAGCATCGACGCGACCACCGCCGCATAAGCGACGCGGATCGGTTGCGCAGTGAAACCCGCCAGACGCGCCCATTCCCAGGCACCAAGAGTCACGACCAGGCCGATAAACAGGGCAAAACCGGAACCCTCGAGCAGAAAAAATCCGCACAGGGCGATCGGTAGCAGGATCAGCGCAGTGATGATTCGTTGTTTAAGCATTAAACCCGGGCTCCAGCCTCGACCTGCTCACTCGTTTTACCGAAGCGACGCTGGCGAGAAGCGAAATCGGCCAATGCATTACGCATGGCTTCGTGTTTGAAGTCCGGCCAGAACAGGTCGGAGAAATACAGCTCGGAGTACGCCAACTGCCACAGCAGGAAGTTACTGATGCGATGTTCGCCGCCGGTACGAATGCACAAATCCGGCAACGGCAGATCACCGGTAGCCAGACAGGTCTGCAGCAACTCTGGAGTGATGTCATCCGGACGCAAATGCCCGGCCTGAACTTCTCGCGCCAGACGTTGCGCAGCCTGGGCGATATCCCATTGGCCGCCATAGTTGGCCGCGATCTGCAGGACAAAACGATTGGCGCCGACTGTCATTGCCTCTGCCTCACGCATGGCTGCTTGAAGCTCGGGATGAAAACGCGAACGATCGCCGATGATACGCAACGTGATGTTGTTGTCGTTGAGGCGCTTGGCCTCGCGACGCAACGCCTTGAAAAACAAATCCATCAAGGCGCTGACTTCATCGGCTGGACGCTGCCAGTTTTCACTGGAGAAGGCGAACAGGGTCAGTACTTCAACCCCGGCTTCAGCGCACACCTCAATGACCGCGCGTACAGCATCGACGCCAGCCTTATGCCCGGCAACACCGGGCAAGAAACGTTTTTTTGCCCAGCGATTATTGCCGTCCATGATGATCGCGACGTGACGCGGCACCGAGGACGGCACTGGCTGCTTGGTCTTTTCCATAAAAGCGCGACCCTTATACGGCCATCAAATCCGCTTCTTTTTGCTTCACGGCTGCTTCGATTTCCGCGACGAACTTGTCAGTCAGCTTCTGGATATCGTCAGCTGCGCGACGCTCTTCGTCTTCACTGATCTCTTTCTCTTTGACCAGGTCCTTGAGCTGGCTCAAAGCGTCACGGCGGATGTTGCGCACAGCCACACGACCGTCTTCTGCCGCTTCACGCGCCTGCTTGGTGAAGCCCTTGCGGGTTTCTTCGGTCAGCGCCGGCATGGAGATCAGCAACAGCTCGCCCAGGTTGGTCGGGTTGAAGCCCAGGCCCGAGCTCTGGATTGCCTTGTCGACGGCCGCCAGCATGTTGCGCTCGAAGGCCACGACTTGCAGGGTCCGCGAATCTTTAACGGTGACGTTGGCCACCTGGTTCAATGGAGTATCAGCGCCATAGTAAGGCACCATCACGCCACCCAGAATGCTTGGGTGAGCCTGGCCAGTACGGATTCGGCTGAACGCGTGCGCCAGCGATTCCAAGGATTTGGTCATGCGCTCTTGAGCGTCTTTCTTGATTTCGTTGATCATTGTTCGCCTTCCTCGATCAGGGTTCCTTCAGCGCCGCCATGTACGATGTTCAGCAGGGCGCCGGGCTTGTTCATGTTAAATACGCGCAGCGGCATCTTGTGGTCGCGGCACAGGCAAATAGCCGTCAGATCCATCACACCCAGCTTGCGATCCAGCACTTCATCGTAGGTCAGATGATCGAACTTCTCGGCATGCGGGTCTTTGAATGGGTCAGCGGTGTACACACCATCAACCTTGGTCGCTTTCAACACGACATCAGCATCGATCTCGATCGCACGCAGGCAGGCTGCCGAGTCCGTGGTGAAGAACGGGTTGCCGGTACCGGCAGCGAAGATGACCACTTCCTTGGCGTTCAGGTGACGCATGGCTTTGCGGCGATCGTAGTGATCGGTCACGCCTACCATGGAAATAGCCGACATCACGATGGCCGAGATATTCGCACGTTCCAGCGCATCACGCATGGCCAGAGCGTTCATCACAGTGGCCAGCATGCCCATGTGGTCGCCAGTGACCCGATCCATGCCGGCCGCACTCAGTGCCGCGCCGCGGAACAGATTACCACCACCAATCACCAGACCGACCTGAACACCGATACCGACCAGTTGGCCGACTTCCAGCGCCATGCGATCCAGAACCTTGGGGTCGATCCCGAACTCTTCGGAGCCCATCAGGGCCTCGCCGCTAAGCTTGAGTAGAATGCGTTTATAGCGAGCCTGATAACCACTGCCCTGCTGAGCCATTGCGAATCTCTCCTGCGGCGTATTTTAAAAAATTCTTTGCGGGCTGTTTGCAGCCTGCGTTCACTCTAACGTGACGCTATCACAGCGCCATCGGAACACGGCTTTGTAAGCCAGTTCCGACAGAAAACCAAATAAATTGGCTCCCCATCTGAAAAGAGGCTGCGCGCGTAAGCGGGCAGCCTCTTCAGGGCGACAGTTTAAAAAACCGTCTTACTGCTTGGCAGCAGCCAGTTGAGCAGCAACTTCTTCAGCGAAGTTGTCGACTGGCTTCTCGATGCCGTCGCCTACTTTGAAGTAGGTGAAGGAAACGATTTCAGCACCGGCTTTCTTAGCCAGTTCGCCAACCTTGATTTCAGGGTTCTTAACGAACGCCTGCTCAACCAGGCTTGCTTCAGCCAGGAACTTGCTGATACGGCCTTTGACCATGTTTTCAACAATGTTTTCTGGCTTGCCGGCGATCTTGTCAGCGTTGAGGGTCAGGAACACGCCTTTCTCGCGCTCGACCGCTTCAGCGGAAACTTCCGATGGCAGCAGGAATTCAGGGTTGGTCGCCGCTACGTGCATAGCGATGTCTTTGGCCAACTCAACGTTGCCGCCCTTCAGAACAACAGCTACACCGATTTTGTTGCCGTGCAGGTAACCACCGACAACATCACCTTCAACGCGAGCCAGGCGACGGATGTTGACGTTTTCGCCAACCTTGCCGACCAATACCAGGCGAGCGGCTTCTTGAGCTTCGATCAGAGGCTCAACGGTAGTCAGTTTGTCAGCGAACGCTTTTTCAACGCTAGCAGCAACAAATGCCTTGAAGTCGTCCTGCAGAGCCAGGAAGTCAGTCTGCGAGTTCACTTCCAGCAGGACTGCGGATTTACCGTCTTCCTTCAGAGCGATAGCGCCTTCAGCAGCGACGTTACCTGCTTTCTTGGCAGCCTTGATGGCGCCGGAAGCACGCATGTCATCAATGGCTTTTTCGATGTCGCCGCCAGCCTTGGTCAAGGCCTTTTTGCAATCCATCATGCCTTCGCCGGTACGCTCGCGCAGTTCTTTGACCAACGCTGCAGTAATCTCTGCCATTTCAAAATTCCTCTTGGATAGGTTATCAACCATTCCACCCGACCGAACGGGCGTTCAATTCTTCCCGAACCACCCTTGTTAGCTGCTGCACATTACAGATGCAGTAGCGACACCTCTAAAAACAGGCGCCAACAAATGGTTTTCGAGGTGGCAAAAAGGGGGCCAAGCCCCCTTTTTGCTTACTGAGTCAACGCCAAGGCGTCAATTACTCAGCTGCTGCTACCGGAGCTTCTTCAACGAACTGCTCGGTGCCGCCAGCAACGTGGTTGCGACCGCGGATTACAGCGTCAGCCATCGAACCCATGTACAGCTGGATAGCGCGGATTGCGTCATCGTTGCCTGGGATGATGTAGTCAACGCCTTCCGGGCTGCTGTTGGTATCGACTACGCCGATAACCGGGATGCCCAGCTTGTTGGCTTCGGTGATCGCGATGCGCTCGTGATCAACGTCGATAACGAACAGTGCGTCAGGCAGACCGCCCATGTCCTTGATACCACCCAGGGAACGATCCAGCTTTTCCAGGTCGCGAGTGCGCATCAGCGCCTCTTTCTTGGTCAGCTTGGCGAAAGTACCGTCTTCGGCTTGCACTTCAAGGTCACGCAGACGCTTGATGGAAGCACGGATGGTTTTGAAGTTGGTCAGCATGCCGCCCAACCAGCGGTGATCGACGTACGGCGAACCGCAACGTGCTGCTTCTTCAGCAACGATCTTGCCAGCGGAACGCTTGGTGCCGACGAACAGGATCTTGTTTTTGCCCTGGGCCAGACGTTCTACGAAAGTCAGAGCTTCGTTGAACATTGGCAGGGTTTTTTCAAGGTTGATGATGTGGATCTTGTTACGCGCGCCGAAAATGTACTTACCCATTTTCGGGTTCCAGTAACGGGTCTGGTGACCGAAGTGCACACCGGCCTTCAGCATATCGCGCATGTTGACTTGGGACATGATAGTTCCTTAATAAGTCGGGTTTGGCCTCCACGTATCCCAATGACCAACCAGCAGCATCAGCTGAAGGCACCCAGGTCATCGTGTCGACACGTGTGTGGATTTAAGCTTTTCGGGGTATACCCGGAAAGCGGCGCATTTTATACCACAAGGAGGGCGAAAACGAAACCCGGATTCTTAAAACCCGATAAGTGCTTTTGTTCCGGCCCTTGGAATCCCCCCAGAATGCGCCATTCTATAAACAGAAGCGATGCACAGAGGCGCAGATTTGCCGTGATCGTCTGTTAGAATCGCGTTTTTCAGGGCTGCGAGCAGCATCACGCAGAGCCCATTCCGTATAGAAAGCGCCACTGAGCGTAGAGAGAGCCTGTATGACCGTCACCCTCAAAACCCCAGAGGACATCGCAAAAATGCGTATCGCCGGCAAACTTGCCGCCGATGTGCTGGAAATGATTGCCGAATACGTCAAGCCGGGCGTCACGACCGAAGAGCTGGACCGCATCTGCCACGACTACATCGTCAACGAGCAGAAAGCCATCCCTGCCCCGCTCAACTACAAAGGCTTTCCGAAGTCGATCTGCACCTCGATCAACCACGTGGTCTGCCACGGCATCCCGAACGAGAAGCCGCTTAAAGATGGCGACACACTGAACATCGACGTCACTGTGATCAAAGATGGCTATCACGGCGATACCAGCCGCATGTTCCACGTCGGCAGCGTGCCGGTCTGGGCCGAACGCCTGTCACAAGTCACCCAGGAATGCATGTACAAGGCCATCGAGCTGGTCAAGCCTGGCTGCCGCCTCGGCGATATCGGCGAAGTCATCCAGAAGCACGCTGAAAAGAATGGCTTCTCGGTGGTTCGCGAGTTCTGCGGTCACGGGATCGGCAAAGTGTTCCACGAAGAACCGCAAATCCTGCATTACGGCCGCGCCGGTACCGGCATGGAACTGAAAGCCGGCATGACCTTCACCATCGAGCCGATGATCAATCAGGGCCGTGCCGACACCAAGGTACTCGGCGACGGCTGGACCGCAATCACCAAGGATCGCAAGCTGTCGGCCCAGTGGGAGCACACCCTGCTGGTGACCGAAACCGGCTACGAGATATTCACCCTGCGCAGCGATGACACCATCCCTCGCGTTTCGGCCTGATCTGACACGCTCTGCACCCAGCCTATAGAAGGAAAGCCAATCGATGCCGCAGGTGGACCCCGAACTCTTCGACCGCGGCCAGTTCCAGGCTGAACTGGCCCTGAAGGCAAGCCCGATTGCGGCCTTCAAGAAGGCCATCCGCCAGGCGCGAGAGGTGCTCGACGAGCGTTTTCGCAGCGGGCGCGATATTCGCCGGTTGATCGAGGATCGTGCCTGGTTCGTCGACAACATCCTGCAAAAGGCCTGGGAGCAGTTCAACTGGAGTGAAGACGCCGACATCGCGCTGGTCGCGGTCGGCGGCTACGGCCGCGGCGAGTTGCACCCCTACTCCGACATCGATTTGCTGATTCTGCTGGACAACGCCGATCACGAAGTTTTCCGCGATTCCATCGAGCGCTTTCTGACGCTGCTATGGGACATCGGCCTGGAAGTTGGCCAGAGCGTACGCTCGGTGGACGAATGCGCCGAACAAGCCCGCGCCGATCTGACCATCATCACCAACCTGATGGAAAGCCGTACCATTGCCGGCCCCGAGCATTTGCGTCAGCGCATGCTCGATGTCACCAGCACCGAGCACATGTGGCCGGCCAAGGAGTTTTTCCTGGCCAAACACACTGAACAAAAGGCACGTCACCACAAATACAACGACACCGAATACAACCTGGAACCCAACGTCAAAGGTTCGCCTGGCGGCCTACGGGATATTCAGACGATTCTATGGGTGGCACGCCGCCAATACGGCACGCTCAACCTGCGCGCACTGGCGGGCGAAGGCTTCCTGGTCGAAAGCGAGAACGCCCTGCTGGCCTCGTCCCAGGAGTTTTTGTGGAAGGTTCGCTACGCCCTGCACATGCTCGCCGGTCGCTCCGAAGACCGCTTGCTGTTTGACCACCAGCGCTCGATCGCCGGGCTGCTGGGTTTTGCAGGCGATGACGCCAAACACGCCATCGAAAACTTCATGCAGCAGTACTACCGGGTGGTGATGAGCATTGCCCAGCTCAGCGACCTGATCATCCAGCATTTCGAAGAAGTGATCCTCGCGCCGGAAGATGAAGCGCCGCCGCAACCGATCAACTCGCGCTTCCAGTTGCATGACGGCTACATCGAGGCGATCAACACCAACGTGTTCAGACGCACGCCGTTTGCCATGCTGGAAATTTTCGTGCTGATGGCCCAACAGCCGGAAATCAAAGGCGTGCGGGCTGACACTATTCGTCTGCTGCGGGAACACCGGCACCTGATCGATGACGATTTCCGCAATGACATTCGCAATACCAGCCTGTTCATCGAACTGTTCAAGTGCAAGATCGGCATCCACCGCAATCTGCGACGGATGAACCGTTACGGCATTCTCGGGCGCTACTTGCCAGAGTTCGGTTTTATCGTCGGGCAGATGCAGCACGACCTGTTCCATATTTATACGGTCGACGCCCACACCCTGAACCTGATCAAACACCTGCGTAAGTTGCAGTACACCCAGGTGTCCGAGAAATTCCCGCTGGCCAGCAAGCTCATGGGCAAGCTGCCCAAGCCGGAGCTGATCTACCTTGCCGGGCTGTACCACGACATTGGCAAGGGCCGGCATGGCGATCACTCGGATATCGGTGCGGTCGACGCCGAAGCATTCTGCCAGCGGCATCAACTGCCCGTGTGGGACAGCCGACTGATTGTCTGGCTGGTGCAAAACCACCTGGTGATGTCGACCACCGCACAGCGCAAGGACCTGTCCGACCCGCAAGTGATCCACGACTTCGCGCAGATCGTCGGCGACGAAATCCGCCTCGATTACTTGTACGTGCTGACCGTTTCGGACATCAACGCCACCAACCCGACGCTATGGAACTCCTGGCGCGCCAGCCTGTTGCGCCAGCTCTACACCGAAACCAAGCGGGCCTTGCGCCGCGGCCTGGAAAACCCGGTCGATCGCGAAGAGCAGATTCGCCAGACCCAAAGTGCCGCCCTGGACATTCTGGTGCGCGGCGGCACCGACCCGGACGATGTCGAACAACTCTGGTCGCAACTGGGCGATGATTATTTCCTCCGTCACACCGCGGGTGACGTGGCCTGGCACAGTGATGCAATCCTCCAGCAGCCAGCCGACGGCGGGCCACTGGTACTGATCAAGGAAACCACCCAGCGCGAATTCGAGGGCGGTACGCAGATCTTCATCTATGCACCGGACCAGCACGACTTCTTCGCCGTGACCGTGGCGGCGATGGACCAACTCAACCTGAACATTCACGACGCCCGGGTTATCACCTCTACCAGCCAGTTCACCCTCGACACCTATATCGTGCTCGACACCGACGGCGACTCGATTGGCGATAACCCGGCGCGGGTCAAGCAGATCCGCGACGGCCTGACCGAAGCCCTGCACAACCCGGACGACTACCCGACCATTATCCAGCGCCGTGTACCGCGCCAGCTCAAGCATTTCGCCTTCGCACCGCAAGTGACGATCCACAACGACGCCCTGCGCCAGGTGACGGTGCTGGAACTCAGCGCCCCGGACCGTCCTGGCCTGCTGGCGCGGATCGGAACAATCTTTCTCGAATTCGACCTGTCACTGCAGAATGCCAAGATTGCCACCCTCGGCGAACGGGTCGAAGACGTGTTCTTCATCACCGACGCGAACCATCACCCGTTGTCCGACCCACAGCTGTGCAGCCGCTTGCAGGAGGCGATCGTCGAACAACTGAGCGTCAGCCCTGAACCCTCTATCGAACTGGCGCGCATCAGCATCTGAATGCACACCAAGATCTAACTGCTTTGAGTGAGACCCCGCACCGATGAACAACGCCCTGAACCAGCTCCAGCCTTACCCGTTCGAGAAACTGCGCGCCCTGCTCGGTGCGGTGACGCCAACCCCTGACAAGCGCCCGATTGCACTGTCTATCGGCGAGCCGAAGCACCGCTCGCCAAGCTTTGTGGCGGAAGCGCTGGCGAACAATCTGGATCAGATGGCGGTGTACCCGAGCACGCTCGGCATCCCGGCCCTGCGCGAAGCCATTGCAGGCTGGTGCGAGCGCCGCTTTGGCGTACCGAGTGGCTGGATCGACCCGGCGCGCAACGTGCTGCCGGTCAACGGCACTCGCGAAGCGCTGTTCGCCTTCACTCAGACCGTGGTCAACCGCGGCGACGACGCACTGATTGTCAGCCCGAACCCGTTCTACCAGATCTATGAAGGCGCAGCGTTCCTCGCAGGCGCCAAACCGCATTACCTGCCGTGCCTGGATGAAAACGGCTTCAACCCGGACTTCGACGCGGTATCGGACGATATCTGGAAACGCTGCCAGATCCTGTTCCTGTGCTCGCCGGGCAACCCGACTGGCGCGCTGATCCCGGCCGAAACCCTGAAAAAACTGATCGCCCTGGCCGACGAACACGACTTCGTCATCGCTGCCGACGAGTGTTACAGCGAGCTCTACTTCGACGAACAGACTCCACCGCCAGGCCTGCTTAGCGCCTGCGTGGAACTGGGTCGCAAGGATTTCAAACGCTGCGTGGTTTTCCACAGCCTGTCCAAGCGTTCCAACCTGCCGGGCCTGCGCTCGGGTTTCGTCGCCGGGGACGCCGACATTCTCAAAGGCTTCCTGCTGTATCGCACCTACCACGGCTGCGCGATGCCGATTCAGACCCAACTCGCCAGCGTTGCCGCGTGGAATGACGAAGTGCATGTACGGGCCAACCGTGCGCTGTACCGCGAGAAATACGATGCGGTACTGGAAATCCTCAGCCCGGTCATGGATGTACAGCGCCCGGACGGCGGTTTCTACCTGTGGCCGAACGTTGAAGGCGATGATGCCGCGTTCTGCCGTGATCTGTTTGTCGAAGAACACGTGACGGTGGTGCCGGGGTCTTATCTGTCCCGTGAAGTTGACGGTTTAAATCCGGGGGCTGGCCGGGTGCGCCTGGCATTGGTCGCACCGCTGGCTGAATGCGTTGAGGCCGCCGAGCGGATTCGCGCATTCATCCAGCGCCGTCGATAACAGTTACGTCGCCCGTAGGAGCTGGCGAAGCCTGCGATCTTTTGATTTCCGGCGCCCTTGATGGCGCCAAAAGATCGCAGCCTGCGGCAGCTCCTGCATGAAATCCGCCCAGGGCTCCTAATCAATCGCCATTGAAGTGCCATATTGCTCGCTTAAGCTGCCTGCTGACAGCTGTACAAAAGTCGCAACTGGCAATGTGGCAAAGCCCGGTCGTGGTCGACGCCGAACCCGTCCGGTCATGGCATAATCCTTCACCTTTTATTTTCAGCACCTCCAAAGGGGGGCAATTCCTTGACCGTTTCAAGCAAAACGTTGCACCTTTTCGGCATCAAAGCCTGCGACACCATGAAGAAGGCGCGCACCTGGCTCGATGAAAACGCTGTTCATTTTGACTTTCATGATTACAAAACGGCCGGAATCGACCGTGAACACCTGACCCAGTGGTGCAACGAACACGGCTGGCAAGTGGTGCTCAACCGTGCAGGCACGACCTTTCGCAAACTCGACGACGAACGCAAAGCCGATCTCGACCAGACGAAAGCTATCGAACTGATGCTCGCACAACCTTCGATGATCAAGCGCCCGGTGCTCGATCTCGGTGACCGAACCCTGATTGGCTTCAAGCCAGACATTTACGCGGCAGCGCTCAAGTAAGCCAGCCCGTTCAATTTTGTTAGAGGTATAAACATGTCCACTACCCTGTTCAGCCTGGCCTTTGGTGTCGGCACGCAAAACCGTCAAGGTGCATGGCTGGAAGTGTTTTACGCAGCCCCAGTCCTCAAGCCATCGGCCGAACTGGTCGCCGCTATTGCCCCGATTCTGGGCTACACCGAAGGCAATCAGGCCATCGCTTTCAGCACCGCCCAGGCCGCGCAACTGGCTGAGGCCCTGAAAGGTATCGACGCTGTACAAGCGGCGCTGCTGACCCGCCTGGCCGAAAGCCACAAGCCGTTGGTCGCCACCCTGCTGGCCGAAGACGCACAACTGAGTTCCACCCCTGAGGCCTACCTCAAGCTGCACCTGCTGTCCCATCGCCTGGTCAAGCCACACGGCCTGAACCTGGCCGGGATCTTCCCGTTGCTGCCGAACGTGGCTTGGACCAGCCAGGGCGCAATCGACCTGAACGAACTGGCCGAGCATCAACTCGAAGCCCGTCTGCGTGGCGAACTGCTGGAAGTGTTCTCGGTCGACAAGTTCCCGAAAATGACCGACTACGTCGTGCCGGCTGGCGTGCGTATCGCTGACGCCGCGCGTATCCGTCTGGGCGCCTACGTTGGCGAAGGCACCACGGTGATGCACGAAGGTTTCGTCAATTTCAACGCCGGCACCGAAGGCCCGGGCATGATCGAAGGCCGCGTCTCTGCTGGCGTGTTCGTCGGCAAGGGGTCGGACCTGGGCGGCGGCTGCTCGACCATGGGCACCCTGTCGGGTGGCGGCAACATCGTGATCAAGGTCGGCGAAGGCTGCCTGATCGGCGCCAACGCCGGTATCGGCATTCCATTGGGCGACCGCAACACCGTTGAATCGGGCCTGTACGTGACCGCAGGCACCAAAGTGGCGTTGCTGGACGAAAACAACACACTGGTCAAAGTGCTCAAGGCCCGCGAACTGGCCGGCCAGCCTGACCTGTTGTTCCGCCGCAATTCGGAGACCGGTGCCGTGGAATGCAAAACCCACAAATCGGCCATCGAACTGAACGAAGCGCTGCACGCTCACAACTAAGCAGCCACTCGATGCCCTACGAGCAACCGGGCGCTATTATCAGCGCCCGGCCTGCTCAAACGAGTCTTGACCACCATGCTTGTGCCCTCGCCCTGGCGCGCCGATTTTCCGGCCATCGCCGCTCTGCAACGGCAAGACCAGACCTATCTGGACAACGCCGCCACCACCCAGAAACCCCAAGCCCTGCTCGATGCGCTGGCGCATTACTACGCCAACGGCGCGGCCAACGTCCATCGTGCGCAACACCTGCCCGGCGCCCACGCCACGCAGGCGTTCGAAGACAGCCGCAGCAAAGTCACGCACTGGCTCAATGCTGGCAACAGCGGGCAAATCATCTTTACCCATGGCGCAACCTCCGCGCTGAACCTCCTGGCCTATGGCCTGGAGCACCTGTTCAATCCTGGCGATGAAGTTGTCATCAGTGCCCTGGAACATCACGCCAACCTGTTGCCGTGGCAGCAACTGGCGCACCGTTGCGAGCTGAAACTGGTGGTGTTGCCACTGGACGTGGGCGGCCTGATCGATCTCAATGCCGCCGCTCAACTGATCGGCCCACGCACGCGGTTGCTGGCGGTCAGCCAGTTGTCCAACGTGCTCGGCGCGTGGCAGCCGTTAGCGCCGTTGCTGGCGCTGGCCAAGGCACAGAACGCCCTGACCGTGGTCGACGGTGCCCAAGGCGTGGTCCATGGCCGTCATGACGTGCAGGCGCTGGGTTGCGACTACTACGTTTTTTCCAGCCACAAACTCTATGGCCCGGACGGTCTCGGCGTGTTGTATGGCCGCAACGAAGCCTTGCAACAGCTGCGCCCATGGCAGTTCGGCGGCGAGATGGTGCTGGACGCCAACTACCACGATGCGCGTTTCCGCCCGGCCCCGCTGGGCTTTGAAGCCGGCACACCACCGATTGCCAGCGTGATTGGCCTGGGGGCGACCCTCGACTATCTCACCGGCCTGGACCAGGACGCCGTGTGCGCCCACGAAGCCGCGCTCCATGATTACCTGTTGAAGGGCTTGCAGGCGCGCAATGGCATTCGCCTGCTGGGCAAACCGCAACTGGCACTGGCCAGTTTTGTCGTTGAAGGCGTGCACAACGCCGATTTGGCGCATCTGCTCACCGAACAGGGCATTGCCGTGCGCGCCGGGCACCACTGCGCCATGCCGTTGCTGAAAAGCTTCGAACTGGCGGGAGCGATACGGGTTTCGTTGGCGCTGTATAACGACTCGGAAGACCTTGAGCGCTTTTTCGAAGCGCTTGATCAGGCGCTGGAGTTGTTGCGATGAGCCTGCCGGCGGATGCCATTACGGCAGTGGAAACCTTTCAGGCCGCCGCTGGCTGGGAACAACGTGCCCGGTTGCTGATGCAATGGGGCGAACGACTTCCAGCGTTGAGCGATGCAGACAAGACCGACGCCAATCGCGTACACGGCTGCGAAAGTCAGGTGTGGCTGGTGGGCGCGCTGCAAGACGGCCATTGGCAGTTTGCTGCCAGCAGCGATGCGCGGTTGATACGCGGACTGGTGGCGTTGCTGCTGGCGCGGGTCAACGGGTTATCCACTGAAGCACTGCAGCAGGTTGATCTGCCGGACTGGTTTGATCAATTGGGCCTGAGCCGACAGCTGTCGCCGTCACGCAGTAATGGCTTGAATGCGGTGTTGCAACGGATGCGGAGCTTGAGCGACGTGTAGGAGCTGCCGCAGGCTGCGATCTTTTGATCTATAGCGTGATCACTTACGCCGAAGATCAAAAGAAAGATCAAAAGATCGCAGCCTGCGGCAGCTCCTACAGGGGTTTGATCTTGTCCGCAGGGCGCCGCACACCTGCGACAATCTTATCCACAGCCTTGGTCGCGGCGACCATGCCAAAAGTCGCGGTCACCATCATCACGGCGCCGAAACCGCCGGCGCAGTCGAGTTTCACGCCATCGCCGACAAAGCTTTTCTGCAAGCAAATGCTGCCATCGGGTTTCGGATAGCGCAGTTGCTCGGTGGAGAATACGCACGGCACGCTGTAGTGACGGGTCACGGTGCGCGAGAAACCATAATCGCGACGCAGCGTGGAGCGCACTTTCGAGGCCAGCGGGTCATTGAAGGTACGGTTCAGGTCACACACCTGGATCAGCGTCGGATCGATCTGCCCGCCTGCACCGCCAGTGGTGATGATCTGAATCTTGCGACGTTTGCACCAGGCGATCAGCGCAGCCTTGGCGTTGACGCTGTCGATGCAGTCGATTACGCAGTCGATGTTTGGCGTGATGTACTCGGCCATGGTCTCGCGTGTGACGAAATCCGTCACCGTGTGCACGATGCACTCCGGGTTGATCCCGCGCAGGCGCTCAGCCATCACCTCGACCTTGGGTTTTCCGACGGTGCTGTCCAGTGCATGCAACTGACGATTGACGTTGCTGACGCACACGTCATCGAGGTCGAACAGCGAGATTTCGCCGACACCGCAACGGGCCATGGCTTCGGCCGCCCAGGAACCGACGCCACCGACGCCAACAATCGCCACATGGGCCGCGCGCAAACGCGCAAGGCCTTCGATGCCATACAAACGGGCAATGCCAGCAAACCGCGGATCTTCTGTACTCATGACCACTACCCTAAAAACCGGCGCGCATTATAGGGCCGATGCGTGCCAAGAACATCTTTGCGCTATAAACGGCAGCGAGTCCTGCTTTAATTAAGCCAACATTTGTACATTTTTTGTCACACAAAAGAACTTAAGCGAAGATGGCTTGCCCAATGTCCGGCTTTTTTCTGTCTGCTATACGCTCAGTTCAAGGCCAGTGTAGGATGCGCGCCGATTGGCGCGTGCCAACCGTCCCCTCGTTCCGCACCTTTTGGAACCCGAAATAGCTATGTCATCGCGTAAATTTGGACTCAATCTGGTGGTAGTGCTGGCGATTGCCGCGCTGTTCACCGGTTTCTGGGCGCTAATCAACCGCCCGGTCACGACCCCCAACTGGCCTGAGCAGATCTCCGGTTTTTCTTACTCGCCGTTCCAGCAAGGCCAGTTCCCACAGAAAAACCAGTTCCCGTCCGACGATGAAATGCGTCGCGACCTGGAGATCATGAGCAAGCTGACCGACAACATTCGGACCTACTCCGTCGACGGTACGCTGGAGGACATCCCGAAACTGGCGGAAGAATTCGGCCTGCGCGTGACGCTCGGGATCTGGATCAGCCCGGACCTTGAGCGCAACGAGCGCGAGATCCAGCGCGCCATCGAGTTGGCCAACAGCTCGCGCAGTGTCGTGCGCGTGGTGGTCGGTAACGAAGCGATCTTCCGTAAGGAAATCACCGCCGAGCAGTTAAGCGTGATCCTCGATCGCGTACGCGCAGCGGTCAAAGTCCCGGTAACCACTTCCGAACAGTGGCACGTCTGGGAAGAAAACCCGATGCTGGCCAAGCACGTCGACTTGATCGCGGCTCACATCCTGCCTTATTGGGAATTCATCCCGGTGGACCAGGCCGGTCAGTTTGTTCTGGACCGTGCCCGTGACCTGAAAAAGCTGTTCCCGAAAAAGCCGCTGCTGCTGTCCGAAGTGGGCTGGCCGAGCAATGGCCGCATGCGCGGTGGAGCTGATGCGACCCCGGCTGACCAGGCCATTTACCTGCGCACGCTGGTGAACAAGCTCAATCGCCAGGGCTTCAACTACTTCGTGATCGAAGCGTTTGACCAGCCATGGAAAGCCAGCGACGAAGGTTCGGTAGGCGCCTATTGGGGCGTGTTCAACGCTGCGCGTCAGCAGAAATTCAACTTTGAAGGCCCGGTGGTTGCAATTCCGCAATGGCGAGTGCTGGCTATCGGCTCCGTCGTGTTTGCGCTGTTGTCCCTGACCCTGCTGATGATCGACGGCTCGGCCCTGCGCCAGCGTGGTCGCACCTTCCTGACCTTCATCGCGTTCCTCTGCGGATCGGTGCTGGTGTGGATCGGTTACGACTACAGCCAGCAATACAGCACCTGGTTCAGCCTGACGGTGGGCTTCTTGCTCGCCCTCGGCGCGCTCGGGGTGTTTATCGTCCTTCTCACCGAGGCTCATGAACTGGCCGAGGCCGTCTGGACTCACAAACGCCGGCGTGAATTCCTGCCGGTGGTGGGTGATTCGGACTACCGCCCGAAAGTCTCGATCCATGTCCCGTGCTACAACGAGCCGCCGGAGATGGTCAAACAGACCCTCAACGCCCTGGCCAACCTCGACTATCCGGACTTCGAAGTCCTGATCATCGACAACAACACCAAGGACCCGGCCGTCTGGGAACCGGTGCAGGCCTATTGCGAAACCCTCGGCCCGCGCTTCAAGTTCTTCCACGTCGCGCCGCTGGCCGGTTTCAAGGGCGGCGCGCTGAACTACCTGCTGCCGCACACCGCCAAGGATGCCGAAGTCATCGCCGTGATCGACTCTGACTACTGTGTCGATCCGAATTGGCTCAAGCACATGGTGCCGCACTTCGCCGATCCGAAAATCGCCATCGTGCAGTCTCCGCAGGATTATCGCGACCAGAACGAAAGTACCTTCAAGAAGCTCTGCTACGCCGAATACAAAGGCTTCTTCCATATCGGCATGGTCACCCGTAACGACCGTGACGCGATCATCCAGCACGGCACCATGACCATGACCCGCCGTTCCGTGCTCGAAGAGCTCGGCTGGGCGGACTGGTGCATCTGTGAAGACGCCGAACTGGGTCTGCGAGTGTTCGAGAAAGGCCTGTCGGCGGCGTACTACCCCAACAGTTATGGCAAGGGCCTGATGCCCGATACCTTTATCGACTTCAAGAAACAGCGTTTCCGCTGGGCTTACGGAGCGATTCAGATCATCAAGCGGCACACCGCCAGCCTGTTGCGCGGCAAGGACACCGAGCTGACCCGTGGCCAGCGTTACCACTTCCTCGCGGGCTGGTTGCCGTGGGTGGCGGATGGCATGAACATCTTCTTCACGGTCGGCGCCCTGTTGTGGTCGGCGGCGATGATCATCGTGCCGCAACGGGTCGATCCACCACTGCTGATCTTCGCAATCCCGCCGTTGGCGCTGTTCGTGTTCAAGGTGGGCAAGATCATTTTCCTCTACCGCCGTGCGGTCGGGGTCAACCTGAAGGACGCATTTTGCGCGGCATTGGCCGGTCTGGCGTTGTCTCACACCATCGCCAAGGCGGTGCTGTACGGCTTCTTCACCAGCAGTATTCCGTTTTTCCGCACCCCGAAAAATGCCGATAACCACGGCTTCTGGGTGGCGATTTCGGAAGCGCGCGAAGAGCTGTTCATCATGCTGCTGTTGTGGGGCGCGGCACTGGGGATTTACCTGGTGCAGGGCATCCCGAGCAACGACATGCGCTTCTGGGTGACCATGTTGCTGGTGCAGTCGCTGCCGTATCTGGCAGCGCTGATCATGGCCTTCCTGTCCTCGCTGCCAAAACCTGCGCCTGAGACCGAGCCGGCACCTGCCGCTTAAATCTGCGCAAACCACTAAACGGCGGCCTCTGGCCGCCGTTTTGCTTTAGAATACTTGCCATTTTCCATGCCAGATAACTGGTAGGAGCTGCCGCAGGCTGCGGCAGCTCCTACGGTTTTATACGTGCGCTTATCGGAGTTCTCACATGACGGCCCACGCCGACCTTTCGCCGACCCTCCAACTCGCCATCGACCTGATCCGTCGTCCGTCCGTGACGCCGCTCGACGCCGATTGCCAGAAGCAGATGATGCAGCGCCTGGGCGATGCCGGTTTTGCGCTTGAGCCCATGCGCATCGAAGATGTGGATAACTTCTGGGCCACCCACGGCAAACACGAAGGCCCGGTGTTGTGCTTCGCCGGTCACACTGACGTGGTGCCGACCGGCCCGGTGCAGGCCTGGCAGATCGATCCGTTCGACGCAGTGATCGACGAACACGGCATGCTCTGCGGCCGTGGCGCGGCGGACATGAAAGGCAGCCTCGCAGCCATGACCGTGGCGGCCGAACGGTTTGTCGTCGACTACCCGGACCACAAGGGCAAGGTTGCGTTTCTGATCACCAGCGACGAAGAAGGCCCGGCGCATCACGGCACCAAAGCTGTGATCGAACGCCTCGTGGCGCGTAAGGAACGTCTGGACTGGTGCATCGTCGGCGAACCGTCGAGCACCACCCTGGTCGGTGACGTGGTCAAGAACGGCCGTCGCGGCTCCCTGGGCGCCAAGCTCACCGTGCGCGGTGTGCAAGGTCACGTGGCCTACCCGCACCTGGCGAAGAACCCGATCCACCTCGCCGCCCCGGCCCTCGCCGAACTGGCCGCCGAGCACTGGGATCACGGCAACGATTTCTTCCCGCCCACCAGTTTCCAGATTTCCAACGTCAATTCCGGCACCGGCGCGACCAACGTGATCCCGGGTGATCTGGTGGCCGTATTCAACTTCCGTTTCTCCACCGAATCGACCGTTGAAGGCCTGCAACAGCGAGTGGCCGCTATCC
This sequence comes from Pseudomonas frederiksbergensis, assembly GCF_001874645.1. Classification (NCBI taxonomy): domain Bacteria; kingdom Pseudomonadati; phylum Pseudomonadota; class Gammaproteobacteria; order Pseudomonadales; family Pseudomonadaceae; genus Pseudomonas; species Pseudomonas frederiksbergensis. The sequence goes on from NZ_CP017886.1 coordinate 1,695,440, forward strand.
TCGACAAACATGGCCTGGACTGGCACATCGACTGGGCGCTGTCCGGCCTGCCCTTTCTCACCGAACCGGGCGCACTGCTCGATGCGGTATCGGCGAGCATCAAGGCCATCACCGGTCGCGAGACCAAGGCGTCCACCAGCGGCGGCACATCGGATGGGCGCTTCATCGCCACCATGGGTACCCAGGTGGTCGAGCTTGGCCCGGTCAACGCGACGATCCATCAGGTCAACGAACGCGTGCTGGCCAGCGACCTCGATCTGCTGACCGAAATCTACTACCAGACCCTGATCAAGTTGCTCGCCTGATGCTCGCCTGCCCTATCTGCAGCGCGCCGCTGAATGCGGTCGACAACGGCGTAGCGTGCCCGGCCGGGCATCGCTTCGACCGCGCCCGCCAGGGTTACCTGAACCTGCTGCCGGTGCAGCACAAGAACAGCCGTGATCCGGGCGACAACCAGGCCATGGTCGAAGCCCGCCGTGACTTCTTGAATGCCGGGCACTACGCGCCGGTGGCCAAGCGTCTTGCCGAATTGGCCACCGAACGTGCGCCGCAGCGCTGGCTGGACATCGGTTGTGGCGAGGGTTATTACACCGCACAAATCGCCGACGCCCTGCCAAACGCCGACGGCTACGCGCTGGACATCTCCCGCGAAGCGGTCAAACGCGCCTGCAAACGCAACCCGCAGCTGACCTGGTTGATCGCCAGCATGGCCCGAGTGCCGTTGGCCGATGCCAGCTGCCAGTTCCTTGCCAGCGTGTTCAGCCCGCTCGACTGGCAGGAAGCCAAACGCCTGCTCAGCCCGGGTGGCGGCTTGATGAAAGTCGGCCCGACCAGCGGTCATTTGATGGAACTGCGTGAGCGTCTGTACGACGAAGTGCGCGAATACACCGATGACAAGCACCTGGCGCTGGTGCCGGAAGGCATGACGCTGCAACACAGCGAAACCCTGGAATTCAAACTGAATCTGGTCAGCGGCCAGGACCGCGCCAACCTGCTGGCCATGACGCCTCACGGCTGGCGCGCGAGTGCCGAACGCCGGGCCAATGTGATCGAGCAGGCCGAGCCGTTCGAGGTCAGCGTGTCGATGCGCTACGATTATTTCGTTCTGCAGTAATTGTTTGAGAGCACCCTTTAACTTTTGGTCTTGAGCAGTGGCTTGAGGCCGGCTAAATCCGCGAGTGGATTTTTCGAAACCCGCAGTGAGGAACATCCATGCGCCAACCCGATATCGAGATTTACCTGAAAGACGCCGACGTCGACTACAAGGCCATTGCGACCTGGCTCGGCGCGGCTCTGGGCCCTTGCACCGACTGGGTTCAGAAAGGTCAGACCTACAAGTGCAAGGCCGGCAACGTGCCCGTGACCTGGCTGCCAAAAGCCGTGGGCAAGTGGAACAGCCTGTACCTGGAAAGCGACCAGACGCCGTGGGACGACGACATCGCCTGCGCCCGCGCCGCCTTTGCTGCGCTGAACGTCGAAGTGCGCTGCGCGCCGGGAACCTGGGTCGAGGAAGAAGGTGAAGAATCGGCGGACCGCTGGATTCGGATCAGCGTCGACGGTGAAGAAGAGATCACCTGGAAAACCGCGTAATACCGAAAAGATCGCAGCCTGCGGCAGCTCCTACGCCGATCAGGTGTACCCGGCCCCCGTAGGAGCTGCCGCAGGCTGCGATCTTTTGATCTTAAAGGTTACAAACCTACTACATCCTCAGCCTGCAAGCCTTTCTGCCCGTCTACCACTGCGTATTCAACCTGCTGGCCATCGGCCAACGAGCGGTGGCCTTCGCCACGGATCGCGCGGTAGTGCACGAACACGTCTGCCCCGTCTTCACGCTGAATGAAGCCGTAGCCCTTGGCGTCGTTGAACCACTTCACGTTGCCGGTCTCGCGCGTTGCCATCAATCAATACCCCCTCTTTTTATTATTGAGTCGGCCTGTTCACGGACAAGCCTTGATAACGTTTGCCCGCACTCGGTTGACTGTAAGAAACAGCACCGATAGTGGCAAACGGCCGGCCGAGTATATGACAGCCGCAAAAACTCTCAACTCAAGATTACTTCGGCGCTTTTTTGCCGATTTTCGACGAATACGGCACACTACCGGCCCCGAGCGCTTGCTCGGTTTTTTCAACTAAAGCAGAAGCCGTATGACCCGTTCCCCGTTCCGCCGTCTGGTGTTTGGCACCTTGCGCCGACTGTTGTACCTCTGGGTTCGCTCGGAGACGATCAACCAATCGTCCTTTACCCTCAACCTCGACCGCAGTCGTCCGGTGTTCTACGTCCTGCAAAATCCTTCGCTAACCGACCTCGCCGTGGTCGATACCGAATGCAGCAAAGCCGGGCTGCCGCGCCCGGTACTGCCAACATCGGTGGGCAATCTGCTGGAGCCTGCGGCGTTCTTCTACCTGACTCCCGAGCCCGACTGGCTTGGCCGCCAGGACAAACGCGGCGCACCGCCCACCCTGACCCGGCTGGTCAGTGCCCTGAGCCAGAATGCGGCCGAAGATGCGCAAATCATTCCGGTCAGCGTGTTCTGGGGCCAGTCGCCGGACAGCGAGTCGAGCCCGTGGAAATTGCTCTTCGCTGACAGCTGGGCGGTGACCGGGCGCCTGCGCCGTCTGCTGAGCATCATGATTCTGGGGCGCAAGACCCGCGTGCAGTTTTCCGCGCCGATCCACTTGCGCGAGCTGATCGAACACAACAAGGGCCACGAACGCACCGTGCGCATGGCCCAACGCATTTTGCGGGTGCACTTTCGCAACCTCAAAGCCGCGGTCATCGGTCCGGACATTTCCCACCGTCGCAACCTGGTCAAAGGCCTGCTGAATCAGCCACTGGTCAAACAGGCGATTATCGACGAAGCCGAGCGCGAGAACATCTCGCCCGAGAAGGCCAAGGCTCAAGCGCTGCGCTACGGCAATGAGATCGCCTCGGACTACACCTACACCGCGATCCGTTTTATGGAAGTGGTACTGAGCTGGTTCTGGAACAAGATCTACGACGGGATCAAGGTCAACCACATCGAAGGCGTGCAGAAAGTCGCCCAGGGTCACGAAGTGATCTATGTGCCCTGCCACCGCAGCCATATCGACTATTTGTTGCTGTCGTACCTGCTGTTTCGCAACGGCCTGACCCCGCCGCACGTCGCCGCCGGGATCAACCTCAACATGCCGGTGATCGGCAGCCTGCTGCGCCGTGGCGGGGCGTTCTTCATGCGCCGCACCTTCAAGGGCAATCCGCTTTACAGCTCGGTGTTCAATGAATACCTGCACACCCTGTTCACCAAAGGCTTCCCGGTGGAGTACTTCGTCGAGGGCGGCCGCTCGCGCACCGGGCGCATGCTGCAACCGAAAACCGGGATGCTGGCGATCACCCTGCGCAGCTTCCTGCGTTCGTCGCGGATGCCGATCGTGTTCATCCCGGTGTACATCGGTTACGAGCGGGTGCTGGAAGGCCGGACCTACCTCGGTGAACTGCGTGGCGCGAGCAAGAAGAAAGAGTCGATCTTCGACATCTTCAAAGTCATCGGTGCGCTCAAACAGCGCTTCGGCCAGGTGGCGGTGAACTTCGGCGAGCCAATCAAACTGGCGCAATTCCTCGACAGCGAACAACCGGATTGGCGCACTCAGGAGCTCGGCCCGCAGTTCAAGCCGGCCTGGCTCAACGAAACCACCAACCGCCTCGGCGAACGTGTGGCGCGGCATTTGAATGAAGCGGCCGCCATCAACCCGGTGAACCTGGTGGCGCTGGCCCTGCTCTCCACCAGCCGTCTGGCGCTGGACGATCGCGCCATGGCGCGGGTGCTCAACCTGTATCTGGCGCTGTTGCGCCGCGTACCTTACTCGCCGCACACCACGCTGCCGGAAGGTGACGGCCGTGCGCTGATCGAACACGTCAAGGACATGGACCTGCTTTGCGAGCAAAGCGATGCACTGGGCAAAATCCTCTATCTGGACGAGCAAAACGCCGTTCTGATGACCTACTACCGCAACAACGTGCTGCACATTTTCGCCCTGCCGGCGCTGCTCGCGAGCTTCTTCCAGAGCGCATCGCGCATGAGCCGCGAACAGATCCTGCGCTATGCCCGCGCGCTGTATCCGTACCTGCAATCGGAGTTGTTCATCCGCTGGTCGCTGGACGAACTGGATGCGGTGATCGATCAATGGCTCGACGCCTTTGTCGAACAAGGCCTGCTGCGCTTCGAGAACAATGTGTACCTGCGCCCGGCGCCAAGCTCCCGGCATTTCGTGCTGCTGACCTTGCTGTCCAAGAGCATCGCGCAGACCTTGCAGCGCTTCTACATGACGGTTTCCCTGCTGCTCAACAGCGGCCAGAACACCCTCAGCGCCGAAGAGCTGGAAGACCTGTGCACGGTCATGGCCCAGCGCCTGTCGATTCTGCATGGCCTGAACGCCCCGGAGTTCTTCGACAAGAGCCTGTTCCGCCACTTCATCCAGACCCTGCTGGACCTCGACGTGCTCAAGCGCGACGAAGCCGGCAAGCTGAGCCATCACGAACTGCTCGGCGAACTGGCTGAAGGCGCCGCCAAACGGGTATTGCCGGCGGAGATTCGCTTGTCGATCCGTCAGGTGGCGCTGCATCGCAGCGAAGATGCGGCGGATCAACCCGTACCTGCGCCGCAAGCCGACTAACCACTACCTTTATCGAACAAGGAAACTGCCATGCTCCGCCCTACCCTTCGCTTCGCCGGCCTGTGCGCAGGCTTGATGATCTCCGCCAGCGCTCTGGCCCTGTCTCTGGGCAGCCTTTCCCAGGGAGAAGCCTCGGGCGGCCTCAAGGACGCCCTGGCCCAAGGGGCCGTAGCGGCCGTCACCACGCTCGGCAAACCGGGCGGTTTCAGCAATAACCCTGAAGTGAAGATCGAACTGCCGGGCAATCTGGGCAAGGTCGCCAGCAAGATGAAACAGTTCGGCATGGGGGCCCAGGTCGATCAACTGGAAACCAGCATGAACAAGGCGGCAGAGGCGGCCATGCCGCAGGCCCAGGCCCTGCTGGTGGATGCGGTGAAAAAGATGACCGTGACCGATGCCAAGGGCATCCTTACCGGTGGCAAGGATTCGGCCACCCAGTACCTGGACAAGACCAGCCGCGAACAAATCCGCGCCAGGTTCCTGCCGATCGTCAAGCAAGCCACCGACCAGGTGGGCCTGGCCAAGCAGTACAACTCGTTCGCCGGGCAGGCGGCAACCTTCGGCGTGCTCGATGCCAAGAGTGCCAACATTGAAGGCTACGTGACGGAAAAGACCCTGGACGGTCTGTTCAAGATGATCGCCCAGAAGGAAGAAGGCATCCGCGCCAACCCGGCGGAAGCAGCGACCAGCCTGGCGAAGAAAGTCTTCGGCTTGCTCTAAGCCGCGAAAACACACCCCGAAACGACTCGATCGTTCCCACGTGGGAACGATCGATAACCAACACACCCCGTCCCCGTAGGAGCTGCCGAAGGCTGCGATCTTTTGATCTTGAAAATCAATGGCAGATCAAGATCAAAAGATCGCAGCCTTCGGCAGCTCCTACGGTTCCGGGGTCACGGTGCGGGGTCCGGTTGCGGGGTCTGAGCGGTTCTTTCTTCGGGTCGCCGCACCGCCACTCCTCCATCAGGTTTGTGGTGTTTAATTGCATGGCAACTGCATTCGTCACAAGCCACAGCGCCTTGCGTTGCGCCCTACACCTACGCCAGAATCCGCCGGCTTGTGCGCTTTGGGCCTCGTCTCTATCGTTACCGAGTCGCTGCATATTCAGCGACCGGGTTTGGTAGCCCGAGCTTTTTCCAAGGCGCACAGCGCCGACATTTCCATACGGTGGGCGCTTTCTTTTGGCCTGCTGTTTGTTATGGCGGCTGTGCGCAGGGCGCCTTCGGGCGCACCGGTTTCCTTGGTGGCCGGGCTACCAACCTGCGTTCAGTCGCCACCCTATTGGTTGGTAGCCCATAGGTTGCGACTCCACTCACTGAGGAGTTTCGCCATGTTCAAACCCACACCCAATCCCCCCGAAGCCGACGCCGAAAGCGTTTCCCCCTACGCGTCCCTCGACTCCAAAGAGCTTCACGCCGCCGCTCACCGGGCGCTCGATCATTACCTGCTGTTACCTGAAACCAAGAAACTACTGGCCGACCGCCGGCCCGGTTGCATCTTCGTCATCGCCCCGCAGGTTGACAGCGAAACCCTGCTGGCCCACGCCTGCGAAACCCTGGCCTCGGCCAATGTTATGGCCAGCGACCTGGCGTTTGAACTCGACGGTCCCAAACGCAACAGCGCATTGGCGATTCAACAGATGGTTGCCCTGGCGGAACTGGCGGTGAACCGTGCGTTGGATAACGTTGATCAGCCAGAGACTTAGCACCACAGCGTAGGAGCTGCCGCAGGCTGCGATCTTTTGATCTTCGGCAGCTCCTACGTCTGATCTGTTTCGATGTGTGATGAGCCACTTAAAAAGAACACCCACTCGCGTCCCATCTTTTTCTTCTCGAACAGCTTCAACTCAACCAATCCGTTCAAGGTCGTGGCAGCGGTGTTGTAGGAGCAGTTCAGGTTTTCCTTCACATTGACCGCGGTGAACTCCTTGGCCATGCCGCTCTTGGCGATCTGAAACAGCGTGCGCTGCTTCTCGGTCAACTGCTTGAAAAGCCCGGACTCCTCGAGCCAACGATCAAAACCTTCGGCGTAGACCCGGCTTTTTTGATAAGCCGCCGTGAACCCGGTTACCGCCCGCAGAATCACCGAGCACTGGTAATCGATGAAGTACGTCAGGTCCAGCCCATCACTCTCGGTATGCACATAAGAGCGACCGTACTTCACCGGCGCATTGCGCAGCAGAATGCTGATCGCGATGTAGCGAAATGCCGAGAAGTCATTCTTGAACATGAACCAGTAAAACAACGCCCGCGCCACCCGGCCATTGCCATCGCGGAACGGATGCTCGTAGCCCAGCGCAAAATGCAGGGCGATGGCCTTGATCATCGGATGCACATAATCAGCGCGCAGAGGGTCGTCGTGGGGCTGGTTGATCCAGGTCGCCAATCCATTGAGCCGAGCGCTGATACCCGCTGCAGGTGGCGGTGTGTGAACGGTATTGCCCTCACCATCCTGCACCACCACCTGATCATTGCTGCGAAAAAGCCCCGGCGAATACAGCGAGTCATCAATGCCTTCGACGCCGACGCGATGAAGTTGCCGGATCAGCTCGACACTCAATGGCTCGTGACGTTTTTCCCAAGCGAAAATCATCATTTTGTAGTTGCCGATGACCATCCGCTCATCCGGGGTACGCGGCAGGCGATTGCGCTTGAGCATGTCCTTGGCCACCAGCGTGGTGGTCGCGGCGCCCTCAAGCTGGCTACTGCTGATGGCTTCGTCTTCGATCAGGTCATTGAGCAGGTAACTGAAATGCGCCGTCTCACCGATATGATGAGTCATGTACTCCAGCGCGGCGGTCGTTGCCTGACGATCAACCGTCGAGAGGGTTTTCTGTGCCAGCGGTGTAAGAACGAACTGACCCCATTGACTCGGTTCGCCTAGCGGCAACAAACGCACGTACTGCGCCACTCGGGCCTTTTTCACCAAGGCCCAGCACAAGGTCGGATCAAGACCGGGCGGCCAGCGAAAACGCAGATCATCGAACGGCAGATAGCGCCCCTGATCATCCAGCGGCTTGAGGAGTGCCAGATAGTCGACCAGTTTTTCCTTGTGGGGCGATTGCCCGAGCGCTTCGAAAAGGCTGGGGTCTATGGCTGGAGGGCTTTTCATCATCGCTGTCTCAAAAACTCGTGAAACTGAGTCAGGAGTACAGCATAGATGCAGGATTGTCTCAATATCTCAACAAATTGAGACAACCGTAGGAGCTGCCGCAGGCTGCGATCTTTTGATGTTTGAAAGTCAAAAGATCGCAGCCTGCGGCAGCTCCTACGGTTGCGGGGTCACGGTCGCGGGGTTGCGGTTCCGGGGTCAGAGCGGCTCTTTCTTGACCCTGAACCACGCCGCATACAGCGCCGGCAGGAACAGCAAGGTCAGCGCTGTCGCGACCACCAGTCCACCCATGATTGCCACCGCCATCGGCCCGAAGAACACGCTGCGCGACAGCGGAATCATCGCCAGCACGGCGGCCAGTGCGGTCAACACGATCGGCCGGAAACGCCGTACCGTGGCTTCGATGATCGCTTGCCAGGGTTTGAGCCCGGCGCGGATGTCCTGTTCGATCTGGTCCACCAGAATCACCGAGTTACGCATGATCATCCCCGACAGCGCGATGGTCCCGAGCATGGCCACGAAACCGAACGGCTGACGGAACACCATCAGGAACAAGGTGACGCCGATCAATCCCAACGGCGCAGTCAGAAATACCATCGCGGTGCGTGAGAAGCTGCGCAATTGCAGCATCAACAAGGTCAGCACGACGACGATAAACAACGGCACGCCGGCGTTCACCGAGTTCTGGCCACGGGTCGAGTCTTCCACCGTGCCGCCGACGTCCAGCAAATAGCCGTCAGGCAGTTCGGCGCGAATCGGCTCCAGTGTCGGAAGAATCTGCTGGACCAGGGTTGCCGGTTGCTCCTTGCCATAGATGTCGGCGCGAATCGTTACATTCGGCAAGCGGTTGCGGTGCCAGATAATGCCCTCTTCGAAGCCATATTCCAGGGTAGCCACCTGCGACAGCGCGACACTTTTGCCGTTGTCAGTCGGCACCGCCAGGCTAGACAGCAACGACAGCTCGGTGCGTTCGTGCAAGGTGCCGCGCAAGAGGATCTCGATCAACTCGTTGTCTTCGCGGTACTGGCTGACGCTGGAACCTGTGAGCGAGCTTTGCAAAAACTTCGACAGGTTTGCCGTGCTCACGCCCAAGGCTCGCGCGCGGTCCTGATCGACGTTCAGGTACACCACCTTGCTCGGCTCTTCCCAGTCCAGGTGCACGTTGACCACATGCGGGTTCTCACGCACCTTGGCCGCGACTTTACGTGCCAGGGCGCGAACCTCTTCAATGTGTTCACCGGTCACCCGGAACTGCACCGGATACCCCACTGGCGGACCGTTTTCCAGGCGCGTGACCCGCGAGCGCAAGGCCGGGAATTGTTCATCGAGGGTTGCGATCAGCCAGGTGCGCAGGTTTTCACGCTCCTCGATCGTTTTCGCCAGGACCACAAATTGCGCGAAGCTCGCCGCCGGTAACTGCTGGTCCAGTGGCAGGTAAAAACGCGGCGAACCGGTGCCGACATAGGCGACATAGTTGTCGATGCCGGCGTGCTCCTTGAGCATCGCTTCCAGCCGTTTGACCTCTTCGTTGGTGTTGCTCAACGAGGCGCCTTCGGCCAGTTTCAGATCAACCATCAGCTCCAGCCGCCCCGAGGCCGGGAAGAACTGCTGTGGCACAAAACGGAACAGCACCACCGAGGCCACAAACAACAAGATGGTCAGCGCAATGACAGTTTTGCGTCGGCGCACGCACCACTCAACCAGACGCCGGACACGTTGATAAAACGGCGTGCCGTAAGGGTCCGGCTGGCCGGCACCGTGTTTCGCGGCGTGAATTTTCGCCAGATCCGGCAGCAGCTTTTCACCGAGATAGGGCACAAACACCACGGCAGCGACCCACGAGGCCAACAACGCGATGGTCACGACCTGGAAGATCGAGCGGGTGTATTCACCGGTGCCGGATTGCGCGGTGGCAATCGGCAGGAAACCGGCCGCGGTGATCAACGTCCCGGTGAGCATCGGGAATGCAGTGCTGGTCCAGGCATAGCTGGCAGCCTTGAGCCGGTCAAAGCCCTGCTCCATTTTGATCGCCATCATTTCCACGGCGATGATCGCGTCGTCCACCAGCAGCCCCAAGGCCAGTACCAACGCGCCGAGAGAGATTTTGTGCAGGCCGATTCCGAGGTAATACATGCAGGCAAACGTCATTGCCAGCACCAGTGGAATGGCCAACGCGACCACCATGCCGGTGCGCACACCGAGGGAGAAGAAGCTCACCAGCAAGACAATCGCCAGTGCCTCTACCAGCACCTGGACGAACTCGCCGACGCTGGTTTTCACCGCGGCTGGCTGGTCAGAGACCTTGCGCAGTTGCATGCCGGCCGGCAGGTTGTTCTGGATACGCTCGAACTCCAGCTCCAGCGCCTTGCCAAGCACCAGAATGTCGCCGCCCTCCTTCATCGCCACGGCAAGACCGATAGCGTCCTCGCCCATGAAGCGCATGCGCGGTGCCGGTGGATCGTTGAAGCCTCGGCGCACGTCAGCCACATCGCCGATACGGAAGGTCCGGTCACCGACGCGGATCGGAAAATTCCTGATCTCGTCGACGGTCTGAAAGTTGCCCGTCACCCGTAGCTGCAAACGCTCGCTGGTGGTTTCAAAGAACCCGGCGTTGGACATCGCGTTCTGTTCTTCCAGCGCTTGCTGCACCGCGGCCAACGGCAGCCCCAGGGTCGCGAGTTTGACGTTGGACAGTTCAATCCAGATCTTCTCGTCCTGCAGCCCGAGCAAGTCGACTTTGCCCACATCCTTGACCCGTTGCAGCTGGATCTGGATACGGTCGGCGTAATCCTTGAGCACCGCGTAATCGAAACCCTCACCGGTCAGCGCATAGATGTTGCCGAAGGTGGTGCCGAACTCATCGTTGAAGAACGGTCCCTGAACACCCGGCGGCAACGTCTGGCGAATGTCGCTGATCTTTTTGCGCACCTGATACCAGAGGTCGGGAATCTGCGCCGAATGCATCGAGTCCCGGGCCATGAAGGTCACCTGGGATTCACCAGGGCGAGAAAACGAGACAATCCGCTCGTACTCACCGGTTTCCATCAGTTTCTTTTCAATACGCTCGGTGACTTGCCGCGAGACTTCCTGGGCCGTCGCACCCGGCCAATTGGTCTTGATCACCATGGCCTTGAAGGTGAACGGCGGGTCTTCGCTCTGGCCCAGCTTGGTGTAGGACAACGCGCCGACGACCGCCAGCAAAATCATCAGGAACAGTACGATCTGGCGGTTATGCAGCGCCCATTCGGAAAGGTTGAAACGCATCGGGGATTACTCCTTGACCGCCAGATTGACCACGCGGTTGGAGCGATCCACCGGCCGTATTTGCTGGCCCTCATGGAGCACATGAACCCCGGCCGCCACCACCCAGTCGCTGGGGCTCAGGCCGTCAAGCACCGGCACGGTTTTCTCACCGAAGGCGCCTACACGAACCGGAGCCTTTTTCAGGGTGTTGTTGGCACCCACGACCCAGACGTACGTCGCGCCGTTTTCGGCGGTGAGCGCCGAGAGCGGCACCGACAGCGGCACCACGTCGGCGATTTGAATGAATACCCGGGCGCTTTGGCCAAGCTCGGCCGGGACCTTGCCAGCGGTAAAGGTGATGCGCGCGGCAAAGGTCCGCGATTTTGGATCGGCGGCTGGCGACAGCTCACGAATGCTGCCAGCGAACCGCTGACCTTGCTGGGTCCACAGTTCAACGGTGACAGGCTGGCCGACCTTGAAACGGCCGAAGCTTTGCTCCGGCAGGCTGATCAGCACTTCACGCTCGCCGTCGGTGGCCAGGGTGAAGACGGTTTGCCCGGCAGCCACCACTTGCCCAACTTCCACGGCGCGCTTGGCCACCACACCGTCACGCGGGGCTCGAAGCACGGCGTAGCTGGCCTGGTTGCTGGCGACGTCGAACTCGGCCTTGATCTGCCTGAGTCGTGCTTCACCTGCCCGGTAGAGGTTTTCAGAATTGTCGTACTGCGAGCGGCTGACCATCTGACGCTCCATCAGGGTCTTGTAGCGATCACGCTCGGCACGCACCAGATTCAGGTTGGCCTCGGCGGCGGCAACCTGCGCGCGAGTCGCTTCCAGTTGCAGGCGTACGTCCTGGGGATCGAGTTCTGCCAGTGGCTGATTCGCCTTGACCCGCTCGCCTTCCTCGACCAGTCGTCGGCTGACTTTGCCGCCAATACGGAAGGCCAGGTCTGGCTCGTAACGCGCGCGGACTTCGCCGGGATAGCTGTCCATTGCCTGCGCGGAAGGCTCCGGCTGAACCACCATGGCCGGACGCACGGTGACTTGCACCGGCTCTTCGTGGCCGCACGCAGACAACAGGAATGCCAGGCTGACTGGCAACGCAAAGCGCAACATGGTGAACGATCCTTCGCTAATGGAGCTTTGAATAATTATACTGGCCAGTATGTTATTAATAGCAAACTCACCAGTCCAGTATTAAAGCGAAAAATGTCCAACAATCTTCCTGCACCTAACGGCCCCGGCCGCCCGAAGGACCTCGCCAAGCGCGAGGCGATCCTCGAAGCGGCGAAACGTCTTTTTCTGAGCAATGGTTACGCGAGCACCAGCATGGACACGGTGGCGGCTGAAGCCGGTGTGTCGAAGCTGACCGTTTACAGTCACTTCAACGACAAGGAGACGCTGTTCTCCTCCGCCGTGATGGCCAAATGCGAAGAGCAATTGCCCACACTGTTCTTCGAACTGCCCGACGGCATGCCGATCGAGAACGTGCTGTTGAACATCGCCCGAGGCTTTCATCTGCTGATCAACAGCGCTGAATCGGTGAACCTGCATCGCCTGATCATGGCGCTGGGGAGTCAGGACCCGAAACTCTCGCTGATCTTCTTCGAAGCAGGTCCTCAGCGGATGTTGCTGGGCATGGAGCGCTTGCTGACCAGGATCGACCAGATCGGCGCCTTGAGCATCGACAAGCCGCTCAATGCCGCCGAGCACTTCTTCTGCCTGCTCAAAGGCGCAGCGAACTTTCGCTTGCTCTACGGCTGTGGCGAACCCTTGACCGAGGACGCGGCCGAGGCTCACATACAGGAAGTGGTGGGGTTGTTTATACGGGCGTATCGGCCAGACACAACGCGATAGCTTTGCTTTGCTTTGCTTTGCTTTGCTTTGCTTTGCTTTGCTTTGCGTAGGAGCTGCCGAAGGCTGCGATCTTTTCAAGGCACCAAAAAATCAAAAGATCGCAGCCTTCGGCAGCTCCTACGCCGGGGACACATCAGGGTTTGAGCGCTTTCTTGGGGTAGATGTCGTACCGGCTGGACTTGCCGTCCAGCGCATGGCTCGGCTTTGGCCCTTCGATGCACGGCGCCTTGCGTGGGCGTTTGACCACCACTCGGTGGCTGGCCAGTGCGAGTGCGGCTTCGAGCAGTGCCGGCGCGTCCGGGTCATCGCCTACCAACGGGCGAAACAGGCGCATTTCCTTCTTCACCAACGCGGTTTTCTCACGATGCGGGAACATCGGGTCAAGGTAGATCACCTGCGGCGGCTCACCTTCCCAGTTGCGCATCAACTCGATCGAGTTGCCCTTGAGCAACGTCATCCGCGCCACAATCGGCGCCACCTCAAAATCTTCCGCGGCGCGAGCCAAACCGTCTTCCAGCAACGCGCCAATCAACGGCTGACGCTCGATCAGGCTCATTTCGCAGCCCAGGCTTGCCAGCACGAAACCATCCTTGCCCAGCCCGGCCGTGGCATCCAGCACCTTCGGCCGCACGCCTTGAGCGACCCCGACAGCCTTGGCAATCATCTGACCACTGCCGCCGCCATACAACCGGCGATGGGCGGCGCCGCCCTCGACAAAGTCCACCCGCACCGGCCCCGGTGCGTCCGGGCCGAGCTGTTGCAGTTGCAAACCGTGCTCACCCACTTGCAGTGCAAACTCGGCATCGTCCAGCAGCAATGGCAAGTTCAATCGCTCGGCCCACTGTTCGGCGCGTGCCTGAAACGCCTCGGCCAGGGCCTGGACTTTGATGCGGCTGGCCGCGGGTTGCTCACTCATCAGAAAACACACTCAAAAAATTAATGATCGGCAAAAACGGCCGATAACAAAACTATCGAGCATTTTGCCAGAGCTGAGCGTCGACCGAGAGAAATGTCAGACATTCAACGCACATCAGTAGGCTACCTTTCGCCCGTCGGCGATTATGGCCTGCGCAATTCCCAAGCACTGAGCGGCGTCAGTCACCTGTGGCAGGATTTTTTGCCCAGGCGCTGGCTGATCATTTGGGCGATGCTGCACCGGCTCCTGGCAGTTTCACCCCCGTCGCCGTCGATGGCCCGGTCGAACCGACCGCTGGTGCTGAGCTGCTCGAACACATCGTCACGCAGCGCACCTGCGACGTGAAGGACACCGAAGTCCGCCCGCCGGAGCCGCTGTTCCTGCCGATTGCCGAGTTCGAAATGGACCTGGCCGACAAACCGGCACCGCCGTTCCTGCCGCAAGAAATTCTCGCGCAACAGAAACAACACGACTTCGAAAGCGCTTGGGTGCGCCCGATCGTCCTGGCTGCCGGTCAGCCACCGCCTACGCCGGGCCCGGCACCGCAACCGCGTCCGTTGCACCTGCCGATTGCCGAGTTCGAACTCGATCTGCTGGACAAGCCGGCAACCCCCTACCCTCACGCAGAGCTGGTCGAGCAACAGAAGCAATTCGACTTCGATAACGGCTGGGCCCGCCCGATTGTCCTGCAAAACCTGCGCATCGCTGCCTGATCCTGAGTTTTAGCCTTTTCCCCTAGCGGCAAACCCACCACGGCCCGACATCCAGATGAAAATGGTTGCGATGAGCGGCGTTGTAGTCCGGGCTCAACACCACGCTGAACATGTCACACGCGCCATCGCGAACCTTGCGTAGAAAGCGCGCATCGTCATTGTCCTTCGGCCAGTCCCGCAACACGCTGATACTGCGCCCGTCCGCCAGGCGAAAGCCGGCAATATCCAGTGCATCGGCCGTCGCGTGCTGACTGCGTGAACCGTTTTCGCGGTTGTACATATTGCGGCAGGCAAAACTGCCGAGGTGATCGACCCGCGCCACTGCCTGCCCATAAGTGGCCTCTGCTGCCGGTTGCAGGGCGTGCCGCTCGAACAGCACAAATGCCACTGCCAACGGGCAACTGGCGAGAAAGCTGCTGCTCAGCGCCACCTCGCCGCCTTGCACGCGCAACGTGTTGTTCAGCGGGCAATCAACGTCCGGGTTGCTGTCGGCCTGGCGGGTGAACTTCAACCCGGCACCGCTGAGCACCTGGTCGCAGAGTGGCGGATTATCGCGCAGTCTCATCAACTTGAAGCGTGTCAGCAGGTTCGGCGGGGCCCGGACATCCAGCGGCGCCCAAGGGTTCCAGGCCGCTGGCAACGGCAGCCAGCCGCGCCAGACCCCCACCAGCAACCCGCCAATCACCAGCATCACCCCCAACAACACTTTCAGAACCCGCACGACAACTCCCTGTGAGTCAGCCTTTGAACATCTGATTGATCTGCCCAAACGGCAGCGTGCAATCGGCGAAGTCGAAGGTGCCTTGCCCCTGAATTTCCTGCGCGGCCTGATAAAACGCTCCGTAGGCGGCACGGGCCATGGCCGAGCCGACGCTGATCCGCTTGACGCCCATTTCACTGAGCTGCGCCACGTTCAACTTGAGACCGCCAGACATCAACACATTGACCGGTTTCGGCGCCACGGCACGCACCACCGCCAGTATCTCTTCAGCGCTGCGCAGGCCCGGCGCATAAAGTACATCGGCGCCGGCCTCGGCAAAGGCCTGCAAGCGGCGAATGGTATCGACCAGATCCGGATTACCGTGCAGGTAATTCTCGGCACGCGCGGTCAGGATGAACGGGAACGGCAAACTGCGCGCTGCGGCGACAGCCGCTTCGATCCGCGCGACGGCGTGTTCAAAGCAGTAAATCGGGCCGTCTTCACGGCCGGTGGCGTCTTCGATCGAGCCACCGACCGCACCCACACTGGCGGCGCGCAGCAGGCTCTCGGCGGATTGCTGCGGGCTGTCGGCAAAACCATTTTCCAGATCAACCGCGACCGGCAGATCGCTCGCACAGACAATCGCCCGAACGTTGGCCAGCGTCTCTTCAAGTTTTACCGCGCCGTCCGGGCGGCCCAGCGAAAAAGCATAACCGGCACTGGTGGTCGCCAATGCCTGGTAACCCAGGCTGGCGAGCATTTTTGCCGAACCGGCATCCCACGGATTGGGAATCACAAAAGCCCCGGGGCTTTCATGTAAGGCCTTGAACGCCTGGGCTCTAAGGGTTTGCGCATCCATTGGCTCGCTCCTGTAGAAGGGAAAACCCGTCGTCAGAGCAACCCAAGCTGCTCGGCGGCGGGCTCTCTGTATAGCTCAGGCAGGGCCGGCAAGCCAGGCAATCGTGCCATCAACCGAGTATGAAAGCGTTGCGCCAAAGCGGCGGCCAGCAGGTTGTCGGCGGTGTGCAGGAAGATGTACGGAGTGCGGCCCTCTTCGATCCATTGGGCGATTTTCTCGACCCACGGCGTCAGGAACGAATCGTTGGCTTCAAGCACCGGATGACCGATGAAACGCACCTGCGGGAACTGGGTGAAGGCCGCCGGACGAGGTGGCACCTTGGGTTTTTTCGCTTGTGCGTGGAGCACCGAGGGTTCAGTCGACGTGCAACTGAACAGCGCCCGTGGATCGAGGCAGATGCGCTCCACGCTACGGTCCAGTAACAGGCGATTGAGTCTGCGTTCGGCATCGCCTTTGGCGAAGAAATCCCGATGCCGCACTTCGACCGCCAAAGGCCGCTGCAGCCCATCGATAAACCCGGCCAGCTCGGCGAGCCGTTGCGGGGTAAACGCTGCCGACAACTGCAGCCAGAGCGGTGAAACCCGCTCACCGAGCGGACTGAGCAATTGCACGAAGGTTTCGGCGGCGCTCAGTTGCTCGCGCAGGTCGCCGCCGTGGCTGATGTCGCCGGGGAATTTGGCGGTAAAACGAAAGTGTTCCGGCATCGTCTGCGCCCAGCGCTCCACCGTCGCCTGTGCAGGGCGCGCGTAGAACGTGGTGTTGCCTTCAACGGCATTGAACACCTGCGAATACAGGCCGAGAAATTCATTGGGACGGGCATTTTGCGGATACAGGTACTCGCGCCAGGCGTTTTCGCTCCAGGACGGGCAACCGAGGCAATAGGGCAGCCGCATCAGATGTGCAGGTCGAGACCCAGCACTTCCATATCCCAATCGACGAAAGCCGCGGTGCTCAGGTAGCTGGCCAGGGCCATCGCCACGCTTTTGCTCATGGCGCGGTGGTAGATCATGTCCTGCTGACGGGCGGGGAGATTGCTCAGACGTTGCGCAGAAGCCTTGGCGGCGCGGGCGGCCAGTTGCTCTTCAGAAGGGAACTCCTGCTCGCCATCGATATCCTCGAGAGACTCGTCCACCGACACATTGCCTTTGCGAGGCTTGCGCTTGATGGGGTAGGACTGAGAGGAAAGGCCGTCTATGCGCATATGTACAATCTCGCTATCGATGATGGCAATTTAGCGGCACTTACCGGTGTGCGCAAACTCCCAAGTGATAACTAGAGCACATAAACCGGAAAAGGTTTAAACGCGCCGTGTAGAAACTGACGATTGGCAGTGGCGATCAAAAGATCGCAGGCTACTCCGGATCGCCTGTAGGAGCTGGCGAAGCCTGCGATCTTTTGATCTTCGAAGCTCAACGGGCCTTGGGGGTCGCCACTTTGTCGCGCAGGTAAACCGGTTGTGCGTCGTCCGCCGGGATGCCTTCGCCACGTTCCCAGGCGAAACGGGCCAGGGTCAGCAAGTCTTCGGCGTGAGGCAACATGCCAGCATCCTGACCGATCAGATTGACCGCGATTCGCTCGCCATAGCCCCAACCGGTGCCTGCGCCGAACCAGTCGCCCGTGGCATCTGCCGGTAATGCTGCAACTTCCGGCGGCAGTACCGCCTCAGCCCCCACCAGACGCATTTCACCGGCAGTTTCTCGGTAGCAGCCCCAATAGACTTCATCCATCCGCGCATCGATGGCCGCCGCAACCTGATGTGCACCGTGCTCACGCAATGCGCGCTGCGCCAGCACCGCCAGGTTGGACACCGGCAGCACCGGACGATCCAGCGCAAACGCCAGGCCTTGAACCACGCCGATGGCAATTCGCACGCCAGTGAACGCACCCGGGCCGCGACCAAAGGCAATCGCGTCGACCGCCTGCAAGGTGGTGCCCGCGTCGGCCAGCAACTGCTGGATCATCGGCAGCAACTTCTGCGCATGCAGGCGCGGGATCACCTCGTAATGACTCGTAACCTTGCCGTCATGCAGCAAGGCAACGGAGCAAGCTTCAGTCGCGGTGTCCAGGGCCAGCAAGGTGCTCATCGATGTTTCCGTAAAGAGAAGTGGAAAAAGTGCGCCAGTATAAACAACAACGGCCCGCAAGCGGGCCGTTGAACGTAAAGCCAATCAGCTTTCTCAGCTCAGCGCTTCAAGCACCTTGCCGGTGATCGCTTCTACGGAGCCAACGCCTGCGATGTGGCTGTAAACCGGCTTGCCTTTAGCAACCGACAGCTGCTGGTAGAAATCCACCAGCGGCTTGGTCTGGGAGTGGTAGACCGACAGACGATGACGCACGGTTTCTTCGGTGTCGTCTTTACGCTGCACCAGCGCTTCACCGGTGATGTCGTCCTTGCCCGCGACTTTCGGCGGGTTGTACACGGTGTGGTAAACGCGGCCGCTGGCTTCGTGTACACGACGACCGGCGATACGCTGAACGATTTCTTCGTCATCGACGGCGATTTCAACCACATGGTCCAGTTCTACACCGGCATCGACCAAGGCTTCAGCCTGAGGGATGGTGCGCGGAAAACCGTCGAACAGAAAACCGTTGGCGCAATCAGCCTGAGCGATACGATCCTTGACCAACGCGATGATCAGGTCGTCGGAAACCAGACCGCCCGCATCCATGATGCCCTTGGCCTTGATGCCCAGCTCGGTGCCAGCCTTGACTGCAGCACGCAGCATGTCGCCAGTGGAGATCTGTGGAATAGCAAATTTTTCAGTGATGAACTGAGCCTGAGTACCTTTACCGGCCCCGGGAGCTCCCAGCAGAATGACGCGCATCGATGTGCTCCTCAATTTCTTATTTAGATAACGATCGGATTTGCCGCGTGGGGCCAATCTCAAAAATAGGGTCGTGGGCCGCCCAAACGGCCAAAGGCTGATCAAGATACACAGCAGGCCCTGACCACACAAGCCGCCGAAAGTCGGAGCAACCCGTGCCTGTTACACCCTGGCGACGAGGCGATCCAAGTCGCCCCCCCATAACAAAGTGTCGCCTGACAACCGCGACCGCCCCCTGCGGACCGGTCGCTTGTCACAGTAAAGCGGCCTGCGACACCCCGCAAATACCTTAGCCGGTATTGCGCAAACCGGCGGCAATCCCCGCCACAGACACCAGCAACGCCTGTTCCACCGGGCTGCCCTGCGCCACTTCCGGCTGCCGCGAGCGGGCCAACAGTTCAGCCTGCAATAGATGTAGCGGGTCGAGGTAGGTGTTGCGCAAACGGATGAACTCCAGGGTGTCGGGGCTATGGGCCAGCAGTTGCGACTGACCAGTCAAGCCCAGGACCACCGAACACGCCTGCGACAATAGGTCGCGTAAATGCACCCCCAAAGGTAATAAATCAGGCGTAACCAATCGCTCGTCGTAGGACTGGGCTATGTCCGCGTCAGCCTTGGCCAGCACCATCTCCAGCATGTCGATGCGCGTGCGGAAGAACGGCCACTGCTCACGCATCTGCGCCAGCAACTCACCCTCACCCCGCGCCAAGGCGTTGCTCAACGCCGCTTCCCAGCCGAGCCAGGCCGGCAGCATCAGGCGGGTCTGGGTCCAGCCGAAAATCCACGGAATCGCCCGCAGGCTTTCGATCCCGCCAGCACGACGCTTGGCCGGACGGCTGCCGAGCGGCAGACGCCCCAGCTCCTGCTCAGGTGTGGATTGACGGAAATACTCGACGAACTGCGGATTCTCCCGCACCACGGCGCGATAAGCGCTGACGCCATCAGCCGCCAATTCGTCCATCAAGCTACGCCACGCCGGTTCCGGCGGCGGAGGCGGCAACAGCGTTGCTTCCAGCACCGCGGCCAGGTACAGGTTGAGGTTCTGTTCGGCGATGTCCGGCAGACCGAACTTGAAACGAATCATTTCCCCCTGCTCGGTGGTGCGGAAACGCCCGGCCACCGATCCCGGAGGCTGCGACAGAATCGCCGCGTGCGCCGGGCCACCGCCACGGCCCACGGTGCCGCCGCGACCATGGAACAACAGCAGTTCGACTTGCTGCTCGCGGCAGATATCCACCAAGCGCTCCTGCGCCCGATACTGCGCCCAGGCCGCCGCTGTCGTGCCGGCGTCCTTGGCCGAGTCGGAATAGCCGATCATCACTTCCTGCGGGCCCTGCAAACGCGAGCGGTAACCCGGCAGCAGCAACAGCTTCTCGATCACCGGTCCGGCGTTGTCCAGGTCGGCGAGGGTTTCGAACAGCGGCACCACGCGCATCGGCCGCAGCACGCCGGCCTCTTTAAGCAGCAACTGCACGGCGAGTACGTCCGAAGCGGCGCCCGCCATGGAGATCACATAAGAGCCCAGCGACGCCGCCGGCGCCGCGGCGATTTCGCGACAGGTCGCCAGGACTTCGGCGGTGTCGGCCGAAGGTTTGAAATAGGCCGGCAACAGTGGCCGACGATTGTTCAGCTCGCCCATCAGGAAGCGAATACGCGCTTCCTCGTCCCAGTCTTCATAGCGACCGAGCCCGAGATAGTCGGTGATTTCGGTCATCGCCGACGCATGCCGCGACGAGTCCTGGCGCACATCCAGGCGCACCAGGAACAGGCCGAAGGTCACCGCCCGACGCAGGCAATCGAGCAACGGACCGTCGGCGATCACGCCCATGCCGCATTCATGCAGCGACTGATAGCAGAGCTCCAGCGGATCGAGCAGCTCGCGGTTGTGTTGCAGCACCTCGGCCGATGCCGCAGTGGTCTCGGTCAGGGAGGCCTGCGCCCAGTGACGGGTCGCACGCAGGCGCTCGCGCAGTTGTTTGAGCACGGCACGGTAAGGTTCGGCGCTGTCCCCGGCCTGGGTCCGCAACTCGGTGCTGGCCTGCTGCATCGACAAATCGGCGGCCAACTGATCGACATCGCGCAGGTAAAGGTCAGCCGCCATCCAGCGCGCCAGCAGCAGGACTTCACGGGTCACCGCAGCAGTGACGTTCGGGTTGCCGTCACGGTCGCCGCCCATCCACGAGGCGAAACGAATCGGCGCCGCCTCCAGCGGTAAACGCAGGCCGGTAGCGGCATGCAGGGCCTGATCGGCCTTGCGCAGGTAGTTGGGGATCGCCTGCCACAGCGAATGCTCGATCACCGCAAAGCCCCACTTGGCTTCATCGACCGGGGTTGGCCGGGTCCGGCGGATTTCTTCGGTGTGCCAGGCTTCGGCGATCAAGCGTTGCAAACGCTGCTGGATCTGCTCGCGCTCGACGGTCGTCAGGTCGCGGTGATCCTGCGCTGCCAGTTGCGCGGCGATGGCGTCGTACTTCTGGATCAAGGTCCGGCGGGCGACTTCAGTCGGGTGCGCCGTCAGCACCAGTTCGATCTCCAGCCGCCCCAGTTGTCGCGCCAGCGCGTCGCTGCCATGCCCTTCGGCACGCAGGCGGGCCAGCAGTTCGGGCAGCACCCGCGCCTCGAACGGTGCCGGCTGGGATTCTTCACGGCGGTGAATCAACTGATATTGCTCGGCGATGTTCGCAAGATTCAGGAACTGGTTGAATGCTCGCGCTACTGGCAGCAGTTCATCTTCAGTCAACTGGTTGAGGCTGGCGCGCAGTTCGGCGTCCGTCGAGCCACGTCGGTCAGCCTTGGCGCCTTTGCGGATCAGCTCGATCTTGTCGAGAAAACCATCCCCGTACTGCTCACGAATAGTGTTGCCCAACAACTCACCCAGCAGGTGAACATCCTCGCGCAAGCGTGCATCGATATCAGTCATCAGCAGTTCTCCAGCGAATGGCAGTCGACCCCAAGAGTGCCGTCCGCAGCGGGTTCTTACAAGCCGGGCGACGAATCGACTTTAAAGCTAGTCTCATAGATAAGCCGTACAAAGGCTTGCCACCGGCCACGGCCGGACACTCATCACACCCTGCCACGAGCAGGTGCATAGTGAGGTCATCATGAAAATCCGTGAGTTAGCCCAGCATTGGGAAGAAACCGCCACAGGCCGTTTGACCAAGACCGGCTACACCATTCACCTGGACGTCGAAGCCGCGGCGCGGTTGGCGGCGATTACCGAGATGTACCCCAAACGCCACCCAGAAGAACTGCTGGGCGAACTGATCGGTGCGGCCCTGGAAGAGCTCGAAGCGAGCTTTCCCTACATCAAGGGGCAACATGTGGTCGCGACCGATGAGGAAGGTGACCCGCTCTACGAAGACGTCGGCCCGACACCGCGTTTTCTCGAATTGTCGCGGCGACATTTACACGATTTATCGGCTCAGAGCGGCAAGCAAAAACACTGAGACAGCCTGTAAAGCAAAAGCCCCGCCTGATCTGATCAGGCGGGGCTTTTGCATGTTGAAAATCAATGGATCGTAGCCTTCGGCAGCGCCTACGGGGGACCGGGCTTTGGCATGTTGAAAATCAACGGATCGCAACGGGCTTACGTAGGAGCTGCCGCAGGCTGCGATCTTTGGGGCCGGCAGTGTTTACTGTTCCAGCTGTGGCGTTTCCTGCCCCATGCAGCGCACGGCTTTCTTCTTGTTGTTGACCAGCACGCCGGTCAGGCCTTTCTGTTCGGTGTCGAACAACACCAGCACGCCATCGACGCACTGGGCGACTTCCGCGGCCGGCTCCAGGGAGACTTTATAGTCTTCGCCCGGTACGGTCTTGAGCATGGTGAAGTCGTTGAGCAGCAGTGCATCTTCGGGTTTTGCGAAGTGCAGGTAACCGTAGAACCACAGGGCCCCGACGGTGCCGAGGATGCTGCAGATACCGGTGATGATCAGCGGGATGGCGTTACGTTCTTCACTCATTGCGGGCTCTCTGGAGGTTCAACTTCTGAATTCGGGGGTGCCGGGTAATTGGACGTTTCGCCCAGGCGGCGCAGACCGTTGAAGTGCTGCGGGTCTTCGAGGTAGCGCAGCATGACTTTGCGCCAGACCGGGTCGGCGAACGTCTGCACGTGACCGCCTCGGGTCAATTGCAGCACTCGCGGCGGCGGCGCAGCTTGATACAGTCGGATGCCATTGGAAAGAGGCACGAGCGGATCGTCGATGCTGTGGTAGATCAGCTTTGGCACGCCATTGAGCTGCGGCATCGAGTTGATCGCGCTGTCCGAGTCCGGCACCAGCCAGGACAACGGCACCTGAAACGGCCAGGTCATCCACGACGTACTCAGCGCAAACCGCCCGACATCCCGGTAACTGGCCGGCACACCGTCGAGGACCAGCGCCTTGAGCTGGCGCTGACGCTCGGGGTGTTCAACCAGATAATGCACGGCCAGCGCACCGCCAAGGCTCTGGCCCAGGACGATCAACGGTTTGCCCTGAACGTCGGGCGCCTGGTCCAGCCATTTGAATGCTGCGTCGATGTCCTGATAGATCGCCGGCAGGCTGGGTTTACCCTGCGACAGTCCATACCCGCGATAGTCCACCAGCAGCACCTGGTAACCCTGCTTCGGTAGCCACCAACTGGCCCCCAGATGCCCGGCGAGATTCCCGCCATTACCGTGCAAGTGCAGCACCGTGCCCTTGACTGCTACACCTTTTTTGGCCGGCAGCCACCAACCGCTGAGTTTCACGCCATCGGCGGTGGTCAGGCTGACGTCATGGTATTCAAGCCCGGCTTTGCGCGGGGTAAACGGTAGACCGGGATCGGGGTAGAACAGCAAGGAGCTGCAGCCGCCGAGGGTCAGGAGAAGGCAAAGGATGCCGAGGATTCTCATCCGTTGAAGCCTCGCAATTAACGATCAGTGTTACAGGATATTCGAGTAATCCGCTTCGATCCGGTCCAGGCTCAGGTGGTTGAGGAAGTTGGAGAAACACATCCAGGCCGACAAGGCGTTCATGTCACGGAACTGGTCCGGCAGATACTTGGGCGGCTCCACCAGACCTTCATCCACCAACTGACGCAGGGTTCGCATGTCTTCCAAAGTGGTTTTGCCGCAAAACAGCAAAGGGATCTGCTCAAGCTTGCCTTTACGCACGGCCAACTGAATGTAGTTGTAAACCATGATAAAGCCCTTGAGGTAGGACAAGTCTTTGGTAAATGGCAGACCATTTGGCACCGAACCACGGAAAACCCGGCTGGTATTGCTATAACTTTCAGCCATCTCGAAGCCTTGTGCGCGGAAGAACTCAAAGACCTGCAAGAAGTCCGCGCCCTCCTCGACCATATGAATCGCACGAGTACGGTTAGTCAGTTTGCGCAAGCGACTCGGGTAGGACGCGAAGGTGATGATTTCCATCAGGATCGCCAGGCCTTCCTGGGTCACGGTCGAGGACGGTGGCCCCTTGGACAGGAAGGTGCAGATCGGCTGGTTAAGACCGTTAAGGGTGGTGCCGACATGCACCAGCCCTTCATGGACTTCCAGGGCGCGCACATCGCGTTCGTTGAACATCGCGTCAGCGCGGATCTTGATGTAGTCGGCACCGGCCGCCGCATCCGCGACGATGCCGTCGGACTCGAACACCCGAATGGTTTCCTCGGCTTCGCCAAAGACCTTGTTCAAGCGGGTTTGCAGCAAGTGCACCGCTTCTTTAGCGGTGAGAATCTTCGGCTCATCCTTGAGGTCGCCCCGGCCATCGATGTTGTTCAGGTAGTCGGACATCATCAAGCCGAGGTCGGCCAGGGTCGGGTCACCGGCGTGGAACGCATCGGACGCCGCGCCGTAAAGCTCCTGGGAGATCAACCCGAAATCTTCGGTGCCACGCGCTTCGAGCATCCGCACCACCATGCGGTATTCCTTGCACATGCGCCGCATGATCTGCCCGACCGGGTTGAACTGACCGAGCTGACGGGTGATGTCGCGTTCGATGTTCTGGAATTCCAGCTTCACTTTGCTGGAGTCGAAGGACAGCGGCCGATTGAGGTAGTAGTCGCGGTCCACGGCCGGCATTTCCTTGCCTTTGGCCTTGAGGAAACCCTTGCGGATGTTGTCGTCCCACTTGACCGCATCGAGTACCCGAATCGGCGTTTGCGCCAGCACTATGCGATCGGACAAGGTGCGTATCGTCTGCTGGTATTCGTCCACCCGGTGCTCCCTTTGAAAAATTGGACGGCTTGGCCTGGCTTGGCCTGGCTTGGCTTGGCGTAGGAGCTGCCGCAGGCTGCGATCTTTTGATCTTCTTTTTTGTACAGCAAGATCAAAAGATCGCAGCCTTCGGCAGCTCCTACAGGGATCGTGTTACACCGACGCCAGCACCAGGTGCATGTACCGCGTCAGGATGCCGAGCATCTCTTGCTCGGCCTGCGGCTCTGCGTCGTTGAGCAGGCCCTGATATTCCATCCGTCCGACAATCGCCGTCAACACCTTGGCATCCTGCTGCGGCTCTCGGGAACCCAATACCTGGAAAAGCTGGCAAGTGCCCTGCAAGAGAATTTGCTGATGCGAGCGCACCAACAGTGCCAGGCGCGGATTGAGCAACGCTTCCTGACGGAAGGCCTGCTCGGCCATCAAGTGCTCGCGGCGGTTGATCAATTGCCGCTGGACATAGTCCGCCATCAGCCGTGCTATATCGTCAGCCAACTGTGAGCGGGACTGGGGGCTGCCATCACCGCTGATGACCAACTCACGCAACAAGCCTTCGTTATTGGCCCACAACCTGGCCATGTAGGCGGCACTGCGTTCGACGTATTGAGCGAAGGTATCGGTAAGCAGGTCATCGATATCCTTGAAATAGTAAGTCGTCGCCGACAGCGGCACACCGGCTTCGGCGGCTATTGCACGGTGACGTACCGCACGGACACCGTCGCGCACGACGATGCGCATCGCCGCATCGAGAATTTCCTGTCGACGCTGCTCACTTCCCTGTCGACTGGCTTTGCGACCCTGGTATTGGACGCTTTCAGCGACCGCAGTGGCGATGCCAGCTGCTCCTTCTTGAGCAATTGCACGATTCACGACCGGTATTCCTCTCTAACGTCAAAAGTAACCAATTGATACGTTTGTACCAGACAGGCAATAAAAAGCCGCCTGTTATAGGCGGCTTTTTAATTGAAACATTTACGCTTGCGGCCGCATGTGCGGGAACAGGATCACATCGCGTATCGACGGTGAATTGGTCAGGAGCATCACCAGACGGTCGATACCGATACCTTCACCGGCGGTCGGCGGCATGCCGTACTCCAGCGCGCGAACAAAGTCAGCGTCGTAGTGCATGGCTTCGTCGTCGCCGGCGTCCTTGTCGGCCACCTGAGCCATGAAACGCTCGGCCTGGTCTTCCGCGTCGTTCAACTCGGAGTAGGCGTTGGCGATTTCGCGGCCACCGATGAACAGTTCGAAACGGTCAGTGACGTTCGGATTCTCGTCATTGCGGCGGGCCAGCGGCGACACTTCGAACGGGTACTGGGTGATGAAGTGCGGCTGTTCCAGCTTGTGCTCGACCAACTCTTCGAAAATCATCACCTGCAGCTTGCCCAGACCTTCGAAGCCCAGCACTTTGGCGCCGGCCTTCTTGGCGATGGCGCGGGCCTTGTCGATGTCGGTCAGGTCGTCAGCGGTCAGCTCCGGGTTGTACTTGAGGATCGAGTCGAACACCGAGAGACGCACGAACGGTTCGCCGAAGTGGAACACCTTGTCGCCGTAAGGCACGTCGGTGCTGCCCAGAACCAGCTGCGCCAGCTCACGGAACAGTTCTTCGGTCAGGTCCATGTTGTCTTCATAGTCGGCGTACGCCTGGTAGAACTCCAACATGGTGAATTCAGGGTTGTGACGAGTCGAGACACCTTCATTACGGAAGTTGCGGTTGATCTCGAACACCTTTTCAAACCCACCCACAACAAGCCGCTTGAGGTACAGCTCAGGCGCAATGCGCAAGAACATCCCCATGTCCAGCGCATTGTGGTGAGTCTCGAAAGGCTTGGCTGCCGCACCACCCGGAATGGTTTGCAGCATTGGGGTTTCGACTTCCAGGAAGTCACGCTTCATCAGAAAGCTGCGAATGTGCGCAATCACTTGCGAACGCACGCGGAAGGTCTGACGCACGTCTTCGTTGACGATCAGGTCAACATAACGCTGGC
Source organism: Pseudomonas frederiksbergensis (assembly GCF_001874645.1). Taxonomy (NCBI): domain Bacteria; kingdom Pseudomonadati; phylum Pseudomonadota; class Gammaproteobacteria; order Pseudomonadales; family Pseudomonadaceae; genus Pseudomonas; species Pseudomonas frederiksbergensis. The sequence goes on from NZ_CP017886.1 coordinate 1,722,480, forward strand.
GATAGCGCTGCTCGGTGTCGGACAGGCCGTGGTGTTTGTCTGGCAGTGGGCGCAGGGATTTGGTCAACAAACGTACGTCAGTCATTTCAACGTACAGGTCGCCTTTGCCGGAACGGGCCAGGGTGCCTTCGGCAGCAATGATGTCGCCCAGGTCCCAGGTTTTCACCGCGGCCAGGGTTTCTTCGGACAGGGTTTTACGGTTGACGTAAACCTGAATGCGCCCGGACATGTCCTGGATCACCATGAACGAGCCACGGTTGAGCATGAGACGACCGGCAACCTTGACCGGGATCGCAGCGTCTGCCAGCTCTTCCTTGGTCTTGTCCGCGTACTGTTTCTGCAAATCTTCGCAGTAGGCGTCGCGGCGGAAGTCGTTGGGGAAGGCCTGCCCCTTGGTGCGCTCGGCAGCAAGCTTTTCCTTGCGCAGGGCGATCAGGGAGTTTTCTTCCTGTTGCAGGGCTTGCGGATCGAGTTCTAGGTCGCTCATGTCTTTAAAAATTCCATCACAGGTTCGTTGCCCCCGGCTTCGAGGGTTCGCGGGCTTCGCCACGCTCCTACAGGACCGTGGCGGCTTCGCAGATTTCCGGTGTTGCCTGATTACAGCCCTTGCTTGAGGCTGGCTACCAGATATTCGTCGATGTCGCCGTCGAGCACCTTGTCGCAGTCACTGCGTTCGACGTTAGTACGCAAATCCTTGATTCGCGACTGGTCGAGCACGTATGAGCGAATCTGGTGACCCCAGCCGATGTCCGACTTGGTGTCTTCCAGGGCTTGAGAGGCAGCGTTGCGTTTCTGCACTTCCTGCTCGTACAAGCGCGCCCGCAACATTTTCATCGCGGTGTCTTTGTTGGCGTGCTGGGAACGTTCGTTCTGGCAACTGACCACGGTGTTGCTCGGTACGTGGGTGATACGTACGGCCGAGTCTGTGGTGTTTACGTGCTGACCACCGGCACCCGAGGAGCGGTAGGTGTCGATGCGCAGGTCCGACGGGTTGATGTCGATTTCGATGTTGTCATCGATTTCCGGCGACACAAACACGGCCGAGAATGAGGTGTGACGACGGTTACCGGAGTCGTACGGGCTCTTGCGCACCAGGCGGTGCACGCCGATCTCGGTCCGCAGCCAGCCAAAGGCGTATTCACCCTTGATGTGCAGGGTTGCGCCTTTGATCCCGGCGACTTCACCGGCAGAGAGTTCCATGATGGTCGCGTCGAAACCGCGTTTGTCCGCCCAACGCAGGTACATGCGCAGCAGGATGTTGGCCCAGTCCTGGGCTTCGGTACCGCCGGAGCCGGCCTGGATGTCCAGGTAGGCGTTGTTGGCGTCCATCTCACCGCTGAACATGCGGCGGAATTCGAGTTTTTCCAGGGCCTCGCGCAGACGCTCGACTTCGGCAGCGACGTCATCGACGGCGGCCTGGTCTTCTTCTTCGGCGGACATCAGCAGCAGGTCCTTGGCGTCGGCAAGGCCGCTGTGCATCTGGTCGAGGGTTTCGACGATCTGCGCCAGCAGCGAGCGCTCGCGGCCCAGTTCCTGAGCGTACGACGGGTTGTTCCAGACATTCGGATCTTCAAGCTCGCGATTGACTTCGGTCAGACGCTCATGCTTTTGATCGTAGTCAAAGATACCCCCGAATAGTTTCGGAGCGCTCGGACAGGTCCTTGATACTGTTAAGGATCGGGTTGATTTCCATGGCGGGCAGCACTCGTTGGCGAACTTTTGAAAGCCGGCGAGTATAACGTAATCAAGCTGTCACGGCAGCCCGCCTGGCGGCTTTAGCGGTGAATGAACGCGTTGGTTCATTCGATGCCCACCTGATTGCGCCCATTGTTCTTCGCCAGGTACAACCCCTTGTCCGCCGCCGAGATCAATTGACGGCAATCCGTGCCCGATTGCGGGGTCATGGTCGAGAGGCCGATGCTGATGGTCAGGCTCGCACCTTCGGCCGGGCAAACATGCGGGATTTTCATTCCGGCCACGGTCTGCCGGAGTTTCTCCGCGACCAGACGCGCCCCGCCCGGCGAGGTATTGGGCAATACCAGGACGAACTCTTCACCGCCATAACGCGCCGGCAGATCGGAAGGACGGCTGCTGGCATTGCGGATCGCCGTGGCGACTTTGCGCAGGGCTTCGTCGCCTTCCAGGTGGCCGAAGCTGTCGTTGTACAACTTGAAATAGTCGACATCGATCATCAACAGCGACAGTTGCGTCTGCTCACGCAAGGCCCGGCGCCATTCCAGTTCGAGGTATTCGTCGAAATGGCGGCGGTTAGACAGGCCGGTCAGGCCGTCGGAGTTCATCAGGCGTTGCAGCACCAGGTTGGTGTCGAGCAACTGTTGTTGACTGACCCGCAGCGCCCGGTAAGCCGCGTCGCGCTGGATCAGGGTCATGTAGGAGCGCGAGTGATAACGAATGCGCGCTACCAGTTCGATGTTGTCCGGCAGCTTGACCAGGTAATCGTTGGCCCCCGCAGCAAACGCCGCGCTCTTGATCAGCGGGTCTTCCTTGGTCGAGAGCACAATGATCGGAATGTCCTTGGTCGCCGGGTGGTTGCGGTATTCGCGCACCAGTGACAGGCCGTCCAGACCGGGCATAACCAGGTCCTGCAGGATCACGGTCGGCTTGATACGAATCGCATGGGCGATGGCCTGGTGCGGATCGGCGCAAAAATGGAAGTCGATATTGTCTTCGTTTGCCAGCCCGCGGCGCACGGCTTCGCCGATCATCGCCTGATCGTCGACCAGCAGCACCATCGCGGCGTTTTCATCGGTTTTAAAGGCGTCGAGCTGTAAATCATCCATGTGCGGGCACCTGAGTCAGGCAAGTACAGCTGAAATAATGAGTCATCTTGCAAAGATCTCCAGCAATCGTGGCGCTATCTTATCCAACGGGCGAACTTCTACAGCGGCGTTGATGTCGGCGGCCGCTTTCGGCATGCCATAGACCGCACTGCTGCGCTGATCCTGAGCAATGGTCAGGTAGCCCCGCTGGCGCATTAATTTAAGTCCTTGGGCGCCGTCGCGCCCCATGCCGGTCAGCAGCACCCCTACTGCATCCCCGTTCCAGTAAGTGGCCACGCTTTCAAAAAAAACGTCGATCGAGGGTCGATAGATCTCGTTGACCGGCTCGGCGGTGTAGGCCAGCGTACCGTTCTTCAACAAACGGATATGGTGATTGGTGCCCGCCAGCAACACCGTCCCGCTTTGCGGCGGCTCGCCTTCCTGAGCCAGGCGTACATCCAGACCGCTGGCGCTGCCAAGCCATTCAGCCATACCTGCCGCGAATACCTGGTCAACATGCTGAACCAGTACGATGGCCGGCGCAAAATCGCGTGGCAGGCTCTTAAGCAAGATTTCCAGCGCCGCCGGCCCACCGGCAGAAGAACCGATGGCCACCAGGCTCTGGCGTTGCCCGGAGATACGAGGATGGGTCGGTGCTGATTGCACGCGGTTACCGCGTTCGCCGATCAGCCAGCCGATATTCATGATCTTGCGCAGCAGTGGCGCTGCAGCTTCTTTCGGACCACCTGCGCCGAGGGTCGGGGTATCAACCACATCCAGCGCGCCGTGGCCCATGGCCTCGAACACCCGGTGGACATTCTGCTGCCGGTCCACCGTGACGATAACGATCGCGCACGGGGTCTCGGCCATGATCCGGCGGGTCGCTTCGACGCCATCCATGACCGGCATGATCAGGTCCATCAGGATCAGGTCCGGGGTCAGTTCGGCACAGCGTTGCACTGCCTCGGCACCGTTACGGGCAACCCAGACCAACTCATGCGCGGGCTCGAACGTCAAGGCTCGACGCAGGGCCTCCACGGCCATGGGCATATCGTTGACGATAGCGATCTTCATGCACGCGCTCCTCCTATGAGCTCTGCCACTGCATCGAGCAGCGCATCGTCATGAAAGCTGGCCTTGGCCAAATAGTAGTCGGCTCCAGCGTCCAGCCCACGACGACGGTCTTCTTCACGATCTTTGTAGGACACCACCATCACCGGCAGCGATTGCAGCCGATTGTCACGTCGCAACAACGAAACCAGCTCGATCCCGTCCATGCGCGGCATATCAATGTCGGTAATCAGCAGATCGAAATCCTCGGCCCGCAGCGCGTTCCAGCCGTCCATGCCGTCAACCGCAACGGCCACGTCATAACCACGATTGAGCAGAAGCTTGCGTTGCAACTCACGAACCGTCAGTGAGTCATCGACCACCAGAATACGTTTGCGCGCAACGATGGCCTGTTGGCTGTGCCGGGCGATCCGCTCCAGGCGACCGGTATTGAGCAGCTTGTCCACCGAGCGGAGCAGGTCTTCGACGTCGACGATCAGCACCACCGAACCGTCATCGAGCAAGGCTCCGGCAGAAATATCCTGAACCTTGCCCAGGCGTTCATCCAGCGGCAGCACCACCAACGTGCGCTCGCCGATAAAGCGCTCGACGGCCACACCGTACACCGCGTCGCGCTCACGGATGACCACGACCTTGAGTGTTTCCGGACTGTTCTGACTCGGCGGACGGTTCAGCAACTGGCTCGCCGCGACCAGGCCAACGTGCCGACCTTCGTGCCAGAAGTGCTGACGACCTTCCACTTGGACGATGTCGTCCGACGCCAAATCGCACATGCGCTCGATGTGCGCCAGTGGAAAGGCATACGCCTCCTCACCGACTTCCACCACCAGGCTGCGCACCACCGACAACGTCAGTGGCACCTCAAGATGGAAACGACTGCCCTCGCCCGCCTTCTGATCCAGCACCACTGCGCCACGCAACTGGCGGACCATGTGCTGAACCGCATCCAGGCCAACGCCACGCCCGGACACCTCGGTGACCTTGTCGCGAAGGCTGAAGCCCGGCAGGAAGAGGAACGTCAACAGCTCTGCTTCGCTCAGCTGCGCCGCGGTCTCGACCGGTGACAATTGACGCTCGACGATGCTGCGGCGGACCCGCTCCAGATCCACACCATTACCGTCATCGCTCAACTCCAGCACCAGCAACCCGGCCTGATGGGATGCGCGCAATCGGATTAGCCCTTCGGCAGGCTTGCCGGCCAGCAGGCGCTGCTCGGGCATTTCAATGCCGTGGTCCACGGCATTACGCAACAAATGGGTCAGCGGTGCTTCGAGTTTCTCCAACACATCGCGGTCGACCTGGGTCTTTTCACCCTCGATTTCCAACCGCACTTGCTTGCCCAGGCTACGCCCCAAATCGCGAACCATCCGCGCCTGCCCGGTCAGCACATCGGCAAACGGCCGCATGCGACAGGCCAGCGCCGTGTCGTACAGCACTTGAGCGCGCTGACTCGCCTGCCAGGCGAACTCATCCAGCTCAGCGGTTTTCTCTGCCAGCAACTGCTGGGATTCGGCCAATAGCCGCCGTGCATCGCCGAGTGCCTCCTGGGCCTCAAGACTCAGGTCTTGCTCCTTGAGGTGAACGTTGAGGGCTTCCAGGGCGCGCAGGCTGTTGCTCTGCGTGCGTTTGAGGCGCTGCATCGTCGCCAGGTAGGGCTTGAGACGCAGGGTTTCCACCAGCGATTTGCTCGACAGATCAAGCAGGCTGTTCAAGCGCTCGGCAGTCACCCGCAACACCCGCTCGCCGCCCTCGGTGACGCGTTTGGCTTTACGCGATGCCTCTACCGAGGCCGCCAGCGACGACTCGAGTTCTGACACCAGGTCTGGTGGCTCGACTCGCGGTGCCGGTGGCTCGGGGGGCAATGAGGGCTGCACTACGGCAGGTGCAACGACCGACGAGGGATCCAGCAAACGCCCCATCAACGCCACGTAGGTTTCGATGTCGCCTGGCCCCACGTTGGCACTGTCTGGCGTGGCGATGCGCATCAGCAAGTCCGTGCCTTGCAGCAGCGCATCGATGTGTTCGGGGCGCAGAAAAAGTCGACCTTCCTGCGCGCTGACCAGGCAATCTTCCATCACATGGGAAACGCTGACCCCGGCATCCACGCCGACAATCCGCGCCGCCCCCTTGAGCGAATGCGCGGCGCGCATGCAGGCTTCCAGATGATCGGCCTGGGTCGGGTCACGTTCGAGCGCCAGCAACCCGGCGCTGAGCACCTGGGTCTGGGCCTCGGCTTCAAGACTGAAGAGTTCCAGCAGTGACGCGTCGCGCATTTGATCGGGGGTCATGTCAGGCTCCGGGTCACGGCGGACAACAACTGTTCTTCATCCAGCCAGCACAGACTGCGACCTCTGAATTGCAGTACGCCACGGGTATATTTGGCGCTGGCCTGCTGGCCTGACCGAGACGCGGCGTTGAGAATCCGCTCATCAATGGCGTGAATCCCGTCCACCTCATCCACCGGCACCACCACCGGGCCGCCGTGAGCAGCAATGATCAACATGCGCGGCATGATCCGTGCTGCCGAGGCGACACCTGTGACCGCGTCCAGCCCCAGCAACTCCACCAACGACAGGCAAGCCACCAGCGCGCCACGCACATTCGCCACCCCCAGCAAGGCCCGCGAACGCTGATGCGGTAGCGAATGAATCGCCTGCAACGGCGCCACTTCCACCAGGCTGCGGGTGGCCAGGGCGAACCATTCTTCGCCGAGACGGAACATCAACAACGAGCGCGTGACGACATCCGACTCGACACCAATGGACGCTTGTGCGCGGTCGTCCTGCTGCAAGGCATAACGATCCAGCAAACGCGTCGCCGCGGCGGAATACACCGCGCAATTGCGACAGTGAATGTGCTCGACCAGCAGGGGGCAGGACTTGTTGCCGTGGATACCGATACGGTTCCAGCAGTCGTCAATGGCCTGGGCATCTTCATGAGTCACGTTCAACACAACAGAACCGGTCATCGTTTACGCTCACTGTCAGCGGTGTGCTCGCTGCGGGCGGCACGCTCCTGCAATCGCCGGGCGCCAACCACATCGCCCTGGGACGCCAGCAACGCAGACAGATGCATCAGCGCTTCGGGGTGCTGCGGTTGCAAATAAAGCGCCTTGCGATAAAAACCCTGGGCTTCCAGCACACTGCCGGCGACATCGCTGAGCAGGCCCAGCCAGTAAAACACCTGCGCCTGCGGCTCATGGCTGCGCAGGTACAGCTCACAGGCAGCCCGCGCGTCGAGGCTTTTACCTTCGTTGGCCAAGGTTGCAATGTTTGCCAGCAGAACGCTGGCGTCGGTATTTGACACCCTCTCAACGCTCGGGCGCGGTGCGAGTGCAACGGCGGCAAAAGGTCGGCTGGACACCGGAGGCAATGGAACGCTGCGCACCGGCAACGGCGGTGCAATAAACGCGGGGGGCGGTGCGGTCTCAGGCTCGCAGTGACGGCTGAAGGCGAAGGATTGTGGAATACCGATCGAGCGCATGCCCATACCTCCCAGCAAACTGCCTTCTGCCGGGCCGATAAACAGCACGCCCTCCCCATGAGTCAGGCGCTTGAGCACCTCAAAACCCCGCTTCTGGGTTGGCTGATCGAAATAGATCAGCAGGTTGCGACAAAATACGAAGTCATAAGCTGGCTCATTGGCCAGCAGGGCCGGATCCAGCAGGTTGCCCACCTGCAAACGCACCTGTTCGCGCACCCGATCGCTGAGGCGATAGCCCTCATCTTCAGCGCTGAAATGCCGCTCGCGGAAATCGGCGTGTTGCCCACGAAAGGAGTTCTTGCCGTACCGCGCACATTTGGCCCGCTCAACCGACAGCGGGCTGACGTCCAATCCTTCGACCTTGAATTGATGCGGCGCAAGCCCGGCATCGAACAACGCCATCGCAATCGAATACGGCTCTTCGCCGGTGGAGCACGGCAGACTGAGAATCCGCAACGCGCGCATGCCCTTGATCTCGGCCAGACGCTTGAGCGCCAGTCTGGCCAATGTAGCAAAGGATTCCGGGTAACGGAAAAACCAGGTTTCCGGGACAATCACTGCTTCGATCAGCGCCTGTTGTTCGTCTCGTGAGCCTTGCAGCCGCTGCCAGTACTCATCAGCTGTTTCCAGGTGCTGCGCCGCCGTGCGCTGACGCACTGCCCGCTCGATGATCGCCGGGCCGACGGAGTTCACGTCCAGGCCGATGCGCTCTTTGAGGAAATCGAAAAAACGCTGGTCATCGCTCATGGGTGCTCCTCAAGCATCGCCAGGTCGAGCGGCGGCGACGGGAAAAGCAGCGCCCGCACCTGAGCATCCAGCAAGTCCGCGACACGAACCCATTGCAGCAGCCCTTGCGCGTCTTCACGCACCGGCCCCAGATACGGCGCCTGGCGATTATCCAGGCCATAAGGCTGGAAGTCCGCCGGGTTGCAACGCAGGGTGTCGGTGGCCTGTTCAAGAATCAACCCGAGCAATTGCCCTGGCGTAGCGTCGTCCGGTTGATAGTGCACCAGGACCAATCGAGTGCTGGTGCGAGCCTGGGCCGGCTGACCGAACGCCAGCTCGCCGACATCGATCACCGGCACCACCGCGCCGCGATAGGCAAACACCCCTGCGACCCAGGACGGCGCCCTGGCAATCGGCTTGAGTGCCAGGCGCGGCAGCACTTCAGCCACCTCGATGGCTTGCAGCGCATAGCGCTCGTCGCCGATGCGAAACACCAGAAACAATGACTGCCGGGGTGCCATGCCTGCCGCGCGTTTCGCCACGAGTTCGCTCATCAGACTTTGAATCGCGAGACGCCGCTGCGCAGCCCCACGGCCACCGAACTCAGCTCGTCGATGGCGAAACTGGCCTGGCGCAGGGACTCGACTGTCTGACTGCTGGCATCGCCCAACTGCACCAGCGCGTGATTGATCTGTTCAGCCCCAGAGGCCTGGGCCTGCATGCCTTCGTTAACCATCAACACCCGCGGCGCCAGCGCCTGAACCTGGTGGATGATCTGCGACAGCTGCTCGCCGACCTGCTGCACCTCGGACATGCCGCGGCGCACCTCTTCGGAGAACTTGTCCATGCCCATGACCCCGGCCGACACCGCCGACTGGATCTCGCGAACCATCTGTTCGATGTCATAGGTAGCGACGGCAGTCTGGTCCGCCAGACGTCGAACTTCGGTGGCGACCACGGCGAAACCGCGCCCGTATTCACCGGCCTTTTCGGCCTCGATGGCGGCGTTCAGCGACAGCAGGTTGGTCTGATCGGCGACCTTGACGATGGTCACCACCACCTGATTGATGTTGCCGGCCTTCTCGTTGAGGATCGCCAGTTTGGCATTGACCAGGTCAGCCGCGCCCATCACCGAGTGCATGGTGTCTTCCATCCGCGCCAGGCCCTGCTGACCGGAACCGGCCAGCACCGAGGCCTGATCGGCGGCGGTGGAGACTTCAGTCATGGTGCGCACCAGGTCCCGCGAGGTCGCAGCGATTTCGCGCGAGGTGGCGCCGATTTCGGTGGTAGTGGCCGCAGTTTCAGTGGCGGTCGCCTGCTGCTGTTTAGAGGTGGCGGCAATTTCGGTCACCGACGTGGTGACCTGTACCGAGGAGCGCTGAGCCTGGGACACCAGTGAGGTCAGCTCGGTCATCATGTCGTTGAAGCCGGTTTCCACCGCGCCGAATTCGTCCTTGCGGTCCAGGTTCAGACGGCTGCTGAGATCGCCGGTACGCATGATGTCGAGGATCTGCACAATGCGGTTCATCGGCGCCATGATCGCGCGCATCAATAGCAGGCCGCAGAGACCGGCAGCGAGAATCGCGATCAGCAAAGAGAGGCCCATGCTGATTTTTGCCGCGGTGACCGCTTGGCGGATTGCCTCGGTGGCATCAGCGGACTGATCACGATTGCGATCAATCACAACACTCAACTGCTTGCGGCCATCGACCCACGCGGGTGTCAACTCCTGCTCCAGCGCTATGCGGGCCTGTTCGTATTGTTTGTGCTGATACAGATCGATGACTTTATTAAACGCCTGATTGAACGTTTTATGACGAACTTCGAATGCGTCGAAATCGGCCTGATCCCCGGCATCGAAAATGGTTTTCCGATAGTTGTCCATCTCCTGTTCGAGGCGCGCTTCGTAGCTCTTGTACAGTTCCAGATCAGCGGCAGTCATGTCGCGATGTTCAGAGAGGCCAACGATCCGCTGGGTCAGGACGTAGCTGTCGACCCAGGCGCTGCGAATCATCGAACTGTAATACACCCCCGGAGCGGCATCCGTTCGGACCGTTTCCTCACTGGTTTCAATCTTCAGCAGACTGGAGAACGAGACCATGACCATCAGCAGCATGATGGCGATAATTACCGCAAAGCTCGCCAAAATGCGTTGGCGCAACGTCCAGTTCTTCACAGTCAGTCCTCGAGGCGGTTCAAATGGAGGTGAGTATACCGAGGGATCGCGGCGTTTTATAAGCTGTTGCGCACGGCGCCTCATCCCGAGTGAAAAGCGTGTATCTGCTTTGATCGTTCCCACGCGGGAGCGTGGGAACGATCAATGTGGTGCGACTAAGTCTCTGGCTGATCAACGTTATCCAGCGCCCGATTCATCGCCCGTTCGGCCAGGGAAATCATCTGCTGAATCGCCAGCGCAGTATTGCGCTTGGGGCCTTCGAGTTCAAACGCCAGATCGCTGGCCATGACATTCGCCGAGGCGACGGTCTCGCAGGCGTGGGCCAGCAGGGTTTCGCTGTCGACGTCGGGGCGATGACGAAAATGCAGCCGGGGCGTCGGTCGGCTAACAATTCCAGATAGTGATCGAGCGCACGGTGCGCGGCGGCGTGGAGTTCTTTTGAATCGAGGGAGGCGCAGCGGGAAACGGGGTCGGTTTCGGGGGGATTGGGTGTGGCTTTGAACATGGTGATGCTCCTTTTGCGTTGAGGAGCTGCCGTTTTCGTTTCCAGGCGAAAGGGTGGCAGTTGTACGCGGGCTGGAAAACCAAGGCAAAAGGTACCCGGCAGACCCGAAGGTCTCCCACGCACAACCGCCATAACGCAGAACTGCGAGCACAAAAATCTATGGTCACCCCCATAAGCGAACATGGGAGGGACCGTCAACCCGCCTCAAAATTGCGAAACACGGTGCATCGCATCCACCAGATAGCGCATTGCAATGCGGTCACTCTCCGATAACTCGCGGTATTGCTCGACGAGTTTCACCTCCTCTGAACTGAGCCGGCGCGACCTTCGCGAGATGCTCAAGCCTGAGAAAACCCCTAAAAATCCGATGATGCCTTGCGCTTTTGCCATGGACGATGTCCCTCTGCACGTGAAATAAAACTTCAGATACCTCATCGCCCTGCTCCTGTTTCAACCATGCCGGCACTTGCGTGAGCCCGGCTGAACGTTCACCGGCCTCAAGGGCAAAGACCGGTCATGAGCCTAAGAATAGGGTCAAAAAAACGTTCGCGAGCTGTTTTTAGAGTAATTAGTCAAATAAATGAAAACACTTATTTGAAACGCAGCAGTGGTTCGATAAACAGATGCTGCGACACAGCAGTCGCTGGCCGTCCTGCACGCGTAAAGCTCATTGCTCACTTCGCGCCGTTCGCTGAGCGTGGGCGCCCTTCTGAAGTGATCTGCAGGTGGTTTGTGTGAAGTGAAAACCCATCATTTCTCGAGTTGTTTCGAACGCTTTATCTTATTTGGCATGTGTTTAAAATCCGACGCGTTTGGCCGAAGGCTTGTCCGAGCCTCTATACCGGCGGTGGTCTGGATCGCTTGCCTGAAGGCACCGGAATCGAACCGGTGGTCACGACGTCGAACGGTCAGGTCAAGGATTTCAATGTGCTGGGTCTGGATGACATCAAAGGCTATCGAATCACCTTCGACTGGGTCCCTGCCGACGATAGCGTGGCGCCGGTAGAGCTGCGCATGTTCATCCGCACCCATGACCGGACATTGAGCGAGACCTGGTTGTATCAGCATTTCCCGCCAGCGCCAGACAAACGCAAGTACACCTGACGGCAAAATCAAAAGATCGCAGCCTGCGGCAGCTCCTACAAAGGAATACGATCCCACGTAGGAGCTGCCGCAGGCTGCGATCTTTTGATGTTAAAAGCCCCCGTGGTATTACAACCTCACTCAGTCCCGCAAATCCGACTCATGGATCGGCTGATCGCGGCTCGTCGCTCGTTGATACTGCGCCGGCCAGGTAGCTTTGCGGCCGCCCAGGTCATCGTCGGCGTGCAGCGGCCAGTACGGGTCGCGTAACAGTTCGCGAGCCAGCAGGATGATGTCGGCCTGACAGGTGCGCAAAATGTGTTCAGCCTGCGCCGGTTCAGTAATCAATCCGACAGTGCCGGTAGCAATCCCCGACTCCTTGCGCACGCGCTCGGCAAACCGTGTCTGATAACCCGGCCCGGTCGGAATCTCCGCATTCGCCGCAGTGCCGCCGGATGACACGTCGATCAGGTCGACCCCCAACGCTTTCAAACGACGCGCCAGCTCTACGGTTTCATCCGGGTTCCAACCATCCTCGACCCAATCGGTGGCCGATACACGAACGAACAAGGGCAACTCTTCAGGCCAGACCGCGCGCACCGCTTCAGTCACTTGCAGCACCAGACGAATGCGGTTTTCGAAAGACCCGCCGTACTGATCGCGCCGCTGATTGCTCAACGGCGACAGAAACTGATGCAGCAGATAGCCGTGAGCCGCATGCACTTCAACCACTTTGAAGCCTGCGGTCAGCGCACGCTTGGCCGATTCGACGAACGCCTGAATCACTTCGGCGATCTGCGCCTCGGTCAGTTGTGTGGGGGGGTGTGTTGAGGGTCGAAGGCAATCGGCGAGGGGCCGACCGGGGTCCAGCCGCCATCCGCCGGTTTGACACTGCCGTGTTTGCCCAGCCACGGCCGGTGAGTGCTGGCCTTGCGTCCGGCATGGGCCAGTTGAATACCGGCGACGGCGCCTTGGGCGGTGATAAAGCGGGTGATGCGTTGCAGTGGTTCGATCTGATCGTCGTTCCAAAGGCCCAGGTCCTGAGCGGTGATCCGACCGTCGGCGGTGACTGCCGTGGCTTCGGTAAAAACCAGACCGGCCCCGCCCACGGCACGGCTGCCGAGGTGTACCAGGTGCCAGTCATTGGCCAGTCCATCGACGCTGGAGTATTGGCACATCGGCGACACCGCGATGCGGTTGAGCAGGGTCAATTGACGAAGGGTGTAGGGTTCAAGCAGCAGACTCATGGGGCACCTCTCAAATCAGTGGGCAGGCTCCAGGGTTCTGTTTGAATAGTCGACGAGTGACAGGAAAGGATGCGGCACCCGCCCCCGCGGGTAAAAAATGGACAAAACGTCACAAGGCCAATCAAGCAGTGATTAGAGCCTAGTCGACATCGGCGGATGAGGGAGGGCTCAAGAAAAGATCGCAGGAATGGCGTACACCTGTCGTTTTTTTCAGCGCGGTTCGATGTGGGCAATCATCAGCTGGACGGTTTCCTGCCCTCGGAACTCGTTGACGTCGAGTTTGTAGGCCAGCTCAACCCAGCGAATGGTCGGATTCGGCCAGACGTCACGGTCAATGCCAAAGGCAATGCCGTCGAGTTTCACCGAGCCACATTCGCTTTTCAGCACCACTTTGAGGTGGCGCTCGCCGACCACTCGCTGCTCGACCAACTGGAACACCCCGTGAAACAGCGGCTCCGGGAAGTGTTGGCCCCAAGGGCCGGCATGGCGCAGGGCGCGGGCCAGTTCCAGGTGAAACTCTTCGACCGCCAGGGTGCCGTCCGACAGCAACCGCCCGGTCAGATCCTCTTCACGCATTTGCCGGCGGACTTCAGCGTCGAAGGCTTCGGCGAACAACGGAAAATTCACTTCCGGTAGCGTCAAACCCGCCGCCATGGCGTGGCCACCGTACTTGCTGATCAGTGTCGGATGCTGCGCCGCCACCACACTCAAGGCGTCACGAATATGAAAGCCCTGCACCGAACGTCCCGAGCCCTTGAGCATGCCGTCACCGGCATCGGCAAAGGCAATGGTCGGACGGAAATAACGCTCCTTCATACGCGACGCGAGGATTCCGATGACACCTTGGTGCCACTCGGGGTCGAACAGGCACAGGCCAAACGGCATCGACTCCAGTGGCAAGTCCTTGAGCTGCGCCAACGCTTCGCGCTGCATGCCTTGTTCGATGGATTTGCGGTCCTGGTTCATGCCGTCCAGTTGCGCAGCCATTTCACGGGCCATTGCCACGTCTTCGGTGAGCAGGCATTCGATGCCCAGGCTCATGTCGTCCAGACGCCCAGCCGCATTCAGGCGCGGGCCGAGGATGAAGCCCAGATCGGTCGAGGTGATGCGCGAGTGATCGCGCTTGGCTACTTCAAGGATCGCCTTGATGCCCGGCCGAGCCCGACCGGCGCGAATCCGCTCCAGGCCCTGATGCACCAGAATCCGGTTGTTGGCGTCCAGTGGCACCACGTCGGCAACACTGCCCAGCGCTACCAGATCGAGCAACTCGCCAATATTGGGTTGCGGCTTGCTTTCGTACCAGCCCAGGCTGCGCAAGCGTGCGCGCAACGCCATCAGCACATAGAAAATCACCCCGACACCGGCCAGCGCCTTGCTCGGGAACTCACAACCTGGCTGGTTCGGATTGACGATGGCATCGGCCAACGGCAGCTCGTCACCGGGCAAGTGGTGATCGGTGACCAGGACCTTGAGCCCGGCCTTTTTCGCCGCCGCCACACCTTCGACACTGGAAATGCCGTTGTCCACGGTAATCAGCAACTGTGGCTGGCGTTCCAGCGCCACCGCGACGATTTCCGGGGTCAGGCCGTAGCCGTACTCAAAGCGGTTGGGCACCAGATAATCGACGTGAGCCGCGCCCAGTAGCTGCAACCCCAGCATGCCGACGGCACTGGCAGTCGCGCCATCCGCGTCGAAGTCGCCGACGATCAGAATCCGCTGACGTTGCTCCAGCGCCACCACCAGCAAGTCCACCGCCGCCTCGATCCCCTTGAGCTGTTGATACGGGATCAAGCGCGCCAGGCCCTTGTCCAGTTCCGCCTCGGACTGCACGCCCCGCGCCGCGTACAAACGGGTCAGCAGGGGTGGAATATCACCGAGGAATGGCAGGGTGTCGGGCAATAGGCGAGGTTCGATGCGCATGGGGTGACAGGTGCTTCTCTTGAATACGTAGGATAAAGCCAGGTGATGCGATCCTGCGGCGAAAAATCAGCCGCGTTCGCCGCTCAGCCACTGCAACTGGACTTCGTGCTGACCACGGTCGTCGGTGACGAAAATCGTTCCTTCGCTGATCATCACATCCCACTTGATGACACGGGGCATGTCTTTGGCCAGGGTTTCCAGCACGTCCTGAGGCACGGCAGCGATGTGCACGTTTTTCAGGTTTTTGATCGCTGGGATCACTTTGGTTTCCCAGACACGCAGGCTGCCGTAAGCCAGCAGGCTGGTGCGTTCGGTACGGCGCGAACACCAGGTCAGACGATCGGCGTCTGGCTGACCGACTTCGATCCAGTGCAGAACGCGGTCATCCAGGCTCTTTTCCCACAGCGCAGGCTCGTCCACGTCCGACAGACCGCGACCAAAGGACAGTTGCTCGTTGTACCAGAAAGCATAGGCCAGCAGCCGCACGGTCATGCGCTCTTCGGTTTCCGAAGGGTGACGGGCGATGGTCTGCTTGACACTCTCGTACACGCTGCGGTCGAGGTCGGTAAGGTTCAGTTCAAACTTGTAGGTCGTGGACGGCTGGGCCATGAACGGGCTTCTTGATACGAGGAAAGGCGGCAAGTCTAACCGATGCCGGGGGCAATCAACGAATCATGACCGCCATCAAGCGTGGGCGATGAGGCTCGGGCTATGCTAAAACGCTGTATTCGCTCAGCCTTTGTCCTACAGGATTGCCCATGCCGCTCACCGCCAAACCGCTTGCCGGCCTGAAAGTCATCGAACTCGGCACCTTGATCGCCGGGCCTTTCGCCTCGCGTATTTGTGCCGAGTTCGGCGCCGAAGTGATCAAAATCGAATCTCCGGATGGCGGTGATCCGTTACGCAAGTGGCGCAAACTCTACGAGGGCACGTCGCTGTGGTGGTTCGTCCAGGCACGCAACAAAAAATCCCTGACGCTGAACCTCAAGCACCCCGATGGCCTGGCGATCCTCAAACAACTGCTCAGTGAAGCCGACATTCTCATCGAAAATTTCCGCCCCGGTGTGCTGGAAAAACTGGGCCTGGGCTGGGACGTGCTGCATGCGTTGAACCCGAAACTGGTGATGGTCCGTCTGTCCGGCTTTGGGCAAACCGGGCCGATGAAGGATCAACCGGGCTTCGGCGCGGTTGGCGAGTCCATGGGCGGCTTGCGTTACATCACCGGGTTCGAGGATCGACCGCCGGTGCGCACCGGGATTTCCATCGGTGACTCGATTGCCGCGCTCTGGGGCGTGATCGGCGCGCTGATGGCCTTGCGTCACCGCGAGGTCAACGGTGGTCAGGGGCAAGTGGTGGACGTGGCGTTGTACGAAGCGATCTTCGCCATGATGGAAAGCATGGTCCCGGAGTTCGATGTGTTCGGGTTTATCCGCGAGCGCACCGGCAACATCATGCCCGGCATCACGCCCTCCTCCATCCACACCAGCGCCGACGGCAAACACGTTCAGATCGGTGCCAATGGCGATGCGATCTTCAAGCGCTTCATGCAGACCATCGGTCGCGACGACTTGGCCAACGATCCTCTGCTTGCCAGCAACGATGGCCGCGATAGCCGTCGTGATGAGCTTTATGGGGTCATTGATCGGTGGGTCAGTTCGTTGCCGCTGGATACGGTGATCGAGCAATTGAACCTGGCTGAAGTGCCGGCCAGCCGTATCTTCAGCGCCGAAGACATGTTCAGCGACCCGCAATTTCTTGCCCGGGAAATGTTCCTGCAAGCCAAGCTGCCCGACGGCAAGGACTTCAAGATGCCGGGCATCGTGCCGAAACTCTCTGAAACACCAGGCGCTTGCGAATGGGTCGGAGCAGAGCTGGGTGAACATAACGTGCAGGTGTTGAGCGAGCTTGGCTATGACGCGGAACAGATCACGCGACTGCGTGCAGATGGGGCTATCTAAGCTGAAAGGATTATCAGCCATTCGCAGGTGCGTGGCGCAGCACCTTCGCGTGCTGGGTTTCGGCGCAACACTATCATGCCTGCTGGCAATTCCCCCGGCCGCTCAAGCCAAGGACACGCTGATCTGGTTGCTGCGCGATTTACCGCCGCTGACGATTTTCGACGGGCCGCAAAAAAGCCAGGGCGTGATCGACCGGTTTTTACCGGTGTTGATCGCCAGCATGCCCGAGTACCAACACACAACGTTTCGAGTCAACCGCGCACGAGGCATGCAAATGCTCCTGGAACCCAGCTTCACCTGCGATCCTTCGTTGCTGTGGAGCCCGGAGCGGGCAAAACACATCACCTATTCCATCGCGGCCTATCGAGTCCTTGGCAACGGCATTGTGATACGCCATGCGGACCGCGGAGCGCTTGCGCCCTTCATCATCGACAACAGCGTCGATCTGGCACAACTGCTGGCTCACCAGGACAAGAAACTGGGGGTGGTCGCCGAGCGCAGTTACGGTCAGGTCGTTGACCGCCTGCTGCAACGGGCACCGAGCAACAGTCTGTCAGCCCATTACGGCAACGACGCCCTTGGCAGTCTGCTGCAAATGCAGCGCCTGGGGCGTTTGACTGCCCTGCTGGGGTACTGGCCGGAAATTCGTTATCAGGCGCAACAGCAAGGCATTTCGCCCGACGAACTGGAGTTCTACGCGATTCGCGGCACGGACAAGTACCAGTCGATTCACATTGCTTGCTCGGATACCGAGCAGGGTCGTCAGGCCATCACTCACATCAACACGATATTGCGCGGACCGGGGCAGACCAGGCTGGTCGAGCTTTACGCCCAATGGCTCGACCCACAAATGCGCAGCGAGTATCTGGAAGACGCCAGGAAATTTTTCCGGAATGAAACGCCCTGACCAAACGCCGGGCAAAAGAAACCCCGAGAAGTGGGGAGACGACTCGGGGTTAAACGTGGCCTACAAGGACCCGTACAACAAGCGACAAGCACCGGAGCACAATGCTTGCTCTTGTTGATACAGGGTCTGACTAACCTGATTGCAGGAAGGTTCCCACAAAAAACACATCAGTTTCTGCCAACCAGACGTTTGTCTTGCGCAACATTGCGCATAGCCGCAATCACACTGGGCTCCAGCCGCCCCTCGGCAATCAGCACATCGCGATGCAAGCCGTCGACAACGTCTGTCAGTAGTCGTTTGTCCGTGAACTGCGCCTGATTGAACTCACGTTCGACCACGATCGCGCCAGTGGCACTCTTCAATGTCACCAGGCATTCGCCACGGGCACCTGACGGGGTCAGCGTTACCTGATACGGGCTCAATGCCTCACCCAGCAATAGGCTGATACTTTCCATCTCGATCACCACTCAATAGTCCGAAAACAAAGTGCCAAGGGCGTGATAAATGACCACTGGCCCGAGAAGAAAGTTCTGAACTCAACTGACGGTATGCCGCTTTACCCTGAGTCGTCAGAGCATGCATGGGAAAGATGACAAGAAAAAAACAGCAGGTTTAACGGGCGCTTGAGGAGCGGAGAGACGACACGTGTGCCCTGCAGAGATGAGAAAGCCCGTCAGGAGACGGGCTTCAACTTGTGACAGGTTTTCCGGTCAGAGTGGCTTGCCGCGGTTGCCATGCTGGCTGACAAAGGCCTGCACAGCTTTCAGGTCATTTGGCAAAACGGTGCAGCGCTCATCTCGCTCGAACAAATCAGAAAGATGGGTTGGTAGTTCAAGCGCTTTTCCTACACCGGCTTTTTCGACGGCTTCAGGGAATTTGACCGGATGGGCCGTTCCCAGAATCACCATCGGAATATCCAGGCTTCGACGGCACTCACGCGCAGCCTTGACGCCGATGGCCGTGTGCGGATCGAGCAACTCACCGGTTTGCTCGAAGACGTCTGCGATGGTCTCGCAGGTTTGCGCGTCATCCACGGCCAGCGAGTCGAAGAGTTTGCGCGCTTCGGTCCAGCGCTCTTGCTCGACGCTGAAACCGCCACCTTGCTTGAAGGTGTCCATCAGGCCGGCAATGGCGGCACCGTTGCGACCGTGCAGGTCGAACAGCAGGCGCTCGAAGTTCGAGGAAACCATGATGTCCATCGACGGCGACAGTGTGGCGTGCAGGGTTTCCTTGACGTACTGATTGCCGCTCATGAAGCGGTGCAGGATGTCGTTGCGGTTGGTGGCGACGATCAACTGGTTGATCGGCAGGCCCATGTTGCGTGCCAGGTAGCCCGCAAAGATGTCACCGAAGTTGCCGGTTGGCACCGAGAACGACACCGAGCGCGCCGGGCCACCCAACTGCAGGGCTGCGTGGAAGTAGTAGACGATCTGGGCCATGATCCGCGCCCAGTTGATCGAGTTCACCGCCACCAGACGCGTGCCTTTGAGGAAGCTCTGGTCGGCGAAGCTCGCCTTGACCATTTCCTGGCAATCATCGAAGTTGCCTTCGATGGCGATGTTGTGGATGTTCTCGCCGAAGATAGTGGTCATCTGGCGACGCTGCACTTCGGACACACGGTTGTGCGGGTGCAGGATGAAGATGTCGACGTTTTCGCAGTGCTTGCAGCCTTCGATGGCGGCCGAACCGGTATCACCCGAGGTGGCGCCGACGATCACGACGCGTTCACCGCGTTTTTCCAGCACGTAGTCAAGCAGACGACCGAGCAATTGCAGGGCGAAGTCCTTGAACGCCAGGGTCGGGCCGTGGAACAGTTCCAGCACCCATTCGTTGCCGTTCAATTGACGCAACGGCGCCACAGCGTTGTGGGAGAACACGCCGTACGTTTCTTCAAGGATTTTTTTGAAGTCGGCGTCAGGAATGCTGCCGGTGACAAACGGGCGCATCACCCGGAAAGCCAGCTCGTGGTATGGCAGGCCGGCCCAGGAAGCGATTTCTTCCTGGGTGAAACGTGGCAGGTTTTCCGGCACGTACAGGCCGCCGTCACTGGCCAGACCGGCCAACAGCACGTCTTCGAAATTCAGGGCCGGTGCCTGGCCGCGGGTACTGATATAACGCATGACTGGCTCCACTATTCAGAGTTCGCAAACCCGGGCTCGCGCACAAGCCCGGTGAACAATAACGACTTAGTTCAGGTGCTCGACGCGGATCCGCACCACCGGACCGACCACGCCCTGCAAGGCTTCGAGCGCTGCAATGGCGTCGTTCATGTGCTGTTCCAGCACACGGTGGGTCAGCAGGATCATGGGCACCAAGCCGTCGTGCTCTTCGACTTCCTTTTGCATGATCGATTCGATGTTGATACCGCGCTCCGACAGAATGCTCGCAACTTGGGCCAGCACGCCCGGATGGTCCTTGGCCTGGATGCGCAGGTAGTAGGCACTTTCGCAGGCTTCGATCGGCAGGATCGGGTGGGCCGACAGCGAATCCGGCTGGAAGGCCAGGTGCGGTACGCGGTTTTCCGGGTCGCAAGTCATGGCGCGAACCACATCCACCAGGTCGGCGATCACCGACGAAGCCGTTGGCTCCATGCCGGCACCGGCACCGTAGAACAGGGTCGAACCGGCAGCGTCGCCGTTGACCATCACGGCGTTCATCACGCCGTTGACGTTGGCGATCAGGCGATCGGCCGGGATCAGCGTCGGGTGCACACGCAGTTCGATGCCGGCAGCCGTGCTACGCGCCACGCCCAGGTGCTTGATGCGATAACCCAGCGCTTCGGCGTAGTTCACGTCAGCGGTGGTCAGCTTGGTGATGCCTTCGGTGTAAGCCTTGTCGAATTGCAGCGGGATACCGAACGCGATGGACGCCAGGATCGTCAGCTTGTGCGCCGCGTCGATGCCTTCGACGTCGAAGGTCGGATCGGCTTCGGCGTAACCCAGGGCCTGGGCTTCGGCGAGCACGTCTTCGAAGGTCCGGCCCTTCTCACGCATTTCGGTGAGGATGAAGTTGCCGGTACCGTTGATAATGCCGGCGACCCAGTTGATGCGGTTGGCCGACAGACCTTCACGGATCGCCTTGATCACCGGAATGCCACCGGCCACGGCCGCTTCGAACGCGACGATCACGCCTTTCTCGCGGGCCTTGGCGAAAATTTCATTACCGTGAACGGCGATCAGTGCCTTGTTCGCGGTGACCACATGCTTGCCATTCTCGATGGCTTTGAGTACCAGCTCGCGGGCAACGGTGTAGCCGCCCATCAGCTCTATAACGATGTCGATCTCAGGGTTCGTGGCCACTTCGAAGACATCGTTGGTAATCGCAATACCGGTCGTCTGGAACTGAGGCTTTGGCGTGCGCATGGCAATTTGTGCCACTTCGATTCCACGCCCGGCACGACGAGCAATTTCCTCGGCGTTGCGCTGAAGTACGTTGAAGGTACCGCCACCGACGGTCCCTAACCCACAGATGCCTACTTTGACCGGTTTCACTGTGAACTCCCCATAAAACGGCCGACTCAAGGTCGGCCGTGGAAAACAGCCGCACGCTGTGCGGCTCTCTATTAATGGAACGGCGACTGCTGTCGTCGCTCCATGATCGTCAAAGGCTTACCGTGACGACGCAGGATTATTTCGCACCCAGTGCCAGTTTGGCGACTTGTGGTGCTGGCTGGTAGCCCGGAATCACTTGGCCATCGGCCAAAACGATGGCTGGTGTACCGTTCACGCCGATCGACTGGCCCAGAGCGAACTGCCTGGAAACCGGGTTAGCACACTTGGCAGCCTTGATTTCCTTGCCGTCGACCATTTTGTCCATCGCCGCTTTTTTGTCAGTGGAGCACCACACGGCTTGCAATTGCTCATCACCCGGCGAGCCGAGGCCCTGGCGCGGGAAAGCAACATAACGCACTTCGATGCCCATCTTGTTCAATGCAGGCACTTCGGCGTGCAATTTGTGGCAGTACGGGCAGGTGGTGTCGGTGAATACGGTGATGTGGGTCTTGGTTTCGCCAATCGCCGGGTAAACCACGGTTTCAGCAACTGGAATACCGTTGATCAGCTTGGAGATACCCAGACGCTCGGCCTTCTCGGTCAGGTTGACCGGTTTGCCGTCCTTGAGCTGGAACACGTAGCCCTGAACGATGTACTGGCCATCGGCGCTGGCGTACAGCACGCGGCTGCCCTTGAGTTTGACTTCGTAGAGACCGGCCAATGGGCTGGCACTAATGGACTCGATCGGGGTGTCGAGCTGGAGGGTTTCCAGGCTTTTACGAATGGCTTTATCAGCCGCATCATCGGCGACGGCAAAGGTGCTGACCAACGCAATGGCTGCGGCGGCGAAAATCTGGGTCAGACGCATGAGAACTCCTGAAGGCGGGCAAATGGGTCGGCTAGAACGCCCGTAATGAAACACCGGGTCATAACCGCCCATCGTGCAAACCCACAAAGCCTACCACATAAGGCCCGCGTGGCCGAATGCGCCTGACATAAGACGCTTACTTGCTGATCAACGCAGATCCGCCCCTCGTAGCAGCTGGCGCAGCCTGCGTTCGGCTGCGAAGCAGTCGTCAGTTTTGTATCCGGGTTTAACTGAAACACCGCAGTGTCTGATTTCACGACTGCTACGCAGCCGAACGCAGGCTGCGCCAGCTGCTACGGGGTTGCGTCGTTTCAGTTATCCAATCAGCCGCGTGGATGGTGTTTGGCGTGCAGGTCTTGCAAGCGGGCGCGAGCGACGTGGGTGTAGATCTGCGTGGTCGAGAGGTCGCTATGGCCGAGCAACATTTGCACTACCCGCAAATCGGCGCCGTGGTTGAGCAGATGGGTGGCGAAGGCATGGCGCAAGGTATGCGGCGACAGGGACTTGCCGATCCCGGCGACTTGGGCCTGGTGCTTGATGCGATGCCAGAAGGTCTGGCGGGTCATCTGCTCGCCACGCAGGCTCGGAAACAGCACATCGCTGGGCCGCCCGCCCAGCAACTCGCTACGCGCATCGCGCAGGTAGCGCTCGACCCAGACAATCGCCTCCTCGCCCATCGGCACCAGTCGCTCCTTGCTGCCCTTGCCCATGACGCGCAGCACGCCCTGGCGCAGATTGATCTGCTCCAGCGTCAGGCTGATCAGCTCGGTGACCCGCAGGCCACAGGCGTACAAAACTTCCAGCATGGCGCGATCCCGTTGGCCGATCGCTTCGCTCAGATCCGGTGCGGCGAGCAAGGCTTCCACGTCCGCTTCCGACAACGACTTGGGCAATGGCCTGCCGAGTTGCGGCATGTCGACGCGCAATGTCGGGTCGACAGCAATCAGCTTTTCACGCAGCAAATAGCGATAGAACCCACGTACACCTGAAAGAAACCTTGCCGTAGACCGGGGCTTGTAGTTTTGTTCGAGACGCCAGGCCAGATGATCGAGGATCAACTCGCGCCCGGCGTTGACCAGCTCCAGGCCCTTTTCCTGCAACCAGCCGTTAAACAGGGCCAGGTCACTGCGATAGGCGTCACGGGTGTTATCCGACAGGCCTTTTTCCAGCCACAGGGCGTCGAGAAACTGGTCTATCCGTGGATGATCGATGGCAGGCATGGGCACTCAAGACACGCAGGCTTGAGGCTGCGCGAAAAAATTACGGGACATTGAAAATGACCAATAGTCTTTCATAACCCGCTATCTCAAGGAACAGGGAGATAACGAGTTGAAACCATCAAAGATCGCAGCCTGCGGCAGCTCCTACGCCGGACGCACTCCTCTGTAGGAGCTGCCGCAGGCTGCGATCTGTTCGGTGCGGTGTTCGACGTCTAGTGCGCGGGGGGATTGGGAATAAATCGCAGGCAACAAAAAAGCAGCCCGTAGGCTGCTTTTTTCTGCATCGGAAGCTGGACTTAAGCCAGTTTTTCCTTGATGCGAGCTGCTTTACCCGACAGGTCACGCAGGTAGTACAGCTTGGCTTTACGTACGTCACCGCGACGTTTAACGGCCATGCTGTCGATTTGCGGGCTGTAGGTCTGGAAAGTACGCTCTACGCCAACACCGTTGGAGATTTTACGAACAGTGAAAGCACTGTTCACACCACGGTTACGCTTGGCGATAACGACGCCTTCGAACGCTTGCAGACGCGAACGGTCGCCTTCCTTCACTTTCACCTGAACGACAATGGTGTCGCCCGGGGCAAAGGTAGGGATCTCTTTGGTCATCTGCTCTGCTTCGAGTGCAAGGATGATTTTGTTAGTCATGCTGTGCTCCTAAGGTAAATCGTCGGATCTACCATCGATACGTTGTTAACTATCGTCCCGCTCGCGGATATATTCCTCGAGCAGCTTCTTCTCTTCTCCAGAAAGCGAGCGGCTTTCCAGAAGATCGGCGCGTCGTTCAAAGGTCCTACCAAGGGACTGCTGTAAACGCCAACGCCGGATATGCGCGTGATTGCCACTTAGCAACACGTCGGGAACACGCTGATCCGCATACACCTCAGGTCGGGTGTAGTGCGGGCAATCCAGCAGACCATCCGTAAAGGAATCTTCCTCGGCGGAGTCCGCATGCCCTAAAGCTCCAGGCAGCAGTCGTGTAACCGCATCGATCAGGACCATCGCCGGCAGCTCGCCGCCAGACAGTACATAGTCGCCAATCGACCACTCTTCATCGACATGAGCATCAATAAAACGCTCGTCAATGCCTTCATAGCGGCCGGCAATCAGGATTAATGCTTCCTCATTCGCCAACTCGCGTACCGCCGACTGAGTCAGTTGACGGCCTTGGGGCGACAGATAAATTACCTTCGCCGCCTCCCCGGCTGCTGCCTTGGCCTGAACCAGAGCATCTTCCAGGGGCTTGATCTTCATCACCATGCCCGGACCACCGCCAAATGGGCGATCGTCCACAGTGTGATGTCGATCCGTCGTGTAGTCTCGCGGATTCCAACAGGTGAGCTGCAACAGCCCCTGTTTCACCGCACGACTGGTGATGCCGTACTCGCTGATGGCGGAGAACATCTCGGGAAACAAACTGATCACTTCTACGCGCAAATTAGCCACGCTTAGAAGTCCGCATCCCATTCCACCTTCATCTCGCCTGCGGCAAGGTCGACTACCAACACGCATTGCTCCGTATAGGGCAACAGGCGTTCGCGATCGTCCAGGCTGCCAGCGCAAGGCTTGACCACCATTACATCATTGGCGCCGGTTTCCAGAAGATGATCGATCTTCCCGAGCAATTGCCCGAGTTGGTCAATAACCTTCAGACCTTCCAGTTGGTACCAGTAGTACTCGCCGTCGGTCAATTCAGGGAACAGGTTGCGCGGCACGCAGATCTCATAACCGGCCAGAAGACGAGCTTCTTCACGATCATCAAGACCTTTGAGCTTTGCGACCAGGAACTTGTCGTTCCCACGTCCGCTGACCAGCTCAACCTGTTTAACGCTGCCTTCGCGCTTGAGCGTCCAGGTTTTGTATTGCAACAGGTTTTCAGTCGGATCAGTAAAGGAGTAAACCTTCACTTCGCCGCGAACGCCATGAACAGAATAAATCTTGCCGATAACGATCAAATCATCAGCAATGGCAGGCGTCGCGTTCATATTGCTCAGGCCGCAGCCTTAGATGCATCCTTCAACAACTGAGCAACACGCTCAGAAGGTTGTGCACCAACGCTCAGCCAGTAGGCTACGCGCTCTTGGTTCACGGACAGACGGACTTCTTGACCACGAGCGATCGGGTTGAAGAAACCAACCTGTTCCTTGTGCGAACCGTCGCGCGGGTTGCGGCTGTCGGTTACGGTCAAGTGGTAAAACGGGCGCTTTTTGGAGCCGCCAAGGGCAAGACGGATTGTTAGCATGTGAACATCGTTCCTGTAGTCGGTGCTGCAAATCTAAAGGCACAGCGGGCATAGGTGCCCGAAAGGCCGCATATTCTAAGGAATATCCGGACTTTTGCAAATGTCTTTTTCCGGCGGTCTTTCGGCCGCCATCAAGATTTGCTATAGAGCCGTTGCGAACAACGGCGAGTCAGCTCCCGCCAAGCGCGGGTTTGCTGGAGATCCCACATCGCTGTGGGCAGCGCAAGAGCAAGCCCTTGCGCGAATTTTTTACATTTTCGGCATACCACCGCCAGGCAACATACCGCCCATGCCGCGCATCATTTTGGCCATTCCGCCTTTGGCGGAGAACTTCTTCATCATCTTCTGCATCTGCTTGTGCTGCTTGATCAAGCGACCGATGTCCTGCACCTGGGTGCCGGAACCCATGGCGATCCGACGTTTGCGAGAACCGCTGATCAGCTCAGGGTCGCGGCGCTCGGCCGGGGTCATGGAATTGATGATGGCTTCCATCTGTTTGAATTGCTTCTCTGCCGCACCCTGGGCATTGCCCATTTGCGCCAGATTCACCCCGCCGATGTTCGGCAGCTTGTCCATGAGCCCGCCGAGGCCGCCCATGTTCTTCATCTGTTGCAGCTGATCGCGGAAGTCTTCGAGGTCGAAGCCTTTGCCTTTCTTCAGCTTTTTGGCCAGCTTGTCGGCCTTGTCCTTGTCGAGGGTCGCCTCGGCCTGCTCGATCAGGCTGAGCACGTCGCCCATGCCGAGGATGCGCGATGCGATCCGCTCCGGGTGGAACGGCTCGAGGGCTTCGGTCTTCTCGCCCATACCGATGAACTTGATCGGCTTGCCAGTGATCGCTCGCACCGACAGCGCGGCACCGCCACGGGCGTCACCGTCGACCTTGGTCAGGATCACACCGGTCAGCGGCAGCGCGTCGCCAAAGGCCTTGGCCGTGATGGCGGCGTCCTGGCCGGTCATGGCGTCGACCACGAACAGCGTTTCGACCGGTTTGATCGCCGCGTGCAGGGCCTTGATCTCGCCCATCATCTCTTCGTCGATGTGCAGACGACCGGCGGTATCGACGATGACCACGTCGATGAATTTCAGTCTTGCTTCTTTAATGGCCGCTTCGGCGATGTCGACCGGCTTCTGGCTCAGGTCGGACGGGAAGAACGTCACACCGATATCGTTGGCCAGGGTTTCCAACTGTTTGATCGCGGCCGGACGGTAAACGTCCGCCGACACCACCATCACCGACTTTTTCTTGCGCTCTTTAAGGAAGCGCGCCAGCTTGCCAGCGGTGGTGGTTTTACCGGCACCTTGCAAACCGGCCATCAAAATGACGGCTGGCGGCACGGCGCTCAGGTTCAAATCTTCGTTGGCGGCGCCCATCAGGCTTTCGAGTTCGGCCTGGACGATCTTCACGAAGGCCTGGCCCGGCGTCAGGCTGCGCGACACCTCGGTGCCGACAGCGCGCTCCTTCACCGAATTGACGAAGTCTTTGACCACCGGCAAGGCGACGTCGGCTTCGAGCAACGCCATGCGCACTTCGCGCAGGGTGTCTTTGATATTGTCCTCGGTCAGCTTGGCCTTGCCGGTGACATGGCGCAGCGTCTGCGAGAGACGGTCGGTTAAGTTTTCAAACATGCGCGATCCTTTCAGGCCCTATGGAGACCGAGGTAATGGCGGCCCAGACCGTGAAAAACATGTGCTCGGCGAGCCTGCGGCGTGGGCAGGTCGCGGATTATAGCGAAGACTGCGTCTGGCGCACACCCGCTGTCTGGTTGAGTGGTCTTTCGTGTGATGTCGGTTGTATGCCAAACTCATCCCCTTTCGGGCTTGCCTAACAGGATTTATGCTCCCTTTGTCACCCAGTTTGCTCAGCACCCTCGCCGCCGCTTGCTTGTACGCCGCTGCGACTCTCTATCAAGGCACTCGTCTGGCCCAAGGCGCCAAGGCGAACAAACGCCTGCTGGTCTCGCTCGGCATCCTTGCCGTGCTGGCCCACGGCGCGAGCCTCTTCACCCATCTGATGACGCCGATCGGCCTGGGTCTGGACTTTTTCAGTGCCGCCAGCCTGATCGCCGCTGCCGTCATCGCACTGACACTGCTGGCCTGCGCTCGGATCCCGGTGGAAAACCTGCTGGTGTTGCTGTTCCCGCTGGGGATGGCCACGGTGCTGCTGGCGCAGTTCGCGCCCTCGGGCACCGTGCAGGTGATCGACGAAGAGCCGGGAATTCTGGCGCATATCCTGCTGTCGATCCTCGCCTACGGCATGTTCACCATCGCGGTGTTCCAGGCGTTGCTGCTGTTGGTCCAGGACCATCAGCTCAAGCACAAGCACCCGTCCGGCCTGATCAAGAACTTCCCGCCACTGCAAACCATGGAAAGCCTGCTGTTCGGTTTCCTTTGGGCCGGCTGGACCCTGCTTTCGCTGTCGCTGATCTCCGGCTGGCTGTTCGTCGAAAACCTGTTCGCCCAGCATCTGGTGCACAAAACCCTGCTGGCGTGCCTGGCCTGGATCGTGTTCAGCGTGTTGCTGTGGGGGCGCAATCGTCTTGGCTGGCGCGGCCACAAGGCTATTCGCTGGACCCTCGCCGGTTTCTGCCTGCTGATGCTGGCCTATTTCGGCAGCAAGCTGGTCCGCGAATTCATCCTGCACATCTGACGGGTATTCGCCATGGATAACCTGCCCATAGGGCCACTGCTCGCCGTGCTGGCCCTGCTGATCTTATGGTCAGGGCTGTTCACCGCCATCGAAGCCGCACAGCAGCATCTATTGGCCCAGCGCACCGCCTCGCGTTCCGGCGACAAGCCGGTCGCGAAACTCGGCTTCCCGCTCAACAGCCTGATCTTCTGCAATACCCTGTGCCGCGCGCTGGTGGTGGTCATCAGTACGCTGCTGGCGATTTTCGGCTGGGCTGAAAAAGGTCCATGGCTCGCCTGCCTGAGCGCCGCCGCTGCACTGCTGGTGCTTGCCGATTACCTGCCACGCACGCTCGCCAGCCGTTATCCGGACGCGATCCTGGCACTGGGCAATACCCTGCTCGGCGTGCCGCTGAAAATGATTTACCCGGCCGCGTGGCTGCTCAACGGCATCAGCCAATGGCTGCTCAAGCCGTTCGCACGCAAGGTCAAGATCGTCCAGCAAAGCGAAGACGAGCCACCTGCACTGCAGAATAACGACACCGACCACGAACACGCGGCTTGCCGACCGCACGCGCTGTCGGGCATTCATGCGCTGGACAACATTACCGTCAACGACATTCTGGTACCACGCAGTGAAGTCGACGGGATCAATCTGGATGACTCGATCGAGGAAATCATCGAACAACTGCGCACCAACAAGCGCACGCGTCTGCCAGTGTTTCACAGTGACATCAACCAGGTCGAAGCGGTGCTCAATACCCGGCAAATCTTCCATTTGCTGCCCGACGCCAGCCTGACCAAGGAAGCCTTGCTGGCGGCGTGTCGCGAACCTTACTTCGTTCCCGAAAGCACCCCGTTGCAACTGCAACTGCTGAACTTCCACAAACAGCAGCGTCGCCTGGGGATGGTGGTCGACGAATACGGCGAAGTAGAAGGCATCGTCACCCTGGAAGACATTCTTGAGGAGATCGTCGGCGAATTCGAAAGCCAGCACAGCCTCGACAACCCGCACATTCACCCACAGGCCGATGGCCGACTGGTGATCGAGGGGGCAGCCTCCATTCGCGAGCTGAACAAAAGCCTGGGCTGGCACCTGCCGAGCGACGGCCCGAAAACCCTCAACGGGCTGGTCACCGAGGCATTGGAAACCATTCCTGACAGCGCGGTGTGCCTGAAAATCGGCCGTTATCGGCTGGAAATCCTCGAAACCGAAGACAACCGCGTCAGCCGGGTGTTGATCTGGCACGTAGCCGCCAGCGAGGCCACAAGCCTGCGTTCGGCGGTGAGGCCGTCGTAAAACCCACATCCCTGGGTGTTCGACCATAATAATTCGCTCCACCGGAGCACATGACTGTCAGGGATTACCGCATGACGACCAGCACGACTTACAGCGACGCTGCGCCTGCCCAACCGACGAATTCCGCCACGCGGGTCGCGACGGCCAGCTTCATCGGCACCGCCATCGAGTTCTACGACTTCTATGTCTACGCCACGGCCGCCGCACTGGTGATCGGCCCGGTGTTCTTTCCGCAGACGTCCGGCACCGCCCAGATGCTCTCGGCCTTCCTGACCTTCGGCATCGCCTTCCTCGCTCGCCCCATAGGTTCGGCGCTATTCGGCCACTTCGGCGACCGCATCGGGCGTAAATCAACCCTGGTCGCCTCCTTGCTGCTAATGGGCGTCTGCACCACGCTAATCGGCGTGCTGCCGGGTTACGAGAGCATTGGCGCCTGGGCACCGATCCTGCTCTGTGTGTTGCGCTTCGGCCAAGGCCTTGGACTGGGCGGCGAATGGGGCGGTGCGGCCTTGCTCGCCACCGAAAATGCACCAAAGGGCAAACGCGCCTGGTTCGGCATGTTCCCGCAACTCGGCCCGTCAATCGGCTTTCTCGCCGCTAACGGGCTGTTTCTGACCCTGGCGATGACCCTGAACGAGGAGCAATTTCGCTCCTGGGGCTGGCGGATTCCGTTCCTGCTCAGCGCCGTGCTGGTGATGGTCGGCCTGTATGTGCGCCTGAAACTGCATGAAACGCCGGTCTTCGCCAACGCGATAGCACGTCAGGAACGGGTGAAGATCCCGCTGGTCGAGCTGCTCAGCCAATACTGGGCACCGATGCTGTTGGGTGCAGCGGCGATGGTGGTCTGCTACGCGCTGTTTTACATCTCGACGGTGTTTTCCCTGAGTTACGGTGTTTCGACCCTGGGTTACAGCCGCGAAACCTTCCTCGGCCTGCTGTGCTTCGCCGTGCTGTTCATGGCCGCAGCCACACCGCTGTCGGCTTGGGCCAGTGACCGTTTCGGGCGCAAACCGGTGCTGATCATCGGTGGTGTACTGGCGATTCTCTCGGGCTTCACCATGGAACCACTGCTGACCCACGGCACGACGTGGGGCGTGGCACTGTTCCTGTGCATCGAGCTGTTTCTGATGGGCGTGACGTTCGCCCCAATGGGTGCGTTGCTGCCAGAGCTGTTCCCCACCCATGTGCGCTACACCGGCGCATCGGCGGCCTACAACCTGGGTGGCATTGTTGGCGCTTCGGCTGCACCATTCTTCGCACAGAAGCTGGTGGCGATGGGCGGCTTGAGTTGGGTTGGCGGGTATGTGTCAGCGGCAGCGGTGATCAGCTTGATCGCTGTGCTGTGCCTGAAAGAAACACGCAATAACGACCTGAATCAGATCTAGTCAGATCGTTCCCACGCGGCAGCGTGGGAACGTTCATCAGACCTTACAGCTCTACAACAACAGCCTGGGAAGCACGGGTCGCTTTGGCGCGGGCGGCCTCGATCGACTCGTCACGAGCCAAGGCAACGCCCATGCGGCGCTGACCATTGACTTCCGGCTTGCCAAACAGACGCAGCGCAGTATCCGGCTCGGCCAGTGCGGCACCCAGGTTGGCAAAAGCGGTCTGGGTCGACTGACCTTCCACCAGAATCACCGCCGATGCCGATGGGCCGAACTGACGGATCAACGGGATCGGCAAGCCGAGAATCGCCCGTGCATGCAAGGCAAACTGCGACAGGTCCTGAGAAATCAGGGTCACCAGACCGGTGTCGTGCGGGCGCGGCGACACTTCGCTGAACCACACCTGATCACCCTTGATGAACAGCTCAACGCCGAATAGACCACGGCCCCCGAGGGCTTCGGTCACGGATTTGGCCACGCGCTCGGATTCCGCCAGCGCAATCGGGCTCATGGCTTGCGGCTGCCAGGACTCCTGGTAGTCGCCCTTCTCCTGACGATGGCCGACGGGCGCGCAGAACGTGGTGCCGCCGACGTGGCGAACGGTGAGCAAGGTGATTTCGTAGTCGAAGTCGATGAAGCCTTCGATGATCACCCGGCCTTTACCGGCACGACCGCCTTCCTGTGCATAATCCCAGGCCTTCTGCACGTCATCGACGCTGCGCAGCAGGCTCTGGCCTTTGCCCGAAGAGCTCATGACTGGCTTGACCACGCACGGGAAGCCCAGGTCGTCGACCGCCTTGCGGTAGTCTTCGAAGGTATCGGCGAAGTGGTACGGCGAGGTCGGCAGGTCCAGCTCTTCAGCGGCCAGACGACGGATGCCTTCACGGTTCATGGTCAGCTGCGCAGCGCGCGCGGTCGGAATTACGGTGAAGCCTTCGGCTTCCAGTTCGACCAGCGTGGCCGTGGCGATGGCTTCGATTTCCGGCACGATGAAGTGCGGCTTCTCGGCTTCGATCACCGCTCGCAGGGCGGCGCCATCAAGCATGTTGATCACATGGCTGCGATGCGCCACCTGCATCGCCGGCGCGTTGGCGTAACGATCCACGGCAATCACTTCAACGCCCAGGCGTTGCAGCTCGATCACCACTTCCTTGCCCAACTCACCACAGCCACACAGCAAAACGCGGGTCGCGGTTGGCGACAATGGAGTTCCGATACGGGTCATCTCAGGTCCTCAAAGGAGCGGATCATCGAGGGTTGCTGCATGAGTGGCCTGTGTGGCCACCCGCGCGCTTCCCTTAGGGAGAAAACGCGGCATTTTACATGAACCTGAGGGTTTGGCTCAGCTTGCCAGCGCGTTCTTGCGCAAACGCCAGGCCATCGCCAGCCAGACGATGGTCACACCGGCGAATTTCGAACCCAGAGCGGTGAGGATCACGCCCGGCGTCAGGGCATCGATCATGCCGAAGAAGATGAAGGTATCCAGCGGAATGCTCAATGCCGAACTTATCCACAGGCGGTCGTGCAACGGACGCTTGGTGATGCTGAACACCAGCCAGTCAATGCACTCCGAAACAGCGAAGGCAATGGCGCTGGCCAGGGCGATGGAGGGATCAGAGGTGATGTAGGACAGCACCAGCGCCGCCAGCATCGCGGCTATCGCGCCGTGACCGAACCGGGTTTGCACCATGTCGCGCAGCACGAATACCAGCCCCCCCAGGCCGACCAGATGATGTCCAGGTGCGGGGCGGTGGAAAAGGCGTAGTTGATCAGCACGACACTGCTGATGTAAGCGATCAGGAAGAGCATGGGGCGCAGGGATACCTGTCAGATTTGCGCACAGGGTACTTCAGCCATGCAGAGTCGCCAAAGGCTTAAGATCAAAAGATCGCAGCCTGCGGCAGCTCCTACAGGGATCGGCGCAGGCTGCGATCTTTTGATCTAACGGCTACCGATCGGATGTTTTACCCAGCATCCAAACCAACCCGCTCGACTTCGCCCTTTCATGACACACCCCCAACACCTTGCGGCGTTCGTCGTTGTCCATCCGGCTCCAGCGGGTGATCTCATCTACCGAGCGCTGACACCCGGTGCAGATATCGTCCTCATCCAGCGCACAAATGCTCACACACGGCGAGGGTACGGGTCTTTCGGTGGCGTTCATTCCTCCTGCTCGACCAGATCGCGGGCATAACGCAGCGAGTTATGCACATAGTGGGCGGCACTGGCTTCGAGCATTTTCTTCTGGGGTTCGGTCAGCTCACGCACCACTTTGCCCGGCGAACCCATGACCAGCGAACCGTCAGGGATTTCCTTGCCTTCGCCGATCAGTGAGTTGGCGCCGATGATGCAATTTTTGCCGATTTTCGCGCCGTTGAGAATGACCGCGTTAATACCGATCAGGCTGTAATCGCCCACCGTGCAGCCGTGCAACATCGCGTTATGACCGATGGTCACGCCGGTGCCGATGGTCAGCGGGTAGCCCATGTCGGTGTGCATCACCGTGCCGTCCTGCACGTTACTGTTCTTGCCGATCAGGATCAGCTCGTTGTCACCGCGCAATACCGCGTTGAACCAGACGTTGGCGCCCTCTTCCAGTTTGACCCTGCCCACCAGCACGGCATTAGGTGCGACCCAGCTCTGCGGGTGGGTTTCGACACGGGCGTCGCCCAGGCGGTATTTCATCTTTTTATCCTCAAGGCTCAGGCAGGCGTTCACTTGCAACAACAGGTTCACGCCATACGCGCGATGGCTTCAAATATTGATAAAGCTATTCGGGGGTTGGTGCAGGCTGATCTGCGCGTCATAGAGCAGGTTGATCAACTCGACGATCATGATCGCGGTCAGCCCCCAGATTTTGTATTCGCCGTAACGGTAGCTCGGCACATACCAGCTGCGCCCCTGATAATCGATGCGGTGCGTGTGTTCACGCGGGTCCTTGCGGAAGAACTCCAGCGGCACGCTGAACACCGCGGCAATTTCAGCGTCGTTGGCGCGGTACTCGACGAAGTCCGGAATCACCCCGACATAAGGCGTGACCTTGATCCCGTGCAGGGAAATCAACGGACTCAGCGGACCGATGACCTCCACCAGACCGGGTGGCAGACCGATTTCTTCTTCAGCTTCACGCAACGCGGTGAACATCAGGTCCGGGTCTTCCGGATCGCGTCGCCCGCCGGGGAAGGCCACTTCACCGCCGTGGGTCGAGAGCCCGCTGGCGCGCAAGGTTAAAACCAGTTCCGGCTCGTCACTACGAGTGATGGGCACCAACACCGCGGCTTCGGGGAAACGCCGGTCGGTTTCCAGGGTTCGCGGGGTGTGGTTGCTTACTCGATGCAGTAGCTCGTCCAGCATGAGACTTCTCGATTTATTCGCTACTTTGCATCATGCACCAATCGCATCGACCGCCCAACCCCTGAAACCGTGGCATGTCGCTAAACGACAACTTGCCGACAGACACCGCCGCACGCCAAGATAGGCACAGCATTTTCGGAACCCCAGCATGAAATTCTGCAGCCAGTGCGGTAACCCGGTCACCCAACGCATTCCCGAAGGCGATTCGCGCCTGCGCTACGTGTGCGACCAGTGCCAGACCATCCATTACCAGAACCCGAATATTGTCGCCGGCTGCCTGCCAATCTGGGGCACTCAGGTGCTGTTATGCCGACGCGCCATCGAGCCGCGCCGCGGTTACTGGACCTTGCCGGCCGGCTTCATGGAAAACGGTGAAACCATCGAACAGGCGGCCATTCGTGAAACCGCCGAAGAAGCCTGTGCGCGGGTGCGCAACCTGAACATCTATACGCTGATCGATGTGCCGCACATCAGCCAGGTGCACGTGTTCTTTCGCGCTGAACTGGTGGACCTGGACTTTGCCGCGGGCGAAGAAAGCCTGGAAGTGAAGCTTTTCGAAGAAGCCGACATTCCATGGTCGGATCTGGCTTTTCGCACGGTCGGCCGTACCCTAGAATGTTTCTATGCAGACCGTCGGGTAGAGAATTTCCCTGTACGCTGCGAATCCATTCCTCCGCTTGCTCTGCCTGCGATCACTTAAACAACAACAGTACGCCGTACTCTCAGGGATATCGTTTTAATGCGCTGGTTGCTTGCCCTCTTCTGCCTGTCGTTTGTCATGGTTTCCCAAGCTGCTACCACGGAGACTCTGGACGGCAAACTCATCGAAAAAGTGTTGGTGCTCAAATCTGCCCATCAGTTGCAACTGATCAATGACGGCAAGCCACTGCGGACCTATCGCATCTCATTGGGCAAAAATCCCAGAGGCCCGAAGCTGATGGCGGGCGACCGGCGCACGCCTGAAGGCTTGTATTGGCTGGATTGGCGTAAGGTCAGCGACCGCTTCAACCTGGCCATGCACATTTCCTACCCGAACATCAGCGACTCCGTCCGCTCGCGCCGTGAAGGCGTGGATCCTGGTGGCATGATCATGATTCACGGCACCCCGGATACCGAAGAAAATCCTGAAGAGCTGTTCCACACCCTGGACTGGACCGACGGCTGCATTGGCATGCGCAACGTCGACATGCGCGAAGTCTGGGGCTTGGTCAAAGACGGCACGATGATCGAAATCCGCCCCTGACTCGGCCTCTTCAAAAAAATAAATCAAAAGATCGCAGCCTGCGGCAGCTCCTACAGCGTTGATACCATTTCATCCCGTAGGAGCTGCCGCAGGCTGCGATCTTTGCGCGTGTAACGCCCTCCCCTAATACCACTTAAAACCCAAGGCCGCTGCGCCCTCCAGCGTGGTGTGCATTCGCTCGCCTCGAGCAGCGCACTGGCGTTGACATGGTATTTAAGTGGTATTACTTTTGCGCCATTACCGGGGCGACAACACTCCAATATCCGCATCGGAACCCAAGCCAATGAACCACATTCTGGCCCTGCGCCCTGACGACACCCAGCCAACGCCGTTGTACCTGCAACTGGCGCGCAACCTGGAAGCGGCGATCCATGCAGGCCAATGGAAAGCCGAGCAAGCATTGCCGTCGGAACGCAATCTCAGCGAAATGCTGAACATCTCCCGCGTGACCGCCCGCAAGGCACTGGAAGTGCTGTTCGAACAAGGCCTGATCCGTCGCAGCCAAGGCTCCGGCACCTTCATCACCCCGCGCCTCGAACAACCGCTGTCCCGGCTGTCCGGGTTCAGTGAAATGCTCCGCCTCAAAGGTTTCGTGCCGAGTTCGCAATGGCTGGAGCGGGAAATCACCCAGCCGACCCACGAAGAACTGATCCGCCTCGCGCTCTCGCCCTACGACAAAGTCGCGCGCCTCAAGCGTCTGCGCAAAGCCGACGACACCGTGATGGCCATCGAAATGAGCACCCTGCCCGCCTCGATCATTGCCCAGCCGCAAGCCGTCGGTGATTCGCTTTACGAATACCTCGACGGTATCGGCAAACCGGTCGTGCGCGCCCTGCAACACATCCAGGCAATCAACGCCTCGGACGAATTCGCCGCGCTGGTCGGCATCGCCCCCGGCACCGCCATGCTGCTGATGACCCGGGTCGGCTACCTCGAAGACAACACCCCGATCGAAGTCACCGACACCTATTGCCGCAACGACTACTACGACTTTGTCGCAGAGCTTCGTCGCTAAGCGCTTCGACGCGAAGCCCTGCGCCACGACGCCGGAGAACTACTGATGTCCGAAGACAACATCCTCACCGCCCAAGGCTGGATTCGCGGCCGGTTGATCCATGAACACGGCAAGATCGTGCGCATCGAAGGTCAGCTGTGCGACCCGGCGGACAACGACCTGCCTTACCTGCTGCCGGGTTTCATCGACCTGCACGTTCACGGCGGTGGCGGCAAGGACATCATGGAAGGCACGCCGGCCTTCGACACCATCACCAAAACCCACGTGCGTTTCGGTACCACATCGCTGCTGGCCACCACCATGACCGCGCCACCGGAAGAAATTTCCCGCGTGCTGGCAGAGGTCGGCGAGTTCTGCGAACAACGCCCGAAAGGCAGCGCCCGAGTACTCGGCGTGCATTTGGAAGGCCCCTACATCAACCCCGGAAAACTCGGAGCACAACCGAACTTCGCCCATACCGCGTTGATGGCCGAAGTCGAAGCCTATCTGGCGCTGGCGCCGATTCGGGTGATTACCATTGCCCCGGAAATCGCCGGTCACGACAAACTGATTCGCGCGCTCAGCGACCGTGGTGTGCGCATGCAAATCGGCCACACCCTGGGCAGCTACGAAGAAGGCGTCGCGGCGCTGGAGGCCGGCGCCAGCAGTTTCACCCACCTTTACAACGCCATGAGCCCGCTGCATCACCGCGAGCCGGGAATCGTCGGCGCGGCACTGGCTCATGCCAAATACGCCGAACTGATTCCAGACCTGCTGCACGTCCATCCCGGCGCGATCCGCGTGGCCCTGCGCTCGATCCCTTGCCTGTATTGCGTCACCGACTCCACCGCTGCCGCCGGCATGCCGGACGGCGAATACAAGCTCGGTAGCCACACCGTGACCAAATGCCTGGGCGGTGTGCGCCTGCCCGACGGCACGCTGGCCGGCAGCACCCTGACCATGGATCAGGCGCTGCGCAACCTGGTGAAAATCGGCCTGCCATTGGCCGAAGCTTCACAACGTCTTTCGCAATTCCCCGCCGACTACCTCGGCCTGCAAGAGCGCGGCCGCCTGCAACCCGGCGCCTGGGCTGACTGCGTGCGTCTGGATCGCTCACTCACACTGACCGCGGTAATGGTCGAAGGAGAAGACATTGACTTCAAAAATGCTTGAAGAGGCGCTGTCCTCGTACATGGCCGTCGACGCTCAGTTGCAGCAACTGGATCCGCAGATGATCGAGATTGCCGGGCGTTTGAACCGTCAGCCGCCGCAAGTGGCGATGACAGTCGCACGCGGCAGTTCCGATCACGCCGCGAGCTACTTCGCCTACCTGACCATGCAGCATGTGGGCATTCCAGTGGCGTCGCTGCCGATGTCGGTGGTGACCATGCAGCAAGCGCCGCTTAAGGTCAGCGGCCAAGTGGCGTTTGGATTCTCGCAGTCCGGGCAGAGTCCGGATCTGGTCAACAGCCTGCGCCTGTTGCGCAAGCGTGGCGCCCTGAGCATTTCGATGGTCAATGTCGAGAACTCGCCACTGGAAGCCGCGTGCGAGTTCAGTCTGCCGCTGTGTGCGGGCCTTGAGTGCAGCGTCGCCGCAACCAAAAGTTTTATCGCCACCCTCAGCGCCAGCGCGCGCTTGATTGCCCACTGGAAGCAGGACGCCGAGTTGCTGCAAGCCGGCCTCGCGCTGCCAGCAGCTTTGCGCGAAGCCGCGACTCAGGACTGGAGCCTGGCCGTCGACGTATTGCGTGATTGCCAACGCTTGATGGTGATCGGCCGTGGAGCCGGGTTTGCCATCGCCCAGGAAGCGGCTTTGAAACTCAAGGAAACTTCGGCAATTCAGGCCGAAGCCTTCAGCAGCGCCGAAGTGAAGCACGGGCCAATGGCACTGATCGACGACAACTACCCGCTGCTGGTGTTCGCCCCGCGCGGTGCCGAACAGGCGGGGCTGTTGAGCCTCGCTGCCGAGATGCGTCAGCGCGGTGCCCGCGTATTGCTGGCCGCCCCGGATGACGTCAGCGAACGCGACCTGACGCTGAGCCGCGCCGAACACCCGGCACTGGACCCGATTCTCGCCATCCAGAGTTTCTACGTCATGGCGGCCGGCCTTGCGGTCGCCCGTGGCATGGACCCGGACCAGCCGCGTCACCTGAGCAAAGTGACCCGCACCCATTAAATCCGTAGATATCTACACATCTGTGATGGCGGGTGAATACCCCCGTAGGAGCTGCCGAAGGCTGCGATCTTTTGACTTTCAGGTCGGTTCAAACAACGAGCCACCATGGACAAGATCAAAAGATCGCAGCCTTCGGCAGCTCCTACAGAGGGCCAGCCAGGCGATGTACCGAACCGTAGTTTTTACTGATGAGACCGAGCCATGCATAACAACAATAAAGACCTGACCCTCAGCGCCCCGCTCAGCGGCCCGGTGCTCACGCTCGCCAAGGTTCCGGACCCGGTGTTCGCCAGCGGCGCCATGGGTGACGGAATCGCCATCGACCCGCTGAACAACACCCTGCACGCACCGTGTGCCGGGGTGGTGGTGCATGTTGCCCGCACCGGCCACGCCGTCACCCTGCGCGCCGACAATGGCGCCGAACTGCTGCTGCACCTGGGCCTGGACACCGTCGAGTTGCAGGGCGAAGGGTTCTCCATACTGGTCAAGGAAGGCACCCGCGTCAGCAATGGCCAGGCGTTGCTGCGCTTTGATCTGGACCAGGTCGCGCAAGGCTGCAAAAGCCTGGTCAGCCTGTTGATCCTGACCAACAGCGAGGACTTTCAGGTGCTGCCGATCACCCTGAAATCGGTCAAGGTCGGCGAGCCGCTGCTGCACATCGTGCCGAAAACCATCCACAACGCGCAGGCCGAAGTCGACAGCTCTGGCGCCGAAGTCCACGGGCACATTCGGATCAGCCATCGCGGTGGTTTGCATGCACGCCCGGCAGCGCTGATCCGCCAGACCGCGCACCAGTTCAACAGCAAATCGCAGCTGCATTTCGCCGGTAAATCGGCGTCGTGTGACAGCCTGATCGGGCTCATGGGCCTGGGTATCGGCGAGCAGGACGAGGTTCAAGTCAGCTGCAAGGGCGTCGATGCCAAGGCGGCGCTGCAAGCGTTGCTGAACGCCTTGTCCAGCGCGGTCAACGACCACAGCCTCGCGGCCGCACCGACACCGATTGCCCAACGTACCCGCACCGCCGAAGCCGGCATGCTCAATGGTGTCTGTGCAGCGCCTGGACTGGTCGGTGGCCCGCTGTTCCAACTGGCGGCCATCCACCTGCCGGAAGACACCGGCAACGCTAACGCCGAAGAACAACTGCAAGCCCTCGACCGTGCGCTGGAACGGGTTCGCAGCGAAATCCGCGAAACGCTGTCCCACGCCAAAAAGCACAAGTACACCGAAGAAGAGCAGATTTTCGCCGCCCACCTGGCGCTGCTCGAAGACCCGGCGCTGCTTGAAGCGGCCCTCCAGTCGATCGATCAGGGCAGCGCCGCAACCCACGCCTGGAGCCAGTCAATCGAGGTGCAGTGCGAAGTGCTGCAAAATCTCGGCAACCCGCTGCTGGCCGAACGGGCCAACGACCTGCGCGACCTCAAGCAACGCGTGCTGCGCGCCTTGCTCGGTCAAGACTGGCACTACGACGTGCCGGCCGGCGCTATCGTCGCCGCGCATGAACTGACCCCTTCCGATTTGCTGCAACTGAGCCAACAAGGCGTTGCCGGACTGTGCATGGCCGAAGGTGGCGCGACCTCCCATGTGGCAATTCTCGCCCGTGGCAAAGGCCTGCCGTGTCTGGTTGCCCTCGGTTCGTCACTGCTCAATCAACCGCAAGGCCAGTCGGTGGTACTGAATGCCGACGGCGGGCGCCTGGAGCTGACCCCCAATAGCCAACGCCTGGAGCAAGTCGCTCAGGCCCAGCGTGAACATCTGCAACGCCGCGAACGCCAACACGCTCAGGCGC
This sequence comes from Pseudomonas frederiksbergensis, assembly GCF_001874645.1. NCBI lineage: Bacteria > Pseudomonadati > Pseudomonadota > Gammaproteobacteria > Pseudomonadales > Pseudomonadaceae > Pseudomonas > Pseudomonas frederiksbergensis. Next base: position 1,763,019 of record NZ_CP017886.1, read on the forward strand.
ATAACCCGGCGCACACCCGCGATGGCCTGCGTATCGAAGTCGCGGCCAACGTGGCCTCCAGCGCCGAAGCCGCTGACGCGTTGAAAGGCGGAGCCGATGGCGTTGGCCTGTTGCGCACCGAGTTTCTGTTTGTCGATCGCCAGACCGCGCCAGACGAACAAGAGCAGCGCCAGGCCTATCAAGCGGTGCTGGATGCCATGGGCGACAAGTCGGTGATCATCCGCACCATCGACGTCGGTGGCGACAAGCAACTCGACTACCTGCCACTGCCAGCCGAAGCCAACCCGGTGCTCGGCCTGCGCGGAATCCGCATGGCGCAGGTACGCCCGGAACTGCTCGACCAACAATTGCGCGCACTGCTACAGGTCAGCCCATTGCAGCGCTGCAGGATTCTGCTGCCGATGGTCAGCGAGGTCGACGAATTGCTGCACATCCGTCAACGCCTGGATGCGTTGTGCGCCGAGCTTGCGCTAACGCAGCGCCCGGAACTGGGCGTAATGATCGAAGTCCCGGCCGCCGCCTTGCTCGCCGAGCAACTGGCCGAACACGCGGACTTCCTGTCCATCGGCACCAACGACTTGTCCCAATACACCCTGGCCATGGACCGCGACCACGCCGGTCTCGCCGCTCGAGTCGATGCCTTGCACCCGGCGCTGTTGCGACTGATTGCACACACCTGCGCCGGCGCGGCCAAGCATCAGCGTTGGGTCGGCGTTTGCGGTGCGCTGGCCTCCGATCCGCTGGCGACCCCGGTGCTGATTGGCCTGGGCATCAGCGAGCTGTCCGTCAGCCCGCCGCAGGTCGGTGAAATCAAGGAACGGGTTCGCCAACTGGACGCCGCCGACTGCCGGCGCTTCAGCGCCACCTTGCTCAACCTGAGCAGCGCTGCTGCGGTGCGTCACGCCTGCCATCAACAGTGGCCTCTGAGCTGAACAACAACAGCTACCAGAACAACAAGAACCCAGGGAGATACGCCATGTACCAACTCTTCATCGAAGGCTTGCAGCGCCTCGGACGGGCGCTGATGCTGCCCATCGCAATCCTGCCGATTGCCGGCCTGTTGCTGCGCCTGGGCGACACCGACCTTTTGAACATCGCGATCATCCACGACGCCGGGCAGGTGATCTTCGCCAACCTCGCGCTGATCTTCGCCATCGGCATCGCCGTCGGGTTCGCCAAGGACAACAACGGCACCGCCGGGCTGGCCGGGGCGATTGGTTACCTGGTGATGGTCTCCACGCTCAAGGTGCTGGATGCGAGCATCAACATGGGCATGCTCGCCGGGATCATCAGCGGCCTGATGGCCGGTGCACTGTACAACCGCTTCAAGGACATCAAGCTGCCGGAATACCTGGCGTTCTTCGGCGGCCGGCGCTTCGTGCCGATTGCCACCGGGTTCACCGCGGTTGGCCTGGGCGTGGTGTTCGGCCTGATCTGGCCGATAATCCAGCAAGGCATCAACAGCTTCGGCCAATTGCTGCTGGAAAGCGGCAGCATCGGCGCCTTCGTCTTCGGCGTGTTCAACCGCTTGCTGATCATCACCGGCCTGCACCACATCCTCAACAACATGGCGTGGTTCATCTTCGGCAGCTTCACCGACCCGACCACCGGCGCGATCGTGACCGGCGACCTGGCGCGCTACTTTGCCGGCGACCCGAAGGGCGGCCAGTTCATGACCGGGATGTTCCCGATGATGATCTTCGGCCTGCCCGCCGCCTGCCTGGCGATGTACCGCAACGCCCTGCCGGAACGCCGCAAAGTCATGGGCGGGATCTTCCTGTCGATGGCCTTGACCTCATTTCTGACCGGCGTCACCGAGCCGATCGAATTCGCCTTCATGTTCCTTGCGCCGCTGCTGTATTTGCTGCACGCACTGCTGACCGGCATGGCGATGGCCATCACCAACGCGCTGAACATCCATTTGGGGTTCACCTTCTCCGGCGGCGCCATCGACATGGCGCTGGGCTGGGGCAAGTCCACCAACGGCTGGCGGGTGTTCCCGGTGGGCCTGGCGTACGCGGTGATCTACTACGTCGTGTTCGACTTCTGCATCCGCCGCTTCAACCTGAAGACGCCGGGGCGCGAAGGCACCGCTGTCGCTGAAAAAGCCGAGCTGAACGACAACCAGCGGGCCGGGGCCTACCTTCAAGCCTTGGGCGGCGCTGACAACCTGATCACCGTCGGCGCCTGTACCACCCGGCTGCGCCTGGAAATGGTCGACCGCAACAAGGCCTCCGACAGCGAATTGAAAGCCCTCGGCGCCATGGCCGTGGTTCGCCCCGGCAAGGGTGGCAGCTTGCAGGTGGTGGTCGGGCCGCTGGCCGACAGCATTGCCGATGAAATTCGCCAAGCGATGCCGTACGCCGGTACAACCGTGATAGCCACTGTCGTGGTTGCCCAAGAAGCACCGAAAGCAGCGCCCGTGGCGACACCGGAAGCGCAGAAATGGCTGAACGCGCTGGGCGGCAGCGACAACGTGCTGCAACTCGACTGCGTGGCGATGACGCGGATTCGCCTGCAACTGGCGGACGGTAAAGCACTGTCGGAGTGTCAGCTCAAGGACTTGGGTTGCCAGGGTGTGAGCGCGTTGGACGGTGGTGTGTGGCACTTGTTGATTGGCGATAAAGCGTTGAGTTTGAGTGAGGCGCTGGAGGGGTTGGTGAATCGTAGTGAGGTGAGTGCGAAGGTTTAGCACCTTAAAAGATCGTCGAAAGATGCGTGGGAATGCTCTGTCTTCTAACGCACCGCATAAACACAGGTATGTCCTTCTTATGGTCGCGACGCGCATTCTGTAGGGGCTGCCGCAGGCTGCGATCTTTTGGCGGTGGCCGGTTATCCACAGGCCGAAACAGCAAAAGCAAGATCAAAAGATCGCAGCCTGCGGCAGCTCCTACGGATATCACCTACCCACAATGAAGTGACGCGCCCGCCCCACCACTCAACAGGCCGAGCGTTAGCTCGCCTGCCGCTGTTGATCTTGATCTACCCGCCCCTTCGGGAGGCCGAGTGCAGGGGTTCATCAGGGGGTGGGCGCGCAGCGCCGTACGGCGCAGCCGGACACATCGAGAGGAGGTCGTCGCGCAGCAGACCGTAGGCGATGCCCCCTGATGAACACCGGAGCGAGGGTACGCCGAGCCTAGGCGAGGTGCCGTACGCTTGGGGCGAAGCCTTTTGCTTACTTTTCGGCGTCTGGAAAAGTGAGGCGCCGTAAGGGCGAAACCCTAAGTGGCCGTTACCGCAGAAATGGATATGTACACCTGCAAGAGATTGGTCGGCTGTCAGGCCGCCTTCGCGAGCAAGCCCTCTCCCACATTTGTTTTGTGGCGCTCAATAAAAAACCCGCAGAACCAATAACGGTTCTGCGGGTTTCTCATTTCAGCAGCCAGGAAGATCAGAAATCTTCCAACCGCCACACCTCGTAAGCCGGCGTCTCATAGGGATGGCTCTGCTTCAGAGCCTCCACCACAGAACGAATCAACTCATCGCTGACCACCAGCTCAACCTTCCACTCCTCAACCTGCTCGACCTGCCCCGCTTCACCCATAAACGGCTGACTGCCATCCAACGGACGAAACTGGCCCAAACCCAGCACCTGCCACGCACAGTGGTCATACAGACCGATCCGCCCACCACCCGCAGCGAACACAGCCCCCTTGACCACGTCTACATGGCTCTGAGGAACAAAAAAGCTGAGCTTATACACAGCGCTTAGTTCACCCACACACGAGCGTTACGGAACATACGCATCCACGGTGCGTCTTCGCTCCACTCTTCCGAGCGCCACGAGTTCTGCACGGCGCGGAACACCCGCTCCGGGTGCGGCATCATGATGGTCACGCGACCGTCACGGCTGGTCAAACCGGTGATCCCGCGCGGCGAGCCGTTCGGGTTGGCCGGGTAGCTTTCAGTGACCTTGCCATGGTTGTCGACGAAACGCATCGCCACGCAACCCGACACATCCGCTTCCAGCAACGCTTCTTCGCTGGCGAACTCGGCATGACCTTCACCGTGAGCGATGGCGATTGGCATGCGCGAACCGGCCATGCCTTGCAGGAAGATCGAATTCGACTCCTGAACCTGAACCATCGCCACACGGGCTTCGAACTGCTCGGAACGGTTACGCACGAAGTGCGGCCAGAACTCGCTGCCCGGGATCAGCTCGTGCAGGTTGGACATCATCTGGCAACCGTTGCACACGCCGAGGGTGAAGCTGTCGGTACGTTCGAAGAAGCCCTGGAACGCATCGCGAGCACGGCTGTTGAACAGCGCCGATTTCGCCCAGCCTTCACCGGCACCCAGTACGTCACCGTAGGAGAAGCCACCGCACGCCACCAGACCTTTGAACTCGTTCAGGTCGACACGGCCGGCCAGAATGTCGCTCATGTGCACGTCGATTGCGTTGAAACCGGCACGGTCGAACGCTGCCGCCATTTCCACCTGACCGTTGACGCCCTGCTCACGCAGTACGGCAACCTGTGGGCGAATGCCTTTTTTGATGTAAGGCGCGGCGACGTCCTGGTTGACGTCGTAGCTCAGCTTGACGCTCAAGCCCGGGTTGTCTTCTTCCAGCAGCACGTCGAACTCTTGTTCGGCGCAGTCGGCGTTGTCACGCAGACGCTGGATCTGGTAGCTGGTTTCAGCCCACTGACGTTGCAGCAGACCACGCTGACCTTCGAACACAGTGTCGCCGTTGAAGGTGATGCTGATCTCGCTGTTGTTCATCGGCTGACCGATCACCGACACGCAATCGTCCAGACCCGCCGCGCTGAACTGCGCAAGGATGTCTGGCGTGGCGTCCTGGCGAACCTGGATCACCGCACCCAGCTCTTCGTTGAACAGGATCGCGGCGATGTCGGCCGAGGTTTCCGCCAGACCGTCGAGGTTCAGGCTCAGACCGCAGTGACCGGCAAAAGACATTTCCACCACGCTGGTCAGCAGACCGCCATCGGAACGGTCGTGGTAAGCCAGCAGGTGACCGTCGGCGTTGAGGCCCTGGATCACCGCGAAGAACGCTTTCAGGTCTTCGGCGTCGTCGACGTCCGGAGCCTGCTTGCCAAGCTTGCCGTGAACCTGTGCGAGGATCGAAGCGCCCATGCGGTTCTGGCCACGGCCCAGGTCGATCAGGATCAGGTCGGTGGTGCCTTTGTCCATGCGCAGTTGTGGGGTCAGGGTCTGACGGATGTCAGTCACTGGCGCGAAACCGGTCACGATCAGGGACATCGGCGAGGTGACGGTCTTGTCGACGCCTTCGTCGTTCCAGCGCGTGGCCATGGACATCGAGTCCTTGCCCACCGGAATGGTGATGCCCAGCTCTGGACACAGTTCCATACCGACTGCTTTGACGGTGTCGTACAGACGTGCGTCTTCGCCCGGGTGACCGGCAGCCGACATCCAGTTCGCCGACAGCTTGATGTCGGAGATTTTGGCAATGCGCGACGCGGCAATGTTGGTCAAGGTTTCGCCGATGGCCATGCGGCCCGACGCCGGAGCGTCCAGCAGTGCCAGCGGAGTGCGCTCGCCCATGGCCATGGCTTCACCGGTGTAAACGTCGAAGCTGGTGGCGGTGACGGCAACGTCAGCCACCGGAACCTGCCACGGGCCGACCATCTGATCACGGGCCACGAGGCCGGTGATGGTGCGGTCGCCGATGGTGATCAGGAAGCTTTTGCTGGCCACGGCCGGGTGATGCAGAACGCGCTCGACGCAGTCGGCAATGGACAGGGTCGACGGATCGAAGTCGTCGCCCAGCTCGGCTTCACGAACAGCCGAACGGTGCATGCGCGGGGCTTTGCCCAACAGCACTTCGAGTGGCATGTCGACCGGGCTGTTGCCGAAGTGGCTATCCGTGACAGTAAGCTGCGGCTCGGCAGTGGCTTCGCCGACGACCGCAAACGGGCAACGCTCGCGCTCGCAGATCGCCTTGAAACGTTCGAAGTCGGCCGGGCCGACCGCCAGAACGTAGCGTTCCTGGGATTCGTTACTCCAGATTTCGTGCGGGGCCATGCCCGGCTCGTCGTTTGGAATGTTGCGCAGTTCGAAGCGCCCGCCACGGTCGCCATCGTTGACCAGTTCCGGGAAGGCGTTGGACAAACCGCCCGCGCCGACGTCGTGGATGAAGCTGATCGGGTTGTGTTCACCCAACTGCCAGCAACGGTCGATGACTTCCTGGCAACGGCGTTCCATTTCCGGGTTTTCGCGTTGTACCGAAGCAAAGTCCAGGTCGGCCGAGCTGGTGCCGGTGGCCATGGAGGAAGCCGCGCCACCGCCCAGACCGATCAGCATCGCCGGGCCGCCGAGCACGATCAGCTTGGAACCAACGAGAATTTCACCTTTCTGCACGTGTTCGGCGCGAATGTTACCCATGCCGCCGGCCAACATGATCGGCTTGTGGTAGCCACGCACTTCATCGCCACGCGGGGTGGTGATGGATTGTTCGAAGGTACGGAAATAACCGGTCAGCGCCGGACGGCCAAATTCGTTGTTGAATGCAGCGCCGCCCAATGGACCTTCGATCATGATGTCCAGCGCAGTAACGATGCGCTCGGGCTTGCCGTACGGCACTTCCCACGGCTGTTCGAAGCCCGGGATTTGCAGGTTGGACACGGTGAAACCGGTCAGGCCAGCCTTTGGCTTGGCACCGCGACCGGTGGCACCTTCGTCGCGAATCTCGCCACCGGAGCCGGTGGATGCGCCCGGGAACGGGGCAATCGCGGTCGGGTGGTTGTGCGTTTCGACTTTCATCAGGATGTGCACCGGCTCCTGCACCGCGCCGTACTGGCGGGTTTCAGGGTCCGGGAAGAAACGGCCGGCCACGTTGCCGACGATCACCGAAGCGTTGTCCTTGTAAGCCGACAGAACGCCTTCGCTGTGCATCACGTAGGTGTTCTTGATCATGCCGAACAGGCTTTTTTCCTGGCTCTCGCCGTCGATGTCCCAACTGGCGTTGAAGATCTTGTGACGGCAATGCTCGGAGTTCGCCTGGGCGAACATCATCAGTTCGATGTCGTGCGGGTTGCGCTTCAAACCAACGAAGGCGTTGACCAGGTAGTCGATCTCGTCTTCGGCCAGGGCCAGGCCCAGTTCGACGTTGGCTTTTTCCAGTGCGGCACGACCGCCACCCAGAACGTCGATCGCCGTCAGCGGCTTCGGTTCGGAGTGACTGAACAGGCCAGCAGCCTGTTCGAGGTTTTCCAGCACGATCTGGGTCATGCGATCGTGCAGCGCATCAACAACAAGCTGTGCTTGTGCCTCGGTGAATTCGCCGGTCACGTAGAAAGCGATACCGCGTTCCAGGCGCTGGATTTTCGCCAGGCCACAGTTGCGGGCGATGTCGCTGGCCTTGCTCGACCATGGCGAGATGGTGCCAAAACGTGGCAACACCAGGAACAGACGGCCGGTCGGCTCTTGTACCGGAACGCTAGGACCGTACTTCAGAAGGCGCGCTAGCACCTGCTGTTCGTCGCCGGTCAGGACGCCGGTAACTTCGGCGAAGTGAGCGAATTCAGCATACAGGCCACTGACAGCCGGGACCTTTTGGCTCAGTTGCTCAAGGAGTTTGCTGTGGCGAAAGGCAGAAAGGGCAGGAGCGCCGCGCAGGATCAACATCTTCGGGACAGCCTCGGGAAGGGGGTGTGCTTTGAGGCCGTGCATTCTAGCCTAAACCGCCCGCGACAGCACCCGAAACGCTACACCCGGTATTGTCCGAACGTCGGCCCGGGGCTCCAAGCCTATAACCAATGCTCATTAAGGTGCTCCCGGGGGGTTATTTTGGTTGTCACATTCCAGCCTGAGCGCCTGTTCTTGCGGGCTCGCGCCAGGTTCTGGACGCTCTAGCAGACAAGCCTCTTGCTGTCGAGATATGGCGGTCGTGGTCCTTTGCGTATACTGCGCAGATGTTTTCCCCAACGGCTTTGCGTCCGCGATTCGCCAAATGGCTCATCGCAACCGGACTCTTCCTGATGCTCAGTGGCTGTGTTGATAAACCCAACACACTGGAGCGCGTAAAGGAGGATGGCGTGCTGCGTGTGGTTACCCGCAACAGCCCCGCCACCTACTTTCAGGATCGCAACGGTGAAACCGGCTTCGAATACGAGCTGGTGAAGCGCTTCGCCGACGATCTGGGTGTTAAGCTGAAAATCGAAACCGCGGACAACCTCGACGACCTGTACGGTCAGTTAGGCAAACCTGGCGGCCCGGTGCTGGCTGCTGCCGGCCTGGTCAGCAGCGAGAAACGCAAACAGCAAGTCCGGTTTTCCCACTCGTATCTGGAAGTCACCCCACAGATCATCTACCGCAACGGCCAATCGCGGCCTACCAATGCGGCGGATCTGGTCGGCAAGACCATCATGGTGCTCAAGGGCAGCACCCACGCCGATCAACTGGCAGCGCTGAAAAAGAAATACCCCGGCATTCAATACGAAGAGTCCGACGCGGTTGAGGTCGTTGACCTGCTGCGCATGGTTGATGAAGGTCAGATCGATCTGACACTGGTCGACTCCAACGAAGTCGCGATGAACCAGGTGTACTTCACTAATGCGCGGGTTGCCTTCGACCTGGGCGACGCCAGCAACCAGAGCTGGGCGGTCGCCGCCGGGGATGACAACAGCCTGCTCAACGAGATCAACGACTTCCTCGACAAGTCGCAGAAGAACGGCACCCTGCAACGCCTGAAAGACCGCTACTACGGGCACGTCGATGTACTGGGTTACATGGGCGCCTACACCTTCGCCCAGCATTTGCAGCAACGACTGCCCAAGTACGAGAAACACTTCAAGGCGTACGCCAAGGAAGAAAAAGTCGACTGGCGACTGCTCGCGGCGATCGGTTATCAAGAATCGCTGTGGCAACCGGCGGTCACCTCAAAAACCGGCGTTCGCGGCCTGATGATGCTGACCCAGAACACCGCGCAGGCCATGGGCGTGTCCAATCGCCTGGACGCCAAGCAAAGCATTATGGGCGGCGCGAAATACCTGGCTTACATGAAAGATCAACTGGACGACTCGATCCAGGAGCCGGATCGCACATGGTTTGCGCTGGCGGCCTACAACGTCGGCAGCGGTCACCTGGATGACGCACGCAAGCTCGCCGCCAAGGAAGGGCTGAATCCGGACAAGTGGCTGGATGTGAAAAAGATCCTGCCGCGCCTGTCGCAAAAACAGTGGTACAGCAAAACCCGCTATGGCTACGCCCGTGGCGGTGAGCCGGTGCATTTTGTGGCGAACATCCGGCGTTACTACGACATCCTGACATGGGTCACTCAGCCGCAGCTTGAGGGCGATCAGGTCGCCCAAGGCAATCTGCACGTGCCGGGCATCGACAAGACCAAGCCGCCTGAAGAAAACCCACCGCTTTAAATCGCGCCACCTGCAAAAAGATCGCAGCCTTCGCCAGCTCCTACGGGGTTTTGTGTACACCTGTAGGAGCTGGCGCAGCCTGCGATCTTTTGATCTTAGGCTTTTGCAGCAGCCGCCAGAATCAGCGCTTTCATCTCCGCAACAGCCGACTTGAACCCGACGAACAGCGCATGAGCCACCAGCGCGTGGCCGATGTTCAGTTCGTTGATACCTTTGATCGCCGCAACCGCTTCAACGTTGTGGTAGTGCAAGCCATGACCGGCGTTGACGATCAGGCCTTGAGTCAGGCCAAACGCTACGCCATCCGCCACACGTTTCAGTTCTTCAGCCACCGAAGCCGGCGTCTCGGCGTCCGCATAACGGCCCGTGTGCAATTCGATGGCCGGCGCGCCAACGCGTTTCGATGCTTCGATCTGGCGCTCGTCGGCGTCGATGAACAGCGACACTTCGCAGCCGATTTTCGCCAGACGATCCACCGCTGCCTTGATCCGCGCTTCCTGCCCCGCCACATCCAGACCGCCTTCGGTGGTCAGTTCCTGACGGGTTTCCGGCACCAGGCAAATGTGCGCCGGACGTATGCGTTCAGCGAACGCCATCATCTCCTCGGTCACGCCCATCTCGAAGTTCATGCGGGTTTGCAGCACGTCCTTGAGCAACAACACGTCGCGCTCCTGGATGTGCCGACGGTCCTCACGCAGATGCACGGTGATGCCATCAGCGCCCGCCTCTTCCGCGTCCAGCGCCGCTTTCACGGGATCAGGGTAACGAGTCCCCCGGGCCTGACGCAGGGTGGCAACGTGGTCAATGTTCACGCCAAGAAGAATGCGATTGCTGGTGGTCACGGAAGCGCTCCAGAAGTAGAGAAAGTTCGGTGCACAGCATACGGGTTGATCAGGGCTTGCGAAACAACTCGCGACTGACCAGTGGGCGACCGCCCAGGTGAACCGCCAATGCCTGGCGCATCAGACGCTTGGCGGCGGACAAGGCACCCGGCGCGCTCCAGTCTGCGTCGGCCATGGCCAACAGTTCGGTGCCGTTGAACAGACCGGGCTGCAGCAGGTAGACCCGCTCCAGACCCGCATCGACCTGCAAGCGATACAGGCCGTCGGGCGCGACAGGTTCGCCATGGATATCCGCGTTCAGCGCAAAGCCGTAACCCAGATCATCGAGCAGCCGCCATTCGAACGAACGCAACAACGGCTCCAGCGGACGCCCTTCGGCGAGGGCCAGCAAGGTCGCAGCGTAATGATCGAATACAGCCGGATGGGGATCTTCGGACGGCAGCAGGCGGATCAGCAGTTCATTGAGGTAAAGACCGCTGAACAGCGCCTCACCATTGAGCCAGGTGGAGACGCCGGCGCTTTCCATGCGCCCGACGTTCTTCAGCTCACCTCGACCACGGAACTCGACTTCCAGCGGCACGAATGGCCGCGCCAGCGTTCCAGCCTTGCCCCGCGCACTGCGCAACACCGCCCGCAGCCGACCTTGCGGCGTGAGGAAATCCACCAATGCGCTGTTTTCGCGGTAGGCACGACTGTGAAGCACGTAGGCGGGTTGGCCGGTTGGCGCGGTGGTCGACATGGTGTTTGTGTTTCCCGGTCAGGGATTGCAAAAAAGATCGCAGCCTTTGGCTGCTCCTACATGGGTTTTGTGTACACCGTAGGAGCTGCCGCAGGCTGCGATCTTTTGATTGTGTATCTTTTACAGGTCGCCGTAGCCCAGCGAACGCAGGGCGCGTTCGTCGTCGGACCAGCCGCCTTTCACCTTGACCCAAAGGTTGAGCATGATCTTGGAGTCGAACAGCAGCTCCATGTCCTTGCGCGCTTCGGTGCCGATGCGCTTGATCCGCTCGCCCTTGTCGCCAATGATAATTTTCTTCTGACCGTCACGTTCGACGAGGATCAACGCATGAATGTGCAGGGTTTTCCCCTGCTGCTTGAACTCTTCGATTTCCACGGTGATCTGGTACGGCAGCTCGGCGCCCATCTGGCGCATGATTTTCTCGCGTACCAGTTCGGCGGCCAGGAAACGGCTGCTGCGGTCGGTGATCTGGTCTTCCGGGAAGAAGTGATCGTTTTCCGGCAGTTGATCGGCGATCACCCGCTCCAGCGCATCGAGGTTATGCCCGTGCTGAGCCGAAATCGGAATGATCTGCGCGTTCGGCAACTGCTCCTGCAACCAGCTCAGGTGCGGCATCAACTCGGCTTTGTCTTCGATGCGGTCAGTCTTGTTCAGCGCCACGATCAACGGGCCTGTCACGTACTGAACGCGCTCGAGAACCATCTGGTCTTCTTCGGTCCAGCGGGTGCGGTCAACCACGAAGATCACCACGTCGACGTCTTTCAACGCGGCCGAAGCGGTCTTGTTCATGTAGCGGTTGAGGGCCTTCTCGCCACCTTTGTGCATGCCGGGGGTGTCGACGTAGATCGTCTGCACGGCGCCTTCGGTCTTGATCCCGAGCATGTTGTGACGGGTGGTTTGCGGTTTGCGCGAAGTGATCGCCAGCTTCTGACCCAGGATGTGGTTCAGCAGCGTGGATTTGCCCACGTTCGGGCGGCCGACGATGGCGACATAGCCACAGCGAGTTGCAATTGAATCAGTCATGGCCATTCTCCACGCCCAGGGCAATCAGTGCTGCGGCGGCCGCTACCTGTTCGGCAATACGACGACTCACACCCTGACCTCGGCTTTTTTCGTTCAGTAAGGTGATTTCGCATTCGACGAAGAACGTCCGGCAATGCGGCTCACCCTGGATATCCACCACTTCGTAACGCGGCAGTTCACAGGCACGCGACTGCAAGAACTCTTGCAGCCGGGTCTTTGGATCTTTGTTGGTGTCGACCAGCGTCAGGCTATCGAACTCGGACGTCAGCCAGGCCAGCACGCGTTCGCGCGCCATGTCCATGCCGGCATCCAGGTAGATCGCACCGATCAACGCTTCGAGGGCATCGGCAAGGATCGATTCACGGCGGAAACCGCCGCTCTTCAACTCACCGGACCCCAGGCGCAGGTACTCGCCCAGGTCGAAACCACGCGCCAATACTGCCAGCGTCTCACCTTTGACCAGACGTGCGCGCAAACGCGACAACTGGCCTTCGCGAGCCAGCGGAAAGCGGTCGAACAGCGCTTCACCGGCAACGAAGTTGAGAATGGCATCACCGAGGAATTCCAGGCGTTCGTTGTTGCGCCCGGCAAAGCTGCGGTGTGTCAGGGCCAGAACCATCAGTTCCTGGTCCTTGAAGGTATAACCGAGCTGACGCTCGAGACGGCTTAAAGAGACGCTCACGGTTGACCCACGCTAAGTTCGTGGTCGACGTCCATCACAGCAACGCTGCTAGGTTTTTGGACAATTAACGCTGTGTTCAAAAATTACTTCCTGAATATCGTTGGCTTCATGCATCTGCGGTGGCCTTCTGCTGGCTCCAGAAATGCATTCGGCGCTGTGTTCAACAGCGCCGTGTGTGATTACTTGATCAGGCCAACCCGCGAGAAATTCGGCAGGTGACTGAGTTTCGGTTCCGGCCAGCTCATCCAGACCGCGAAGGCCTTGCCGACGATATTCTTGTCGGGAACCATGCCCAGCAGATCCTTGGGAATACTTGGATCATCCCAGTAGCGACTGTCGTTTGAGTTGTCGCGGTTGTCGCCCATCATGAAGTAGTGCCCGGCAGGCACGGTCCACTGATGGTCGGGGGTTGCGCGGTAGCGGCTCATTTCCTTGCGGATCAGGTGCTCGGCGGCGCCGAGTTTTTCCTTGTAGAGCTCGGCACTGCCCAACGTACCCGGCTCGGAGCCAACCAACAGCTCTGCGATCGACTCACCGTTGACGAACAGACGCTTGTCGGCGGTGTAACGAATCTGATCACCCGGCAGGCCCACGACACGCTTGATGTAGTTGACGTTCGGGTCGCTTGGGTAGCGGAACACCATCACATCGCCACGCTGCGGGTCACCGACCTGGATGACTTTCGTATCGAGCACCGGCAAGCGGATCCCGTAAGAAAATTTGTTCACCAGAATGAAGTCGCCAACGTCCAGGGTCGGCTTCATCGAGCCAGACGGAATCTGGAACGGCTCCACCAGGAACGAACGCAGCACCAGCACGATGAACAGCACCGGAAAGAACGATTTGCCGTATTCAACCAGCATCGGTTCTTTGTTCAGTTTCTCGACCACCACCCTATCCGGCTCGCCAACGCTACCCTCATAGGAGGTAATGGCAGCACGCCGACGCGGCGCCAGGAAAACCAGATCGAGCAACCCCAACAGGCCGCAAACGAAGACGGCGATGACCAGCAACAGCGGGAAATTTAGTGACATAGGACCTAACTATCCAACCTGAGCACAGCGAGGAAGGCTTCTTGTGGAATTTCCACATTACCGACCTGCTTCATGCGTTTTTTACCGGCCTTCTGCTTTTCCAACAGCTTGCGCTTACGGCTAACGTCACCGCCGTAGCATTTGGCCAATACGTTCTTTCTGAGTGCCTTGACGGTTGTCCGCGCCACAATCTGCCCGCCAATGGCGGCCTGGATTGCCACGTCGAACATCTGCCGCGGAATCAGTTCTTTCATCTTCTCGGTCAACGCGCGACCTTTGTAGTGCGCGTTGTCACGGTGCACGATCAACGCCAGGGCGTCGACTTTTTCACCGTTGATCAATACATCCAGCTTCACCAGATTAGCTGATTGATAACGATCGAAATGGTAATCCAGCGAAGCATAGCCGCGACTGGTGGATTTGAGACGGTCGAAGAAGTCCAGAACCACTTCGTTCATCGGCAAATCGTAGGTCACCTGGACCTGGCTACCGAGGAACAGCATGTCATGCTGTATGCCACGCTTCTCGATGCACAGGGTAATGACGTTGCCCAGGTGTTCTTGCGGCACAAGAATGTTGGCCCGCACGATGGGTTCGCGCATGTCTTCGATGGCCGACAGATCCGGCAGCTTGGACGGGTTGTCGACGTAAATCGTTTCACCGGTTTTCAGCAACAACTCGAAAATAACCGTCGGCGCAGTGGTGATCAGGTCCAGGTCGTACTCGCGCTCCAGGCGCTCCTGAATGATCTCCATGTGCAGCATGCCGAGGAACCCGCAACGGAAGCCGAAGCCCAGGGCGTCGGAGCTTTCCGGGGTGTATTGCAACGACGAGTCGTTCAGGGTGAGCTTTTGCAGCGCTTCGCGGAAGTCTTCGAAGTCGTCGGAGCTGACCGGGAACAGACCGGCATAGACCTGCGGCTGAATGCGTTTGAAACCTGGCAGCACGTCGACGTCCGGCGTCGAGCTCAAGGTCAGGGTGTCACCGACTGGCGCACCGTGAATGTCCTTGATGCCGGCGATGATGAAGCCTACTTCACCGGCTTTCAGGTCGACGGTGGCAGTGTGTTTCGGGTTGAACACACCCACGCTGTCCACCAGGTGGATCTTGCCGGTGGATTTGACCAGAATCTTGTCGCCCTTCTTCACGCAGCCATGGCGCACGCGAACCAGGGAAACAACGCCCAGGTAGTTGTCGAACCAGGAGTCGATGATCAGTGCTTGCAGCGGATCTTCAATGTTGCCGGTCGGCGCGGGAATGGTGTGCACCAGACGCTCGAGCACTTCATCGACGCCCAGACCGGTCTTGGCACTGCACTCGACCGCGTCGGTGGCATCGATGCCGATGATTTTTTCGATTTCTTCTTTGACGCGGTCCGGATCGGCCTGTGGCAGGTCGATCTTGTTCAGGACCGGCATCACTTCCAGGCCCTGCTCGATCGCCGTGTAGCAGTTGGCAACCGATTGCGCCTCGACACCCTGACCGGCATCGACCACCAACAAGGCACCTTCACAGGCCGCCAGCGACCGGCTGACTTCATAGGTGAAGTCAACGTGGCCGGGGGTGTCAATGAAGTTCAGCTGGTACTTGATACCATCACGGGCAGTGTAATACAGGGTAACGCTGTGAGCCTTGATGGTGATCCCGCGCTCACGCTCAAGGTCCATGGAGTCCAGTACCTGGGCTTCCATTTCGCGCTCGGCCAGGCCGCCGCACATCTGGATAAAGCGATCGGCCAGAGTCGACTTGCCATGGTCAATGTGGGCGATGATGGAGAAATTGCGGATATGACTCAAATCACTCACGGATCAACACTCAAAAAGGCTGCAGGCATAGCCCGCCGAAAAATAGCCGGGAATTGTACCTGATACACGACGCAAGCGTCACGTTCACAGGCCAACGGTATTGGATACAAAAACGCCCCGCTCTTGCGAACGGGGCGTTTGAGTGTGAGTCAGGGCAGGAAATACCTGCGATCAACCGGCTCGGCGCAACAACCAAAGACCCGCCACCGCGCAGATACCGGCCGGAACCAGCACCGCGAACAACGGCGAGAAGCCGAAGACCAGGCTTGAAGGCCCGAGCAAATCCTGAGCGATACGGAAGGTAAAGCCGACCAGTACACCGGTGAATACGCGCTGCCCCAGCGTCACCGAGCGCAGCGGACCGAAGATAAAGGAAATCGCCATCAACACCAGGGCAACGGTGACCAGTGGCTGCAATACCTTGACCCAAAATGCCAGCCAGTAACGGCCATTGTTCAGGCCCTGATCCGCCAGATAGTGGATATAACCCCACAAACCGCTGATCGACAACGACTCCGGCGCCATGATCACCGTGTTCAGCAGTTGCGGGCTCAACGGCACATCCCAGCGCTCTTGCGGCGCAGTGACTACTTCGGTACTGCCGTCATGGAACACCGTGGTGGTGACGTCGTTCAACTGCCAATGATCTGTTTCAAACTGCGCACGCTTGGAGAAGCTCGAGGTCAGCATGTGACGCTCGCTGTCAAAACGATAGCGGGTCACACCATACAGAATGCCATCCGGCTGCACCGAGTTGATGTGAATGAACTCATCACCCTGACGGTGCCACATACCGTGCTTGGCACTCTGCGCATCGCCAATACCCTGAGCCAGGGAGCGATTGGCCTGAGCCACGTTTTCCGCAACGGGCGCAACGTATTCACCGACCAGTACGCCTGCCAGCATCAACACCAGCATCGGCTTCATCACCGCCCAGACGATCCGGCCGATGGACACGCCAGCGGCGCGCATGATGGTCAGTTCACTGCTGCTGGCCAGACTGCCCAGCCCGATCAGGCAGCCGATCAGTGCCGCCATCGGCAGCATGTCATAGACCCGACGCGGCGCTGTCAGCACTACATAGCTCAAGACGTCAGTGAGGGTGTAGGTTTCACTGATGTCACTCATCTCATCAATGAAGGCAAACAAGGTCGCCAGGCCCAGAATGATCCCCAGTACCGCCAGGATCGCCATGAAAACACTGCCACCTATGTAGCGATCGAGCTTAACCACGGGTCACCTCCAGCGCACTGCGGCGACTCGCCATTTTCAAACGCAACGGTTCCCAGTAGAGCAGTCCCAGGCCAATGGCCAGGAATATTGCGTGAACCCACCACAGACCCAGTGCCGGGGGGATCTTGCCTTTCTCCAGAGCACCGCGCGCGGCAATCAGGATGGTCAGATAAGCCATATAAAGAAGAATCGCCGGCAGCAATTTGAGGAAACGTCCCTGGCGCGGATTGACCCGCGACAGCGGCACCGCCATCAACGTCACGATAAACACCAGCAACGGTAGCGACAGACGCCACTCGAGCTCGGCGCGTGCACGAATATCCGGATTATCCAGCAGGGTACGGGTCGTCATCGCATCGCGATCGGTCACCTCGTCGCTGACATCCGGTTTGGGCAGCAACACGCCGTAGGTGTCGTACTTGATGGCACGGTAGTCAGCCAGCCCCGGATTACCGTCGTAACGGTAGCCATTGTCGAGAATCAGGTAACGGTTGCCGTCCTCCTTGATCTCCTGACGGCCCTTTTCCGCGACCAGTACGGAAATGCCGCGATCCTTCTGGTCGGCGGAAAGGCGTTTTTCCGAGATGAACACACCGCCCAGGTTGATCCGGTCATCGGACAACTGCTCGGTGTACGTCACCCGCGAACCATCGCGCAAAGCCTGAAAACGGCCCGGCACCAGCGTGTCGAACTCGGTCATGGCATCCTGCTTGTTCAGCAGCAACTGAAACTGATTGGCGCCTTGCGGTGCCAGGCTCAGGCTCAGCCAGGCGACAATTACGGCCACCAGCGTAGCCGGAAACAGGGTCATGCCCAGCAGACGCTGCTGGCTCATGCCGGTCGCGGAGAGCACGGTCATTTCGCTTTCAAGGTACAGGCGACCGTAGGCCAGCAGGATCCCGAGAAACAGCCCCAAAGGCAGGATCAGTTGCAGGAAACCCGGCAGACGAAAGCCCATGATCAGGAACAGCGAGCCTGGGTCCAGAGCGCCCGAGGCGGCCTGGGCCAGGAACTTGATGAAGCGCCCACTCATGATGATGACCAGCAGCACAGCGCTGACGGCGCTCAAGGTCAACAGGACTTCGCGGGATAGATAACGGAAGACGATCAAACCAGACACTCCAGGGTTGTCAGGCTAAGGCGGCCAAACAAGCAAACATATCGGGCGGCCCGCAGGGCTGAGCCGCCGAAAAAGATGGCGCATTATCCTGTGATTGAACGCGCCTGTCACTGCGCACGCTCAAGCAGCCGCGCAATGGCGTAAAGATCACCTGCGCGAGGGTTGTCAGTTGCCGCGAGCGAGGTTCAAACTGCGGCCCTTGTCGCTGGCATGAACCAGCGTCTTTCTATAGACAGGCAAACGTGTGCGCGCACTGCGTAACACGCTGCACTTTGACCATTTATTCAGGGACCCGGACATGGAACTGGTTGTAAAAAGCGTTAGCCCAGAAACGTTGAAAACCGCCACTCTGGTGGTCGCCGTCGGCGAAGACCGCACACTCGGCAACGTCGCCAAACAGCTCGACGAGCTCAGCGGCGGCGCGATCAGCGCTGTCCTCAAGCGTGGCGACCTGGCTGGCAAAGTGGGTCAGAGCCTGTTGCTGCACAGCCTGCCAAACCTCAAAGCCGAACGCGTGTTGCTGGTTGGCGTGGGTAAAGACGCCGAACTGGGCGACCGGCCGTTCCGCAAAATCATCGCCGGCGCATTGAACACCCTCAAAGGCCTGGGTGGCAGCGATGCCGCACTGGCGCTGGACGAAATTGTGGTCAAAGGGCGTGACAGCTACGGCAAGACCCGTCTGCTGGCCGAAACCCTGGTGGACGGCGAATACACCTTCGAGCAGTTCAAGAGCCATAAGTCCGACCCGCGCGCCCTGAAGAAAATCACCCTGCTGACGATCAAGGCCGCCCAGGCTGAAGTCGAGCGCGCCGTGACTCACGCCACCGCAATCGCCAACGGCATGTCCTTCACCCGCGACCTGGGCAACCTGCCACCGAACATCTGCCACCCAAGCTTCCTCGCCGAGCAGGCGAAGAACCTGGGCAAGGAGTTCAAGGGCCTGAAAGTCGAAATCCTTGATGAGAAGCAAATCAAGGAGCTGGGCATGGGTTCGTTCTACGCCGTTGGCCAGGGCAGCGCCCAGCCACCGCGCCTGATCGTCATGCAATACAACGGCGGCAAGAAATCCGAGAAGCCATACGCACTGGTCGGCAAGGGCATCACCTTTGACACCGGCGGCATCAGCCTCAAGCCTGGCGCCGGCATGGACGAGATGAAGTACGACATGGGCGGCGCAGCCAGCGTGTTTGGCACCTTGCGTGCCGTGCTCGAACTGAAACTGTCGATCAACCTGGTGTGCATCCTGGCCTGTGCCGAGAACATGCCAAGCGGCAAGGCTTCGCGTCCTGGCGATATCGTCACCACCATGAGCGGCCAGACCGTGGAAATCCTCAACACCGACGCCGAAGGCCGTCTGGTGCTGTGCGACGCCCTGACCTACTCCGAACGCTTCAAGCCACAAGCGGTGATCGACATCGCCACCCTGACGGGCGCTTGCGTGGTCGCTCTGGGCGCTCACACTTCAGGCCTGCTGGGCAACAACGACGAGCTGATCGGCCAACTGCTGAGCGCTGGTCAACAGGCTGACGACCGCGCCTGGCAACTGCCGTTGTTCGATGAGTATCAGGAACAGCTGGACAGCCCGTTCGCCGACATCGCCAACATTGGTGGCCCGAAAGCCGGCACCATCACGGCGGCCTGCTTCCTGTCGCGCTTCACCAAAAACCTGAAGTGGGCACACCTGGACATCGCCGGCACGGCCTGGACCAGCGGCGGCAAGGACAAGGGCGCCACTGGCCGTCCGGTTCCACTGCTGACCCAATACCTGCTGGACCGCGCCAAAGCCTGAAACTGAAACCCCTGCGCCGCATCGTCCATGGATGACGCGGCGCAGGCGTCAGGAACTGCAATGACTAAAGTCGATTTCTATATCCTGCCCAGCGCCGATCCCTCCGCGCGACTGGATTTTGCCTGCAAGCTCACCGAAAAAGCCTGGCGCATGGGTCACCGCATCTACCTGCATTGCAGCGATGCCGCCCAGCGTGACGATCTCGATGCGCGCCTGTGGGCGTTCAAAGGTGAAAGCTTCGTGCCTCACGGCCCCGCCGAAAGCGAACCGGACGGTTTGATTGTGCTCGGCCTGGGAGACGATCCAGGACAACACCAGGACTTGCTGGTCAATCTTGACCTCAAAGTCCCGTCTTTTGCCCAGCGCTTTGCCCGTGTGGCTGAAGTGGTGGTTGAAGACCCGACTATTCGTCAGGCCGCGCGGGAGAGTTTCCGTTTCTACCGCGAACAGGGCTATCCTCTGCAAGATCACCGTTTACAGCGACTCTGAGCACACGATGGACACGTCAAACCCGCTGCAAAAGTCCGTACACCTGCTGGACGACCTCGAGTCGATCCGCCAGTTGCTCGGCGATGACAACCTGCAACCACCGCTGCTGACCGACACGGTCGAGCAAGGCAGTGATGAAGGCCAGATTCCGATGTTGTTCGATCAGGTCGGCGGCAAACCGCGGGCTGAAATCATCGAACCACCGGCTCCCACACCGACACCCGCGCCCGCACCTGTCGCGGCTCCGGCTCCGGCATCATCCGTCCAGCAAGGCGCCGATGTCATGCTGCACCTGAACGACGAACTGCGCGCCGCTGCGCAATTGATCATGCAAGACGTGATCGACGACTTCGCCCCACACATCGAAACCGAAATCAAACGCCGCCTGGATGCGCGGATGGAACGGCTTCTCAGCCATTACGAGTAACCTCCATCTCCCAATGTAGGAGCTGCCGCAGGCTGCGATCTTTTGGCGTCTTCAAGCACGCTGAAAATCAAAGTCAAAAGATCGCAGCCTGCGGCAGCTCCTACAAGGGATCGCCTCCACATTTGATCTGCGCCCGGTCCGCCCCTGCTCGCCCTTCGCCCCATGCCCCGCTATACTTGCCGGCTTTTCCTGAATAAATGCCAATAGGGTCCCGCCGCGCATGGATAAGACCTACCAGCCGCACGCCATTGAAACTTCCTGGTACAACACCTGGGAGTCCGAGAATTATTTCGCCCCGCAAGGCGCGGGCGATTCCTACACCATCATGATCCCGCCGCCGAACGTCACTGGCAGCCTGCACATGGGCCATGGCTTCAACAACGCGATCATGGACGCGCTGATCCGTTTCCGTCGCATGCAGGGTCGCAACACCCTGTGGCAGCCGGGCACCGACCACGCCGGTATCGCCACGCAAATGCTGGTGGAGCGTCAACTCGAAGCCAAGGGCCAGAATCGCCACGATCTGGGCCGCGAAAAATTCCTCGAGAAAGTCTGGGAGTGGAAAGATGAGTCCGGCGGCAACATCAGCCGTCAAATCCGCCGCCTCGGCTCGTCCGTCGACTGGAGCCGCGAGCGCTTCACCATGGACGACGGTCTCTCGGAAGCGGTCAAGGAAGCCTTCGTCCGCCTGCACGAAGACGGTCTGATCTACCGCGGCAAGCGTCTGGTCAACTGGGACACCAAACTGCACACGGCGATTTCCGATCTCGAAGTGGAAAACCACGACGAGAAAGGCTTCCTGTGGAACCTGAAGTACCCACTGGCCGACGGCGCCAAGACCGCTGAAGGTCTGGATTACCTGATCGTCGCGACCACTCGTCCGGAAACCATGCTCGGCGACTCCGCCGTGGCCGTTAACCCGAACGATGAACGCTACAAAGCCCTGATCGGCAAATGTGTCGAGCTGCCACTGGTGGGCCGCCGCATCCCGATCATCGCTGACGATTACTGCGACCCTGAGTTCGGCACCGGCTGCGTGAAAATCACCCCGGCGCACGATTTCAACGACTACGAAGTCGGCAAGCGCCACAACCTGCCACTGCTGAACATCTTCGACAAGAACGCCGAGGTGCTGGCAGCCGCCCAGGTATTCAACCTCGATGGCAGCGTCAACGAAGAAATTGACGGCACACTGCCCGCCGAATACGCCGGCCTCAACCGTTTCCAGGCCCGCAAGGAAATCGTTGCCGCGTTCGAAGCGGCTGGCCTGCTGGTCAGCGTCGACGATCACGCCCTGAAAGTGCCGAAAGGCGACCGCTCCGGCACCATCATCGAGCCGTGGCTGACCGACCAGTGGTACGTTTCCACCAAACCACTGGCCGAGCCTGCGATTGCTGCCGTTGAAGACGGCCGTATTGCGTTCGTGCCCAAGCAGTACGAAAACATGTACTTCTCGTGGATGCGCGACATCCAGGACTGGTGCATCAGCCGTCAGCTGTGGTGGGGCCACCGGATTCCGGCCTGGTACGACGAGTCGGGCAAGGTCTACGTCGGTCGCGACGAAGCCGAAGTGCGTGCCAAGCACAACTTGGGTTCCGACGTTGCGCTGCAACAGGACAACGACGTTCTCGACACCTGGTTCAGCTCGGGCCTGTGGACTTTCTCCACCCTCGGCTGGCCGCAGCAGACTGAATTCCTGAAGAAGTTCCACTCCACCGACGTGCTGGTGACCGGCTTCGACATCATTTTCTTCTGGGTTGCCCGGATGATCATGCTCACCATGCATTTGGTGAAAAACGAAGACGGCACGCCGCAGGTTCCGTTCAAGACCGTCTATGTGCACGGTCTGGTACGCGATGGCCTGGGCCAGAAGATGTCCAAGTCCAAGGGCAACGTCCTGGACCCGCTGGACATCATCGACGGTATCGAGCTGGAAGCGCTGGTGGAGAAACGCACCTCGGGCATGATGCAGCCGAAACTGGCGAAGAAGATCGAGAAGCAGACCCGCGACGAGTTCGCCGACGGTATCGCCAGCTACGGCACCGACGCCCTGCGCTTCACCTTCTGCTCGCTGGCCTCGACCGGCCGCGACATCAAGTTCGACATGGGCCGCGTCGAAGGCTATCGCAACTTCTGCAACAAGATCTGGAACGCCGCGCGCTACGTGCTGGACAAGGGTGAAGACTGCGGCCAGAACGGCGAAGCCTACGAGCTGTCGCTGGCAGATCGCTGGATCATTTCGCAGCTGCAACGCACCGAAGCCGAAGTGACCCGCCAACTCGACCAGTTCCGTTTCGACCTGGCCGCACAAGCCTTGTACGAGTTCATCTGGAACCAGTATTGCGACTGGTACCTGGAACTCTCCAAGCCTGTGCTGTGGGACGAAAACAGTCCGATCGAACGCCAGCGCGGCACCCGCCGCACCTTGGTTCGCGTGCTGGAAGTCGCCTTGCGTCTGGCTCACCCGTTCATGCCGTTCATCACCGAAGAAATCTGGCAGCGCATCGCGCCGCTGGCCGGTATCGAAGGCAAGACGATCATGCTGCAAGCTTGGCCAGTGGCCAATGAAGCACGCATCGACCAGGCCGCCGAAGACGACATCGAATGGCTCAAGGGCCTGATGCTCGGCACGCGGAACATCCGTGGCGAGATGAACATCGGCCCCGGCAAGCCACTGCCGCTGTTCCTGAAGAACGTCAGCGCCGAAGATCAGCGTCGTCTCACCGAGAACGAAGTCCTGCTGAAGAAGCTGGCCAAGCTCGAGTCGATCACCGTATTGGCCGCAGGCGAAGAAGCCCCCCTGTCTGCTACCGCATTGGTTGGCGAGATGGAAGTGCTGGTGCCGATGGCCGGCCTGATCGACAAAGACGCCGAACTGGCGCGTCTGGACAAGGAAATCCAGCGTCTGCAAGGCGAAGTGCAGCGCGTGGGTGGCAAGCTGTCCAACGCTGGCTTCGTTGACAAGGCCCCGGCCGAAGTTATCGAGAAAGAACGCGCCAAACTGGCCGAAGCCGAACAGGCTCTGGGCAGATTGGCCGAGCAGCATGCGCGGATTGCCAGCCTCTAACGGCAAATCGCTATAAGAAGGGAGGCCCGAGTGGTCTCCCTTTTTTACGCTCCCAAACACCACAAATCCCCCGTAGGGGCTGCCGCAGGCTGCGATCTTTTGATCTTGTTGTAAAAGCAGAGTCAAAAGATCGCAGCCTGCGGCAGCTCCTACGGTGTACGACGTGTTTTTGTAGCGGGCGAAGCCTGCGATCTTGGCGATCTCTGGCGACGAGAGATGTGGGACAATGCCCACCACTTTGAGCCAAAATCCTGAATCGACTTCCCATGACCGCCCCTAGCAAACCCAAAGCCCCGCGCCAAAAGCCAAAACCTTCGACCCCGGCCAAAGCCGTCGAGCCGCGCGAGAAGGCCAGCCTGCACCCACGCAACCGCCACCAGGGCCGTTACGACTTCCCGGCGCTGATCAAGACCACGCCTGAGCTGGCGAAGTTCGTGATCATCAATCCTTATGGCAAAGAGAGCATCGATTTCGCCAGCCCCGACGCGGTGCGGGTGTTCAACCGGGCGCTGCTCAAGTCGTTCTACGGCATTGCCCATTGGGACATTCCGGCCGATTACCTGTGCCCACCGGTGCCGGGGCGTGCCGACTATGTGCACTTTCTGGCGGACCTGCTGGCCAGCGTCAACGATGGCGAGATTCCTCGGGGCGCGCCGGTCAAGGTGCTCGATATCGGCATGGGCGCCAACTGCGTCTATCCGTTGATCGGCTACAGCGACTATCGCTGGCACTTCCTCGGCTCGGAAATCGACCCGACGGCCGTGGCCGCCGCCAAAGCCATCGTGCAGTCCAACGGACTGAACAAAGCCATTCAGTTGCGCCAGCAAAGCAATCCCAAGCACATTTTGCTGGGCCTGCTCGAACCCGGCGAACGCTTTGACCTGACCATGTGCAACCCGCCGTTCCACGCATCAATGGACGAGGCTACCCGGGGCAGCGAGCGTAAATGGCGCGCACTGGGCCGCGCCGACCCGAAGCGCAAACTGCCGGTGCTGAATTTTGGCGGCCAATCGGCCGAACTGTGGTGTGAAGGCGGCGAAGCACGGTTTGTGACGCAACTGATCGCCGAGAGCGCGCACTTTCAACACAAAGTGCTTTGGTTCAGCACCCTGGTCTCGAAAGCCTCAAACCTGCCTGCCATCCAGACGGCACTGAAAAAGGCCGGCGTACTGGAAAGCCAGGTCGTGGAAATGTCTCAGGGGCAGAAGCAAAGCCGTTTTGTCGCCTGGACCTTCCAGACTAAATCCGAGCAGCAGGTCTGGCGCGAACGCTGGGTTCGTAAAGCCTGAGTCGCGGCGGAAACAGCGGTTGGCCCTGGGTCAATCGCTGAATCGCAGACGCAAAAAAACCGTGCCCGGATTGCTCCGGAGCACGGTTTTTTTTATGCGTCTTACTTGTTAACAGCGTCAGTCAGGCCTTTAGCCACGACCAGCTTGATAACTTTCTTGGCGGCGATTTCGATGGCAGCGCCAGTCGAAGGGTTGCGGCCGGTACGGGCAGGACGCTCGGTCACTTTCAGCTTACCGATACCTGGCAGAGTGATTTCGCCGCCGTTTTCCAGTTGATCAGCAACGATTTGGCCCAGTTGGTCCAGAGCGTTACGCGCGGTGGTTTTTGGCGCGTCGATAGCTTCAGCGATATCGGCGATCAGTTGGTCTTTAGTAAGAGCCATGTGGTGTTCCTTCCCTATCAAATTCATATGGTTTGCAGAGTGCAGTGTCAGCCATCGAGCCCGATCTTCTGGATCTGGCACCCTCGGCTACAACACCGACGGGTCGGGGTTATAGATGCCGAAATCAGGGTTTGGTTCGACCTGACAAATGCTGAATGCACGCTTAACGCAGTGACTTCGCGTAAGACGGGGCAAAACTAGCACAGAGACGGGGAAATATCCGCCTCTACCTACCCATTTGGTCAGCTTTATTGCTCTAAATCCGGAAAAAAGCGCATAAGCCCGGTCAGACACGCCTCGAACACCCTTCAAGCACCGCCAAAACCAGCAGGTGCGGTACACTGGGCACTTTTTCGGGGAGCACGCCCTCCCCCATTCAATCAGCCGAGAAGCCCATGCCGATCCGTCATTGCATCGTCCACCTGATCGACAAAAAACCCGACGGCACACCCGCAGTTCTCCACGCCCGCGACTCGGAACTGGCAGAGTCCACGGCCATCGAGAACATGCTCGCCGACCTCAACGAGAGCTATAACGCCAAGCAAGGCAAGGCCTGGGGTTTATTCCATGCCGAGTCCGGCGCGCATCCGTTCAGCGGCTGGCTGAAGGAATACCTCGACGGCGGCAAGGACTTCACGGCGTTCAGCCGCATTGCCGTGGAACACCTGCAAAAGCTGATGGAAGAGTCCAACCTGTCGACCGGCGGCCACGTGCTGTTCGCGCACTACCAGCAAGGCATGACCGACTACCTGGCCATCGCCCTGCTGCACCACAGCGAGGGCGTGGCGGTGACCGATCAGCTCGACGTGACCCCATCGCGGCACCTGGATCTGGGCCAGTTGCACCTGGCAGCGCGGATCAACGTTTCCGAGTGGCAGAACAACAAGCAGTCCAAGCAGTACATTTCCTTCATCAAGGGCAAGAACGGCAAGAAGGTTTCGGAATATTTCCGCGACTTCATCGGCTGCCAGGAAGGCGTCGACGGCCCGGGCGAAACCCGCACCCTGCTCAAGGCGTTCAGTGATTTCGTCGAAAGCGAAGACCTGCCGGAAGAGTCCGCCCGCGAGAAGACCAAGACCCTGGTCGACTACGCCAGCAGCCAGGCCAAGCTCGGCGAACCGATGGGCCTCGAAGAGTTGTCGGAGCTGATCGACGAAGAACGCCCGAAAGCCTTCTACGATCACATCCGCAACAAGGACTACGGCCTGTCGCCAGAGATCCCGGCGGACAAACGCACCCTGAACCAGTTCCGCCGCTTCACCGGCCGCGCCGAAGGCCTGTCCATCAGCTTCGAAGCGCACTTGCTGGGCTCGAAGATCGAATACGACGAAGAAGCCGGCACGCTGATCATCAAGGGCCTGCCGACCCAGTTGACCGATCAACTGAAGCGCCGCAACTGATGCTTAACGGCGTACTGAAGAAATTCCTGCTGATCCTGCTGGTGGTCGTGGTCTACCAGAACTGGGGCAAGATCGAGCGGGTATTCAATCCATCGCAAGGGGTGTCCGAGCAGACCCAGGCCAACGCCAAGGTCGTGCTCTACGCCACCGACTGGTGTGGCTACTGCAAACTGACCCGGCGCTTTCTCGACCAGAAAGGCATTCCTTACCGCGAGTTCAACATCGAAAAAGATGCCGAAGCGCGCAAGACTTATGAAGCGCTCGGCGGACGCGGAATTCCGATGCTGGACGTGAACGGCACATTGATTCGTGGTTATGAGCCTGAAGCGATCCTTACAGCGCTTAAGTAACCCCCGAAGATCAAAAGATCGCAGCCTGCGGCAGCTCCTACATTGGGACGGTGTATACCCGTAGGAACTGCCGCAGGCTGCAATCTTGGCAATTTTCCTCTCACCAAAAATCTGTCTGACGCTCAGCGAGCTTCAATCCGAAAGCCAAACCGCGGGAAGTGCACATGCACCCGCCCGCCACGTTCATCTTTGCGGCGCAGGATCAGCTCTTCGCTTCCTGCAAACAGCAACTCGCCCGCGACCGGATCAACGCCATAGTCAATTGCCGCAATGACCACTTGCTGACCAACCTTGAAGCCGTTGGGCTCATCGAATTGTTCGTCCGGCAAGGCCGCAGGTGTTGAATGACGCGCAACCTCCAGCGCCTCTTCAGCGGTCATCTCGCTAAACGCGCCATGCCCGAAGCCCATGACCCGAGCCAGCCAGGCCGACACCGCCGGATAAACATCGACCAACGGCGCAGTCACCGGTGTGCCCTTGAGAAACCACAACGGGTGGGCCATGGCGAAGTCGGCAATCGAAGGCTCGCCGAATAAATAGTCACCGTCCTCGCGCTCTAATTGCTGCTCAAGTCGCGCCATGATCGTCGGCCATTGATGCCTGGCTTGCTCGGCCGACAATCGCGTGGTGCTCCCACCGCCGAACAGCCCGGCGCGGTCAGCAACAAACGCGTTGATCGCCTCTGGAGACAACCTGGCAAAGCGCGCCGCCACCGATTCGGGCTGGAACACCAGGCTGACCGCGTGCTGAAACACCACCGAATCAGCCCAGGCGGCCAAGCTTGCAGCGATCATCTCCTGGCCTTCGGGGAACAATGCTGGCGAAGCCTTTTCCTGTTCCAGACGCCGAGCAATCAACGCCGTGTCGCAGTAGATATCGGCGCCGATCTGCAACACCGGGGTCTTGCGGTAGCCACCGGTCAGCGCGGTCAGGTCAGGTTTTGGCATCACTCGCGGGATTGTCACGGAACGCCAGGACAAGCCTTTGAAACCGAGCAACAGCCGGACTTTTTCCGCGAAAGGGGAAGTCGAGTAATGGTGAAGAATCAACTCTGACATGCTGTAACCCGCTGCTGGTGTTAGGAGTCAGCAGCTTAGCGCGCAATCGGATAGCGGCCTACCCATCCACCTGATGGGCACTTATCAGTCAGATTGATAAGCCCGCAACGGCGCTCGCCACCAGGCATTCCTTGGCGCTTTTCTTGAGTTTTTTGATCAGGCGCTCCTGACGCAACGCTTCGCTTTTGTCGCGGCAGGCTTCGGTATACACCAATGCAACAGCCGGGCTGGAGAGGAAGAAACGCGCACCTTTGCCGCTTTGATGGGTGGCAAAACGGCGGACGGGGTCATCGCTGATCCCGCAGTACAACGAACCGTTGGCCGCGCGAACCAGATAGACGAACCACGGCTTAGTGACCGGACTGGTTGGTTCGGCGCTGCTGACAGAGGATTCACTCAGGGTGTTCACGTGACGATCAAGGCTTGAAAGGAACAAGCCGCGATCTTATCAGCGACTGGCCTGGAATGCCTTCAGCCCCTTCAAGGCCTGTGCGCGAACGGCATTGCTGACCAACGGTGTCCAACCCAGCAACAGACCTTTGAAACCCAACGCCTGACGCGACCAGCGCCACAGATCGAAATGATCGTGGTGCTCGCAGATCTTGCCATCACGGAAAACAAAACGCGCCTGGATATCGTTGACCACCGTATTACCCGTCTGGCTGAACAGGTAGGTCGCCACCCAATGGGCGCCGCCCGTGCGCTCGTCGGCACGGACGTTGTCGAACGTGAGGGAAAAGTTTTTGGCCTTCGTGGTGAGCATCCGCCACATGTCGCCGGCATCGCGCCCACGCAGTTCGCCGAACGCCGGATCACTGAACACCACGTCCTCGGTGTAGCAGGCGCTCATGGCTTCGGCATCCAGCCGCTGGAAGGCCTCGTAGAACCGGGTGATCAATGCGGTGTGGGTATCGCTCATACAAGCTCCCTGGGTTTGCACACTTTTTTCAAAAGAATGATTTCGTCAGATTGACTGCACGATAGTCAACAAACGCACGGAACACTACCGGCATTCGTGGCGGGAATACCTTCAGGTGTGCCGAAGCCTAATGCACCATGCCGCTCTCACGGGCATAGGCAAAGAGCTCCACGTCCGTGGAAATGCCCAGCCTTTGCATGGCCATGCCTTTCTGTTTACTGATTGTCGATACGCTACGTTTGAAGTAGCCGGCGATTTCACTGACGGTCATGCCGCTGGCGAGCATTCTCACCACTTCAAGCTCCTTGGCCGACAGCGAAGGGGACGTCGTCTGAACCTCGGCGTCTGCCTGTACCAGCGCCGCACGCAAGGACTCGCTGATGAAACGCCGCCCTTCGCCCACCGACTTGATCGCCATGGGCAACTCCGTCGCCGACGCGCCTTTGGCGATGATCGCCATCACGCCTTGAGCGAACACCGCCCTCAGTGTCGTGACGTTGGCGAACATCGTGACCAGAATAATCGGCATCGCCGGGTAGCCACGTCGCACCCTGTTCAGCATCTGCAATCCATCGGACTGCAGATTGCCTGGCATGGAAAAGTCCGTGATCAACAGATCGCAAGGCGTGGTGGAAAGCAGGCTCAACAGGCTGTCCGGGCCGTCGGCTTCCCCCACGACCACACAGGTTCGGTTCAGATCGATGAGCATCCGCAAGCCGATACGAACGACAGGATGGTCGTCAGCGATGATTACGCGCATTGTCGGATTTATCCTGTTTGGTGACTGAAATACGCGAAAAATAGCGCCGTCCCGATCTCATCACAATGACCAATCTCGAACACAAAACCGCTCCGACCAGTGCATTCGGGGTGCTGTTCTTTCTCCTATAAAACAAAAAGAATCGCCCGACGTTTTGAAGCTACACAGACCACACAGAAGGACTACAGACATCGCTACGAAAGCAGTCGATTTGTAGCCCACAACACTCTTTCATATACCCAGCCGACCGTTTTCGTATTAGTTGCATTTCACTGGGCGACCTCGATGGATAGATTGCGCCCTGCCCGCTCAGGACTACCTGTAACCCTGCGTTATCAACGCCAACACACGGTGTTGCCCACTGACTCAAAGGACGACCCATCATGGACAGATACTCCGTTGCTCTATTGGCCCCCCTGTTGATTGCCTGCGCCCCCGTGGCCTTTGCCGCCAGCAGCACCGACTTGAGCGTCACCGGAACCATTACCCCCAGCGCCTGCGCCCCGACGCTGTCGAACGGCGGCATTGTCGATCACGGCAAGTTGACGGCCAAGGATCTCGATCCGCTGCTGCCCACCCGGCTGCCGGCCGGCGACATGCAACTGGAGGTTCACTGCGAAGGCGCCACCTATTTCACCCTGACCACGGTGGATAACCGCGCCGGCACCTCGGCCATCAATCCGGCTTTCCACGGTCTGGGGATGGTCAACGGCGACCAGAAACTGGGCAGTGTGGCGTTCGGGGTGTTCGAGCCGCAGGCCGACAGCCAGCCGGTGCAAACCATCATGTCCCACGACGGCGGCACCACTTGGGGAGCTTCTTCCTACCTGGGTCACGCCGGATTGACGTCGTTTGCCGCCCCCGGCAATCCGCGCAGCCCTATCGCCATTCAAGACCTGAGCGCTCGTCTGCGCGCCTTCACCATCATTGCTCCGGCCAGCGATCTGACCCTGCTCGACGAACTGCCCATCGACGGTCACGTCACGCTGCAGCTCAAGTACTTGTAAGCCAATCCTTTTCCAATTCCCTACTCAGGAGCTACACCATGAACAAGACACTCAACACCCTGCTCGGCGCGATGTTGCTGGCCAGCAGTGCCAGCGCTTTCGCCGCTTCCAGCGTCGACCTGACCGTCACCGGGCTGATCACCCCGAGCGCCTGTAGCCCTACCCTGTCCAATGGCGGGACGGTGGACTACGGCAAGATATCTGTCAGGGATCTGAAGCCCGACCAGCCGACCTCCCTCCCAACACAAGAGGTGCAACTGAACGTCAATTGCGACGCAGCAACCCTGATGGCCCTTGAAGCCAAGGACAATCGTGAAGGCTCGGACTTCGAAAACGACATGCTGGAGTTTGGCCTGGGGCTGATCAACGGCACCGAGAAACTCGGCGCCATGGAATTGAGACTGTCATCACCGGTGGCCGACGGCGTACCGGTCAGAACCATCGGTTCCGAAGACGGCGGTTCGACCTGGTACACCGAGCGTCAACTGATGCGCAGCAACATCATCTCGGTAGCCGATACCAGCACTGTGGCACCGATACCGGTTCAGTCGTTTACCTCCGATCTACGTATCAGTCCGCGTATCGCACCAACCAACCAGTTGACTCTGAACAACGAAGTGTCCATCGACGGGTCCGTGACCCTGACCATGCGCTACCTCTAATTCACCAATAAACCGGGGAGCGGCAGGGTGTCCGGCAACAACCGTGCCCCCTTGCTGCCCCCCAATTAAACCGTGCTGACAAGGACTTCAGACCGAAATGAAAAATGCGACCCCACACTTGCTCGCACTCCTCTGCCTGCTCAGCGTCAGACCAGTGGCGTTGGCGGCTTCCCACGTGGAGCTGAATGTCCTGGGCCGGATTACCCCCCACGCCTGCGATGTTCTTTTGTCAGACAACGGCATGGTCGACCACGGCAAGGTGCCGGCTCGCAGCCTCAATCAATACGAGCTGAGCCCCTTGCCCGGCCGGCAACTGGAACTGAGCGTGAGTTGCAACGAACCGCTGCTGTTTGTTCTCGTGGGCGTGGACAGTCGGGCGGATTCGTCGCTCGGGCCGGGGTTTTATTACGGTCTGGGCTGGAACGTCCATGCCCCCGCTGAGCGCCTGGGTACGGTGAGCCTGGCCTACCGCAATGCGGTGGCCGACGGTCAGCCCGCGCTGGTTCTGGCCTCAAGCAACGAGGGCCTGACCTGGTTCCCTGAATCCAATGCCTATCCGAACAACTACATGGGCTTTGCAAAGCCCGGCACTCTGGTGCCGGAACCCCATCGCCTGTTGATTGCCACGCTGCAAATCAACACCTCGATCAACGCCGCGACCTTCCTGACCCTGAATCAGGAGGTGCCTCTGGACGGCGCCATCGTGCTCGACCTGAGATACCTGTAGCCATGCCGACTTTCCCTTGTGTTCCTTCTTTCATACAGGCTCTGACCATGAACCCTTCCAATCGCGCTCGATGCCTGAGTCTCTGCCTGGGCACGCTGGCCTTTCTGCTTTGCGGCCGCGTTCTGGCCGACGGCATGGTGCCAGACACCTCGGTGGTGATTGTCAACGAAGCCGACGGCGAAGCCTCGGTGTCCGTGACCAACACCGACGCGAGTCTGGCCTTGCTGCACGTCACCCTCGAAGACATTCCCGAGGACAAGGAGCCGCTGCTGTTCGTCACGCCGCCGCTGGCCCGTGTTGAGTCGGGTAAGAGCCAACTGGTGCGGTTCATCCTGCAGTCGTCCACGCCCTTGACCACACA
This sequence comes from Pseudomonas frederiksbergensis, assembly GCF_001874645.1. Classification (NCBI taxonomy): domain Bacteria; kingdom Pseudomonadati; phylum Pseudomonadota; class Gammaproteobacteria; order Pseudomonadales; family Pseudomonadaceae; genus Pseudomonas; species Pseudomonas frederiksbergensis. The sequence continues at coordinate 1,795,538 of NZ_CP017886.1, forward strand.
GCGCCTGAAACGGGTGATTTTCGAAGGCATGCCCCAGGACCGCGTGGCCGCCGAGGCCGGGCATGCGCGGGTCGGTGTGACCGTGCGCCAGAACCTGCCGGTGATTGTGCATCCCAAAGGCCTGGCGCCCAACCGCACGCCCTGGACGGGGCTGACCTGGAGCCTGAAAAACGATCAGCTGAATGTGCACAACCCGACGCCTTATGTCGTGCGCCTGGCCCAGGAACTGCAACTGCTGCCCGGTACCGGCTCGGCGCTGTTGCCGCGCACTTACGTGCTGCCGGGGGAGACGCTGACGGTGACCGCCACCGGTTCCACTGCAACCACCGTGCGAATGCAACCGGCCACGGTCTATGGCTTTGCGGTACCGCATTTCGAGGCGCCGATCGAATCCTGAAACCACCCACGACAGCGCCATGAAGGAACGGAGAGCGCCGATGTTTCCAGGTGACGCCCCTTCGGCCGTTGCCCCAGGCGTGACTGAGCCCTAGCGAATCGGCCAGCACGCCGGCATAACCAAGTGAACCTAATGAACACAGTATCGATTTACCGTGATGGCGAAGCCGTGCCCGTCATTCGGCCCGCTCGCCCTCATTTGCTACGGCGGCGCGCCACAATGGCTTTGCTGCTGACCAATGCACTGATAGTGCTCGACGCCCAGGGCGATCCTTTGTTGCTGGCGGCGTTCGACACCCACACGCTGTTGCAGCGAGGCATCGATCCGGCGCTGGCGACTTCGCTGATGCAAGCGCCGCGCTTCACCGCTGGACGGCACCCGGTGACGCTGTCCGTCAACGGTCAGCGCCAGGGTCGCGTGGACGTCACGTTCAATCGCGAAGGAGCGTTGTGCTTCGATCGTCCCCTGCTCGATGCGGCCAACCTGAATGTGCCCGATCGCCTGCTGGACGATGGCCCGTGTAACGACTTTCTTGCCAGCTCGCCGCAGACCGTCATCGAATCGGACCCGGCCAACCTGGCCCTGTCGCTGATCGTACCCACTGACGCGATACGCCCGACTGCCCGTGATTTTACCGGCTATCAAACCGGTGGCTTCGCCGGCATGCTCAATTACGATGTCACCGGCTCGCACAGCCGTTATGGCGATCAGTCCAGTCAATACGCCTCGGCCAACACCGAGGTTGGGTTCAATGCCGGCGACTGGATCGTGCGCAGTCGTCAGGTGCAAACCTGGCAGGACGACGTCTCCCGCACAACGCATATCGCGGCCTATGCCCAACGTACCTTCGCCAGTCACGAAGCGGTGCTGCAGGCGGGTCAGATCAACCTCTACAACCCGGTGCTGGCCGGCGCGCAGATCACCGGCGTGCAAGTGCTGAATGAGCAGGCACTGCAAGTCGAAGGACAAAGCGCGGTCATCGAAGGCATCGCCAACAGTCAGGCACAGGTCGAAGTCCGGCAGAACGGTTCGTTGATCCACTCCACGGTGGTGCCCGCCGGTCCGTTTGCGCTGACCAATGTGCGGCGCCTCAACACCCGCTCCGACGTGGAAGTCACCGTCAAGGAAGCCGATGGCAGCGAACGCCGCTTTACCGTGCCGGCGGCGATGCTCGGCATCGGTTTGCCGGCGCCCGGCTATTCGCTGGCGGCCGGTCGGGTGCGCAGTATTGGCGATGAACAGGGCAGCGATCCGTGGGTGATCAGCGGCGGCTGGAGCGGTGCGATCCACCCGCAGGTGTTGTTGAGTGCCGGCGTGACCGGTGCCGCCGACTATCGTGCGATAGGTGCGGGCGTGGGTCTGTTGCCGTCGCCCGTTACCCAGGTGCAAACCACACTGACGGGCGCCGACGCCAGTGGCAGGCAATCCAGTCAAGGGTATCAGGCTGACCTGAGCATCTCGCACCGTTTAAGCGATCAATGGGCGCTCAATGCCGGCAGTTCCTACCGGACCCTGGGTTACCGCGAACTGGAAGACGCGGTGTTCGACAACACCACCGACGACAACAAGTCCCGTTATCGCGACCAACAAAGCGCCGCGCTGTCGTGGTCCCATCCGTGGCTCGGTGCCTTCAGCGGCGGCATCAGTCAGTCAAACTCATTCGATGGCCAAAACAGCAGCCGCGCCCTCGCCTCCTGGGGCACCAACATCGGTGGTGTGTCGGTCTCGGCGACCGCCGAATGGCAAGTCAGCGGAGCGAACCGCAACGATGACAGCGTCTATGTAAATCTCAGCATTCCTTTGGGTGAGAACCGTCGGGCGCGTACGTGGGTGCGCAGTTCCGATGGCGAATACCGCAGCGGCGTGGGCTTGAGTGAGCAGATCAACGATCAACTGGCTTACCGGGTCGGCGTTGAACACGACACCCGCGACAGGCAGGTGCAATCCACGGCCGGCGTTTCACTGCTGCCGCGCTACACCCAACTGGACCTGAACTACACCCGCGCCGATGCCGATCGCTCCAGCTATCAGGCCAGTGCCCGTGGCGGCGCCGTGCTGCATGGCGGTGGCTTGACACTGTCGCCTTATCCCGTGGCCGACACCTTTGCCCTGCTCTCGGTGGGCGACATGGGCGCCATCAAGGTCACGACCCCGAGCGGCCCGGTCTGGACCGACTGGCAAGGTCAGGCGGTCATCCCGCAGGTGGCGGCTTACGGTCGCAGCCCGGTGGAAGTCGACACCAAAACCCTGCCGCGTAACGCCGATATCAGCAACGGCCTGGCCGTGATTTCCGCCGGACGCGGTGCCGTCGACAAGGTCGAGTTCGGTGTCTCCATGACCCGCCGTGCCTTGCTCAAAGTCACCACCGCCAACGGCGCGCCGCTGCCCCGCGGCGCCGCCGTGAATACCGAGGATGGCGAGTTCGTCACCCTGGTTCAGGAAGGCGGACTGGTGTTTTTGCCCAACGTCCTCGACACCCGTGCGCTGTTTATCAAAGCGCCAGGACTGGAACGTTGCGAATTGCGTTTCGAGCTGCCGGCGGACGCCGACCCCAACGCGTACTACGAAACCGCCCCCGCCAAGTGCCGAGCCCTTTGAGGATGATTTCATGAACCTGTACCGCTGCTTGCTGGTGACCCTCGCGCCTTTGGCACTGAGCGGATTCACGCCGTTCGCCTGGGCGTCTGCCGACGACTGTCAGTTCAACCTGAGCCAGCCCGTACTCGATTACGGACTGATGAACCGGGCGATACGCTCCGATTCAGCACCGGAACGAAACCTCGGCGAGCGTCAGCTGAGTCTGAACCTGAGTTGCTCAACACCCGTCGACCTGAGTGTGTTTTATCGAGCCATGGCCGCGACGGCCAAGCGCTTCCACTTTGCCGAACTCGGCAGCTATCAGATGCGGATTCGCGATGCGGTGCTCGATGGTCAGGCGGTAGAGATTGGATTGATTGCTGGTGTCGGTCAGCCGCCCGCGGAAACGGGCTCGAACCTGATCTGGCGACCGGACCACGGGGTGGTTCCCATAAAGGCCGGCGTGCCGCTGCAAGGCCGCAGTTTCTCGGCGCAGCTTGAGGTGACGGCGTGGGTCCAGGAGCACGGCATGCAGGTGCGTGACGCGGTGAGCTGGGAGGCCAGCGGCGTGTTCGACGCCGTCGCTGCCGGGCGTACCCGCGAGGCGACACTGCGCGCCCGTTTCGCCCCGGCGGCCTGCGAACCGGTGCTGTCCAACGGCGGCGTGGTCGACTTCGGCAAGCTGTCCAAAAACGATCTGAACCCTGACAAGAGCACGCGCCTACCGCCCCGATCCTTGACATTAAGGGTGGGCTGCGACGCACCCACGGCTTTCGCCTTGATCATGCACGACAACCGCTCGGGCTCGGCGACGGTCAACAGCGAGATTTACTACGGCCTCGGCACCGACAGCCGCAACAACAAGATCGGCCTGTATTCGCTGAACGTCGACCCGGCGAATGCCAGCGCCGACAGCTTCGCGCGCCTCTACCGAACCGATTCCACCACCGGTGGCGTGGCCTGGAGCACGGCCAGCGCCAGCCCGATTCCCATCGGTCAAAACAGTTACCTGGCCTTTACCGACAGCGCCGGCAGCAACGCGGGCCCGGTGATGATCCAGAACCTCAGCACTCGCGTCACCGTCGACGCCGTTATCGCGCCCACCAACAGCCTCGACCTGAGCACGGCCATCGACCTCGATGGCGCGGGGACGATCGAGATTATTTATCTGTAACACCTGAACCAACCCTGCCGAACCCGGGGCGCACTCAAGCGCCCTGGGCCAGTCGGGAAAACAACCATAGAAGTGAGTAAAAAATGAAGAAGTACTTTGCAGCAATTTCCGCCACCGCCCTGATCAGCATTGCGCCTTATGCCCTGGCGGCTTCAAGCACTGACCTGACCGTCACCGGCACCATCACGCCGGCGGCTTGCATGCCGAGCTTTTCCAATGGAGGCGTGATCGACCTTGGAAAAATACAAGCGAAGGACCTCAAGCTGACCACACACACGACACTAGCAACGACGCGTATGGAGTTAACCGTAGTTTGTGACGCGCCGGTTTCATTTGCGCTGAACGCCCTCGATAACCAGCCTGGCACATCGTTCAACGACAGAGGTTTCGGCTTGGGGATGACCGATGCCAACGAGAGGTTGGGCGCGTTCACGCCAAAGGTCCTGACCGTTGAAGCTGACGGCGTGCAAGCAAGAGCCATTGACTCGATCGACAATGGGACGACTTGGGCAGCCGCTACCTGGATTTTTCCTGACAGGCTCACATCAGTGGGCACAGTTGGCGGGCTTGTCCCGATTGCCGCAGAAAACGTCCTGATGAACGTTGATGTTTATGCGTGGATCGCCCGCGCCGACGGCCTGACCTTGACCGACGAAGTCAATTTCAATGGCTCCGCGACTTTTGAAATGAAGTACCTGTAACGCCATGACGTTGAACTGCTCGCCACTCCACTCGCGCGAGCGGTTTAGTGTCGCCCGCAAGAACCTCCTGACATCAAATAAATGAGCAATTAACAATGAAAAAGTACGTTGCAGCACTTTCCGCCACCGCCCTGATCAGCATCGCACCTTTTGCCCTGGCGGCTTCAAGCACCGACCTGACTGTCACCGGCACCATCACACCGAGTGCGTGTACGCCGAGCTTGTCCAGCGGCGGGATAGTCGACCACGGCAAAGTCTCGGCAAAAGACCTGAATCCGACCCAAAGCACGGTTGTAGGCCAGCATCCGATGCAATTAACCGTGTCCTGTGATGCAGCGACGTTATTCGCGTTGAAACCCATTGATAACAAATCGGGAACAGAGTCAACAAACGGGCACTTTGGTTTGGGATTGACCAACGCTGACGAAAAAATCGGCTTTGTTCATTTACAGGTCAAACAAACCTTGGCAGATGCACAGGTAGCACAGGCCATTGGTTCGTCTGATGGAGGCGTAACGTGGGACAGGCAAAACGTTATAGACAAAAACAAGCTTTCGTCGGTTGGCGCTACCGCTGATCACAACACCCCGATCCCCGTAAAAGAGCTTGTTATGGATCTGGAGGTTTCAACGTTTATAGCCCGTGCCGACAGCCTGACCTTGACCGACGAAGCCACCCTCGACGGCTCCGCAACGATTGAAGTGAAGTACATGTAAAGCCATGCCGCTGAACTGCTCGCCACTCCACTCGCGCGAGCGGTTCAGTGCCGACTGCAAGAACCTTCGATTTTTAAATGAATGAGCATTCAATAATGAAAAAGTGTTTTGCGGCGCTCTCAACCACTGCATTGATCAGCCTTGCGCCTTATGCACTGGCGGCTTCGAGCACGGACCTGACCGTCACGGGCACCATCACGCCGAGTGCTTGCACACCGAGTTTGTCCGGTAACGGAGTGGTCGATTACGGCAAGATCTCGGCAAGAGACCTGAATCAGGACACATCCACCCCCTCGAAGATCGCACGTTGGACCTGACCGTAAAATGCGATGCCGCCACCCGGTTCGCATTGCTGGGCATCGATAACCGCGCGGGCTCCAGCGCGCTCAATTCAATGTTCGGCCTAGGCAAAATCAACGGCACCCAGAACATCGGCAAATATTTGCTGGTCATGATGAGTGCCGTGGCCGACGGCGTGTCCGTACTGCCGATCAAATCCAAGGATGGCGAAACTGGCTGGCACGGCCATTTGTTCTGGATGCCGGGCGACTACGCATCGGTGGCCGCCCCGGCTGATGCCAGTTATCCGATCAACGTTCAAGACCTCACTCTGGAGCTGGCCCTCAACACTTCCATCGAGAGAGCCTCTTTGCTCGACCTGACCAACGAAGTGAAAATCGATGGTTCGGCCACGCTTGAAATGAAGTACCTCTAACGCCTCCAGCGCTGAATCGCTCGCGGCGTCAGCCAACGGTTCAGCGCCTATGGCCTCCACCCGAAAAAGGAATTTACCGGTGAAACCTGTTCTTACAGCCCTTGCAGCTGTCGTGCTGATCGCTCAAGCCCCTTGCACCCTCGCGGCATCGGCGGTCGACCTGACAGTCACAGGCCGCATCACTCCGCTAGCCTGCACCCCAAGCCTGTCCAACAACGGCCTCGTCGACTACGGCAAAATCTCCCGCCAGTACCTGAGCGTCGACAAGCGCACGCAACTGCGCGATCAGACACTCGACCTCAACCTCCAGTGCGATGCGCCCGCGCGTTTCGCCTTGCTGATGCGCGATAATCGCGACGGCTCGGCCATCGTCAACAGCGAGATCTACTACGGTCTGAACCGCGACAGCAGCGGCAACAAAATCGGCTTGTATTCGCTGAATTTCGACCCGGCCAACACGGTCGTCGATGGATGGCCGCAGGTGTATCGAACCGACTCCACCACCGGCGGCGTGGCCTGGAGTTCGTCGAATAGCCGTTCAATTCCGATTGGCGCCAGAAGCTACCTGGGCTTTACCGACGTGGCCGGCAGCAGCGCCGGGCCGATTGGCATCCGCAGCCTGACGAGCCGGGTGACCGTCGAAACGGTCATCGCGCCCACCTCCGAGCTGGACCTGAGCGCCGACGTGCAACTCGACGGCGCGGCGACGCTGGACGTTGTTTATTTGTAATACCGGTCGGGTTCGTCAGACCTTTTCGCTGACCGCCTGAACGTACAGCGAACGCCCGGCGCCGAGGCCGGCAATGATTGCGCCGAGGCCAATCACGCCGAAAATCCAGCCCAGCGCAGTCCAGCCGCCAGTCCAGTCGTGTACCAAGCCGACCGCAAACGGCCCCATGGACGCCAGGGTGTAACCGAAACCCTGGGCCATGCTCGACAGGTTGGCCGCCACGTGGGCATCGTGCGAACGCAGCACGATCAGGGTCAGCGCCAGGCTGAACGTACCGCCCTGCCCCAACCCGAGCAGAATCGCCCAGCCCCACAGGCCTTCGATCGGCGCATACAGACAGCCGAACAGACCGCCAAGGGTCAGGAGCATGACGACGACGATCGCCAACCGCTGATCCTTGCCGCGTGTCGCCAGCCACGGCGCCGCCAGCGAACTGGCCAACTGGATAATCACCGAACCGGACAGCACCAGTCCGGCCTGGGTCGGGGTCAGGCCACGGCCGATCAGAATCGACGGCAACCAACCGAAGACGATGTAGGCGAGCGAGGATTGCAGGCCCATGTACAGCGTTACCTGCCAGGCCAATGGATCACGCAGCAGACCGCGCACCCGATACGCCACGTTGTGCGCGCCGTGTTTCTGACCGACTTGCGGTAACCAGAAAACTGCCGCGACCAGCGCCGGAATCACCCAGAAGCCGAGGCCCAATGCCCAGCGCTTGTCGAAATATTCGCTCAACGGCACGGTCGCGCCCGCCGCCATCGCAGCGCCCAGGCACAAAGCCATGGTGTAGACGCCGGTCATGGTGCCTGCGTGTTTAGCGAAGTCGCGCTTGACGATGCCCGGCAACAAAACGCCGATCACGCCAATGCTGGCGCCCGCCAGAATGCTGCCGGCAAACAGTCCGATCTCACCGAACGAACTGCGCAAAATAATCCCGCCGGCCAGCATCAGAAGGATTCCCAGCACCACCCGCTCGGCGCCAAAACGTCGCGCCAACAGCGGCGCCAGCGGCGCGAACAGCCCAAGGCAAAGCACCGGTAACGTAGTCAGTAAACCCGCCTGGGCAGCCGACAAACCGAGGTTCTTCGAGACCTCGCTGAGCATCGGCGCCATGCTCGATAGCGCCGGACGCAGGTTCAGTGCCACCAGTATCAGCCCCAGCAGCAACAACCAGGGTCGGCGCAAAACCGGATGGCTTTGCTGGACCTGTTCGTCATCGGCCTCGGCATCGATCAACAGCTCTTCGAGCTCTGCCGTGCGCTTGGGTTGGGTCGTGCTGTGGGGGCTCGCCTGCTGGCTGGACATGAGGTTCTCGGTTTCAAGGTTCATTGATCAACTGCCGGGAAATGGCTTTGGCCCGCTCCGGGTCGCGCTGTTCGACGGCATTGAGCAGTTCGATATGCAGGTCGAACACCTCTTGACGTCTGGGAGTGATGTTGAGGGTCTGGCGCAGTTGCGCGCCGATGATGCTTGAGAAATAGCGATACAACTCGCTGAGCGTCGGGTTATGCGCGGCGTCCACCAAACGACGGTGAAACACCAGATCGCAGGCGATGTAGCTGTCGAGGTCGCCGTGGTAGTGACTGCCGCTGACACCCAATGCCTCATGCAGTGCCACCAGGTCTTCCTCGGTTCTGCGCTGGGCTGCGAGGCCAATGGCCTCGACTTCGAGGATGTGTCGCGTCTCCCGCGCCTGCTCGAGGGAGCAGCGCGACAACGCCTTCATCGTGTCCAGCGGATCGATCACCGCCCGCACATAGCTGCCGTCGCCCTGACGAATCTCGATCAAGCCGGAAAACGCCAGCACGCGCATCGCTTCGCGCACGGTGTTGCGGCTGATGCCCAGCTCGGCGGACAACTCCGGTTCGGTGGGCAAGCGCTGCCCGACCGTCCACACACCCTGGTTGATGCGTCGACGGAGCTGATCCAGGGCTTGATCGACCAAGGACCGCTTAAGGAGTGGAGAAATTTCTGACATAGGGTTCACCTTTCATCCAATCATAGGATGAATTTTCTGACATGTTAGTCAGCTCCGTCTGAAAGGACAAGCTTCTAGGGTTAGAAGGCAGGAAAGGGATCGGGATTTTCGATTGTTAAAATTACCCTTTGGGGGTAATTTACATCTCAAGGTGCAAGGTGTCTTATGGAAAAGAACACACCTCATTACGACCTGTCGGTGGTCAAGGCGGAGGTAGTAAGGCTAGGTTCCAAAGCGTTTACCGGCAGCGCACGGGAAGGAGGCCGAAGGCTCGATTTGAGTCTTGCCCAAATGCAGCAAATCGTCTGCGCCCTGGAGCAGAGGATGCTCTACAAATCCATGACAACTTACACGGACTATCAGATCTGGCAGGACGTCTACCACGCAAGAATTCGTGATATGGAGATCTACCTCAAGGTGACCTACCGCCCAGGCGGTGGTCCGCCGGTAATCTCCTTCAAGGAGAGAGACACATGAAAACACAGCAATGCTTCAGCTGCGGTACCCAGGACGGGATGCAGCATTTCGACGGGCGAAGCTTCACCATCGACTTCAGACAGTTGACGCGTCAGGTGCACGATATTTCCGGATGGGAGTGCCAAGCCTGTAGTGAAATCGAATTCGATGACGGCAGTGCAGAACGTTACTCCGAGGCTAGTGATCAATTGCTTGAGGACTCCCGGCAGCTCATGGCAGCCGAGATGAAACGCATCCGCCGCAAACTGCACCTTACGCAAAAGGAGGCAGTGAAATTACTGTCGGGCGGCGGGCACAATGCCTTTTCCCGTTACGAGCGTGGCGAAATCGCCCCTCCTCAGCCGCTATTCATGCTGATGCGTCTGCTTGATCGCCATCCTCACCTGATGGCTGAAGTGCAATCGCTGAACGAAGGTCTGGATCTGCGCCAACGGCTGGAAATCAAGGATCAAGAACGCGAAGGCGTTACCGCGCCATAAACCCCGGACAAAAATAAACCCGGAACAGGTCCGGGTTTATTTCATTGCCTGACTTCGATCAATGCAGAATCTGGCTCAGGAACAGCTTGGTGCGTTCGTTCTGCGGGTTGTCGAAGAAGTCGTTCGGCGCGGCCTGTTCGACGATTTCACCCTTGTCCATGAAGATCACGCGGTTGGCCACGGTCCGGGCGAAGCCCATTTCGTGTGTCACGCAGAGCATGGTCATGCCGTCTTCGGCCAGACCGATCATGGTGTCCAGAACCTCTTTCACCATCTCTGGGTCGAGTGCCGAGGTCGGTTCGTCGAACAGCATGATTTTCGGTTTCATGCACAGCGCGCGGGCAATCGCCACACGCTGTTGCTGACCACCGGACAGTTGCCCCGGAAACTTGTGCGCCTGCTCTGGAATGCGCACGCGCTCCAGGTAATGCATGGCAATTTCTTCCGCCTGGCGCTTGGGCATCTTGCGGACCCACATCGGTGCCAGCGTGCAGTTCTGCAGGATGGTCAGGTGCGGGAACAGGTTGAAGTGCTGGAACACCATGCCGACTTCACGACGAATCGCTTCGATCTGCTTCAGGTCGTTGGTCAGCTCCACACCATCGACCACGATGCGGCCCTGCTGGTGCTCTTCCAGACGGTTCAGACAGCGAATGGTGGTCGACTTGCCGGAACCCGACGGCCCGCACAGAACGATGCGCTCGCCTTGTTTGACGTTCAGGTTGATGTCTTTCAGCACGTGGAACTGGCCGTACCACTTGTTCACGCCCTGCATCTGAATAATGCCTTCAGGGCTCACAGGCTGTTTGATCGCTTCACTCATAAACTACGCTCCTAACGCTTGTGGCCTGTGTCCAGCTTGCGTTCCAAATGCATGGAATAGCGGGACATACCAAAACAGAAAATCCAGAACACCAGGGCCGCGAACACATAGCCTTCAGTGGCCATGCCCAGCCATTTCGGGTCGGCGGCGGCTTGCTTGACGCTGTTGAGCAGGTCGAACAGGCCGATGATGATCACCAGGCTTGTGTCCTTGAACAGCGCAATGAAGGTGTTGACGATGCCAGGGATCACCAGCTTCAGGGCTTGCGGCAGAATCACCAGGCCCATGCTGCGCCAGTAACCGAGGCCCATCGCTGCAGCGGCTTCGTACTGACCTTTAGGGATCGCTTGCAGACCACCGCGCACCACTTCAGCCACGTAGGCCGACTGGAACAGGATCACGCCGATCAACGCCCGCAGCAGTTTGTCGAAGTTCATGCCTTCAGGCAGGAACAACGGCAGCATCACCGAAGACATGAACAGTACCGTGATCAACGGCACGCCCCGCCAGAACTCGATGAAGGTCACGCAGACCACGCGAATCGCCGGCATGTTCGAGCGACGGCCCAGTGCCAGCATGATCCCCAGCGGCAATGCACCGACGATACCGACGGTGGCGATCACCAGGGTCAGCATCAGACCGCCCCATTGACTGGTCGCAACGTTAGTCAGGCCAAAAATGTCACCGTGCAGCAGGATGTAGGCAACGATCGGATAGAGCACCAGAAAGCTCAGCCCGTATACCGCTTTACGCGGGAAGCGCGAGATGAACAACGGTGCCACGCCGATGATTGCCAGACACACCGTCAGGTCGACGCGCCAGCGCAGTTCAGGCGGGTAATACCCGTACATGAACTGGCCGAAACGCTGTTGAATGAACACCCAGCAAGCGCCTTCCTTGGTGCAATCGGCGCGCGTGGTGCCCACCCAGTTGGCATCAAGAATCGCCCAGTGCAGGATCGGCGGCACCACCAGATAAATCAGGTAGAACGCGAACAGCGTCAGCAGCGTGTTGATCCAACTGGAGAACATGTGCTCGCGCATCCACGCCACGATACCGATTCGGTTGCCCGGTGGTGGCATGTCAGGTTTGAAAATATGAGTCGTCATGCGCCTTTCCTCACCGCTCGATCAGCGCAATGCGCTTGTTGTACCAGTTCATCAGCAGGGAAATGCTGATACTGATTGCCAGGTACACGCTCATGGTGATGGCAATAACTTCGATGGCTTGCCCGGTCTGGTTCAGCACCGTGCCGGCAAACAACGAAACCATTTCCGGGTAACCGATACCGGCGGCCAGCGAGGAGTTCTTCGCCAGGTTCAGGTATTGGCTGGTCAATGGCGGAATGATCACCCGCAAGGCTTGCGGGATGATGACCTTACGCAGGGTTGGGCCGTTGCGCAGACCCAGCGAACGCGCCGCTTCGGTCTGGCCGTGGCTGACCGAGTTGATCCCGGAACGCACGATCTCGGCGATGAACGCCGCGGTGTACACCGTCAGGGCCAGGGTCAGGGCCAGCAGTTCCGGGATCAGCACCCAGCCACCGACGAAGTTGAAACCTTGCAGCTTCGGCAATTCCCAATGCAGTGGCGCGCCGAAGATCAGCGCGCACACGGCTGGAATCACCAGAAGCAACGCCAGGCCGGTCCAGAACTTGTGGAACGGCACGCCGGTCGCTTCGAAGCGCTTGTTGGCCCAGCGGCACATCAGCACGATGGCGACGATAGCCACCACGACGCTGATCACAAACGCCCAGAACCCGCCAGCCATCTGCGCGGCCGGCATGTTCAGGCCACGGCTGCTGACAAAGAAGGTGTCGGCGAAGTTATGGCTGTTGCGCGGCCCTGGCATGGTCAGGAACACCGCGAAGTACCAGAACAGGATTTGCAGCAGCGGCGGAATGTTGCGGAAAGTCTCAACGTAAACCGTCGCCAGCTTGTTGATGATCCAGTTCTTCGACAGCCGTGCCACGCCAACGATGAACCCCAGAATCGTCGCCAGAATCACGCCGATAACGGTCACCAGCAAGGTGTTGAGCAAGCCGATGACAAACACCCGGGCATAGCTGTCCGATTCGGTGTAGTCGATCAGGTGTTGCGCGATGCCGAACCCGGCGCTGCGCTCCAGAAAGCTGAAACCGGAGGTAATGCCCCGGTGTTGAAGGTTGGTTTGCGTATTGTTGAACAGATACCAGCCCATCGCGACGACCGCGACAATCGTGATGATCTGGAAGAGCCACGCACGCACTTTTGGATCGCTGAGGCTGAGCCTCTGCTTTGGTGCGCCGATTGAATTTTGCATGAAGTGCCCCAGAAATAATGGAACAGAACATCACCCGGCGGTTGGCCCGCCGGGTGATAGAACCATCAGCGCACAGGTGGTGCGTATTGAATGCCGCCGTTGGTCCATAGCGCATTCAGGCCACGGTCAATTTCCAGCGGAGTGCTCTTGCCGAGGTTTTTCTCGAAGACTTCACCGTAGTTACCGACCTGACTGACGATCTTGACGACCCAGTCCTTCGGCAGTTTCAGGTCCTTGCCGTATTCACCGTCGCCGCCCAGCAGACGGGCAACGTCCGGGTTCTTGGTCGACTTGGCTTCAGTCACGACGTTTTTCGACGTGATACCGGCCTCTTCGGCGTTGAGCATCGCGTAGCCAACCCAACGAACGATCGCCAGCCACTCATCGTCACCGTTACGCACGACCGGGCCCAGAGGTTCTTTGGAGATGGTTTCCGGCAGAACCACATAATCTTTAGGCGAAGCCAGTTTGCTGCGCTGTGCGTACAGCTGGGACTTGTCGGAGGTCAGCACGTCGCAACGGCCGGATTCCAGCGACTTGGCGCTTTCATCGGAGGTATCGAAGGTGATCGGGGTGTACTTCAGGCCGTTGGCACGGAAGTAGTCGGACACGTTCAGCTCGGTAGTGGTACCGGCCTGGATGCAGATGGTCGCGCCATCCAGTTCCTTGGCACTCTTCACGCCCAGCTTGCTGTTGGCCAGGAAGCCTACGCCGTCGTAATACGTGATGAAGCCAGGAAACTTCAGGCCCATGCCCGCATCGCGGGAACTGGTCATGGTGGAGTTACGCGACAGCATGTCGATTTCGCCGGATTGAAGAGCAGTGAAACGCTCCTTGGCGTTCAACTGACTGAATTTGACCTTGGTCGCGTCACCGAAGACGGCAGCAGCAACGGCACGGCAGTAGTCAGCATCGATGCCGACGATCTTGCCGGTAGAGTCCGGAACCGAGAAACCCGGCAAACCGTCGCTCACGCCACATTGCACGAAGCCTTTCTTCTGCACCGCATCCAGGGTTGCACCCGCCTGAGCGAACCCACTGATACCGAGTACTGCGGCCGCAGTCACGACTGCCAGGGTGGATTTCAACATCTTCATTCAAACCTCCAGTTTTGCTCTTGTTGTGTCGGAGCTTGAGTCCTGCCGCACCCTTATGAGGCGCTGTTGACCCGTGTTGGCTTTTTTAGGGTCAAGCGGCGTAAGACCTAAGCTATGAGTCTAGTAGGAGATAATCCACATAATGGAAAACTCACTTCTCACCAATCGGCCGAACGGGCTATAGCCCTTTCACGTTCGCGAAGCCCGTAGCGGCCACTGGCGAACATCCATTACCGGATTCTTGCTATCCCACAGCCGACAGTGACTGATAGTGTTACCGCCGTGGCTGAGAGCAATCACTTCACGCTTTCCATAGCAAGGCCCGTACCACAGTTGCGGCTAAAGCGATTCAGCCACGGGTCAATAGAAAAACTTACAAATTTGCGACACTTTATTAACCAATCAACCTCGCATGCCCCATCTTCTCGCACTGCATGGGAATCTGCGCACCACAATGGAGCAACCATGACCGAGCCCTTGATTCTTCAGCCCAGCAAGCCTGTGGACGCCTGCGTAATCTGGCTGCACGGCCTGGGCGCCGACCGCTATGACTTTCTGCCAGTGGCCGAAGCCCTGCAGGAAAGCCTGTTGACCACCCGCTTCGTCCTGCCTCAGGCGCCGACCCGAGCAGTGACCATCAATGGGGGTTACGAGATGCCAAGCTGGTACGACATCAAGGCCATGAGCCCCGCCCGGAGCATCAGTCACGAAGAGCTGGAGGTGTCGGCCCAAACCGTCATAACGCTGATCGAAGAGCAGCGAGCCAGCGGAATAGACGCCTCGCGGATATTTCTTGCAGGGTTTTCCCAAGGGGGCGCAGTCGTGCTCCACAGCGCTTTCCTGAAATGGCAGGGACCGCTGGGTGGCGTACTTGCCCTCTCCACCTATGCACCGACGTTCAGCGATGAGCTGCAACTTTCTGCCAGCCAACAGCGGATTCCCGTGCTGTGCCTGCATGGCCAATACGACGATGTCGTCCAGAACTCCATGGGGCGCAGTGCGTACGAGCATTTGAAGACCCGTGGTGTCACCGCGACATGGCAGGAATACCCAATGGGTCACGAAGTGTTACCCGAAGAAATTCGCGATATTGGCGTCTGGCTCGCGGACCGCTTGCGCTAATACAGAAACTTCCTGTAGGTGTATGTACGCCGCGCCTGTTTCTTGCATTACACTGGCCGGCGTACATTCCTTAACCAATTGATGAGATGACCGTGCTCAAAGCACTCAAGAAAATGTTCGGTAAAAGCGAGGCTGAGCAGCTCGCGCCCAGCTCCAGCGCACCTTCTCACACACCCGGCAACCGCACCGACGGTCATCAGCCTGGCCAGACCGCAGCTGCCGCGGCACCGAAATACACACCGGCGAACACTCCGGCCACCGAGCCTGTTGCCGCTCCTGTTACACAGCAACCGCGCAGCGAGACGCCAAAACCTGCGCAACCGCGCCGCGAACGCGCGCCGAAACCGCCTGTTGTCGCCTGGACACTCGAAGACTTCGCCGTCGAACCGCAGGAAGGCAAAACCCGTTTTCATGATTTCAAGCTGGCCCCGGAACTGATGCACGCCATCCAGGACCTGGGCTTCCCATACTGCACGCCGATCCAGGCGCAGGTATTGGGTTTCACCCTGGCCGGCAAAGATGCCATCGGTCGTGCCCAGACCGGCACTGGCAAAACCGCCGCGTTCCTGATTTCGATCATCACCCAACTGCTGCAAACCCCGCCGCCGAAAGAGCGCTACATGGGCGAGCCACGGGCGCTGATCATTGCACCGACCCGTGAACTGGTGGTGCAGATCGCCAAGGACGCGGCCAACCTGACCAAATACACCGGCCTCAACGTCATGACCTTCGTTGGCGGCATGGACTTCGACAAGCAACTCAAGCACCTCGAAGCCCGCCACTGCGACATCCTCGTCGCGACCCCGGGCCGTCTGCTGGACTTCAACCAGCGCGGCGACGTGCACCTGGACATGGTCGAAGTGATGGTGCTCGACGAAGCCGACCGGATGCTCGACATGGGCTTTATCCCACAAGTGCGTCAGATCATTCGCCAGACTCCACCGAAGAGCGAACGCCAGACCCTGCTGTTCTCTGCCACCTTCACCGAAGACGTGATGAACCTGGCCAAGCAATGGACTACCGACCCATCCATCGTTGAAATCGAATCCGAGAACGTGGCCAGCGAAAACGTCGAACAGCACATCTACGCCGTTGCCGGCGCCGATAAATACAAGCTGCTCTACAACCTGGTGACCGACAACGGTTGGGAGCGGGTGATGGTCTTCGCCAACCGCAAGGACGAAGTGCGGCGCATCGAAGAACGCCTGGTGCGTGACGGCGTCAACGCGGCCCAGCTGTCGGGTGATGTTCCGCAGCACAAGCGCATCAAGACCCTGGAAGGTTTCCGCGAAGGCAAGATCCGCGTCCTCGTGGCCACCGATGTCGCCGGTCGCGGAATTCACATCGACGGCATCAGCCACGTGATCAACTTCACCCTGCCGGAAGTGCCGGACGATTACGTCCACCGCATTGGCCGTACCGGTCGGGCGGGCGCCGATGGCGTGTCCATCAGCTTCGCCGGTGAAGATGACTCCTACCAGCTACCGTCCATCGAGGCGTTGCTGGGCCGCAAGATCAGTTGCGAAACCCCGCCGACCCATCTGCTACGAGCGGTTGAACGCAAACGCCCTTAAGCTCGCGTCGCAACCACCAAAGCGCAGCCACAAACGGCTGCGCTTTTTTTACGCCTGGATATTGCCAAACAGAACAATAAGTCCACAATGGACAAATTAGTTTATTTGCGATTCCACGGAGCATCCGCATGTCCAGCACACCTTATGTGATCGCCCAACCCCAGGCCCGCGAACTGCTTGATCAAGTCGACGTGCCGAAGATCCTGCGCAAGCTGTTCCGCGACCTGGCCGCGGGTCAGGCCGTGCAACCAGCCCAGCAACGGGTGGAGTTTCCACAAGGTGCCGGTGACTTCATCAACTACCTCGGGGTGTTGGCCGAAGACGGTGTGTACGGCGTTAAAACCTCGCCCTATATCGTGCGCAAGGAAGGTCCACTGGTAACCGCCTGGACGCTGCTGATGTCAATGCAAACCGGCCAGCCGCTGCTGCTCTGCGATGCCGGTGAACTGACCACCGCACGCACCGCCGCGACCACTGCCGTCGCCGTTGATGCCCTCGCTCTGCCGCAGGCCTCGCGCCTGGCAATCATCGGCAGCGGCCCGGTCGCCCAAGCGCACCTGCATTACGTGAAGAATGTGCGGGACTGGCAAAACATCAGCCTCTACTCGCCGAATCTCGCGAGCCGGGATCCGCAAATGCTCGCGCAGCTCTCGGCCATCGACTCGCGCCTGCAAGTACTCGATAGCCGCGAAGAGGCGATCCAGGACGCTGACGTGATCATGCTGTGCACCTCGTCCGCCGGACCTGTGATCGACCCACGGACCTTGAGCAAACCGGCGCTGATCACGTCCATCAGTACCAACGCAGTACGTGCCCACGAGGTGCCACCTGAAACGCTGAGTGACATGCAGGTCTATTGCGACTATCGCCGGACCACTCCAGGCTCTGCCGGCGAAATGTTGATCGCCAGCGAACAGCACGGATGGGACAAAAACTCGATCGTGGGCGACCTGGCCGAACTGCTGAGCGAACAGACGCTACGTCCGGCTTATGATCGCCATGTATATTTCCGCTCGATCGGTCTGGGCCTGGAAGACATCGCACTGGCCAATGCCGTCTACCAACTGCTGAAGTGACACCACGCCCCCTGTAGGAGCTGCCGAAGGCTCGGGCCGCGTTCGGACGATCTTTTGACCTTGCCTCTAAAAAGATCGCAGCCTCGTTCCACTCGTCAGCTTCTACAGGGGCATCGATACCATTGGCATTTACGCCCATCAGGAAACGCTCATGACCCAGGCAGACTTCATCATCATCGGCGGTGGTATCGCCGGTGCTTCCACCGGTTTCTGGCTGTCGCAGCATGGTCGGGTGATCGTGCTCGAACGCGAATCCCACCCGGCCTACCATTCCACCGGGCGTTCGGCCGCTTTGTACTCCGCCGCTTACGGTACGCCGCAAGTGCGCGCACTGACCCAGGCCAGCCGGGACTTCTTCGATGCACCGCCAGCCGGTTTCTGCGAACACCCGCTGCTGACCCCGCGCGGCGAGATGACTGTCGACTTCACTGGCGATCCGGACGAATTGAACCATCAGTACCTGAGCGCCAAGGCGACCGTGCCGCAGATGCAATTGCTCAGCGCTGACGAAGCCTGCGCACGCATTCCGATCCTGCGCCGCGAGAAGGTTCACGGGGCAATCTACGACCCTACCGCAACGGATATCGACACCGACGCCCTGCACCAGGGCTACCTGCGGGGCATCCGACGTAACCAGGGCGAAGTGCACACCGACAGCGAAGTCCTGAGACTGACGCGCGATGCGAACAATCTCTGGCAAGTGAAAACCGCCCGGCAGACCTTCAGCGCACCGATCATCATCAATGCGGCCGGTGCCTGGGCCGACAAGATCGGCGAGCTGGCCGGCGCCGCCTCAATCGGCCTGCAACCCAAGCGTCGCGCAGCCTTCATCTTCGCCGGCCCCGAAGGTGTGGCTAGCCATGACTGGCCGATGCTGGTCAGCCTCGACGAATCGTTCTACATGAAGCCCGATGCCGGAATGTTCCTGGGTTCGCCGGCCAATGCCGACCCGGTCGAGCCGCATGACGTGCAGCCTGAAGAACTGGACATCGCCATGGGGATCTACCAGATCGAAGAGGCCACCACCCTGACTATCCGCCGCCCGACCCGGACCTGGGCCGGCCTGCGCAGCTTCGTGCGCGACGGTGATTTGCTGTCCGGCTTCGATCCGAAAGTGCCGGGGCTGTTCTGGGTCGCGGCACAGGGTGGCTACGGTATCCAGACGTCACCGGCCATGGGCCAGGCCAGCGCGGCACTGGTACGTGGCGCGGCGTTACCCGAGCAGCTCACCCGGTTCGGTCTGGATGCAGGAATGCTCTCCCCTGCCCGCCTGGGCTGATCCACTGAGGTGACGTGCCGACACGATTGCGGCAAACTCCCCGCGCCCATTGTTACGGGCGCTGACGCTGCCTGGAGTTCCACTGTATGAACGCACCTGAAAAAGACCCGGCCCTGGACAACTACCGCGCAATCGCCGATGCGATCGCCACGCTGTTCTTCCCCCATGCCGAGGTGGTGCTGCATGACTTGCGCACGCAGAAAGTCGACTACATCGCCAATAACCTGTCGAAACGGGACATCGGTGATGATTCGGCACTGGAAGACATGCTCAGCGAAGACGTCAGCGAAACCAACATCGGACCGTACGAAAAACTCAATTGGGACGGCCAGAAGA
Organism: Pseudomonas frederiksbergensis; assembly: GCF_001874645.1. Lineage (NCBI taxonomy): Bacteria > Pseudomonadati > Pseudomonadota > Gammaproteobacteria > Pseudomonadales > Pseudomonadaceae > Pseudomonas > Pseudomonas frederiksbergensis. The sequence goes on from NZ_CP017886.1 coordinate 1,815,093, forward strand.
TTCGCAGCTTGAGCACCGTGCTGCGCGACGGTGAAGGTCGTCCGCAGGCGGTGCTGTGCATCAACCTGAACATCTCGCTGTTCGAAAACGCGAAAGCGGCACTGGACCTGTTCCTGTCGCCGAGCAAGCTGATCCCGCAACCTGACGCGCTGTTTCGCGACGACTGGCAGGAGCGCATCAACACCTTCCTGCATGCCTGGCTGCGCGAGCGTCAGTTGAGCCTGAACCTGCTGACCCGTGATCACAAACGCGAGCTGGTGCTGGCGTTGCACGCCGAAGGCGCCTTCAAAGGCAAAAGCGCCTCCAACTATGTGGCCAACGTACTGAACATGGGCCGGGCGACGGTGTACAAGCATTTGAAAGAATTGAAAGGCTAAAGATCAAAAGATCGTCCGAACGCGGCCCGAGCCTGCGGCAGCTCCTACGGGAAACGCGTTCGGCGTAGGAGCCTGCGATCTTTTCAGATCAATCGCCGTAGATATCCGACTTGAAGTACCTGGCTTCAATCTTCTGGTATTCGCCGTTGGCGCGAATCCCGTCGATGGCACTGTTCAGTTGGCTAACCAACTCGGTGTTGCCCTTGCGCACCGCAATCCCGGCGCCCTCCCCCACGTATTTCGGATCCTTGAGCTCCGGCCCGACAAAGGCGTAACCGGCGCCACGCGGCATCGACAGGAAATCACTCAGCGGAATGGTATCGGCAAAAATGGCATCGAGCCGCCCGGCTGCCAGGTCCATGTAGATTTCTTCGTTGTTGCTGTAACGCTTGACGTTGATGCCCTTGGGTTCGAACACCTCGGTGGCGTAGCGATCAGTGGTGGTGGCACGCTGCACACCAATGGTCTTGCCCTTGAGGCTGGCGTACTGGTCATCAACCACCGCACCTTCTTTCATCACCAGCCGCGATGAGGTGAAGTAGTACTTATGGGTGAAATCCACCGACTTTTTACGGTCTTCGTTAATGGTCATGGACGACAGCGCGGCATCGATTTTCTTCACCTTGAGGGAAGGAATCAGACCATCAAACTCGCCCTCGACCCACTCGCACTTGACCTTCATCTGCGCGCACAACGCGTTGCCGATGTCATAGTCGAAACCGGTGATTTTTCCATCCGAGGTCTTGGAGGCAAACGGCGGATAAGCCGCTTCGATACCGATGCGCAGGGTTTTCTCGGCGGCAAACAGACTGCTGCACGCCAACAGGCTCAGGGCCAGGCCACCGATCAGGGGGAGCTTCTTCATGTTCGTTTTCTCGCGGGTTGTTGTTGGTTTGGCAAGACAGAAGAAAGTGGAATGGGAAACGCTTTTTTGTACTTATAATTCCATACTGGACTTTTATGTATTTTACGTCAATCGGGCGTGCGCAGTTATTCCGGCAGTTCATCGCAGGTGATTTAGGGATTGTTAAGATCAAAAGATCGCAGCCTGCGGCAGCTCCTACACAGATTGGCTTGTGTAGGAGCTGCCGCAGGCTCGGGCCGCGTTCGGACGATCTTTTAGGGGTCACACGAGGAAACGTTACTTCCAGCGATCAGCCGCCGCGTGATCGCTGTCACGCCCTTCCACCCATCGCGGGCCGTCGCTGGTGTTTTCCTTCTTCCAGAACGGTGCGCGGGTTTTCAGGTAGTCCATGACAAAGGCGCAGGCGTCGAATGCCGCCTGGCGATGGGCACTGGCAGCACCGACGAAAACGATGGGCTCGCCCGGCTCCAAAGCGCCGATGCGGTGCAGCACTTCCAGCTTGAGCAGCGGCCAGCGCTGTTCGGCCTCAACGGCGATTTTGCCGAGGGCTTTTTCGGTCATGCCCGGGTAGTGCTCGAGAAACATCCCGGCCACATCGAGCCCGTCGTTGAAGTCGCGGACATACCCGACAAAACTCACCACCGCACCGACACCGACATTCGCCGCATGCATCGCATTGACTTCAGCGCCCGGATCGAACGCCGTGGACTGCACACGAATCGCCATGGCTCAGCCTCCGGTGACGGTAGGAAAAAACGCCACTTCATCACCATCGACAAGCGGGTCGTCTAGCTGGCACACGTCTTCATTACGCGCACACATCAGGTTCTGCTCGCTCAGCACCTCGGCACCCTCACGTTGCGCCAACAGCAAACGCACATCGTCGACCGTGGCGAAATCGCCTTCGACGCTCAACGAATCAACGCCCAGCGCCTCGCGGTAACGGGCGAAAAACTTCACCGTCAATTTCATTGATCCGCCACCTGGTAATGCCCGCTCTTGCCGCCGAGCTTCTCCAGCAAACGCACGGTTTCAATGACCATGCCACGGTCCACGGCCTTGCACATGTCGTAGATCGTCAGCGCGGCGACACTGGCGGCGGTCAGGGCTTCCATTTCCACCCCGGTCTGCCCGGACAGTTTGCAGCGGGCAACGATGCGCACCGCATCGAGGCCTTCGGCACTCAGCTCGACCTTGACGCTGGTGAGCATCAGTGGATGGCACAGCGGGATCAAATCAGAGGTTTTCTTCGCCGCCTGAATGCCGGCAATGCGCGCCACGGCGAACACATCACCTTTGGGGTGACCACCGCTGACGATCATCTGCAGGGTTTCAGGGAGCATACGCACAAGCGCTTCGGCCGTGGCTTCACGGAACGTCACGGCTTTTTCAGTGACGTCGACCATAGTGGCGCGACCTTGGGAATCGAGATGAGTCAGCACATCGTTACTCCTGATCAGGAGCAACGATTGTAAACCTGTGGGTCAATTTTTCGCGAGTTTGATTGTCCGCTCAACAACGTACCTCGTAGGAGCTGCCGCAGGCTGCGATCTTTTGATCTTCAATGCTCTCGCAAACGCCAAAAGATCGCAGCCTGCGGCAGCTCCTACGGGGAATTTCGCTGTGCAATAAAATCTATGGTCACCCCCGTTTTTGCAATACTGATTAATGGGTGAAGTGGTTGGCTTGCTTAAATCTATCCGGCGTCTGTTTGGGGCATGCCCCGCGCCACGATGAGAGTCGCGCCTGACGATCCTGAAAAAACCGACGGCTTTCTAAAGCCGATTTTTGTGCCAGGTTGTTCGTCAGGCCGGTGGGCCGTTCACGTCATCCGTTGTTCAGCTATCGCAAAACCTGAAGGGTGGTTCGTGGTACTGCAACAACCGCAGGGTCAGGCGTTCAGCGCGTCTGGCCCTGCTTCATACTGCGTATGGTGGGCCGCTAGCGCCCACGCGATCCGCGCCAGCTTGTTAGCCAAGGCACAGGCCACCACGTTCGAGTGGCGTCGCGTCAGCATTGAGCGTACCCAGTCGGCCAAACGGCCGCGCTGGTAGTCCAGCCTTTGCATGTAGACCCGAGCACACTGCACCAGCAATTGCCGTAGGTGCTTGTCACCGCGCTTGCTGATGCCGAGCAAATTCGCCTTGCCACCGGTGCTGTATTGTCTGGGCACCAGACCCACAGACGCGGCGAAGTCGCGACTGCACTTGTACTGTTGGCCGTCGCCCATTTCGACAGCCAACAGGCTGGCGGTGATCGGGCCGACACACGGCATGCTCAGCAGGCGACTGCCCAGATCATCGGCGGCCAGTTGGCTTGCCAGCTCTTTATCCAGTTCCTTGATCTGCTCATCCAGGCAAACGAAGTGATCGTGCAGTTGTTGCAACAGCCCGGTGAGCCGAACCGGCAACTCATGCTCGGCCAAGATACTCGCCAAACGTTTCATGATCGCCAGACCTTTGGGCAGGCTGATACCAAACTCCAACAGGAAACCGTGCATCTGATTGGCGGCTTTGGTGCGGTCGTGCACCAGCGATTCGCGCAGGCGGTGCAGAACGGAAAGAGTCTGCTGGGCCTCGGTTTTAGGCGAGACGAAGCGCATCGACGGACGTGAAGCGGCTTCGCAAATGGCCTCGGCATCCACGAAGTCGTTTTTGTTGCCCTTGACGAAGGGCCGGACGAACTGCGGAGAAATCAGTTTGGCCTGATGCCCCATGGCGATCAGCTGACGAGCGACAAAATGCGCGCCGGCACACGCCTCCATCACCACGGTACAGGCCGGTAGGTTGCCGAAGAACTGCATCATCTGTGGGCGCGAGAGCTTCTTGCGAAACACCTCTCGCCCGGATTTGTCCTGGCCGTGCAGATGGAAACTGTGTTTACCGAGATCGATTCCGATCAGCGCTGACTCGCTCATGATGATGGCCTCCGAAAACAAAACACCCTGCGAAAGCGTAGCCCTCGCAGGGTGTGGGGGTGACCATCTCATTAAACCGGGCGGCTTTGTGGCCGCCCGGTTTTGGTGCAACGCTTACAAATGAGATTCGGCGTATTCGGCCAGAATCGAACGTGGCACCCCTTGCAGGGTGATGTGTACACCGTTGGGGAAGTCCTTGAAACGTTCAGTCAGGTAGGTCAGCCCGGAGCTGGTCGCGGACAGGTAAGGGGTGTCGATCTGCGCCAGGTTGCCCAGGCACACCACTTTGGAACCGGCGCCGGCACGGGTGATGATGGTTTTCATCTGGTGCGGGGTGAGGTTCTGGCATTCGTCGATCAGGATCAGGCTCTGCTGGAAGCTGCGGCCCCGGATGTAGTTGAGGGATTTGAACTGCAACGGCACTTTGCTGAGGATGTAGTCGACGCTGCCATGGGTGCTTTCGTCATCCATGTGCAACGCTTCGAGGTTGTCGGTGATGGCGCCCAGCCAAGGCTCCATTTTTTCTGCTTCGGTGCCTGGCAGGAAACCGATTTCCTGGTCCAGTCCCTGCACGCTGCGGGTGGCGATGATGCGCCGGTAGCGCTTGCTGACCATGGTCTGCTCGATCGCGGCCGCCAACGCCAGGATGGTTTTACCCGAGCCCGCAGCACCCGACAGATTGACCAGATGAATGTCCGGATCGAGCAAGGCGAACAAGGCAAGGCTCTGGTAGATGTCGCGTGGTTTCAGGCCCCAGGCTTCCTGGTGCAACAGGGGTTCCTGATGCAGGTCGAGGATCAGCAGACGGTCTTCCTCGATCTCCTTGATCCAGCCGACAAAGCCCTGTTCGTCGATGATGAACTCGTTGATATGCACCGCCGGCAGGTTGTCGATCAGCTTCACCTGGTGCCAGGTGCGGCCATGGTCCTGACGGGTTTCGACCTTGCTCACGAGGTCCCAAAAGGAGCCGGTCATGTTGTGATAACCGTTAGGCAGCAGCGATACGTCGTCAACCAGTTGGTCGGTGCTGTAGTCCTCGGCCGCGATCCCGCAAGCCCGGGCCTTGAGGCGCATGTTGATGTCTTTGGTGACCAGCACCACGGGCAGTTTTGGTTCGCGCGCGTGCAGGTCAATCAACTGGTTGATGATGATGTTGTCGTTCAGGTGCTCGGGCAGAATGATGTTCGGCTCGGCGCGCTTGCTCATCAGGATCGACAGCAAACCCTTGGGCCCGCTTTTTCCGCGCTGGATCGGTACACCCAGTTCAACGTCTTGGGGAGAGGCGTCGCCCAGCGTCTTGTCGATCAGGCGAATGGCCTGACGGCATTCGGCCGCCACACTGTGATGGCCGCCCTTGAGCTTGTCCAGCTCTTCAAGGACGGTCATCGGGATGGCAACGTGGTGTTCTTCGAAGTTCAGGAGCGCGTTGGGATCGTGGATCAATACGTTGGTATCGAGTACATAAAGGATTGGCTGGTTGGAGGGGCTACGTCCGTGATCATCCATACTCGGTCACCTTTGTGGGAGCCAGTCGACGCAATACCATGACAGTGCTGCGCCTCGAAGTGGCCACCGAATTCACCTGCCGTACTCATATGAACTGCACGACTCAAGTGAACTGCACACACGGGGTCTTGGAAGACGCCACCTGTGTTGCAGGTTTCGGCGGTCTGTCTTCGTAATACTCCAAAACCTGTGACAGAAAAAAGCACTTTGACGCTTTTTTGAAGTTTATTTTCCAGAGTGACGAAAAGCCCTTGGCGCGCCGCGCAGACACCGTTAAAGTCGGAAGTCCGCCTGCATCGAAATCTCTCTCAAAATCACCTCTGCCCCAATGTTTCCGGGTTTTTTTGGGGAGGGCGCGTTTCAGCGAAAAGCGTCCTGACAATCTTCCCAGCCGATCCCGCTTTGCGCGGTGTACGTCAACAACCACGGCATTGCCGTTTTCACCACGTCCTGTTTGACGTTGAAATTGATCACCCCGTGGCGCCACAACAGCATCAATGTCAGCACTCGCTGTGCGCTCTGCTCAGCCGTGAGCTGATGACTGCCGTCCGCAGGATCGATGTCCCACAGTGCAACCTGCACCCCCTGAGCCTTGAAGAAACCTTGCGCATCGGCGCGACGCTGGCCATTGGGCGGGCGGAACAACGGCACGAAGTTCTCCGGCAGATTGTTCTTCACCAGTTCGACGCTGCGAGTGACTGAATACTGCCAATCCTGCCAATGGCTGTGGGAGCGGAATTCCCAGCCCTGCACACCGATGCATTGTTTTGAGTACAACGCTTGCAGCTCGGCCACCGAATGCTGTGCCAGGCGGTTCTGGATGTCGCTGCCCAGCACAAAGAAGGTCCCGCTCAGGTTCGACTTGCGCAGGTACTCGGCCAGCCACGCAGTGTTGTCCGGCGCGAGGCGGGCGGCGCTGTCGAAGCTCAGCACAAACAGCCGATCGTTGAGCTCATCGCCGTTACGCTCGTAGTCGCCGAACAGTTCAACTTCGCTGCTGGTCTGCGGAAACAGCGCGGCCTTGCGCAATTGTTCGTCCAGATAGCGCTCATGAAAACGCCGGCTCGGCTCGGCCCATCGGGCGTAATAGGAGTCTTCGCCGAGCTGGAACTTGCCGGCCTGCTCTCGCAGGGTGTCCATGTCTTCGACCAGAAAACAGAAAGACGCATCCTGATCGCAGCTCTGCTGGGCAAAGTTGTAGTTCGCTAGCAAGCGCTGCCACATGCGCGCGCGCAGTGTGTTGATCGACTCAAGGTTGATCATGCGTAACCCCAGGCGCTGCTTTAACGCCGCTTCGTCCAGCGACTCACTGGCCAGCAAGGCCCGGGCGAAGGTGAGGATTTCCGCGCGTGAAGCGACATCGAACAGGGTCGGGTTGCCGAGTTGTTCTGGCCAGGTGCTGCGATCCAGCGTGGCAAGGTCGTTGGGCGCGGCAAAAGCGCCAACGCTGAACAACCAGGCACAAAACAGTAAAGCGATACGCAAAGGGATGTCTCCATAACAAAACCCGCGCAGCACTATATCCCGAGAAGGTCAAAAGATCGCAGCCTGCGGCAGCTCCTACGTGGATTGGCGTATGTAGGAGCTGCCGCAGGCTGCGATCTTTTCGGCCGCACCGCCGATCACCTATGGCCTTGATAGCTGGAGTCAACCGGGACAACCCCCTAGAATCCCCGCACGATTAAAGGAGACGACTTCATGCTGATGGTGATTTCCCCCGCCAAGACTCTCGATTACGAAACACCACCGGCCACCCAGCGCTTCACTCAGCCGCAGTACCTGGACCATTCCCAGGAGTTGATCCTGCAACTGCGCGAGTTGAGCCCGGCACAGATCAGCGAGTTGATGCACGTTTCCGACAAGATCGGTGGCCTCAACGCCGCACGCTTTGGCAGCTGGACCCCGGCATTCACGCCGGCCAACGCCAAGCAGGCGCTGCTGGCATTCAAAGGTGACGTGTACACCGGCATGAATGCCCAGACCTTCAGCGAAGCCGATTTCGACTACGCCCAACGCCATTTGCGCATGCTCTCGGGCCTCTACGGCCTGCTGCGCCCGCTGGACCTGATGCAGCCGTATCGGTTGGAGATGGGCACCAAACTGGCCAATGCCCGTGGCAAAGACCTATACGCCTTCTGGGGCACGCAAATCAGCGAGTGGCTGAACGACGCCCTGGCCGACCAAGGCGATGACGTGCTGCTCAACCTCGCCTCCAACGAGTACTTCTCGGCGGTCAAACGCAACGCCTTGAACGCCCGGATCATCAACACCGAGTTCAAGGACCTGAAGAACGGCCAGTACAAAATCATCAGTTTCTACGCGAAAAAAGCCCGTGGGATGATGAGCCGTTTCGTGATCCAGGAACGCATCAACGACCCGGCTGCGCTCAAGCAATTTGACGTGCAGGGTTACCGCTACAGCGCTGAACAGTCGAAACCCGATCACCTGGTTTTCCTGCGCGACCACGCCCCCGAGTAAAGCTACCTGGGCGACGATGATATCGAGCGCTTTGAGGATATCCATGGTCGCTCTACGCCGATTGAACGAGGGGTGTCGGTGAAAACCATCGCGCAGTGATTGATCGCTATAACAGGAAGCCCCCGTCCAGCCGACTGCGTTCCCTATCCGCAGCAGGCTGGGCGTTTTTTTGCTCGCCATTCAAACTACCGCAACGCTGCGCGCACTCTTTAAAGCAGCAACTACTGAAACATCCATTCACCAAACAACCACTCATTAAAACCATCTTACTGTTAGCTTAACAGCCAGCCGAGCACACTCGAGACTGTCAACACCCAACAACAAAAATGGAATACACACTATGAGCCAGAACAAAGAACGCTCCTTTGTTGCCACAATGAAAACCAACTACGGCAATCTGCACATTCCAAAAATAACTCATGGCAAAACCACCCACGTCAAAAAACCGGATTACGACACTTGGTCATTTGATGCCATCATGGATGTTTCCAATTATCTTTGTGTAAAGTCTGACGCGCCGTTCCAGCAGCTCAAGTTTTACTTTTATTGCATTGACGACTACTACTCCATCTATCTTTTCACCGACAGCCTGTATCACCGCTATGCATTGAGCAACGAAGACAAGGACTTCATCGGCGCCTTTCGCCCTGACTCGGCGCAGACAACCTACAACTTGCTTGATCAGAACGGACGCATTATCACTCTTGACCAGATCGGCAACGGGAACCCGACTCTCAGGATCCAGACCAGGGGCGGTCGCACTCTGAGTGTGCGCGGCAACACCCCTGTGGGCGGCCTCGTTTGCACAGGAATAGTCCGCGCAAAGCCCTTGGATTTCAAATTCGAAATTCTGAGCCGCGGTGCGGCTTAATGACTTCATACCGTGAATATCTCATGACTACAGATCGGCAAAAAACTTTTATTGCGACCCTTGGCACTGAAACCAGTCTATTGCACTTCCTGGACGTGATGCACGGCAAGCGGACGATAGTTACATCTACCTTGTTCAGCGGTGGCTTTTTTACCGGGCGCCCACAAGAACGGGACGATTCACACTTCCTGGGGTTGCGCCCCGAAGCCCCAATCGATGCCAGACCTCGACTAACGCTTTACTTCAGGCACACCAACCTCGGCTACAGACTCTATATTCGAACACCCGGTTCATATTATGGAAAATGCCTCAGCACCAGTGAAGAAGGGCTAATTGGAGCATTCCCTCCAACCGGATCAGAAACTTTTCATCTGCTACATAATAACGGCAAGCCCCTCACTCTTGATCATTTAAACAAAGACAGAACCCGCATCTACTTGCAAGTTAGAAACTCGGGATTGATGCATGTACATAACGTCCACGACTCCCCCTACATCTATATTGCTGACAAAGGTGGAGCGCCCTTGGTTTTCAACCTGAACATTCAGGAAAGAAACGCACCTTATATCAATCATCCTGACGAAGTCTGATGCGACGCATCCGAAATCGGTGGGCGACGACTGATACGTCTCGCCCACCTTTTCCCTGGTCTTTGCCGCAGCCGATTAGCGCTGCGGCGGCTCTCAGCCATCGCCAATCCCATCTACGCTTAGGTAGCATGACCGTCTCCCCTTCCGAGGTTTCGCTGCATGTTCATTGGCGTCCTGCTGGTCATCACCTGGCTGTTCCTGTTGCTGCGCTATCCGGCCAAGGCCTTGCCGGTCTCTTTGGCAGCGGCCATCGGGTTGGGGCTGGTGGCCGTGTGGGTGGTATGGCTGGACAACCGCGAGATCAAGCAACTGGCGCGGCTGGAGTTGCGCATCAGCTATGCACCGGAACATTGCCCGGCCGATCGCCCGCTGCTGCTGAAGCTGAACAACGGCAACGACGTGCCGCTGACTGAACTGCGCTGGCGGATCGCTGCCTATGCGCCGGGTGACACGGTCAACCTGGCGGACAATCAATACGCCGCCCCCCGCTACCGCGGCCCCGGTGAATTGCAGGCCGGCGCCGATTGGGAGGACTGTTTGCCGATGCCGCCGCTGCGCCCCGGTTATCGTCCGCAAACCCTGGAGTTTCGCGCCGAGCGTTTGCAGGGTAGTTTCTCTGACTGATCCTTCCCCTTCCCCCTCTTTTTGCACAAGGACCGCGCCATGCCCATCGCGTTAATCACCGGTTGTTCCAGCGGCATTGGCCGCGCCTTGGCCGACGCCTTCAAAAACGCCGGTTTCGAGGTGTTGGCCACCGCGCGCAAGGCTGAGGACGTGGCGGTTCTGGCTGACGCCGGTTTTACCGCCGTGCAGCTGGACGTCAACGACGGGCCGGCACTCGAACACTTGAGCGAACGCATTAATCAGCAACACGGCGGCCTCGACGTGCTGATCAACAACGCCGGTTACGGCGCCATGGGACCACTGCTCGACGGCGGTGTAGCGGCGATGCAACGCCAGTTCGAAACCAACGTGTTCGCCGTGGTCGGTGTCACCCGCGCGCTGTTTCCGGTATTGCGCCGCAGCCGAGGCCTGGTGGTGAATATCGGCAGCGTCTCCGGTGTGTTGGTCACACCGTTCGCCGGTGCCTATTGCGCCTCGAAAGCCGCGGTGCATGCCTTGAGCGATGCGCTGCGCATGGAACTGGCGCCCTTCGGTATCCGGGTGATGGAAGTCCAGCCCGGCGCCATCGCCTCCAGTTTCGCCAGGAACGCAGGCCTTGAAGCCGAACTGCTGATCAGCGAACAATCGCCCTGGTGGCCGCTGCGCGAGGGAATTCGCGCTCGGGCCAAGGCTTCCCAGGACAACCCGACCCCAGCCTCGCAGTTCGCGGCTGACCTGCTCAAAGCCGTGCAGCACAGCAAACCGCCGCGCTTGCTGCGCCTGGGCAATGGCAGTCGAGCGTTGCCGCTGCTGGCGGGGTTGCTGCCCAAGGGGTTGCTGGAATGCGGGTTGATGAAGCGGTTTGGCCTGACTGGCCAGCTTTAAACGTTTAGAACACCGACGCTCCTACCCTGCGCTCAATTCAAGGAAAGAACATGACCGACTACACCCCCTACTTCAACGAAGTGACCCAGACCCTCGTCGACATCGAGCAATGGTTTTCCGGCACGGCCGACAAAGGCGTACTGACGCAGTTGCTGGCGCGCTTCTCGCCGCAGTTTTCGATGATCGTGCCCGGCGGCAACGCGCTGGATTATCCGGGCTTGAGCGAGCTGTTCGATAAACTCGGTGGTGCTCGCCCGGGCTTGCGAATCGGCCTGAGCGAACTGCGCGGGATTGACCAACACGCAAGCGGCGCCACCGTCAGCTATCGCGAACTGCAATCCGATGCGAGCGGCGTGCTGAACGATCGGCGTGCGACGGCAGTGATTGAAAAGCTGCCGTCAGGCGCGCTGCTGTGGCGGCATTTGCATGAGACGTATTGCCAGGGTTGAACAAGAAAACAGATCAACAGATCGCAGCCTTCGGCAGCTCCTACGCGGTGCATGTCATTCGGCGTAGGAGCTGGCGCAGACTGCGATCTTTTGATCCTGGGAGAGAAACGGATTCATTTATCCCGGAACCGGAATAAAAGGACGTTTATGTCGTGTAGGTTTTTGAAGGACAATGGCCCGCGCTTCTGAGGACGGTTCCGACACGTTTTGACGGTTGCGCTGGGAGATGAGGGACGGATAACCTTTTCGGGTCGCTGCCCATTCAGCGATCGGGTGTGGTAGCCCGGATATCTCATAGGAGTGACTCAACCTATTGGAGCATCACTATGTCTAAAGCTACCCCCAATCCCACTGAAACCGAAAGCACCTCTCCCTACGCCTCCCTCGATTCAAAAGAACTCCACGCCGCCGCACACCGTGCGCTCGATCATTACCTGGTACTGCCTGAGACCAAGGCATTGTTAACCGACCGACGTCCCGGCTGCATTTTTGTCATAGCCCCCGACGTCGACTCTGAAACCCTATTGGCCCACGCCTGCGAGACGCTCGCCTCGGTGAATGTCATGGCCAGCGATCTGGCGTTTGAGCTTGAAGGCCCCAAGCGCAATACCGCATTGGCGATTCAGCAGATGATTTCGCTGGCCGAGTTGGCGGTGAATCGGGCGCTGGATCACCTTGATCCACCGGATTCACCGCAGTAGCGGATAAGAGCCCGGCGCCCGTAGCAGCTGTCGAGCCCGCGAGGCTGCGTTCGGCCGCGAAGCGGTCGTGAAATCAGGCAGCGCGTTCTTTCAGGTAAACCGCGTATGCAGGATTTGCGAGGACTACGTCCTCGAACGCAGCCTCGCAGGCTCGACAGCTGCTACGAATTTGGGGCTCGTCAGGTAGACGGCGTTATCGTTCATCGCGTATTTCCCTGCCCGAACAAAACAAAACCCGCCGCCTTTTCACAAGGCTGGCGGGTTTTGTCGTTTCAGCTCAGGCGCTATTGCTGATCAACCTGATTGACCACCACCGTGCAGGTAATCCCCGCCGCCAGCAGCACCCCGTCCGGGACTTCATCGATGTGAATCCGCACCGGCACCCGTTGGGCCAGACGCACCCAGTTGAAGGTTGGATTCACGTCGGCGATCAGCTCGCGGCTTTCCGGGTTGTCGCGGTCGTAGATGCCGCGCGAAATGCTTTCGACATGGCCCTTGAGCACTTCACCGCTCATCAATTGCATGTCGGCCTTATCGCCGACGCGCACGTGGGGCAGTTTGGTTTCTTCGAAGAAGCCGTAGACCCAGAACGAGTGCATGTCGACCACGGCCATTTTCGCTTCGCCGATGCGCGCGTAGTCGCCGCGATGAACGTTGAGGTTCGTCACGTAACCGTCCACTGCTGCCAGTACTTTGGTGCGTTTGAGGTTCAACTCGGCCGCTTCCAGCTGAGCTTGGGCCTGTTGGTAGTCGGCCAGCGCCGAGTCGGCGATGTTGCTGGCGTCGTCGCGGCTTTCCTTGGAGATCACCAGGTTGTCGAGGTCGGCGCGGCGGTGCGCGTTGACCTTGCGCATCTCCCAGGTGGCTTTGCGCGAAGCCACCTGCGACTGCGCCTGTTTCACCGCGATCTGGTAATGCTCAGGGTCGATCTGCATCAGCAGGTCGCCCTTTTTGACCTGTTGGTTGTCACGCACCGGCACGTCGATCACTTCGCCGGTGACGTCGGCGGCGACGTTGATGATGTCGGCGCGCACCCGGCCATCGCGGGTCCACGGGGTGTCCATGTAATGCACCCAGAGGGTCCGGCCGATCCACAGCGCGAGGGCCAGTACCAACAAGGTCGCGAGCAGACTGAAGAGCTTTTTCATCGAATCGGTCTCAAGGGTAAACAGTCAGCGCGAGGGCGCCGAACAAACAGGTGAAGAGGCTCAAGCGCAAAAGCGCCGGGTGCCAGAAGAAGCGGTACAGATCAAACCCGGACAAAAACCGGTCGAGCGCCCAGGCCACCGCCGCAGCGATGAAAAACATCAGGGTCATGGTCGGCATGTAGACGCCGTGGAAGGCAATTTCACGAGGCATGGTCAGGTCCTTGAGGGGCAGCGAGTGCCGCCAGCGGCGATTGCGGGTCGAGCAACGACGTGCGGATGAAATGCAGGTAGCTCTTCACCCGGCGCAGGGCGGAGGTGTCGAAGTGCGGGGCGAAGGGTTCGTCGGTGGCCTGGACACGGCTGATGGCGTGGTCGACAGCCACCAGACTGCGCTCCAGATTGCTCTGGCTCGGTTGCAGAAACAACCGCACCAATGAGCGCCCCATGACCCGGATCGCCTGGCGCCACGGTTGAGATTCGGCATAGGCCGGGTGCACCGGGAGAATCGCCTGTTCCTTGCGCAACTCAATGATCGCGTGGCCGACTTCCAGCACCACAAACATCCAGCGCAGCAATTGGCTCTGTACCTGCGGTTGTCCGGCGGCCAAGCCATAGGCCTGGTGCACCAGATCGCGGGTGCTGCTTTCAAAACCTGAGGCCAGCCCCTTGAGTTTGCCGCTGATGGCGAACACCACTTGCCCGCGCAAGTCTTGCTCCAGTCGCCGCCATAACCAGCGGCTGTTGGGCGGCAAGATGATCGCCCCCGCCGCCGCGCACACCAACATGCCCATGACCATGGCGATGTAGTCATTAATGAAGGTGTAGGGGTTGTAGACGGTCAAGTTGTCCGGCACTGAACCGGTGCTGAAAAAGATCAGCAAACCCAGGCCGACACCGGCGTACTGCGGTCGTGAGGTGAGGAACGAACCGAGTACGATCACCGGCGCCAGCATCACGCACAGTAACGGGAAACCGTCGATCCACGGGAAGATGAAAAACATCTCGACGAAGCCGATCAGCGCACCGAGCAACGTTCCGCAGGCCATCTGGAACGCCATGCGTTTGGGGTTCGGGGTGGCCGCCGAGAGACCGACCGTGGCCGCAGCGATCAAGGTCATGGTCGCGCCACTCGGCCACGCGGTGGCGACCCAGTAACTGCCCAGCACAATCAGAATGAACGACGCCCGAATGCCCGCAGCGGCCGAGGCCAACCCGTTGGTTTTCGGGGTGTAGGGTTCGTCCCATTGCTCGCGTTCGTGGCTGTGCTCGGCCAGCGATGCGTGGGTCTGTGCATAACTGTGTACTTCGTCGACGAAGCGATAGAGCAACTCGTACGCGGTGTGGAAATCCAGTTGCTCGGCGTCGCTCGGTTCGCTCTCCTGAAAAAGCGCCCGCAAGCTGCGCACCCGCGCCGGCAGTCCTTCTTTATAGGCCGCCAATTGCGCCGCCAGACGTGCCGCATCGGCATGCGTCAGCGCACGCCCCGAGAAGCCATCGAGCACTTCGGCCAGGTCCTGCAAGCCCGGTTTGATCGCCGCCACCACCTGTTCCGTACCACTGCTGCGCAAGCGTTCAAGCAACTGATGCAAGGCGTTGAAACGAGTGGTGATGCCCATGAATTCGCTGTTCAAGCGACTGAGCCGACCATTGCGCCGCCGCATGTGCGGGTCTTCGAACACGGTGACGCTGCGCAACCCTTCCAGACCCACGGCTTCGGCGATAAAACGCACGTTGCCAGCTTCGAAAGCCTCGCGTTGGCTGCGACCCCGCAAGCCATCGGTCACGAACAGTGCGAACACCCCGAAGCGCTGATACAAGGCGTTGCGCATCGCGGCGCTGGCGGTTTGCGGGAGAATCGCGGCGCTGACCAAGGTTGAGCAGAGAATCCCCAGGGAGATTTCCAGCACCCGCCAGACCGCCGCCATGAACGCACCGTCCGGGTGCGCCAGCGCCGGCAAACCGACCATCGCGGCGGTGTAACCGGCGAGCACAAAACCGTAAGCGCGGAAGTTGCGATAACGCGCGGCGCCGGCCGTGCAGATCCCGACCCAAATCGCCAATGCACCGAGAAACAGTTCGGTGTTCTGTGCGAACAGGGCAATCAGCGCGACCATTACCGCCGAGCCAGCCAACGTGCCGAGAAAGCGATAAAAGCTCTTGGCGAACACCTGACCGCTCTGCGGCTGCATGACGATGAACACGGTGATCATCGCCGTGCGTGGTTGCGGAAGTTCCAGGCGCATGGCCAGCCAGAGGGTCAGGAACGCGGCGATCAGCACCTTGAAGATGTAGACCCAGGTCACGCCGTCACTGCGTGCCCAGTCAAAAAAACCGCGGCGCCATTCAAGGGAATACAGCCAGCGCAGCGGTGCAGGCAAGGGAGTCATGGCGTCCTGTTCAGTGATCGAGGGCAGAGAGAATGGCGGGGGATTTCGGCGCCTGGGTTTTGCTGTTATCCGGCACGTCGTTACCCGCGCCGAGCCCGCCACCGAGGGCGGTGACCAATTCGGCATGGGCGCTCAAGCGTGCAGCCTGAACCTGTTGTTGCACTTGCTGCTGCTTGAACAACAGGCTCTGGGCGTTCAGCACGTTGAGGTAATCGGTGAGCCCGCGCTGATAGGCGATCATTGCGATGTCGTAGGTTTTCTGCGCAGCGGCCACCGACTCGGCGGCGAAGGCTTGCTGCTTGTCCATGGACTCGCGGCGGATCAGCTGGTCGGAAATGCTTTTGAGCGCATTGACCAGGGTCTGGTTGTAGTTGGCCACGGCGAGGTCATAGCCGGCCGAGGCTTCGCCCAATTCCGAGCGCAAGCGCCCACCGTCGAAGATCGGCAAGGAGATCGCCGGCCCCACGCTGTAGTTGAGCTTCTTACCGCTCAGGAACTCCAGCGCCCCGCCGCCGGTCGCCATGTAACCGAGGCTGCCAACCAGATTGACGTTGGGGTAAAACCCGGCGTGCGCCACATCGATCCCGCGCGCCTGGGCCGCGACTTGCCAGCGACTGGCGACCACGTCCGGGCGTTGGCCGAGCAACTGCGCGGGCAATGCCGAGGGCAATTTCAGTGCGGCGGACAGAGACAGCGTCGGACGCTGCAAGCGTGCACCCTCCCCCGGGCCTTTGCCTGCCAGCGCGGCGAGTTGATTGCCGCTCAGGGCAATTTCTTCGTCCAGCGCGTCCAGTTGCCGATGGGTTTCCGGCAACGGAGTTTGTGCCTGGCTGACTTCGAAATGAGTGCCGATGCCACCGTCCAGACGCTTTTGCGCGAGGTCGAGAATTTGCTGTTGTTGCTTGAGGGTCGCGACCACGATGTCCCGCTGCGCGTAATGCAGCGACAACTGGATGTAGGCGCGCACCACGTTGTTCTGCAATTCAAGTTGAGCCATGCGCGCTTCGGCGGCGCTCATGTGCGCCATGTCGACGGCGCGTTCGGTGGTATTGCTTTCGCGGCCCCAGAGGTCGAGGGCATAGCTGAAACCGAGGGTGGCGTTGTTGTCCCAGGTGGTGGTGTTGGCCAGCTCACCCGGACCGTAGAACTGATCGGTCGGCCAGTTGTGGCGCTTGAGGGTGGATTCGCCGTTGACCTGCAACGACTCGGCAGACTCGGCCACACCGGCCATCGACTTGGCCTGACGCACACGGGCGGCGGCCATGGCCATGCTCGGGCTGCCTTGCACGGCGAGGTCGACCCAATGATTGAGTTGCGGATCGCCATAGGCCCGCCACCACTGGGCGGTGGGCCAGTGAGCGTCTTTGGCGGCGCTCTGGATGGCCTCGTCGGTGGCTAATGTGTTGGCGTCGAATGCCTTGCCCTGTGGGGCAATACCCCCGGTTCCGATGCAGCCGCTGATGGCTAACGATAAAGCCCAAACACTGAGAGTCTTCAGCTCTCTGCTGATGCGACGCGGCACTGCTGCAAATTCCTGAGAGGGAGGGGACGACCCGTAGGAGCTGCCGAAGGCTGCGATCTTCTGGCGCCCTCGAAGGCGCCGAAGATCAAAAGATCGCAGCCTTCGGCAGCTTCTACAGAGATCGGCGCAATTCTAGGGGTGGGCCAGTGCGGCGATAAGCCGGGATTCCTGTGAATCTTTGTTACCGTTAACGAGATAATCCCTTGGTCGGGGTCACAGCATTCCGTAACTTCGTGTCACAATTTGTCATCGCACCCGAGAGCACCCCATGGACACTTTGCAAAACATGCGCGCCTTCAGCTGTGTCGCCGAAGCCGGCAGCTTCACTGCCGCTGCCGTGCAGCTTGATACCACGACGGCCAACGTCTCGCGCGCGGTCTCCAACCTGGAAGCCCACCTGCAAACCCGTTTGCTCAACCGCACCACTCGCCGCATCGCCCTGACCGAGGCCGGCAAACGTTATTTGCTGCGCTGCGAGCAGATCCTCGCCTATGTCGAGGAAGCCGAAGCCGAGGCCAGCGACGCCCATGCGCGCCCGGCCGGGCAACTCAAGGTGCACACCATGACCGGGATCGGTCAGCACTTCGTGATCGACGCCATCGCCCGTTATCGCAAATCCCATCCAGACGTGACGTTCGACCTGACCATGGCCAACCGCGTACCGGACTTGCTCGACGAGGGCTACGACGTATCCATCGTGCTTGCCAGCGAACTGCCGGATTCGGGTTTCGTCTCGCAACGGCTGGGCATCACTTACAGCATCGTCTGCGCGTCACCCGCTTACGTAAAAGCCAACGGTTGCGCGCAGAAGCCCAGCGACTTGTTGAATCACGCCTGCCTGCGCCTGGTCAGCCCGGTGATTCCGCTGGAGAAGTGGCTGTTCGACGGCCCGGAAGGCCAGGAAATGGTCACCATCAACAGCTCACCGTTTCTGGTGAACTCCGCCGACGCCATGAAAACCGCGATCATCAGCGGCATGGGTGTCGGTGTGCTGCCGGTCTACGCCGCCATCGAAGGCCTGCGTAATGGCAGCCTGGTGCGGGTCATGCCCAACTACCGCTCGCAAGAGCTGAACCTGTACGCCATCTACCCCTCGCGCCAGTACCTGGATGCGAAGATCAAGACCTGGGTCGAGTACCTGCGCGGGTCGCTGCCGGAAATTCTGGCGGCGCATCAGGCGGAATTGGCGGCGTATGAGTTGAGCGGGAGTCTGGCCGGGGCTCGGGTGGCCAATTAGAAAAAGATCGCAGCCTGCGGCAGCTCCTACGGGGTTGGGGTTCGTGTAGGAGCTGCCGCAGGCTGCGATCTTTTCTGCCCTCGCAAAACCCTGCCAGAGAATGTTAGCGTGCTTGGCATTCTCCTCCGCCTGACGAGCCTTCCTGCGATGAAAAAGACTGTACTTGCCTTCAGCCGTGTCTCGCCCGAAATGGTCGAGTCCTTGCGACACGACTTCGATGTGATCGTGCCCAACCCCAAGCAGGGTGACATCAATGCACAGTTCAACGACGCCCTGCCCCACGCTCACGGCTTGATCGGCGTCGGTCGCAAGCTCGGTCGGGCCCAGTTGGAGAACGCCAGCAAACTCGAAGTGGTGTCCAGTGTCTCGGTCGGCTACGACAACTATGACCTGAACTACTTCAACGAACGCGGGATCATGCTCACCAACACCCCGGACGTGCTGACCGAAAGCACCGCCGACCTGGCCTTTGCCTTGCTGATGAGCAGCGCCCGGCGTGTCGCCGAGCTGGACGCCTGGACCAAGGCCGGGCAATGGCAGGCCACTGTCGGCGCGCCGCTGTTTGGTTGCGACGTGCATGGCAAAACCCTGGGCATCGTCGGCATGGGCAACATCGGCGCGGCCATTGCCCGTCGCGGTCGTCTGGGCTTCAACATGCCGATTCTGTACAGCGGCAACAGCCGCAAGGCCAACCTTGAACAGGAACTCGGCGCGCAGTTTCGCAGCCTTGATCAATTGCTGGCCGAAGCCGATTTCGTCTGCCTGGTGGTGCCGCTCAGCGACAAGACCCGGCACCTGATCAGCCACCGCGAACTGGCGCTGATGAAGTCGAGTGCGATTCTGGTGAATATTTCCCGTGGCCCGGTGGTCGATGAACCGGCGCTGATCGAGGCCTTGCAGAACCAGCGGATCCGCGGTGCGGGGCTGGATGTCTACGAGAAGGAACCACTGGCCGAGTCGCCGCTGTTCCAGTTGAAGAACGCCGTGACCTTGCCGCACATCGGTTCGGCCACTCACGAAACCCGAGAAGCCATGGCCCATCGCGCCTTGGCCAACTTGCACAGCGCCCTGCTGGGCGAGCGGCCGCAGGATCTGGTTAATCCGCAGGTATGGAAAGGCTGATCAATGAGCAGGCACGCCACTTCGGTGTGCCGGCTCCCGGGTTGCCCCACAAGTAAAACAACCAAACGCCGACAATCCTTATATAAACATTCAACACCGGCAACTCGTACGCTATTTATATAAACAACACACCCCGCGACACAATTCGCACTTCAGTCTCCCGCCCCGTGCACCGTCAGCGTTATAAACTCAAACGCACACAAACTGTCCTCGGCAGAACATGAAACTGGAGAATACGTCACATGACTCATTTCACCACGGCCTGCGTGATAAGGCGCAGCAAGCTTGGCATGGTTTTAATGGCCGGCATATTTGGCCTGCTGATTGTATTCAGCAACTTGACCGATTACTCGTCCAACTACGAATTCGTCGGACACATACTCAGCATGGACACGACCCGCCCCAACAACGAACTGCGCTATCGAGCTATCACTTCACCCATGCTGCACCATCGCATCTATTGGATGATTATCACGTTTGAAATAACTTATACCGTCTGTTGTTTATTGGGCGCTTACCAGCTTTACAAAAAACTGCATGCCCCCCGCAAAGAGTTTCACGAAGCCAAAAAATACGCCATTGTCGGTTTGATGATCGGTATATTCGTTTACTACTTTTGCTTGCAAGTTGTCGGTAATGAATGGTTCGACATGGACACCTCCAAGGAGTGGAATGCCATGACCTGGACCCGAAACGTTATCGACTACATGATGACGGCGCTGATCTTCCTGGCACTCAAGATCGACCATTGATCAACGCCGCGCTCTATAACCTGATCACGCCAACTTGCCACTCCCCGCCGTCACCTGCACCTTGGGTTTGCGAAACACCAACACGTTACCCAACATGACCAGTACCAACCCGACCAATGCAGGTGCGGTCCATTGATAGCCCTCGGCGAAAGCCGACACGTTCAATGCCACCACCGGGAACAGTACGGTGCAATAGGCCGCGCGTTCAGGGCCCATGCGCCCGACCAGGGTCAGGTAAGCAGTGAAGCCAATCACCGAGCCGGGAATCGCCAGATACAACAACGAGCCGATGTAACGGGTGTTCCATTCAATATCGAAAGGAATGCCTTTGACCAGGCAGTACATCGACAACATCGCGGCGCCATAGGCCATACCCCAGGCGTTAGTGGTCAGCGGTTTGAGGCCGGTTTTCTGTTGCAGGCTGGAAAGCATGTTGCCCGCCGAAAAACACAGGGTGCCGAGCAGCGCCAGACCCAGGCCGAGCAGGGTTTGCGGGCTGGCGGTATGGCCGACCAGTTCCGGCCAGAACAACAAGCCCAGCCCAAACAGCCCCAGTGCGCCGCCCATCAGCACATTGCGCGCAATTTTCTGGCCAAAGAACACCCGCGAGTTCAACGCATTCCACAACGTGGAGGTGGAGAACACCACAGCGACCAAGCCGCTGGGGATCCACTGACTGGCACTGAGAAAGCACATGAAGTTGATGCTGAACAGGCACAGCCCCTGGGCCAGGCAGATCAAGTGCCCACGGCAGTTCATCACTTGCAGGCGGCGGCTGAGCAGTAACATCCCGAACAGCACCAGCGACGCCAGACCAAAGCGATAGACGATCGACACCGGAATCGCCACCCCCCCAGTTGCAGTTTCAAGGCGATCCAGGTGGTGCCCCAGATCAGCACGGTCAGCAGGTATAACGAGAGATTCATGACGGTAACTCCTGAAGATGACCTTCAGTCTGTTCCCGAGGCAGGCCCTGCACTTGCCTAAACTTGCGCTTTTTGTCGGCAGACAGGCTGGCAGCGGCAAGGCGACGGAGTAGGATGCAAGGCGTTGGAGAGAGCCGATCATGCCCGCACTGGAAACCCTGCAAGTCTTTCAAGCCCTCAACCGCTCGCCCAATGCTCGCCTTGAGCACAGCGCAGAGCTCGGTGATGGCATGGCTGCAGCCCTGTGGAGCAACCATCACGACGCCCAGGACTATGAAGCGCCGGGTCATCACACCCTCTCCTGCTACATCGCCGGTGGCACCGGGACCTTTCGCCGCGAGCAACCCGACACCAAGGGCAGCCCGGACAAACTCTGCATCCTGCCCGCCGAACACCAGTCAGCCTGGGTGATCAACGGTGAGATTCGCCTCGCTCACTTGTACTTCAGCCCCGAGCAATTTGCCCTCGGCTGCGTCACCCTGCTCGACCGTGAACCGCGTGAGCTGCAACTACAGGAAAGCACCTTTCTCGAAGACCCGGTTCAGGCTCGGCGTTTCCGGCAGTTGATTGAGTTGAACTGGGACGAACCCGGTGAACGCCTGCTGACCAGCAGCCTCGCGCATGAAATGCTCAGCCACACGTTACTCAGCCAGGTCGGCCTGCGACAGGGTTTGCGCCTCAAGGGTGGGCTGGCGGCCCATCAGCGTCGGCAACTGGTCGAGTACATCGATCACCGATTGGCCGAGCCAATCAGCCTCGGTCAGTTGGCCGGTTTGTGCGCCTTGTCGGAGTATCACTTCGCACGGATGTTTCGCGAAAGCTTCGGCCTGCCGCCGCATCAATACCTGTTGGCCCGCCGCCTGACTCACGCACGGCATTTACTGCGCAGTACTTCTCAACCGCTCGGTGAGATTGCACTGGCCTGCGGTTTTGCCAGCGCCAGCCATTTTACCCATCGATTTCGTCAGGCCATGAAGGGCACACCCGGCGAATACCGTCAGGCGTTTTTGCGCTAACCCTGCCTCGACACAATGCTCCTCCCGTAGGAGCTGCCGCAGGCTGCGATCTTTTGATCTTCAGCGGCCTTTCCGACGCCAAAAGATCGCAGGCTTCGCCAGCGCCTACGGGGCCAGCGTGGTGACCGAAAAAGTGTCAGCGTGAAACAGCGGGGCCGGCTTGGGTTGCGCCTTGCTCGGCGCGGGCTGGGTAAAGTCCATCGCCGGCAGGTAAACCTTTTTGCTCAACGGATCGAAGGCCATGTTGTAAGCCATCGGCAAGCTGCTGATGCGGGCCTGCGCCTGGTAGTGATCGGCATCGAGCTGCTGGACGATGCTCAGGTTGGCATCGACCCCGCTGGGGATCAGCAACCGCCGATTGTCCGCGTCATAGGCCAGGGCGTTGACGTCACGGGGGATCGGCAAACGAGCCTTCAGCGCACCGCTCTGAAGATCGGCAACGACCAGTTGCGGTTTGTCGCCTCGGCAAGCGATGAACAAACGCCCGCGTTCGGCGTCCTGAGCCAGGGCGCTGGGCCGCGTGCAGCCTTCGAACTGCCAGGTGTCGAGGACTTCAAAACTGCTCGCCGAGAAACGTGCGACTTTGCCCTCATCACGCATCGGCAGGAAGAAACTGCCGTCGCCCTTGACCAGCAACGGGTCGATTTTCTTCACGTCCAGTTCATGTGCAGCGGTGATGCGCTCTTGCTTCGGATCGAACACGAACAAGGTCGAACGATCGGCACGCCGTCCGCTGACGATGATCACCTGACCGCTGCGCGGCTCATACACCGCGCTGTTGAGGTTGCTCTGGGCCACCGGGATACGCTTGAGCAGTTTGAGTGTGGACAACTCGACCACGCCCAGACTGCCGTCGGTGTTGAGTACAAACACCCGGTTCAATGTCGGCACGAATACCACGCCGTTGGCGCCCGCTGAGCCGTCGATGGTTTTCAGCAAGCGTTGTTTGTCGACATCGAACACGCTCAAGCCATTTTCGCGGCGGGCCAAAAACAGATAAGGCCGCGTTGGGTCGAGGGCGACAAAGCCCCAGCTGTCTCCCGACCCTGGCAAGGTTACCTGCTGCTCGCGATGATAGACCCGGGCATCCGGCGCGGGCGTGGCAAACGCCGCGCCGCTGAATGCCAGGGCCAACATAGCAATCTTCAACGTTTTCATCAGAACTCCAGGGTGCTGGACAATGACACCTGGCGCGAGTCGCCCATCGACACAAAGAACCGGCTGACGGCCGAGGTGTAATACGTGCGGTCGAAGAGGTTTTTCACGTTGAGCTGGAACTTGACCTTCTGCCCGTCGAGTTTGGTGTCGTAGGTGGCGAAGGCGTCGGCCACGGTATAGCTCGGCAGGTCGAAGTCGTTCACCGCGTTACCGGCCCGCTCGCCGACATACCGGGCGCCCGCGCCCACCCGCAACTGGTCGCCACCGACAAGGGTGCCGAAGTCATAGACCGCTGACAGCGAGCCAGTGTTTTTCGCCACGTTTTGCAGTCGTTTGCCTTTGTAAACCGGATCTTCGGTGACCTCGGCGTCGGTGTAGGCGTAGCTGCCGATCATGCTCCAGCGGTCGCTCAACTGACCGGTCAGGTCCATTTCCAGGCCACGGGAACGCACCTCACCCGCCGCGCTGTAAGTGGTAACCAACGGATTCTCGGAGTTGGCCACCAGCACGTTGCGTTTCTTGATGTCAAACAGTGCGATGTTGCCGGTCACGCGGCCCGGAACATCGAGCTTGGCACCCAGCTCCCAGGACTTGGCTTCTTCCGGTGCAACGCTGCCATCGAGCACGACCGTGCTGCCGCTCAATGGCGCGATGGTCGAGTTCGGTTTGAAGGACTCGGTGTAGCTGCCGTAGAACGACAGCTCATCGGTGTAGCGATACACCAGGCCGGCGCGCGGCACCCACTTCTGACCGTTGCTGTCGGTGTTGGCCTTGAACGGGCGGCCCTTGCCGGCGTACTGGTCGTACTCCTGAAAGCGTCCGCCGGCCACCAGAATCCACTGGTCGGTCAAGTGGATCGAGTCCTGCAAAAACACCGAATCGCTGCGCAGCAGATCGGTCTGATCGCTATCCGCCGCGCTGACCGTGGAGCCCTCCACCTCACGACCGTAGACCGGGTCCAGATAGTTGAACGACGCAAGCTTGCTCTTCTGCCGGATCAGGTCGGCGCGGTAGATCTTGCGGTATTCGTCATCCACACCGAACACCAGATCGTGTTGCATGCCGGCCACATCGACCTTGCCTTCGAGGCTGGCGGTAGTAAAACGATCAGTGGTCAAGGCGCCTTGAGTACCGTCCATGCTGCGGGTCAGCGTGCCCTTTTGGGGGGCGATGGCCGTCACACGAACCTGGCTGGCGTCGTAGGTTTCGCGGTTCCAGCTGTAACCGAAGTGGGCTTTCCAGTTGTCGTTGAGCTCGTGGTCGGCTTCGAAATGGTACAGGTCCGAACGGCCTTCCATATTGTTGAACGGCTCATCGAGACGGCGACCCCGCGGGATGTCCAACGGATGATTGGTTTTCGGGTCGATGGCGGTGCCACGGTCGAACGGTGCAAAAAACTCGCGGTGCTCGTAGGCGAACAGCAGCTTGGTGCTCTCGCCGAACCAGGCCAGGGACGGTGCGATCACCGTCTCGCGATGCGTGCCGAAATTGCGCCAGTAGTCTTCATCTTCATGGTCCAGCACCATTCGATAAGCCAGGCCGGAATCACCCAGTGCACCGGTGCTGTCGAGGCTGCCACCGCTGCCGTTCTTGCCATTGCCATAGCTCGAACCACGCACGGTCAAGGCGTTGTATGGCTGCAACTCGGGCTTCTTGCTGACCATGTTCACCACGCCACCTGGGTCCTGGATCCCGTAGAGCAACGAGGCGGGCCCCTTCAAGACTTCAACCCGATCCACCGAAGCGTTCAAGCCACGGCCCTGCACGATCGGCATGCCGTCGCGCATGATCGAGCCGTTGCGGTTGTCACCGAAACCGCGAGTCATCACCGAATCCTGAGTACTGCCCAAGGTGTTGCCCTGGGTGATGCCGCTGACATTGGCCAGCGCATCGTCCAGGTTGCGCGGCACCTGGTCGCGCAGCACCTGGGCCGGGATCACGTTGATGGTCTGGGGGATTTCCTGGAGCGAGGCCGATGAACGTGCCACTGAGGTGATGGACGGCGGCTGATAGCTCATCGGTTGCTCAACCGTCGAGGTGATGGTGGTCGCGCCAAGATTCAGCGCGCCCTCAGTGGGTTGTGGTTCAAGGACCAGGGTGTGGCCGTCGGTCTGGCGGAAGGTGAAACCGGATTTGCTCAACAAGCGTTGCATGGCTTGCTCGGCGCTCAACTCCCCATTGATGGCCGGTGCGCTGAGACCGTAGGGCGCTTCGTCGGTGTAAACCACGCTGATGCCGGTGACGCGGCTGAAGTCGCTCAAGGCCTGGGGCAACGGTTTGGCGGCGATGCTGAAGCTGAACAGCGCGTTGTGTTGCTCGCTGGACTGCGCGGCGCAAGCCACGCTCAACGGCAACAAGGCGAGCGCAGAAACGGCCAGCGCAGAAGCGCCAAACCACTGTTTAACCGAACCGCCTGCCACTGATTTTGCCTTGGACTTCATTGCTCGTGACCTGTGTGTAGAAACGCTGCGGATGCGAATGAATCGCACTTTCACCACTACACGGATGTCACTCGGGTTTACCTCACTCCTTTTTTGAAATTATTTGCAAGACGCCCCCCGTAGGAGCTGCCGCAGGCTGCGATCTTTTGATCTTGATTTAAAAGATCGCAGCCTGCGGCAGCTCCTACGGGGGCGGTGATGTGTGACTGGGGTCAGCTATTTCACCTTCACGATGCGCCCTGCACTCTGCGCCGATCCAACAGGTTTACCCTGTTGATCCATCCGGCGCAGGTAATTGATCAGGCTATCCAGGTCCGTCACGCCCAGATCACTACGGTTGAGCCCCTGCTTGAAAAGACTGAAGCGATCGCCACCGTCAGCCAGAAAGCCGTTCATCACCAGGCGATAATTGCGCTCGGGCTGCAGCGGTTTACCGTTAAGGCGAACACTGCCGGGGATCACTCGACTGTCCAGCGGGCGCGTGGAGTCCCAGCGATAACTGAAGCCCTTGGAAACCTGTAGCACATCAAAATCGTCTTCAGTCTTCCATTGCTGATTGAGCAATTGTTCGAGTTGCCGTCCCTTCAGGTCGA
Organism: Pseudomonas frederiksbergensis; assembly: GCF_001874645.1. Taxonomy (NCBI): domain Bacteria; kingdom Pseudomonadati; phylum Pseudomonadota; class Gammaproteobacteria; order Pseudomonadales; family Pseudomonadaceae; genus Pseudomonas; species Pseudomonas frederiksbergensis. The sequence goes on from NZ_CP017886.1 coordinate 1,841,637, forward strand.
AGGCAATCAAGGTATTGTTGAACGGCTGCACCGTTGCCAGCTGCCCATAGTTCAGGCGTTTGAGACCAGGCTCCAGGGCCAGGTCGCCACGAATGCCGCCGTTGTTCATGAAGGCGATCTGCGCACCTTGTGCAGTGCCCGTTGCCAGTTGCGCATCGGCGATCAAGTCGCCCAATGGCGTCTCGCCCGCCGCCTCGGTACGTCGAGTGATCGGTGAAGCCGCGATGGCGCCGACGGGTTTGAGCAGCACGTTATTGCTGCGTGTTTCAACTTCCCGCTGCAAGGCGAGCAGCTGCGGATCGGCGGGATACTGCGCCGGATCGGCCAGCAGGTTGGCCGCTTGAATGCGCGTGACCCGATGCTGACCGGGGGTCACATCGAGCGTGAGGTGGGTTATCAGATGCCCATAGGAATTGCCCTGGGTCACCAGCAGAGGACCGACCTTGCACAGATAACCTTGATGGGAATGCCCGGAGATCAACACATCGACCGCAGGATCGAGTCGCTTGGCCACGTCAACGATATCGCCGCGCAGTTGACTGCAGTCCTGCTTATCGTAGGGTTCGGGGGTTGAACCGCCCTGGTGCACCACCGCGACAATTGCATTGACGCCCTGACGATTGAGCTCGGGAATCAGCCGGTTGATCGACTCCGCTTCGTCCTCGGTACGCAAACCCTGCATGCCCTTGGCGCTGACCACGGATGCAACATCACGCAGTACCGCGCCGACAAAGGCGATTTTCTGGCCTTTGACCTCTTCGATACGGTACGGCGGCAACAGGGTTTTACCGGTATCAGTGTCGATCAGGTTCGCCGCCAGATACGGAAAGCCACTGCCGGGATAGCTGGCGCGAAACTGACAAGCCTTGGTCGGGCGAATGGATTCGCAGCCACCATTGAGCTGGCGCAGGAACTCCGCCTTGCCGTTGTCCAGTTCATGATTACCGATGGCGCTGAGTTTCATGCCCATGTACCGCAGCGCTTCGAACGTCGGTTCATCGGCCCACATCGCCGACAGCGGCGGACTGCCGCCCACCAGGTCGCCAGCACCGATGAACAACAACTGCGGATCATCCTTGCGCAGTTGCGTCAGCATCCCGCCGAGGGTCGCAATACCCCCGGCCTTGAGCACGTGCACACCGCCAGCGGCCGTGCTGTCATGAAACGAATACGGGTTGGCCTGCAAGTAACCGTGCAGGTCGTTGATCGCCACGATGTTCACGGCAACCGGGGGTGCTGGCGGCTGAACATGAGTGCAACCGCTCAACGCGACGATGGCCAGGGCGACGGCACTGAGTAGTCTTGGCAGGGAATGGCGTGTCATGAACTCATCCTTGTTCGCTAGTCGAAATCCGTAGGAGTGGGACCGAAACACCGGACTCGGTCAGTGCCTGTTCAGCGCAAAATGATCATTCGTCCCAACAGGCTGAGCTGCTCGAACCCCAGTACGCCTTGCAGGGAGTCAAGCACCGCTTGCGGGTCTTTGCTTGGAAAGCTGCCACTGATCCGTCGTGCGGCCAGGTCGTCGTTGAGCACGATGATCCGTCCCGGGTAATACCGGTCGAGGTCCTTCACCACGTCGGCCAAGGGTGACTTGTAATAATTGAGCCAGCCCTGACGCCACGCCAGTTGCGCTTCACTGTCGACGGCGTGGAGTTTTGCCATGGTGCCGGCGCCATAAGCCACTTGCTGGCCAGCCGTTAGCACCTGCTGCTCGGCGCCCTTGGTCGGCGTCACTCCAACGCGTCCCGAGAGCACCGTCACCTGTGCGCCTGCTGGTTGCAATCGCACTTCGAACTGCGTCCCGAGCACCCGCGCTTCGCCCTTTTCAGCGTCGACCACAAAGGGCTCACCGGTATGGGTCACGCTGAAAAAGGCCGCTCCGCGGCGCACCCGAACATGCCGTTCACCGTGGCTGAAATCCACGGCAATGGCGCTGTCGGCATCGAGGGTGACTCGGGATTGGTCGTCCAGGATCACGCTGCGCACTTCACCCGGCGCCGAGACATAATCCGCCCCTGAATCATCGAGCCAGCGCGACGGCTGCCAACCGGCGCCTATCGAAACCATCAGCAGCAAGCAGGCGGCCATGGCCAAACCGCCAGACCAGCGACGCACGCTGGAACGCCTGGAGCGGTTCATCGTATTGAGGTAACCCTGCAAGGTAAAAGCCTCTTCCTCGGCCAAGGTGCGGGCCGGCACTTCGCTCAAATCCCAGACCACCTGCGCCCGGGCATAGGCTTCGGCATGCGCCGGATCGGCCTGCAACCAACGGCCGAACGTGGCTTGATCGCCGCTGCTCGGCTGGTCATGCAACAGGCTCAGCCAGGCCATCGCAGCCTGCTCCTGAGCCGGTGTCGGAGTGACGCTGGCGGTGTGATTCACGGTGCTTTCCCTGGCGTGCGAGATGTGGGCTCTCGCAGACTGGCCTTGCAGGCTTCGAGGGCACGCATCATATGTTTTTCCACGGCACTTTGGGAAAGCCCCATGGCCTTGGCGATTTCGGCGTACTTGCGTCCGTGAATGCGGTTGAGCAAAAAAATCTGCCGGGTACGTTCGGGCAAACCGCGCAACGCCGCCTCGACATGACGCAGGTCGTTGCCAGCTTCCAGCGCCGCTTGTGGCTCGGCGCTGAGGTTGTGCTGTTGTTCCGGCAACCAGCCTTCACTGAGCCTTACTCGTGCACCTTCGCTGCGCAGATGATCGATAGCAATATTGCCGGCGCAGCGCAGCAGGTAAGTGCTGAGTTCTTCGACATGCACCTGCGGTCGGCGCCAGAAGCGCAAAAACAGGTCCTGCACCAGATCTGCGGCAGTCGCCCGACAACCCACGCGCCGACTGACCAACGCTTCCATTTGCGGACGCTGGGACAAGAATACCTGCAAAAAATACGCGCGACTGTCCGGTCTTTCGGTGCCGTCAATGTTCTGGGATTCGGGTGGCGTATTGATCATCAAAGGTCGACTCAACGTGATCCATGCCCTACGCAGGGTCAACGGTGCGCCAATACTAATGATAAATATTCTCATGCGCAAAAGACTCTGATGAGAGAACGCTACTCAGTCGGTCTGCGCTGATTGCCGGATGCAGTGATCTGCGCCACTGCAGCCAGGCAGCTCCAGTGTGATGGGTGACAACAAGGGGCAATACGTGGGGGTCAGGAACAGGCGGTTTTCAGCGCGGGGGGATCCAGTTGGTCACGAAATGCCAGGTAGTGTTTGAGCACCTGGAGCGGCGCCTCGATTTGCGGGTAATGACCAATTCCGGGTAGCGATACTGTGTCCGGATTGGGGATCAGTTGGCGGTAACGTTCGAGCATGTGGGCGCCGGACACCGGGTCGACTTCGCCGTCGATCACGCGTAATGGAACGGCGCCAGCTTGCATGGCACTGACCCAGCGATCACGCTGCATGCGGCGTTGCGGCACATAGTTGATCAGTTTGTGCATGATCCGCGTGCCGCGGTTGTTGTCGATCAGGCTCCAGAAATCGTCCAGTTCGCTTTCACTCGGACGGGTCTGGGGGCCAAAGATCTGCCGGAAACTCTTGACCAGCCCATCCCGGCTGAACGCCCGCCCGATCATCCAGCCCAATGGACTGAGCAACAGTTTTTGCATCAACACCGGCCGATGGGTTTCGGGAAACAGGCCACCATTGAGGAACACACAACTGCCAATCTCGATACGTGCCTCAATATGCCGGGCCAATAATTCCTGAGCCACGCTGTCACCGTAATCATGCGCCAGGAGGTGCACAGGCTGCCTGACGCCCAAATAATCCAACAGTGCCTGCTGCAAATCGGCCTGCTCCAACAGGCAGTATTCATGGTCCAGCGGCTTGGCCGAGTCGCCAAAACCGAGCATGTCGCAAGCGATCACCCGATACCGCTGGGTCAAGGGTTGCCAAAGGTAATGCCAATCCCAACTGGCGGTGGGAAAACCGTGGATCAGCAACAACGGCTCACCCTGCCCGGCCACCCAATAGCGAATGGTCTGGCCACGGAACACAAAGCTCTGGCCGCGTTTGCGCCAGACGCATAGCGGGATTTCGGCGAGTTGCATTAGAGTCTGTAACCCGGAGCGGGTTGATCGAGTTTACGCAGCAACGCCGGCCAGGCCAGCGCGCCGCCCATCCCTTGAGCACTTTTGGTCACGCCGGTAATCATCGCCTTGGCGCCTGCAGCGGCGCTGGCCTGAGCTTTCACATCGGATGTCGATTGAACGGGGGTTACGCTCACGGCAAGGACCTCTGGTTTTTATTATTTTGTGGGGGTGAACGCAGTCTAGTCAGCTGTCGGGATTCGTGTAGTTGCATTGGCAGCCAGCTTACTGACCTGACGAGTCAGCAAGCCTTCGGTCGCTAATTAACGTGAGCGACGTCACAACACCCGGGGCCAGTAGCGGCGCAGCAAACAGGTGCGAGCGTCCGGTCAGCCGTGCAGCGCGCTGATCAGTTCCGCCAGCCAAGGTTCGGCGTCGGTTTCCGGGGTCACGCTTTCACTGGCGTCCAGGCGCAGCATGGGCAGTACTTCACGGACGGCCAACTCACCGAACAGCTCGCGCATTTGTTCACCGCCACCACAGAACGTGTCGCCGTAGCTGGCATCCCCCAGACCGATCACCGCTCCCGGCAAGCCGCGCCAGGCAGCGGGTAGCTGATCGCGAATCGTCGAATACAGCGGTTGCAGGTTGTCCGGTAACTCACCCATGCCGGTGGTCGAGGTCACGACCAGAAAGGCCTCGGGAGCAAACGCCTGGACATCGGCCAGCGTTGCACGCGGGTTGTGCCAGGTTTCAAAACCTGCCGCTTTGAGAAGGTTGGCCGCATGCCGGGCGACTTCTTCAGCCGTGCCGTACACCGAGCCGGAAAGGATGGCGACTTTCATCAATCTGATCCTGAAGCAAAGTAAAAGACTCGGATATTAACAGCTGACGCAAAAAAACTGCGATTGCCTCGCAATGAGCACTGATGGCCAGTGGACAGTCCACAGCCATGTCATAGAATGCAGTGCACCATTTTGCGCAGAAAGGACTTTCTGATGATCAATGCCCAGCCGATTCAACGGATTGAACAACTGGACGCCCAACTGGCCGAAGTTGAAGCAGAACTTCAGGCACTCAAAGCGACAAACGGTTAAAACAAGCTGTCGAATTAATGGTCATTAACTACAATCACCAATGACTTTGTCATCATTTCTTTCGAGTAAACCATGCATCGCGATGCCCTCCTGACTCAGGATGAACTGGACTTCATCCAGACCATGCAGCACAACCCGCAGCTTAACGTTCGTGATGCGACGTCGAGCCTGCTGGTGAATGGGGGCTCGCAAATCCGAGATTTATTGACACGTCTGGCGGCCAATGAACAGGTCACCATTCAGGCACACTTCGACAATCAGCAAATGACCTTTCCACTGCATTTGGTCGAGGATGAGTTTCATGCGCTGCATTTGCGCCTGGGCGTACCGAGCATCTACGAGGACGGGCCGATGGTTCGCCCCTGGCGTCTGGCGCTTGAAGAGCCCGTAGCCCTGGAGAACGCCAAAGGCCAACCCGGCACGCTGTGGGTGCACGAAGTGTCGTTCAAAGGAATTTTGCTGGAAGTACGCAACCGTACCAAACCGCCGAAAAGTTTCGCGCTGTGGTTCAGCCCTTCAGGCTACGAACGCATTGCGTTGCGCGGGGCCTTCGAGCGAGAAACCGAACAGGGCTATTACGCCTATCGGCTCAACCAAAGCGACAAGGATGAAACCGAACGCCTGCGTCAGTACATTCTTCAGCAACATCGCCTGACACACCCCACGTTGCACATCTGAGTGTCAGGTATTGAGCGTTCCCGCGAGGAACTGCTGCAAACGCTGCTGCATCAACACCCCTTCACGTCCAATACAGCCAATCGACGATCCGGCCAGGCTCTCTTGTGCCAGATCGGCCGAATCGCCCGCTAGCATCAGGCGGCAATCCAGCCCCATAGCCAGACGATTCAGACGGTGGGAGAAATCAGGCACCGGCGCGCAATTGGAGAACAGCACCAGCGCATGCGGCTTAATCTTTTCACAGACCAGGATCAGCTCATCAAAGGGTTGCCCCAGTGCCAGCACCCTGACGCCTAAATCCGGACTGCCCATGTACAAGGCAGCCAATAGCAACTCAAGCTCACGGCAGTGCCCCTCAATGGCTGCAACGACGACCCGCAACAGCTGCGAGCCTCGCAACAAAACCAGACGCTGAAGAACCCTGGCACGAAGGAAACCATCCAGCATCACCCATTCGCTGACGTGTCCGAACTTGTCTTGCTGCTGAAGTAGTTGCGTCCACAGCGGCATGAAAATGTCCTGGAACGTCACCGTCAGTAAATAGGTAGAAAACACCTGACCGTAGATCCGCCCCAACTCCACATCGTCAAAATTGCTGACCGCTGCGGTGATCTGCGCTTGCCACTGGGCATAGTCGGCCTGAACCAGCTCATCCGGGATGATGCTCGACAACGCCAAAACGTCGCTGGTCTTCGCCAGAATCTTGCCCACCTTGCTGACTGCCACGCCCCGCCCGATCCAGCCAAGAATGCTCTGAACCCGTTCAATATCGGTCATGGAATACAGACGATGCCCACTTTCGGTGCGTGTCGGCTGAATCAACCCGTAGCGCCGCTCCCAGGCGCGCAAGGTCACCGGATTGACGCCCGTCAGGCGCGCCACTTCACGAATTGGGAACAGTTGCTCTTGCGTTATCGAGAGAGGGGGCGGGTGAATCGCAGTGCTAGCCGCCATTACTGGGACGCCCGTGTCAGATTGGATTCCACTTATCCCTGATCGGCCTCCTATATACAAGAAAGTTTTATCTGACCAACGTCTCTGGTGCATTGAGTGAAATCAGGAATAATCCTTGCTTGTTTTTAGACGCAGCCCTTTACCCCGGTGCTGCGTTTTGTACGCCTCCTACCCGGAACCGCGTGCCTGTCCTATGGAGATACACAATGTCTACCTCACCCGTCACCCTGATGGTTGCGCGCCGCGTTGCCAGCGGGCGTTATCAGGACCTGATCGCCTGGCTGCGCGAAGGCGAACAACTGGCTACCGACTTTCCCGGTTATCTCGGCTCTGGCGTGCTCGCTCCGCCGCCCGGTGATGACGAATTCCAGATTATCTTCCGCTTCGCCGATGAACGGACCCTGCATGCCTGGGAGCACTCCGCCTCACGCACTGCGTGGCTGGGACGCGGCAGCGACTTGTTTGCCCACCCTTCCGAGCATCGGGTCAGCGGCATCGACGGTTGGTTCGGTGCAGGCGGGCAACGTCCGCCTCGCTGGAAACAGGCCGTGGCGATCTGGCTGGCATTTTTCCCGGTCTCGCTGTTGTTCAACTTTGTATTCGGCCCGCTGCTGGGCGACATGGGCCTGCTGATCCGGGTATTTGTCAGCACCCTCGCCCTGACGCCTTTGATGGTCTACTTCTTCATTCCACTGTCGACCCACCTGCTGGCCGGCTGGTTGAACAGCGCTTCGGCACGGCCATTGCCCTCGACACCGTCCACCCAGAATCGTTAAAAGATCGCAGCCTACGGCAGCTCCCATGATGTGAGGTTTAGCCTGGCTGTTGTAGGAGCTGCCGGAGGCTGCGATCTTTTCAGGGCATTGCGCAGGCTGTCGCTGGTATAGTTTTGCCATACCCGCGATGCGAGCCATCCATGACCTCTTCTTCTGCTCCGATCCTCATCACCGGCGCCAGCCAGCGCGTCGGTCTGCACTGCGCGCAACGGTTGCTGGAAGAAGGTCATCACGTGATCATCAGCTACCGCAGCGAACGCCCTGGCGTGCAAACACTGCGCGACCTTGGCGCGATTGCACTGTTTGCCGATTTTTCCAGCGAAGCCGGGATCCTGGCGTTCATCACGCAATTGAAAGCCCATACCCAGAGCTTGCGGGCGATTGTGCATAACGCTTCCGCATGGCTGGCCGAAACCCCTGACACCGAAGTGGCCGCCTTCACCCAGATGTTCAGCGTGCACATGCTGGCGCCCTATCTGATCAACCTGCATTGTGCCGACTTGCTGGAGCGCTCCAACCCCGCCGACATCGTGCATATCAGCGACGATGTCACGCGCAAGGGCAGCAGCAAGCACATTGCCTACTGCGCCAGCAAAGCCGGGCTCGACAGCCTGACCTTGTCCTTCGCCGCGAAATACGCACCGAAAATCAAGGTCAACGGCATCGCGCCGGCCCTGCTACTGTTTAACCCCGACGACGACGCGGCGTACCGCGCCAAGGTCCTGGCCAAATCCGCGCTGGGTATCGAACCTGGCAGTGAGGTTATCTACCAGAGCCTGCGCTATTTGCTGGACAACCCTTATGTCACCGGTACGACGCTGACCGTCAACGGCGGACGGCACGTCAAGTAGGCCGCCCCCCGCGAGGATGTTCCATGACCCTATCGCTGCCCCAGAACTCCCTGTCCCAGAGCTACCGCGAGATCCTTATCGGCGTCGGTGAAGACCCCGACCGTGAAGGCTTGCTGGACACCCCGGCGCGTGCAGCCAAAGCCATGCAGTACCTGTGTCATGGTTACGAACAGAGCGTCGACGAGATCGTCAATGGCGCGCTGTTCGCGTCTGACAACGATGAAATGGTGATCGTTGACGACATCGAGCTCTACTCGCTTTGCGAACATCACCTGCTGCCCTTCATCGGCAAGGCCCATGTGGCTTATATTCCTACCGGCAAGGTGCTGGGTCTGTCGAAGATCGCGCGAATCGTCGACATGTTCGCCCGGCGTTTGCAGATCCAGGAAAACCTCACCCGGGAAATCGCCGAGGCGGTGCAACGCGTGACCCAGGCCGCCGGTGTTGCGGTAGTGATCGAGGCCCAGCATATGTGCATGATGATGCGCGGCGTCGAGAAACAGAATTCGACCATGAACACCTCGGTGATGCTCGGCGCCTTCCGCGAGTCGAGCAACACCCGTCAGGAGTTCCTGCAATTGATTGGACGGAGCAAGTAGCAATGCCACAACTTCAACCAGGAATGGCCCGGATCCGGGTCAAGGACCTGTGTCTGCGGACCTTCATCGGAATCAATGAGGACGAAATCCTCAACAAGCAGGATGTGCTGATCAACCTGACCATCCTTTATGCCGCGCAAGACGCCGTGCGCGACAACGACATCGATCATGCGCTCAATTACCGCACCATTACCAAGGCGATCATCGCCCACGTGGAAGGCAATCGGTTCGCCCTGCTCGAACGCCTGACCCAGGAGTTACTCGATCTGGTCATGGCCAACCAGAGCGTGCTTTACGCCGAAGTCGAAGTCGACAAACCCCACGCCCTGCGTTTCGCCGAGTCGGTATCGATTACCCTCGCCGCGAGTCGCTGACCGTGTCTGGCGCATAAACCGCCAGGCTTTTATTATCCGCGCCACGTTTGATTGCACCGAGCCCATCATGACCGAACAACAACGCCTGGAACTTGAAGCTGCTGCTTTCCGCCGACTGGTCGCGCACCTGGACAGTCGCAAGGATGTGCAGAACATCGACCTGATGAACCTCTCGGGTTTCTGCCGCAACTGCCTGTCCAAGTGGTACAAGGCAGCCGCCGACGAACGCCAGATCGAGGTCAGCCTCGATGACGCCCGCGAAGTGGTTTACGGCATGCCGTACGCCGAGTGGAAAGCCCACTACCAGCAAGAAGCCAACGCCGACCAGCAAGCGGCGTTCGCCAAAGGAAAAACCCATGACTGATCTGAACACCCTGCGCGCCAGCCTCAAGAGCGGTGAACATGCCTTCGCCGATACCCTGGCGTTCATCACCGCTGGCTATGATTACCAGCCACAAGCCTTCAACAACGGTGGCGTGGAAAACGCCGCGGGACAGAACGAAGGTTCGTGCAAGACCCTCGGCCTGGCGCTGCTGGAAGGCTTGAGCGATGAAGAGGCGCTGCTGGCGTTCGGCGAGCATTACCGCTCTGTGGTTGCCACGCCGGATGGCAGCGATCATGGCAACATCCGTGCGTTGATTGCGCAGGGTTTGGCCGGGGTGAAGTTCACGGCTCAGCCACTGACACGTCGCTGATTCAAGATCAAAAGATCGCAGCCTGCGGCAGCGCCTACAGGTGTACACAAAACCATGTAGGAGCTGCCGCAGGCTGCGATCTTTTTTGTGTCGGCCACAAAAAACCGGCCTAGGCCGGTTTTTTTCATTTCAACGACTTCAGAACGAAGCGTTCTGCAGGTCGTCCAGGTAACGCTCTGCGTCCAGTGCCGCCATGCAACCGGCGCCGGCCGAGGTGATCGCCTGACGATAAACGTGGTCAGCCACGTCACCGGCAGCGAAGATCCCTTCAAGGCTGGTCGCCGTCGCGTTGCCTTCACGGCCGCCCTGCACCACCAGATAACCGTCTTTCAAGGTCAGTTGGCCTTCGAACAGCGACGTATTCGGGGTGTGGCCGATGGCGATGAACACGCCGTCGACTTTCAGCTCGTCGAAGCTGCCGTCGTTGTTCTTCAAGCGTGCACCGGTCACGCCCATGTTGTCGCCCAGTACTTCGTCAAGGGTCGAATTCAGCTTGAGGACGATCTTGCCTTCGGCAACCCGTGCGTGCAGCTTGTCGATCAGGATTTTCTCGGCGCGGAAAGTCTCGCGACGATGAATCAGGGTGACTTTGCTGGCGATGTTGGCCAGGTACAGCGCCTCTTCAACAGCGGTGTTGCCGCCACCGACCACGGCCACTTCACGGTTGCGATAGAAGAAACCATCGCAGGTTGCGCAAGCCGACACGCCTTTGCCCATGAAGGTTTCTTCCGACGGCAGGCCCAGGTAACGAGCGCTGGCACCGGTCGCAATGATCAGCGCGTCGCAGGTGTAAGTGGCGCTGTCGCCCGTCAGGGTGTACGGCTTGGCGGCGAAGTCGACGGCGTTGATGTGGTCGAAAACGATTTCGGTCTCAAAGCGCTCGGCGTGCTCTTTCATCCGCTCCATCAATGCCGGGCCGGTCAGACCGTGCACGTCACCCGGCCAGTTGTCGACTTCGGTGGTGGTGGTCAGTTGACCGCCGGCCTGCATGCCGGTGATCAGCAATGGCTTGAGGTTAGCGCGGGCAGCATAGACCGCAGCGCTGTAACCGGCAGGGCCGGAACCGAGAATAATCACTCGCGAATGACGTACATCAGACATGACTCACTCCTATCGACCGGCCCGTTCAATCTGGCGCGGAACGCCGGATGACCGGCTGGAATAAAAAAGGACCGAGCAAGCACTTGGGGAAGCGCCGTAGTTGGACAGCCCTGAAAAATAGTGGGTGCAGCGTATCGAGGAGGCGAAGATTAAGGAAATACGGAATAACAATCCAGCTCATAGGCGGTCTCTATACCCAGGAGGCTGATTTAAAGGCGCCTTTGTTACAGTTAATGTCGATGTCATTACCGCACTTTCGCCTGTGTGGCAAAGCCGGTAAGGTCGGCGCGTTTTCTCATTGCTCGGAGCCCACTATGCCCGCACCCGTTCTGTCCGGCCCGCAATACCTGCGCGAGGGCCTGAAGCTGGTCTTGAGCCCTGGCCTGCGTTTGTTCGTGCTGTTGCCGCTGGCCATCAACCTGGTGCTGTTCGTCGGATTAATTTACTTCGCCGGCCATCAGTTCAGCCTGTGGGTCGACACCCTGATGCCTTCACTGCCGAGCTGGCTGAGTTTTCTCAGCTATGTGCTCTGGCCGCTGTTCGTGGTTCTGGTGGCGCTGATGGTGTTTTTCACCTTCACCCTGCTGGCCAACGTGATCGCTGCGCCCTTCAACGGTTTTCTCGCAGAGAAAGTCGAAGTGGTGGTGCGTGGCACTGACGACTTCCCGACCTTCAGCTGGGGCGAGCTGATCGCCATGATCCCGCGCACCTTCGCCCGGGAGATGCGCAAACTCGGCTACTTCCTGCCCAGAGCCCTCGCGCTGCTGATCCTTTCATTCATCCCGGTGGTCAACCTGGTCGCTGCACCGCTGTGGTTATTGTTCGGCGTGTGGATGATGGCAATCCAGTACATCGACTACCCGGCGGATAACCACAAGCTTGGGTGGGATGAGATGCTCGCCTGGCTGCGCGAGAAGCGCTGGCAGAGTATGAGTTTTGGCGGGATCGTTTATCTGGCGCTGCTGATTCCGGTGGTCAACATCCTGATGATGCCGGCCGCCGTGGCAGGCGCAACGCTGTTTTGGGTGCGCGAGCGCGGCGCGGAAAACCTGGCGGCCAAGCCGGCCTGATTGCGTCACAAATCCATCATCGCACTGACACAATGGCGACATGGCCTCAGCCGACACTGAGGTCATGACGACAGCTCTGCATATCACTCTGATCACCGAAACCTTCCCTCCGGAAATCAACGGCGTAGCCAATACCCTTGGCCGTTTGTGCGATGGCCTGCGCGCGCGCGGGCACCGTGTAGAACTGGTGCGACCGCGCCAGGGCAGCGATCAAACCCGCCTCAGTGACGACGAGTTGCTGCTCTGCCGCGGCTGGCCGCTGCCGGGTTACCCGGGACTGCAATGGGGCCAGTCGTCGATGCACAAATTACTGCGACGCTGGACGCGTCATCGCCCGGACGTGCTCTACATCGCCACCGAAGGCCCGCTGGGTTTGTCGGCCTTGCGGGCGGCACGGCGGCTGGGTATTTCGGTGGTGAGTGGTTTTCACACCAACTTCCAGCAGTACTCCAGCCAGTACGGTCTCGGGCTCTTGACCCGGTTACTGACGCATTACCTGCGCGGGTTCCATAACCGCTCCAAACTGACGCTGGTACCCAGCGCCAGTCAGCGAATGGAGTTGGAGCGCCGACACTTTGAGCGTCTGGCGGTGCTGTCCCGCGGCGTCGACAGCCAACTGTTTCACCCGGCCAAACGGCTGGATTCGCTGCGTGAAAGCTGGGGGCTGAAAAACGACGATGTCGCGGTGATTCATGTCGGTCGGCTCGCTCAGGAAAAGAACCTGGGTCTGCTCAAACGCTGTTTCCAGACCTTGCAGTCGACTTATCCACAGCGCCGGATGAAGCTGATCGTGGTCGGTGATGGCCCGCAGCGAGCGATGCTGGAAAAGGAGCTGCCCGAGGCGATCTTCTGCGGCTCACAGCACGGCGAAGCCCTGGCCTGCCACTATGCGTCCGGGGATTTGTTTCTGTTTCCAAGCCTGACTGAAACCTTCGGCAATGTGGTGCTCGAAGCCCTGGCCTCCGGGTTGGGTGTGGTGGCCTACGATCAGGCAGCCGCGGCTCAGCACATTCGCCATGGCTACAACGGCGTACTGGCGATGCCGGGGGACGTAGAGGCGTTTTGCGATGCCGCCCGTTGGCTGCTGGAAGAAACAGAAACCTTGCGCTGCGTACGACTCAACGCGCGTCAGCACGCCAGCCGGCAGGGTTGGGGGGCAATCATCGAGCAGTTTGAAGGGCAGTTGCGCGGGGCCTGCGAGGCGCAAGCTGGGGCACGGCCTTTGCTGGCCATGCCCCATTCGATCAAACCAGCGTCATCAACGCCTCACGACTGAACGGCAGGATGTCCTGCTCGCGACCCTCACGGACTTTCAGCGCCCAGTCCGGGTCGACCAGCAAGGCGCGACCCACGGCCACCAGGTCGAACTCATCGTTGTTCAAGCGTTCCAGCAGTTTCTCGAGGCTGGCCGGCTGTGCGATTTTGTCAGTGTTGACCATAAACTGCAGGAACTCACCGTCCAGCCCCACGCTGCCCACGGTGATGGTCGGCTTGCCCGTCAGTTTGCGGGTCCAGCCTGCCAGGTTCAACTCGGAGCCGTCGAACTCCGGCTCCCAGAAACGCCGCGTCGAGCAGTGGAAAATATCCACGCCGGCATCGGACAGCGGCTGAAGAAATTCGCCCAACGCCTCCGGGGTTTGCACCAGACGCGCGGTGTAGTCCTGCTGCTTCCACTGGGAAAACCGGAAGATGATCGGGTAGTTCGGACCGACCGCCGCACGCACGGCCTGGATCAACTCGATGGCGAAACGCGAACGATTGGCCAGGCTGCCACCGTATTCGTCGGTGCGCTGGTTGCTGCCCTCCCAGAAGAACTGGTCGACCAGATAGCCATGGGCGCCGTGGATCTCGACGCCATCCATGCCAATGCTCTGCGCATCTTTGGCGGCTTGGGCGAACGCTGCGATCACGTCTTGAATGTCCTGCTTGGTCATGCCGTGAACCACGACCTGACCGTCCTTGAGTTTTTCCGATGGCCCGTAGCCCGGCACGCTGGCGTCCGGTTCGGTGCCGATGCGCCGTACGCTGCCAACATGCCACAATTGCGGAACGATCTTGCCGCCTTCGGCATGCACCGCATCCACGACTTTTTTCCAGCCGGCCAACGCCGCTTCGCCGTAAAAGTGCGGAACGTTCGGGTAACCGTTGGAGGCCTTGTGGCCCACCGTGGTGCCCTCGGTGATGATCAGACCCACACCCGCGGCGGCGCGGCGGCGGTAGTACTCGATGACGTTCGAATTCGGCACGCCACCCGGGGAAAACGAACGGGTCATCGGCGCCATGACCACACGGGTCGGCAACTCCAGGGCGCCGAGGTTGAACGGTTTGAACAAGGCTTTGACAGGCATGCGGCACTCCATGGAGAGGCGAGGTTTATGACGGCGATAATATGGAGCGTGCAAGGTTTTGCGAAGCACTATTGATTTGGGTGATTAAAGGGTAGAAGCGAAAAGATCGCAGGCTACGCCAGCTCCTACGGATCAACGCTACTTGTAGGAGCTGCCGCAGGCTGCGATCTTTTGATGTTCAGACCAGGGCTTTTTCGATCGCCTGAACGATCGTCGGATCATCCGGCGCAGTACGTGGCGAGAAACGGGCCAGCACGCGACCATCTTTACCCAAGAGGAATTTCTCGAAGTTCCAGGTGATGTCACCCGGGAATTCCGCGCCCTCACCCGCCAACAACCGGTACAGCTGATGGCGATCGTGACCGTTGACTTCCAGCTTGCTGGACAGCGGAAAGGTCACGCCATAGTTGAGACTGCAGAACTCTTTGATCTCGTTTTCAGTGCCTGGCTCTTGCCCGGCAAACTGGTTGCACGGCAAACCCAGCACACTGAAGCCTTTGCCCTTGAATTGCTGGTAGAGGTTTTCCAGAGCGGCGTACTGTGGGGTCAATCCACACTTGGAGGCGACGTTGACCACCAGCACGACGTGCCCTTTGAAGGGCGCCAGAGGCAACTCCTGGCCATCCAAAGCTTTCAATGTAAGGTCGTGAAAAGCACTCATGACGGACTCCAAATTTCCCGTGTTCTTCTCGAAACAGCCACTTGGCGATGTCGCCAAGGACCGCCGCGGACTAAAAAGGCGCCCCTCGGGCGCCTCTCCAGTTCTCGAAAGCTTAGCGCAGAAAATCAGTGGTGATGGCCACCTTCGCCATGGACGTGACCATGAGCGATTTCTTCCTGGCTGGCATCACGGATGTCGATGATTTTGACCTGGAAGGTCAAACGCTGGCCGGCCAACGGGTGGTTGCCGTCAACGGTCACGTCGTCGCCGTCCAGATCACGGATGGTGACGATTTGCATCTGGCCGTCTGGCGCGGAAGCGTGGAACTGCATGCCCACTTCCAGTTCGTCGACGCCTTCGAACATGCTGCGGCTCAGAGTGCTGACCAGTTCGGCAGCGTATTCGCCGTAGGCATCTTCAGGTTCTACGGAGACTTTCAGTTCTTCACCAACGGCTTTGCCTTCCAGAGCCTTTTCCAGGCCAGGAATGATGTTACCTGCGCCTTGCAGGTAGACCAGCGGCGCGCCGCCGGCGGAGCTGTCGATGACCTCACCAGCGTCGTTGGTCAGGGTATAGTCGATGGAGACAGCCTTATTGGCGGCGATCAGCATGGGGCGAGACCTTTTGCATAGGAATATAGAAAGACCAAGTTTAGCGAAGCAAACGCCTGAAAGCGAACGGAACCCGGACGGACGGGTCGCTTCGACAGGGTCGACGATCCAAGGCTTCCATCAGGACGAGGACGGACACTGGGTTGTCGAGCTTTCCTGCGGCCATACCCAGCATCTGCGCCACCAGCCACCGTGGCAATCACGGGCCTGGGTGCTGGCCCCTGCCAAACGTATTGAAAAAATAGGCCAACCCTTTGATTGCGGTTGGTGCGCTCAAGGCTCGGTTAGCGATAACCTTGACGCCTGATTTCGGCAGACAGTCAGATATAGGCCGTCGCCATTGCCATGCACCTCCAGAGAATCCGCATGCAAACTTTTTTTATCGCGCCCACCGATTTTGGTGTGGGTCTGACCTCCATCAGCCTCGGGCTGGTGCGTACCCTTGAGCGAGCCGGCCTGAAAGTCGGCTTCTTCAAACCGATTGCCCAGCCACATCCAGGCGACACCGGGCCTGAACGCTCCACCGAACTGGTGGCCCGCACCCACGGTCTGAAGCCGCCGCAGCCGCTGGGCCTGGCCCACGTCGAACGGATGCTCGGCGACGGTCAGCTGGATGAGTTGCTGGAAGAAATCATCACCCTGTACCAGCAAGCCGCCATTGGCAAAGACGTGCTGATCGTCGAAGGCATGGTCCCGACCCGCAGCGCCAGCTACGCCGCACGAGTCAACCTGCACTTGGCGAAAAGCCTGGATGCCGAGGTGATTCTGGTCTCGGCGCCGGAAAACGAAGTGCTCACCGAACTGTCTGGCCGAGTGGAGTTGCAGGCGCAATTGTTCGGCGGTCCGAAGGACCCAAAAGTGCTCGGCGTGATCCTTAACAAAGTGCGTACTGATGAAAGCATGGAGGCTTTCGCCGCCCGCTTGAAGGAACACTCGCCCTTGCTGCGCAGCGGCGACTTCCGGCTGCTTGGCTGCATTCCGTTCCAGCCGGAACTGAACGCGCCGCGCACCCGCGACGTGGCAGACCTGATGGGCGCTCAGGTGCTCAATGCCGGCGACTACGAAACCCGGCGCATGACCAAGATCATCATTTGTGCCCGCACCATGCGCAACACGGTCGAACTGCTCAAACCCGGCGTGCTGGTGGTGACCCCCGGCGATCGCGACGACATCATCCTTGCCGTCAGCCTCGCGGCGATGAATGGCGTGCCGCTGGCCGGGCTGTTGCTGACCAGCGACACCCTGCCTGACCCACGGATCATGGACCTCTGCCGAGGTGCCTTGCAGGCTGGTCTGCCCGTGTTGTCGGTGAGCACTGGCTCCTACGACACCGCCAACCAATTGAACGGTTTGAACAAGGAAATCCCGATCGACGACCGCGAGCGTGCGGAGATCATCACCGATTTCGTCGCCAGCCACCTCGACGCCAACTGGTTGCACCAACGCTGCGGTACGCCGCGTGAAATGCGCCTGTCGCCGGCGGTGTTCCGCTATCAACTGATCCAACGCGCCCAGGCTGCCAACAAACGCATTGTCCTGCCTGAGGGCAGTGAGCCGTTGACGGTGCAGGCGGCGGCGATCTGCCAGGCGCGCGGCATTGCTCGCTGTGTGTTACTGGCCAAACCCGAAGACGTGCAAGCGGTCGCGCGTGCCCAGGGTATCGAGTTGCCTGAGGGCCTGGAGATTCTCGATCCGGACCTGATCCGTCAGCGCTATGTCGAGCCGATGGTCGCGCTGCGCAAGACCAAAAGCCTCAACGCTCCAATGGCCGAGCAACAACTGGAAGACACCGTGGTGATCGGCACCATGATGCTGGCGCTGGATGAAGTCGACGGGCTGGTGTCCGGGGTCATTCACTCCACCGCCAATACCATTCGCCCGGCGTTGCAATTGATCAAGACCGCCCCCGGTTGCACGCTGGTGTCGTCGGTATTTTTCATGCTGTTCCCGGAGGAAGTGCTGGTCTACGGCGACTGCATCATGAACCCGCACCCGAGCGCCAGCGAGCTGGCCGAAATCGCCCTGCAAAGCGCCGACTCTGCCGCAGCCTTCGGGATCACGCCACGGGTGGCGATGCTCAGCTATTCCAGCGGTGAGTCGGCCAGCGGCGAAGAAGTCGAGAAAGTCCGCGAGGCCACTCTGCTCGCCCACGAAGCGCAAAACGCGCTGCTGATCGACGGGCCGTTGCAGTACGACGCCGCGGCCAACGCAGACGTGGCCCGACAATTGGCGCCGAACAGTCAGGTAGCCGGTCGCGCGACGGTGTTCATTTTCCCCGACCTGAACACCGGTAACACCACCCACAAAGCCGTGCAACGCAGCGCCGACTGCGTCAGCCTCGGGCCGATGCTGCAAGGCCTGCGCAAACCGGTCAATGATTTGCCACGCGGCGCTCAGGTCGACGACATCGTCTACACCATTGCCCTGACTGCGATTCAAGCCGCCAACCGACCTATGGATGTTTAAATGCTGGACTTTCTACCTGCACCCTTGCGAGGCGTGATCGCCTCGCTGTTGTTGGCACTGAACACTATCGTCTGCTGCACACCGCTGTTTGTCGTGGCGATCTTCAAATTACTGCTGCCCTTCCCCATCGCACAGCGCTTTACCGACTGGCTGATGAGCCACATCCATGAAGCCTGGATCAGCAACAACAAGGCCTGGATGGACTTGCTCGGGCACACGCGCTGGAAGCTCAGCGGGCTCGAAGGCCTGGACTATCAGCACTCGTACCTGATCACCAGCAACCACCAGAGCTGGGTCGACATCATGGTGTTGCAATACGTGCTCAACCGCCGGATTCGCCCGTTGAAGTTCTTCCTCAAGCAAGAGCTGATCTGGGTACCGGTGATTGGTCTGGCGTGGTGGGCACTGGGCTTCCCGTTCATGAAACGCTACTCCAAGGCCTATCTGGAAAAACACCCGGAGAAGAAAGGCAAGGACCTGGAAACCACGCGCAAGACCTGCGACAAGTTCCGCAATAACCCGGTGGGGATTTTCAACTTCGTCGAAGGCACACGTTTTACCGAAGGCAAGCATGCACAACAGCAATCGCCGTTCCGTCACCTGCTCAAGCCCAAGGCTGGCGGTATCGCGTTTGTGCTGGATGCCATGGGCGAGCAGTTGGAAGCCATCGTCAACGTGACCATTCACTACCCGGCCGGGCGCCCCGGTTATTGGGACCTGCTGTGCGGCAACGTGAAAGACGTGGTGGTGCACTTTCAGGCGCTGAAGATCCCGCCGCAATTCATCGGCAAGAACTACGACCAGGATGGCATGTACCGCCTGGAGTTCCAGGGCTGGATCAACCAGTTATGGGAAGACAAGGATGCGCTGCTGGAACAGATGCATCGGGAGAATCCAAGAGCCTGAGATCAAAAGATCGCAGGCTTCGCCAGCTCCTACGGGTGTACGCCGCCCCCCTGTAGAAGCTGCCGAAGGTTCGGGCCGCGTTCGGACGATCCTGGCAATCCAAAGGACACAAAAAAACCCGCAGATGATTGCTCATCGGCGGGTTTTTCATGACCGGCTAACGCTTAGATCGCGCCGCGTTTACGCAGCAGATCCAGCACTTGCTTGACGCTTTCTTCCAGCGACAACGTCTGCGTGTCAACCACAAGGTCAGCGTCCAGCGGCACATCGTACGGGAAGGAATCACCCGGGATGTTATCGCCACCCGCGGCGTACAAGCCTTGCGGATCACGCGCGGCGCAGACCATCGGCGACGCCTGCACGTAAACGGTCAGCAAACGCTCGCCGCCGATCAGCGCCTTGGCCTGTTCACGGCCTTCCGCGTCCGGTGCGACGAACGCAGCCAGGGTCAACAAACCGGCTTCGTTGAACTGACGTGCGACGTGAGCCGCACGACGCCAGTTCTCGGTACGCCCGGCGCGATCCTGCGGCAGACCTTTGTTCAGGTCGTGACGCAGGTTCTGGCCATCCAGTACAAACACCGCACGGCCCATGTCGAACAGTTTGCGTTCAACCGCATAGGCCAGGGTACTTTTGCCCGCACCCGAGAGGCCGCTGAACAGCACGGTGGCCGGTTGCTGGCCGAAGCGCTGGGCACGCTCCTCGGTGGCTACATGGGCCAACTTGCCGTGGTGCGTAGCGCTGCCGTGAGCCAAAGGCTGAGCGACGATCATGCCGGCGCCGACCGTGCCGTTGGTCAAGCGATCGATGATGATGAACGAACCGGTGGTGCGGTTGCTCTCATAACCGTCGAGGGCAATCGGCGCGTCGAGGCTGATCTTGACCTTACCGATCTCGTTCAGTTGCAAGGCACTGGCCGGGCCTTCTTCCAGGGTGTTCACGTCGACCTTGTTGACGATGCTGGCGATGGAGCCCGGCACGTAACTGGTGGCGCGTTTGATGTCGTATTTCTTGCCCGGCAGCATCGGCTCTTCAGCCATCCATACCAGCATCGCTTCGAAGCTGTCGGTGACCGGCGGCACGTTGTCGGCATGCACCAGCAAGTCGCCACGGGAGATGTCGATTTCGTCTTCCATGGTCAGCGTCACCGCCTGACCCGGGCCTGCGTGTTCCAGCTCACCTTCAAAGGTGACGATGGACTTCACGCGGCTGCTCTTGCCCGACGGCAGCACCACGACTTCGTCGCCCTTCTTGACGATACCGCTGGCCAGGGTGCCGGCGAAACCGCGGAAGTTCAGGTTCGGCCGGTTGACGTACTGCACCGGGAAACGCAGGTCGGTGAAGTTACGGTCGCCCGCCACTTCCACGGTTTCAAGGATTTCCATCAGCGACTGGCCGGTGTACCACGGCGAGCGCTCGGACTTGTTCACCACGTTGTCGCCCTTGAGCGCCGACATCGGCACGAAGTGCATGCTGGTGGGCTTCATCTTCAAGCCTTCAGCGAACTTCAGGTAGTCGGCCTTGATCGACTCGAACACGCCCTGATCGAAGTCCTTGAGGTCCATCTTGTTAATGGCGACGACGATGTGCTTGATGCCCAGCAACGAGGCGATAAAGCTGTGGCGACGGGTCTGGGTCTGCACGCCGTAACGGGCGTCGACCAGGATGATCGCCAGGTCACAGGTGGAGGCACCGGTGGCCATGTTGCGGGTGTACTGCTCATGGCCAGGGGTGTCGGCGATGATGAATTTGCGCTTGGCGGTGGAGAAGTAGCGGTACGCGACATCAATGGTGATGCCTTGTTCACGCTCGGCCTGCAGGCCGTCGACCAGCAACGCCAGGTCGATATCGTCACCGGTGGTGCCGACTTTTTTCGAGTCGCGGGTAATGGCTTCCAGATGGTCTTCGTAGATCATCTTGGAGTCGTGCAGCAGGCGCCCGATCAGGGTGCTCTTGCCGTCGTCGACGTTACCGCAGGTCAAAAAGCGCAGCAGTTCTTTACGTTCGTGCTGGCCCAGATAGGCGAGGATGTCCTCGCTGATCAAATCAGATTGATGCGACATGACAGCCCCTTAGAAATAACCTTGACGTTTTTTGTCTTCCATTGAGCCTGCGCCATCGTGATCGATGACACGGCCCTGGCGCTCGGAAGTTCGCGTCAGGAGCATTTCCTGAATGATGTCCGTGAGGCTTTCGGCCTCGGACTCCACCGCGCCCGTCAACGGGTAGCAACCAAGGGTACGGAAACGCACTTTCTTTTTGACGATGCGGGCTTTGTCTTCGTCGCTCAGGTGCTCGAGGATGCGCTCGTCGTCGATCATGATCAGCGTGCCGTTCTTCTCGATGACATCGCGTTCGGCGGCGAAGTACAGCGGGACGATCGGGATGCCTTCAAGGTAGATGTACTGCCAGATGTCCAGCTCGGTCCAGTTCGACAGCGGGAATACGCGGATCGATTCGCCTTTGTTGACCTTGCCGTTGTAGACGTTCCACAGCTCCGGACGCTGGTTTTTCGGGTCCCATCGGTGCTTGCTGTCGCGGAACGAATACACGCGCTCTTTAGCGCGGGATTTCTCTTCATCGCGGCGCGCACCACCGAAGGCAGCGTCGAAGCCGTACTGATCCAAAGCCTGTTTCAGGCCTTCGGTCTTCATGATGTCGGTGTGCTTGGCACTGCCGTGGGTGAAGGGGTTGATCCCTTGCGCCACGCCTTCCGGGTTGACGTGGGTAATCAGGTCAAGGCCCAGCTCTGCGACCATCTTGTCGCGGAAGCTGTACATCTCCTTGAATTTCCACTGGGTGTCGACGTGCATCACCGGAAACGGCAGCTTGCCCGGGAAGAACGCCTTGCGTGCCAGATGCAGCATCACGGCGGAGTCTTTACCGATGGAGTACAGCATCACCGGGTTGTCGAACTCGGCGGCCACCTCGCGGATGATGTGGATGCTTTCCGCCTCCAGCTGTTTCAGATGCGTCAGTTTGTCGACCATGGCTACTCACGAAAGCTTTCTTATGAACGGCCAGCGGGCCGTGTTCGAGCGGCGAATGCTAGCACAGCGACCTCTTCTAATCAGGACGCCAACTAGATCGAAAGGGCATATGAATATACCGCCGCGTTTGGGCTACCACCCCACCTGTTGATTTGGAACCGCCCCCACGTAGGAGCTGCCGAAGGCTGCGATCTTTTGATCTTGGGCGAACCTGCCGACGACCAAAGATCGCAGCCTTCGGCAGCTCCTACAAGGGGGCATGGGCAATATGCATCACCCCGATAATCTGTCTGCTCAGATTGGATTCGGGCAGTCGATGAAGAGGTGTTCAAGAGCAAACCGTCGCGCCAGATAATCCCCCAGCGCCTGCACGCCGAAGCGTTCGGTGGCGTGATGGCCGGCGGCGATGAAGCTGATGTCGTTTTCCCGGGCGCTGTGGAAGGTTTGCTCGGACGCTTCACCGCTCAGGTACAGATCGACACCGGCCAGCACCGCCTGATCGATATAACCCTGACCCCCCCCGTGCACCAGCCCACACGTCGGACCATTTTGCTGCCTTCGATCAGCAGCGGCTCACGGCCCATGACCTCTTGCACATGACGGGCAAAGTCGCGCACGGTCATAGGTTCGGCGAGCGAACCGACCAGCCCGACCACTTTGAGGTTTTCCGGGTCCAGCGGGCCTTCGACCGTAATGTCCAGTTGGCGAGCCAGTTGCACGTTGTTGCCCACTTCCGGATGCACATCCAGCGGCAAGTGATAGGCCATGAGGCTGATGTCGTGCTTGAGCAGGGTTTTGAGCCTACGCTGCTTCATACCGGTGATGCAGGGGTTTTCGCCTTTCCAGAAGTAGCCGTGGTGTACCAGCACCAGATCGGCCTTGGCTTCGACCGCTGCATCGAGCAATGCCTGGCTGGCCGTCACGCCACTGACAATGCGCATGACCTGTGGCCGGCCTTCGACTTGCAGACCGTTGGGGCAATAGTCGGCAATCCGTGAACTGGCAAGGTAACGATCCGCTTCTTCTACCAGGGTGCTCAGGGCGACGGCCATAAAAGACTCCTAAATATCCCGTTCAGAGGCGCGCACGGCCTCGTATAATGCGCGACATTATGGGCCGTAGGCGGCTCTTCGTAACCTCCCAGGATTTTTTCAATGCTCAAGGGTCTGCGTTTTTTTGGCTGGCCGCTGCTGGCCGGCGTGCTTATCGCGTTGTTGATCATCCAGCGTTACCCACAATGGGTCGGACTACCCAGCCTGGATGTGAACCTGCAGCAAGCCCCGCTAACCACTCAGACCCAACAGGGGCCGGTGTCCTATGCGGATGCCGTGGTCATCGCCGCACCGGCGGTGGTCAACCTCTACACCACCAAAGTGGTCAACAAAACCAGCCATCCGCTGTTTGAAGACCCACAATTCCGGCGATTCTTTGGCGACAACGCGCCCAAGCAGAAGCGGATGGAGTCGAGCCTCGGTTCCGGAGTGATCATGAGCCCGGAAGGTTATTTGCTGACCAACAACCACGTGACCACGGGTGCCGACCAGATTGTTGTCGCGCTCAAGGATGGTCGTGAAACCCTCGCCCGCGTGATCGGCAGCGACCCGGAAACCGACCTCGCGGTGCTGAAAATCGATTTGAGGAACCTGCCGTCGATCACCGTCGGCCGCTCGGAAAGCGTGCGCGTCGGCGATGTCGCGCTGGCCATCGGCAACCCGTTTGGCGTCGGCCAGACCGTGACCATGGGCATCATCAGCGCCACCGGGCGTAATCAGCTGGGCCTGAACAACTACGAAGACTTCATCCAGACCGACGCCGCGATCAACCCGGGCAACTCCGGCGGTGCGCTGGTAGACGCCAACGGCAACCTCACCGGGATCAACACCGCGATTTTCTCCAAGTCCGGCGGCTCACAAGGCATTGGTTTCGCGATTCCGATCAAGCTGGCGATGGAAGTGATGAAGTCGATCATCGAGCACGGTCAGGTGATTCGTGGCTGGCTCGGAATTGAAGTGCAACCATTGAGTCAGGAACTGGCTGAGTCGTACGGCCTGTCCGGGCGTCCGGGGATTGTCGTTGCGGGGATTTTCCGCGACGGCCCGGCACAAAAAGCCGGCCTGCAATTGGGCGATGTGATCCTCAGCATTGACGGCGAACCGGCCGGCGATGGCCGCCGTTCGATGAACCAGGTGGCGCGGATCAAACCGACCGACAAGGTCACCATTCAGGTCATGCGTAACGGCAGGGAACTCAAGCTGACCGCAGAAATCGGTCTGCGTCCACCACCAGCACCGGTCAAAGAAGAAGAGTAAGCGGGTAGGAGCTGCCGGAGGCTGCGATCTTTTAGCGCCTTCGGCAACACCTGATATCTCCACTGAGGCAGACTCACCCTAAAAGCATACATTCTCATTAGGCATGTTATATTGTTTCAATATTGCTATTGGAACGCTCTCATGCCGTCTCGTAAATTTGCTCCTCTGGCAGGCCTGGCTCTAGGCCTGTTGGGGGATCCGGTGTTCGCCGAAGACCCACAACCGCTTGAACTGGACGCCATCAGCGTCACCTCCGATTACGAGTCTGCCACCGGTCCGGTGAAAGGCTATCGCGCCACGCGATCGTCCAGCGCGACCAAAACCGACACGGCGATCCGCGACATCCCGCAATCCATCAGTGTGATTCCTGCCAGCGTGCTCAAGGACCTGGGCAGCCACAATGTAGAGCGCGCGCTGGAGTTTGCCGGCGGCGTATCGAAACAGAACAACTTCGGCGGCCTGACGCTGTATGAGTACAGCGTACGCGGCTTCACCACCTCGGAGTTCTACAAGGACGGCTTCAGCGCCAACCGCGGTTACCCGAGCACTCCAGACGCCGCAAACGTCGAACGCATTGAAGTGCTCAAGGGACCCGCCGCCAGCCTTTACGGTCGCGGCGACCCTGGTGGTACGGTGAATATCGTCACCAAGAAACCGCAGCCCGAAGCCTTCAGCACCTTGCAGACCAGCGCCGGCAGTTGGGATCGTTACCGCACAGCACTGGACGTCAACACCCCGCTCGACCCGCAAGGTGATGTGCTGTCGCGGGTCAATCTGGCGGTTGAAGACAACCACAGCTTCCGCGATCACGTCGACAGCCAGCGGGTGTTCGTCGCACCGTCACTCAGTTGGCAGCTCAATCCGGACACCAGCCTGCTGGTGGAAAGTGAGATCGTCCGTCACAGCTCGACCTTCGATCGCGGCATCGTTGCACCGAACAACACCTGGAGCGGCGTTTCGCGCTCGACGTTCCTTGGCGAACCCGACGACGGCAACATCGACAACCACAACAACCTGCTGCAAGCGACCCTCGAACATCACCTCAACGACACCTGGAAACTGCGCCTGGCCAGCCATTACAAGGAAGGCAAACTCTGGGGCTTTGCCTCGGAAACCCGCCCGCTG
Source organism: Pseudomonas frederiksbergensis (assembly GCF_001874645.1). Classification (NCBI taxonomy): domain Bacteria; kingdom Pseudomonadati; phylum Pseudomonadota; class Gammaproteobacteria; order Pseudomonadales; family Pseudomonadaceae; genus Pseudomonas; species Pseudomonas frederiksbergensis. The sequence goes on from NZ_CP017886.1 coordinate 1,867,287, forward strand.
AATACAGATCAACACACGGTCAACCGCCGCTACCGCGAGCGCGACAGCCGTTGGCACGACAGCATCACCCAGCTCGAACTGCGCGGTTTGTTCGACATTGGCAGTTGGCAACATGAACTGCTGATTGGCAGCGAGTACGAAAACTTCCGCAAGAATGAACGGGTCACCACCCTCGCTGGCGGCCCTTACGCGATCGACATCTACAATCCGGTTTATGGTCAGCCCAAACCCGACGGCAAGCGCTCCGGTCCGGACTTTTTCGAACAGGTCGAAAGTCAGGCACTCAATCTTCAGGACCAGATCGTTTTCACCGACCGCCTGCGCGGCATGGTCGGAGCGCGCTTCGAACATTTCGAGCAAACCATCGACGATCACGCCCTCAACAACCGCAGCCGCCAGAACCACGACGCCCTGACCCAACGCGCGGGCCTGCTCTATCAACTGACACCCCGGCACGGACTGTTCGCCAATGCCTCAACCTCGTTCAAGCCGAACAATGGTCTGGATGCCACGGGCAAATCCTTCGCCCCGGAAGAAGGTGTTGGCTACGAGGTCGGGATCAAGAGCGAGCTGTTCGATGAACGCCTGAGCAGCACCCTCGCCGCCTTCCATATCGAGAAAGAAAACGTCCTCGCCCTCGACCCCGCCACTGACTCCAATCGCGCCATGGGCAAGGCTCGCAGCCAGGGTTTCGATCTGCAAGTCAGCGGGCAACTCACCGATGCCGTACGGGTGATCGGCGCGTTCGCGTACATCGACGCCGAGGTCACCGAAGGCGACAAAGCCATCCCAACCGGCAGCCGGATTCTCGGCGTAGCCAGGCACAGCGGCAGTCTGCTGGGCGTTTATGAGTTTCAGGAAGGTCTGCTGCGCGGCTCGGATGTCGGCGCTGCCTACACCTATGTCGGTGATCGCTCGGGCGAAGCCGGCAGCGACTTCGAACTGCCGGCCTACCATACCGTCGACCTGCTGGCCCATTACAAGGCCAGTGAAAACGTCACGCTGGGGCTGAATCTGAACAACCTCTTCGACGAGAAATACTACGAGCGCTCCTACAGCAACTACTGGGTCAACCCCGGCGAGCCGCGCAATTTCACCGTCAGCCTGACACTCAATCTGTAAAAGGAAGTCACCATGCAACACGCTAAATCACTGGCCCTGCTGGGGCTGTTTGGTACGCTGTTCGCCGCTCAAGTCTCGGCCCACGGCCTGTGGACCGAACAACGCCGTGGCAACATCGAAGTCATCTACGGTCACGGTGCCGAAGACGATGCCTTCAAGGCGCAGAAAATCAGCGGTGCCTGGGCCTATGACATCGGCGGCAAAATGATCCCGGTTACCGTAGAACGCCTGGCCGATCATGCGCGCCTGCAACCGCTCAAATCGCCAGCGGTGCTGGCCGTGGCGCTGGACAATGGCATGTGGTCGCAGACCGCCGACAAAAAGTGGATCAATCACGGGCGCAGCAAAGTGCCGGGTGCTATCGAATCGACCCAGACCTTCAAGTACAGCCTGGCGATTTATCAGCCGGGAGCGAAGTTGCCTAAGCTTGATCAGATCAAATTGCTGATTTTGCCGGAGGTCGATCCGTTGACTGTTGGCCCGGGCAAATCATTGCCGGTGCAGGTGTTGCTCGATGGCAAACCAGCGGCGGGGATCAAGTTGATTGGCGACTATCGCAATGCGCCGAACACCTTGAGCACAGAAACCGATGCTCAAGGTCGAGCGCAGGTGTTGGTGCGCAACGAAGGGTTGAATGTGATTGCCGCGCAGGTGGAAATCCCGCTCAAGGGCAATCCGGATGTGGCGACGCGAGGAGTGTTCAGTTCGTTGACGTTCCTGGGTAAACCGCATCACGAGTAAACCGTCGACCTGAAGATCGTTCCCACGCTCTGCGCGGGAATGATCAGTCAGCAGATTTAGAGATCGCCAAGGCCGTCGATCAACGCCTGGTTCTGCTCTGGCGTACCGATGGTGATGCGCAGGAACTGGGCAATCCGTTCCTGCTTGAAGTGCCGGACGATCACGCCTTGCTCGCGCAACTTCGCCGCCAGGCCTGCCGCGTCATGCTGCGGGTGACGGGCGAAGATGAAGTTCGCCGCCGACGGCAACACGTCAAACCCCTTCTCCTGCAATTGCTTGACCACCCACTCGCGACTGTCGATCACCAGCCGACAGGTCTTGTCGAAGTGCTCGCGATCGGCAAACGCCGCTGCCGCACCCACGATCGCCAGGCGATCCAAAGGATAGGAGTTGAAACTGTTCTTGATCCGCTCCAGCGCCTCGATCAGGTCCGGATGCCCCACCGCCAGGCCCACGCGCAAACCGGCCAGCGAACGCGACTTGGAGAGCGTCTGAGTCACCAGCAGGTTCGGGTAACGGTCGACCAGGCTGATCGCCGTCTCACCGCCGAAGTCGATATAGGCTTCGTCGACGACCACCACCGTATCTGGGTTGGCCTTGAGGATTTGCTCCACCGCGTCGAGCGCCAACAGGCAACCGGTCGGCGCGTTCGGGTTGGGGAAAATGATCCCGCCGTTGGGCTTGGCATAGTCCGAGACGCGAATCTGGAACTGCTCGTCCAGCGGCACCGCATCGAATGGAATACCGTACAAGCCGCAATACACCGGATAAAAGCTGTAGCTGATGTCTGGGAACAGCAGCGGTTGACCGTGCTGGAACAGGCCGTGAAAAACATGGGCCAACACTTCATCCGAACCATTGCCGAGGAACACCTGATTGCCCTGCACGCCGTAATACTCAGCGACCGCCTGCTTGAGCAGATCGCTGTTGGGGTCTGGGTACAGACGCAGGTTGTCGTTCAGTTCGGTCTGCATCGCCGCCAGTGCTTTAGGCGATGGACCGTAAGGGTTTTCGTTGGTGTTGAGCTTGACCAGCTTCGCCAGTTTCGGCTGCTCGCCCGGTACGTACGGCACCAGATCCTTGACGAACGGACTCCAGAATTTACTCATGTTCATTTCCCCTGCCCTTCAATGAAGAGCTCGTCAACGATGCGGTATTCGGCGCTGCGGGCGTGAGCGGTCAGCGACTCGCCACGGGCCAGCACAGAAGCGGTCTTGCCCAGTTCGGAGGCACCCTGCTCGGAGCAGAAGATGATCGACGAACGCTTCTGGAAGTCATACACACCCAGCGGCGAGGAGAAACGCGCGGTGCCAGAAGTCGGCAACACGTGGTTGGGACCGGCGCAGTAATCGCCCAAGGCCTCGGACGTGTGACGGCCCATGAAGATCGCACCGGCGTGGCGGATCAGCGGCAACCAGGCTTGCGGATCCGCGACCGACAATTCCAGGTGTTCCGGCGCAATGCGGTTGGCCACGTCGATGGCCTGCTGCATGTCGCGAACCTGAATCAGCGCGCCACGGCCATTGATCGAGGTTTCGATGATGTCGGCGCGTTCCATGGTCGGCAGCAGTTTGGCGATACTGGCCGCCACCTGGTCGAGGAACCCGGCGTCGGGGCTGACCAGAATCGCCTGGGCGTCTTCGTCATGCTCGGCCTGGGAGAACAGGTCCATGGCGATCCAGTCCGGATCGGTCTGGCCATCGCACACCACGAGGATTTCCGACGGGCCAGCAATCATGTCGATACCAACCTGGCCAAACACGTGACGCTTGGCGGTGGCGACATAGATGTTGCCCGGTCCGACGACTTTGTCGACCTTCGGCACGCTTTCGGTGCCATAGGCCAGCGCGGCAACCGCTTGCGCACCACCGATGGTGAACACCCGGTCGACGCCCGCGATGCACGCCGCCGCCAGCACCAGTTCGTTGACTTCACCGCGTGGCGTCGGCACGACCATGACCACTTCGGTCACGCCGGCAACCTTCGCCGGAATCGCGTTCATCAACACCGAAGACGGATAGGAAGCTTTGCCACCCGGTACGTACAGACCGGCGCGATCCAGCGGCGTGACCTTCTGGCCCAGCACCGTGCCGTCAGCTTCGGTGTAGCTCCAGGAGTCCTGCTTCTGCTTTTCGTGGTAGCTGCGCACCCGCGCCGCGGCTTTTTCCAGCGCTTCGCGCTGAGGCACGGTGATCCGGGTCAGTGCCAGTTCCAGGCGCTCGCGCGGCAGGATCAGGTCGGCCATCGACGCCACGTGCAGGCCATCGAACTTCTCGGTGAATTCAACCAGCGCCGCGTCACCGCGCTCACGCACAGCCTTGATGATGTCCAGCACCCGCTGATTGACCGAGTCGTCAGACACACTTTCCCAGCTCAGCAGATGATCCAGATGATGCGCGAAATCCGGGTCAGCAGCGTTGAGTCGGCGAATTGCAGTCGGTGCGGTCATAGCGAGAGCCTCATAGGATTGGCGAAAACTCAGGTACCCGAAGCTACTATCGATCCGCTTGGGCACCTGAGAATTCTGGCTATGAGGCGGATAGACGGGCGCGACTCAACGTTGCGCTGGTGAATCAGCCGCGGTGTCGAGACTCCACTGCCTTGCGCAGGGTGTCGATCAACGCCTGGATACGAGCGTGCTGCATTTTCATCGAAGCTTTGTTGACGATCAGCCGGGAGCTGATGGCAGCAATGAAATCCTGTGGCTCCAGGCCGTTGGCCCGCAGCGTGTTACCGGTATCGACCACGTCGATGATCTTGTCCGCCAGACCGATCAGCGGTGCCAGCTCCATCGAGCCATAAAGCTTGATGATGTCGACCTGACGGCCCTGCTCGGCGTAATAACGCTTGGCAACGTTGACGAACTTGGTAGCGATGCGCAGACGGCCCTTGGGCTCGACCGCACCGATTTTACCGGCGGTCATCAGCTTGCACTGGGCAATTTGCAGATCCAGTGGCTCGTACAGGCCCTGGCCGCCGTATTCCATCAGCACATCTTTACCGGCGACGCCCAGGTCAGCGGCGCCATGCTCGACGTAGGTCGGCACATCGGTGGCGCGCACGATCAGCAAGCGCACATCGGCCTGGGTCGTGGGGATGATCAGCTTGCGGCTCTTGTCCGGATTCTCGGTCGGCACGATGCCCGCTTCAGCCAGAAGCGGCAGGGTGTCGTCGAGGATGCGGCCCTTGGACAGTGCGATGGTCAACATGGGAAACGTCAGTCCTTATCAGGATACTTATGCCCGGTCACAAACGGCGCCGGACAAACGTCGAGCCTGAAACGACAGGCTCGACTTGAACGATTCAACAGTCGGGCACCTCCTTGTGCCCATAAAGCAGAAACTAGCCCGGCACGCGGCGGATTTTCGCGCCGAGCATCTGCAGTTTCTCTTCGATGCACTCGTAACCACGGTCGATGTGGTAGATGCGATCGATCAGCGTGTCGCCTTCGGCGATCAGTGCCGAAATCACCAGGCTGGCCGAAGCCCGCAGGTCGGTGGCCATGACTGGCGCGCCCTTGAGCTTTTCGATGCCGGTGACGATCGCCGTGTTGCCTTCGACCTGGATGTGAGCGCCCATGCGGTGCAACTCGTAGACGTGCATGAAACGGTTTTCGAAGATCGTCTCGATCACTGCGCCAGTGCCTTCGGCAATCGCGTTGAGGGAGATGAACTGCGCCTGCATGTCAGTCGGGAACGCCGGGTACGGAGCGGTACGCACATTGACGGCTTTCGGCCGCTTGCCGTGCATGTTCAGCTCGATCCAGTCTTCGCCGGTGGTGATTTCGGCGCCCGCTTCCTTGAGTTTTTCCAGAACAGCTTCAAGGATGGTCGGATCGGTGTCCTTGACCTTCACGCGGCCGCCAGTCACGGCAGCAGCCACCAGGTAAGTACCGGTTTCGATACGGTCTGGCATGACTTTGTAAGTCGTGGTGTGCAGACGCTCGACGCCATCGATGGTGATGGTGTCGGTGCCGGCACCGGAAACCTTCGCGCCCATGGCGTTCAGGAAGTTCGCCAGGTCGACGACTTCAGGCTCGCGAGCGGCGTTTGCCAGAACGCTGCGGCCCTTGGCCAGAGCGGCCGCCATCATGATGTTCTCGGTACCGGTCACACTGACGGTATCGAAGAAGAAGTTTGCACCGCGCAAACCGCCTTCTGGCGCCTTCGCCTTGATGTAACCGCCTTCCACGTCAATGGTTGCACCCATGGCTTCAAGGCCACGGATGTGCAGGTCGACCGGACGCGAACCGATAGCGCAACCGCCAGGCAGTGCGACTTCAGCCTCACCGAAACGCGCGACCATCGGGCCCAGAACCAGAATCGACGCACGCATGGTTTTCACCAGTTCGTACGGAGCAATCAGGGTCTTGATGGTACGCGGGTCGATTTCGACGCTGAGTTTTTCGTCGATCACCGGCTCAATACCCATGCGACCGAACAGCTCGATCATGGTAGTGATGTCGTGCAGGTGCGGCAGGTTGGCGACCGTTACGGGGCCATCGCACAGCAGCGTTGCAGCCAGAATCGGCAGGGCAGAGTTCTTTGCCCCGGAAATACGGATTTCGCCATCAAGACGAACGCCGCCGGTAATAATCAATTTATCCATAAGAATCTCGACGCCCTTGGGCTCAGGTGCGCTCGGCCCAGGCCGCGCTGCTGAAAAATTTCATAGTAACCGCATGGATGCTGCCATCGGTGATCCATGGGTTCAAATGGGCATAGATCTGCTGCTGACGCTTGACCGGGCTCAATGCCGCCAGTTCATCGCTAATCACGTTCAGCTGAAAGTTGCAGCCTTCGCCCTCAACTTCTACCTGTACTGATAAAAGAGTCTCGGACAGCTTTCCTTCAAGAAAGCTCTTCACTTCGTTGGCCTGCATGCTCAACCTCAATCGGCGCCCTGTGCGCGCGGGTCGGACATCATACAAAAAAGCCCCGCGCCTGCGAACCCCGCATAGCAGGACTCTGACGGGGGACTTCTTTATAGATGATAGTTATGGGTGCGCCAAGAGCTCGGTCAATTCGCTGACCTGAGCGATTTCACGCATGTCGTCAGGCAGAGCACGGATGCTCAGTGCCTTGCCCGCCGCTTGCGCGTCACGCATGAAACACAGCAACAACGACAAACCGACGCTGCTGGACTTTTGCACACCCGAGCAATCAAGTACCAATGCCGACACCGTACTCGATTTGATCAACGCCTGGCCCTGCTTGCGCAGAGCCGGCCCGGTACGGTAATCGAGTACACCACTGAGCATCAGCTCACCGGCCTCGCCCATGCTGACAGCCGACTCACTCATTGAGCTGGCTTCTTCTGGGTCGTTTCCGCTTCGGTCTTTTCCTTGGCTTTGGCGACTTCACCGGCCCAACCATTGATGGTCGCGTCCAGGTTATTGCCATTGCGCTGCATCGCGTCGCTGAACTGATCACGGAACAGTTTGCCGATGTTGATGCCGTTGATGATCACGTTACGCAGTTTCCACTCGCCATTGATCTTTTCGAGTGTGTAAGACACAGGGTAGATTGCGCCATTGCTGCCTTTGACCGTCATACCAACGGTTGTACGGTCTCCCGACTCGTCCTTGGCAGGGTCAACGACAATGCCCTGATTGTTGTACTCGAGCAAGGCATTGCCATAGAACTGGAACAGGCCACGCTTGAAGTTATCTTCAAAGGTTTTCATTTGCGCAGGGGTGGCATTGCGCGAGTACTTGACCGTCATGATGCTCTTGGAGATGCCCTCGGCATCCACCACCGGCCCAACGATGGTGTTCAAGGCATCGTAAAAGCCTTTCGGATCCTGCTTGTACTTCGCTTTATTGGCCGACAGATCGGCGAGCAACCGAGTGGTGGTGTCCTGCACGATATCGTGTGCGGACGGCGCAGCCATGGCGTTAGCCATGAACGGCAAGACCGCAAGTAATACCAACAGGCCACGTCGCAAGGTAGAGATCATCAAAAAACTCCTTATTTGGCGTCTTTGCTAACGGTGTTGAGCAGGAATTTACCGATCAGGTCTTCAAGCACCAGCGACGACTGCGTGTCATGGATAGTTCCACCATCCTTGAGCAGGGCCTGTTCCCCGCCCACGCTGATACCGATGTACTTCTCGCCCAACAGGCCCGCGGTGAGAATAGATGCAGTGGAGTCCGTCGGCAGATTATCTACGCGTTTCTCCAACTGCAGCGTCACTCGACCGGTGAAACTGTCGCGATCCAGATCGATAGCCGTGACCTTGCCGATGGTCACACCGGCCATGGTCACTTTTGATCTGACCGTCAAACCGGCGATATTGTCGAAATACGCATAAAGTTTATAGCTGTCGGTGCTCGAAACAGGGGACAGTCCACTGACCCGCAGAGCAAGCAACACTAAAGCCAGGATGCCAGCCAGCAAGAAAAGGCCGACACCGATTTCCAGGGTGCGGTTTTGCATCAGAAATCTCCAAACATCAAGGCAGTCAAAATAAAGTCCAGGCCGAGAATGGCCAATGAGGCATACACCACGGTCTTGGTGGTGGCACGACTGATCCCTTCTGAAGTGGGCTCGCAGTCATAGCCTTGGAACACGGCGATCCAGGTCACGACAAAGGCAAAGACGATGCTTTTAATGATGCCATTGAGCACATCACCGTCAAATGTCACGCTGTTTTGCATGTTCGACCAGTAGGAGCCTTCATACACACCCAACCAGTCGACAGCCACCCAGGAACCACCCCAGATACCGACCACGCTGAAAATCATCGCCAGCAGCGGCAGGGAAATGAAGCCGGCCCACAGGCGCGGGGCAATAATGTACTTGAGCGGGTCGACGCCAATCATTTCCAGACTGGACAACTGCTCGGTGGACTTCATGTTGCCGATTTCAGCGGTCAACGCAGAACCGGCACGCCCGGCGAACAGCAACGCGGTCACCACCGGTCCCAGTTCACGCAGCAGCGTCAGCGCAACCATCTGCCCGACCGCCTGCTCCGAACCGTAACTGGACAAAATGTTGAAGCCTTGCAGCGCCAGCACCATGCCGATGAATATCCCGGAGACCACGATGATCACCAGGGACATCACGCCGACCGAGTGCAGTTGCTTGACCAGCAAGCCAAATGCGCCACTGATGCCACCACGCCCCAGCAGGGCGTGAAACAGAAACAGCGATGAGCGACCGAGTACCGCGATGCTGTCGATGCCGGCCTGGCCGAATCGACGAACTCTCTCTATTAGTGAAATCTTGCGCATCAGCGCTTCCCCAGAAGATCTGCGCGGTAATCCGTCGCTGGAAAGTGGAACGGTACCGGCCCGTCTGGATCACCCTTCATGAATTGGTGAATCCGCGGATTATCGGAGTTCATCAGCTCATCGGGAGTCCCCTGCCCCAACACCTGCCCATCGCCCACGACATACAGGTAATCGGCAATGCTCGCGGTTTCAGCCAGATCATGGGAGACCACGATGCTGGTGATGCCCAAGGCGTCGTTAAGCAGACGGATCAGGCGTACCAGAACGCCCATGGCGATCGGGTCCTGACCGACAAATGGCTCGTCGTACATCAAAATTTGCGGATCGAGGGCAATGGCCCGTGCCAGCGCGACACGACGTTTCATGCCGCCGGACAGCTCATCGGGCATCAGGTCGATGGCACCGCGCAACCCCACCGCCTGCAATTTGAGCAAGACGATGTCACGGATCATTTCATCCGGAAGTTGGGTGTGAACACGCAACGGAAAGGCAATGTTTTCGAAAACATCGAGGTCCGTGAACAGCGCGCCGCTCTGGAACAGCACGCCCATATGCTTGCGCGCATCAAACAGATCGCTACGAGACAGCGTGGGTAAATTTTGCCCGTTGACCCACACTTCGCCACTTGAAGGGCGCAACTGCGCGCCCATCAGGCGCAACAGTGTGGTTTTTCCGCAACCGGAAGGTCCCATGATGCCGGTGACCTTACCGCGCGGAATGCGAATATCGACGTTATTGAAAATGCTGCGCGCGCCGCGCTTGAAGGACACTCCCTTCAGCTCGACCGCGTAGGCGTTATCGGCACTCATCTAAACTCCTTGCGATGCAAGCCTCTCACTCGGACGCCGCGCTCTCTGCCGAGAGCACATACATCCTGGGCAGGCCGAACTGGCGACGAACTATATCACTGCTAACACAAAGCGCCCAAGGCCGAAGCCAGCGGCGTTCAGCATCAAGACAGGCAAAAAGCCGCACGTTTCATCGTTTAGGGGAGCAGCCTGAACAAAGCACGACGAACTAACGTGAGGGATTTGATCATTACCGCTATAATCGCCGCCTTTTCATCAGGCTATACGATTTCTGACATGAGCCAATCCAGCGACCTGATTCAATCAGCACAACGCACCATCCGCCTCGAGCTTGAAGCCGTAGAAGGCTTGCTGGCCCACATCGACGCAGATTTCGTACGCGCTTGCGAGATGATTCTGGCCAGCAAAGGCCGCGTGGTTGTGGTCGGCATGGGTAAATCCGGGCACATCGGCAACAAGATTGCGGCCACCCTCGCCAGCACCGGCACCACGGCTTTTTTCGTACACCCGGCCGAAGCCAGTCATGGCGACATGGGCATGATCACTCGCGATGACATCATCCTCGCGCTGTCGAACTCCGGCTCCACCAACGAAATCGTCACGCTACTGCCACTGATCAAGCGTCTGGGCATCAAACTGATCAGCCTGACCGGCAATCCTGATTCGCCATTGGCGAAGGCTGCCGAAGTGAACCTCAATGTTCATGTCGAGCACGAAGCGTGCCCGCTGAACCTGGCACCGACCTCGTCCACCACGGCGGCGCTGGTAATGGGTGATGCACTGGCCGTTGCCTTGCTGGAGGCCCGCGGTTTCACTGCCGAAGACTTCGCGTTTTCACACCCTGGCGGCGCTCTGGGTCGCCGCTTGTTGCTGAAAGTCGAAAATGTCATGCACGCGGGCCAGGAGTTGCCGCAAGTCGTGCGCGGCACCCTGCTCAAAGACGCGCTGATGGAAATGACCCGCAAGGGCCTGGGCATGACCGTGGTACTGGAAGCTGACGGCAAACTCGCCGGCATTTTCACGGACGGCGACCTGCGCCGCACACTGGACCGGACCATCGACATCCATCAAACCACCATTGACGACGTCATGACGCCTCATGGCAAGACGGCGCGCGCCGAAATGCTCGCCGCCGAAGCCCTGAAAATCATGGAAGACCACAAAATCAGCGCACTGGTGGTGGTCGACAGCGAGGACCGTCCGGTGGGCGCCTTGAACATGCACGATTTGCTGCGTGCGGGAGTCATGTAATGAGCACGGACCTGCTGCAACGTGGCAAAAACATCAAACTCGCGGTTTTCGACGTCGATGGCGTGCTGACCGACGGTCGCCTGTACTTTCTCGAAGACGGCAGTGAGTTCAAGACGTTCAACACCCTCGACGGCCAGGGCATCAAGATGCTGATGGCCTCCGGCGTGACGACCGCCATCATCAGTGGACGCAAGACCCCGGTGGTCGAGCGTCGCGCCAAAAACCTTGGCATTCCTCACCTGTACCAGGGCCGCGAGGACAAACTGGTGGTGCTCGACGAGCTTCTGGCGCAACTGGGCCTAAGCTATGAACAGGTTGCCTACCTGGGCGACGACCTGCCGGACCTGCCGGTGATTCGCCGTGTTGGTCTGGGCATGGCAGTGGCCAACGCCGCCAGCTTCGTCCGCGAACAGGCTCATGGCATCACTCAGGCCCGTGGCGGCGAAGGTGCTGCTCGCGAGTTCTGCGAGCTGATCCTGCGCGCCCAGGGCAACCTTGAAGCGGCTAATGCCGCGTACCTGTGAGCCACTTATGCTGAGCAAGAAGATTCGCAACATACTGTTTTTCGGGGTTATTGCCGCGCTACTCGCGGCCGTTGGCTACTGGAACATCAGCCCGGAACGTTTTCTCGACAAACCGGTAGCGCACGTCGACGAGAGCCAGATCGACTACTACGCCATCAACGCCCACAGCGTGCAGTATCTGCCCGATGGTAAATTGCAGTACGACTTGACGTCCGACAAGGTCGAGCACATCAAAGCCACCGACATCACCCTGCTGACCAAGCCCGACCTGAACATGTACCGGGGCACTGCATTCCCCTGGCACGTCCAGAGCGAACGTGGCGAGGTCAATTCGGGCGGCACCGAAGTTGAATTGATCGACTCGGTACGTATCGCACGTACGGATGAGCAGAACCGTCCGATGCTGATTACCAGTAGTCGTATGACTGTATTCCCGCAACAGCAATATGCGCAGACCGAGCAAGCCGTTAGAATCGACGGCGCTGGTGGTGTATCGACTGGTAACGGAATGAAAGCGTATTTGAAAGACAGCAGGATACACCTGCTATCGAACGTAAGAGGACAGTATGAGGCTCGTTAAAACTCTCCCTATTTTGCTCAGTCTGGGCGCAGCACTGGGAAGCGTGAGCGCCTGGGCTCTGCCGAACGATAGCCAGCAACCCATTCGCATTCAGGCTGACGACGCTCAGCTGGATGACAAACAGGGCATCGCCACCTACAAAGGTGACGTGATCATCATCCAGGGCTCGATGAAAATCACCGGCAACACTGTGACCATCACCCGCACCAAAACCGGCGATATCGATGTCGTGACCTCGGTGGGCAACCTGGCGTATTTCGAGCAACTGCAGAAGGTTGGCGATCCGCAGCCGGTCAAGGGTTATGGGGTAACTATCCAGTACCATGCCGCGCAAAACCGCATCGTACTGATTGACCGCGCCAAGGTGATCAACGAAGGCAACACCACCGAAGGCGAGAAAATCGTCTACGACACCGTCAAGCAGGTTGCTAACGCAGGCCGCGCTACCGGCGCCTCGGTGACTGCGCCGCGCCCACGGGTCGACATGGTTATCCAGCCGAAAAAGAAAACCGACGAGCAGAAGGCCCAGTAATGGCAACTCTGAAAGCTCAGCATCTGGCCAAGAGCTACAAGAGCCGCCAGGTCGTGCGTGACGTCAGCCTGTCGATCGACAGCGGCCAGATCGTTGGCCTGCTTGGCCCGAACGGCGCCGGCAAGACGACCTGCTTCTACATGATCGTGGGCCTGGTTCAGGCCGATCAGGGGCGCGTACTGATCGACGACCTGGACGTCAGCCACCAGCCAATGCACGGGCGTGCACGAGCGGGTATCGGCTATCTGCCACAAGAAGCGTCGATCTTCCGCAAACTCTCGGTCGCCGACAACATCATGGCCATCCTCGAGACCCGCAAGGAACTCGACAAGGCCGGTCGTCGCAAAGAGCTGGAAAGCCTGCTGCAGGAATTCCACATCAACCACATCCGCGACAACCTCGGCATGAGCCTTTCCGGTGGCGAACGTCGCCGCGTGGAAATCGCTCGCGCCCTGGCCACGGCACCAAAATTCATCCTGCTCGACGAACCTTTCGCCGGCGTGGACCCGATTTCGGTGGGCGACATCAAGCAGATCATTCATCACCTCAAGGCCAAGGGTATCGGCGTGCTGATCACGGACCACAACGTTCGTGAAACCCTGGACATCTGCGAAACCGCCTACATCGTCAACGACGGCCAACTGATTGCCGAAGGCGACGCCGAAACCATCCTGGCCAACGACCTGGTCAAGGAAGTGTATCTGGGCCATGAGTTCCGCCTGTAAGCACTGAGGTGTCCGGTCAGTCGTCGGAGCGCTTGTCCCAATAAAAAACTAAACGTATTTATTGTTACAGCGCTCTAGGCAAACACTTCAGTTTCAGGCATATAATTTGCTTATGTTTGGCGCTCCGGCGCCCTGTAGTGGATGGCGCATGTGCGCCGGCGAATAAGGTGTTAAGCCCCTGCCATGAAACCATCGCTAGTCTTGAGAATGGGCCAGCAGCTGACGATGACACCGCAGCTGCAACAGGCCATCCGCCTGCTCCAATTGTCGACCCTGGACCTGCAACAGGAAATCCAGGAGGCATTGGAGTCCAATCCAATGCTCGAACGCCAGGAAGAAGGCGACGACTTCGATAACGCCGACCCGATGGCGGACAACATCGAGCAGAAACCCAATACCGATATCCAGGAACCCTCCTACCAGGAAACCGCCCCCACGGTAGATAACCTCGAGGAAGGCGACTGGAACGAGCGCATCCCTAACGAACTGCCGGTCGACACCGCTTGGGAAGACGTTTACCAGACCAGCGCCAGCAGCCTGCCGAGCAACGATGACGACGAATGGGACTTCACCACTCGCACCTCCGCCGGTGAGAGCCTGCAGAGCCATCTGCTCTGGCAATTGAACCTGGCGCCGATGTCCGACACCGATCGGCTGATCGCGGTGACCCTGATCGACTGCATCAACAACCAGGGCTATCTGGACGAAACCCTCGAGGAAATTCTCGAAGCCTTCGATCCGGAACTGGACATCGAGCTCGACGAGATCGAAGCCGTCCTGCATCGCATCCAGCAATTCGAGCCGGCCGGTATCGGTGCACGCAACCTCAGCGAATGCCTGTTGCTGCAACTGCGCCAATTATCCGCCAAGACCCCTTGGCTGGCCGAGGCCAAGCGCCTCGTCATCGATTACATCGACCTGCTGGGCAGCCGCGACTACAGCCAGCTGATGCGCCGCATGAAGCTCAAGGAAGATGAACTGCGCCAGGTCATCGAACTGGTACAGAGCCTCAACCCGCGTCCGGGCTCGCAAATCGAGTCCAGCGAAGCCGAGTACGTGGTTCCCGACGTCATCGTGCGCAAAGACAACGAGCGTTGGCTGGTCGAGCTGAACCAGGAGTCGGTTCCGCGTCTGCGCGTCAACCCGCAATACGCCGGTTTCGTCCGTCGCGCCGACACCAGCGCCGACAACACCTTCATGCGTAATCAGTTGCAGGAAGCGCGCTGGTTCATCAAGAGCCTGCAAAGCCGCAACGAAACCCTGATGAAAGTCGCCACCCAGATCGTCGAGCACCAGCGCGGCTTTCTTGAATATGGCGATGAGGCAATGAAGCCGTTGGTCCTGCATGACATCGCCGAAGCGGTCGGCATGCACGAATCGACGATTTCACGGGTGACCACGCAAAAATTCATGCATACCCCACGCGGTATTTATGAACTGAAGTACTTTTTCTCCAGCCACGTCAGCACCTCTGAAGGCGGTGAATGCTCGTCCACAGCGATCCGCGCGATCATCAAAAAACTGGTTGCCGCGGAAAATCAGAAAAAGCCGTTGAGTGACAGCAAGATCGCTGGTTTACTGGAGGCACAAGGCATTCAGGTGGCCCGTCGCACCGTCGCCAAGTACCGCGAGTCTCTGGGGATCGCGCCTTCGAGCGAACGCAAGCGATTGATGTGACGGGCTACGCCACAGCGTTCCAGGGTGTGTTCGAAAACTTTTCGGACACGCTCTAGTGGCAGGCAAACCAGCCTGCCACCTTATGCACTGGCAACGAAGGAGAAGCTGTATGCAAGTCAATATCAGTGGACACCAACTGGAAGTGACCGAACCCCTGCGCAAATACATCGGCGAAAAACTCGACCGATTGGAAAGGCATTTCGACAAGATCACCAACGTGCAGGTCACGATGACCGTCGAGAAGCTGTTGCAGAAAATCGAAGCCACGCTGCATATCCCCGGTGGAGAAGTGGTCGCCAACGCTGAGCATAACGACATGTATGCCGCGATTGACGCCCTGACCGACAAACTGGATCGCCAACTCAAAAAGCATAAGGAAAAGACCCAGGGCCAGCTCCAAGGCGCAACCGGTCGTTAATACTCCCAACCCATGATCCGACTTGAAAACATCCTGACCCCCGGCCGTTCTTTGGTGAACGTGCCGGGCGGCAGTAAAAAGAAAGCCCTCGAACAAATTGCCAACCTGATCGCCCGCGAAGTGCCGAGTCTGGCCATGCAGGATGTCTTCGAGAGCCTGGTCGCCCGTGAAAAACTTGGCTCCACCGGTTTTGGCAACGGCATCGCCATCCCACACTGCCGTCTCAAAGGCTGCGAGTCGCCCATCAGTGCCTTGATGCACCTGGACGCCCCTATAGATTTCGACGCCATCGATGGTGCTCCGGTCGACCTGCTGTTCGTTTTGCTGGTCCCGCAAGCCGCTACCGATGCGCACCTGGAGCTGCTCCGCCAGATCGCCAGCATGCTTGATCGTAAAGAAGTCCGCGATCGCCTGCGTAGCGCAAAAAGTAATGAAGCCTTGTACCAGGTTGTCCTCGACGAGCAGAACGGTCACTAATCATGCGCTTGATCATCGTCAGCGGCCGCTCTGGCTCAGGTAAAAGCACTGCCCTTGATGTACTGGAGGACAACGGCTACTACTGCATCGACAATCTGCCGGCCGGTCTGTTGCCAGAACTGGCCGAGCGCGCACTGGTTCATACCGAACTGGCGCAGCCACTGGTCGCTGTTTCCATCGATGCGCGTAACCTGCCGAGCCATCTGTCACGTTTTCCGGAGCTGCTGGAAGAAGTGCGCAGTCGGCACATTCAATGCGATGTGCTGTACCTGGACGCCGACGAAGAAACCCTGCTCAAGCGTTTCTCGGAAACCCGCCGCCGTCACCCACTGAGCAACGCCAACCGCTCGCTGGCCGAAGCCATCGATGACGAGACCAATCTGCTGGGACCGATTGCTGACCTGGCCGACCTCAAGGTCAACACCACCAACCTGAACCTGTATCAGTTGCGCGATACCATCAAGCTGCGGCTTCTGAACCAGCCAGAGCCGGGCACTGCGTTTTTGGTGGAATCCTTCGGCTTCAAGCGGGGCATGCCGGTGGATGCCGATCTGGTATTCGACGTACGTTGCTTGCCAAACCCGTACTGGAAGCCGGAACTGCGCGCTCAATCCGGGCTTGACCAGCCGGTTGCCGAGTATCTGGCGGCTCAGCCGGATGTCGAAGAGATGTTCCAGGACATCTCCACTTACCTGCTCAAATGGCTGCCGCGCTTTGCTGCCAGCAACCGCGCTTACGTCACCATCGCCATTGGCTGCACCGGCGGGCATCACCGCTCCGTCTACCTGACCGAACGTCTGGGTCAGGTCCTGCAACAATCCCTGAAGAACGTCCAGGTCCGCCACCGCGACCTTAGCTAAAGGATTCACACCGCGATGCCTGCTCTGGAAATTGAAATCATCAACAAACTGGGTCTGCATGCCCGTGCTTCCGCCAAATTTGTGGGCAAAGCTGCGGAGTTTCCCTGTGAGATCAGAGTGGGCCGCACCCCTGACGTGAACAAGATGGTCGATGGCAAGAGCATCATGTCCATGATGATGCTGGCCGCTGGCAAGGGAACGACGATCCACCTTAACGCAGAAGGTGAGCAAGCTCAGGATGCGCTGGATGCGTTGAAGGAACTGATCAACAACTATTTCGGCGAAGGCGAGTAAAGGATCGTCCGAACGCGGCCCGAGCCGGCGGCAGCTCCTACATGACGTGTGTTCGACGCGATATTCATTTGAACCCTGATCCCGTAGGAGCTGCCGTAGGCTGCGATCTTTTTCGCAGCCATTAAAAAAGCGCGCCACCCAATGGGTGGCGCGCTTTTTTGCATAACGGTAAAAGTTTAGCTGCCCGCCACCGTCATCCGCTCGATCAACACCGAACCGGTGCGAATGTTGCTGCGAAGCTCCAGGTCATTACCCACCGCAATGATCTGCTTGAACATATCGCGCATGTTGCCGGCGATAGTCACCTCCTGGACCGCGAACTGGATTTCACCGTTCTCGACCCAGAAACCCGCCGCGCCGCGAGAGTAGTCACCCGTGACCATGTTCAAGCCCTGACCCATCAATTCGGTCACCAACAAGCCACGCCCCATGCGCCGTAGCAACGCCGCCTGGTCTTCGTCGCCGTGGGTGACGAACAGATTGTGCACGCCACCGGCGTTGGCGGTGCTTGGCATGCCGAGTTTGCGTCCGGAATACGTACCCAGCACATAAGACACCAACTCACCCTTCTCGACGAACGGCTTGGCGTAAGTCGCCAGACCATCACCATCAAACGCCGAACTGCCCAAGGCGCGCATCAGGTGTGGACGCTCATCGATAGTCAGCCATTCAGGGAAAAGCTTCTGGCCCAGCGCGCCTTCAAGGAACGATGACTTGCGGTACAGGTTGCCACCCGAAATCGCCCCCAGGAAACTGCCGAACAGACCGCCCGCCAGTTCTGCGGAAAACAGCACCGGCACTTCGCAGGTCGGCACCGGACGTGCACCCAAGCGGCTGGCTGCACGTTGCGCCGCACGTTGACCGATGCTGACCGGATCGGCCAGCAGATTGCCCTGGCGATTGACGTCATACCAATAGTCGCGCTGCATCTGGCCGTCAGCCTCGGCGATCATCACGCAGCTCAAGCTGTGACGCGTCGACGCATAACCGCCGATAAAACCATGGCTGTTGCCGTACACACGGCAGCCCTGATGAGTGCTCAAGGTGGTGCCATCGGCGTTCTTGATCCGGCTGTCGGTGGCAAACGCCGCCGCTTCGCAGGCCAGCGCTCGCTCGATCGCTTGTTCCGGGGTGATGTCCCATTCATGGAACAGGTCGAAGTCCGGAAAGTCCTTGGCCATCAGCGCGGCGTCGGCCAGGCCCGAGTGCTCGTCTTCGGAGGTGTGTTTAGCGATAGCCAGGGCGGCGGCGACGGTTTCGCGAATCGCCTCGGGGCCACTGGCCGATGTACTGGCCGAGCCTTTGCGCTGGCCCACATACAAGGTGATGCCAAAGCCCTGATCACGGTTGAATTCAACGGTTTCGACTTCCCGCTGACGCACCGAGGTCGACAGGCCCTGCTCCAGAGACACAGCCACTTCGCAGGCACTTGCGCCCTGACGCCTGGCTTCTGCGATGATCTGCTCGACTTGCTCTTGCAGTGCCGGCAACGCTTGTGGGCCGACGCTTTCAACTGCACTCATGCTGTTCTCCACTCAAATTCTGCTTTCGGTTAAGGTCATCGAACGACCGGGCCGGACAAGCGGCCCCCGACTGGTTATCATGGCGGCGTTTCTTTGCGGACTGCCACCATGGTTGATTCTTACGACGACTCCCTCGACGGGGGAGAAAAAAGCAAAACCCAGGTCAAACGCGAGCTGCATGCTCTGGTTGACCTTGGCGAGCGCCTTACAACACTCAAGCCTGACTTGCTGGCAAAGCTGCCGTTGACCGACGCCTTGCGCCGGGCTCTGGCCGACGCGCCCAAGCACACCGCGAACATCGCGCGTAAACGGCACCTGCAGTTCATCGGCAAGCTGATGCGCGATCAGGACACCAGCGCCATTCTGTCGCTGCTTGACCAACTCGATGCCTCCACTCGCCAGTACAACGAACGTTTCCACGGCCTGGAGCGCTGGCGCGATCGCTTGATCTCCGGCGACGATGCCGTCATGGAAAAATTCGTCGTCGATTACCCGGAAGCGGATCGTCAGCAACTGCGCTCCCTTATCCGTCAGGCCCAGCATGAGCTTGCGCAAAACAAGCCTCCTGCTTCCAGCCGAAAAATCTTCAAGTACATCCGTGAGCTGGACGAGACTCAACGCGGTTTGCGCTGAATAACCTCGCCCCTGTAGGAGCTGCCGCAGATTCGGGCCGCGTTCGGACGATCTTTGCTTTTAAAAGATCAAAAGATCGCAGCCTGCGGCAGCTCCTACACATCTTTTTACGCGCCCGTGCCACCCACGGTGATCGCGTCAATTTTCAAGGTTGGCTGGCCGACACCCACCGGCACCGACTGACCATCCTTGCCGCACGTCCCGACTCCGCTGTCCAGCGTCAGGTCGTTACCGACCATCGACACCCGGCTCATGGCTTCCGGACCGTTACCGATCAACGTTGCCCCTTTGACGGGCGCGGTAATCTTGCCGTCCTCGATCAGGTACGCCTCGCTGGTGGAGAACACGAACTTGCCACTGGTGATGTCGACCTGACCACCGCCCAGGTTGGCGCAGTAGATACCCTTCTTCACCGAAGCAATGATTTCTGCCGGATCACTTTCGCCGCCGAGCATGTAAGTGTTGGTCATGCGCGGCATCGGCAGGTGCGCGTAAGACTCGCGACGACCGTTACCGGTGCGCGCCAATCCCATCAGGTGAGCATTGAGCTTGTCCTGCATGTAGCCCTTGAGCACGCCGTTTTCAATCAGTGTGGTGCACTCGGTCGGGGTGCCTTCGTCGTCGATACTCAGCGATCCGCGGCGACCAGCCAATGTGCCATCATCGACGATGGTGCAGAGTTTGGACGCAACCATTTCACCCATGCGGCCGCTGTAGGCCGAACTGCCTTTACGGTTGAAGTCGCCTTCCAGACCATGACCGACCGCTTCGTGCAGCAACACGCCGGACCAGCCCGAACCCAAAACCACCGGCAAGGTGCCGGCCGGTGCCGGAATGGCTTCGAGATTCACCAGCGCCTGACGCAACGCCTCACGGGCGTAGCCCATGGCACGGTCTTCAGCGAGGAAATAGCGGTAATCGGTACGCCCGCCGCCGCCATGACCACCCCGTTCGCGGCGACCGTTCTGCTCGACGATCACGCTGACATTGAAGCGCACCAGCGGTCGCACATCCGCCGCCAGACCACCGTCAGTGGAGGCCACCAGAATCCGTTCCCAGACTCCGGCCATGCTCACGGTGACTTGCTGGATACGCGAATCGAGCGCGCGAGTGGCCACGTCGATACGCTTGAGCAACTCGACCTTCTCGGCGCGAGTCATCACTTCCAGTGGGTTGTCGGGCCCGTACAGGCGGGCAACGTCTTGGGTACTGAACGCTTGCACCGTACCGTTTTGCCCGGCACGAGAGATCGAACGAGCAGCACGGGCTGCCAGGCCCAGGGCTTCAAGGGTGATCGCATTGCTGTAGGCAAAACCGGTTTTTTCACCCGATTGCGCACGCACGCCGACACCCTGATCGAGGTTGAAGCTGCCTTCCTTGACGATGCCGTCTTCCAGCGCCCAGGACTCGGAAATCTGTCCCTGGAAATACAGGTCGGCCGCATCGATGCCCGGGCCGGCCAGATCTCCCAGCACGCTTTGCAGGTTCTCGATCGTCACGCCGCCCGGCGCAAGCAGATGTTCACTGACTGAGGACAACAACTCGCTCATAGGTTTTACGCCTTAATTCCACGTTCTGAGGCAGGTCGCTGCGCGCCCTGCGAGAAAAAGCGCCGGTGACTGGATACCGGCATCCGCGCCCGGATGGACGCCTGTTCGCTGCTATCGCGTTCGGCCAGCAGCACGGCCTCACCTTGATCCTGTTCCGCCAGCACACGCCCCCACGGGTCAACAATCGCCGCATGGCCAAAGGTCTCACGCGGTCCCGGATGAATTCCACCCTGGGCGGCCGCCAACACGTAACACTGAGTTTCGATGGCTCGCGCACGAATCAACACTTCCCAATGGGCCGCGCCTGTCACCGCAGTAAACGCTGACGGTGCGGTGATCAGTTCTGCCCCGGCGGCGCGCAATTCGCTGTACAGCTCCGCAAAGCGCAAGTCATAGCAAACCGTCAGGCCAACCCGACCGACCGGCGTATCGGCAACCACCACCTTACTGCCATGAGCATAGTCATCGGATTCGCGGTAGCGTCCACGATTGTCCGCCACATCGACATCGAACAAATGCAACTTGTCATAGCGTGCCACCGTTTCACCGTGCTCATCGATCAGTAACGAGCAGGCATTGGACTTCGCCTGCGGTTGATCCACCGGCGGTAACGGCAAGGTGCCGGCCACTATCCATAACTTGAGGTCGCGAGCGGTCTGTTTCAACCAGGGCAGGATCGGGCCTTCGCCCAAGGCCTCGGCGCGACCGATGTCAGCGATGTCACGACGGCCCATGGCCGCAAAGTTTTCCGGCAACACCGCCAGGCGCGCACCGCCCGCTGCCGCCTGCTCGAGCAGGTGCCGAGCCTGGATCAGGTTGGCCGGCACATCGCTCTGGCTGACCATTTGAATCACCGCAAGAGACATGGCCCACTCCGTATCAGGTATGCGGCCATGCTACTCCATAGGGCGAACCGTGGCTTTTCAAAAAAAATTCAGAAAGGTTTGTCGTAAGTAATTTTCGGCTCTTTCCACGGGCCTTTGATGGTGTATTTGACGCTGGCAAAGCGCGCCATGCGATCACCGATCAGCTTGTCGATCAGAAACAGCGCACCGCCTACCGCTGGCGCACCGACAATCAGTGCTGCAATCGGTAAATTATTGGTCAACGGCAAGGTCACCAACAGATTCGCATCGACCCTGTCGCCTACCAGGTCCAGCGTGCCGTTGAGTTCCAGGTTACTCGACGGGCCGGTCATGATGATGGGTTCACGCGTGACGTAAACACCATTGCTGGCCACCAAAAGGCCCTTGACCCGGTCGTAACTCAGGCCTTTGCCGAACAGGTCGGAGAAGTCCAGGCGCAAACGACGGCCGATCGAGTTGAAGTTAAGCAGGCCAAACACCCGCAACGCCTGCGCGCCACCTTCGACTTCGACGAACTGACCTTTGCGTAGCGTCGCATCCAGGCTGCCTGAGTAACGCTTCGGACCGACCCAGGCCGGGGAGCCGGGCCAGCGGCCGTCGATGTCCATATGAAACTCTTCGCTGGTCACCGTCGGCGCGAAGCCCCAGCCCTTGAGCACATCCCCAAGGTTCTTGCCCTCAAGACGCCCCTTGTACCAACTGCTGCTGGCACCCGCCACGCCTTCCCAGCCACCCGCGCCCTGCAGTTGCATGCCTTTGAGGCCCAGATTCATGCTGTTGAAGGCAATGCCCTTGACGATTGGACGGACCTTCAGCGACCAGGCGCCCACCAGGTCGGCGCCCTGATACAGCTCGTCAATCTTGATATCCAGTGCAGGAATTTTCGTTGGGTCGACCGAAGCCAGCGGGTCCGGTGCATTTTCGTCGGCCTGCACCTTCGGATCAGGCGCCGGCAACCGCACGTATTGCAGGTTGATCGCAATCGGCGCGGACTTGGCGTCGGGAATCCCGACACTGCCTTTGGCCTGCTGGCTATCGAGTTGCAACGCCCAGGCTGTCGGCTTGCGATCCAGTTGCAGGCGGGCCTGATCCAGCGTGGTACCAAAACCCGTGAGCTTGTCGACCTTGAAGTCTGCGCCACTGAGCAATTGCTTGGCGCTACCGCCCGGGTCCTGCCCGGCGTACCGATCAATCAGGGCTTTCCATGGCTCGACATCCAGCTCGGACAGCACGCCCCGTACGCGCAGGCCTTTATCGCCCGGCAACAGCGCGTTGCCGCTACCCAGGAACAACTCGCCACGGCCATCGGCAAAATTGCCGCTGGGCGCTGCGAAGGTGAAGTCCGCCAGATCACCATAGTCGAACCAGTAACGCCGCTCTGGCCCTTGCAGGGTCATACGGAACACCGTGTTGCGACCTTGCGCAGCAGGCATGCCGAACGGTGCCGGCAAGTCGACTGCCACGCCCTTGAGACTGGAACTGACCATCAACTGGCTGTCGGCGCCGCCGAGGTTGAGCTGCAACTGATAAGGGATCGTCCCGGAAACCGGTAACGGCTGAGTGACGTTCAGCCAATCGGTGAGTTTTTTCACCCCCACCTGGCCGTTGGCGGTGACGCGGGTGTTGAGTTTTCCGGGGCTGCCTTCGGCATAAATCTGAGCACTGATCGGCCGTTCAAAGGCCTGTGCCGTAATGTTCTGGCCACTGAGCCCCTTGGCACTGTCAAAGCGGAAATCACCTTTGAGCTGCGTCAGCTCAAGCACAGGATCACTCAGCTTCAGACGCGATTTGGCGGTTTTGAAGTCGACCACAATCTTCGGCTCTTCGCCCTTGGCCAAGGGGATATCCAGTTTCAGACTGCCCTGCAATTCACCCTCGCCCTGCCAACCGGCGAAGGTCGGCCCCGTACCGATCGGCGCCTCCTGAAGAATCTTCAGGCCATCACCCAGACCACCGGCGAACGTGCCGTCGAGGAACAGGTGAGGGTTCTGTCCGGCAGGCGCATGGGGGATGTTGACGTAGATATCGCGAACCTGGGTGTCGAGCAACTGGCCCTTGCTGGCCAGAATGCGCACCCCACTGTCCTCGATGAACACATCGCCGCTGACCTTGCCGACATGCGGCCAACCCGGCTGGAAAGCCAGCTCGGCGTCATGCACTTTGAAGAACAGGCTGATGCTGCGTGCCGCGGCGATGGCATCGTGGTTCAGCGACCCCTGATACTGAAAGAAACCTTCATCTACCGCACCTTTGAGAATCGCCGTACGCAGCCATTCATCCAGCGCCGGGCTCAAGACCTCGGGCAGGTACTTGGCGGTGTAACGTCCATCACCTTCCAGCAGACCGACCCGCAGGTCCATGTAATCTTCCTGGGTGTGATCGAAATGCAGGCGAATCAGGAAGTCGCCGGCAATCTTGCCCTCTTCGCCCAGTACCTTCAGGTACGGCGCAATCAGGGTGAAACCTTGTTGATCGAGTTTCCAGGTCAACCGGGCATTGGCCTGGATGTACTGCCAGGGATGGGCGAAGATCGGGTCCAGGTGCAAGGAAAAATCCTTGCTGTCCATGCGCAGTTCGCCTTGGCCGAGGTCGCCGCTGATGCTCCCGGATACGTTACGCGCCGCCGGGGCACCGTGATAAGCATCAAACCCGACGCGCTCAAGATTGGCGGCGAAGCTGAATTTGCTGTCATCGGTCGCCTCGGGCCGGACGTCGATCAGCACGTTGCGCAAAGCACCGGTGACCTTGAGCCGCTCGACCACCGTGGCGAAGTCTTTGGGCAGCGGCCCCAGAGCATTCAGCAATGGTGTGATCGGGGCGAGGTCGAAGCGATCGGCTTGCAGGTGCCAGAGCTCCGGGGTCTTTTCAGTGGTCGCGGTCTGTTGAAGTTGCAGATGGGTTTCCCAACGGGTTTCCCCAAGGGTCATGGCCAGAGAATCGAAGGACACCTGGAAACCTTCGGTACCGCGCTGGAAATACCCGTTGAACGCCAGATTGTCGATCTTGATCGGTGTACGTTCGGCGTAGGCACCCTTGATTTGCGGCGCATTGAGACGAACCGCGGCGCGTTGCAGGGTGCCCTTGCTCCAGTTAACCCAAAGCTCGCCACCGGCCTTGATCTCGGAAAAATTCCATTGCTGGGTCAAGCGCTCGGGCAACCATTTCGACCAGTCACTTTGTGGCAGGCTAAGGTAGGCATCGACTTCGGCCGCTTGCCACTGATCGGCACGAATCCGGCTGCTCAGACTCATGGCCAGCGGCTGGCCGTCAGGCAAGGTCAGACGAACGTCGAGGCGCTGATGGCTGACGCCGGGTTTAAGGTTCAGACCGACATAGGTCAGGGTCAGCGGCACATGGTCGATCGGCAGCAAAGTAATCTGGCTGTCGAGCACCGACAACTGCGCCACCCTCTGCATACGGTTGAGCAGTTGCTCGGGGTCCAGTGGCTGATCCTTCTGCACCGGCAAGCCTTCAAGCGACCACTGACCGTCCTGACCTTCCTTGAGGCTGATTTTCAGGCCATTGAGTTCCAGGTGTGCGATCTGCACCGCACGCGACAACAGACTGGCCCAGACATCCGGCACCACCCGCACCTGATCCAGGTGCAAGGCATTGGCGCCATCACCGACCGTCACATCGTGGGCCAGCAAAATCGGCGCCATACCACTCCAGCGCCCCTCCAGGCCACCGATCTGCAATGGCATGCCCAACGCTTCACGGGCCTTGGCTTCGACGTCCGCGCGATACTCGGCGACCAACGGAATAAACTCGCGACCGAGGCTGACGTACAGCGCCGCCAGCACCAGCAATAACGCACAAAGCCCCAGCCCCCAGCGGGTCAATGTGGTCAAAATGCGGATCAGACGATCCATGTCAGTTGGCTCCCATGGCGAAATCGTGCAGCAAGCTGAGGCCGGCCGTTAGTAATAAAACACAGCGGATCAGAGCAGCACCACGTCGTATTGTTCCTGGGAGTACATGGTTTCTACCTGAAAACGAATGGTTCGCCCGATAAAACCTTCAAGTTCCGCGACATTGCCTGACTCTTCGTCGAGCAACCGGTCAACCACTTTCTGGTTAGCCAGTACGCGATAGCCTTCAGCCTGATAGGCGCGGGCTTCACGCAAGATCTCCCGAAAGATTTCATAACACACGGTTTCCGGGGTCTTGAGCTTGCCACGGCCCTGGCAGCTGCTGCACGGCTCGCAGAGCACTTGCTCGAGACTTTCGCGTGTGCGCTTGCGCGTCATCTGCACCAGGCCCAACTCGGTGATACCGATGATGTTGGTCTTGGCGTGATCGCGCTCCAGCTGTTTCTCCAGCGTACGCAGCACTTGGCGCTGATGCTCCTCATCTTCCATGTCGATGAAGTCGATGATGATGATCCCGCCCAGATTACGCAGGCGCAACTGCCGGGCAATCGCAGTGGCCGCTTCCAGGTTGGTCTTGAAGATAGTCTCTTCAAGATTGCGGTGTCCGACGAACGCACCAGTATTCACATCAATGGTACTCATGGCTTCTGCCGGATCGACCACCAGATAACCACCGGACTTGAGCGGCACTTTGCGCTCCAGTGCCTTTTGAATTTCGTCTTCGACGCCATACAGATCGAAAATCGGCCGTTCGCCCGGGTAGTGCTCCAGACGGTCGGCGATTTCCGGCATCAGCTCGGCAACGAACTGCGTGGTTTTCTGGAAGGTTTCCCGCGAGTCGATGCGGATCTTCTCGATCTTCGGGCTGACCAGATCGCGCAAGGTGCGCAGGGCCAGGCCGAGGTCTTCGTAGATCACGTTCGGTGCGCTGACGGTCTTGATCTGCGCGCCAATCTGATCCCAGAGGCGGCGCAGGTAACGGATGTCCATCAGGATCTCATCGGCACCGGCGCCTTCAGCAGCAGTGCGCAGAATGAAACCGCCCGCCTCCTTGATGCCTTCCTTCGCGACACAATCGGTGACCACTTGCTTGAGGCGTTCGCGCTCGGATTCATCCTCGATTTTCAGCGAAATACCGACATGAGCCGTGCGCGGCATGTACACCAGATAGCGCGAGGGAATCGACAGCTGGGTCGTCAGGCGTGCGCCCTTGGAACCGATCGGATCCTTGGTGACCTGCACCACCAGGCTCTGACCTTCATGCACCAGTGCGCTGATGCTTTCCACCGCTGGGCCTTCACGCAGGGAAATTTCCGAGGCGTGGATAAAGGCCGCCCGGTCCAGACCGATATCGACAAATGCCGCCTGCATGCCTGGCAGAACGCGAACGACCTTGCCTTTATAAATATTGCCGACAATCCCGCGACGCTGGGTGCGCTCGACATGAACCTCTTGCAGAACACCGTTTTCGACCACCGCCACGCGCGATTCCATCGGCGTGATGTTGATCAGAATCTCTTCACTCATGGCAAGGTCTCGTTCAGGCATATTCACGATTATGGCCGCATCAAGTCAGTACGACGCTGGGCGCGCGATAAGGTTTTGCCAACAGGGTATGCCGAAATGGCCGAGCAGCTCGAAGGTT
The DNA here is from genome assembly GCF_001874645.1 of Pseudomonas frederiksbergensis. NCBI lineage: Bacteria > Pseudomonadati > Pseudomonadota > Gammaproteobacteria > Pseudomonadales > Pseudomonadaceae > Pseudomonas > Pseudomonas frederiksbergensis. The sequence continues at coordinate 1,894,620 of NZ_CP017886.1, forward strand.
TCGCACAGCGGCAGGCCGACCACGGCGGAGTAACTGCCGTTGAGTTCTGCGACAAACACCGCGCCGAGGCCTTGAATGCCGTAGCCGCCAGCCTTGTCCCGTGGCTCGCCGCTGGCCCAGTAGGCCGCTGCCTCTTTATGACTGATAAAGCGAAAACGCACCAGGCTGCGCACCACGCGTGATTCGCAATATTGGCCATCAAGCACGGCGATGGCGGTCAGCACTTCATGTTCACGCCCCGACAGGCTCATCAACATGCTCAACGCCTGCGCTTCGTCAAGCGGTTTGCCAAGAATCTGCCCATCGAGCACCACAGCCGTATCGGCACCCAACACACAAATGGGGGCACCCGGTTCGTTGAGCGCCAGCTGCGCACGACCGGCCTCGGCCTTGCCGCGCGCCAGACGCTCGACATAGGCCGCAGGGGACTCGTTAGTCAGAGGGGTTTCATCGATGTCCGCGATGATGGCGGTGAACGGCACGCCGATCTGCGTGAGCAGTTCACGCCGACGCGGTGAGCCTGAGGCGAGGTAAAGCGGATTCATCAAGACATCTCCCTGTCAGAGTGGCAAATGCCTGACCGAATTAATTGATTTTGTAACGGCGGCTCAACCCACGCAATCCGAAGCTGACCCAAGGCCAGAGCAACGCGCTGATCAGCGCTGGTAAAAGTACGGCCAATGTTTGACGGTTACCGGTCAAGGCGCTGAGCCACAGTTGCAGCAGTTGTGCGAGCCCCAGGATCACCAGAATCACCAGGCTTTGCTGCCACATCGGAAACATCCGCAAGCGCGGTCGCAGCGACATGATCAGAAAGGTGATCAGGGTCAGAATCAGCGCGTTGTGTCCCAGCAAGGTTCCGAACAGCACGTCTTGCATCATGCCCAGACACCAGGCCGTGAGCATCCCGACTTTCTCCGGCACTTCCAATGCCCAATACGCCAATGGCAGTGCGACGAACATTGGACGCAGGATCTCGACATGCGGGAACGGTACGATACTGAGCAACAAGGCGATGACAAACGTCAGCCAGATCATCCAGCCATTACGTGGTCGAGTACTGGCCATTATTCTCTCCCCTGAATGGTGGTTTCAGGCGCCGTGGCAGGCGGTTTGGCCGCAGCTGGCTTTGGCGCAGCGGGTGGCTTGGCCGCTACGGGATGCGCAGCAGGCTTGGCCGGGGTCGAAGATTTGGTTGCAGGCTTGGCCGTCACGGGTGTGGCCGTTGCTGCCGCAGGTGTCGTAGCGGCTGCCGGGGCAACAGTGGCGACAGGTTTAGGCACGGTCGCCGGCACGATCGCCGCGCCGCCAGGATGCTGATCCGCATCCTGGGCCTGAGCCGCTTCGTTGGCGCGCTCTTCCGGGGTGCGGCCGTCGCTGAACACCAGCAACATGTAACGACTGCGATTGAGCGCTGCGGTCGGCACTGCACGTACGATGGCGAACGGCTGACCAGAATCGTGGATCACTTCCTTGACGGTCGCCACCGGGTAACCGGCCGGGAAGCGCTGACCGAGGCCGGAGCTGACCAGCAGATCGCCCTCTTTAATATCAGCCGTGTCCGCAACGTGACGCAATTCCAGGCGTTCCGGATTGCCAGTGCCGCTGGCAATCGCCCGCAAACCGTTACGGTTCACTTGCACAGGAATGCTGTGGGTCGTGTCGGTCAGCAGCAACACCCGTGAGGTGTAAGGCATCAGTTCGACCACCTGCCCCATCAAACCACGGGCATCGAGTACCGGTTGGCCGAGTACCACGCCGTCGCGCTCACCTTTGTTGATGATGATGCGATGGGTGAAGGGGTTGGGATCGACGCCGATCAACTCGGCCACTTCGACCTTCTCGTTGACCAGTGCCGACGAATTGAGCAACTCGCGCAACCGAACGTTCTGCTCGGTCAAGGCCGCAAGCTTTTGCATGCGCCCCTGCAGCAGCAGGTTTTCAGTCTTGAGTTTTTCGTTTTCAGCCACCAGCTCGGTACGGCTGCCAAATTGACTGCTCACACCCTGCCACAACCGCTCCGGCAGGTCGGTGATCCAATAGGCGTCCATCAAGACCAGCGACATCTGACTGCGCGCAGGCTTGAGCACTTCAAAGCGGGCATCGACCACCATCAGCGCGACCGATAGCACGGCCAGCACCAGAAAGCGCACGCCCATTGAGGGGCCTTTGGCGAAAAGCGGTTTAATAAGCCGCTCCTCCCAGGCAAATGTTCTCTTTATTCATACGGCATCAAACCGGCCTGGATGCAGACTGACAGAAGATAAACGCCAACAGGCAGCACTGCAAAGTGCTGCCTGCGCGTCAACAGCATAGAAGCACCCGGCGAAATCACTCGCTGGAGAGCAGGTCCATGGTGTGTTTATCCATCATTTCCAACGCACGGCCACCACCACGGGCAACACAGGTCAGCGGGTCTTCGGCAACGATCACCGGCAGACCGGTTTCCTGGGCCAGCAACTTGTCGAGGTCACGCAGCAAGGCGCCACCACCGGTCAGTACCAGACCACGCTCGGCGATATCCGACGCCAGTTCCGGCGGCGATTGCTCCAGCGCGCTTTTCACGGCCTGAACGATAGTTGCCAGGGACTCTTGCAGAGCTTCCAGCACTTCATTGGAGTTCAGGGTGAATGCACGTGGAACGCCTTCAGCCAGGTTACGGCCGCGAACGTCGACTTCGCGAACTTCACCGCCCGGGTAGGCCGTACCGATTTCCTGCTTGATGCGCTCGGCGGTGGATTCACCGATCAGGCTGCCGTAGTTGCGACGCACGTAAGTGATGATCGCTTCGTCAAAGCGGTCGCCGCCAACCCGTACGGATTCGGCGTAAACCACACCGTTCAGGGAGATCAATGCGATTTCAGTGGTACCACCACCGATATCGACGACCATCGAACCGCGAGCTTCTTCTACCGGCAGGCCGGCACCGATCGCAGCAGCCATTGGCTCTTCGATCAGGAACACTTCACGGGCACCGGCACCCAGGGCCGATTCACGGATGGCACGACGTTCAACCTGAGTGGATTTGCATGGAACGCAGATCAGCACACGAGGGCTAGGCTGCAGAAAGCTGTTTTCGTGAACCTTGTTGATAAAGTACTGCAGCATCTTTTCGCAGACGCTGAAGTCGGCGATGACGCCGTCCTTCATCGGACGAATGGCAGCAATGTTGCCCGGTGTACGACCGAGCATGCGCTTGGCCTCGGTGCCGACAGCAACGACACTTTTCTGATTACCGTGCGTCCGAATAGCCACAACCGATGGTTCATTCAGGACGATACCGCGCTCGCGCACGTAAATAAGGGTGTTGGCAGTGCCCAGGTCAATGGAAAGATCGCTGGAAAACATGCCACGCAGTTTCTTGAACATGGGAAAGGGACCCTAGGCAACGCGTGGGTAAAAAAGTGCGGCAAACTCTAACAACGACAGGGATTTTGGGCAAGGCGCCAATATGTTAAATTGGCCGCTTTTCTGTGCACCAAACCCCACAATCGCGGCCTTATGACCGTAGAAATGCGGTAGTGTTCCGACAATCTAACACACGGACGACGTCCGTTCTGTTTTCCACTGGAGAATCCCATGGCGCTTGAACGCTCCGACGTGGAAAAAATCGCTCATCTGGCCAGCCTTGGCCTCAATGATGCCGATCTTCCACACATCACTTCGGCCCTGAACAGCATTCTCGGGCTGGTCGACGAAATGCAGGCTGTCAATACCGACGGTATCGAGCCTCTGGCCCACCCACTGGAAGCCAGTCAGCGCCTGCGTGCAGACGTCGTGACCGAGTCCAATCACCGCGAGGCCTATCAGTCCATCGCACCAGCGGTCGAAAACGGCCTGTACCTGGTTCCGAAAGTCATCGACTAAAGGGAAAGAGCCTGCAATGCATCAATTGACTCTGGCCGAGATCGCCCGCGGACTCGCCGACAAAAAGTTTTCCTCCGAAGAGCTGACCAAAGTGCTGCTGGCGCGTATCGCCCAGCTCGACCCTCAGCTCAACAGTTTCATCAGTGTCACCGAAGAGCTCGCACTGACGCAGGCGAAAGCCGCGGACGTACGCCGGGCCAACGGCGAGAGCGGTGCCCTGCTCGGTGCGCCGATCGCTCACAAAGACCTGTTCTGCACCCAGGGCATTCGCACCAGCTGCGGCTCGAAGATGCTCGACAACTTCAAGGCGCCGTATGACGCCACCGTGGTCGCCAAGCTGGCTGCTGCCGGGGCCGTGACCCTGGGCAAGACCAACATGGACGAATTCGCCATGGGCTCGGCCAACGAGTCGAGCTACTACGGCGCGGTGAAAAACCCCTGGAACCTCGAACACGTACCCGGCGGTTCGTCCGGAGGTTCGGCGGCAGCGGTTGCCGCTCGTCTGTTACCTGCGGCGACCGGCACCGACACCGGTGGCTCGATCCGACAGCCGGCAGCACTGACCAACCTCACCGGCCTGAAACCGACGTACGGTCGTGTTTCGCGCTGGGGCATGATCGCTTACGCCTCCAGCCTCGATCAGGGCGGCCCGTTGGCGCGCACGGCTGAAGACTGCGCGATCCTGCTGCAAGGCATGGCCGGTTTCGACCCGCAAGACTCCACCAGCATCGATGAACCCGTGCCGGATTACAGCGCCAGCCTCAACGGCTCGCTGCAAGGTCTGCGCATCGGCGTGCCGAAGGAATACTTCAGCGCAGGTCTCGACCCGCGCATCGCCGAACTGATCCACAACAGCGTCAAGGCGCTGGAAAAGCTCGGCGCGGTGGTCAAGGAAATCAGCCTGCCGAACATGCAGCACGCGATTCCTGCGTACTACGTGATCGCTCCGGCAGAAGCCTCTTCCAACCTGTCGCGTTTCGACGGCGTGCGTTTCGGCTATCGCTGCGAAAACCCGAAAGACCTGACTGACCTGTACAAACGTTCGCGCGGCGAAGGTTTCGGCCCGGAAGTGCAGCGCCGGATCATGGTCGGCGCCTACGCGCTGTCGGCCGGTTACTACGACGCCTACTACCTGAAGGCGCAAAAGATCCGTCGCCTGATCAAGAACGACTTCATGGCGGCCTTTAATGAGGTCGACATCATCCTCGGCCCAACCACGCCGAACCCGGCCTGGAAACTCGGCGCCAAGAACAGCGACCCGGTCGCTGCGTACCTGGAAGACGTCTACACCATCACCGCCAACCTCGCGGGCCTGCCGGGCTTGTCGATGCCTGCCGGTTTCGTCGAGGGTCTGCCGGTCGGCGTGCAACTGCTCGCCCCGTATTTCCAGGAAGGCCGTCTGTTGAACGTCGCCCACCAGTATCAGCTCAACACTGACTGGCACACCCGCACCCCGACAGGCTTCTGAGGAGAAACACATGCAATGGGAAGTCGTGATCGGGCTGGAGATTCATACCCAGCTCGCCACCCAATCGAAGATTTTCTCCGGTAGTGCCACTACGTTTGGCTCCGAACCGAATACCCAGGCCAGCCTGATAGACCTGGGCATGCCCGGCGTGCTGCCAGTGCTGAACCAGGAAGCGGTGCGCATGGCGGTGATGTTCGGCCTGGCGATTGACGCCGAAATCGGCCAGCACAACGTGTTCGCCCGCAAGAACTACTTCTATCCAGACCTGCCGAAGGGCTACCAGATCAGCCAGATGGAATTGCCGATCGTCGGCAAGGGCCACCTGGACATCCCGCTGGAAGACGGCACGGTCAAACGCGTCGGCATCACCCGCGCGCACCTGGAAGAAGACGCCGGTAAAAGCCTGCACGAAGAATTCAACGGCGCCACCGGCATCGACTTGAACCGTGCCGGCACACCGCTGCTGGAAATCGTTTCCGAACCGGACATGCGCAGCGCCAAGGAAGCCGTGGCCTACGTCAAGTCGATCCACGCGCTGGTGCGCTACTTGGGGATCTGCGACGGCAACATGGCTGAAGGTTCGCTGCGTTGCGACTGCAACGTGTCGATCCGTCCAAAGGGCCAGGTTGAGTTCGGCACGCGCTGCGAGATCAAGAACGTCAACTCGTTCCGTTTCATCGAGAAGGCGATCAACACCGAAGTGCGTCGTCAGATCGAACTGATCGAAGACGGCGGCAAGGTGATCCAGCAGACGCGCCTGTACGACCCGAACAAAGACGAAACCCGCGCCATGCGCAGCAAAGAGGAAGCCAACGACTACCGTTACTTCCCCGATCCGGACCTGTTGCCGGTGGTCATCGAGGACTCGTTCCTCAATGACGTCCGCGCCACCCTGCCGGAACTGCCACCGCAAAAACGCGAGCGCTTCCAGGAGCAGTTCGGCCTGTCGGTCTACGATGCCAGCGTATTGGCGTCGAGCCGTGAGCAAGCGGACTACTTCGAAAAAGTCGTGAGCATCGCCGGTGACGCCAAACTGGCGGCCAACTGGGTCATGGTCGAGCTGGGCAGCCTGTTGAACAAGCAAGGCCTGGAAATCGACGAAGCACCGGTCTCGGCCGAGCAGTTGGGCGGCATGCTGTTGCGCATCAAGGACAACACCATCTCCGGCAAAATCGCCAAGACCGTGTTCGAAGCCATGGCCGGCGGCGAAGGCAGCGCAGACGAGATCATCGATAAGCGCGGCCTGAAGCAAGTCACCGACAGCGGCGCGATCTCGGCCGTACTCGACGAAATGCTCGCCGCCAACGCCGAACAGGTTGAACAGTACCGCGCGGCTGACGAAGCCAAACGCGGCAAGATGTTCGGCTTCTTCGTCGGCCAGGCGATGAAAGCCTCCAAAGGCAAAGCCAACCCGCAACAGGTCAACGAACTGCTGAAAAGCAAGCTCGAAGGCTAAACCGTGGTCTTGCGCCCGAGGATCGTTTCCACGCTCTGCGTGGGAATGCCGCCCCGGACGCTCCGCGTCCATCGCAATGTGACGCGGAGCGTCACGGGATGCGTTCTCACGCGAGAGCGTGGGAACGATCACTTGGGAGCTCTTTCAATGAAACGTCTGCTTGGCGCGTGCGCCCTGCTCTCTCTGCTGGCCGGTTGCGCCAGCACCGATGTCATCGATCCACACGGTTACGACAAGACCGGCGTGGCCTCGTACTACGGCGCCAAACACCAAGGTAAACGCACTGCCAGTGGCGAGCGTTTCAACCCCAATTCCCTGACCGCTGCCCATCGCCAGTTGCCGTTTGGCACCCGGGTGAAGGTCACCAACCTCAATAACGACAAATCCTGTGTCGTCCGTATCAACGATCGCGGGCCGCACACCCGTGGGCGCCTGATCGACCTGTCTCACGAAGCGGCCGGGCGCTTGGGCATGCTGGGCAGCGGCACCGCACGGGTTCGCGTGCAAGCCCTCGACAACTGACAGACGGAGCACCGATCATTTTCGGACTTGCCAATTTACCACTGCTCAGCGTGCTTCAACTGCTCGGTGGCCTGGTACTGCTGATCGCCGGCGCCGAGTTGCTGGTCCGCGCCGCCGCGCGCCTGGCCGCGCACTTGAAGGTGCGCCCGCTGATCATCGGCCTGACCGTCGTGGCCCTCGGCAGCAGCGCGCCGCAATTGGCCGTCAGCCTGCAAGCGACCCTCATGCAAAACACCGACATCGCAGTCGGTAGCGTGATTGGCAGCAACATCTTCAACATCCTCGTCACCCTCGGTCTCTCGGCGCTGATCATCCCGTTGCGGGTCTCCCGGCAACTGGTGCGCCTGGACATCCCGGTGATGATCGGCGCCAGTCTGCTGGTGTTTGCCCTGGCCTGGAATGAACAATTGACACCGCTCGACGGCACGATTCTGTTAGCCGCGCTGGTGTTTTACCTCGGGTTGTTACTGCGTCAGTCACGCCACTCGGTGCGCCCGCACAACACTCGGTCTGACGGCAACAACACATCCCGCGCGCCGTGGTTGAGCAGCGCGCTGCTGATGCTCGCCGGATTGGCATTACTGGTGTTTTCCGGGCATTTGCTGCTCAGCGCGGCGGTCGAGGTGGCGACCGAACTCGGCCTGTCGGAACGGATCATCGGCCTGACCATCATTGCCGTCAGCACTTCATTGCCGGAACTGGCGACCTCGCTGATCGCCGCCCTGCGTGGTCAACGCGACATCGCCGTGGGCAACGTGATCGGCAGTAATCTGTTCAACTTGCTGGGTGTGCTGGGCATCACCGCGCTGATTGCGCCGACGCCGCTGTCGGTATCGCCCAATGCGCTGGATTTTGACTTGCCGGTGATGCTGGCGGTCAGCGTGCTGTGTTTGCCGATGTTCTATTCGGGCTATCGAATTACCCGCGCCGAAGGCCTGCTGTTTCTGGCTTTGTACCTGGCTTATGGGCTGCATGTCGTGTCGTTTACCACGGGCATGCCGCTGGCCGGCAAGCTTGAACACCTGATGCTGTTTTTCGTCCTGCCGACGCTGGTGGCGTTTTTGCTGTTTACGTCACTGCGCGCCTGGCGCCGCCAACACAACAAGAGGGAATCGCCATGACCGACAAACCCGCCTCCAGCAAACCGACCGGCATTGAAGTGCGTCGACAGGTCATGGGCGACGCCTTCGTCGACCGCTCCATGGGCAATGCCACCGAGCTGACCCAACCGTTTCAGGAGTTCGTCAACGAACATGCCTGGGGCGCGGTATGGAACCGTGACGGTCTTGCGCTGAAAACTCGCAGCCTGATCACTCTCGCGGCGCTGACCTCGCTCAAGTGCCCGCAAGAACTCAAAGGCCACGTGCGTGGCGCACTGAACAACGGCTGCACCGTCGACGAGATCCGCGAAACGCTGATGCACTGCGCGGTCTACGCTGGCGTGCCAGCGGCGATGGAAGCGTTTCGTGCCGCGCAGGAAGTGATCGATAGCTACCAGAAGCCTGAATGATTTCGCGGCATTGAAAAGATCGCAGCCTGCGGCAGCTCAGTTGGAATGCGATCCTCCGTAGGAGCTGCCGAAGGCTGCGATCTTTTGATCTTTGCCTTAGATCCACCCGCCCCACTGCAACACAAAGATCCCGAGGTTGGTGGTCACCGCCGCCATCAACGTGGTGATGACGATGATCGCCGCCGCCAGTTCATGGTTGCCATTGGCCGCCCGGGCCATGACAAAACTGGCGGCGGCCGTCGGGCTGCCGAAGTACAGGAACAAAATCCCCAACTCCGCCCCGCGAAACCCCCAGAGCCAGGCACCCAGCGTGGCCAGGATCGGCAAGCCGATCATCTTCACCAGACTTGAACTCAACGCCAGATCACCGCTCTTGCGCAACGCCGCGAGCGACAGCGTGCCGCCAATGCAGATCAACGCAAGCGGCAAGGTCATCTGCGCCAGGTAATTGCCGGAAGTCTCCAGCCAGCCGGGCAGGCCGATCTTGAAATAAGCGAACGGCGCGGCAGATATCACACTGATGATCAACGGATTACTGAGCACGCTTTTGCAGATGCTCCAGGGATCGGACTTGATCACCGGGCTGTACACCGCCAGCACGATGGTCGACAGCGTGTTGTAAAACAGGATCACCAGCGCGGCAAGAATCGCCCCGAGAGAAATCCCGTAATCGCCGTACATGCTCGCCGCCAGCGCCAGGCCAATGACCCCGTTATTGCCGCGAAACGCGCCTTGGGTATAGATCCCGCGATCCTCTCGCGGGCAACGCCAGATCGCCCAGCCCCAGGCAATGGCGAAACACACCAGCGTCGCCAGCGAGAAATAGATCAGCAGCGCCGGTTTCAAGGCCGCGTGCAGGTCGGCATGCACGATCCCGAGAAACAGCAGCGCCGGCATGGTGACGTTGAACACCAGCGCCGAGGCGGTGTGGATAAAGTCGTCGTTGATCCAGTTGATACGCTTGAGCAGGACGCCCAAAAACAACATGGCAAAGACTGGCGCGGTGATGGTCAGCGTTTCGAGAAAGATTGCCAGCATGCCGGGTGAACCTTGAGGGGCGTCGTCAGGGGGCGAATGATAAGCCACTGCTGACACTTTAAGATCAAAAGATCACAGCCTGCGGCAGCTCCTACATTGGGTCGGCTTACATTCTGTAGGAGCTGCCGCAGGCTGCGATCTTTTCCCTGACGACTCGGTCTCAGGTGATAGGCGCCGGATTGAACAAGGTAATGTCGTTATGCAGCTTGTGCCGCTCCGCCCAGGTTTGCTTCCTGCCGCTGGCCACGTCCAGATAGAAATGAAACAACTCCCAGCCCAACTCCTCGATGGATGCACGTCCCGTGGCAATCCGCCCGGCATCGATGTCGATCAGATCCGGCCAACGTTGTGCCAATTCGGTTCGGGTCGAGACCTTGACCACCGGCGCCATCGCCAAGCCATAAGGTGTGCCCCGCCCGGTGGTGAACACGTGCAGGTTCATCCCGGCTGCCAGTTGCAAGGTACCGCAGACAAAATCACTGGCCGGCGTTGCACAGAAAATCAGCCCTTTGCGCTTGAACCGTTCGCCGGGGCCGAGCACGCCGTTGATCGCGCTGTTGCCGGATTTGACGATTGAGCCCAAAGACTTTTCGACAATGTTCGACAACCCGCCCTTCTTGTTACCCGGCGTGGTGTTGGCGCTGCGATCCGCTTCGCCCTTGGCCAGGTAACGGTCGTACCAGTCCATTTCACGCACCAGTTCCTGCGCGACCTCTTTGGTCTCCGCCCGCGAGGTCAGCAGATAGATCGCGTCACGCACTTCAGTGACTTCGGAAAACATCACCGTTGCCCCGGCCCGAAGCAGCAAGTCCGAGGCAAAACCCAGCGCCGGGTTGGCGGTGATTCCGGAAAACGCATCGCTGCCGCCGCACTGCATGCCGAGGATCAACTCGGACGCCGGCACGGTCTCGCGGCGGCGCTGGTCGAGTTTCTTCAGCCGGGTTTCGGCCAGCGCCATGATCTGTTCGATCATCTCGCTGAAACCGTGACTGGAATCCTGCAAGCGATACAACCACGGCTCGCTGAGGTCCACCGAACGGTCGTTCTCGTGCATCACCTGCCCGGCCTGCAATTTCTCGCAGCCGAGACTGATGACCAGCGCTTCGCCGCCCAGGTTCGGGTTGCGCGCCAGGTTGCGCACGGTGCGGATCGGGATGTAGGCGTCGGTGGCGGTAATGGCTACGCCGCAGCCGTAACTGTGAGTCAACGCGATCACGTCATCGACGTGCGGGTACTTGGGCAGCAACTCATCCTTGATGCGCTTGACCGCATGGTCGAGCACACCGGTGACGCACTGCACCGTGGTAGTGATCCCGAGAATGTTGCGCGTACCGACGGTGCCATCGGCATTGCGATAACCTTCGAAGGTGAAGCCTTCCAGCGGCGCTTGTGCGGCCGGCACTTCGGTGGAGAGCGGCAGGCTGTCCAGCGGTGGCGCAGTGGGCATGCGCAGTTGATCTTCCTTGACCCAACTACCCCGCGGGATCGGCTGCAAGGCGTAACCGATGGTCTGGCCGTAGCGAATCACCTGACCGCCTTCGGGAATATTATCCAGCGTCACCTTGTGGCTCTGAGGCACGAACTCCACGGTCACCAAGCCGTCCGGGAATTCAGTGCCGGCCGGTACACCCTGGTCATTGACCACGATCACCACGTTGTCGCGCTCGTGCAGCCGGATGTAGCGTGGCGAGTCGGAATGTTCAATCAACTGCATGACGCCGCTCCTCAGGAATGCGCTTGAGACAATGTGTTGGTCAGCTCGGAGCCATTGGCGGGTGGCTCTTTGAGTACCACGCGCTTGATCGGCCCGACGATCACCAGGTAGCTGAACACCGCGACCAGTGCATTGCAGCCGACAAACACCAGCGCCCATTTGAACGACCCGGTGGTACTGATGATGTAGCCAATCACGATCGGTGTGGTGATCGAAGCGATGTTGCCGAACATGTTGAACAGCCCGCCACTCAAGCCGGCGATCTGTTTTGGCGAGGTGTCGGAAACCACCGCCCAACCCAATGCGCCCACGCCTTTGCCGAAGAACGCCAGGGCCATGAAGCCCACGACTATCCATTCAATGTCCACGTAGTTGCAGGCCACGATACTGGTCGACAGCAACAGCCCACCGATGATCGGCGCCTTGCGGGCGAAGGTCAGCGAATGGCCCTTGCGCAGCAGATAGTCGGAAATGATCCCGCCCAGCACCCCACCGATAAACCCGCAGATTGCCGGCAGCGAGGCAATGAAACCGGCTTTGAGAATGGTCATGCCGCGTTCCTGCACCAGGTACACCGGGAACCAGGTCAGGAAGAAATAAGTGATGCCGTTGATGCAGTACTGGCCCAGGTACACGCCAAGCATCATGCGGTTGCTCAGCAGTTGGCGCACGTAATCCCACTTCGGCCCGTCGGTGCGTTTGCCCTGGTCGTGATCCATGTCCACCAGACCGCCATTGTCAGCAATATGCTTGAACTCGGCCTCGTTGATCATCGGATGCTGACGCGGACTGTGGATAACTTTCAGCCAGACCAGCGAGAACACGATGCCAATCCCGCCCATCACCATAAACACGTGCTGCCAGCCAAAGCTGTAGACAATCCAGCCCATCAGCGGTGCAAAGATCACGGTGGCGAAGTATTGCGCCGAGTTAAAAATCGCTGAAGCGGTACCGCGCTCGGCGGTCGGGAACCAGGCCGCGACAATTCGCGCATTGCCAGGAAAGGACGGCGCTTCGGCCAGGCCCACCAGAAAGCGCAACATGAACAGCGCGACGATGGCGGTGGAGACGCCGAACTCACCGACATAGCCTTGCAGCACGGTGAACAGCGACCAGGTGAAGATGCTCAGGGCATAGACTTTTTTCGAGCCGAAGCGGTCGAGCAGCCAGCCGCCGGGGATCTGACCGGCCACGTAGGCCCAACCGAAGGCGGAGAAGATGTAGCCAAGGGTGACGGCGTCGATACCCAGGTCTTTTTGCAGGCTGGAGCCCGCGATGGCGATGGTGGCACGGTCGGCGTAGTTGATCGTGGTCACCAGAAACAGCATGAGCAGGATTAAATAGCGGACGTGGGTCGGCTTGGTCGCTTGCATGTAGATGTACTCCCACTGATTATTTTTATGCGCGGGTGAATCTTTTGTATCCGCGGTATCCGGCAAAACCGGATGCCGCGGTGTTGCGTGTTACGAGCCGATATAGGAAGTCTTCACCACGGTGTAGAACTCCTGCGCGTAGCGACCTTGCTCCCGCGATCCATAGGATGAACCTTTTCGGCCACCAAAGGGCACGTGGTAATCGACGCCGGCGGTCGGCAAATTAACCATCACCATCCCGGCCTGGGAGTGGCGTTTGAAGTGGTTGGCGTACTTCAGCGACGTGGTGGCGATGCCCGCCGACAAACCGAATTCGGTGTCATTGGCCATGGTCAGTGCCGCCTCGTAATCAGCCACCCGGACAATGTTGGCCACCGGGCCGAAGATCTCTTCGCGACTGATACGCATGGCCGCCTCACTGTCGGCAAACAGTGTTGGCGCGAGGTAATAGCCTTCGGTGTCGCAGGTCACCAAGCCACCACCGCTGACCAGTCGCGCACCTTCGGACTGGCCGATGTCGATGTACTTCAAATCCTGTTCCAGCTGTGCCTGGGAAACCACCGGGCCGATGTCGGTGTCGCTCTTCAGGGCATGCCCGACCTTGATCGACTTCATCCGCTCAGCCATCGCCTCGACGAATTTGTCATGAATCCCGGCAGTGACGATCAAGCGGCTCGATGCCGTGCAACGCTGACCGGTGGAATAAAACGCACTCTGCACCGACAGCTCGACAGCGTGTTTGAGGTCGGCGTCGTCGAGAATGATCTGCGGGTTCTTGCCACCCATTTCCAACTGCACCTTGGCCTGACGCGACACACAGTTAACCGCGATCTGCCGGCCTACGCCCACCGAGCCGGTGAAGCTGATGCCGTCGACTTTCGGGCTGTTGACCATGGCGTCGCCGATCACTCGACCGCTGCCCATCACCAGGTTGAACACCCCAGCCGGGAAACCGGCACGGGAGATAATCTCGGCCAGCGCCCAGGCGCAACCGGGCACCAGTTCCGCCGGTTTGAGCACCACGCAGTTGCCATAGGCCAGGGCCGGGGCGATCTTCCACGCCGGGATCGCAATCGGGAAGTTCCACGGAGTGATCAGACCCACCACGCCAAGGGCTTCGCGGGTGACTTCAACGTTGACACCCGGACGCACCGACGGCAGGTAATCGCCAGACAGACGCAGGCATTCACCGGCGAAGAACTTGAAAATGTTGCCGGCGCGGGACACTTCGCCGATGGCCTCAGGCAGGGTCTTGCCCTCCTCCCGCGCCAGCAAGGTACCCAGCTCTTCGCGACGAGCGAGGATTTCGCTGCCGACTTTATCCAGGGCATCGCTGCGAGCCTGAATACCCGAGGTCGACCAGGCCGGGAATGCAGCACGAGCGGCGTCGATGGCGGCATTCACTTGGCCCAGGTCAGCCTTGGCGTATTCGCCAATGACATCGGACAACTCGGACGGATTGATATTGGTCGAGTACTCGGCACCCGCGACCCATTGGCCGCCGATGAAGTTGTCGAATCGTTTTACGTCTGCCACAGCACTTTCCCCTTAACAGAAGTCCTTACACAAAAGGCCGCCGATGGCTCAGCGGCCCTGGTTGATTCAGCGGGTTATTGCGCGCCCTGCTTATCCATCAACGCCGCGAGCATTTCGAACTCTTCTGGCGTCAAGTCCGTCAGCGGGGTACGTACTGGACCGGCATCGTAGCCGGCGATTTTCGCGCCCGCCTTGACGATGCTCACCGCGTAACCCGACTTGCGGTTACGGATATCCAGGTAAGGCAGGAAGAAGTCATCGATCAGTTTGCCAACGGTAGCGTGATCGTCGCGAGCGATGGCGTGGTAGAAATCCATCGCCATTTTCGGCAGGAAGTTGAACACCGCCGAGGAGTAAACCGGCACACCCAACGCCTTGTAGGCGGCGGCATAAACCTCTGCGGTCGGCAGGCCGCCGAGGTAGCTGAAGCGATCACCAAGGCGGCGACGGATCGACACCATCAATTCGATATCGCCCAGGCCATCCTTGTAGCCGATCAGGTTCGGGCAGCGCTCGGCCAGGCGTTCCAGCAACGGCGCGGTCAGGCGGCAGACATTGCGGTTATAAACCACCACGCCGATCTTCACCGACTTGCACACCGCCTCAACATGGGCGGCAACGCCGTCCTGGCTGGCTTCGGTCAGGTAATGCGGCAGCAGCAACAGGCCTTTGGCGCCCAGACGCTCGGCTTCCTGAGCGTACTCGATGGCCTGACGCGTGGAACCGCCGACTCCGGCAAGGATCGGCACGCTGCTGGCGCAGGTGTCGACCGCAGTCTTGATGATTTCCGAATATTCGCTGGCCGCCAGGGAGAAGAACTCACCGGTGCCGCCCGCGGCGAACAACGCCGAAGCGCCATACGGGGCCAGCCATTCGAGACGCTTGATATAGCCCGAGCGATGGAAATCGCCCTGAGCATTGAAATCGGTAACCGGGAAGGACAGCAAACCGGAGGAGAGGATGGACTTCAGTTCTTGTGGATTCATTATTCGAACACCCTGGACGCACGTTGTGATGAGAAAACCCGTTCAGCTCTCGCCGAAGTTGTAAGTCATCGTACAACTTAAAATACAACCGTCAACTGCATTTCATCGTCAGATGGAAAATCCGAATCAGAAAAACCACTTCCTTGACGTAGGAAAATTTCCAGCTATGCTCGACAACAACTGTATATACATACAGTTATTCAAGATCCAACCTACGACATATCAAGGAGCCAGAAATGTCAGGTTTACACACCCAATCGCAGGAAAACCTCAAACACGAAGATCGAATCATTGCCGATCTGGATCAGCTGTTTACCGAACGTGGCATTGCCATTTCCGGTGACGGTAATCATCTGACACTGATGATTCACAGCCATCAAGGCCCCAAACATCACACACCCGGTCTGACTGGACAATCGCTGAAAACCCAGCCTTCACTGCGCTTCGAAGGCGGAGAACACACCGCCATCGGCGATGCCACCCTGCTGCGTTTCGTCAAAGACGCACCGGCAATTGCGGCCTGGCAAGTGCCCTTGCACCTGCCCAATGGCTTGGCGCTGACCTACGGCCAAATCGTTTCGTTAGGCGGTGATTTCTACGGCATTCCCGACCAGCCGATCTGCGACGGCGCGACCCCGGTTGATCGCATCCAGCGCTTTACCAACGCGTTCAACTCGCTGGCCGTATTGCCAGCGTCGCGAGCAGAAGCCGGGCTGATTCTCGGCGTGATGCAGAAGGAAATCGTCGCCGCCAACCAAGCGATCAAGGACGGCAAGCAACCCCACGAGGCCTACGACGCCCTGGGTGATACGTTGTCCGAAGAGTGGAACAAGATCACTGGCGGTGGCAGTTTCGTCTCGGCACTGTTTCCCCTGGGGCGTTATCTGAAACTGGCGGCGAACAACACCGACCACTTCGGCGAATGGGCGCTGCTGGCGTATATCGCCGGACACACTGCTGCCCTGCAACAGGCCGTTCTGGCACGTAACAGTGGCGATGACAAACAGCTGGAACTGGCCTACGCGATGAACGCCTTTGCCGATCACTACCTGACCGACCTGTTCTCTGCCGGGCATCTGCGGATTCCGCGTAAACAACTGGCGGCGGTGGTGACGCCGAGTGACCTGGGTTCGTTGATCACCCGCTTCATGCACGACGAAGACAGCAAATACGGCCTCAACGTGAACAACGCCAACGGCGATCAATGGCATGCCTACGGCGACAAACGCTACTTCGACTCGGTCGACAGCGCCAACCGCAGACAGGTCAAACTCGCGGTACAGCGCTCGGCCGATGAAGTCTTCGACACCTTCCTCAGCGGCGTTATGCCCACCCCTTCCAGCTACGTCGCGCTGAAGTACCTGCCAGACCTTAACGCCGTGAAAAAACCGCTGGGTAACTTCTCCGGGTTATTTGTTCTGGACGGCAACAAGGTGCTGCGCCGCAGCGACGTCAACAACCTTAACGACACTAACCGGATCGACAACTGGTGGGGTTGGAGCACCTACCTGCTGCTCAAGGATTACACCCCGAACAAACCGGCCGGCTATCTGCAATCCCCCACCGTCGCCCCGACGATCCAGGCCGATGGATGGCAGAGTCAAACACCCGGCGAACCCAACTGGTTACCTGGCAATGCCGTGCGTTACGCCTTCAGCTACAGCCACGGCTTGAACGAGTCCTACATCGGCCCTTGGTCGAATTACGCCGAACTGAGCGATCGCTTCCAGCCGACGCTGAACGTTCCGGGCAACGGTGCCTCACGCAACCTCTTCCGCCAGTTCCGTGGTGGCTCGCCGGAGCTGATCGGCTCGATCGACGCCCACACCACCACGTTCATTGACCGCAACGCCTGATAAGGAAATCACTGATGACTATCAACCTGACACTCGAACTGGCCTCGGGCCAATCCCTCAACGGAGCACCGCTGGAGTTGCTGGCCAACGGCGTACCGGTTGCTCGGGCGACTGTGGATGACAAGGGCCGTGTGGCGTTTGATACCAGGCCCGTAACCGGAAAACTGGCGGTGAGGGTGGATCGTTCGATCCTCAAGACCGGTTAAGCCCAGCACCACTGCGCCGCAGTCTTGTAATGCTTGGTCATGATCGTTTCCAGTACGTCATGAAAGAGCACTCTACAGTGTGTCGCCGCCCCTGAATGGTCACGGACGGCTTCACATGGAGTGATGACTTATCATGAGTTTTTCGATCCCGATGCTGACCCAATTCCCTGTCAGCACACCTGCAAAGGAAACGACGGTCACGTTATCGAGCCTGAGTGGCGCCCTGAAAGTCCAGATTCCTGACTCAGACGAAATCCCCGCAAATTGGGGCGTTTATCTGATCCTCGGAGCGGATTATGAATCCCCTGACTGGGCCGGCCCTGAAGAACCCACCGGAGTCTACGACGACGCCTGCGACGACCTGATAAAAGTAACGGGCGTTGAACTGGAAGTGCCTGAAGCAGAGCTGGAAAAATACAAGAACAGCACCATCGAACTACGTTACAAGTTCTCGGATGAGTCCAGCTTGACTCCGTGTTCGGAACCCGTAGTGCTTCGTATCGAAGACTAAGCGCTCACCCGATCAGCCCCTCTATCAACGCTGCGCCTCTGCCTCTTCATGAGCATGGCGCAGTCGTTCGCGGCTGTTGGTCAGGTGCAGGCGCATGGCCGCACGAGCCGCATCCGAATCCTGGCGGGCAATCGCCTCATAGATTTCTTCGTGCTCGCGAGCCAGACGATTCATGTAGTGCTGCTGGTCATCGTGGGCCAGCCGCGCAGAATTGAGCCGGGTACGCGGAATAATGCTCGTGCCCAGGTGGGTCATGATATCGGTGAAATAGCGGTTGCCGGTGGCCAGCGCAATCTGCAAATGGAACTGGAAGTCCGATACCACCGCATCGCCTGCGTGGGCTGCGCTTTCGTTCAAGGCATCCAGCGCGGCACGCATCAAGGCCAACTGCTCGGGGCTGCGGCGTTGCGCGGCCAAGCCAGCGGACTCCACTTCCAGACTGATGCGCAACTCCAGAATCGCCAGCACATCACGCAAGGTCACCACGGTGGCCGGATCGATGCGAAAGCCGCTTGGGCTCGGGGTGTCGAGTACAAACGTGCCGATGCCATGACGGGTCTCAACCTGCCCCGCCGCCTGCAAACGCGATATCGCTTCACGCACGACGGTGCGGCTGACGCCATGGGCTTCCATGATCGCCGACTCGGTGGGCAACTTGTCGCCCCGCTTGAGCATGCCATCGCGAATCTGCTCGGACAGCACCGTGACCAGTTCCTGCGCGAGGCTGCGGCGCTTGCGGGGAAGACGAGGGGCGTCGATCGGGTTTTCCATGGTGAACATCAGTCTCAGACAAGCGGTTGAGCACGCATCATAGCGCAGCGCGGTTGTACGATCACTGTCGAGCGACAACACATCCGACGTAGGAGCTGGCGTAGCCTGCGATCTTTTGCCTTTAAAAAATCAGATCAAAAGATCGCAGCCTGCGGCAGCTCCTACGACAGGGGAAGCGCCTACGCGGTGACCGTCTGCTCCAGCAGATGGCCACTGTCGATGCGTACATGCCGTGGATGGAAACGTTTCAGGCTGCTGCGATGGCCGACGCTGACGATGCTCAGGCCTGGCAAGTGATCGATCAGTGCCTGATACAGCGACGCCTCATCTTCTTCGTCCATCGCCGAGGTCGCTTCGTCCATATACAGCCACTGCGGGGCGTAGAGCAACGCACGGGCAAAGGCCAGACGTTGCTGCTCGCCCGGCGACAACAGGCGTTGCCAGTGATTGGCTTCGTCGAGACGCGGTACCAGATGCGGCAATCGGCACGCCTCCAGCACCTGCACATAGCGCTCATGCGGATAGGTGTCGCCGGACTGTGGATAACTCAGGGCTTCACGCAGGCTGCCAATCGGCAGGTACGGCTTTTGCGGCAGGAACAGGTAGCGTGCAGCTGGCAAGCGAATACTGCCGTGCCCCGCCGGCCAGAGCCCACCCATCGCCCGTAGCAAGGTACTTTTACCACTGCCGGAACGGCCACTGAGCATCAGTCGGTCACCTTGCTCCACGGTCATGTCGGCATTGGTCAGCAAATGACGACCGTCAGCGAGGTCGAGGCCCACATGCTGCACCTTCAACTCATCGCCCTGATGCTGCACATCAATGGCCGGCTGACGCTCTTCGTTTTCACTCATGGCCTGATGGAAACTCAGCAAACGGTCGCAGGTAGCACGCCATGAGGCGAGTTCCGAGTACGCGCTGATGAACCAGCTGAAGCTCTCCTGGACGTTGCCGAAAGCCGAGCTGATCTGCATCAGTTCACCGAGTTCGATCTTGCCGGCGAAGTAGCGCGGTGCGGCAACCATGAACGGGAAGATGATCGCGATCTGGCTGTAACCGGAAGTGAAGAAGGTCAGGCGCTTGGACACTTTCATGATGTCCCAGAAGTTGTGCCAGACCTTGCCGAACCGTGTGCTCAAACGCTGCTGTTCGTTCGGCTCGCCGTTGTACAGGGCGATACTCTCGGCGTTTTCACGAACCCGAACCATGGAAAAACGCAGGTCGGCTTCGAAGCGTTGTTGCTGGTTGTTCAGACCGATCAAGCGGCGACCGATCAAATGCGTCAGCCAGCTACCAACCGCCGCATAGACCACCACGCACCAGAACATGTAGCCGGGAATGGTAAAGCCAAGCACTTCAATGCTGCCCGACACGCCCCACAGGATGATCGAGAACGACACCAGGCTGACGACATTGCGGATCAGCCCCAGTCCCAGCCCCAGGGTATTGGAAGTGAAGTTGTTGAGGTCTTCGGAAATCCGCTGGTCCGGGTTATCGGTGTAACCGCCCTGCTCCAGCTGGTAGTAGTTCTTGTCGCCGAGCCAGCGGGCAAAGTGCTTCTCGGTGAGCCAGGCCCGCCAGCGGATGGTCAACATCTGGGTCAGGTAGAGCCGGTACACCGCACCGATAATCGCCACCGCGGCAATTGCGCAGAAATACAGGATCAGCCGCCAGAACGACGCTTCATCCTTCTGTTGCAAGGCGTTGTAGAAGTCTTTGTACCAGGTGTTGAACCACACCGAGATCCCCACGCTGATCAGCGATAGCGCGATCACCGCGATCAGCAGCGTCCAGGCCTTGCCCTTCTCCTCACTGCGCCAGTACGGCGTGACCATCTGCCAGACACGGCGAAAAAACTGCCCGCGCACAGTGTCGTTGACCGCGGAATATTCAGCGTTCTGATTCATGCTTCAGACTCGATAAAGAAAAGAACAGGCACGAACCGATCATAGATGATCGGCCCGGGTTGTCGCGAGGTCTGGCGATATTCGTTCAGCGCCGGTTCAGCGGCGAACGGGACGTTTCTGCAGTTTGCGCTGTAGCGTGCGCCGGTGCATGCCCAGGGCGCGGGCAGTGGCGGAGATGTTGCCTTCGTGCTCGGTCAGCACGCGCTGGATGTGTTCCCATTGCAGGCGGTCCACTGACATCGGGTTTTCCGGCACCAGGGTGTCGAGGTCGGCGTGCTCTGAAAGCAAGGCAGCCAGCACGTCATCGGCGTCGGCCGGTTTGCACAGGTAGTTGCAGGCGCCGCGCTTGATCGCCTCGACGGCGGTCGCGATGCTCGAGTAACCGGTGAGGATCAACACGCGCATTTCCGGGTCGAGTTCAAGCAGTTTTGGCAGCAGCACCAACCCCGAATCGCCGTCCATTTTCAGGTCCAGCGCGGCATAGTCCGGCAGATCCTGTTGGGCGATGATCAGGCCCTCTTCGGCGGAACCTGCGGTGCTGACGCGAAAACCGCGGCGGCTCATGGCGCGGGCCATGACGCGGGTGAACGTTGCGTCGTCGTCTACCAGCAACAAATGCGGCAGGTCTTCGCCTTCGACTTGGATATCGTCACTCATGTTCGTCTCCTCGGGCGACACGGGGCAGGCGCAGCTCGGTGAGCGTACCGCCTTCCTCATGACTGTAGAGTTTCACTGAGCCGCCAGCGCGTGTCACGCTGGCCTTGCTCAAAAACAGGCCCAGGCCGAAACCTTTGCCCTTGGTGGTAAAAAACGGTTTGCCGATCTGTTCGGCAATCGCCAGCGGCACACCGGCGCCGTGGTCGCGAATACTGATGGTCAGCTCGAAGGCATCCCAGTTCAGCGTCACTTCCAGCCCTTCGGGACAGGCATCGGCGGCGTTGTTCAGTAAATTCAGCAAGGCCTGGGTCAGGTCCGGCGGTGGCGCCAGACGCGGTTCTTCGCCAAGCCCCAGGCGCTGCAAGCGATAAGTTGCTTCGGGACGCATCAGGTGCCAGCGGTTAAGCGCTTCGTTGAGCCAGGCGCTGACATCCTGCATTTCCACCGCGAGCCGGCGATTGGCTTCGGCGGCGCGAACCAACTGCTGCAAGGACTCTTTGCACAGCTTCACCTGATCCTGCAGCACCCTCAAGTCATCTTGCAGCAGCGGGTCGTGATGGTCTTGCTGCATTTCCTTGAGCAGCACGCTCATGGTCGCCAGCGGCGTGCCCAATTCGTGGGCAGCACCCGCAGCCTGGGTCGCAACGGCCAGCAGTTGCTGGTCGCGCAGGCCTTCTTCACGGCGAATCGCCCGCAGTTCTTCCTGACGGCGCAGCTCTTCGGCCATCCGCGCGGCGAAGAAAGTGATGACCGCAGCGGCCAGGGCAAAACTCAGCCACATGCCGTAGATCTGCATCTTTTCCCGGTACATCGGGAACGTTTCCAGCGGGTAGAACTGCGCCAGCAACAAGGTGTACATCGCCAGCGCGATGCCGGAGAGGATCACCGAAAAGCGCCACGGCAGCGTGACCGCAGCGATGGTCAGCGGCACCAGGTAATAGGAAACGAACGGGTTGGTCGAACCACCGGAGAAATACAGCAGTGCACTGTGGATAAACAGGTCGCAGGCCAGTTGCACGGCGTATTCGAGCTCGGTCACCGGCCATGAAGTGCGCAAGCGGATCGCGGTAAAGGCACACAGCAGCATCGAGCAACCGAGGGTCGCCGCCAGTTGAAACCACGGCAGCGGCAGCAGGTTGAACCAGTAGGCGAGCCCCACCGAACCGGCTTGGGCGGCCAGCACCAGGGTGCGGATGAACGTCAGTCGCCACAGGTTCTGGCGAGTCGCGGAAAGCAGTTGTACGGGGGCGAGCATGAGCTCTCCTGATGAGCGCTCCAGGCGGATCGCGTCGAGTATAACCAAGCGAGGCCCCCGACAGGCAAAAGTGCGGCAAAGCGCCACATGGAAAAGACAGTACACGTAGCACCGCAATCCCCGTAGCAGCTGGCGCTCCCTCGATCTGTATAGAAGTTGTAACCGGGTGAACCCGACAATAAAAGCTAGAGTCTGATGGTTTCACGCAGGCTTGGACCCTTACCCCTGCGCACCGCCCAAGGAGCTTTCATGAACACATTGCGCAGCAGCGCCGCCCTTCTCGCCCTCAGTGCCGGCACCCTCGCCAGCCTGCCGACACTGGCCGCGGACGAACTTCACTACAACCAGATTTCCCTGCGCGCCGAAGTCAGCCAGGAAGTGGCCCGCGACCTGATGATCGTGACCCTCTACACCGAAGAACAAAACGCCGACCCGGCCAAACTCGCCGCCGACGTCAGCACCACCCTGAACAAAGCGCTGGGCCAGGCCAAACAGGTCAAAGACATTACCCTGCGTCAGGGCAGCCGCCACAGCTACCCGATCTACGACACCAAGGGCCAGAAAATCACCGGCTGGCGTGAACGCGCCGAATTGCGCCTGGAAAGCCCGAACTTCGCTGCGCTGTCCAAGCTCACCGGCGAACTGCTGACCGACCTGAAAATGGGCGGCATGGACTTCGCCATCGCCACCCCGACCCGCAAGGCCAGCGAAGATGCGCTGCTCAAAGAAGCCGTCAACGCGTTCAAGGCCCGCGCCCAACTGGCCACCGACGCACTGGGCGGCAAAGGTTACAAAATCGTCAACCTGAACCTCAACAGCAACGGTTATCCACAGCCTTACCTGCGCGCGCCAATGATGATGAAAGCCGCGAGCATGGACTCGGCACCGGTGACCCCGGATGTCGAAGCCGGCACCAGCCAGGTCAGCATGACCGCCGATGGCTCGATTGAAGTGTTGATGCCGTAACGTCGAAAGAGATCGTTGCATAGATATCTACACATCTCCAGGTTCCGGTCAGATCGCATGTAGGAGCTGCCGCAGGCTGCGATCCTTTGATTTTCAGCGTCCTTGCAGACACCAAAAGATCGCAGCCTGCGGCAGCTCCTACGAGAGACTTGGCGGTCATCAGAGATGTGTCGATACCGATGGCCATCGCTGGCAAGCAAGCTCCCTGGTTGAACGACGTTCATATGGAAGATGCCTGACCGGCTACAAGGCCAACAACCCGCCGTGTATGCCATAACAGAGGGGTCCCCCTAACAAACGGATATTTCCGCGCGCCCCATCAACAACGCTACTCTCGGGAAAAGTTGCTGCCAAATCTTCGGGGACTCCATGGATAGAACCACCGTCAAACCGCTTCTGCTTGCCCTCACCCTTGCCACCATCGCCCCGTTCGCCCAAGCCGCAACCACCCTGGTCTACTGTTCCGAAGCCAGTCCTGCCGGCTTCGATCCCAGCCAGTACACCAGCGGCACGGATTTCGATGCGTCGGCCGAAACGGTGTTCAACCGTCTGACCCAGTTCAAACGCGGTGGCACCGAAGTCGAGCCGGGGCTGGCGACGAGTTGGGAGGTCTCCAGCGACGGCCTGACCTACATTTTCCACCTGCGCGACGGGGTGAAGTTTCACACCACCGACTACTTCACCCCGAGCCGCGATTTCAACGCCGACGATGTGTTGTTCACCTTCCTGCGCTTGCTCGACCCCAAGAACGTGTTTCGCAAGGCCTACCCCGCCGAGTCGCCGTACTTCACCGACATGGGCCTGAACACCACGATCAAAAGTGTCGACAAGCTCGACGAGCACACGGTGCGCTTCAGCCTGAACAACATTGACGCCGCGTTTGTGCAGAACCTGGCGATGAGCTTCGCGTCGATCCAGTCTGCCGAGTACACCGCGCAATTGCTCAAGGAGGGCAAAGCCTCTGACCTCAACCAGAAACCGGTCGGCACCGGGCCCTTTGTGTTCAAGCGTTATCAGAAGGACTCGCAGATCCGCTACAGCGCCAACCGCGCCTACTGGAAACCCGAGGACGTGAAACTCGACAATCTGATTTTCTCGATCACCCCGGACGCCGCCGTGCGCCTGCAAAAACTCAAGACCGGCGAGTGCCAGGTCAGCGGTTACCCGCGCCCCGCCGACATCGAAGTGATGGAGCAGGATCCAAATTTGCGGGTGCTCAAGCAAGCCGGTTTCAACCTCGGCTTCCTGGCCTACAACGTGACCCACCCGCCGCTGAATCAACTCAAGGTCCGCCAGGCGCTGGACATGGCGATCGACAAGCCCGCGATCATCAAGGCCGTCTATCAAAGCGCCGGGCAGCTGGCGCAGAACGCCCTGCCGCCGGCGCAATGGTCGTATGACCCGAACATCAAGGACGCGCCCTACGACCCGACCAAGGCAAAGGCGCTACTAAAAGAAGCAGGAGTTGCCCCCGGTACCACCATCAATTTATGGGCAATGACCGTGCAGCGTGCGTCAAACCCGAACGCGCGCATGTCGGCGCAGATGATCCAGCAGGATTGGGCCAAGGTCGGCATCACGGCCAACATCGTCAGCTATGAATGGGGCGAGTACATCAAGCGCGCCAAGAACGGCGAGCACGACGCGATGATCTACGGCTGGACCGGCGACAACGGTGACCCGGATAACTGGCTCGGCGTGCTCTACAGCTGCGCCGCAGTGAAAGGTAGCAACTACGCCAAGTGGTGCGACCCGGCTTACGACACATTGATCCAGCAAGCCAAGGTGTCCACTGACAAACAGCAGCGGGTCAAACTGTACCAACAGGCACAACAGATCCTTAAACAGCAGGTGCCCATCACCCCGATTGCAAATTCGACGGTGTTCCAGCCACTGCGCAAGGAAGTCGTGGACTTCAAGATCAGCCCGTTCGGCCTCACACCCTTTTATGGCGTAGGTATAAATAAGTAACACCGCGCTCCGGCCGGGTGCGCCAGGCGCCCCGACCGCACCGCTATGGTGCGTCGTTTGCACTGAAAAAAGCGACCGCAAACGGTCAAATGCGTCAACATTTATACATATGCGACATTAAGGTACGTTCGTGCCACTGTTTAAGGCTTGTAGCCACTCGGCATCTTGCATTGGGTATGGGCCCTGCATAAGTATCCGCAGGTCGACTCACGAGGTCGTCCTCTAATTCCAAAAATGA
Organism: Pseudomonas frederiksbergensis; assembly: GCF_001874645.1. Lineage (NCBI taxonomy): Bacteria > Pseudomonadati > Pseudomonadota > Gammaproteobacteria > Pseudomonadales > Pseudomonadaceae > Pseudomonas > Pseudomonas frederiksbergensis. The sequence goes on from NZ_CP017886.1 coordinate 1,920,428, forward strand.
CAACAAATCATGAGGCCACCATGCTTAAACACGCGGTCATTCCGTTTTTAGTCGGCGCAAGCTTGTTAGCTAGCGCACCTTTCGCCGTCGCTGCGACTAACCTGGTGTTTTGCTCCGAAGGGAGCCCGGCCGGTTTTGATCCTGGTCAGTACACCACCGGAACCGACTTCGACGCCTCAGCAGAAACCATGTTCAACCGTTTGAGCCAGTTCGAACGTGGCGGCACCGCCGTGGTTCCTGGCCTGGCCACCAGCTGGGACATTTCCCCGGATGGCCTGACTTACACCTTCCATCTGCGCGATGGGGTGAAATTCCACACCACGCCGTATTTCACGCCGACCCGTAACTTCAACGCCGACGACGTGCTGTTCACCTTCAACCGCATGATCGACAAGGACATGCCGTTCCGTAAGGCGTATCCAACCGAATTCCCGTACTTCACCGACATGGGGATGGACACCAACATCACCAAGATCGATAAAGTCGACGATCACACCGTCAAGTTCACCCTCAAAGAAGTTGATGCCGCGTTCATCCAGAACATGGCCATGAGCTTCGCGTCCATCCAGTCCGCCGAGTACGCCGACAAGCTGCTCAAGGAAGGCAAACCGGGTGACATCAACCAGAAGCCGATCGGCACTGGCCCGTTCGTGTTCAAGAGCTACCAGAAAGACTCCAACATCCGTTACACGGGTAACAAGGCCTACTGGAAGCCGGAAGACGTCAAGATCGACAACCTGATCTTCGCCATCACCACCGACCCGTCGGTGCGTATCCAGAAGCTCAAGAAAAACGAATGCCAGGTCACGCTCTTCCCGCGTCCGGCCGACCTCAAGGCCCTGGGTGAAGACAAGGACCTGAAGCTGCCACACCAGGCCGGTTTCAACCTGGGCTACGTCGCCTACAACGTGATGCCGGTGCTCAAAGGCCGTACTGACGCGAACCCACTGGCCGACCTGCGCGTGCGTGAAGCGCTGGACATGGCGGTGAACAAGCCGCAGATCATCGACTCGGTTTACCAGGGCGCCGGTCAACTGGCCGTCAACGCCATGCCGCCGACCCAGTGGTCCTACGACACCACCATCAAGGATGCCAAGTACGATCCTGAGAAAGCCAAGGAACTGCTCAAGGAAGCCGGCATCAAGCCCGGCACCGAGATCACCCTGTGGGCCATGCCGGTTCAGCGTCCGTACAACCCGAACGCCAAGCTGATGGCTGAAATGCTGCAGTCCGACTGGGCCAAGATCGGTCTGAAAGTGAACATCGTCAGCTACGAGTGGGGCGAGTACATCAAGCGTTCCAAAGGCGGCGAGAACCAGGCAATGATCATTGGCTGGAGCGGCGACAATGGTGACCCGGACAACTGGCTCGGCACCCTGTTCGGCTGCGATGCCATGAACGGTAACAACTTCTCGAAATGGTGCGACAAGCCTTACGACGCACTGATCAAACAAGCCAAATCCACCCCGGACGTGGCTAAACGCACCGAGCTGTACAAGCAGGCGCAACACCTCCTCAAAGATGCAGTCCCGATGACACCTATCGCGCACTCGACGGTGTATCAACCCATGCGCAACACCGTGCAGGACTTCAAGATCAGCCCGTTTGGCTTGAACTCCTTCTACGGCGTCAGCGTCAGCAAGTAAGGTTTTGCAACGGCGACGTCCCTGACGTCGCCATTGCCTTATCTGCCAAGACAGCTGGAACTCGCCTACTTCCCAAACCACTGCGGACTACTGCAGCGGGTTTAGGACGTGTCGCCTTTTCCTACCTGTTTTTCAGGCCCTACGCATTTACCGCCTGACCTTCGACCCCTACCGTCGAGGTCCGGTCGTGCTATCGCTGCGGCTGGCAACTGCTGAACCCATGGCTTTGGATCAGTGATGTCTGCACGTCCCAGGACGGGACGACGACTCATTGTTTAACACCTAAAAAGAGAGGGAGCGTCATGCGCCATACCTTGGTTTTATCCGCATTGCTGGGCACTGGCCTGTTGGCCGCCACGTCAATCAGCCAGGCCGCCAATAACAGCCTGGTGTTTTGCTCCGAAGGCAGCCCGGCGGGCTTCGACACTGCGCAGTACACCACTGCGACCGACAACGATGCTGCCGAACCGCTGTACAACCGGCTGGCCGAGTTCGAAAAAGGCGCCACCAGTGTCGTACCGGGCCTGGCCACCCGTTGGGATATTTCCGAGGATGGTCTCAAGTACACGTTCCACCTGCGCGAAGGGGTGAAATTTCACACCACCCAGTACTTCACGCCGAGCCGCGACTTCAACGCCGACGACGTGCTGTTTACCTTCAATCGCATGCTCGATGCCGAGCATCCATTCCGTAAGGCTTACCCGACCGAGTTTCCGTACTTCAACGGGATGAGCCTGAACAAGAACATCGCCAAGGTCGAGAAGACCGGGCCGTTGACCGTGGTCATGACCCTGAATTCGGTAGACGCCGCGTTCATTCAAAACATCGCCATGAGCTTCGCCTCGATTCTCTCCGCCGAGTACGCCGACCAATTGCTCGCGTCCGGCAAGCCGAGCGACATCAACCAGAAGCCGATCGGCACCGGGCCGTTCGTGTTCAAGAGCTATCAGAAAGATTCCAACATCCGTTACACCGGCAACAAACACTACTGGGACCCAAGCAGGGTCAAGCTCGACCAACTGATTTTCGCCATCAACACCGATGCGTCGGTGCGCGTGCAGAAGCTCAAGAAAAACGAATGCCAGATCACCCTGCACCCGCGCCCGGCCGACGTCGAAGCGCTGAAAAACGACCCCAAGCTGCAACTGATCGAGAAACCCGGTTTCAACCTTGGCTACATCGCCTACAACGTGCAGCATAAGCCCTTCGACCAACTCGAAGTGCGCCAGGCACTGGACATGGCGGTAAACAAGCAAGGAATCCTCAAGGCCGTGTATCAGGGCGCCGGCCAACTGGCGGTCAACGCCATGCCACCGACCCAGTGGTCCTACGACGAAACACTCTCGGACGCACCTTATAACCCGGAAAAAGCCAGGGAATTGCTCAAGGCAGCCGGGGTCAAGGAAGGCACCGAGATCACTCTCTGGGCCATGCCGGTACAGCGTCCATACAACCCGAACGCCAAGCTGATGGCTGAAATGCTGCAGTCCGACTGGGCGAAAATCGGCCTGAAAGTGAAGATCGTCAGCTACGAATGGGGCGAGTACATCAAGCGCACCAAGAATGGCGAGCACGACATCAGCCTGATCGGCTGGACCGGCGACAACGGGGACCCGGACAACTGGCTGGGCACCCTGTACAGCTGCGACGCGATCGGCGGCAACAACTACTCCATGTGGTGTGACCCGCAATACGACAAGCTGATCAAGCAAGCCAAGATTGTCACTGACCGTGAGCAACGCACGGTGCTCTACAAACAGGCTCAGCAGTTGCTCAAACAGCAAGTGCCGATCACCCCTGTCGCCCACTCGACGGTCAACCAGCCGTTGAGCGCCAAAGTCGAAGGATTCAAGGTCAGCCCCTTCGGCCGTAACGTCTTCTCGGGTGTCAGCATCGACCAATAACTGATTAACCAGAACCCTGAGGGCGATTTTCGCCCTCGCGCAAAGGTGTTGCCTTAATTCGGCGAATAAGCCTCATGCAAACGTTTGCGATGCCTGAATGAGTTCTTAACCAAATAGCCGGATCACCAAAAAAAGACCGGCATTAAAAAAGAAAGAAAGGAGCTTCACCCATGAAACTGAGCAGCACCGCGTTATTGGCCTTGGCCATCAGCAGCGTCACCGCCACGGCTTACGCAGAAACCCAGAGCCAGGATTTCAACCCGGTTACGGTCAAAACCACCAGCGCCCAGTCTGAAGCCACCGGCTTCGTCGAGGGTCAGAAGATCGACGGCAGTACCCGTAACTGGTACGCCAACGAACAACTGCAGCGTGGTGGCAAGTTCAAATACAAGAAAGACGGCCAGTTGCTCGACACCGATCGCCGTATCAACTGGGTGCAGGGCACCATCGTCAAGTACAACTCGGGGTTCACCGAAGGCACTGTTGGTATCAGCACCGAAGTCGCGGCTTACAACGCCATTGCTCTGGATCGTGACCGCAAGGACTTGGCCGCCGGTAACGGTGGCGCACCGGGTGATCGTCCAAAGGCGGGCGGCAACCGTACTCTGACCAAAGAAGGCGGCGATGCACAAGACCAGTGGAGCAAACTGGGCCTGGCCAACGTCAAGGCTCGCGTCTCCAACACAACCCTGACCGCCGGTCGCCAGAACTTCAGCAGCCCGATGGTCGATGTGATCGGTAACCGTGCCCTGCCTTCAAGCTTCGAAGGTGTGGCGATCCACAGCGAAGAGCTGAACAACCTGGCCTTCGACCTGGCCACGTTCGATCGCAACTCTCCGCGTACCGAAGAGAGCGAGCGTAAATTCCGCTCCGAATACTCCGACACTATCATTGAAGTCGATCACGTGAACACCGCGGGTATCACTTACCAGCCGTTCACCAGCGTGAAAACCAGCCTGTGGGCCACCCAGGCCGAGGACATGTGGAACCAGTACTACTTCGGCGCCAACCACGTATTGGGCGACAGCTCGGTGCTGAGCCTGACCAGCGACCTGAACTACTACAAAACCAAGGACACGGGCAAAAGCAAACTCGGCAAGATCGACAACGATGCCTACTCCCTGTCGTTCGGCCTGACCCACCAGGCTCATAGCCTGACGTTCTCCTGGCAGCAAATTGTCGGTGACGAGTACTTCGACTACCTGCACGAAACCAACGGCATCTACCTGGCCAACTCCCTGCTGTCGGACTTCAACGGTCCGAACGAGAAGTCCTTCCAGGTCGCCTATGGTCTGAACATGGCTGAATACGGCGTGCCTGGCCTGAAGTTCAACATCTACCAGGCTCGCGGCTGGGGTATCGACGGTACTCACTACCAAGGCGGCGCCTACAACAGCGTGCTGAAGATGGACGGCGAACACCACTACGAATACGGCATTGGTGGTACGTACGCCGTGCAGAGCGGCCCGCTCAAGGCCACCACGATTCGTGCGACCTACACCGCGCACCGCGCCAGCGAAAACCAGGCTGACGGCAGCATCAACGAGTTCCGTCTGGTCACCACCATCCCGTTCAAAATTCTGTAAACACGCTGCCAAACGGCTGACTCACGACGAGTCGGCCGTCTGGCTTTTTCCTGTTCAACCGATTGCAGAGGGCTCTTGATGAAAATGCTTCCCCTACGTGCGGCCATCGCCGCCGCGCTGCTGAGTGTCGCTATTGGCGCCTCGGCCAAACCCTTGGTGGTCTGTACCGAAGCCAGCCCGGAAGGCTTCGATATGGTCCAGTACACGACTGCAGTCACAGCCGATGCGGTGGCCGAAACCATCTTCAACCGCTTGGTGGACTTCAAACCCGGCACCACCGAAATTCAACCTGCACTGGCCGAAAGCTGGGACATCAGCCCGGACGCCCTGACGTACACCTTCCACCTGCGCAAAGGTGTGAAGTTCCACACCACCGACTATTTCAAGCCGACCCGCGACATGAATGCCGACGATGTGGTCTGGAGTTTCCAGCGTCAGCTGGACCCGAAACACCCGTGGCATGACAAGTCCAGCGTGGGTTTCCCGTACTTCGAAAGCATGGGTTTCAAGGAACTGCTCAAAAGCGTCGAAAAAGTCGACGAGCACACCGTCCGGTTCACCCTGACCCGTCCCGAGGCACCGTTCCTGCCTGACATGGCCATGGCGTTCGCCTCGATCTACCCGGCCGAATATGCCGACCAGTTGCTCAAGGCCAACAAGACCGCCGACCTGAACAACAAGCCAATCGGCACCGGGCCATTCGTGTTCCAGCGTTACGCCAAGGACGCCCAGGTGCGCTTCAAGGCCAACACCGAGTACTTCCGCGGCACCCCGCCTAGCGAAGCGCTGATCCTGGCCATTGCCACTGACAACAACGTACGCCTGCAAAAGCTCAAGGCCAACGAGTGCCAGGTCGCGCTGTACCCTAAGCCGGATGACATCCCGAGCATCAAGGCTGACGCGAACCTGCATGTCGCTGAAATGGATGCAATGACCACCTCGTACACCGCACTGAACACCACTCGTAAATACATGAGCGACGTGCGCGTGCGCCAGGCAATCGAAATCGCCTTCGACAAGCAGGCTTACGTCAACGCACTGTTCGGCCCGGGTAACGCCAGCGTGGGCGTCAACCCGTACCCGCAGACCCTGCTGGGCTTCAACCATAAACTGCAGAATCCGCCGCATGACCTGGACAAGGCTCGCGCCCTGCTCAAGGAAGCTGGCGTACCGGAAGGCACCGTGTTCACCCTGTTCACCCGTAACGGCGGCGGCCCGACCAACCCGAATCCGATGCTCGGCGCACAAATGATGCAAGCGGACCTGGCCAAGGTCGGGATCAAGGTCGATATTCGCGTCATGGAATGGGGCGAAATGCTCAAGCGCGCAAAAAACGGTGAACACGATATGGTGTCTGCCGGATGGGCGGGCGATAACGGCGATCCGGATAATTTCCTGACGCCTATGCTCAGTTGTGAGGCGGCGAAAAACGGCGAAAACTACGCCCGCTGGTGCAACGCGAAGTTTCAGGCGTTGATCGACCAGGCCCGTGAGAAGACCGATCCGGCCGAACGTTCGGCGCTCTACGAACAGGCCCAGGAGATATTTCACCAGGACCAACCATGGATCAGCATGGCGCACACTAGAATGTTTACTGCCATGCGCAAGAACGTCGAGGGTTATCACATTAGCCCCCTGACCACTAACAACTTCGCTACCACCCAAGTGAAGTAGATAAGAAAACGCCCGGCAACGTTGACCCCAACGCTGCCGGGAACGCCTAACCGGCTGATGAGGTACACCAGAAGATGTTTAGTTTTATTGCCCGCCGATTGGGATTATTGATCCCCACGTTCTTCGGCATCACCTTGCTGACATTCGCGTTGATTCGCATGATTCCCGGCGACCCCGTGGAAGTCATGATGGGCGAACGTCGGGTCGATCCCGAAATGCATGCTCAGGCAATGGAACGCCTTGGTCTGAACAAACCGCTGTATGCCCAATATCTGGACTACATCGGCAAACTGGCCCACGGCGACCTGGGTGAATCCCTGCGGACCCGTGAAAGCGTATGGACCGAGTTCACCTCGCTGTTCCCGGCGACCCTGGAACTGTCCTCGGCGGCCCTGCTGTTCGCTGGCGTTTTCGGTCTATTGGCCGGGGTGATCGCGGCGCTGAAGCGAGGGTCCCTATTCGACCATGGGGTAATGGGCATCTCCCTTGCCGGGTATTCGATGCCGATCTTCTGGTGGGGCCTGATCCTGATCATGTTCTTCTCGGTTTCCCTGGGCCTGACCCCGGTGTCCGGGCGAATAGACCTGCTGTACGACATCGAGCCAAGAACCGGCTTCATGCTCATCGACACCCTGCTGGCCAATGACACTGGCGCGTTCTTCGACGCCCTGCACCACCTGATTCTTCCGGCCATCGTGCTCGGTACCATCCCTTTGGCGGTGATCGCCCGGATGACCCGTTCCTCGATGCTCGAGGTCCTGCGTGAAGACTACATCCGCACCGCACGGGCCAAAGGCCTGTCGCCGTCGCGCGTGGTGTTCGTTCACGGCCTGCGCAACGCCTTGATTCCGGTACTGACCGTGGTCGGCCTGCAAGTCGGCACATTGCTGGCCGGTGCAGTCCTGACCGAAACCATCTTCTCCTGGCCCGGTATCGGCAAATGGCTGATCGAAGCCATTGGCGCCCGGGACTACCCAGTGGTGCAAAACGGAATTCTGTTAATCGCCTGCCTGGTGATTCTGGTCAACTTTGTAGTGGATATTCTTTATGGCTTCGCAAACCCACGCATCCGTCACCAGCGCTGAGACCCTACGCATGAGTACTCCAACTACCACCGTAGCAGTCGACCAAAGCCTGCTGTATCCGTCTCCGTACAAAGAGTTCTGGCAAGCCTTCTCCAAGAACAAGGGCGCCGTCGCCGGCCTGTTGTTCATGCTGCTGGTGATTTTTTGTGCGATTTTCGCCCCGTGGGTTGCTCCGCATAACCCGAGCGAGCAATTTCGCGACTTCCTGCTGACCCCGCCCGCCTGGCTGGCAAACGGGCAGATGCAATTCCTGCTCGGTACCGATGAGTTGGGTCGTGACCTGCTGTCGCGTCTGATCCATGGTTCGCGCCTGTCCTTGATGATCGGCCTGTCGTCGGTGGTCATGTCGCTGATTCCAGGCATCCTGCTGGGTCTGTTCGCCGGGTTCTTTCCGCGCTTGCTTGGCCCAACCATCATGCGTCTGATGGACATCATGCTGGCCCTGCCGTCCTTGCTGCTGGCTGTGGCGATCGTCGCCATCCTCGGCCCTGGCCTGATCAACACCGTGATCGCCATCGCCGTGGTGTCCCTGCCGGCTTACGTTCGTCTGACCCGCGCTGCGGTGATGGGCGAACTGAACCGCGACTACGTGACCGCTGCACGTCTGGCCGGTGCCGGTCTGCCACGTCTGATGTTCATCACCGTGCTGCCCAACTGCATGGCGCCGCTGATCGTTCAGGCAACCCTGAGCTTCTCCTCGGCGATTCTCGATGCCGCAGCACTGGGCTTTCTCGGCCTTGGCGTACAACCGCCAACCCCGGAGTGGGGCACCATGCTGGCTTCGGCTCGCGACTACATCGAACGTGCCTGGTGGGTCGTCAGCCTGCCTGGCTTGACCATTTTGCTCAGCGTGCTGGCAATCAACCTGATGGGCGACGGCCTGCGCGATGCGCTGGACCCGAAACTCAAGAACGCCGCCTGAGGAGATTCAAATGTCACTGTTAGAAATCAAGAATCTCAACGTTCGCTTTGGCGACAAAAATGCCGTTCCGGTGGTCGACGGTCTCGACATTTCCGTGGACAAGGGCGAAGTCCTGGCCATCGTTGGCGAGTCGGGGTCCGGCAAATCCGTGACCATGATGGCGCTGATGGGCCTGATCGAACATCCGGGGATCGTCACCGCTGACGCCCTGAATTTCGACGGCAAGAACATGCTCAAGCTCAGCAATCGTCAGCGTCGGCAAATCGTCGGCAAAGACCTGGCCATGGTCTTTCAGGACCCGATGACCGCACTGAACCCGAGTTACACCGTCGGTTTCCAGATCGAAGAAGTGCTGCGCCTGCACCTGAAAATGTCCAGCAAGGCCGCCCGCAAGCGCGCCATCGAACTGCTGGAAAAAGTTGAAATCCCGGGCGCCGCGAGCCGTATGGATGCCTACCCGCACCAACTGTCCGGCGGCATGAGCCAACGTGTGGCGATTGCCATGGCGATTGCCGGCGAGCCAAAACTGCTGATTGCCGACGAACCGACCACCGCGTTGGACGTAACGATTCAGGCGCAGATCATGGACCTGCTGCTGGCGCTGCAAAAAGAGCAGAACATGGGTTTGGTACTGATCACTCACGACCTGGCGGTGGTGGCCGAAACCGCTCAGCGCGTGTGTGTAATGTATGCCGGCCAAGCGGTAGAAGTCGGTCAGGTGCCGCAGTTGTTCGACATCCCGGCGCACCCGTACAGCGAAGCGCTGCTCAAGGCCATTCCCGAGCACAGCCTGGGTTCCTCGCGTCTGGCCACCCTGCCGGGCATCGTTCCCGGCCGTTATGACCGTCCGCAAGGCTGCCTGCTGTCGCCGCGCTGCCCGTACGTGCAGGACAGCTGCCGTCAACAACGTCCAGGCCTGGACCCGAAAAGCAACAGCCTCGCCCGCTGCTTCTATCCTTTGAATCAGGAGGTGGCGTAATGGCCGTCGTTCTCACCGCCCGTGACCTGACCCGTCACTACGAAGTCTCCCGCGGCCTGTTCAAAGGCACCGCGCTGGTACGCGCACTCAATGGCGTGTCGTTCGAACTCGAAGCCGGCAAGACCCTCGCTGTCGTAGGCGAATCCGGCTGCGGCAAGTCGACCCTGGCCCGCGCCCTGACGTTGATCGAAGAACCGTCTTCGGGCTCGTTGAAAATCGCCGGCCAAGAAGTCACCGGCGCCAACAAGGCCGAACGCAAACAACTGCGCAAAGACGTGCAGATGGTATTCCAGAGCCCTTACGCTTCGCTCAACCCACGGCAGAAAATCGGCGATCAGCTTGCAGAGCCCTTACTGATCAACACCACGCTTTCCGCGGCCGAACGCCGTGAAAAAGTCCAGGCGATGATGAAGCAGGTCGGCTTGCGTCCTGAGCACTACCAGCGTTATCCGCACATGTTCTCGGGCGGCCAGCGCCAGCGGATCGCCCTCGCGCGCGCCATGATGCTGCAACCCAAAGTGCTGGTCGCGGACGAACCGACCTCGGCGTTGGACGTGTCGATTCAGGCCCAGGTGCTGAACCTGTTCATGGACCTGCAGCAAGAGTTCAACACCGCCTACGTGTTCATCTCCCACAACCTGGCAGTCGTGCGTCACGTCGCCGATCAGGTGTTGGTGATGTACCTCGGCCGTCCGGTGGAAATGGGCCCGAAAGAAGACATCTACACCCGTCCTCTGCACCCGTACACCCAGGCCCTGCTGTCGGCCACACCGACGATCCACCCGGATCCGACCAAGCCGAAAATCAAGATCGTCGGCGAACTGCCGAACCCGCTGAACCCGCCGTCCGGCTGCGCTTTCCACAAGCGCTGCCCGTACGCCACTGAACGGTGCAGCACAGAAGAGCCGGCCCTGCGCCTACTCGACACCCGCCAAGTGGCCTGCCATTACGCCGAGCAATTCGTCGTATAAGCCGGGCATGAAAAAGCGCCCTCTCGGGGCGCTTTTTGAAATGCGCTGACCAATCCCCTCCTTCAGGACTGCGCATCAGTCAGGCAGGAGGGGTTTTCTTTTGTCTGAATCCTTAAGAATCCTTAACCCTGGGTATCGTCTTCGGAATCGTCGGAGGACGGGTCCTCATCGCCTTTACTGTCACCCTTACCCTGATCATCAGTGGCGACCATCAAACCACTGCCCTGCGCACTTTTTGCTGCCCAGAAACCCTGATCCTGCACCGCGCCGTTGCTCGCCCACGCTGCCGAAGTGCCCACCGACAGCAACACCAGCACTTTGATCAGTAAAACCATGCGTTGAAAAATGCTCATAGCTGATTCCATCCTTTCGTAGGTGAATCTCGGGTAGCTGCGGATCGATTACCCAACGACCGTAGCACTGTCTGAAATCTAGTCTGGATAGACGGGTTTCACCAGATAGGACACTAACGATGGTCGCCAATTGCCTTTTGCCAAAAGACAGGTTTGGAATAATGGTTAGGCTAAAAAGCTATTTCGGCCGGATTGAAAATCAAAGGATCGCAGCCTGCGGCAGCTCCTACGGATGTGCGCGCGTTTTGTAGGCGCTGCCGTGGGCTGCGATCTTTTCTTCAATAAAAAGCCCCGAGGCTTTCGCGTCGGGGCTTTGGGCGTAGCAGTTCAGTGCTTAATGATGCTCACGCGTCGCACGGAATTTCACGTCCGGCCAGCGCTCTTCCATCAGCGCCAGGTTGACCCGGGTCGGGGCGAGGTAGGTCAGGTGACCACCGCCGTCGACCGCAAGGTTTTCCACGGCCTTGACCCGGAATTCCTCGAGCTTCTTCTTATCGCTGCAATCGATCCAGCGCGCGGAATACACGGTGATCGGCTCGTAAGAGCACTCGACCTTGTATTCCTCTTTCAAGCGGCTGGCGACCACATCGAACTGCAGCACACCGACGGCGCCGAGGATGATGTCGTTGCTGCGCTCGGGGAAGAACACCTGGGTCGCGCCCTCTTCCGCCAATTGCTGCAAGCCTTGGCGCAGTTGCTTGGATTTCAGCGGATCGCGCAGGCGCACGCGACGGAACAGTTCCGGGGCGAAATGCGGGATACCGGTGAAGCCCAGGGTTTCGCCTTCGGTGAAGGTGTCGCCGATCTGGATGGTGCCGTGGTTGTGCAGACCGATGATGTCACCGGCAAACGCTTCTTCCAGTTGCTCACGCTCGGAGGAGAAGAAGGTCAGCGCATCGCCGATCCGAACGTCCTTGCCGGTGCGCACGTGGCGCATTTTCATGCCTTTTTCGTACTTGCCGGAGCAAATGCGCATGAAGGCGATGCGGTCGCGGTGTTTCGGGTCCATGTTCGCCTGGATCTTGAACACGAAGCCGGCGAATTTCTCTTCCACCGGCTCCACGGTGCGCTCGTTGGCGACACGGGCCAGCGGTTTCGGCGCCCAGTTGACCACAGCGTCGAGCACGTGATCGACACCGAAGTTGCCCAATGCAGTACCGAAGAACACTGGGGTCAGTTGGCCGTCCATGAATTCCTGCTGATTGAATTCGTGGCAGGCGCCTTGTACCAGTTCCAGCTGTTCGATGAAGCGGTCGTACTCGTCACCCAAATGCTCGCGGGCTTCATCGGAGTCGAGCTTCTCGATGATTTTCACCTCGGTCCGCTCGTGGCCGTGGCCCGCGGTGTAGACGATGATGTAGTCGTCGGCAAGGTGATAGACGCCTTTGAAATCGCGGTAGCAACCAATCGGCCAGGTGATTGGCGCAGCCTTGATCTTCAGGACGGCTTCGATTTCGTCGAGCAGTTCGATCGGGTCGCGAATGTCACGGTCGAGTTTGTTGATGAAGCTGACGATCGGCGTGTCACGCAGACGGCAAACGTCCATCAGGGCGATGGTCCGTGGCTCTACACCCTTACCGCCGTCGAGGACCATCAATGCCGAGTCGACCGCCGTCAGGGTGCGGTAGGTGTCTTCGGAGAAGTCTTCGTGGCCCGGGGTGTCGAGCAGGTTGATCATGTGATCGCGATACGGGAACTGCATGACCGACGTGGTAATGGAAATACCCCGCTGTTTTTCCATTTCCATCCAGTCGGAGGTGGCATGGCGGTCGGACTTGCGAGATTTCACCGTGCCGGCAACTGCAATCGCCTTGCCCATCAGCAAGAGTTTCTCGGTGATGGTGGTCTTACCCGCATCGGGGTGGGAAATAATGGCGAAAGTGCGGCGTTTCGCGACTTCGGCGGCCTGTTTGGTCATGGGAAATCGCCTGGCAGGTGATTCAAAAAAGGGCGGCGAGTATAGCTCAAAACGTGGTCTACGGACCACCGCATGTAGGAGCAGCCGAAAGCGGCGATCCACCGTAGGAGCTGCCGAAGGCTGCGATCTTTTAGCGTGTTCAGCTATGCCGAAGATCAAAAGATCGCAGCCTTCGGCAGCTCCTACGGTGGCCAAATGTTGCCTGACGTGGGAACCTTTTAAACCGTGGAGGCGTCCACTCCCCTGTTACGACCTGTCGTCAGGGGCTGAAATATCAGCAAGTCAGCCTGACGAGGCTGCGCTTATGGCTCGATCTCATGCCGCTTTGCAGGCATTGACGAGCTGCTTTTCGCGAACAGTTCTTCGGCAGCCAAGTATGGCGTTGCCACACGAAGCTCTGTTCGCCGACTGAAATAAAGGAGTCCGCCTGTGGCTATTCGCTATGGCAAAGGGCTTACAGGAGGAGCGGTTGTCGTCGCCCTTCTGGCCCTGCTGATCCACTGGATCGGCATCAACACGATCGACCTGTACCGCGACGATTTGTTGTTTTACCTGCAAGCTCATCTGATTCTCGTCCTCGTTTCCATGCTGGCCGCCCTCGTTGTGGGCATCCCCGCCGGTATCTTCCTCAGCCGCCCGACCATGGTCGAAAGCGCCGAACGCTTCATGCAGCTCTTCAACATCGGCAACACTGTCCCGCCTCTCGCCGTACTGGCCATCGCCCTGGGGATTCTCGGGATCGGCAGCGGCCCTGCGATCTTCGCGTTGTTCCTCGCGTCCCTGTTGCCCATCGTGCGCAACACTTACGAAGGCCTGAAAAACGTTCAGGGCTCACTCAAGGAAGCCGCCGTCGGCATCGGCATGACCCCGAGTCAGGTGCTCTGGCAGGTCGAATTGCCGAACGCCGTGCCGATCATCATCGGCGGCGTGCGCGTCGCATTGGCGATCAACGTCGGCACCGCACCGCTGGCGTTCCTGATCGGCGCCAACAGTCTGGGCAGCCTGATTTTCCCTGGCATTGCCTTGAACAATCAGCCGCAACTGATCCTCGGCGCGGCCTGCACCGCCCTGCTGGCCTTACTGCTCGATGGTCTGGTGACACTGGCCAGCCGCCTCTGGCTGGAACGCGGTTTACCCCAGTCTTAAATCAGGCTGAGCGAAGGAATAATCATGAAAACATTAAGCTTGTTACTAGGCTGCGTCCTGCTGTGCGCAGGATTTTCCCACGCCGCCGACAAACCGCTGATCCGCATCGGCGCCCGGGTGTTCACCGAACAAACCCTGCTCGCGGAAATCACCGCCCAATACCTGCGGACCCAGGGTTACGACGTCCAGGTGACCGGCGGTCTGGGCAGTAGTCTGGCCCGCAGCGCCCATGAAAACGGCCAACTCGATTTGATGTGGGAATACACCGGCGTGTCGCTCGTGGCTTACAACCATGTCACGGAGAAACTCGACAGCGAACAGTCCTACGCCCGAGTTAAAGAACTCGACGCGAAAAAGGGGTTGGTCTGGCTCACCCCGTCGAAATTCAGCAACACCTACGCCCTCGCGCTGCCGAAGAACGTTGCCGATGAGTACCCGCAGATCAATAGCATCAGCGAGCTGGACTCCGTGCTGACGGCCGAGGCGAAGAGCAACCACCTGGTGGCCCTGGACACCGAGTTCGCCAACCGTTCCGACGGCCTTGCAGGCATGGTCAAGCTCTACGGCATGAACCTGACCCGCCACAACATCCGCCAGATGGACGCCGGGCTGGTCTACACCGCGCTGCGTAATGGCCAGGTATTTGCCGGGCTGGTCTACACCACCGACGGGCGTTTGAACGCCTTCAAGCTGAAACTGCTGGAAGACGACAAGCATTACTTCCCCGACTACACCGCCGCGCCGGTTGTGCGTCAACCCTACCTCGACGCCCACCCACAACTGGCCGAACAACTCAAACCGTTGGCCCAACTGTTCGACGACCAAATCATGCGCCAGCTCAACGCTCGGGTCGACGTCGACCATGAAAGCCCTTCCGCCGTGGCCGCAGACTTCTTGCGCCAGCACCCTATCAACTGAGGAAAAGCCATGGAATTTCTCAACGCCTTTTCCCACTTGGACTGGCCACTCGTCCTGCACCTGACCTGGCAACACATCACCCTGGTCGGCATCGCCGTCACCCTGGCGATTGTGGTCGGCGTGCCGCTGGGTATCCTGATGACGCGCTTCCCGACGCTGGCAGGCCCGCTGCAAGCCAGCGCCACGGTGCTGCTGACCATTCCGTCGATCGCGCTGTTCGGTTTGCTGCTGCCGTTCTACTCCAAGTTCGGCCAGGGCCTGGGACCGATGCCGGCCATCACCGCGGTGTTTCTGTACTCCCTGCTGCCGATCATGCGTAACACCTACCTGGCGCTGACCGGCGTCGAACCCGGAATTCGCGAAGCCGCACGCGGCATCGGCATGACTTTCGGCCAGCGTCTGCGGATGGTCGAGTTACCGATTGCGGTGCCAGTGATCCTCGCCGGCGTACGCACTGCCGTAGTGATGAACATTGGTGTGATGACCATCGCTGCAACCATCGGCGCCGGTGGTCTGGGCGTACTTATCCTCGCGTCCATCAGCCGCAGCGACATGTCGATGCTGATCGTCGGCGCGGTGCTGGTCAGTCTTCTGGCGATCTTCGCCGACCTGCTTCTGCAATGGCTGCAACGCTCGCTGACTCCAAAAGGATTACTCAAATGATCGAACTTCAAAACCTCAGCAAAACCTTTCACAGCAACGGCAAAAACATCAACGCCGTGGATTCGGTGAACCTGACCGTCAATGAAGGCGAGATTTGCGTGTTTCTCGGGCCGTCGGGTTGCGGTAAGAGCACCACGCTGAAAATGATCAATCGGTTGATCAAGCCGACCTCGGGCAAGATCCTGATCAACGGCGAAGACACCACCGACCTCGACGCCGTGACGCTGCGCCGCAACATCGGTTATGTGATCCAGCAGATTGGCCTGTTCCCGAACATGACCATCGAGGAAAACATCACCATCGTTCCCCGCCTGCTTGGCTGGGACAAACAGAAATGCCACGATCGTGCCCGCGAGTTGATGAGCATGATCAAGCTGGAACCCAAGCAATATCTCAGTCGCTACCCGCGTGAGTTGTCCGGTGGTCAGCAACAACGGATCGGCGTGATCCGCGCCCTCGCCGCTGACGCCCCGCTGCTGTTGATGGATGAACCGTTCGGCGCGGTCGATCCGATCAACCGAGAAATGATCCAGAACGAGTTCTTCGAGATGCAGCGTGCCTTGGGCAAGACCGTGATCATGGTCAGCCACGACATCGACGAAGCGATCAAGCTCGGCGACAAGATCGCGATCTTCCGTGGCGGCAAGCTGATCCAGGTCGACCACCCCGACACCCTGCTCGCGCATCCGGCGGATGACTTTGTCAGCAACTTCGTCGGCCAGGACAGCACGCTCAAGCGCTTGTTGCTGGTCAAGGCCGAAGACGCGGCGGACAACGCGCCTTCGGTCAGCCCGGAAACACCGGTGGCCGAAGCGCTGGAACTGATGGACGAACTCGACCGCCGCTACGTGGTGGTCACCTGCGCCGACAACAAGGCCCTGGGCTACGTGCGCCGCCGCGATTTACACCGTCAGACCGGCACCTGCGTGCAATACCTGCGCGAGTTCAATGCCACGGCAGCCTATGACGAGCACTTGCGGATCCTGTTGTCGCGCATGTACGAGTTCAACCGCTCATGGCTGCCGGTGATGGACGCCGATCGGGTGTTCCTCGGGGAAGTGACCCAGGAATCAATTGCCGAGTATTTGAGTTCCGGGCGCTCGCGTGGCGGCAAGACCCGTATCGTTTCGCCTGCCGAGACTGCGCTCGCCTGATCTCGGTTAGCGATCGTTCCCATGCTCTGCGTGGGAAAGCCTCCCAGGTCGCTCTGCGTCCGCCCTTTGAGACGCGGAGCGTCTCTTGATGTATTCCTTTGCTGCGCGTGGGAGCGATCATTTGAGGGAACATCAACCTGTCATCCAGATAGGTTACATAGGGGACTGACCGGGACCGCACGACGGATGCGTGCAAAAACGCGACATTTTTTGTTGATCTCAAGCCGCTCAAGTCCTAAAGTTCGCGCCGAACGTCCATGCTGGAAACGATCCATCCGGCTCAAGTACTGACGACGAGACAGCAAGGCCAAGGGAATCTGCATTTCCCATGGCCTTTTTGCTTTCGGCGACATGCCTTGGGAAGTAGGCGAACCAAAGTGGGGATACGGAGGACGTTCATTTGCACCCATTGTTTTTACCCGTTTGCCATTAGGAGCTCCCAGGTATGTCGATCAACGTCGAAGACTATTTCGCGCGCGAAACCTTTCAGAAAATGAAGGCCTTCGCCGACACGCAAGAAACCCCGTTCGTGGTCATTGATACTGCGATGATTGCCCAGGCCTATGACGATCTGCGTGCCGGTTTCGAATTTGCCAAGGTTTACTACGCGGTCAAGGCCAACCCGGCCGTCGAGATCATCGACCTGCTGAAAGAGAAAGGCTCGAGCTTCGACATCGCCTCGATCTACGAGCTCGATAAAGTCCTGAATCAGGGCGTCAGCCCGGATCGCATCAGCTACGGCAACACCATCAAGAAATCCAAGGACATTCGCTACTTCTACGAGAAGGGCGTGCGTCTGTACTCCACCGACTCCGAAGCCGACCTGCGCAACATCGCCAAGGCCGCACCGGGCTCGAAAGTCTATGTGCGCATCCTCACCGAAGGTTCGACCACCGCTGACTGGCCTTTGTCGCGCAAGTTCGGCTGCCAGACCGACATGGCCATGGACCTGCTGATCCTCGCTCGCGACTTGGGCCTGGTGCCATACGGCGTGTCGTTCCACGTCGGCTCGCAGCAGCGCGACATCAGCGTCTGGGACGCGGCAATCGCCAAGGTCAAAGTGATCTTCGAGCGCCTGAAAGAAGAAGACGGCATCCACCTCAAGCTGATCAACATGGGCGGCGGCTTCCCGGCCAACTACATCACCCGCACCAATAGCCTGGAAACCTACGCCCAAGAAATCATCCGTTTCCTCAAGGAAGATTTCGGTGACGACCTGCCGGAAATCATCCTTGAGCCAGGCCGTTCGCTGATCGCCAACGCCGGCATCCTGGTCAGCGAAGTGGTGTTGGTCGCGCGTAAATCCCGCACCGCCGTCGAGCGTTGGGTGTACACGGATGTGGGCAAGTTCTCCGGCCTGATCGAAACCATGGACGAAGCCATCAAGTTCCCGATCTGGACCGAGAAGAAAGGCGAGATGGAAGAAGTGGTCATCGCCGGCCCAACCTGCGACAGCGCCGACATCATGTACGAGAACTACAAGTACGGCCTGCCACTGAACCTGGCCATCGGTGACCGCCTGTACTGGCTGTCCACCGGCGCGTACACCACCAGCTACAGCGCCGTTGAGTTCAATGGCTTCCCGCCACTGAAGTCGTTCTACGTTTAAGCGCAGATCGCTGAAATCAAAAAGCCCATGACGAGTCATGGGCTTTTTTGTATCTGAAATTAATCCTCCCGAACTACATACCCCTGCCGAAGGCTGCTCCTACAGTGGGCGATGTAGGGCGCTACAAATGGTTTGGCTCGATGTCCAATTCGACAAAACGCGTTGCGTAATCCGTGGCCAACTCGCGAATTTCAGGATGCACGGCGTTCGACAGCGACTCACTCGCCACCCGCAAAAACTTCAAATTCCCACCCGCCAATGCCTGGCGCAGCCAGCTTAGCGCTGCCTCGATCTGCCCTTGGTCGGCCAACACTGCGGCATAACTGAACTGCCCGCGAAAGTCCCCGCCCTCTGCCGCACGCCGATACCAGTCAACGGCCGCGAGAGGGTCCACCGGGCAAAACCGCCCCTCTTCCAGATAGCGCCCCAGCAGGTTCATCGACTTGGCGTGGCCCATTTCAGCCGCACGCCGATAACAGGCCAACGCCTGCATCTGGTCCTCGACCACGCCGCGCCCGGTCGCGAGCAAATTGGCGTAGTTGTACAACCCCCAATCCAGCCCTGCTTCGGCGGCCTGACGGTAATGCCGTGCCGCTGTCGAGGCATTGGCCACGCAGCCCCAGCCGTGTTCATTGCAACGACCGAGCATATTGCGCGCCATCAGATGTCCACCGTTGGCGGCAATGCCGAACCAACGCAAGGCCAAGGCCTGATCCTTGGCGATGCCCTGCCCTTCAAGCAGGATCTGACCGAGCAAGGCCTGGCCATCGAGGTTCCCGGCCTTGGCGGCAATCAGGATCGCCTGAGCTGCGCGGGCCGGGCTTTCAGCGAGCATCGCGCTGAGTTGATCACCGTCGAGGACTTCCTCGCGGCGCAGTCGATAGCTCACGGTTAAACCTCGACCCAGCGGCGCAGCAGGTTGTGATAGGTGCCCGTCAGGCGGATCAGCGACGGGTGATCCGGCATGTCCTGGGTCAACTGCTGGATCGCCTCGTCCATCTCGAACAGCAAGGCGCGCTGGCTGTCTTCGCGAACCAGGCTTTGGGTCCAGAAGAACGACGCATACCGCGTACCGCGAGTGACCGCATTGACTTTGTGCAAACTGGTACCCGGATAGAGCACCAGGTCACCGGCCGGCAATTTCACTCGTTGAGTACCAAAGGTGTCCTGAATTTCCAGCTCGCCACCGTCGTACTCGTCCGGGTCGCTGAAGAAAAACGTGGACGACAGGTCGGTACGCACGCGCTCGATGCTGCCCTTGGGCTGACGCACAGCGTTGTCGATATGAAAATCGAAACTGCCACCGGCGGTGTAGCAGTTGAGCAGCGGCGGGAAGACTTTGTGCGGTAACGCCGCCGACATGAATCGCGGATTTTTCCACAACCGTTCAAGCAGCGCTGCGCCGATTTCCTGGGCCAGCGGGTGACCCTCCGGCAGTTGCAGGTTGTGCTTGGCCTTGGCCGACTGAAAGCCTGCGGTGATCTTGCCATCCGCCCAGTCAGCCTGTTCCAGAGCCTCGCGAATGCGCTGCACCTCTTCGCGGGAGAACAAGCCGGGAATATGCAGCAGCATGGAGCGATACCTGAGGGCAAAGGGATGCCAATGGTATTGATTCTTATTGGCTATGTAAAATCGCTCTGACGGATGAGTCCGTAAAAACCGTAAGAAAAAATTGTAAAGAATGTAAATTCAATGCAAATAGCAATATATCTCAATTGAGACATATACCTGTTTACACTATATTCCGCGGCCTCAAAACCCTGGGGAGGGGAATTCACAATGTCACGCCAACTACCACAATCACCGGTCAGCTCACCGCGTTTACTCGCCTCTGCAATTGGCGTGGCGATCACTGCCAGCTCTGCAGCGCACATGGCTTACGCGGCAGAAAAGACCGACGAAAAAGCGCCGCGCAATGCGATTGCCCTGGAGGCCACCAGTGTCACCGGTGAAGCCCAGGACGCCACCTCCTACCAGGTCGAAAAAGCCTCTTCACCCAAGTACACCGCGCCGCTGGTTGATACCCCGCGTTCGGTGACCGTGATTCCACAACAGGTCCTCAAGGACACTGGCGCCCTCAACATGCAGGATGCGCTGCGCACCGTTCCAGGCATCACTTTCGGTGCCGGTGAAGGTGGCAACCCGCAGGGCGACCGCCCGTTCATCCGTGGTTTCGACGCTCAGGGCGACACCTACCTCGACGGCGTGCGTGACACCGGCTCGCAGAGCCGTGAAATCTTTGCCGTTGAGTCGATCGAAGTCAGCAAAGGCCCGAACTCCGCGATTGGCGGTCGTGGCGCAGCAGGCGGCAGCATCAACCTGGTGAGCAAAAAAGCGCACCTGGGCGATGCGTTCAATGGCGGCTTCACCTGGGGCTCGGACCAGACCCAGCGCTACACCCTGGACAGCAACTACCAGTTCAGCGATACCGCCGCTGGCCGCTTGAACCTGTTGAGTCACGAAAGCAACGTCGCCGGCCGCGACAAAGTCGACTACGACCGTTGGGGTATCGCACCGTCGCTGGCCTTCGGCCTGGGCACCGACACCCGCGTCAACCTCGACTACTACCATCTGCAAAGCAACGACATGCCGGATTCGGGTATTCCGTACACCGTACCGGCTTCGGGCAAGACCGCTGATCGCACCAAGAGCAACCCGGACAAACCTTACGCTGGCGGCGACAGCAGCAACTTCTATGGCTTGACCGACCGCGACTTCCGCAAGACCCGTACTGACACGGCGAACTTCGCCATCGAGCACGACCTGACCGACGCGCTGACCATCAAGAACACCTTGCGCCACGGCACCAGCATGCAGGATTACATCCTGACCCAGCCGGACGACAGCAAGGGTAACGTGAACAACGGCAGCGTCTGGCGTCGTGCCAACTCTCGTGTCAGCAACGTGGCGACTACCACCAACCAGACCGATCTGTTTGGCAACTTCTACATCGCCGGCTTCAAGAACAGCTTCTCCACCGGTGTCGAGTTCACCCGTGAAGAAGGCGAAAAATCCTCGTACAACGTGAACACCGATACCACTCCGGGATCGCCAGCGACCTCGAGCAGCAACTGCACGCCGTCGATGATCGGCGCGTCCAGCGGCTACAACTGCACCTCGCTGGCCAACCCGAACCCGAACGATCCGTGGAAAGGCGCGATTTCGCGCAACTACGCTGGCACTGACACCACCGCCAATACACGTGCCCTGTACGTATTCGACACCCTGGAACTGTCACCGCAGTGGTTGGTGAACATGGGCCTGCGTTACGACCACTTCGACACCCGATACAAGACCTTCACTGCCGCAGGTGCTACCACTGCCAAAGGCGCTGACACCAGCGAGTTCGTCACCGGTCAGTTGGGCCTCGTTTACAAACCGGCAGAAAACGGCAGCATCTACGCCTCTTACGCGACCTCCGCCACACCACCGGGTAACACCTTGGGCGAAGGCATGGACGGCAACCCGCTGTCAGGGACCACGGATCGCAACGGCAACCTGCTGAGCAGCGACATGGAGCCGGAAACCACCAAGAACTACGAAGTCGGCACCAAGTGGGACCTGCTCAACGATCGTCTGTCGTTGACCGCTGCCCTGTTCCGTACCGAGAAAGAGAATGCACGCGTTCAAGTGGATACCACTTCCTACGAAAACGCCGGCAAAACCCGCGTTCAAGGTATCGAACTGTCGGCCAGCGGCAAGATCACCGACCAATGGCAAGTCTTCGCCGGCTACGCCTACATGGACAGCGAGCAAGTCGATGGCGGCCCGCTGAACCGCGCCACCGATGGCAACCAATTGCCTAACACCCCGAAAAACAGCGCCAGCCTGTGGTCGACTTACAACGTCACGCCGAAGCTGACCCTGGGTGGCGGTGCGTTCTACGTCGATGACGTGTTCGGCAGCGTGGCCAACACCACCATGGTCAATTCCTACGTTCGTTACGACGCGATGGCCAGCTACAAGTTGACCAAAAACGTCGACCTGCAACTGAACCTGCAGAACCTGACCGACGTGACCTACTACGACAAAGCCTTCGCGACCCACTTCGCCAATCAGGCGCCGGGCCGTACGGCATTGCTGAGCACCAACTTCCACTTCTGATAACGAACGAAGTTGCCAAGCCCCGCCCATCACGATGAGCGGGGCTTTTGTATGTAAAAAGGAATGTTTCTCGACAACTCACGGCATAATGCGCGCCGTAAGATTTTCTATTGAACAAACAGTTTTAGACGAACAAGGCGGTCGACGTGTTGAAGAAAACCCTGTTCCAGCTGCATTGGTTCTTCGGCATCAGCGCGGGTCTGGTGCTGGCCTTGATGGGCATTACCGGGGCAGCGGTGTCGTTTCAGGATGAAATCCTGCGGGCACTGAACCCACAGGTCCTGCAGGTCGAGAAGCAGGTGGCCGGCGTATTGCCGCCAGCTGATCTGGTGGCCAGGGTCGAGGCCGCTGAAGGCAAGAAAGTCGCGATGCTCTGGGTCGAAACCGAGAGCGGCTTTGCTGCGCGCGTGTTCTTCACCCCGCCGCCGGGCGAGCGTCGTGGCCAGATGCGCTACGTCGATCCGTACACCGGCGACTACATGGGCGATGCCGTCGGCCAGGACTTTTTTGGCCTGATGCTGCAGTTGCACCGTTTTCTGGCGATGGGCGACACCGGCCGGCAAATTACCGGTGCCTGCACACTCATTCTGATTTTCTTCTGCCTGTCCGGGCTCTACCTGCGCTGGCCGCGTCAGGTGGCGAGCTGGCGTGTCTGGCTGACCCTCGACTGGGCGAAAAAAGGTCGCAGCTTCAACTGGGATTTGCACTCGGTCGCGGGTACCTGGTGCTTGCTGGTTTATCTATTGGCAGCACTGACCGGGTTGTCCTGGTCCTATGAGTGGTACAACAAGGGCCTGAGTAAACTGCTGTCCGACGCGCCGCAAAACGAGCGCATCAGGCAAGGTCGTGGTGCACCGCCACCCGCCGGCCCCGCGCCGACCGCCGATTACAATGCCATCTGGAGCAGCATCTACAGCGCCGCCGGGCCGGGCCTGAGCGCCTATAACGTGCGCATGCCTCCGGTGGCCGGACAACCGGCGACCGTGTTCTATCTGTTGAAAAACTCACCCCATGACCGGGCACTGAACCAGATCACTCTCGACCCGGCCAGCGGTGTTATCAGCCGTCATGATCGCTACGGCGACAAGAGCTTCAAGGCGCAACTGTTGACCAGCCTCTATGCGCTGCACGTCGGCAGTTACTTCGGTCTCGTCGGGCGAATTGTGCTGACACTGGCCTCGCTGACCATGCCGCTGTTCTTCATCACCGGTTGGTTGCTGTACCTGGACCGTCGGCGCAAGAAACATCAGATCAAAAGCGCCCGTAAAGACCTGGTGCACACCACCAGCGATACCCCGGCATGGCTGATCGGCTTCGCCAGCCAGAGCGGTTTTGCCGAACAGTTGGCGTGGCAGACAGCCAGCCAATTGCAGGCCGCCGGGTTGCCGGTAAAGGTTCAACCGCTGGCGGCAGTCAGCGAGCAGGAACTGCATGAGTCGAACAATGCGCTGTTCGTGGTCAGTACCTTTGGCGACGGCGAAGCGCCGGACAGCGCCCGTGGTTTCGAGCGCAAGGTGCTGGGCCAAGCGCTGAGCCTTTCGAGCCTGAACTACGCAGTGCTTGGCCTCGGTGATCGGCAGTATCAACACTTCTGCGGCTTTGCCAAACGCTTGCACACCTGGCTGGCGGAACACGGTGGCACCACGCTGTTTGCCCCGGTGGAAGTCGACTGCGGGGACCCGTACGCCCTGCGTCATTGGCAGCAGCAACTCGGTCAACTGACCGGGCAGCCACCCGTCGATACCTGGAAAGCCCCGAGCTACAACAACTGGACCTTGAGCAAGCGCCAACTGCTCAATCCTGACAGCAGCGGTTCCGACGTTTACCTGCTGGTCCTGACAGCGCCCGACACCAGCAGTTGGCTGGCCGGCGACCTGGTTGAAGTGCTACCGCGCAACTGCCGGGGAGCGATTGAACAACTCCTTGATGGGCTGGGCATCGCGAATGACACGCGGGTGCAACTCGATGGCGTGTCAGAAACCCTAGAGCAAGCCTTGGCCAGCCGTCAGTTGCCGGAGAATCGTGTGCACCTGGTCGGCTTGCACGCTCAGGCTTTGGTCGACGCGCTGGTGCCATTAGCCATGCGCGAATACTCGATCGCCTCGATTGCCGCCGACGGCGTGCTCGAATTACTGGTGCGTCAGGAATGTCATGCGGATGGACGTCTGGGCGTCGGCTCCGGCTGGCTGACCGAATACGCGCAACCAGGTGACGCCATCCGTCTGCGGGTGCGGCGCAACAGCGGTTTCCATCTGCCGGCCACACCGGTACCGATGATTCTGCTGGGCAACGGCACAGGTCTGGCAGGCCTGCGTAGTTTGCTCAAGGCACGGATTGCCGATGGCCAGACACGTAACTGGTTGCTGTTCGGTGAACGCAATCGAGAGCATGACTTCCTCTGCGGCGATGAACTCGTGGAATGGTTGATCGCCGGAGATCTGGAGCGCCTGGATCTGGCGTTTTCAAGGGATCAAGCCGAAAAGTTCTACGTTCAGGATTGCCTGCGCCAACGAGCTGTCGAGCTGAAGAAATGGCTGGCAGACGGCGCATCGCTCTACATCTGCGGCAGCCTGAAAGGGATGGCGTCAGGGGTGGATCAGGTGCTCAACGAGGTGCTCGGAGCTGAGGAGGTTGAGCGATTGATCGAGCAAGGGCGCTATCGCCGCGACGTGTACTGACAGCCCGCCACCTCCGGCATTTCCTAGGGATTGGTGTATGGCGTAGGAGCTGCGATCGTTTTCACCTGTATTCAAATCTGGATCAAAAGATCGCAGCCTGCGGCAGCTCCTACAAAGGCAAGTTGTGTTCACCTCGTAGGAACTGCCGCAGGCTGCGATCTTTTGCTGTTAAGCCTCGGCTGGCTCTAGCGCCAACTCCACCGTTTCCGGGCGCTTGACCGCTGCGTAAACCACCGCCGTCAGCAGGCTCCCGGCAACGATCGCCAGCAGGTACAGCAACGCGTGGTTGATCGCGTTCGGGATCAGCATCACGAACAAGCCACCGTGAGGCGCCATCAGTTTGCAGCCGAAATACATCGACAGCGCACCCGCCAACGCGCCCCCGGCAATGCTCGCCGGAATCACCCGCAACGGGTCTTTGGCGGCGAACGGAATCGCGCCTTCGGAGATAAAGCACAATCCCAGCACCAACGCGGCTTTACCGGCTTCGCGCTCGGTCTGGGCAAACTTGCGACGGGCGATGAATGTGGCGATGCCCAGGCCAATCGGTGGCACCATGCCAGCGGCCATGGTTGCGGCCATCGGTGCATAACTTTGCGACGCCAACAGCCCCACCGAGAATGCATAAGCGGCTTTGTTGATCGGGCCGCCGAGGTCGACGCACATCATGCCGCCGAGCAATACCCCCAGCAAAATCGCATTGGTGGTGCCCATGCTGTCGAGGAAATGAGTCAGGCCTTGAAGCAGCCCGGCGACCGGTTTACCGACCACATAGATCATCACCAGGCCGGTGAACAGGCTCGCCAGCAACGGGATGATCAGAATCGGTTTCAGCGCTTCCAGACTTTGCGGCAGGCGTGCATAACGGTTGATCGCCTGTGCCGCGTAACCGGCGATGAAGCCGGCAATGATCCCGCCGATAAAACCGGCGCCCAGGGTACTCGCCAACAATCCGCCGATCATCCCCGGCGCCAGGCCCGGACGGTCAGCAATCGAGTAGGCGATGTAACCCGCCAGCAGCGGCACCATCAACTTGAACGCGGTATCGCCACCGATTTGCATCAGCGCCGCCGCCAGTGTTCCCGGTTCCTTGAACGCGGTGATGCCGAAGACAAACGACAGCGCAATCATCAAGCCCCCGGCCACCACCATCGGCAGCATGAACGAGACGCCCGTCAGCAGGTGTTTGTAGACCCCGGTGTTCTCTTGCTTGACCGGGCCTTTGACGCCGGTAGAGGCGGTCTCTTGCGTGCCTTCGGCCAGGGCTTTGTTCAACGTGGCTTCGGCCTGCTTGAGGGCGATGCCAGTGCCGCAGCGGTAAATCTTCTTGCCAGCGAAACGCTCGGTGGCGACTTCGATGTCCGCCGCCAACAGCACCACATCGGCATCCGCGATGGCTTGTGCGCTCAATGGATTGCGTGCGCCGACCGAGCCCTGGGTTTCCACCTGCAGGTCATACCCCAGACGCTTGGCCGCCTGCTGCAAGGCTTCGGCGGCCATAAAGGTGTGAGCCACACCGGTTGGGCACGCAGTAACCGCCACCAGACGCGGCGCGGTTTTACTGCCGGCAACTGGCTCGGCAACGACCAGCGGCGCGACGTAGAGTTGAGCTTCTTCAGCACCACGGCGCAGCACTGCATCGACATCCTGCAATGCCTGGGAAGGCGTGCTCTGGAACACCCGTTTGCCGACAAACCGCGACATCTCTACCGTCCCGGTGCTGACCAACAGCACCCACTCGGCATCATCGAGTGTCGCGGCGGACAACTGGCGTTCCGGGTGCGCGGCGTCGTGCACTTCGACGCAGGTCATCCAGCCCTGACGCTGCGCTGCCGCATCGAGCAAACGCGCGCACAGCACACTGGTGACCATGCCATTCGGGCAGGCAGTAACAATGGCTAACTTCATGACCAACCCTCTTATTGTTCTGTCAGGGGGCGCACGCGCACACCCTGTTCGAGCCGCGCCAGTAGCGCGGTGTCGCCGATACCGAAACCAATCTGGGTGACGGCCATGGCGGCAATCGCCGTGGCGGTGCGCAAGGTCTGTTCCGGCATGTCGGCACTGAGCAAACCGTGGAGCATGCCCGCCAGCAACGAATCGCCTGCGCCCACTGTGCTGGCAACGCTGACCCTGGGTGGCGTAGCGTGCATCGCCGAGCCGACACTGAACCAATTCACGCCGTCGGCACCGTGGGAAATCACCACGTGTTCGATGCCTTGAACGTGCAAGCGGCTCGCCGCTTCGGCCTGGGCAGTCACCGAAACCACCTCGCAGCCCAGCACCTCGGCCAGCTCTTCGGTGTTGGGCTTGATCAACCACGGGCCCGCCGCCAGACCTGCGCGCAAGGCTTCGCCACTGGTATCGAGCGCGACTTTCAAACCAAGATGTTTCAAACGCAAAATCAACGCCTGCAACCACTGAGGACTGATGCCTTGGGGCAAGCTGCCAGCAACGACGACCGCGTCATGACCTGGAGCGATGTGGTCGAGGCGATTGAGCAATGCCTGCTGAGCGGCTTCACTGACCAGCGGGCCAGGACCGTTGAGGTCGGTGATACGCCCATCGCTTTCCGCCAGTTTGATGTTGCTGCGAGTCTCGCCGGGAACGCGGATGAAGGCGTCGACAAAACCGCGTTTGGCAAACAGGGTTTCAAACGCCTGAAGATTGTCCTCACCGAGAAAGCCGCCGACGGTCAGCTGATGCCCGAGGTCTGCAAGCACCTGTGCCACGTTGATGCCCTTGCCGGCGGCGTGGGTGTGCATGGCGTTGCTGCGATTGACCTGACCAGGTTCCAGACGCGGCAACTGAACGGTGAGGTCCAGCGCCGGATTGAGGGTCAGGGTTAGGATTTTGGCCATTACAGAGCCTCCACTAATGCGCGCACTTCATTCGCGCTGCCCACGGCCAGTGCCTGTTGGGCCAGATGTTTAACCTGCGCAAGACTCAGCTCACGAACCCGAGCCTTGACCTCGCCGATGCTGCGCGCCGAGACGCTCAACTCATCCACACCCAAACCGACCAGCACCGGCACCGCCAACGGGTCCGCCGCCAGCTCGCCACACACGCCGACCCATTTGCCATGAGCATGGGCCGCACGCACCGTGATGTCGATCAGTTGCAACACCGCGGGGTGCAAGCCATCAGCCTGGGCCGACAACGTCGGGTGACCGCGGTCGATGGCCAGGGTGTATTGGGTCAGGTCATTGGTGCCGACGCTGAAGAAGTCGACTTCCTTGGCCAGAACCGGCGCCAGCAAAGCCGCCGACGGTACTTCGATCATGATCCCCAATTGCAAGTCAGCCACCGGGATTTCCAGACGCAGGCGCTCGGTCATATCCCGCGCCTGACGCCATTCATCAACGCTGCCGACCATCGGGAACATGATCCGCAACGGGCGGTTATCGGCGGCGCGCAGCAAGGCACGCAACTGCGCTTCCATGATCTGCGGACGTTGCAAGGTCAGGCGAATACCACGCACGCCAAGGAACGGGTTTTCCTCCTTGGCAATCGGCCAATACGGCAACGGCTTGTCACCGCCAACGTCCAGGGTCCGCACCACCAGCGGCCGCCCGGCCAGGCCATCGAGTACCCGACGGTATTCGGTCTCTTGAGTGGCTTCATCCGGCGCTTGCGGATGGGCCATGAAAATCAGTTCGGTGCGCAGCAGGCCAATACCTTCAGCACCCTGCTCCACCGCGCTGACCACACCTGCGCTTTCGCCAATGTTGGCGAACACTTCGACCGCATGGCCGTCGAGGGTCAGCGCCGGTTGGTGACGCTGGGCCGCAGCCGCTTGCAGGCGTTGTTCGCGGTTGTCACGCTCTTCGGCGGCACGTTGCAACGTCGCAGCATCGGCGTCGACATGCAGCCGACCACGCTGGCCATCGAGCAGCAATGGCGTGCCCGGCGTCAGCAGCAACACCGCCGCGCCAGCACCGACCAGCGCCGGAATACCCAGGGCCCGGGCGACAATCGCGCTGTGGGCAGTGGCGCCACCGCGTGCGGTGAGGATGCCGGCCACCCGTGTCGGATCAAGGCGTGCCACGTCCGAAGGCCCCACTTCATCCATCACCAGAATGTACGGTTGATCCGGTTCGCTCGGGGTTTCGAGACCGCACAGTTGCGCCAGCACCCGCCGACCGATATCGCGCAAGTCCGCTGCGCGTTCGGCAAGCAAGGCGTCCTGCAAGGATTCCTGTTGCTTGGCTGCCGCGTCGATCACCGCCATCCACGCCGCTTCAGCGCTCTCGCCCTGCTTGAGGCGAGTGTCGACTTCGTCGGTCAGTTCCGGGTCGTCGAGCATTTCCTGGTGGGTGATGAAAATCTCGCGAATGGCCTTGGCTTTGCTGCGCTGGATCAACCCTTCAATGTCGCGACGGACATCGGCCAGGGATGTTTTCAGACGCTCGCGTTCGATCGCCGTGGACGCGCCACGCAAGGGGTAATCGATCGCTTGCAGCACCTGAATATGCGCGGGCCCCATGGCAATCCCCGGCGCAGCAGCGATGGCCTGAATCACACTGCCCGAGGCTGGAGCGACCAGAACGGTGGTGATTTCGGTGATGACCTCGCTCTGTGCACTCGCCGTCGGCAACGGTTCGATGTCTTCGCCCAGGCCTTCTTCGATAGCCGCCAGCAGCGCCGGCAACGCATCAGCGGCGATGCTCGGCTCGGCAATCAACTCCAGCACCTGGCCGCGACGGGCTCCGAGGCTAAGCAATTTGCTCAAACTCTTCACCGACACCGCGCTGTCCTGGCCGTCGACGATGCGTACGCGGATCTCGCCTTCAAAGCTTTTCGCCAATTGCGCAAGGATCTTCGCCGGCCGCGCGTGTAAACCGTGGGCGTTGGCCAAGGCGATACGCGCGCTCGGCCAATCAGCCGGCAATTCGCCGCCAAGCACTTCCAGCACCGCACGGCGGCTGGTGGCGCGACCAAGTTCGTGACCACGGCCTTCAATCAGCAAGGCACAAAGACGTTCGAGCAAGGCCTGATGCGCCTCGCCAAGGCTGGCCAGACAGAACAGCCCGCTCAGTGGCTGGCCGAGGTAACGAATCGGTTTGTCCGGGGTGACGAAGGCCAGGCCCGGGCGTTTGACCGTTTGTTCGCTGTGCAGCCACCACAGGCCATCGCCCAGCGGCAGTGCTTCAACCTGCTGCAATACCGCAGAAAAGCCATTGCTCACGCAGTCGGCCTGACGCAATAACCGCGCGCCACGCCAGACCAGCTCTTCAAAATCGTCGGCGGAGACGCCCAAGCCGATCATTTGCGCATCCAGCGCCAACTCTTGCGGTGCACCTTGCAGCAGTTTCAACAAGGCTTCGCTGCTACTGGCGCGGCGCAAGGCCTGGCCCAGATCGGTTTCGCCAAGAGCGCGGGTCAGCAATTGCAGCAGGCGCAAATGCTCGTCGGATTTGGCCGCGATACCGATCGCCAGATACACAATGTGGCCGTCGCCCCAGTCCACACCGTCGGGGAACTGCAGCAAACGCACGCCGGTGGTGTGCACCAGATCGCGTGTATCGGGTGTTCCGTGGGGGATCGCAATACCTTGACCGAGAAAGGTCGAACCTTGGTCTTCACGCGCTTGCAAGCCGCTGAGGTAACCCTCGGCCACCAGGCCATCGGTGACCAGCGCGTCGGCCAGCAAGTGCAATGCGGCGGCTTTATCCACAGCCGACTGGCCCATGGATATCTGCTCTATGGTGAGCTCGAGCATGCGTTCTCCTTTTTGGCGCGGGGTCGCACCAGGTATTGTTTTGATTGAATCAGTTTAGGCTTTGTTCAGAGCACTCTTTTTCAGAGCATCCTTTGTCGGTTTCACGGCAGAACCGGCAAAAATGGCCAATAGCGAAGAAAATACGCCTGCTGAAACGTTTAATCTAGATGAGTTGGCACGTTACTCGATAATCTCCCAACCTTGAAGTCCAACGTGTCGGATGCGTTGCGACAGGGGTCGCCTGCCGTAATCGGGTAGGATTGGCCAAAATGTCGGGGCAAGCTCAAAAAAACAAGGAAATCCCGGGTTGAAACTCAGTGATATCGCCCAGTTGGCCGGTGTGTCTGTCACCACCGCCAGCTATGTCATCAATGGCAAGGCCGAACAGCAACGCATCAGCAACGCCACCGTCGAGCGCGTGCGCGCAGTGGTCGAGCAACATGGCTTTACGCCTAATCCTCAAGCGGCCGGGTTGCGCAGTCGGCACACCCGCACCTTGGGCTTCATTCTGCCGGACCTGGAAAACCCCAGTTACGCGCGGATCGCCAAGCTCCTCGAACAGGGTGCCCGGGCGCGTGGCTATCAGTTGCTGATTGCCAGCTCCGACGATGCACCGGACAGCGAGCGTCAGTTGCTCAAGCTGTTTCGCGCACGGCGCTGCGATGCGTTGATCGTCGCCAGCTGCCTGCCGGCCGGCGATGACAGCTATCGCCAGTTGCAAGCCAAGGGCTTGCCGATCATTGCCATTGACCGAGTCATGGAGCCTGAGCATTTCTGCTCGGTGATCAGCGATGATCGCGAAGCCAGCCTGAACCTCACCCGCAGCCTGTTGCAGCCGCAGCCCAAGCAGATTGCGCTGATCGGTGCGCGGCCCGAACTGAGCATCAGCCAGGAACGTGCCGCCGGCTTCAAGCAGGCTCTGGTCGATTTCAAGGGAGAAATCCTGATCGAACAGGGCGAGGCGTTCAGCCGCGACTGCGGTCGGCAGTTGATGGAAGAGTTACTGCAACGCCTCGGCCACTTGCCGGATGCATTGGTGACGACTTCCTACGTGCTGCTTCAAGGCGTGTTCGATGCCTTGCATGACTTCCCGTTGAAAACCCGCCCGTTGCGCCTCGGTACTTTTGGCGACACGCAGTTGCTGGACTTCCTGCCGCTGCCCGTCAATGCCATGGCCCAGCAGCATCAACTGATCGCCGAAAAAGTCCTGCAACTGGCCCTCGCGGCGATTGAGGAAGCCCAATACCAACCCGGCGTGCAAGCCATCGCGCGGACCTTCAAGCAGCGTATTCGCCAGGACTGAAACGTGGAGCTGATCGACAGCCACACCCATCTGGACTTTCCGGATTTCGACCAGGACCGTCAGGCGCTGCTGGCTCAAAGCCGCGCCTTGGGTGTGAAGCGGATGGTGGTGCTGGGGGTATATCAGCGCAATTGGCAGCGGGTGTGGGACCTGGTGCAAAGCGATCCTGACCTGCATGCCGCGTTTGGCCTGCATCCAGCCTACCTCGATGAGCATCGTCCCGCTGACCTGACTGAGCTGGCGAACTGGTTGACGCGTCTGGCCGGCCATCGGCAGCTGTGCGCAGTGGGCGAAATTGGCCTGGATTACTTTCTTGAGGATCTGGACCGCGAACGCCAGCAAGCGTTGTTCGAAGCACAACTGCAACTGGCGGCAGACTTCCAGTTGCCCGCGCTGCTGCATGTGCGGCGTAGCCACGCGGCGGTGATTGCGACCTTGAAACGCTTCAGGCTCAAACGCGCCGGAATCATCCACGCCTTTGCCGGCAGCCAGGAAGAAGCTCGTGAATACCTCAAGCTCGGTTTCAAACTGGGATTGGGTGGCGCGGCGACCTGGCCGCAAGCCTTGCGCATGCACAAAGTGATCGCCGGTTTGCCGCTGGAATCGGTAGTGCTGGAAACCGACTCACCGGACATGGCGCCCGCCATGTACCCCGGACAACGCAACAGCCCTGCTCATCTGCCAGCAATTTGCACAGCATTGGCGCAAATCATGGCCATCAGCCCCGAGCAACTGGCCGCCGCCAGCACCGCCAATGCCTGCGAACTGTTCAACTGGTAATCAGTCGGTGGCGGCTTGCGGCGGCCCGTAAGCCGCCCACCGAGAATCAAACCCTGAACGCGCTGATCAAGTGTTTCAACTGCACCACTTGGGCCGACAGTGCACGACTGGCATGTTCGGTCTGGTGCGCACCTTCGGCGGTGCGCTCGCCGGCCCGGTTGATCTCGACAATGTTCTGGTCGATATCGTGGGCCACCGCCGTTTGCTGCTCGACTGCCGCGGCAATTTGCTTGTTCTGATCGACGATCATGCCCACCGCGCCCAGAATGTTTTCCAGGGCTTGCTGGACCTTTTCCGACTGACCGACCGTACCGCTCGCCATCTGGTGACTGACGCCCATGGCCTTCACGGCGGCGCCAACACCACCGTGCAGTTTGGCAATCATCTGCTCGATTTCTTCGGTCGATTGCTGGGTGCGTTTGGCCAGGGTGCGGACCTCATCGGCCACCACCGCAAAGCCACGTCCCTGCTCACCCGCACGGGCGGCCTCAATGGCGGCGTTGAGCGCCAACAGGTTGGTCTGCTCGGCGATGCTCTTGATCACTTCCAGCACGCGACTGATGGACTGGCTGTCGCTGGCCAGTTGATTGATCACCAGCACTGATGAGTCAATCTCGCTGGCCAGTTGCGCAATGCTGCCTTGTTGCGACTCGACCAGCCCGCGGCCGCTGATGGTTTCGTCGTTGACGCTGTGGGCACTGCTGACGGCTGCCGCGGCACTGCGCGCAACTTCCTGAGCGGTGGCCGACATCTGGTTCATTGCGGTGGCGACCTGCTCGATCTGCTTACGCTGACCGGCCACCGCCTGATTGCTCTGGGCCGAGACCGTCTCCACCTGACTCGCCTGACGCTCGACCTCGTTGACGGTTTTGCCGACCAACTCGATCAATTCATGGATCTTGGCCACGGTGCCGTTGAAGACATTGCCCAACTCACCCAACTCATCACGACTGTGGGCGGTAAACGTGATGGTCATGTCACCAGCCGCCACTTTGTCCATGACCCCGCCCAGACGCTTGAGGGTGGTGCGGGTGGAGGCGTAGAAACCGCCGTAGAGATAGAAAATCAGCACAAAAACCACCGCCAGCGCCACCGCTTGCAGCACCATGTGCGTACGGTTCTGCTCCAGGCGTTGCTGCAATTGAACGCCGAGAAACTTCAACGTCGCATCGTTCAGTTGATAGGTCTTGTCCATAAGCCCGGTGACCTGCTCGTAAAAACCCTGCCAAGGTTTATCGAGGGTATCGGCCATCACCACTTGCTCTTCAAACAACTCGCTGGCTTGTTTGAGCGTGGCTTTACTGGCATTGGCCAAGGGCTCCAGCACCTCACGCGCAGCTTTGCCGGTAGCCAGTGCGTCCTGCAACTTCAAGGCATATTCGGCCTGAAGCTTCTCGATCTGCGCCAGCAGTTCATCGAACCGGGTGCTGGAAGCGGAATTCAGAAACCCCTGCCCCAGCGAGTACGCCCCCATCGCCCGGCCTTCGCCGAGGGTTTGCGTCACACGCGGGGTAACGTTGGTGATCAGCTCACTCAATTGGCGCATGTCACTCTGGTTGTCACGACTCAGGCCGGCCTGGCTGGCGATGATCTGACTGAAAATCTGCGCATTGCCAAGCAGCTTGCCGATCAGTGCACTTTTGCTTTGCACAGACGTCTCCGCTTGTTGAGCCTTGAACGCCGCAATCATTTCATCGCGCTTGCTATCAAAAACACTGACCTGCTCAGGATCGATGGCCATCGCGGTCAGGCTTTGCAGGCGTACAAGTACGCTCTGCTCAAAGGCGCTGATTTTCGACTCGGTATCTCCTGCCTTGCCAGACTGACCGAGGGTCGTGTTGATCTGCACCAGGTTATTCAGGGACTCCAGATCCCGCCGCAGCGTCAGCCCACTGCCCAACAGGTCGAGGCTTTGCAATTCGACCTGGGTGCCCTGGAACTCGCGATACGAATCACGAACCAGATAGAAATTGGTCACCAGCATGGGAAATAAAAACAGCACGCTGATCAGGCTGAACTTCATGCCGAAGCTCAAGCGATTCATCAGCGCAACGGCGGGATAGAGCAAACTCTTCACAGACGTCCCCCTTTCATTTCTTGTTTTTATGGGCAGGCACGCAGATGCAGCAGATAGCCACTATGGCGCGCTGCTTCTGTATAGCCTAAATCGAAGGGAGATTTTGTAACTTAAGGTTAACGCCGAAAAGATCGCAGCCTGCGGCAGCTCCTACAAGGATCGAGTGAATCTGTAGGAGCTGCCGCAGGTTCGGGCCGCGTTCGGACGATCTTTTCGGCGTTATGCAGAAATCAGTGCAACACGGTCCAAACGGCAAACCCTGCATACCAGACCACCGCCGCTCGCAGCAGCAGTTCCCAGATCTGATCCAGGCTGTGAACCCCTTCTGGCCCCGCCACTGGCGCCGGAATCTCACCCGCTACCACGCCGACGTTCTCGATCAGCTGCGCGGCGCTGATATTCCAGTTCAACAATTCATGGAGCATCACCCGGCTGACCGCGACGAAGTTACCGACCAGAGCAAAACTCACTGCCAACAAGCGCACCGGCAGCCAATCAAAGGCATGTCGCAACTGTACGGCGCGCTCGACCACTGCCGGGTTCTTACCGTGTTCGGCCGCCAGGGCCAGCAAGCGATAACTCAGGGCCGCCACCGGGCCGAGCAGGAAGTACCAGAAAATCACCGCAAAAAAACTCTGGTAAGCCTGCCACAGCAAATGGGCTTGAACCCTCTGCAGCAACTGCTCGCCGCTGTCGGCGCAAATATCCAGATCACGTTCGGCGACATGCGCCGCGGCTTGCAGGTCCTCTCGGCGCCAGGCATCACGAAACGGCCCCAAACCGCCGAGCAAATCACCACGGCCCAGGCAATAAATCACCACCAGCAAATGCACCGGCAAGGCCAGCAAGCCATAGGCCACCGGCTCTAGCACCAGCAACAACAAACCGAGCAGCGCCACAGGGAACAGCACCAGCATTGCCAATACCAGCCAAGGCCGATTCGCAAGCTTTGGGCTGGCCTCATGTTTGGCCAGCTCTCGCAACCATCCACTGTCGCGCTGAACTTGATGGCGCAAGGCCGAGAACTTCTCGATCCAGACAGCCAGCAGTAACACCAGAAAACTCATTGTGCTTCCCCTTTTTCCAGAGCGGCGCGATAGCGCGCCCAGTCGAACGCCGGTCCCGGATCCGTCTTGCGCCCAGGTGCGATATCGCTATGCCCCTGGATACGTGAATGGGTGATGGCTGTAAACGTAGACTGCAATTGGCGGGTCAGAGCAATCAGCGCGTGATACTGAGCATCGGTGAACGGCAGATCATCGGTGCCTTCAAGCTCGATGCCGAGGGAAAAATCGTTACATCCTTCGCGCCCCTTGAACCAGGAAACACCTGCGTGCCACGCCCGTTCAAGACATGAAACAAATTGCGTGATCGTGCCGTCACGCTCGATCAAAAAATGCGCAGACACGCGCAAGTCGGCAATCCCTTCAAAGTAGGGGTGCTCGGTGACATCCAGACGGTTCTGAAAAATTCCTGCACCTTGCCCGTCGCGAACTGCGCCGGTGGCAGGCTGATGTTGTGGATCACCAGCAAGGAGATTTCGCCCGTGGGGCGCGCATTGAAGTTGGGTGACGGGCAATGGCGCACGCCTTCAAACCAACCGCTCGCGGGGTCCAACTGCATACAGGCTCCTTCAATGACGACTCTGACGGGCTCCAGTATGCCGTGATCATCCCCCAGGTTGCGATCACTTGCCGCAAACCTGAAGCAGAATCATCGGCAGACGGGCGAGCGGCATCGCCCCATGAAGTAGCGCTCGCTCAAAGACCCGCGTGCAGGAGGAATAATGCTGGCGAGCCGACCAAATACAGGTTTTAGAACCCGCTGAAAGTAGCGGGCGCCTTGGGTTAGCTTGCGGCATGGCCCTATAATCGGACCACTTTGTTTGTGGAGCCCGTTATGCCGAATCTACGCCTCGCCGATTTGACCGCCGAAATCGAAGCCAACGTGCGCCGTGCGTTGCTTGAAGACATCGGCAGCGGCGACATCACCGCACAACTGATCCCGGCCGAACGCCTGGCCAAAGCCACCATCATTACCCGTGATGCGGCCGTCATCAGCGGCACCGCCTGGGTCGACGCCGTATTTCGGCAACTGGACCCACGCGTTGCAGTGCACTGGCAAGTGCGCGACGGTGAACGCGTGAGCCCCAATCAGGTGCTGTTTCACCTCGAAGGTCCGGCCCGTTCGCTGCTGACCGGCGAACGTAGTGCGCTGAACTTCCTGCAACTGCTTTCCGGGGTCGCCACTCGCGCGCAGTACCTGGCCGACTTCGTTGCCGATACTCAGGTGAAATTGCTGGATACCCGCAAAACCCTGCCCGGACTACGATTGGCGCAAAAGTACGCGGTGACCTGCGGCAGCTGCCACAACCACCGTATCGGCCTGTACGACGCCTTTCTGATCAAGGAAAACCATATCGCTGCCTGCGGTGGTATCGCCCAAGCCATCGCCGCCGCGCACAAGATCGCGCCGGGCAAACCGGTGGAGATTGAAGTGGAGAGCCTGGAAGAGCTCAAGGAAGCTCTGGCGGCCGGCGCCGACATCATCATGCTCGATGAACTGAGCCTGGACGACATGCGCGAAGCCGTACGGCTGAATGCCGGCAAGGCGAAACTCGAGGCCAGCGGTGGCGTTAACGAAAGCACCTTGCGGCCAATCGCCGAGACGGGCGTGGATTACATCTCGATTGGCGCGATGACCAAGGATGTGAAGGCCGTGGACCTGTCGATGCGCTTGAGTCTCTGACAAAAAGAAACGCCAGCCTCATGAGGCTGGCGTTGCTCTCAAACCACCAGATTGTTCATCTCGCAGTATTCTTCCCATTCGACGCCCAGCACTTCGGCTGCTTCCTTGTGCAACGCAAGGCGCGTGGCTTCGTATTCTTCCGGCGTTGAGGTGTACTTGAGCGTCAGCTCCCAGGGCTGCAAGCCCTGCGCTTCTGCCTCGTCCTCGAACGCCCACTGAATCTGATCTTTCTGATCGTCAGCACTCAGGTCCTTGATTTCTTCGGCCAGCTGAGGCGAATCGAGCAAATACTTCTTGAGAGCTTCTTCGTGTCGAGCTTCTTGTGTCAGTTCTTTAACGGTCATTTCGTTCTCTCTGATCTGGGAATGGAAGATGGATCTGGATCATCAAGGATCTCTCTGACGCAGAAAAACCGCATGCAATCTGGTTTATCTGGCCTTCAGAACCATTCGGGATCATCTGAAAACAGGTGGTGCCTGGTGCCCGAGACAGGAATCGAACCTGCGACCTTCGCGTTACGAGTGCGCTGCTCTACCGACTGAGCTACACGGGCGGTAGGCTAAACCTAGCACTGACTTTGGGGGCAGGCAACTTCGTGAAGCGTCTCATTGTTTCGCAGACAAAAAAATGCCCCGCAGCTTTCACTGCGGGGCATTTCTACAACGTTGAAGCGGTCAGACGAAGGGCGAATTAAACGCCCGAAGCCTTGGCCGCTGCTACGTCTTTGATGGACAGTTTGATACGGCCGCGGTTGTCCACGTCCAGTACCAACACTTCCACTTCCTGGCCTTCTTTCAGGATGTCGGTCACTTTCTCAACGCGAGCGTCGCTCAGCATGGAGATGTGAACCAGACCGTCTTTGCCCGGCAGGATGTTGACGAATGCGCCGAAGTCGACGATGCGCTCAACCTTACCGACGTAGATCTTGCCGATTTCAGCTTCAGCGGTGATACCCAGAACGCGCTGACGCGCAGCTTCTGCAGCTTCCTTGGTTTCGCCGAAGATCTTGATCGAGCCGTCGTCTTCGATGTCGATCGAAGCCTTGGTCTCTTCACAGATCGCACGAATGGTCGCGCCGCCTTTACCGATGACATCACGGATTTTGTCGGTGTCGATTTTCATCGCGATCATGGTCGGAGCGTTTTCCGACAGTTCGGTACGCGACTGGCCAATGATCTGGTTCATCTGACCGAGGATGTTCAGGCGCGCTTCCAGGGCTTGGCCCAGAGCGATTTCCATGATTTCTTCGGTGATGCCTTTGATCTTGATGTCCATCTGCAGCGCGGTAACACCTTTGGAGGTACCGGCTACTTTGAAGTCCATGTCGCCCAAGTGGTCTTCGTCACCCAGGATGTCGGTCAGGACGGCGAACTTCTCGCCTTCCTTGACCAGACCCATGGCGATACCGGCAACCGGTGCCTTCATCGGCACACCCGCGTCCATCAGCGCCAGGGAAGCACCGCAGACCGAAGCCATGGAGCTGGAACCGTTGGACTCGGTGATTTCCGATACCACACGGATGGTGTACGGGAACACGTCGGCAGCAGGCAGCATGGCCTGAACCGAACGACGGGCCAGACGGCCGTGACCGATTTCGCGACGACCAGCGCCACCCATGCGACCACACTCGCCCACCGAGAACGGAGGGAAGTTGTAGTGCAGCATGAACGGGTCTTTTTTCTCGCCTTCCAGGGTGTCCAGCAGTTGTGCGTCACGGGCGGTGCCCAGTGTCGCGACTACCAGAGCCTGGGTTTCGCCTCGGGTGAACAGTGCCGAACCGTGGGTCTTCGGCAGAACGCCGACTTCGATGTTCAGCGGACGTACGGTGCGGGTGTCACGGCCGTCGATACGTGGCTTGCCGTTTACGATGTTTTCGCGAACGGTGCGGTATTCGATTTCACCGAAAGCTGCTTTGACTTCGCTGGAAGAGGGCTGGCCTTCTTCACCGGACAGCTTGGCAACCACTTGGTCTTTCAGTTCGCCCAGGCGAGCGTAACGGTCGGCCTTGATAGTGATGGTGTAGGCCTGGGAGATCGCTTCGCCGAACTCGGCACGGATAGCGCCCAGCAGTGCGGTGGCTTCAGGCTGTGGAGCCCAGGTCCAGGTTGGCTTGGCAGCTTCGGCAGCCAGTTCTTTAACGGCGTTGATCAC
This sequence comes from Pseudomonas frederiksbergensis, assembly GCF_001874645.1. Taxonomy (NCBI): domain Bacteria; kingdom Pseudomonadati; phylum Pseudomonadota; class Gammaproteobacteria; order Pseudomonadales; family Pseudomonadaceae; genus Pseudomonas; species Pseudomonas frederiksbergensis. The sequence continues at coordinate 1,960,519 of NZ_CP017886.1, forward strand.
GACCTGGAACTCGTCGTGAGCAAACAGTACCGCGCCCAGCATCTGGTCTTCGGTCAGCTCTTTGGCTTCCGATTCAACCATCAATACCGCTTCCGAAGTACCGGCAACGACCATGTCCAGGCTCGATGCTTTCAGTTGTTCGTAAGTCGGGTTCAGCAGGTAACCGGTGCTTTCGTGGAACGCAACGCGGGCAGCGCCGATCGGACCGTCAAAAGGAATGCCGGAGATAGCCAGAGCAGCCGAGGTACCGATCATCGCAGCGATGTCCGGATCGGTCTTCTTGCTGGTGGAAACGACGGTGCAGACAACCTGCACTTCGTTCATGAAACCTTCTGGGAACAGCGGACGGATCGGACGGTCGATCAGTCGGGAAGTCAGTGTTTCTTTCTCGGAAGGACGGCCTTCGCGCTTGAAGAAACCGCCAGGGATCTTACCGGCAGCGTAAGTTTTTTCCTGGTAGTGAACAGACAGAGGGAAGAAGCCCTTGCCTGGATCGGCTTGCTTGGCACCGACTACGGTCACCAATACGCTGACGTCGTCGTCAACGGTGACCAATACTGCGCCGGAGGCCTGACGGGCGATACGGCCAGTCTCGAGGGTAACGGTCGACTGACCGAACTGGAATTTTTTGATTACCGGGTTCACGGTGTCCTACCTTCTTTGTGGCTCTTGGGGGAACTGGTTTTCTTGCGAAATTCTTGGGCAATGTCGGGAATCGGCCCAACGCCTGTCCAGGGTAAAACGTGTATCCAGATAAAACTTGAGGCTGGGAGCCTGCCATGCGCCAGCGGGAAACCCACTGACGTACGACAGACAACCAACCTCTAGCGCAATCGCTTATTAGCGACGCAGACCCAGGCGAGCGATCAGAGCGCTGTAACGGCTCACGTCCTTGCCTTTCAGGTAGTCCAGCAGCTTACGACGCTGGTTTACCATGCGGATCAGACCACGACGGGAGTGGTGATCTTTACCGTTGGCCTTGAAGTGACCTTGCAGTTTGTTGATGTTGTGGGTCAGCAGTGCAACTTGCACTTCTGGCGAACCAGTGTCACCAACAGCTTGCTGGTAGTCAGCTACGATTTGAGCTTTTTCTTGAACGTCGAGAGCCATGAGGCAATCCTTTTATCAGGAAACTGTTTCAAAGAAACAGCTTCAACAGGCCAGGGACAAATCCCTGTATCTAAAAATGAGTAGTGACCGTGCCTGTTAACAGCCACCCTCGCCAGCCTGCTGTTACACAGACTGGTTTCGGTCATTCTGACCGAATCAACCGACGTGGCGCGATGCGCCCGTCTTCGCTCACTTCACCGATACCGATGAAGCGACCATTGTGATCCTGTACGCGTACCATGCCAAACTTCGGTGCATCCGGGGCGCGTACCGGCTGGCCGTTAAGCCAGTAGAACGAGCTGTGCTCCGAGAACTGCAACAGTGGCCAATCCAGCAGGCCGCTGTCCGATGGCATCAGGAAGCGATCTACCGCTTCGTTGCCGCCTTCAGCATGTACGGCTTCCAACTCTTCCAGCGTGACCGTCTGGGCCAGACTGAACGGACCGGCCTGGGTACGTCGCAGCTGCGCAACGTAAGCGCCACAACCGAGCTGTTCACCAATATCCTCCACGAGAGTGCGGATATAAGTGCCTTTGCTGCAATCTACGGCGAAGCGCGCAGTATCACCTTCAAAGGCCAGCAATTCCAAGCGCGCAATAGTAACAGAACGCGGTTCGCGCTCCACCACTTCACCTGCACGAGCCAGCTTGTACAACGGCTGACCGTCACGCTTGAGGGCTGAGTACATCGGCGGTATCTGACTGATTTGCCCCCGAAAATTCGGCAAAACCGCTTCGATATCGGCGCGACCAACGGTCACCGGGCGCTCCCGTAAAACCTCACCTTCAGCGTCTGCCGTGGTGGTGGTCTTGCCCAATTGCGCCAGGGTTTCATAACCCTTGTCGGAGTCGAGCAGGTATTGCGAGAACTTGGTCGCCTCACCGAAGCACAGCGGCAACACGCCGGTGGCCAACGGATCAAGGCTGCCGGTGTGCCCGGCCTTCTCGGCATTGAGCAGCCAGCGAACCTTCTGCAAGGCCGCATTGGAGGTGAACCCCAGCGGCTTGTCGAGCAGGATGATGCCGCTGACGTTACGACGGATACGTTTGACCTGAGCCACCGATTACTCCTTGGTGTCTACGGGTTCTGCCGCAACCGGGTGCTGATTGTCTTCAGCCACGGCGCGTTCGATCAATGCCGACAGATGAGCACCACGCACGACGCTTTCGTCGTAGTGGAAGTGCAGCTGAGGAACGCTGCGCAGCTTCATCTCGCGAGCCAACTGCATGCGCAGGAAACCGGCAGCCGAGTTCAGCACCTTGATGCTTTGAGCGATATCGTCTGCGCTGTCCTGCCCCATCACCGTGATGAAGATCTTGGCGTGACCGACGTCACGACTGACTTCAACAGCGGTAATGGTGACCAGGCCGACGCGCGGGTCTTTGACTTCACGACGGATCAGCTGTGCCAGCTCACGCTGCATCTGATCGCCGATACGTTGGGTACGGCTGTATTCTTTTGCCATGTCTTGTTACCTGTTACTGCCTCACGGTGAAACCCGTGTGGTCTGAAAGCGGCAAACGCCCGGCCTGACAGAAGCCAGACCGGGCGTTGCGTTTAGAGTCCGGGTGATGCGCCGTGCATTTGCATGCGGCTGCCCATCACGGCTCTTGAAGTGCGCGAGTTAGAGGCTGCGAGCAACCTGAACCTTCTCGAAGACTTCGATCTTGTCACCGACTTTGACGTCGTTGTAGCTCTTCACGCCGATACCGCATTCCATGCCGGCACGTACTTCGGAAGCGTCATCCTTGAAGCGGCGCAGGGACTCCAGCTCGCCTTCGAAGATAACGATGTCTTCACGCAGTACACGGATTGGACGGTTACGGTGCACAACACCTTCGATAACCATGCAACCGGCGATCGCGCCAAACTTCGGCGAACGGAACACGTCGCGGACTTCAGCGATACCCAGGATATTCTCCCGAACGTCGCTGCCAAGCATACCGGTCAGGGCTTTCTTGACGTCTTCGATGATGTCGTAGATCACGTTGTAGTAACGCATATCCAGACCTTCCTGCTCGACGATCTTGCGAGCACCCGCATCGGCACGCACGTTGAAGCCGAACAGTACAGCGTTGGAGGCCAGTGCCAGGTTGGCATCGCTCTCGGTGATACCACCGACACCGCCGCCGACTACACGCACCTGCACTTCGTCGTTACCCAGGCCGTTCAAGGCGCCGTTCAACGCTTCCAACGAACCACGGACGTCAGATTTGAGGACGATGTTAAGCGTCTTCTTCTCTTCCTGGCCCATGTTCTCGAAGATGTTTTCCAGCTTGCCTGCGTGAGCACGAGCCAGTTTGACTTCACGGAACTTGCCTTGACGGAACAGAGCCACTTCACGGGCTTTCTTCTCGTCGGCAACCACGCTCATCTCGTCGCCAGCGTCCGGGGTACCGTCCAGGCCGAGAATCTCGACAGGGATGGAAGGACCGGCTTCCTTGATGGGCTTGCCGTTCTCGTCGAGCATGGCGCGAACGCGGCCATAGTTCGAACCGACCAGCACCATGTCGCCTTGGCGCAGGGTACCGTCCTGAACCAGAACGGTTGCAACCGGGCCACGACCTTTGTCGAGACGCGATTCAACCACGACACCACGACCAGGAGCCGAAGGAGTCGCTTTCAGTTCGAGAACTTCAGCTTGCAGCAGAACAGCTTCGAGCAGCTCGTCTACACCGGTACCGACTTTAGCCGAAACCGATACAAACGGAGTGTCGCCGCCCCACTCTTCCGAGGTCACGCCGTGAACCGACAGTTCGCTACGGATGCGATCAAGATCGGCGCCCGGCTTGTCGATTTTGTTCACTGCAACAACCAGCGGAACACCAGCAGCCTTGGCGTGCTGTACGGCTTCAACGGTTTGCGGCATGACGCCGTCGTCCGCTGCAACCACCAGGATCACGATGTCGGTCGCCTTGGCACCACGAGCACGCATAGCGGTAAACGCTGCGTGACCTGGGGTGTCGAGGAAGGTGACCATGCCGCGTTCGGTTTCAACGTGGTACGCACCGATGTGCTGGGTGATGCCGCCGGCTTCGCCAGCCGCTACTTTGGCACGACGGATATAGTCGAGCAGCGAGGTCTTACCGTGGTCAACGTGGCCCATTACGGTCACGACCGGCGCACGGGAGAAAGCCTCACCTTCAAACTTCAGGGACTCGGCCAGGGAATCTTCCAGGGCGGTGTCGCTGACCAGGGTCACTTTGTGGCCCAGCTCCTCAGCTACCAGTTGAGCAGTTTCCTGATCAAGTACCTGGTTGATGGTCGCTGGAGTACCCAGTTTGAACATGAACTTGATGATTTCAGCAGCCTTGACCGACATCTGCTGAGCGAGATCGCCAACAGTGATGGTCTCGCCGATCTTCACTTCGCGCACGACAGGGCCGGTTGGGCTCTGGAATCCGTGGGCGTTGCGTTTCTTCAGCTTGGCCTTGCCGCGACCACCACGACGGAAGCCATCGCTTTCTTCGTCGGTAGTCCGTGGAGCAACGCGTGGCGCAGGCGCTTTTTCTTTGACCGAAGCGCGATGTGGAGCGTTTTTGCGCTCACCATCACCCGCGCCACGACGACTGCTATCGTCGGCACGTGGTTTGTCCGGACGACGCTGTTCGTCGCGCTTGCGAGTGTCAGCCGCTGGCGCAGCTGCTACAACCGGTGCTTCACGCACTGGCTCGGCAACTGCAGCAGGTGCTGCAGCAGCTTCATTAGCAGCAGGCTGGCGACGCGCTTCTTCTTCGGCGCGACGCTTGGCTTCTTCTTCAGCCTTCTGACGTGCAGCATTTTCTACTGCGCGACGTTCTTCCAGTTCGCGTTTGCGCTCGGCTTCGATTTCTTCCGGGCTGCGCTGTACGAAGACTTTCTTCTTGCGCACTTCAACGCTGATGCTTTTGCTGCCAGCAACACGCAGGGTGCTGGTGGTTTTACGCTGCAACGTGATTTTGCGCGGTTCTTCCACTTTCGCCTTGTGGCTGCTTTTCAAGTGAGTCAGCAAAGATTGCTTCTCACTGTCGGTCACATGTTCCTCGGCGGCGGTGTGCGGCAGACCTGCCTCACGCATCTGCTGCAGCAGGCGCTCTACCGGTGTTTTGACCTCATCGGCCAGTTGTTTCACCGTGACTTGCGTCATGCACTTCTCTCCTCAGGCCGCGCCTATTACTCGAACCAATGGGCTCGGGCGGCCATGATCAACTTGCCGGCACGATCATCGTCAATGCCGTCGATGTCGAGCAGGTCGTCAATAGACTGCTCGGCCAGGTCTTCGCGGGTAATTACGCCGCGCACCGCCAGTTCCATCGCCAAATCCTTGTCCATACCCTCAAGCGAGAGCAGGTCTTCGGCCGGATGGGCGTCTGCCAGCTTTTCCTCAGTAGCGATGGCTTTAGTCAACAAACGATCCTTGGCCCGAGCGCGAAGCTCGTTGACGGTGTCTTCGTCAAAGCCATCGATGTTGAGCATTTCTTCCAACGGTACGTAGGCAATCTCTTCCAGGCTGGTAAAGCCTTCATCAACCAGCACCTGTGCCAGATCTTCGTCGACTTCCAGCTCGTCGATGAAGTTGCGCAGGATGTCGCCGGTTTCTGCTTGCTGCTTAGCCTGGATGTCCGATTCGGTCATCACGTTCAGGGTCCAGCCAGTCAACTGGCTAGCCAGACGCACGTTCTGACCACCACGACCGATGGCCTGAGCCAGATTGTCTGCGCCAACGGCGATGTCCATTGCATGGGCATCTTCGTCAACGATAATTGCCGCAACCTCAGCCGGGGACATGGCGTTGATCACGAACTGCGCCGGGTTGTCGTCCCACAGGACGATATCCACACGCTCACCGCCCAATTCGCCCGACACTGCCTGGACGCGCGAACCGCGCATACCAATGCAAGCGCCTTGCGGGTCGATGCGTTTGTCTTTGGAGCGGACCGCGATCTTGGCGCGCGAGCCCGGGTCACGGGACGCAGCCATTACTTCGATCAGGCCTTCAGCGATTTCCGGCACTTCGATGCGGAACAACTCGATCAGCATTTCCGGCGCAGTACGCGACAGAATCAGCTGCGGGCCGCGGTTCTCGGTGCGGATTTCCTTGAGCAGTGCACGCAAGCGCACACCCACCCGGAAAGTTTCGCGAGAAATGATGTCTTCACGAGCCAGCAGCGCTTCAGCATTGTTACCCAGATCAACAATCACGTTGTCGCGGGTTACTTTCTTCACGGTGCCGGAGATAATTTCTCCCAGACGCTCGCGGTAGGCATCAACGACTTGAGCACGCTCGGCTTCGCGGACTTTCTGCACGATAACTTGCTTGGCAGTCTGCGCAGCGATACGGCCGAACTCGATGGACTCGATTTTTTCTTCAACGACATCACCGACCTTCGCGCCAGGATGCGTTTCCGAAACCTTGCTCGGCCAGGTTTCAACAGCCGGATCATCCAGGTCTGCTTCTTCGACTACCGTCCAGCGACGGAAAGTTTCATAAGCACCGGTGTGGCGATTGATTTCCACACGCAGATCAACTTCGTCTTCAAAACGCTTTTTGGTAGCAGTGGCCAGAGCCAGCTCCAGCGCTTCAAAAATTACGTTTGCCGGTACGCCCTTTTCATTGGATACCGACTCAACAACCAGCAGTACTTCTTTGCTCATCGTACGCCTCGCCTTTCGCAAGCCATTGGATCCGCGGGATCCGCGTCTCAGTCAAAACTGGGAATAATGTTGGCCTTGTCGATCATATCGATCGGCAACAGGAACTCATGGTCTTCAACCTGCACCACGACATCCTGTTCTTCTACACCGCGCAGAAGGCCCTGAAAGTTACGTCGGCCTTCAAAAGGCGAACGCAGCTTGATCTTCACTTGTTCACCGGCAAATTTTGCAAACTGTTCGATGGTGAACAGTGGGCGTTCCATGCCAGGCGAGGAAACTTCAAGGGTGTATTCAACGGAGATCGGATCTTCAACATCCAGCACACCGCTGATCTGACGACTGACGATGGCGCAATCGTCCACCAGTACGCCGCCTTCTTTATCGATATAAACGCGCAACAGTGAGTGGCGACCTTGAGCCGAAAACTCAATACCCCAGCATTCATAGCCAAGGGCCACGACCACCGGGGCCAACAAGGCCTGCAACTGTTCTAGCTTGCTCGACACCTGAACCCCCTCGTGCATGTAAATGCATGCTATGCAAAATAAAAAAATGGGCGAAACGCCCATCCCTGAAACGCCGTTGAACAGCGGCGTTATAAAGTGTCCAGCTAACAAAAAGCCCCTGAAAAGGGGCTCCTGAAACTGGTTGCGGGGGCCGGATTTGAACCGACGACCTTCGGGTTATGAGCCCGACGAGCTACCAGACTGCTCCACCCCGCGACAAAGCTGGGGCGGAAGTATACGACCGATCCCTAACAGGGTCAATGTAACCTTCCACCTACAAGAAAGCCCGCAACAGCGGGCTCTCCTGATAATTGGTACCGAGAAGGGGACTCGAACCCCTACACCCTATGGGCACAACCACCTCAAGGTTGCGTGTCTACCAATTCCACCACCTCGGCAATACTACGTTTGAAACCCTTCTTACTTTTGCTCTTGAGCTGGAGGTACGTCAGTCGCATTGGTTGCCGACTTTTGCTCTTGAAGCACCGGGACATCATCAGAAGCCGGTTTTTGCTTTGGAACTTCCAACACCGCCGGGTTTGGTAAACCTACTTGAGTCAGCTGATGAGCTTTCTCTTTAGCAAAGTAACCTAACCCTAAGCTGGTTATGAAGAAACCTGCGGCAAGTATAGCAGTAAACTTACTAAGAAAGGTAGAGGAACCTTGGCTTCCGAACACAGTATTTGAAGCACCTGCTCCGAAAGACGCGCCAGCATCCGCACCTTTACCCTGCTGCAGCAATACGAGAGCAACTACGCCCAGTGCGCCCAGCAGATGAAAAACGACTACGACTGTTTCCAGCATTTTTTCAGTTTCCCGCGGCGCGACAAATCGCACCGAACTCATCTGCATTCAGGGAAGCTCCACCAATGAGCCCCCCATCGATATCCGGCATGCCGAACAGTTCGACCGCATTGGCCGCCTTCACGCTGCCGCCGTATAGAAGCCGCACACCTTGCGCGACTTCAGAATTTTCTGCCGCCAACTGCGCGCGAATGGCTGCATGCACATCCTGCGCTTGTTGCGGCGAAGCAGTCAGCCCGGTGCCAATGGCCCAGACCGGCTCGTAAGCGATTACTGCTTTTGCAAACGCACCAACACCCAGCTCCTCGATGATGCTGCCCAGCTGACGCCCGACAACCTCAAGAGTTTTTCCGGCTTCACGCTGCTCAAGGGTCTCCCCTATGCACAACACCGGAGTCAAGCCACATGCCTGTGCCGCTGCAAACTTGCGAATCAGCGTCCCGTCACGCTCGCCCATGATCTGGCGACGCTCGGAGTGCCCAACGAGCACCAGGGAACAACCTGCATCCACCAACTGACTCGGTGCAATCTCACCGGTCAATGCACCTTGCACGGACTCCACCGCAGAGTTCTGCGCGCCGACCGAAATCGACTTACCTTCCAAGCCATCAATCACTTGATTGATATACAAGCAAGGCGGGAATACCGCGACTTCAACACCGCTCGGCAAGGCCAGATGACGAAGGCCGTTAATCAGCTCAGCGACGCTGGCGCGGGTACCGTGCATCTTCCAGTTACCAGCTACCATAGGGCGACGCATGCTGTACCTCGTCGGTCAAAGTGGGCGCAGATGTTACCCAACCACATCATTACTGGCAAGCCGAAATCAGGCAGAAACTTCACCAACCAATTTTGCCAGCTCTTCGGCGTAACCACGAACCAGGGTTTCGTCCTCGCCTTCGACCATGACCCGCACCAGCGGCTCTGTGCCAGACTTGCGCAACAACACGCGACCACGCCCTGCCATAGCCTTGGTGACACGCTCGCTGGCCTCTTTGACCGCCGCATGCTCGACCGGATTTGCACCACCACCGAAACGCACATTGATCAAAACCTGAGGGCACTTGCGTAGCGCCTGACGCGATTGCGCGAGACCTTCGCAACGGCGCTTCAGCGACATCAACACCTGCAACGCAGCGATAATCGCATCACCCGTAGTGGTATGACTGAAGCACACGACGTGGCCGGAGTTTTCACCGCCCACCAGCCATTTACGCTCAAGCAGCTCGGCGATCACATAGCGATCACCAACGTTGGCCCGCACAAAAGGAATCCCCAGATCAGCCAGGGCCAACTCCAACCCCAGGTTACTCATCAAGGTTCCAACCACACCACCCTGCAACTTGGCACACTCATGCAGATCGCGCGCAATGATGAATAGCAACTCGTCGCCATCGACGATCGCGCCGGTGTGATCAACCATCAACACCCGATCACCATCACCATCGAAGGCAATCCCCAGGTCGGCGTGCTCAGCCACTACAGCTGCCTGCAATTGCCCCATATGGGTCGAACCGCAATTGTGATTGATGTTCAGGCCATCAGGCTGCGCAGAAAGCACCGTCACCTGCGCGCCCAACTCACGGAAAACACTCGGAGCCACCTTATAGGTGGCACCGTGTGCGCAGTCGATCACAATTTTCAGACCGGCGAAATTGGTACCGGTTGGCACGCTGCTTTTGCAGAACTCGATGTAACGACCAGAGGCGTCGTTGATTCGCGAGACCTTGCCGATCTTGCTCGACTCAACCACTGTCATCGGCATATCGAGCAACTCTTCGATCATCAGCTCAACATCGTCCGGCAGTTTCGTGCCCTGACCGGAGAAGAACTTGATGCCGTTATCGTCATGTGGATTGTGCGAAGCACTGATCACAATCCCGGCTTCCGCATGGAAGGTACGTGTCAAATAGGCGATAGCCGGAGTAGGCATCGGCCCCAACAGCATGACGTCAGCCCCGGCGGAGGTAAGCCCGGCCTCAAGCGCCGATTCGAACATATAACCAGAGATTCGAGTGTCCTTGCCGACCAGAACCTTGCAAGCGCCCTTACTGCGAAAGGCCATGCCCGCGGCCCAACCGAGCTTGAGCATGAACTCAGGGGTAATCGGATACTCGCCGACCCGACCACGAATGCCGTCGGTGCCAAAATACTTCTTAGTCATAAGCGCTCCATCATTCTTATTCGGCTGATTCAACTGCAGTGATCATCCGTACCACATCCACTGTTTCGGCCACGTCATGCACGCGCAAGATTTGCGCACCCTTGACGACAGCCAACGCCGCGAGAGCCAGACCGCCATGCAGCCGCTCTCCCACCGGGCGATTCAATGCCTGCCCGATCATGCTCTTTCGCGAAACCCCAACCAACAGGGGCCGCCCCAAGACATGCAGGGCTTCCATATGCTTGAACAGACTCAAATTGTGCTGCAGATTTTTCGCAAACCCGAAACCCGGATCAAGAATGATCCGTTCAGCGGGAATACCGGCCGCAGCACACGACGCCATACGCTCGGCAAGAAACTCACCGACCTCGCTCGTCACGTCATCATAATGCGGATTATCCTGCATATCTCCCGGCTCACCTAGCATATGCATCAGGCACACCGGCAATCCGGTAGCCGCCGCCGCATCCAGCGCACCCTCTCGACGCAACGAACGCACGTCATTGATCAGACCGGCTCCCAGACGCGCAGTTTCACGCATGACCGCAGGTGTCGAGGTATCGACCGAGATAATCACATCCAGTTCACGATGAATCCGCTCGATGATCGGCGCCACACGCTCGAGCTCCTCGAGCGGCGAGACCGCCCGCGCGCCAGGCCGGGTCGATTCACCGCCTACATCAATGAGAGTCGCACCGGCAACCACCATCGCCTCAGCGTGTCGCAGAGCTGCATCGAGCTGGCTGAAGCGACCACCATCAGAGAAGGAATCGGGAGTGACATTGAGAATGCCCATGACATGCGTATGGGCCAAATCAAGAACCCGGTTGCCGCAAGGCAACCGGGTTGAGGACTGTACAAGAGTCATTTCAAACCTTAGACGTCGGCGGCCGGACCACCGATCGGGGTTTCCGGACGCTCTTCCTGTACAACAGGAGGAGTACCGGTGCCGCCCGACCAGTCACGAGGCTCACGCGGTGTGCGACCAGCCATGATGTCATCAATCTGTTCGGCATCAATGGTTTCGTACTTCATCAGTGCATCAGCCATGGCGTCGAGCTTGTCGCGATTATCCGTCAGGATCTGCTTGGCCGTGCCGTAGCACTGATCAATGATGCTGCGCACTTCAGAGTCGATCAGCTTGGCAGTCTCGCCCGAGAAGCTGGCGTGTTGACCTCCGCCGCCACGACCGAGGAACACTTCACCTTCTTCTTCGGCATACATCAATGGACCCAGTTTTTCCGACAAGCCCCACTTGGTGACCATGTTCCGTGCAATCTGGCTGGCACGCATGATGTCGTTGGAGGCACCGGTGGTGACACCGTCGAAGCCCAGAGTCATCTCTTCAGCAATACGGCCGCCGTACAGCGAACAGATCTGGCTGATCAACGCTCGCTTGGACAGGCTGTAACGGTCTTCTTCGGGCAGGAACATGGTCACACCCAGCGCACGGCCACGCGGAATGATCGAGACCTTGTAGACCGGATCATGCTCAGGCACGACGCGACCAACGATAGCGTGACCGGCTTCGTGATAAGCGGTGTTCTGCTTTTCTTTCTCGGACATGACCATCGATTTGCGCTCGGCGCCCATCATGATCTTGTCTTTGGCCAGTTCGAACTCTTTCATCTCGACAACGCGCTTGCCGGTACGGGCAGCGAACAGCGAAGCCTCGTTCACCAGGTTGGCCAGGTCGGCACCAGAGAAGCCAGGCGTACCACGCGCAATAACCGCTGGAGCAACATCGTCACCCATTGGCACTTTGCGCATGTGAACTTTCAGGATTTGCTCACGACCACGAATGTCCGGCAGCCCCACGACAACCTGACGGTCAAAACGGCCTGGACGCAGCAGCGCAGGGTCAAGTACGTCAGGACGGTTGGTAGCGGCGATGACGATGATGCCGTCATTCATTTCGAAGCCATCCATCTCTACCAGCAACTGGTTGAGAGTCTGTTCGCGCTCGTCGTGACCACCGCCCATGCCAGCACCACGATGACGACCGACAGCGTCGATTTCATCGATGAAGATGATGCAAGGTGCGTGTTTTTTCGCCTGCTCGAACATATCGCGAACACGGCTGGCACCCACACCAACGAACATTTCGACGAAGTCGGAACCGGAGATGGTGAAAAACGGTACTTTGGCTTCACCAGCAATGGCTTTGGCCAACAGGGTTTTACCGGTACCCGGTGGACCCACCATCAGTACGCCGCGAGGAATGCGACCACCCAAGCGCTGGAACTTGCCCGGATCACGCAGGAACTCGACCAGCTCGCCCACTTCTTCCTTGGCTTCGTCGCAACCGGCAACGTCAGCCAGGGTGGTTTTCACCTGATCTTCGGAGAGCAGGCGTGCCTTGCTCTTGCCGAAGCTCATCGGTCCGCCCTTGCCACCGGCACCGCCCTGCATCTGCCGCATGAAGAACATGAAGACGGCGATGATCACCAGGATCGGGAAGCTTGCGACCAGGAGTTGAGTCCAGATGCTTTGCTGTTCAGGCTGCTTGCCTTCAACGACTACGTGGTTATCCACCAGGTCGCCAATCAGACCGTTATCCTGAATGGCCGGACGAATGGTCTTGAAGCTGTCGCCATCATTGCGCTTGCCAGTAATGACATAGCCGTCCACGGCTACACGCTCGACCTTGCCATCCTTGACCTGCTGGATGAAGTCGGAATAGTTGAGGGTCTGCGGCTCGTTAGGGCTGGAGAAGTTGTTCATCACCGTCACGAGGACAGCCGCGATGATCAACCACAGGATCAGATTCTTTGCCATATCGTTCAATTAACTACCCTCTGAAGCAAGCTCCGCTACTGGCGCGCGCTTCGCATGATATTCACCGGCCTAACTTACTACATTACCTACGGCTCTGGCAGGCGCCGTCTGTAACCCTTTGTGAAACACTTTCTACACAATATTCGCTAATGCTCACGGGGCGAAATACGAAAAACCTATCACCCCGGTCGAAAAACCTCTTATTCCTCGCTACGACCACGGAAACCACGGCCCAGCAGGTACTGCTCACGAGACCGATCGCGCGACGATTTAGGCTTGCGCGTCATGACCTTTTCGAACTGCTGGCGAACACTCTTGTGGTATTCGTCGAAGCCTTCACCCTGGAAGACCTTGATCAAAAAATCACCACCTGGCTTCAACACCCGAGTCGCAAGATCCAGCGCCAACTCGCACAGGAACATCGATCGCGGCATATCTACAGACGCCAATCCACTCATATTGGGGGCCATATCGGAAATCACAAGGTCCACCTCGTTTTTTCCGACAGCTTCGAGAATCTGCGCCAGCACGGCATCCTCGGTGAAGTCGCCCTGAATAAAGGTCACATCAGGGATGCTGTCCATTTCCAGAATGTCGGAAGCGATCAGCGTACCTTGCCCACCAATCAGACGACTGGTCACTTGGGACCACCCACCCGGGGCGGCGCCCAGGTCGATTACGCTCATGCCCGGACGGATCAAACGGTCTCTTTCCTGGATCTCCAGCAGCTTGTAGCTGGCACGGGAGCGATACCCGTCTTTTTGCGCCATTTTGACGAATGGGTCGTTGAAATGCTCTTGCAGCCATTTAAGACTTGTCTTGGAACGGGCCACGGGCCACCTCAAAAAAATAAACGAGTCGCGATTAACTGGGCGGTCCCGGACTCGCTCGGGTAAACTGGCCGCCGCTTTTTACAAGATCAGACGCAGGGGTCAGATTATGCCGCTCACTCAAGAGCAGAAGAAACAGTACAAATCCATTGGCCACCATCTGAAACCAGTTTTGACTGTGGCTGACAACGGTTTGACTGAAGGTGTTTTAGCCGAACTGGAACGCGCATTGGGCGATCATGAGCTGATCAAGATCAAGCTCAGCATCCTCGATCGCGAATCGCGCCTGGCAGCCATTGCAGAACTGTGCAAGGCCGGCAAAGCGGATCTGGTACAAGTCATCGGCAAGATGGCGCTGATTTACCGCAAGAACTTCAGCGCCAACAAGCAACTGTCGAACGTCCATCGCTTCAAGTGATCATACGGGTCAAGGGTGTGCTTCGCGCACCCTGCCACCCCATCCCGGCACCGGTTGCGATACCAGCAGCAGCCCGGAAAAACCCAGCACAAGATAGCTGAACAGCAACCAGTGCTGCGCCTGCGGCCAGCCGATTCGTACGACGAAGTACATCGCACTCGCGCATAGCGCCATCAATAGCAGTTGCCCGCGAATATCGCGCCATAGACTGACAAGGCCCTTGGCCTGAACCAGCACCAAAACCTGAAAAGTAACGCACGCCGCTGAAAACCCGACCAGCAGCGCACTCAGCATGCCTGAAATTTCTTCGATCAGCAGCGGCGCCAGGCCAATACGGCCCAGCACCGGCAGCAGACCGATGTGCAACAACCACAGACCGCCAACCCATAACATCTGAGTCAGTTGCCAAAGCATGGCGCCCACACGAAGCAGGCGCTTGCCTTCAGATATGGCGGACTTCGACAATCTCGTACTCGATAACGCCGCTAGGCGTTTTGACCGCCACCACATCACCCTCTTCCTTGGCAATCAAGGCGCGAGCAAGTGGCGAACTGACGGAGATCTTGCCGAGTTTGAAGTCAGCCTCATCCTCGCCCACGATGTGATAAGTGACGCTTTCATCCGTTTCAACGTTGGCGATTTCAACGGTGGTACCGAAAATCACTTTGCCGGTATGAGGAATGCTCGTGACATCGATGATCACCGCATTCTGCATGCGGCCTTCGATGTCGCGGATCCGCGCCTCGACCATACCCTGCTGCTCGCGAGCAGCGTGGTATTCGGCGTTTTCCTTCAAGTCACCCAACTCGCGGGCCGTACCGATGTCCTGGCTGAGCTTCGGACGGACGACCTTGGTCAGGTGAGCATGTTCTTCTTCCAGAGCTTTCGCGCCCTGAACGGTCATTGGGTACTTGGTTATGCTCATGCCTTCAATCCTGCGTGTAGATCCTGCAAGCGGCGCACAGTCTTCTCGGGACCGAACTTCAGCGCTTCACAGATAGCTTCGCCAGCAGCAATGGTAGTGGTGCAGTAGATCTTGTGCTGCAAGGCATTACGACGAATGGAGTATGAATCAGCGATCGACTGACGACCTTCAGTGGTGTTGATGATCAGCGTGACTTCGTCATTCTTGATCATGTCGACCACATGCGGACGACCTTCGGTCACCTTGTTCACACGGCGTACTTTCAGGCCGGCAGCCTCGATCAGCTTGGCAGTACCGGCAGTGGCAACCACTTCGAAGCCCAAGTTGATCAGATCACGGGCTACGCCTGCAACCAGTGGCTTGTCATCGTCACGCACGCTGATGAACGCAGTACCTCCGGTCGGCAGCACTTCGCTGGCGCCCATCTGGGCTTTGGCAAAGGCTTCGCCGAAGGTGTCGCCCACACCCATCACTTCACCGGTGGACTTCATCTCTGGGCCGAGGATCGGGTCAACGCCAGGGAATTTGGCGAATGGGAACACCGCCTCTTTCACACTGTAGAAGTTAGGAATGATTTCTTTGGTGAAACCGATTTCCTTCAGGGTTTTACCGGCCATCACGCGAGCCGCGATCATCGCCAGGGAAACACCGATGCACTTGGACACAAACGGTACGGTACGGGAAGCGCGCGGGTTGACTTCGATGACGTAAATGTCTTCGCCTTGCAGCGCCAACTGAACGTTCATCAGGCCGACCACGCCCAGTTCCAGGGCCATTTTCTTGACCTGCTCGCGCATCTCGTCCTGGATATGCGCAGGCAGCGAGTACGGTGGCAGCGAGCACGCGGAGTCACCAGAGTGAACGCCTGCCTGTTCGATGTGCTGCATGATCGCGCCGATCACCACGTCGGTGCCGTCGCAAACCGCATCCACGTCCATTTCGATGGCGCAATTGAGGAAGTGGTCCAGCAGCACCGGGCTGTCGTTGGACACTTGAACCGCTTCACGCAGGTAGCGCTTGAGTTCTTCTTCTTCGTAGACGATTTCCATCGCCCGGCCGCCCAATACGTAGGACGGACGCACTACCAGCGGGTAGCCGATCTTGCTGGCAGCGCGAATCGCTTCGTCTTCGCTGCGCACGGTGGCGTTCGGCGGCTGACGCAGATTCAGACGCTCAACCATTTGCTGGAAGCGTTCACGGTCTTCAGCGCGGTCGATGGCATCAGGGCTGGTGCCGATGATCGGAACGCCAGCAGCTTCCAG
Source organism: Pseudomonas frederiksbergensis (assembly GCF_001874645.1). Taxonomy (NCBI): domain Bacteria; kingdom Pseudomonadati; phylum Pseudomonadota; class Gammaproteobacteria; order Pseudomonadales; family Pseudomonadaceae; genus Pseudomonas; species Pseudomonas frederiksbergensis. The sequence goes on from NZ_CP017886.1 coordinate 1,976,950, forward strand.
AGCACGCGCCAGTTTCAGCGGGGTCTGGCCGCCGTACTGAACGATCACGCCTTTTGGCTTCTCGACGCGGACGATTTCCAGCACGTCTTCCAGGGTCACTGGCTCGAAGTACAGACGATCGGAGGTGTCATAGTCGGTGGAAACGGTTTCCGGGTTGCAGTTGACCATGATGGTCTCGTACCCGTCTTCGCGCAGCGCCAGTGCCGCGTGTACGCAGCAGTAATCGAACTCGATGCCCTGGCCGATACGGTTAGGACCGCCACCCAGAATCATGATCTTGTCGCGACCCGACGGCGCGGCTTCGCACTCTTCCTCGTAGGTCGAGTAGAGGTAAGCGGTGTCGGTGGCAAACTCGGCCGCGCAGGTGTCGACGCGCTTGTAGACCGGGAACACTTCCAGCTTGTGACGGTGGGTCCGCAGGCTCTTCTCAGTCACACCCAGCAACTTGGCCAGACGCTGATCGGAGAAGCCCTTGCGCTTGAGACGGTACATCATGTCGCGGTCAATGCTGGACATGCCCAGGGTCTTGACCTTCTCTTCGTCCTTGATCAGGTCTTCGATCTGCACCAGGAACCAAGGATCGATCATGTTCATGCCGAAGATCTCTTCGACAGTCATGCCGGCGCGGAAGGCGTCAGCCACGTACCAGATACGCTCGGCGCCCGGCACGGTCAGCTCACGCTTGAGCACGCTCATGCTTTCCGGATTGCTCAGGTCGAGCTTTTCGTCCAGACCGCAAACACCTACCTCCAGACCGCGCAGGGCTTTCTGCAGGGATTCCTGGAAGGTCCGACCGATGGCCATGACTTCACCGACCGACTTCATTTGAGTGGTCAGGCGGGCGTCGGCTTTCGGGAATTTTTCGAAGGCGAAGCGTGGCAGCTTGGTCACGACGTAGTCGATGGACGGCTCGAAGGACGCAGGAGTAGCGCCACCGGTGATTTCGTTCTGCAACTCGTCCAGGGTGTAGCCGATCGCCAGCTTGGCAGCGATACGCGCAATCGGGAAACCAGTGGCTTTCGAGGCCAGTGCTGAAGAGCGGGATACACGCGGGTTCATCTCGATCACGACCATACGGCCAGTGTCCGGGCAGATGCCAAACTGAACGTTGGAGCCGCCGGTTTCAACGCCGATCTCACGCAGTACCGCCAACGAGGCGTTACGCATGATCTGGTATTCCTTGTCCGTCAGGGTTTGTGCCGGAGCAACGGTGATCGAGTCACCGGTGTGCACACCCATTGGGTCAAAGTTTTCGATCGAGCAAACGATGATGCAGTTGTCCTTCTTATCGCGGACAACCTCCATCTCGTACTCTTTCCAGCCGATCAGCGATTCGTCGATCAGCAGCTCTTTGGTCGGCGACAGGTCCAGACCACGGGCACAGATCTCTTCGAACTCTTCACGGTTGTAAGCAATACCGCCACCGGTGCCGCCCATGGTGAAGGATGGACGAATGATGCACGGGAAGCCCAGTTTTTCGAGGACTGCGTTGGCCTCCTCCATGCTGTGGGCGATACCGGAGCGCGGACAATCCAGGCCGATGGACTTCATCGCCTTGTCGAAACGCGAACGGTCTTCAGCCTTGTCGATGGTGTCAGCGTTGGCACCGATCATCTCTACGCCGAACTTCTCCAGAACACCTTCGCGCTCCAGGTCCAGAGCGCAGTTCAGAGCAGTCTGGCCGCCCATGGTCGGCAGCAGCGCGTCTGGACGCTCTTTCTCGATGATCTTGGCAACGGTCTGCCACTTGATCGGCTCGATGTAGGTGGCGTCCGCCATGGCCGGGTCGGTCATGATGGTGGCCGGGTTGGAGTTCACCAGAATGACGCGGTAACCCTCTTCGCGCAGGGCTTTGCAAGCCTGGGCGCCGGAGTAGTCGAATTCGCAAGCCTGGCCGATCACGATCGGGCCAGCGCCGAGAATCAGGATGCTTTTAATGTCTGTACGTTTTGGCATGGGTAGTCACTCAAATCCGCAGGTCCGACGGCAATCCCCGAGGAGAAGCCGTCTTGATCAATCTCTGAAGTCCTTCAGGGGCCGCCGGGTTACCGGGGCCACCCTCAAGGACTTCTCGCTACATGCTCAAGCCCGGCGATTAACGTCGCTTGGCCATCTCGTTGATGAAGCGATCGAACAGCGGCGCCACATCGTTCGGACCAGGGCTGGCTTCAGGGTGACCCTGGAAGCTGAACGCGCTCTTGTCGGTACGCTCGATGCCTTGCAGGGTGCCATCGAACAGCGATTTGTGGATCGCGCGCACGTTGGCAGGCAGGGTCGTTTCGTCTACCGCAAAACCGTGGTTCTGGCTGGTGATCATCACGACGCCCGTGTCCAGGTCCTGAACCGGGTGGTTGGCACCGTGGTGGCCATGACCCATTTTCAGGGTCTTGGCGCCAGAGGCCAGAGCCAGCAGCTGGTGACCGAGACAGATGCCGAACACCGGGATCTCGGTTTCAAGGATGTCCTTGATCGCCTGGATCGCGTAGTCGCAAGGCTCCGGGTCACCCGGGCCGTTGGACAGGAACACACCGTCCGGCTTGAGGGCCAGCACTTCAGCAGCTGGAGTTTGTGCCGGCACCACGGTCACGCGGCAGCCGCGCTCGACCAGCATGCGCAGGATGTTCAGCTTGACGCCGTAGTCGTAGGCCACCACGTGATGCGGCAGCTCGGAAGCGTCGATCGTCGCATGACTGTCGGTTTTCAGGTCCCAGACCGTCGAGCGCCATTCGTACTGCTCTTTGGTGCTGACGACTTTCGCCAGATCCATGCCCTTCAGGCCCGGGAAGCCGCGCGCCGCTGCAATCGCAGCTTCGTCGGAGATGTTGTCGCCAGCCATGATGCAGCCGTTCTGCGCGCCTTTTTCACGCAGAATGCGTGTCAGGCGGCGGGTGTCGATACCAGCGATTGCCACAACGTTGTTGGCCTTCAGGTAATCGGACAAGGACATCGTGTTACGCCAGTTGCTCGCAACCAGTGGCAGGTCACGAATCACCAGACCTGCAGACCAGACGCGGTCAGACTCGGCGTCTTCCGGCGTGGTGCCGGTGTTGCCGATGTGCGGGTAAGTCAGGGTAACGATCTGTTGGGCGTAGGAAGGATCGGTAAGGATTTCCTGATAGCCGGTCATGGCGGTGTTAAACACCACCTCACCAACGGTTTGACCGTCGGCTCCAATGGCTTCGCCGCGAAAAATGCTGCCATCAGCAAGGGCGAGTATGGCTGGCTTAGTCAAGAAGACCTCCCGTAAATAAAGCCTGAAAGGGCGATCGCAGGTTGCAAAAAAGCGGAGTGACGTATGGACACGTCACCCCGCTTCTTCACTGAATTATTCTGCGCGCTTTTAGTGGACACACTAAAGCTGTAGCTTACAGAAAAAGGCTGTTTTGGTCTACCGCCAATGAGCCTTAAAGGCCGGGGAATGCGACAGGACGCCGCTTGGCGAGGCAAATCGGGCTCAAACGCTGCGTTTGAACCCGATTTCGGGTGCATCTTAACGCAGGTCGAGCACGTCTTGCATGTCGTAAAGACCCGGCTCACGACCATCCAGCCACAACGCAGCACGCACCGCGCCCTTGGCGAAAGTCATGCGACTCGACGCCTTATGAGTGATCTCCAGTCGCTCACCCTCACAGGCGAACAGCACCGTATGATCACCCACCACATCACCACCACGAACGGTGGCGAAGCCGATGGTTTCGCGCTCACGCGCACCGGTGTGACCTTCCCGCCCATAGACCGCCACTTTCTGCAGATCACGACCCAATGCGCTGGCAATCACCTCACCCATGCGCAAAGCCGTACCTGAAGGCGCATCGATCTTGTGCCGATGATGCGCTTCGATGATTTCGATATCAGCATCATCGCCCAGCACACGAGCCGCCATATCGAGCAGCTTAAGCGACAGGTTCACGCCAACACTGAAATTGGCCGCGAACACTATCGGAATGTCCTTGCCCGCCTCGACCAGCAGCTGTTTTTCCGCAGCGCCCAATCCCGTGGTGCCGATCACCATGGCCTTGCCCGCCTTGCGGCAGAACGCCAGGTTTTTCAGCATGACCTCCGGGAGCGTGAAGTCGATCAACACATCGAACTCATCGGCCACCGCGTCCAGGCTACCGGACAACGGCACACCGATACGCCCCAACGAGGCCAGTTCACCGGCATCCACGCCAATCAGAGTGCTGCCGGGGCGCACGATTGCCGCCGTCAGGCCGGTGAGCGGCGCGCGCTGCTGCACCGCTTCGACCAGGATCTTGCCCATGCGCCCGGCAGCGCCCATCACAGCTATACGTCGCATGCCTGACTCCTTACAGATCGCCGAAGAAGCGCTTCACGCCTTCGAACCAACCGGTGGTTTTCGGTGACTGACTGTTGTCGTCCGCCAGGGAACTGCGGAACTCTTCCAGCAACTCGCGCTGACGACGCCCCAGATTGACCGGAGTCTCGACCGCCACACGGCACATCAGATCGCCCGCACCACCGCCACGAACCGGCGCAACGCCTTTGCCACGCACACGGAACTGCTTACCGGTCTGAGTACCTTCTGGAATCTTCAGTTTGACCCGACCATCGAGAGTCGGAATCTCCAGCTCGCCGCCCAGCGCCGCATCAACGAAGCTGATTGGCACCTCGCAGAACAGATGCTTGCCGTCACGCTGGAAGATCGCGTGCTCGCGCACGTTGATCACCACGTAAAGGTCGCCAGTCGGCCCACCTTGAGTACCCGCCTCGCCTTCGCCCGACAGACGAATGCGGTCACCGGTATCAACGCCAGCCGGCACTTTCACCGACAGCGTCTTGTACTCTTCGACACGACCTTCGCCATTGCAGGAGTTGCACGGGTCGGAAATGATCTTGCCCTGGCCATGGCAACGCGGGCAGGTTTGCTGCACCGAGAAGAAGCCTTGCTGCATGCGCACCTGACCGATACCGCCGCACGTCGGGCAGGTGATCGGCGCGGAGCCTTTCTTGGCACCCGAACCGTCGCACGGCTTGCAGTTGACCAGTGTCGGAACACGGATATTCACGGTTGTGCCGCGCACCGCCTCTTCCAGGTTCAGCTCCAGCGTGTAACGCAGATCGCTGCCCCGCTGAGCCCCGCCACGGGAACCGCCGCGACCGCCGCCGAAGAAGTCACTGAACACATCACCGAAGATATCGGAGAAGTTCTGACCACCAAACCAGCACCGCCGCCGCCCATGCTTGGGTCGACACCGGCATGACCGTACTGGTCGTACGCCGCGCGCTTGCTCGAATCGGACAGCACTTCGTAGGCCTCGTTGGCCTCTTTGAATTTCTCTTCCGACGCTTTGTCGTCAGGATTACGGTCCGGGTGGTGCTTCATCGCCAAGCGACGGTAGGCCTTTTTCAGGTCCGCTTCGCTCGTGCCACGCTCAACACCCAACACTTCGTAATAGTCACGCTTTGCCATAAGTCTTTGCACTCTTAAGGACGTTCGGCAAACCCCTCCTGAGCTTCGCCAAACTCGTTGAGCCCCAATACAGGCCCGGACCCAACTCACGTCAATTCAACGATCCTGGTCTTTGATTCGATGCGGTACCTGTGGATCGGAAAGCAGGAGCATCCCCGTCCGCACCGCCAGCACACGAACACTGTCGCATGCTGTAAAAATTCGCCTACTCCAGACACGCCAACGCGGGAGCAAGCTCCCGCGCGGCGACATCCTACCAGTCACCGCACAAAGGCAGTCAACCGGCCGACCAACAACTTACTTGTGGTCTTTAACTTCTTCGAACTCAGCGTCGACAACGTCGTCAGCCTTTTCAGCCTTCTCAGCGTGCGGTGCTGCACCCTCAGCTGGCTGAGCCTGCTCGGCGTACATTTTCTGCGCCACTGGAGCAGAGACTTTCGACAGCTCTTCAACCTTGGCTTCGATGGCAGCCTTGTCGTCGCCTTTGACGGCGGCTTCCAGGGCAACCACGGCCGCTTCGATTGCAGTCTTCTCTTCAGCAGTCACTTTATCGCCAGCGTCAGCGACCATTTTGCGCGTCGAGTGAACCAGCGCGTCGCCCTGGTTACGGGCAGTGGCCAGCTCTTCGAACTTGCGATCTTCGTCGGCGTTGGTTTCAGCATCACGAATCATCTGCTGAATTTCTTCCTCGGACAGACCGGAGTTGGCCTTGATCACGATCGACTGAGTCTTGCCGGTAGCCTTGTCTTTCGCACCTACGTGCAGGATGCCGTTGGCGTCAATGTCGAAGGTCACTTCAATTTGTGGCACGCCACGTGGTGCTGGTGGAATCTCGGCCAGGTCGAACTTGCCCAGGGACTTGTTCTGGGCAGCTTGCTTACGCTCGCCTTGCAGCACGTGAATGGTCACTGCGCCCTGGTTGTCATCGGCAGTCGAGAACACTTGCGATTTCTTGGTAGGAATCGTGGTGTTCTTCTCGATCAGCGCCGTCATCACGCCGCCCATGGTTTCGATACCCAGCGTCAGCGGGCTGACGTCGAGCAGCAGAACGTCTTTCACGTCACCGGCCAACACTGCGCCCTGGATAGCAGCACCCATGGCAACCGCTTCGTCCGGGTTAACGTCTTTACGGGCTTCTTTGCCGAAGAACTCGGTTACCAGCTTCTGAACCAGCGGCATACGGGTCTGACCGCCGACCAGGATCACGTCATCAATCTTGCCAACGTCGATACCCGAGTCTTTCAGGGCAATGCGGCAAGGCTCGATGGTGCGTTGAACCAGGTCTTCAACCAGCGCTTCCAGCTTGGCGCGGGAGATTTTCACGTTCAAGTGCTTAGGACCGGTCGCATCTGCTGTGATGTACGGCAGGTTGACGTCGGTCTGCAGGCTCGAAGACAGCTCGATTTTGGCTTTCTCAGCGGCTTCTTTCAGGCGCTGCATGGCCAGCGGGTCGCCTTTGAGGTTCATGCCGCTTTCTTTCTTGAATTCGTCAACGAGGTAGTCGATCAGACGAATGTCGAAGTCTTCACCACCCAGGAAGGTGTCACCGTTGGTGGCCAACACTTCGAACTGGTGCTCGCCATCGACTTCGGCGATTTCGATTACGGAGACGTCGAAAGTACCGCCACCCAGGTCATAAACGATCACGGTGTGATCGCCCTTGGCCTTGTCCATACCGTAAGCCAGAGCGGCTGCGGTTGGTTCGTTGATGATGCGTTTTACGTCCAGACCTGCAATACGGCCGGCGTCTTTGGTCGCCTGACGCTGACTGTCGTTGAAGTAGGCCGGAACGGTGATGACCGCTTCAGTTACAGTCTCGCCGAGGTAGTCTTCGGCGGTTTTCTTCATTTTCTTGAGGATTTCAGCCGAGATCTGTGGCGGCGACATTTTCTGGCCGTTCACTTCAACCCAGGCGTCATTGTTGTCAGCCTTGACGATCTTGTAAGGGACCATCTGGATGTCTTTCTGGACCACTTCTTCTTCAAAGCGACGACCGATCAAACGCTTGACCGCGTACAGGGTGTTGTGCGGATTGGTCACTGCCTGACGCTTGGCCGACTGGCCAACCAGAATTTCGCCATCGTTGGCGTACGCGATGATCGACGGCGTGGTACGCGCGCCTTCAGCGTTTTCGATAACTTTTACGTTGCCGTTTTCAAGAATGGAGACGCAGGAGTTGGTAGTCCCCAGGTCGATACCGATGATTTTGCCCATGTTCACTCTCCCGAAACTTTGGATTTGGTTGCCGCAGCAGTGGTGGCTAACTGCGGTAGCACTTAAACGCTTGACTTCTAAATGGGGGCCTTACGGCGAATTTCAAGCCTGCTCGTCAATCGACGGCGAAACCGGCGCCGGAGCCTTGCTGACCACGACCATGGCCGGGCGCAGCAGACGACCATTGAGCATGTAGCCCTTCTGGAACACCTTCAGCACGCTGTTGGGTTCCATGTCGGCGCTTTCCTGCATGGCCATCGCCTGGTGGTGTGCGGCGTTGAACGGTTCACCTTCAGGATCGATCGCTTCCAGCTGATAACGCTTCAGGGTGTCCTGGAACATTTTCAGGGTCAGTTCGATGCCTTCACGCATAGGGCGAATGCTTTCGTCGTCCGGGTTGGACAGCTCAAGGCCACGCTCCAGGCTGTCGATGATCGGCAGCAAATCGTTGGCGAATTTCTCCAACGCGAATTTGTGAGCTTTTTCTACATCCTGCTCGGCGCGACGGCGGACGTTCTGCAGATCGGCAGCAACACGCAAAGACTGATCCTGCGCCCCAGCCAGTTGCTCTTCGAGCACTTGTACACGTGCCACCAGGTCTTCACCCGATGCTTCGGGAGCCTGATTGGCGTCTAGATTTTGCGTATCCAGCGTCTGTTCGTCAGCCATAGATTTCTCCTTTCAAAATCGTGCGCGAACTCGACTCGCGCTTCTGCCCCGGTATATGGGGTCGCAATTTTCAGCTTCAAGGGCTGCCGGACCGCTGAATGCCATTACCCTTACAAAAACAGCTGATTTGACATTCCAGCGGGTTTTAAGAAAACAGCCTTACCAAGCAAATCGAGCTAAACACGGGCATTGTCAGCCAGAAACAAAACACTGTATAAATAACCAGACCTAAAGCCTGGGAGCGGCCTCTATGCTGGTGCACCTGTCCGTACATAACTACGCCATCGTTGAACATCTTGATCTGGAACTCGATCGAGGGATGAGCGTGATCACAGGGGAAACCGGCGCCGGCAAGTCGATCATGCTCGACGCCCTGGGCCTGACCCTTGGCGATCGCGCCGACAGCGGCGTGATTCGCCCAGGCGCCGAGAAGGCCGACATCCTGGCCACGTTCGACCTCGCCGATATCCCGGAAGCCAGTACCTGGCTGGCCGAGCGTGACCTCGATACGGATGGCCCGTGCATCCTGCGCCGGGTGATCACCGCCGAAGGTCGCTCACGCGGCTACATCAACGGCAGCCCCTGCCCACTGGGCGACCTCAAAGCCCTTGGCGAACTGCTGATCGATATCCACAGCCAGCATGAACACCAATCGTTACTGAAAACCGACACGCACCGCCGACTGCTCGACGAATACGCCGGCGCCACGGACCTCGCCCGCCAGGTGCAGCTTGCCGCCCAGCGCTGGCGACAAACCCGCCAGGAACTGGAACGACTCTCCAACTCCGGCGATGAACAGCGTGCTCGCCATCAACTGCTCAGCTATCAGCTCGAAGAGCTGGAAAACCTCGGCCTGGGCGAGAGTGAGCTGGAGCAACTGGAGCAGGAACACAAAAACCTGACCAACGCCGAAACCTTGCTCGGCATTTGCCGACAGGTGGTCGAGCAATGCAGCGAAAGCGATTCCGGCAATGTACTGAACGCCCTGACAGCCAGCCTCAATCGCCTGTCGAGCGTGAACAATTCAGTCGGCGCCCTGGGCGAAGCGACCAACCTGCTGACCAGCGCACAGATTCAGGTGGAGGAGGCCGTTGGCGAACTGAACCGCTTTCTCGACCACTTCGACGCCGATCCGGCGCGCCTTCAGCAACTGGAAGAGCGCCTCGACACGATCTATACCCTGGCGCGCAAACACCGGATCCAGCCCACCGAAGTCGCAGAGCTTCAACAAAGGCTGCTGGACGAGATCGAAACACTGAATGCCAACGACGAGTCCATCGAACGACTGAGCGAAGAGCTGGGCGCGTTTGCCCGGCACTATCAGGAAAAAGCCCGAGAACTGAGCGATCTGCGTCATCAAGCCTCGACCAGCCTGGCCAATGCCGTCGAACAGGAGATTCAACGTTTGGGTATGCCTGGTGGGCGCTTCACCATTGAGCTACGCCCCAACACCAGCACCGAACTGCTGCCCAACGGACTCGAACAGGTGGAACTGCTGGTCAGCGCCAACCCCGGGCAACCACTCAAGGCATTGGCCAAAGTGGCATCGGGCGGCGAGCTGTCACGAATCAGCCTGGCCATCCAGGTGATCACCGCACAAACCTCGCGAGTGCCAACACTGGTGTTCGACGAAGTGGACGTTGGCATTGGCGGCCCGACAGCGGAAATTGTCGGCCAGCTCTTGCGCCGCCTTGGGGAACGCGGACAGGTACTAACTGTCACTCACTTGCCGCAAGTGGCCTCCCAGGGCCATCAGCATCTATTTGTCCACAAGGTACGCGGTGACGATGCCACGCACACCGCCGTGTCCAAGCTGAGTAAACATGAGCGGATTGAAGAAGTAGCGCGAATGCTCGGAGGGATCGACCTGACCAAGGAATCCCTGGCCCATGCAAAGAAAATGGTCGTGACTGCAAAAATTTAAGATCACCAGAAAGCACGAAGGCGACCCTCGGGTCGCCTTCGCTCGTTTCGCGGATCAAAAATCCGCGCGACATGCTTACTTTTTCTTGCGTACGTACAGCACCAGATTGTGATCAACCATCTCGAAACCATACTTATCGACGATAGCCTTTTGCAGCCTTTCGATTTCTTCGTCGAAGAACTCGATCACTTCACTGGTCTCGACGTTGACCATATGGTCGTGGTGCTTGCCATCGTCGAGTTCAAATACCGCGTGGCCACCATCGAAGTTGTGACGGACCACAAGACCAGCCGCTTCGAATTGGGTCAGTACACGGTAAACCGTGGCCAGACCGACATCCTCGCCAGCTTCCATCAGCGCCTTGTAAACATCTTCGGCACTCATGTGACGTTGCTCGGCGGAATCGAGCATTTGCAGAATTTTGACCCGTGGCAGGGTCACTTTGAGGCCGGCTTTGCGTAGTTCGCTATTTTCAACCATGGTCAGCTTTCTCGCGATGCTGCTTCGCAGCTTCTCTTAATGCGGGTATGATCGGCGTTTACGTTGTCCCAGCCAAGATAGTGGAAGTCGCCCACCGATGCAAAACACCAAGCTCTTGCTAACCAGTTTCACCTTCGTGGGACTGCTCGCACTCGCCGGTTGTTCATTCCCCGGGGTTTACAAAATCGACATCCAGCAGGGCAATGTCGTCACGCAGGACATGATAGACCAGTTACGCCCGGGAATGACCCGTCGGCAAGTACGGTTTATCATGGGTAACCCTCTGCTGACCGACACGTTCCATGCCGATCGCTGGGATTACTTGTATAGCCTGCAGCCAGGCGGCGGTGAACGCCAACAGGAACGCATCAGCGTTATCTTCAACCCTAACGACCAGCTTGTCAGCCTGTCGGGCGATTTCATGCCTGGCGTGAGCCGAGACGAAGCGATTCTCGGCAAGGGCACCGGCACCACCGTAAGCGCCCCTGCTGAAAACGCCGAGAAGCCGAAGCCAGAGAAACCAGTAAAACCGGGCTCGCTGCTGGATCAGATCCAGAAGGACGTCGACAAAGTCGAAACCGTTCCGGTCCCGACGCCAGCACCGCTGGACACAACGCCGCAATAAAATGCGACGCAACAAAAAGCCCGGCATGTCCGGGCTTTTTGTCGTCTGTCACCAAGGAAATCTACTGATCCCTAGCCTTGGCCTGCGCCGCAGCCTTGGCCGCCCGCAACCGACGAACCTCTTTTGGATCCGCCAGCAACGCTCGATAAATCTCGATGCGGTCACCCGCCTGAACCTGACGGCTCTCGGGATCGGCAATCACCTTGCCGAAAACCCCTACCGGGCACGCTACCAGGTCCAGCTCGGGAAACAGCTCGGCAATGCCTGATTCAGCCAGTGCCGCTCGTAAAGTAGTGCCCACGGGCACCGCCACCTTGAGCAACACCTGGCGGTCGATGGCGGCATACACCACCTCGACGTCAATCACCGACTCAACCATGCAACTGCTTGGCGCGCTGACAGAACGCGTCCACCAGCGTGTTCGCCGCCTGATTGAACAACGGCCCTAGCGTCGCCCGAACAATCGGCCCAGCATAATCGAACGACAGGTCCAGACTGATCTTGCAGGCCTTCTCGCCCAACGGCTTGAATACCCAAACACCATGCAGTTGATTGAACGGCCCCTCTTCGAGATTCATCTCGATCGAATGCCCAGGCACCAGCGTATTGCGCGTCACGAAATGCTGGCTTAACCCGCCCTTGGCCACACCCACGCTCGCGCGCATGTGCTCGGCAGAGCTTTCCAGCACTTCTGCCTCGGAACACCAGGGCAAAAACTCTGGATAGCGCGCCACGTCATTGACCAGGTCATACAGCGCTTGCGCGGGATACGGCAACAGGGCCGAACGTTGAATATGTGTCGTCATGTCAGCGTCACTTCCACAGCTGGGCGGCAAACACTACAAGAATGCCAATAGGCGCCACATAGCGCATCAAGAACAAAGTCAGAGCAAACAATGCCGGGCTGCGCATCGACAATTCGTCGCGTACCGCCTCACGGCCCATCACCCAACCGGCGAACACCACAAAACACAAACCACCGAGTGGCAACATGATCCGCGAGGTGAAAAAGTCGATCACGCCAAAGAAATCCAGACCGCCTTGCGCGCCCCATTGGTACAGGTGAAACGCACCGCCATCATTCACGAAAAACTTGGCCTGTTTCCAGATATTGAAGGAAAACACCGTTCCCAAGCCAACAAACCAGCAACTGAACGCCAGCCAGAACGTCACCCAGCCACGACGGATGTTGGTCCGCTCAACCAGGTAGGCCACCATCGGCTCCAGCAAGGAAATCGCCGAACTCCAGGCCGCTATCGCCACCAGCACGAAGAACACCACGCCCATCAACTGGCCGAATGCGACGTTACCAAAGGCAAATGGCAGGCTGACGAACATCAATCCAGGCCCTTCGCTTGGGTTCAAACCTGCCGCAAACACAATCGGAAACAACGCCAGACCAGCCAGCAACGAAACAAAGGTATCCAGTAATGCAACGCCAACAATGGTCCCGGAAATCGACGAATGCTTAGGCATATAAGCACCGTAGATCATGATCGAACCAACACCGACGCTCAGGGAAAAAAACGCATGTCCCATGGCCGGCAGCAAGCCGTCCAGCAACTTGTCCGGGTTGAAGTCGAACATGAAGTGCACGCCCTCCATGAAATGCCCGGTAGTCAGGCTGTAGCCCAACAGAATCACCAGCATCACGAACAGCAACGGCATCATGATCCGCAAGCTGCGCTCTAGCCCCGCGACTACGCCTTTGGCGATAACGAATGCCGACAACAACATAAAGAGGGTGTGCCACAACGTCAGGCGCCAAGGGTCGGCGATCACCCCACCAAAATAGGCGCCGACCTGATCGGCCGTCACGCCCTGGAAGTCACCGCGCCCCATGTCGATGATGTAATCCAGCGACCAGCCACCCACCACACTATAGAAAGACAGAATCAGCAGTGCCGTGATCATCCCGGCAAACGCGCCCCAGGACCATTTCGCCGAATGACCGGCTTCAAGTGCCAGCACCTTCAAGGCATTTGCCGGACTGTGCCGGGCACGACGACCAATCAGGGTTTCGGCCAGCATCACCGGCACGCCAATCAGCGCGATACACGCCAGAAATACCAACACAAACGCGCCGCCGCCATAGACGCCGACCATATAGGGGAATTTCCAGATACTACCCAGCCCCACGGCTGAACCGGTCGCAGCGAGTATGAAAACCCAACGGCTAGCCCAACTGCCGTGGACTGAAACCTTGTCTGACGACATCCTTAACACGCCCAACCGATCAAAAAAGAGGGCGCATTGTCCGGGATTCACTCAATGCGCTCAAGCACGCAGGTTCACCGTAGCCGACTCGCGCGCAACTCCCTATAATGCCGCCCCTATGGCTAAACAGAAGAAACACCCCGAAGGGACCATCGCGCAGAATAAAAAGGCGCGACACGATTACTTCATCGAACACCGGTTCGAGGCTGGCATGGTCCTGGCCGGCTGGGAAGTAAAGAGTTTGCGTGCAGGCAAGGCGCAACTGGTCGACAGTTATGTGCTGCTCAAGGATGGCGAGGCCTGGCTGCTCGGCAGTCATATCACCCCGCTGACCACCGCCAGCACCCACGTCATCGCCGACCCGACGCGTACGCGCAAGTTGCTGCTCAACCAGCGTGAGCTGGAGAAGCTGTTTGCCGCTGTGCAACAGAAGGGTTACGCCTGCGTCTGCCTGTCGTTGTACTGGAGCAAGCACTTGATCAAGTGCGAGATCGCTCTGGGCAAGGGCAAGAAGGAATACGACAAGCGTGATACCGAGCGCGAACGCGATGCCGGTCGCGAGCTGCAGCGCGCGGTGCGGAACAAGGGTAAGGAAGATTAATCTTCCAGCCTGAGTTTTGTGGCGCGAGCGAAAAGATCGCAGCCTGCGGCAGCGCCTACATCGATACGCGATCTATGTAGGCGCTGCCGCAGGCTGCGATCTTTTGCGTTTAAAAACGATCACATCCCCTTGCGCCGCTCCGCACGAGCCATGCGCTGCATTTCCTGACGCACCTCTTCGAGCACCTCCTGCACATACAAAATGTGCCGGCTGGAGATTTCTCGCGCCTGCTCTGCGTGCCCTTCGATAATCGCCTGATACAAATCCCGGTGCTGACTGATCAGCATGTCGCGGGTTTCGGTGCGCTGTTTGTACATGCCACCGATGTTGGTCACCACGTTGCGTTTGAGCAGATCGAACAACCCGCGAATGGTGTGCAGCAACACCGCGTTGTGGCTCGCCTCGGCAATGGCCAGGTGAAACTTCGCGTCTGCCGCGCCCTCTTCCGCCCGGCTCACTTGATCATGGCGCGAATAGCAGTCTTGCAACTCTTCGAATGCCGCAGTCAGTCGCTCGCGGTCAACATCCGTCGCGCGCAACGCGGCGTAATAGGCACATGAAGCTTCCAGCGTATGGCGAAACTCCAGTAGATCACGCTGGGCTTCGGGATTGCTTTCCAGCAGGTGCAACAATGGATCGCTGAAGGTTGAACCGAGCGATTCAACCACATAGTTACCGCCGCCCTGGCGACTGACCAATAGCCCTTTGGCCGCCAGCTTCTGGATCGCTTCTCGCAATGAAGGGCGCGACACTCCGAACTGCTCAGCCAAGGCACGCTCTGCCGGCAATCGCTCACCAGACTTCAGCGTGCCCTCAAGAATCATCCCCTCGAGCTGCTCGACAATATCGTCAGACAAACGGCGCTGACGAATCTGATCAAACCCCATAACTCATTCTCCACGATCCCGACGGCTCGCCGGGCTCTCTATTCTGGCCTATTGACGTCGCGCCAGCACCTACCAGACAGCGTTTGATCGAACAGATCAGATGACCTCTGCACCGCTCATTCGACGAAAGTTTCAGGGCGACAAATTGACACACCGCCCCCAAGGCTTTTACCCTAGCCGACAGCGATTGTAAATTGGTATTACCAATTATCCAAGAACGCTGACCAGTGCCTGACCAACAACAATTAGGGGCCACCCCATATGCAAACCTGGCAACAGCTTTACAGCCCGCTCGGCAGTCTCGGCTTGTCCGCGCTCGCGGCCGTTATCCCCATCGTATTTTTCTTCCTGGCTCTGGCCGTGTTCCGCCTCAAAGGACACGTCGCCGGGAGCATCACGCTGGCGTTGTCGATTCTGGTGGCGATCGTTGCCTTCCAGATGCCTGTCGACATGGCCTTCGCCGCGGCTGGCTATGGATTTGCCTACGGACTGTGGCCAATTGCCTGGATCATCGTGGCGGCGGTGTTCCTCTACAAATTGACAGTCAAGAGCGGCCAGTTCGAAGTGATCCGCAGCTCGGTGCTGTCGATTACCGACGACCAGCGCCTGCAAGTGCTACTGATCGGTTTCTGCTTCGGCGCGTTCCTGGAAGGTGCCGCCGGATTCGGCGCACCCGTGGCGATTACCGCCGCGCTGCTCGTAGGACTGGGTTTCAACCCTCTGTACGCCGCCGGCCTGTGCCTGATTGCCAACACTGCGCCCGTGGCTTTCGGCGCACTGGGAATTCCGATCATCGTCGCCGGCCAGGTAACGGGCATCGACGCGTTCAAGATCGGTGCCATGGCGGGCCGCCAACTGCCGCTGTTGTCGGTGTTCGTGCCGTTCTGGCTGGTGTTCATGATGGACGGCCTGCGCGGCGTCAAGGAGACCTGGCCGGCAGCATTGGTGGCGGGGTTGAGCTTTGCCGTCACCCAGTTCTTCACCTCGAACTTCATCGGCCCCGAACTACCGGACATCACCTCGGCACTGGTCAGCCTGATCTGCCTGACCCTGTTCCTCAAGGTCTGGCAGCCCAAGCGCTCGTTCGCCGAAGCGACCGCCAGCGTCGGTGCCGCAAGCGTGAGAAGCGTCGGAGGCTTCGGTCAACCGCGTACGACCCAACCTTCACCGTACAGCTTCGGCGAGATCTTCAAGGCCTGGTCGCCGTTCCTGATCCTCACCGCGCTGGTCACCATTTGGACCCTCAAGCCTTTCAAGGCAATGTTCGCCGCCGGCGGTTCGATGTACAGCTGGGTGTTCAACTTCGCCATCCCGCACCTTGATCAACTGGTGATCAAGACCGCCCCGATCGTAGCCGCCCCGACCGCCATTCCCGCGGTATTCAAACTCGACCCGATTTCGGCGACCGGCACGGCGATTTTCTTCTCCGCACTGATCTCGATGCTGATCCTGAAGATCAATTTCAAAATTGGTATTACCACCTTAAAAGAAACCTTCTTTGAGCTGCGCTGGCCTATTCTGTCGATCGGCATGGTGCTGGCCTTCGCCTTCGTCACCAACTATTCAGGTATGTCGTCGACCATGGCGCTGGTGCTGGCAGCCACCGGCGCGGCCTTCCCGTTCTTCTCGCCATTCCTCGGTTGGCTGGGTGTGTTTCTGACCGGTTCGGACACCTCGTCCAACGCCCTGTTCAGCTCGCTGCAAGCGACCACTGCACACCAGATCGGCGTTAACGACGTGCTGTTGGTGGCGGCGAACACCAGCGGTGGCGTGACCGGCAAGATGATCTCGCCACAATCGATCGCCGTGGCCTGCGCCGCGACCGGCCTGGTGGGCAAGGAATCCGATCTGTTCCGCTTCACCCTCAAGCACAGCCTATTCTTTGCCACTATTGTTGGCCTGATTACGCTGGCCCAGGCCTACTGGTTTACCGGCATGCTGGTGCATTAAACGCTACACGAAACACCGAAAAACCGACGCTGGGCTTTGACCCTGGCGTCAGCGACTCACCACCCGGTCTGCAAGGCTGCTGAAAGCTTCCCGCTTTATAGTCAGCAGCCTCAGCAGACGGATAACCGGGACCACCCGGAGACACGCCTGATGAGCGAGCTTTTTTACAACGCTGTGCCGAACGCGACCCGAGTCGCCCCGCCACTGCCTGAACCGCGCCAATACCCCAGCGAGAAACCGCAGCGGGTCTACCTGTTTGGCACGTGTGTGGTCGACCTGTTTTATCCCGAAGCCGGGATGGACGCGATTCACTTGCTCGAACGCGAAGGCATTCGCGTGGAGTACCCGCAAGGGCAAAGCTGCTGCGGACAACCGGCTTACACCTCGGGTTACACCGAACAGGCCCGGACCGTGGCGCGCTCGCAATTGGCGCTGTTCGCCGGAGACTATCCGGTGGTGGTGCCTTCGGGCTCCTGCGCGGGAATGCTCCGTGAACATTACGCTGACTTATTCAAGGACGAGCCGGACACGTTGAAACAGGTCCAGTCCCTGGCGGCGCGGACCTATGAGCTGGCCGAGTTTCTGCTGTTCGTCTGCAAGGTGCAGCTCAAGGACAGCGGCGAGCCGGTCAAAGTGGCGCTGCACACCTCGTGCTCGGCACGGCGTGAGATGAACACCCACTTGCATGGCCGCGAGTTATTGTCGCAGCTGAGCAACGTGGAACGGGTTGATCACGACCACGAAAGCGAATGCTGTGGCTTTGGTGGGACATTCAGCGTCCGAATGCCAGACATTTCCGGTGCGATGGTCGCTGACAAGACCAAAGCCCTGAAGGAATCCGGCGCACACACGGTGCTAAGTGCCGACTGTGGCTGTTTGATGAACATCAACGGTTCGTTGGAAAAACAGAACGAAGCGTTGCGCGGTCAACATCTGGCCAGCTTCCTCTGGCAGCGTATTGGAGGTGCTTCATGAGCACGCCTACGCTGATTCCGACTGTTGCCGTGTCGGAAGATTTTCGCACCCGGGCTCACGAGGCGTTGGGTGACACGCAACTGCGAAACAACTTTCGCAGTGCGATGGATTCACTGATGGCAAAGCGGGCAGCGTCTTTCAGCGATGCCTTTGAGCGAGAACACTTACGCGCCCTGGGCAATGCTATTCGTGCCCGCGCGTTATCCAAGTTGCCCGACCTGCTCGAGCAACTGGAACAGAACCTGACCCGCAACGGTGTGACAGTGCACTGGGCGGAAACGGTGGACGAGGCCAATGGCATCGTCTTATCGATCATCCGTGCTCACGAGGCGCGGCAAGTGATCAAGGGCAAATCGATGGTCAGCGAAGAGATGGAGATGAACCATGTCCTCGCTGAACAAGGCATTGAATGCCTTGAGTCGGACATGGGCGAGTTCATCGTCCAGCTCGACCACGAGAAGCCTTCACATATCATTATGCCGGCGATCCACAAGAATGCCGGTCAGGTCGCGTCCTTGTTCCACGACAAACTTGGCGTGGAGTACACCAAGGACGTTGACCAACTCATTCAGATTGGTCGCAAGGTCTTGCGGCAGAAATTCTTCGAAGCTGACATCGGCGTCTCTGGCGTCAACTTCGCCGTGGCCGAAACCGGCACCCTGCTGCTGGTGGAAAACGAAGGCAACGGGCGCATGTCGACCACAGTGCCGCCGGTACACATCGCCGTCACCGGGATCGAGAAAGTCGTCGAAAATCTGCGGGACGTTGTACCGCTGCTATCGCTGCTGACACGCTCGGCCCTCGGCCAGCCAATCACCACCTACGTCAACATGATCTCCGGCCCGCGCAAAGAACATGAACTCGACGGCCCGCAAGAAGTGCACCTGGTATTGATCGACAACGGTCGCAGCCAGGCCTTTGCCGACAGCGAACTGCGCCAGACCCTGAACTGCATCCGCTGCGGTGCCTGCATGAACCATTGCCCGGTTTACACGCGCATCGGCGGTCATGCCTATGGCGAAGTTTATCCAGGCCCGATCGGCAAGATCATCACCCCGCACCTGGTCGGCCTGGCGAAAGTCCCGGACCACCCGAGCGCCTCGTCGCTGTGCGGTGCCTGCGGTGAAGTCTGCCCGGTAAAAATTCCGATCCCGGCACTGCTGCGCCGCCTACGCGAAGAAAACGTCAAAGCCCCTGACAGTCCTCATCAAGTGATGCGCGGCCAGGGCAGCAAGTACTCGCGCAAAGAGCGCTTCATCTGGAACGCCTGGGCGAAGCTCAACAGCTCGCCGACGCTGTATCGGCTATTCGGTTTCTTCGCCACTCGCCTGCGCGCCCTCACGCCAAACAACATTGGCCCGTGGACGCAAAACCACAGCGCACCGAAACCCGCCGCTCGCTCACTGCACGACATGGCCCGTGAGCATCTGGCCAAACAGGGAGATCGCCGATGAGCGCCAAGCAAAACATCCTCGCCAAGCTGCGCAACAGTCTGACCGGCACCACACCAGTGCCTGACAACTTCGATGAAACGCTGGTGACCGAGCCTTATACCTACCCCCCAGAGCAACGCATCCCGCAACTGCGCAAACTGATGGAAGCGGTGCACACCGAAATCCACCTGACCAGCGAGCAAGGCTGGCCTGAGTTGCTCGCGCAATTGCTGCGCGACCGTCAGTTGCCGAGCCTGCTGATTGCACCGACTACGCCGCACGGTCAACGTGTCACGCAGCATTGGGCAAACAATTCTGACCTACCCACACTGAAGGCCTACGACCGTCCGGTCGAAGAGTGGAAGGCCGAACTGTTCAACGACACCCCGGCCAGCCTGACCACCACCCTCGGCGCCATCGCCGCCACTGGCAGCCTGATCATCTGGCCCACCCGCGAAGAACCACGACTGATGAGCCTGGTGCCGCCGGTGCATTTCGCCCTGCTCAAGGCCAGTGAAATTCGCGACAACTTCTATCAGGTCCAGCAAGAGTACGAGTGGGCCCAAGGCATGCCGACTAACGCTTTGCTGGTGTCCGGCCCGTCGAAAACCGCCGACATCGAGCAAGTCCTGGCTTACGGCGCCCACGGCCCGAAAGACCTGGTGGTGCTGATCCTGGAGGACCAATGAGTCTACCGGCGGCTTTCCTGCGTGATGCGCAGCAGCTGATTCCGCAGGAGCGGCGTTTCGACGACCCACTCTCGACCCTGGCCTTTGGCACCGACGCGAGTTTCTATCGGCTGATTCCGAAGTTGGTGATTCGCGTCGAGTCTGAAAACGAAGTGGTTGCCCTGCTCAAACTGGCTCAACGTGATCAGGTGCCGGTGACCTTCCGGGCCGCTGGCACCAGCCTCTCTGGTCAGGCCATCAGCGATTCGGTGCTGATCGTGCTCGGCGATAACTGGAACGGTCGCGAGATCCGCGCTCAGGGCACGCAAATCCGCCTGCAACCGGGTGTGATCGGCGCACAGGCGAACGCCTGGCTAGCACCGTTTGGCCGCAAGATCGGCCCCGATCCGGCGTCAATCAATGCCTGTAAAATTGGCGGTATCGTCGCCAACAACGCCAGCGGCATGTGCTGCGGCACCGCGCAAAACACCTACCACACGCTGGCCGGCATTCGCCTGGTACTGGCCGATGGCAGCCGCCTCGACACCGAGGACGCCGCCAGTGTCGCGGCTTTTCGCAACAGTCACGCTGAACTGCTGGAACGTCTGGCGACACTCGGCCGCGAGACCCGCGCCAACGCCGAACTGGCCGCAAAAATTCGCCACAAGTACCGTCTGAAAAATACCACCGGCCTGTCGCTCAATGCCTTGGTGGATTTCGACGAGCCTGTGGATATCTTGAGCCACTTGCTGGTGGGCTCCGAAGGCACGCTGGGATTTATCAGCGCGGTGACCTATGACACGGTGATCGACCATCCGAACAAAGCCTCGGCGCTGATCGTCTTCCCGGATGTCGACACCTGCTGCAACGCCGTGACCGTGCTGAAAAGCCAGCCAGTCTCGGCCGTGGAGCTGCTCGACCGCCGCAGCCTGCGTTCGGTGCAGGACAAACCCGGGATGCCGGCCTTCGTCCAGCAACTGTCAGCCAACGCCTGCGCCTTATTGATCGAATCCCGCGCCGCATCAACTGCGCTGTTGCACGAGCAACTGGCGCAGATCATGAATTCACTGATCGCGTTCCCGGTGGAGAAACAGGTCGACTTCACGCAAGACCCGGCAGAAAACGCCAAACTCTGGGCGATCCGCAAGGACACCTTCCCCGCCGTCGGCGCGGTGCGCAAAACCGGCACCACGGTGATCATCGAAGACGTGACCTTTCCGGTGGAGCAACTGGCGGCAGGCGTGAACCGTTTGATCGAGCTGTTCGACAAACACCACTACGACGAAGCAATCCTTTTCGGTCACGCACTGGAAGGCAATCTGCACTTCGTCTTCACCCAAGGCTTCAACAGCGCGGAAGAAGTCGCACGCTACCAGGCGTTCATGGACGACGTGGCACAATTGGTCGCTGTCGAGTTTGGTGGCTCGCTGAAAGCCGAACACGGTACCGGACGCAACATGGCGCCCTTCGTCGAACTGGAATGGGGCAGCGACGCCTATCAGTTGATGTGGCAGCTCAAGCGTCTGCTCGACCCGAACGGCATCCTCAACCCGGACGTGGTGCTCAGCGAGGATCCGCAGATCCACCTCAAGCACCTGAAACCGCTGCCGGCCGCCGACGAGATTGTGGATAAGTGCATCGAATGTGGCTTCTGCGAGCCGGTCTGCCCGTCAAAAGGCCTGACCTTGAGCCCGCGTCAGCGCATCGTGATCTGGCGTGATATCCAGGCAAAAAAGCGCGCAGGCATCGATACCTCGGAGCTGGAAGAGGCTTATCAATATCAAGGCCTCGACACCTGCGCCGCCACCGGACTCTGCGCGCAACGCTGCCCGGTCGGAATCAACACCGGCGAGCTGGTGAAAAAACTCCGTAGCCGCACGGCAACCCGGACGAAAACCGCCAACTGGCTCGAAGGAAATTTCGCCACCGCACTGCAAGGTGCGCGCTTCACGCTGCACGTTGCCAACGGTGCTCGGATGCTGCTGGGCGCGCCACGGCTGACGAAGATTTCTGCTGCACTGACCAAGCTGTCCAAAGGGCAAGTTCCGCAGTGGACCAACGCCATGCCACAACCGGAACGAGCGATTCGCTTCAGCCCGTCGGTGACCGACGAGCGCCCGCGCGTGGTCTACCTGGCGGCGTGCGTGTCGCGGGTCATGGGCCCTGCGGCCGGTGACAAGGAGCAAATGTCGCTCTACGACAAGACCCGTGGCCTGCTGGAAAAGGCCGGCTACCAAGTGGTTTCACCGGACAATCAGGACAACCTCTGCTGCGGTCAGCCGTTCGCCTCCAAAGGCTATACCGAACAAGCCGAACACAAACGCCAGGAGCTGATCGGCGCGCTGCTGCACGCCAGTCGCGGCGGGCTCGACCCGATCTATTGCGACACCAGCCCTTGCACCTTGCGCCTGGTGCAAGACCTTGGCGATGTGCGCCTGGACCTGTACGACCCGGTGCGTTTCATTCGCACGCACTTGATCGACCGACTGGACTTCACGCCTCAGGAAGATCCGATTGCAGTGCACGTCACCTGCAGCACTCAGCACCTCGGCGAGAGCCAGGCGCTGATCGATCTGGCGCGACGCTGCAGTAAAACCGTGGTGATACCGGAAGGTATTCACTGCTGCGGGTTTGCCGGCGACAAGGGATTCACTACGCCTGAACTGAACGCTCACTCACTGCGCACATTGAAAGACGCCGTGCAGTATTGTAGCGAAGGCATCTCCACCAGCCGCACCTGTGAAATCGGCCTGAGCCAGCATGGCGGGATCGATTACCACGGATTGGTTTACCTGGTGGACCGGGTGACCCAGGCCAGGACGGTCTGATACATACGCCATCCAGCAAGGGGCACTTCGCTCCTTTGCTGTACTCTCCTGCCGACGAAAAACAACGCTATTTTTCCCGCTTCACAAGAACCCTTGTGCGCCGCTACAGTCTATCTGTTAAGCCCAAACACCCTGGGTTCCCGACGCTGTTCAAGGAGAAACCCCATGAAGCGATCCGCCCTGTCCGGACTGCTTATCTGCGCAACACTGACAACCTCCCACGCCTTTGCCTCAAGCGAGGGCGATCTGTGTGCGAGGAACCTTCAAACACTCACCAGCGAACTGGCCAATGCGACCAAGCTGGATGCCGCCACACAAAGCGACGCCACGAGCAAACTCCAGCAAGCCAAATCTGCCTATGACGCGAAAAACGACAGGGAATGCGTAGCCCTGACGCAGCAGGCGCTGCAGTCCGTTCAAAGCCACAAAAACAGCCAGTAACCCGGCCCTGACACGCACGCTGGACAGAAGGTCGACTCGCTACGCGCATTGGCGTACACTACGCAAACCTGCTGGTTACACACAGCAGGTTCGGGGCCGTTTAGGATTCGACGCCGGTTGCGAAACTTTAGGTGCATGCCGAGTTGGTAACAGAACTCGTAAATCCACTGTTGCAACTTCCTATAGTTGCCAATGACGAAACCTACGGGGAATACGCTCTCGCTGCGTAAGCAGCCTTAGCCCTTCCCTCCTGGTACCTTCGGGTCCAGCAATCATCAGGGGATGTCTGTAAACCCAAAGTGATTGTCATATAGAACAGAATCGCCGTGCAGTACGTTGTGGACGAAGCGGCTAAAACTTACACAACTCGCCCAAAGCACCCTGCCCGTCGGGTCGCTGAGGGTTAACTTAATAGACACGGCTACGCATGTAGTACCGACAGCGGAGTACTGGCGGACGGGGGTTCAAATCCCCCCGGCTCCACCAAATACTAGTTTCCACATGTTCCCACATGACTCGGAAACACCCCAAGAAGCCCGCCCCGCGCGGGCTTTCTTGTGTCTGGACATCCCCGAATGAACCCACACAGCATTGCACCCCGTGTATGCCTGCTTGTATGCTCGCCTTAAATTTGAAACTGGGGCATACACGCATGAAGCGTTCGGAGATTAAGCGCCGTCCGATGGCAGACACCACCCTGGCCAGCCTTGAGCCTGAAGCCAGCACCTACCGTGAACTGGATGGCGCCGGGCTCTATCTGCGAGTGAAGCCCACTGGCCAGAAATCCTGGGAGCTGCGTTACAAAAAAGCCGATGGCAAATGGTCCTGGCTAGGCTTGGGAGGCTACGGCAAGGGCAGCCACCAGTTGACCGGCGAACAGGCACGCCAGAAGGCGGCAGAGCTGCGCGACAGCACAATGAAAGATGGCAGCATGCTCGCCACCCAGCGCGCCCAAAAGGCAGCGGAGCGCGAAGCCGCCAATAACACTTTCGAACATCTGGCACGCGAGTGGTACGCCAACAAGCGCAAAGGCTGGAGTGCGGGTACTGCAACCCGAACCATTGGCGCCCTGGAACTGCATGTGTTTCCGGTCTTCGGCAAGCGGCCCTATCAGGGTGTTCTGCCAATGGAATGGATGGAGTTCCTGCGCGGTATGGAACAATCCGGGATCGTCGAGCAGACCAGCCGAGTACGTGGCATGTGCAGGGAAATTTACGACCTGGCTCGCGTCACCGGCCGCGCCACTCACAATCCGCTGGAAGGATTGCACAAGTTCCTGCTGACCAAGCCAGCCGAGAACTATGCCCACGTTTCAATCGACGAATTGCCGCCTCTATTGCGAGCTATCAGAGCCTACCCAAGCGCGGTAGACGTTCGTATCGGCTTACACCTGCTGTCTATGCTCGCCTGTCGACCGTCTGAGCTGCGAGAGGCCCGGTGGTCTGAGTTCGATTTAGATGGGGGCCTGTGGACTGTTCCCGCCGAACGAATGAAGCGCCGTCGTGAGCATGTGGTTCCCTTGCCGCGCCAATCCGTCGAACTGCTGCACAATCTGCACAACCTCACCGGCGCTTACCTCCTGCTGTTCCCAGGTCGTAGCGACACCACCAAGCCGCGCTCAAATACCGTTTTTCTGATGGCCCTGCGTCGACTGGGCTACGAAGGGCGGCAGACCGGCCACGGATTCCGTCATATCGCCAGCACGATCCTCAATGAACACGGTTTCGATGAAAACCACATTGAGGCCCAGCTATCGCACGTTAAAGACGGGATTGCAGGGGTGTACAACAAGGCCCAATACCTGGCCCAGCGCACGACCATGATGCAGTGGTATGCCGACCACCTAGACAAGCTGGCAAACGGCAATGTTGTAGAAATGAGCAGGCGAGCTTAATTCAAACTCACATCCATCAACTCAGTTCTGGAGGCCCGATTGCACACCAAGAATGTGAAGTACATAAGTGAGCAAGAGACCTGTAAGCGTCTCAGTAAGGATATTGGTAGGGAAATTTCGAGGGAAGAAATAATCGAGCTTTCTGAGGCTGGTGTCATTCCGGCTTATATGGAATTTCGTCCAACTGATAGCCGAGCTTTTCCGGAAAAACGATTCTACTTTGTCCATGCATTAGAGGAAGACGTTTGCATCGGAAACGGATTTGAAACCGAGTTAAAAGCCTTGCCGTTTCCTCTTCGGGAGGGAGGAATATTCAGAGCTGCTGAATGGGCGTTTCATGGTAATAGCAGGCTTCCAACGCTTCAGACAGTGGACTATAAGGTCTTTGCAAAACATATTGAAGGCCATCTTGAACCGATAAGTGAGGATCATTTTGTACGAGTCTACGCGCCGCTTGAAGTCAAACCTTCCAGCGTCAAAGTGAAACGGTACTTTAGTAACAAGATGGTTGAGCCTACTATCCACGGCTACTGCAATGCATTTGCAGGTTTCGATATTGAGACAGTAGGAGAATGGCGGGGAATGAGTCCCTTCACGGACGACCCTGATTATCTGAATCCTGACAGAAGGCGCCCTAACAGGAAGAGTGCAAACGAGCCAAGCGAAAGCATGGGGATGGAGTTGATAATTATCTCTGCGTTAAAGCAAATAGTGGAAACGTTGAGTGCACAAAAAGGAAGTAAGAAGTATACACAGGGAGATATTGCCAGAATGATCGAGGATATCTATCCATCCTGCATTAGTGATACCACAATCAATAATATTTTTTCCGCCGCGAACAAAAAGCGGCTTGAGGTGATCGCACGGGCAAAGCAGAAGCAAGCCGACGATGCCAAGCTGATGAAGGATGCATTTTAGGAATTTTGCAATTGCAATGACTCTGCTTCGTCGTGTGCATAACGTGGCAAGCCTCAATCGTATGGAGGCAAGTGAATGCACCCGAACACTCCCCACTCAAGCAAAGGGCTGATCCGTCAGCCCGCCCTCTGCCTATGGCTGGACGTGACCCGTTCCGGTCTCGCCAAGCTCAGAGCAAAAGACTCCTCATTCCCAAAGCCCATCAAGGATGGCGACTCGCGACAAGCTGCCGCTTATTACGTCGTGGCCGAGGTGGAAGCCTGGCTGCAATCCAAGATTGCCGCCCGAGACAAAGCCCAAACTTGTGAGAATGAGGATGCGAAACAGTGAGCAGTCCGAACGTTATGTGCTCCAGTCGTGCCCTTTTTGTGCAGTCGTGCCCATGCCCAAGGGTGGGCACTACTGAGGGCACAAGGGCACGACTGCCGAAATTTTCGCTTGCCAGTGACAGGTTTGACGGTTATGGTTTCGCCGTCGCTGCAAATTCAGCGACCGGGCTTGGTAACCCGATCAGCAAAAGGCGCAACAGCGCCCCCATTACGATTGCAGGCGCTTTTTTTACGTCCGCATTTCCGTTTTATGGCGGCTGTGCGTGGGAGACCCTCGGGTCTGCCGGGTTCCTTTTGCCCCGGTTTACCAACCCGCGTACAGCTGCCACCCATTCGCTTGGTAACGAATGTGGCAGCTCCTCAGCAAAAGGAGCGTCACCCATGCTTACCCGTCTTTTCAGCCTCACTCCGTCCGAAGTCCAGAACAAGGTCGAGCGTCACCGTGCTCGCGCTGTCGCCCAGCTCAAGAGCCAATCCAGCCTCAAAGTTCGCCACCAGCGTTACAACGCCGAAATGGCCCGCGCCCGCTTCTTTGAAGCCATGTTGGCTGGAGGCGCACAATGAAACATCTAACTACTACCGAAGTTCGTTTTATCTCTCCTGCCCACGCACACAAAAAACAAGAATTGTTTAGGGTGAACCCTGACATTAATGTTCAAATCGCTTTGCATATCGCCTCGGATCTTCTTGCCAGTGTGATGGACAGCCTCGCTGATGCAGCTTCTGGGGGAATTCCACTTGAGGGCAATAACGCTTTTATGGTGACCCACACAGTTGAAAGCGCCCGAGCTGCGCTTAGTTCAGTGTTAGGGAAGTTTGAAAAAATTAACGACCTCAATCTAGGGGCGTAATCATGAAAACTTCAAATCAGCGCCAAGTTGCGCTGGCGGGATCGGCTTGCCTGGATAAAGTGCTTAGTTGTCTCGACAAAGTTAAATCGGCTGGCACTAACAAGTGGAAAGCATGCTGCCCGGCACATGACGACAAGTCTCCGAGTTTGGCAATTAGTGAAACATCAGACGGTACTGTGTTGCTTAAGTGCTGGAGCGGCTGTACGGCTCAGGACATTGTTTCGGCTGTCGGGTTGGAGTTGCGCGATCTATTCCCAGGTGTAAAGCGCGAACGCCGCGGCCCCAGTGCTGCTGCGATCAAGCATGAGCGCGCTGTATATCTGATTGGAAAGTCGCTGCTCGAAGACGGAAAGTTGTTTGGCGACGATCTACAGCGCTTCAACCTCGCCAAGCAGCGCCTGGGGGTCAAATGAACGCTCAAGATCGCTTTGCGGACCAGTGGGCGAAAAGCGATAGCCCCGCCGTATGGAAGGTGAACGCCGTGAGTGCCGCGAGCATCAAGCCGGTGGCCATTCGTTGGCTGTGGCCTGGCTGGCTAGCCAAAGGAAAGTTGCACATTTTGGCTGGCGCTGGCGGCACGGGGAAAACCACGCTGCTGATTAGCCTGATCGCAACCATCACTACCGGTGGGCGTTGGCCGGACGGCACCCGTTGCAGTGAGCCAGGTAACGCCCTGATATGGTCGAGCGAAGATGACCCAGCCGACACGTTAGTACCTCGATTGGCTGCTGCTGGGGCCGACCTAAACCGGGTTCACATCATCCAGGGCCGTATTAATGCCCAGGGAGAGGCTGACCCGTTCGACCCGGCCAACGACATTGCTTTGCTGAGGGCCACTGCAAACGAAATTGGCGGTGTGTCGCTACTGATGCTCGACCCCATCGTCAGCGCGGTGAAGGGTGATATGCACAAAGCCAATGACGTGCGTCGAGCCCTGCAAGGCGTGGTGGACTTTGCCGAACAAAATCTTTGTGCGGTGGTGGGAATCTCCCACTTTGCCAAGGGCGGTGCGGGATCTTCACCGGCAGATCGAGTGATCGGTTCACAGGCATTCTCAGCGCTGGCCAGGACGGTGCTCGTGGCAGCCAAACAGGAAGGCACCGACATGCGAGTGCTGGCCCGGGCCAAGTCCAACATCGGCACCGATGAGGGTGGTGTCTCTTACACCATCGAGCCTTGCGACATCGGCGGCGGGATCGAGGCCACCCGTGTGGTGTGGGGGGATGTTATCGAAGGGAGTGCTCGCGACATCCTCGGCGACGCCGAAGCCTGCGACGAAGAACGCCTGGATGACAGCGACAATCCAGCGGAGGCCTTGCGAAGAATCCTCAGCGCTGGGCCACTGACGGGAAAAGAAGCGAAAAACCTGATGGTGGGCAACGGGTATACACAAAAGCAGATCAGGAATGCACGAGAAAATCTATCGGTCACTACTGCCAGGGCTGGGTTTGGTGCAGACACCGTGGTCACCTGGTCACTTCCTCAAGCGACGGGTGATTACGCGGCCTTTCCTCACAGGGAAAAAAGGCCAGCAATGGAAGCCCCCGTGGAAGCCGAGCTGAGTGCGGATGAGGTGGCGATATGAGCACCGCCATCGACTATTTAGCGCAGCACGGCCTGTCAGCACGCCAGAAGGGAAATCGGGTGGTGGTATCGCCCAGGTCGCGGGTCACGGATGACCTGCAAAAATATATCCGCGCTCATCGTCTTGAGTTGCTGGCCGAACTGGCAGCGAATGATGGGATTGAGCGCCGCTGCCACTGGAGAGTAGTTCGCGGTGAAAGACCTATATGCACGATGGTGGGTGTTCCCGTTACGCGTAACGAAGCGTTGGCTGAGGTTCGTTGGCGCTGGCCTGATGCGGAGGTGGCGCCGTGAGTATTGAGGAAGAAATCTACACCCGTTTGCAGCAGATGGATGTGGTTCCCCTGCTCGGCGGCCTAGTGCCGGAGAACGCCACCGCCAAGCTGTTGGGATACACACCTTCATACTTCCGCCAAATGGCGTCGGCCGGTCAATCACCGCTTTCGTATGTCCGACGAGGTAATCGAAGGTTTTATAAAATCGCAGATATCAGCAAATTCGTTACGGAAACCGCATAAAAACGAAGATTTACCGCGTTGAGTGACCATGGCCGTTTCTCCAATGTGTGCGTTCTCACATTGCTGACATTTATCAGCAGTTCAGAAAGCTCACGGAGAAACCCTATGACAGAAAAACGCATGACCATTCACCTGGACGAGGGCTGTATCCGCGACCTCGAACAACTCAAACGCCGCCTTGATGCCGAAGCCGGAGAGCATGCCCCAATGTTCTCCCTGCCTGCCCTGGCTCGCCACGCTATCCGCAAGTGGTGTGACCATGTCGCCGCCCCCATGCCCCGTGCCTGGGAACAACAGCCCGCCAGCGATGACGACGCCAGCAACGAGGGCTAAGCATGGACCTTCAAATCTACGACGTGATCGACGAAGTCACCGCTCAAAAGGTCAAGGCCATGGTGGTCGGCCAACTGCCGCTAACCGTCCATATCAATAGCCCTGGCGGCAGCGTAACCGACGCCCTGGCGATCTACAGCATCCTGAATAAGCACCAGGGCCATGTCACTGCCGTCGTCGATGGTTTGTGTGCCAGTGCGGCCACAATCGTGGCTCTGGCCGCCGATGAAATCGTGATGGCCGAGCACAGCTTGATGATGGTTCACAACCCGTGGACCGTTACATCTGGCGATGCCACCCAGATGCGCAAAACTGCCGACACCCTTGACATGGCCAGCCGCGAAATGGCCGCGCTTTATACCGCGCGAACGGGCCTGAGCGGAGAAAAGGTCGTGGCAATCATGAGTGCCGAAACCTGGTTCAACGCCTATGAAGCCGTCGACGCTGGTTTTGCCCATCGTGTAGATAACGCCGAGCGCAGCAAGCCACGTTTGGCAGCGACGGCCATGTCATTCCTGGCCACCGTTGTTCAGGCGCCAGAAGCCGCAACGCAATCTCTCCAGCGGCTAACCGACAGCCGCGAAGCCCACCGCCAAAAGCTCAACGCACTTATCGGGTCTTTTGCAGGCCACGAAAGCATTCAGCGTCTACAAGCGAGTAAAGAATTCATGACCTACACCACCGCGCAAGTCCGCGAAAAACTGCTGGTTGCGTTGGGCGAAGGAACCACTCCAACCGGTGGCCTACGTACCGACACGTTCGTCCATGCCGGTAACGGCAACATCGTGCGTGACGGTATGGTCGATGCGCTGAGCACTCGTCTCGGTATCGCTCAAGCCCAGGATGCCAACAACCCGTATCGAACCATGACCCTGGCTGAGATGGCTCGCGCGTCTCTCACCGAGCGTGGCGTAGGTGTGGCCAGTTACGGCACGAAAATGCAGTTAGTAGGCGCGGCCTTTACCCACACCACCAGCGACTTCGGTAACGTACTAATGAGCGTGTCCGAGAAAGCCATGCTGCGCGGCTGGGAAGCCAGCGGCGAGACGTTCCAACGCTGGACCAAAAAAGGCTCACTGAGCAACTTCAACCCCGCGCGCAGAGTCGGCATGTCCGGCTTCCCAACGCTGCCTAAAGTCCTCGAAGGGGCTGAGTACAAATATGTTACCTGCAACGACCGGGGCGCACCGATCGCTCTCGCGACCTATGGCGGACTGTTCAGCATTACCCGTCAGGCGATCATCAACGATGATTTGAGCGCATTCAGCGCGCTTCCTGCTCACCTGGGCCGTTCGGCGAGCCGCACCATTGGCGACCTGGTTTATTCGGTGTTGACCAGCAACGCGGCTTTCGTCGACGGCAAGCCACTGTTCAGCGCCGAGCACGGCAACATTGACGAAACCGCTGCCGCGATGTCCCCTGATAGCCTGGGCGAACTGCGCTGCAAGATGCGCCTGCAGAAAGATGACTTCGGTACAGCGCTGAATATCTCGCCCGCGTTTGTCATTGTCCCCGCCGGCCTTGAGTCAGCCGCCATGCAGGTGCTCAACAGCACATCGATTCCTGGCGCAAACATGAATAGCGGCATTGCCAATCCTGTCAGCAAAATGGGCCAGCTCATCGTCGAAAGCCGCTTGGATAGCGCACCTACACCTTATTGGTACGTGGCTGCCGAACAAGGCGCCGATACCATTGAAGTCGCCTACCTGGACGGCGTCGATACCCCTTATCTCGAAGAACAGCAAGGGTGGTCCGTGGACGGTATTAGCCTCAAGGTGCGTATCGACGCGGGTGTGGCCCCACTGGACTATCGCGGTCTAGCACGCGCCAAGGCCAACGCCTAACCTGCGGCCATCAGTAAAGGAAGCTAGACACCTTGACCATTTCAGAGCCGAAAACTCTGACGGTGGTGATCAGTGACATCGAGATTCGCCGCCATGCTGGCGGCGAAACTCGTCAACTGCGCGACATCCGTCACCCCGAACTCAGATTCCGCTACTCCACCTCCGACCGCAACAAGGGCGCCTGGCATGTCGTAGTGCGCGGCAAGTGGGGCAAAGCCGGTAATTATCCCAGCATCAATGCCAAACTGATGATTAGCACTCTGCCGACGATCCTGGCACGACGTGCGGTCGACCCCAAGGCAGCCTCCACCACCACCGCTTGGCACACCGTAGGCGAAGTGCTGAACTGGTACGCCGATCGTATGGGCCGGGACCGGGGGTTGTCGGACAAACGCAAAGCCAGTGCGCAATCAGCGTTGCGTTGCCACCTGACTCCACGTCTTCAAGATGTAACGTTAGCAAGCCTTGACCGTGCCAGCCTCGACCGTCTGCTGATGTGGCCCATGCAAGAGCGTTACGCGTTGTCATTCGTGCGTTCGGTGTATGGCGTGCTGGCGGTCGCCTTCCGCCAAGCCATGCGCCTTGGTCTGATCACCGTCAATCCCATGGCCGACCTCAAGTACACCGACTTCGTACAGACCCGAATCAAGCCCAAGCCCGCCCGGTTACGCGGTGACGACCTACCAACGCTACTGCACGACCTGACCGAACGGATCGAGCATGCGCCGTTGGAATCGATGCTCGCGCTGATGATGCTCTGTCATGGCACCCGACTGGGCGAAACGCGGCTGGCTCGCTGGAAGAACCTCAACCTCACCACCCGCCAGTGGTTTATCCCCGCCCCGGACACCAAGACCAAAGCCGAGCACACGCTGCCACTGACCGAGCAAACCTGCGCCCTGATCGAGCGCTACCGGTCTATGCAGCAAGCAGCAGGGTATCAAGGGCCACTCCTGTTCCCTGGACGCTCTGGTACGGCTATCAGTGCGACAAACGCCAGCACTCTGTTTGCCGGCTTGGCCAAGGGGGCATGGTCGAGCCATGACCTGCGCAAAGTGGCTCGTACTGCCTGGGCTGATCTGGGCGTGGATTACATGGTGGGCGAAATGCTGCTGAACCACGCCATGAAAGACCTGGACGCGACTTACATCCACACCACCGCCGAGGGCATGAAACGCAAGGCCTTGGAGACGTGGCACCAGCACCTTGATCGCCACGGCTTCGATGCCTTGCACGGTGGGACATATCCGGGACAAGCGGCAGACCCATCACCTGCGCAGACCACGAACAACGGGGCCTGTAGCGATTCCCCGCATCCATCCCAAGGGAGGATTCAGAACGATAGCGCCCGGACGGGTCAGCCCCCAGCGCTTTGGGGACAGTTCACCCAATGGACGGCCGATTGAGCCAAACGCTTTTGCCCAGTCGTGCCCTTGTGCCCTCAGTTGTGCCCACCCTTGGACATGGGCACCACTGCATAAAAAGGGCACGACTGGGGGAAAGTTGCACCCATGGATGACTGCGAAGAAGACTTGAGTGGCTGGCCGGGGTCGTCCCGCCAATTTTCAAAAGGTACTCCCGGACTCCACCCCCATAGGGGGTAATTCGGGCCCCGCTCGTTCGCTATGTATGACCTTATTTCGGTGGTTGGTTGTTGTTTAGTTAAAGCAACCAAAGCCCCAGCCAATAAGGGTTTCACCCCAGATTCGATGTAACGGAGACTGAATCTGCCCCGCTGACACCACAACCGACAGGTTGGTCTGAGTTGGTTTGCACGTTACGCAAGGCAGTTTTGAAATGTTGGACGCGGGTTCAGATGCTCACCGAGGATTCCAACCGCCAGCGTTACGCATAACGATCAGATACAGGAATGTGAACACTAGTCATTTTTCTTGGCTGACAGGGCACAGCAACCAGCAGCGTGTATGCCACTGTGTATGCCTTGAGTCACGCCACCACGCCAACCCCAATGTTTACTGGAACATTAAAGGCCGGTTCAAACGTCCCCGGCCCACCAAACGAAGCATCAACAAAGCCCGCCTAGTGCGGGCTTTGTTGCATCTGGGGTTTGAGCTTTCTAGCCTGTTATGCAGTGCCCCCCAACCCAGAGCCTGTCAAAAACGCTCAAACACAGCACAAAGCCGGCAGACAGTCCGTCGCTAAAGTGCTTCGAACCTCCCTCGGCGAATGCCAAAATCCCCACAGGCCCATTAATAAACATTACCATTTGCGACGTAATAGTCGAAAACGATGGGGAATCGAATGCGCAGGTCGGCTGTAATTCTTTTGGCATCCATGCTGACAGCGTGTGGGACTGGGCTGCCCGTCGAGAAAACGAAAGCAGTGGAGAGCGTAGCGTCCGAGAATGGGCACACCCCACTGGAAATGGATGGTTATACCGCTAGCAAACTGGATGCCCTGCTCAAAGAACGCTCAGCGACCAACCCCGATGACATAGGGCAGATGAACAATCTGATTTCACGAGAGTTTTTGGGGCTGCCCTATTCCGCGAACAGGTTGCAGGGCTCTGCTACCACGCCGGAAGAGTTGGTAGTCGACTTCAGGGGCCTGGACTGTTTCACCTATCTGGATTATGTCGAAGCGTTGAGAAAGTCCACCAATGAAGCCGACTTCGTGAAGAGCCTCATTCAGACCCGTTACGTGAACGGCAATCTCAATTTCCTGCATCGCCGGCACTTCTTCACAGACTGGTCGCAGGCGGAGCAAAAACTGGCCGACGACGTCACCGCTCAAATCAGCCCTCATGCGGTAACCGTGGTGAAGCGCCTCAACCGAAAAGCAGATGGCAGCGCCTACTTGCCGGGCGTGCCCATGATCGAGCGCAGTATTACCTATATCCCTAGCGCTTTTATTAACGACCACGTGATCAGCCGCTTGCAGACTGGCGATTACGTTGGCATTTACACCCAACTCGCCGGCCTGGACGTCACCCATACAGGGTTCTTTATCAACAAAGACGAAGGGCCAGTGCTGCGTAATGCCTCTTCGAAGAAAAAGAACAGAGAAGTCGTCGACTCTCCCTTCAAGGACTACATCGCGAAGACGCCAGGGATCGTGGTGTTACGGGCACGGCAATCTGTGCCTGAGAATCAATGAAATCTGGTTCGCCCCTCTTATGCGAGCCCTCTGCATCCTCAAGCACCAACAAAGCCCGTCTTGTGCGGGCTTTGTTGCATCTGGGGGCTTTGTCTATCACTCACGAGCTCAAGGCGCGGCTGCCAACCCCAGATCGGCACGCCCAACACTCGGCACCTCGGCGGGACTGGCGCAGGCGACAAAATCCTCCTTGCGCAGTAGCACCAGCGCGATCAGCGACACCACCCCCGTGCCGATGTAAAAGTACCAGGGCGACGTAATGTCTCCGGTCACCTTGATCAGCCAGGTGGAAATCAGCGGTGCGCTACCGCCGAATACTGCTACCGGAATGTTGTACGCCACCGCGATACCGGTGGAGCGGATTCGGGTGGGCAACAACTCGCTCATCAACGCGTAAGTCGACGAGGCATACAGCCCGAACAGGATTGCCACCGCCATCAACGGGTAGATAAACGAAGCAGGCGTCGCCGTGGGTGCCGATGTGAAGAGCCAGTACATCGCCAGGGTTGCCAGGGTGCCGACCACCAACAAAAACGGCTTGCGCCCATATTTATCCGTGAATGCGCCGCCGAATGGCATGACGACTGCGGCCGAGAGGCTGGCAACGAAGACGTAGAGCAAGGTCGTGCCGCTGTCGAACTTGAGAATGCTCGACATGTAGGTCGAGGCAAAGGTCAGCACCAGATAGAAGATCGAGCTGTGCAGGCTAATGATAAAGAACACCAGGGCAATCGCCCGTTTCCACTGCCAAACTTCTCGCAGAGGGGCCTTGGAGGTTTCCCCCGCGCGCTGCAACGCCAAGAACTCGGGACTGTCTTCGAGCTTCAGGCGGATGTACATCGAAATCAGGCCCAGAGGCGCCGCAATCATAAACGGAATGCGCCAACCCCAGGCTTGCATCAGGTCCGCGCCCATTACCCAGGTCATGCCGTTGGCCACCGCGCCGCCCAGCAACAAGCCGAGCACCGCCGTCACCATCAACCAGCATGTGGCGAAGCCACGTCGCCCGGGCCCGGCGTATTCGGAGATGAAGCTGGTGATGGTGCCGATCTCGCCACCCGCCGAGAAGCCCTGTACACAGCGGATCAACACCAGAATGATCGGCGCTGCGATCCCTATCGAGGCATAGGTCGGCAGCAGCCCCAGTAAAAAGGTGGAGCCGGCCATCATCACCAACACCGTGATCAGGGTTTTGCGCCGGCCGATCCTGTCCGCCAGCGGACCGAAGAACAGTCCCCCCAGCGGCCTGATGAAAAAGCTCAAGGCAAACGCCGCAAAACTGGCGAGCAGGCTGGTGGTCGGGTCGTCGGAGACGAAGAACGCCTTGCCAATATAGACGGCGAGGAAACCATAGACGCCGTAGTCGTACCACTCGATCAGGTGGCCGGACGTTGCACCGATAAACGCCCGACGCCGTTGCCGGGCCGGGTTTTTCTGTTGAATGCCCACGTGAGGGACTCCTGTCTGATTTCTATCCATGGAAAACACAACTCAAGGAACTGCAGTGCCGTTCGCGACCCCCTTCAACCAGAGGCGCAGCTCGGTCTTGAGAATCTTGCCGTAACTGTTCTTGGGCAGCTCGGTGCGAAACACGTACTTCTTCGGTTTTTTGAACGACGCCATGCGTTCGACGAACCAGGCATTGAGCAAAGACGCGTCGAGCCCCCCTGCACTGCGGGGAACGACGAACGCTACCACCGTTTCCCCCCACTGCACATCCGGCTCGCCAACCACGCAGACTTCAAATACTTGCGGGTGTTGCGCCAGCACTTCCTCGACTTCCCGTGGGTACACGTTACAGCCGCCGGAAATGATCACATCCTTGGAGCGATCGGTGAGCGTCAGAACACCCGCGTGGTCAAGAAAGCCGATGTCGCCGGTCAACAGCCAGCCATCCACCAAGGTCTCGCGAGTCGCGGCGTCGTTACGCCAGTAGCCCTGCATGACAGTGGGACCACGCACGGCGATTTCCCCCGACTGGCCGGGCGGCAGTGGCCGGTGCTCAGGGTCAAGAATCCTGATGTCCACGCACGAATGTGCCCGCCCCACGGAAGCTGCCAGAGATGCCCAGTCGGGACGGTTTCGATCCGCGATCAACTCACGCGACAAAGCGCTGATCGTCATCGGGCTCTCCCCCTGGCCATAGATCTGCACCAGCCGCGCGCCAAAGGTCTCGACCGCATCTTGCAGATCCGCCAGGTACATAGGCGCGCCACCGTAGACGATGGTTTTGATCCCGTCGCCGCCATAGCCTTGGCGACGAGCCTGCTCGACCATGCGCTTGACCATGGTCGGCGCGGCGAACAACGTGATGTTGCGCAACCCGCTCGCCAGCTCGAACAGCTCGTCGGCCTTGAAGCCACGGGACTCGGGGACAACATGGCGAGCACCGCAACGCACATGGATAAAGTTATAGAGGCCGGCGCCATGGGACATCGGGGCCGCGTACACCACCGCGTCATCCGGGCTGACCGGATCAACGTCGAGCGGATAACACAGCGACATGGCCGTCAGGTTGCCGTGGGACAGCATCACCCCCTTGGATCGCCCGGTGGTACCGGAGGTATAGAACAGCCAGGCAAGGTCATTGGCATCCCGAGAACAGGGATCTTCCAACATCGTCGTATCGACCGAAGCGCACGCCACACTGTCCGCCACATTCAGTTCTCGACAGCCCTGCGGCAACACCTCGGGCGAGAACACCTTGCCACCATCAGTGAAAATCAGCCGGGCTTGCGCATCGTCGACAATCCAGTCGGCTTCAACAGGGTGCAGCTTGCAGTTGATCGGCACCGCAACCGCGCCAATCCACCAGACGGCATAGAGTAATTCGAGGTATTCACAACTGTTCTTCATGAACAGCGCCACACGGTCGCCGGGCGCAATGCCCTGCTCGCCCATGAGCTGCGCGGCACGACTACGGACACGGGCGGCAAACGTGGCGTAGTCGGCGACTTGCCGCTGCCCCTCAAACAACGCTGGACGTTCTGGCCAGCGTCGACCGGCGT
This sequence comes from Pseudomonas frederiksbergensis, assembly GCF_001874645.1. NCBI lineage: Bacteria > Pseudomonadati > Pseudomonadota > Gammaproteobacteria > Pseudomonadales > Pseudomonadaceae > Pseudomonas > Pseudomonas frederiksbergensis. The sequence goes on from NZ_CP017886.1 coordinate 2,014,689, forward strand.
CGTTCAGCCAATTGGCAATGTTCATGCTCAAGCCCTGCGAGCCTGAAGCACCGAGGCATAATTGGCGACCGCCATGCCGCCCATGTTGAACAACAGACCGAACTCGGGATTCGGCACGGCCAAGCCAATGGGGTCGCCCGTCAACTGCCGAAAGGCCATAGCGTGCATCGACACCCCCGTGGCGCCCACGGGATGCCCTTTGGCCTTGAGTCCGCCAGACAGGTTCACCGGCAGACGTCCGCCGGCCCGCACGATACCGTCATCCAGCGCCCGATGCCCCTCGCCTTTAGGTGCCAGGCCCATGGCTTCGTAGATCAGCAGTTCGGCGATGGTGAAGCAGTCATGGACCTCGGCAAAGCTCAGGTCGGCCAGGGTGATATTGGCCCCGCGCAGGGCCGAATGGATCGCACGCTGCGGGCCTTCAAACGCGAGGATGTTGCGCTGGGCAATCGGCAGGAAATCGTTGACCTGAGTCACCGAGCGAATCAGCACATCACGACGAAACTGCCTGGCACGCTTGGAGGAGGCCAGCACAATGGCAGCAGCCCCATCGCTGATCAACGAACAATCGGTCAGGCGCAGTGACTCAGCCACATAAGGATTGCTCTTGGACACGTTGTTACAGTGTTCGAAATCCATGACCCGGTGCATCTGCGCCAAGGGGTTGGCCATGGCGTTGGAGTGATTCTTGGTGGCGATGGCGGCCATCGATGCCATCGGGCACTGGTAGCGGTCACGGTACTGTTGCGCCGCCAGGCCGAACAACTGCGGAAAACTGAGCCCGGCCTCTTCGACGTCGTTCTGATAACCGGCACCGGCCAGGGCTTTGGTGACCTCGGCTGTGGAGTTGGAGGTCATCTTCTCGGCGCCGACGATCAATACCAGCTCAGCAGAGCCTGAGAGGATCGCGTTGATCCCCGCGTGAATCGCCGCCGAACCCGAGGCGCAGGCGTTTTCGCAACGAACCGCAGGCTTGAAGCGCAAGCCTGGGTCGGCTTGCAGCATCAATGAAGCGGGAAAACCATCCGCAACCATCCCCGAATTGAAATGCCCGAGGAACAGGGCGTCGACTTCTGAGGCGTCGATGGCGGCATCCGCCAGGGCTTCGCGGGTGACCTGCACGATAAGATCTTCCAGCGTGGAACCGTCCAAACGGCCAAAACGGGAGTGAGCGGCAGCGACGATGGATACGGAATCATGGGGCATGGTGATTTTCTTCTGTGCTTGGATCAGGCATTCCTTACAATGACCTACCGCCCGGACCGCTCGCTAGTTCGTGCAACTACGTACACGGATAAGTAACCGCACTGACCCACAGTGTCGTCAGTAGCGGATTTAAATCGAGGCAGGATGCCCAATGACCGTCTTCGCAAAGCAACTGAAAGACCTTGAGCGTCTGGCGTTCCAGGTGTCACCCGCCCCGCAGCTCATCACCGGCAACCGTGTGATGCTCGACTGCAACGAAGCATTCCTGGAGTTGTTTGGCTACGAACGCGAAGAGCTTCTGGGTCATCTGACCCTGTTGATCTACCCCTCCCAGGCGGACTACAAGACTATCGGCAATCGCAGCCAGAACTGGTTGCGTAACAGCCAGAGCGGCTCTTACTCCGATGAGCGCTTCATGCAACACAAAAGCGGTGAGGTGTTCTGGGCCAGGTCGCACGGCTACAGCCTGACCCCGGACGATCCGTTCAAACTGATGGTTTGGCACTTCGAACGCATGGACCGGCCGCACCACGCGACGGTAAACCTCACGCCCCGCGAACGCGAAATCTCGATGCACATTGTCAACGGCCTGACCTGCAAGGAAGTGGCAAAAAAACTGGCGATTTCCCACAGAACAGTGGAAGTCCATCGCGCACGCCTGATGAAAAAGCTGCAGGCCAAGAACAGTGCGGAGCTGGTCTCGAAGATTATTGTTGTGAGTTGACGGACAAGGCCCTCCAGACAAGCCACAAAGAGAAGTCGTTTCCATACTCGCGCAGAGGTCGAGAGCCGAGGAAGTACGATCAGGGAACTCCCCGCAAAAGCCGCCAGTCACAGCTGTATGTGGCATCCAGCCGCCTCGTGGAGCCAACAACAATGAACAACGAAGAGCTCGTCTCCAAGCCAGCGGTTGCTGCTCATGGTTCGTGGCTGAAAAAGCTGGGACCGGGGCTGATTACAGGCGCCGCCGACGATGACCCCAGTGGTATCGCAACCTACTCGCAAGCCGGCGCGCAGTTTGGCCTGAACACGCTCTGGACATTGTTACTGACGTTCCCCCTGATGGTCGGCATTCAGATCATCAGCGCCAAAATCGGTCGGGTCAGCGGTCACGGGCTGGCAACCAACATTCGTCGACATTACTCCAAGCCCTTTCTGCTCTCCATTGTCGGGCTATTGCTGATCGCCAATACCGTGAACATTGCCGCCGACGTCGCCGCAATGGGCAGTGCCACGAAGTTGCTGATCGGTGGGCCGTCTCATTTCTACGCCGTTGGCTTCGGGGTGGTTTCGTTACTGCTACAGATGTTCATTCCCTACAGCCGCTATGTGCGCGTACTCAAGTGGCTGACCCTGGTATTGCTGGCTTACGTGGGCATTATATTTGCGGTGCAGATCCCTTGGGGCAAGGTGGCTCTGCAGACGGTATGGCCGCACCTGTCCTGGAAACCGGAATACATCACCATGGTCGTGGCCATTTTCGGCACAACCATCAGCCCCTATCTTTTCTTCTGGCAGGCCTCCCAGGAAGTGGAAGAAATGGAGGCTCGTCCAGACGCACGCTCGCTGATCGAGGCTCCAGAGCAGGCAAAGGTCAATTTCCGGCGGATCCGAACCGACACGATCATTGGAATGGCGTTTTCCAACATCATCGCGTTTTTCATCATGCTGACCACGGCCGTCACGCTTCACATGCACGGCATGACCGATATCCAGACCTCTGCACAAGCGGCGAGCGCCCTGCGTCCCATCGCCGGAGAGTTTGCCTTCTGGCTGTTCAGTGCCGGCATCATCGGCACCGGTTTGCTGGCTATTCCCGTGCTGGCAGGTTCCGCCGCCTACGCAATGGCCGGGGCATTTCAATGGAAAAACAGCCTGGCAGACGAGCCAAAAACCGCCAAAGGCTTCTACGGCGTCATTGCCGCGGCAACGTTGCTGGGCGTTCTGCTGTGCTTTGCGCCCATTGACCCGATCAAGGCGTTGCTGTGGAGCGCCGTGATCAACTGCGTCATGGCCGTGCCGATCATGTTCACCATGATGTTCATGGCATCGCGCAAGGACATCATGGGCAACTTCGTCATTCGACCAAGCTTGCGGCTTCTGGGCTGGAGTTGTTCGCTGGCGATGGCATTGGCTGTCGTCGCGATGTTTTGGGGAATGCTCGCCGGTTGAGCCTATTCAGCACCCACGAAAAGTGGGCCGATCTATTGTCGAGCATTCGACTCAAATCAAGATAAATCAGCCCCTTTCCGTTCAGCACCTCTTCGTCTGCCCAGTTGCTGGAAAACGTCGCCACCGGCGAGGGGATTCACAGTGAACTGGCGCGTGCGCTGGTGGTTTCACTGCGCGATGGTTGCGATTTGCTGGATGTTGTTGGGCGACGATTGCAGGCGCAGGTTTTGTTGTCCTGAGGAAGACACGCTTCGGACTCAACGGAAGGTTTCACTTAACGTAACTTTCTGTAGATCAAACCAGCTGCTTATCACCTCTCATATGAAGGTCTGAAAAAGCCCCAACCGCTGGCTTTCACAAGGATTCCTGCTAGCTTTTCAAACGGGTTCTACACTTCGCCAAGCGGCGCCTTTCCTGTCTGCGCCAGCCTTTCAGCCCACCTCGAAAGGAACCTCATGACCACCCTCAAAGACCGTCTGAAGCAGGGCAAGGATGCTCGCAAGCAGTGCTCCCGCAACGCTCAGGCGATGCACGGGAAGACTGATCGCGACCCGCTGCCCTTGATCAAAGCCTCCAGTGCAGGGCGAATCCGCTCGCTGAACGAATTGCGCTTCGGGCGCATGCTGGTTTCGCCTTTCGCCTTCTATCGCGGCAATGCCCTGCTGCACGCCCACGACCTGTCCGGTACGCCAGACATGGGGCTGCATTCAACCATTTGCGGCGATTGTCACCTGATGAACTTCGGTGGTTTTGGCACGCCGGAACGCAACCTGCTGTTCAGCGTCAACGACTTCGACGAAGTTCACCCTGGCCCCTGGGAGTGGGACCTGAAACGGCTGGTGGCAAGCTTCCTGGTCGCTTTGCTGACCGACGATCAGGAGCGACCGCTGTTTTTGCAGCTCAAGGAAGCACGCCGCTCGGTGCTCGCCGATTACGTCAAAGCCAAATCGCGGATACGCCATAACGGCCAGCGCGTGGTTGAAGGCCAGCGCCTGATGCAGTCGGCCAGCGATCTGTTTCTCGGTTGGACCACCAGCCCCAATGGCCAGCACTTCTACGTGCGCCAGCTACGGGACATGAAAATATCGGCGGAGCTGGAAACCTTCGATGCCGAAACTTTTTCCGCGTATGGCCACATCTGTGGCAAAGCCCTGGCTCGAGCCCACGCCAAAGCCAGCGGGCAAGCGGCGCAGATCAGCGGTTACATAGGCAAGAGCGACGTCATGGCCGATGCACTGTTCAAGTACGCCAAGGCCTACTCCGACCAGAACAAGCGCGACTTCGAACGCTTTCAACAGGCCTGCCGCAAAGGCAAGCTACAGGCCCGCTCGGAAGCCGACTTTGCCGCGGATCATCTGCCGTAGACACACTCGTCATATGATGCAAAGGGTGACCAACCCGGTTCTGCCGAGCTTTAAACCGGTCATCCTTGTCAATAATGTTTCCAATTCACATTTTGTTAAGAAGTGGCCTCGTATACTTCCGAGTCCTGTTTTAATCTCGGCCCTCATCCTTCGGTAGCCTGATGCCTATGTCACGCCCTGCCCCACTCCTGTTGTTACTCACTTGCCTGCTGTTCTTCTTCGCCCTCGGCAATCACCAGTTGCAAGGTTCCACCGAACCCCGGGTTGCCGGGATTGCGATGGAAATGCACCTGGATAACGACTGGGTGACGCCGCGTCTGTTCGGTCAGCCCTTTCTCGAGAAACCGCCGCTGAGCCTTTGGCTCGATGCCGGGGCGATCCGTGCGTTTGGTGGCACACCATTGGCGGTGCGCCTGGCCTCGGCCTTCGCCGGGTTGTTCAGCGTGATGCTGCTGTACAGCATGCTGCGCCGATTCGGCCGTCCAACGACCATCGCCTGGGTCGCCGGGATCATGCTGGCAACCATGGCCAGTTACTGGGGCAACGTTCGCGGTGTTGGCGAAGACGCATTGCTGAGCCTCGGCGTCACCCTGGCGCTGCTGTCGTTCTATCAGGCCCATCGCCAACAGGCCGAACAGCGTGGCGCCATGGGTAGCTGGCTGCTGTTCGCTGTCGGCATCGCCATCGCCACGTTGAGCAAAGGCGTGCTCGGTCTGGCAATGCCGGGCGTGGTGATCTTCGCCTATCTGCTGGCCGAAAGCCTGATCGATAAACGCTTCAGCCTGCCGCGCTGGATGGGGCCTGCACTGGCGACCCTCCTCGGGCTGATCCCTTTGGTGATCTGGCTATTTATGCTCTATCAGCGCGGTGGTTCGCAGGCGCTGGCCGAGGTATTGCTGACCAACAGCATCGGGCGCTTCGACGGTTCGTTCGTTGAAGCGGGTCACTACGAGCCGTTCTATTACTACCTGGCCAAACTGCCGGAAGCCTTCCTGCCGTGGAACATCCTGGTATACCTGGGGTTGTGGCATTTCCGTAAGAGCCTGGCGAACAATCGCTACCTGCTGTTCTTTACGCTGTGGCTGCTCGCCCAGTTCTTAATGGTGAGCCTCGCGTCGAGCAAGCGCACGGTGTACCTGATGTCGCTGACACCGGCCGCCGCCGTACTGGCCGCGGAATATGCGGCCGTGCTGTACGAGCGCTTACGCCAGCACACCGAAGCATCAACGTTGCTCGGCAAAATCGCCCGCAATCGTCGCGGTATCGCGATCGGTATCATCAGCGTGCTGATCGTCAGTTATCTGGCCGCTGCCCAATGGGTCGTCCCGCGTGCCGACCGCAAATTGTCGTTCCTGCCATTGACTGAGCAAATCCAGACCATGCAAGCCAACGGCCAGGAAGTGGCGCTGTATCAGGCGAACGAACGGACCGCTGGGGCAACGGTGTTCTACACCCATACCCTGCTCAAGGACTTGCAGACCGAAGCCGAGCTGACGGCGTTTCTCGCAGCCTCTCCCACGCATGTGGCGCTGATTGCCAGCGAGACTGAACCCAAGGCACCGTTGAAGGTTCTCAAGCAAATGCTGGTGGGACGTCAGGATTACTATTTCGTCGCGCACTAAAACGGCCAGCAAAAAAAACGGCACCTGATGCAGGTGCCGTTTTTTATTGTCTGGCGAAAGTGCCCAGGGAGAATCAACCCGTCAGGCTATTTGATATCGACCGATTGCCAATCAGAGGCTTCGATGAGCCCAAGTCGCTTCGGGTTGGTTTGCGCGGTATCAACCGTAAAAAACAGTGACGCACCATACCCCGGGGTCGGCGATGTCGGCAGCTTCAGTTCTTTTTCCAGTTGCGCCATGCACTCGCTGTGGGTGACCAGCACCAGGTTACGACCGGCGACCTTGTGCGCAAGCACGTCACGCAGCATCGTGCCTTTGCAGTTGAAGAGCCAATCCTGGGCGCTGCCGAGTGTGTTGAACATGTAGTGCGACGTTTGCACGGTCCGCGTCAACGGACTGTTGTAGATATCGGCGTTAGTCAGGCCCAGGTGGGCGAATTGCGAACCAATCCCGACAGCTACCGCACGCGCGCGCTCGGTAATGCCATCGGCACTGTCCAGGCAAGGGGCACTGGAGTGGTCGCATCGCTCAACATGACGGATCAGCACAATCGTATCGCCCTTGGCCCAACTGGCCGCCAAGGCCTTGTCCCCGGAAAAGTTGCCGTGGGCCAGGTCTGCCGGGCCGACGGGACGGAGCAGCCAGACCGTCAGCGCGATAACAAAGAGTGCCGCCAGTAACACAATGGCAATCCTTTTAACGCGAGTGAGCCCACCCACATTCAGTGAACGCTTGATACCCACAAGACCGCGTCTTGACTCCACCTTCAAACCACCTCTGACGCTCGAATGCCCGATTGTACGACGGACTTTAAACGTCGACGCATAAGTACCCAGTGAAACGAATGTGAAAAAATGTTCAACCGATGAGCATACCCCGTATTTTCTCGTTACAAAAAACGTTTCAGCTATGGCGTCTGCCGCCGATACCCCCCTACGAACTCAATTCTGCTGGCCTCTAAAAAAAACAATCTTCCAGCCAACTGACGATCAAGAAGCGCAACGTTCCTGGAGGAATTTTTGATGAATAGCTGGTTCGCCAACATCAGCGTCAACCTGAAACTGGGCCTGGGTTTCGGCCTGGTGCTGGCCCTTACGTGCATTCTCGCCCTGACCAGCTGGACCAGCCTGAGTGGGCTGATCGACCGCAGCAACTGGATGAGCGATATCACTCAGCTCAACGCGGGTCTGACCAAACTGCGGGTTACCCGTTTGCAGTATATGCTGGCCGGCGGCGACGAAACCGTGGCGCAGACCGTGCAAACTGCCCTCGACGGCTTCAAGGCCCAGCAGCAAAAACTGCTGTCGAGCCTCAAGAGCCCGGAAAACCTCAAACTGCTCAATGAGCAGGGCACGGTCATCGATGCCTACCAGCAATCGTTGAACAAAATGCGCAACGCCTATCGGACCGTGAGCAACGAGCGTCAGACCATGGGTGAGAATGCCGAAAGCGCCAACACGCTGATCAGTGACATCGACACCCGCGTGCGCCAGATGCCCTTGAGCGATCAACGCTTCGAGCAGTTCCTGGCCATTACCGGGGCCAAGGAACAGTTTCAGCTCGCCCGCTACGAAGTTCGCGGTTACATCGATGACAGCAATCCGACCACCGAGCAAAAAGCCATCGCCCAACTGGACGCGGCCATCGCCAGCCTGAAAACACTCAACACGCATTTCGCCGACACCCAGCAAGATGCATTGCGTCAGCTGCAAAGCGCACTGCTCAATTACCGCAGCGCATTGCAGGCCTACAAAGCGGCCAACAGCGACGCGGTCCAGGCTCGCCAGGAAATGACCGTCCAGGGCAATGACATCGTTGCGCGCAGTGACGCGCTGTATCAGATCCAGCTTGATCGCCGTGATATCGAAAGCACCCAGGCACGCACCCTGCAACTGATCAGCACGCTACTGGCGTTGCTGGTCGGCGTAGTCGCGGCCGTGACCATCACCCGGCAGATCACCCGCCCACTGCGCGAAACCCTGGCTGTGGTCGAGCGTATCGCCGGTGGCGACCTGACCCATGACGTCCACGTCACCCGTCGTGACGAACTTGGCGTGTTGCAGCAAGGCATCGCACGGATGGGCGTCACCCTGCGCGACTTGATCAGCGGCATCCGTGATGGCGTCACACAGATCGCCAGCGCCGCTGAAGAGCTGTCGGCCGTGACTGAAGAAACCAGTGCCGGGGTCAACAGCCAGAAGATCGAAACCGATCAGGTCGCCACCGCCATGCACGAAATGACGGCCACGGTGCAGGAAGTTGCACGCAACGCGGAAGAAGCGTCGCAAGCGGCAGCAGCGGCTGACGGTGAAGCCCGCGAAGGCGATAAAGTGGTCAACGAAGCGATCGCGCAGATCGAACGTCTGGCCAGCGAAGTGGTGCGTTCCACCGAAGCCATGACCGTGCTGCAACAGGAAAGCGACAAAATTGGCAGCGTCATGGACGTGATCAAGGCCGTCGCCGAACAGACCAATCTGCTGGCGCTCAATGCTGCCATCGAAGCGGCGCGCGCCGGTGAAGCCGGCCGCGGTTTCGCCGTGGTCGCTGACGAAGTGCGTGGCCTGGCCCAACGCACGCAGAAATCTACTGAAGAAATCGAAGGTCTGGTCGCCGGCCTGCAGAACGGCACCCAGCAAGTGGCCGCAGTGATGAACAATAGCCGCAGTCTGACCAACAGCAGTGTCGAGCTGACCCGCAAGGCCGGCGTGTCACTGGAAAACATCACCCGCACAGTGTCGAACATTCAGTCGATGAACCAGCAGATCGCCGCCGCTGCCGAGCAGCAAAGTGCGGTGGCCGAAGAGATCAGCCGCAGCATTATCAACGTGCGCGACGTCTCCGAGCAGACCGCCGCCGCCAGTGATGAAACCGCCGCGTCCAGCGTTGAACTGGCACGGTTGGGCAATCAGTTGCAGATGATGGTGAGTCACTTCAGGGTGTGATCGTTCACATTGCGCAAACCGGCTCTCACGCATTTGCAGGAGCGGCCGGGCGGCGTTCTGTTTACCAGCAATGGCGTCTGATCGCCATCGCTGGCAAGCCATGCATCTACAGGTGAGCGGTCTCAAACACTGATCGCATTGGTAAACACCAACCGATTGCCGAACGGATCACTGATGGTCATGTCCTGGCTCCCCCAGGGCATGGCCTGAATCTGTGGATGAGCAAAGCGGTATTGCTTGGTCAGCAATTGCTCCTGGAATACTTCCAGCTCATCAGTCTCGATGCGCAGCGCCGAACCCGGCGTAGCGTCGCCGTGATGCTCGGACAGGTGCAGCACGCATTCACCTCGCGACACCTGCATGTAGAGCGGGAAGTTCGCCTCGAAACGGTGCTGCCAGTCGAGCGTGAAACCGAGGAAGTCGACGTAGAATTCCAGCGCCTTGGCTTCATCGAAGATCCGCAGGATCGGGGTGGTTTTACCGAAGCTCATTGCACTTCTCCCAAACTGAAAGGCCGCACTATAGGTGGGTTGCATGACAGCGCTTCGGCTTGGGGGAGCCTTTCTTTAATTGCACAGTGCCACTGTGAGACCTGGATCAAAAGATCGTCAACAATCAATGAAAGCCTGTACGCAAATCCCCTTCTCGCGCTAGAAAACGCCCAGCCCTGCTGTTGCTCGCCCTGCCCTCGCGGTAACTCAAGACCCCATTGACCCACACCCCGTCAATGCCTTCGGCCGAACGTTGCGGGTCGTTGAAATCCGCCACGTCGCGTACGCGCAACGGGTCGAACAGCACCAGATCCGCCCAATGCCCTTCGCATATTTCACCGCGTTCTTTCAGGCCGAAACGCGCCGCCGACAGCCCGGTCATTTTGTGCACCGCCGTGTGCAGCGGAAATAGCCCGAGATCCCGACTGAAGTGCCCAAGCACCCGTGGAAACGCGCCCCACAAACGCGGGTGAGGGAACGGGTCCTCGGGCAAACCGTCGGAGCCGATCATCGATAACGGATGGGCCAGAATGCGCCGCACATCCGCCTCGTCCATGCCGTAATACACCGCCCCGGCCGGTTGCAGTCGACGGGCCGTGTCCAGCAGCGGCACACCCCACTCGGCGGCAATGTCCAACAGGTCGCGGCCGCCCACTTCAGGGTGTGGCGTCGACCAAGTGATGGTGATGCGAAAGTCGTCGGTCACCTGTTTGAGGTCCAGGGTCGAGGAACTCGCCGCATAGGGATAACAATCGCAGCCCACCGGGTGGCTTTTCGCCGCGTGTTCAAGAGAGGCCAATAGCTGCGGACTGCGCCCCCAATTGCCGGCACCCGCGCATTTGAGATGGGAAATAATCACCGGACTTTTCGCGTGGCGAGCGATCTGGAATGCCTCGTCCATGGCCTCCAGCACCGGCTCGAACTCGCTGCGCAAATGGGTGGTATAAACCGCACCGAACGCCGTCAGTTCTTCAGTCAGTTGCATGACTTCGTCAGTAGACGCCGAGAAAGCACTGGCATAGGCCAGCCCTGTGGACAAACCCAACGCACCGGCCTCCAGGCTCTCGCGCAGTTGCTCACGCATGGCCGCAATTTCGCTGGGTGTAGCGGTGCGAAACAAGTCGTCCAGATGATTACTGCGCAGCGCCGTGTGACCCACCAACGCCGCCACATTCAAGGTTGGATTGGCCGCTTCGACTGCTGCGCGGTAGTCGCTGAAACGTGGATAAACAAAGGCTGCGGACGTGCCGAGCAGGTTCATCGGGTCCGGCGGATCACCGCGCAAGCTCACCGGCGAGGCGCTGATCCCGCAGTTGCCGACGATCACCGTGGTCACTCCCTGGCTGAGTTTGGGCAGCATCTGCGGTTGACGAATCACCACGGTGTCATCGTGGGTGTGCACGTCGATGAAACCCGGCGCGAGCACTCGTCCGGCCGCGTCGATTTCCTCATCGGCGCTGGCACCCTGCAAGTCACCAATGCGCTCGATACGCCCATTCATGATCGCCACGTCAGCGGGATAACCCGGCGTGTCGCTGCCGTCGATGATCACGGCGTTGCGAATCAACGTGTGGTAGTGCATATCAGTCTCCCAGCGGCAGATGATCATCGCCGCCACGGTAGTCGTCGAGGGCAAGTTTGATCCGCCGCAGACGCTCTTGATTGTCTTCAGGTTGAGCCAGCGCCAGCTCGGTAGCCAGCACGTCGATCGCCAACAGCATGCCGTAGCGCGCCGCCGTCGGTTTGTAGATGAACGAGGTTTCGGCGCTTTGCAGCGGCAGCACTACATCGGCCAATTGCGCCAGCGTTGAGTCGGCCAGGGTAATCGCCAGGATGCGGGTGCCGTAACTGCGCGCCAACTCGACAGCCTCCAGCAGTTCAGGGGTGATGCCAGTCAGCGAACAGACGATCAGCGCGTGCTCCGCGCCCAAGGATGCGGCGGTCACGCGCATCATCACCGGGTCATGACAGGCGGCAATCGGGTAGCCGAGGCGCACCAGCCGCACTTGCAGCTCATCGCTACAGAGTGTCGAGCATCCGCCCATGCCGAACGCATGAATCATCCGCGCCTTGCCCAGCAACTTCACCGCATCGGAGAAACGCGACTCATCGAACGCCGACAAATGCTGGCGCAGTGTCGACTCGATATCGCCGACGATCTGCCGATAAAACGCCGACTGTTCCGGCTTCCCCGCGGGGTCAAGGAAGCGGCTGCCGACCCCGCTGGCCTGGGCCAGTTGCAGGCGCAAATCACGCAGGTCACGGCAGCCGACACTGCGGGCAAACCGCGAGAGCGTCGCGCTGCTGACTTCGGCTCGCAGTGCCAGTTCGTCGAGGCTCGCCGAAGCGGCGAACCCCACATCGTCGAGCATCAATCGGGCAATCCGCCCTTCGCCGGCGCTGAAGGAATCCTGACGTGCGCGAATCTGGTAGAGGATGTCCATTTAGCGCACCTGCTGTTCAAAGCACATAGGAGAGCCCAAGCGTCAGGCCGAACGCGACCACCGAAATCAAAGTCTCTAGCACCGTCCAGGTCTTGAAGGTCTGGGTCACGGTCATATTGAAGTACTCCTTGATCAACCAGAAGCCACCGTCGTTGACATGAGAAAAGATAACCGAGCCCGCGCCTGTCGCCAGCACCAGCAGTTCCGGATGGGGATACCCCAGACCAATCGCCACCGGCGCTACCACGCCTGAAGCGGTGGTCATGGCCACGGTCGCGGACCCCGTGGCGATCCGCATCAATGCCGCGAACAGCCAGCCCATCACCAGCGGCGACAACTGAAATTCATGGGCCAGGCCGACGATCTGGTCAGTCACGCCAGCGTCCACCAGAATCCGGTTCAAGCCACCGCCAGCGCCCACCAGCAAGGTGATGCTGGCGGTTGGCGCCAGGCATTCGTTGGTGAACTTGAGGATCGATTCACGGTTGAAACCCTGGGCCAGACCGAGGGTCCAGAAACTCAACAACGTCGCCAGCAACAGGGCGATCACCGAATTGCCAATGAACAACAGGAGTTGGTTGAAACCGCTGCCCGGCGTGGAGATCAGGTTCGCCCAGCCGCCAATCAGCATCAGCACCACCGGCAGCAGAATCGTCGCCACGGTGATGCCGAAACCCGGTAAGCGGTCCCGTGGCTCACGGTCGATAAATTGATGTTCCAGCGGGTTTTCCGCTGGCAACTGAATGCGCGGCACGATGAACTTCGCGTAAAGGGGGCCAGCGATAATCGCAGTCGGGATGCCGATCAAAATCGCGTAGAGCAGCGTCTGCCCCACCGAAGCCTGATAGGCCTGCACCGCGAGCATTGCTGCCGGATGCGGCGGTACCAGCGCATGGACCACCGAGAGCCCGGCAACCATCGGCAAACCGACCATCAGAATCGACACGCCAACCCGCCGCGCCACCGTAAAGGCAATCGGCACCAGCAACACAAAACCGACTTCAAAGAACAGCGGCAGGCCCACCAGGAAGGCAATGCAGACCATCGCCCAGTGCGCGTTTTTCTCGCCGAAGCGCTCGATCAGCGTGCGCGCCATCTGCTCGGCACCACCGGACTCGGCCATCATCTTGCCAAGCATCGTACCCAGCGCCACCACCAGCGCGATGTGCCCCAGGGTCTTGCCGACTCCCGCTTCATACGCGCCCACCACACCCGACGGTGGCATCCCGGCGAGCAGCGCCAGACCAATGGAAACCATCGTGATGACAATGAACGGATTGAGTCGGTAACGGGCGATCAGAACGATCAGCGCAATGATGGCGATAGCGGCATAAACCAGCAGCCAATAGCCGAAGGACGGTGCCATGCGGTACTCCTCGAAAAAGGGTCACGTCGATGTGTTGTGAAACCCATAAATCATTTCGAGGAGAAGCTTTCAAACCTCATGAAAGTTATTTTCGTATAGAGACAAGAAATGTCGCTGATGGATATGCCGTGTCGTGATTAATGAAAATGAGCAGTGAGTATTTTCATGAGACAGAACGTGAGCACCGACCGCTGCTCTCGATGGCCAGGATCAGCCTTCAAACACCTCGTTCGCGTAACCGGCCAACTTGCCCTGGATGAAGTCCAGGAAGCACTGAATGCGCAGGGCCAGTTGTGAGTTGCGGTAGTACACCGCGTTGATCGGCTGGCGATAACCACTGTTGGCCTGCGCCAATAGCAGCTTCAGCCGCCCGGTCTTGATGTCATCGATGGTCATGAAGTGCGACAGACAGACAATGCCCTGCCCCTCCAATGCCAGGTGGCGCAGGGTTTCACCGCTGGAGGCGCTGATGCTCGGCTGAATCTGCCAGCGGTCGCCGTGCACATGGCGCAGCGGCCAGTGGTTGAGGCTTTCGGTCTGGGTGAAGCCGAGCAGTGAGTGATCGGCCAGTTCGGCAACGGAGGTCGGCGTGCCGTGTTTTTCCAGGTACGCGGGGCTGGCGAGGATGTGCAACGGGCTGCACCCCAAAGAGCGTGCGCGCAGGGTCGAGTCCACCAACGGCCCGATGCGGATCGCGATGTCGGTGCTTTGCTCCAGCAGGTCGATGATCAGGTCGTTGCTGTTGAGCTCCAGCTGGATGTCCGGGTACAAACGGCGGAACTCATCGATGTACGGCACGATGGCATGCAGCATGAACGGCGACGCCGCGTTAATCCGCAGCCGCCCGGAAGGTATTTTGTGGCGCGAGGACAGACGCTCTTCGAGTTCGTCCATCTGGTCGAGAATCCGCTTGGCCTGTTCGAAGAAGTACTTGCCCTCTTCGGTCAGGTCCATGCGCCGCGTGGTGCGGTTGATCAACGTGGTGTCGAGCTTGGCCTCCAGACGCGACAGCGTGCGACTGACCGCCGAGGGCGTTTGCCCAACCTGTTCGGCCGCCGCAGAAATCGAACCGCATTCGATCACGCAGACGAAAACCTGCAACTCATCGGATCTGGCTTTCACGTGTGTCCTTGTATTCAGGTTTTTTTAAAGATCGCAGGCTCCTACGGTTTTTGCATTGTAGGAGCTGGCGAAGCCTGCGATCTTCCCCCCGATACTAGCTCATGCCTATACCTTCAGATCGAACACCTGCTTGAGGTGCTGCTCGTAGCGCTCGACGTCAGCTTCAATGTTCGGCCGCTTCATCACGTCGACACACAGGAAGGTCGGCAGACCGCTCATGCCGAGGAAGGTGTTGGCCTTGTGGAACGGGAAGTACACCGCGTCCACACCCTTGGCCTCGAAGAAGTCGGTCGGGTCATCGAAGGCTTGCTGCGGCGCGTTCCAGGTCAACGACAGCATGTACTGTTTGCCCTGCAACAGACCGCCGCTGCCGTATTTCTGCGAAGCATCGGAACGGGTCCGGCCGTCACTGGCGTAGAGGCTGCCGTGGCCTTCGGTGAAGACTTCGTCAATGTACTTTTTCACGGTCCATGGCGCGCCCATCCACCAGCCCGGCATCTGGTAAATGATCACGTCGGCCCAAACATACTTGGCGACTTCTTCAGCAATGTCGTAGCCCTCGTCGATGTGGGTCACCTTCACGTCGACACCGCCGCGATCCAGCACGCTCAAGGCGGCTTCGTGCAGGGTGGCGTTATAGCGACCGTCGGAGTGGGCGAATTTCTTGCCACCGTTGAGCAACAGAACTTTTTTCATGGGAAGCCTCATCATCAGGGTCCGATGCGCGACGCTGTGGATAAGTCGCGAAATCGAGAAGTTTTAACGTTGATGGCGGCAGGTTATCGATGACCTTTCCCATGAATAAGCCCGAAGTCGGCAAAATACATTTGATCAAAACGCACGAATCATCAGCAGATTGTTGCCATAGCATTTTCTCAACCCTGACTTGAGGAACTCTGCATGAGCGAACAACACGGTTTCATCCTGCACGCCAAAACCCGCCCGGAAGCAGCAGTTTTTCGAGAACCGCATGGATTACCTGGAGCGCGACTTCGCTATCCGCCGCATCGACATGCTCAGCCCGTCTTCAGCTAGCCGCTGATCAACAGATGGCCGCCGGCTCCTACGGAACCGGGACGTTGTCGAGAGTGCCGACCAATACCTTGGTTTTTCTGAAGAACAGAGCGTAGACCAACGACAGGATCAGCAGGAACGGCACACCAAATACCAGGGTCATTTTGAAGGCTTCGGTGAAGTAGGTGGTGATCATCACTGCGCCCATCAGCACCAGCCCCAGTAGCGTGGTGTAAGGGAAAAGACGCATGCGGAACGACAGTTTCCGCTCGCCGTGACGCTGGTGATAACGACGGAAACAGTAGTGCGTGAGAAAGATCATGAACCAGGTGAAGATCGCGCCGAACATGGAGATCGCCATCATCAAGGTGAAGGAGCTTTCCGGGTACATCACGTTCAGCAGCGTCGCCAGCGCAATGCCCGAACTCGACAGCAACAAGGCATTGAGCGGGATCCCGCTTTTGCTCAACGCGCCCATCGCCTTGGGTGCGTAACCGCCACGGGACAGGCTGAACATCATCCGCGTGGTGATGTAGAGCTGACTGTTCATTGCCGACAAGGCGGCAATCAGAATCACGAAATTCATCACCCCGGTGGCGCCGGGAATGCCGATGGTTTGCATGACCGTGACGAACGGACTCTGCGCATGACCTGCCTGAACCCACGGCACAATCGCCAACATCAAGGCCAGGGTCAGCAGGTAAAACACCACCAACCGCACGATGGTCGCGCGAAAGGCTTTCTTCACCGCCCGCTCCGGATCTTCTGCTTCACCGGCCGCTACCGCGATCATTTCCACGCTCAGGTAGCTGAAGATCGACACGATGACCGCCACCCACATCCCTTGCAGGCCATTGGGGAAAAACCCGCCATGGCGGGTGTAGTTATGCACGCCGTAATCCGGGTTACCGGAACCGAACACCACGTACACCGCAAGGATGATGAAGCCGACAATCGCGCCGATCTTGATGGTCGAGAACCAGTACTCAAAGGTGCCGAAGGTCTTCACGCTGATGGCGTTGAGCACGATCAGCACACTGGAGAACGAGACGATCCAGATCCATTCGGGCACGCTGGCGAACCAGTACTTCATGTACATCGCGACCGCCGTCACCTCTGTGCCAACCGCCAGCACAATCGCCGCCCAATAGGCGTAGCGCACCAGGAACCCGGCCAACGGGCTGACATAGAATTGCGCATACGCGCC
This sequence comes from Pseudomonas frederiksbergensis, assembly GCF_001874645.1. NCBI lineage: Bacteria > Pseudomonadati > Pseudomonadota > Gammaproteobacteria > Pseudomonadales > Pseudomonadaceae > Pseudomonas > Pseudomonas frederiksbergensis. The sequence continues at coordinate 2,031,639 of NZ_CP017886.1, forward strand.
GAACGAACCCGAGGTCGAGTGGGCGACGGTCATTTCCGCCAGACAGCCCATCAACAGCAGCGTGATGATCGCGCCAATCGCATAGCTGAGCAGCACGCTCGGCCCGGCATAGCCGATGGCGTAGGCGCTGCCCATGAACAGGCCAGTGCCTATCGCACCGCCAATCGCGATCATGCTCATCTGCCCCGACGTAAGCTGGCGCCTGAGGCCATGTTCACGCTTGGAGATGGTTTCAAAACCGGTGGCTTCGGTCATTTGTCTGTCCTCTGAATATTGTTTTTTTTGAAGAGAGCACATCGTTCGTAAAACCGGGGGACCGTAAAAGATCGCAGCCTGCGGCAGCTCCTACGCAATGTGTGTAGGAGCTGCCGCAGGCTGCGATCTTTTGTATCAAGTGACGCTGTGGCGAACCTGGAACTGCGCTTGCGCCCAGGTTTTCTGATCGAGAATCTCGCCCAGGATCTGCACCGCATCAAAGACTTCGGTGAAGCTCGTATACAGCGGCGTGAAACCGAAGCGCATGATCCGTGGCTCGCGGTAGTCACCGATCACGCCCCGGGCGATCAAGGCCTGGATCACCGCATAACCTTGCGGGTGTTCGAAGCTGACATGGCTGCCACGCTTGGCGTGTTCGCGCGGGGTGATCAGTTTCAGGTCGTGAGCGGCGCAGCGCTGCTCGACCAACTGGATAAACAGATCGGTCAGTGCCAGGGATTTGCGGCGCAGGCTGGCCATGTCGGTCTGGGCGAAAATCTCCAGGCCGCACTCGACCATGGCCAACGAGGTGATCGGCTGAGTGCCGCACAAGTAGCGCGCAATGCCGCGGCTCGGCTCGTAACCGGAGGCCATGTCGAACTGTCGGGAATGACCGAACCAGCCGGACAGCGGCTGCGTGACCATATCGCACAGCGGTGGCGAAACCCAGACAAACGCTTGCGAGCCGGGGCCGCCATTGAGGTACTTGTAGGTGCAGCCGATGGCGTAGTCCGCGCCCGCCTGACGCAGGTCGACCGGAACCGCACCGGCAGAGTGCGCCAGGTCCCAGATCGCCAGCGCGCCACGCTCGTGGATCAGTGCGGTCAGGGCCTGCATGTCGTGCATGTAGCCGGTCTTGTAGTTGACGTGGGTGAGCATGACCACCGCAGTGTCCTGGTCAATCGCCTGCGCCAGTTCTTGCGGGCTGTCGACCAGACGCAAGCGGTAACCCTGCTGCAGCAAGTCCATCAACCCTTCGGCGATGTACAGATCCGTCGGGAAGTTGCTGGACTCACTGACAATCACTCGCCGCGTCGGCGCCCGCGTAGCTTGCACGCGCAAGGCCGCGCCGAGGACCTTGAACAGGTTGATCGAGGTGGTGTCGGTGACCACCACTTCGCCTTCACCGGCCCCAATCAGCCCAGCCAGCCGATTGCCCAGACGCTCCGGCAGATCGCGCCAGCCCGCGCTGTTCCAGCTACGGATCAAACCATTGCCCCACTCCTCGGCGATCACTGCTTGAGCACGCTCAAGCGCCGCAATCGGACGTGCGCCCAGGGAGTTGCCGTCGAGGTAAATCACGCCTTCGGGGAGCGCAAACTGCTGACGCAGATGAGCCAGGGAGTCTTGCGCATCGAGCGCCAGGCAATCGTTTCTTGTGGTCATTGTCGGTCCTGTTTTTTAGATGACATGCCGCCGCAGGATGCGCTGCCTTGGGCACTTCTGTGCCGGCACAATGAGCAAATAATGAACGAAGCTTTGGAGAATTTTCGTGCAAAGTGGACGGCCATAGAGTAGTTATCTCGTAGATAATTCGAATCCAACTCCAAAAATCGCGGATTTATTCAAGCCATGACGCTCGACTCGACAGACCTGCGGATCCTGCACTACTTGCAGCAGGATGGGCGTATCAGCAATCAGGAATTGGCGGAGAAAGTCGCGCTCTCGCCGTCGGCTTGCCTGCGCCGTTTGCGGCTGCTGGAAAGTGAGGGAATCATCACCGGCTATCGCGCGGTGTTGAACGCCGAACGGCTGGGCATCGAGCTGGAAGCTATCGTCCATGTGTCGTTGCGACAGGACGTCGAAGACTGGCACGAGACCTTTATCAAGAAGGTGCAAGAGTGGCCGGAAGTTGCCACCGCGTACGTGATTACCGGAGCCAGCAACTATGTGCTGCGGGTTCAGGCGCGCAACCTGAAACACTTCTCGGATTTCATCGTCAACAAGCTCAATCGCACCGCGGGGGTCACCGATATTCGCTCGGAAATCGTCCTGCAGAAAATCAAGGAACGAGACGACCTGCTCGATCTGGTCGCCCGTAAATAAGCCGTTACTGACAGCCTCTGTATCAAAGCCCGCGCAGGCGCCGTGCCTCATTACGCTGCAAGGTTGTGCTCGGGGCTTCGTCGAACAACTTGCGGTACTCGGCGGAAAAACGCCCCATGTGAGTGAAACCCCAGCCCATGGCAATCTCCGAGATATTGCGCGCCAGGCCATGTTCAAGAATGTCCTGGCGCACCGCATTCAACCGGTATTTTTTCAGATAGGCCATCGGCGACAGGGCGAAGTACTTTCTGAATGCCTCGAACAGCTTGAACCGAGAAACCCCGGCCGCCGCTTCGATGTCTTCCAGGTGCAGCGCTTCGCGGGCGTTGTCGTGAATGTACTGTTTGGCCCTGACCAGGTAATGCGGCAACTTCACGCCCAGCACGTCGCGCAGCTCATCGGAGTAATTGTTCGGCTGGGCGAGGATCAGGCCTTTGATCAACGAGCTTTCGATGTCCCGCGTGAAGGTGACCTGCTCAAACAGCGCGCTGCTGCGCTCCAGTTCGCCGATGAAATACCGCGCCATGCGCCACCACGAGGCCGACGCACCGTCCACTGCATCCATTACCGAGTCGAAGCGCAGCGGTGCATCCAGTGGGCGCTGCAACATTCCCTCAAGGGATTCACTCATGGCGGCGCGGGTGATCACCACCTGGACTTTGCGACAGTCACCGGAGATCGCCAGCATCTGGTTTTCATTCGGGGAGATGATCACGCCTTGATCGCGATTGGATTTAAGTAGCGTGCCGTTCTTGCTCAGCTCTTGCTCACCAACCAACGGCAGGCTGAGGCTGTAGCTGCTGAAGTGCTCGGCGTCTTCGATATCGACGGTCACATCAGTGCCGTATTCAATCGTGCCCAGGGTCGTGGCCATCGACTTGAAGACATTGGCGGTGTGATGAAAACGGATCCGTTCGGGCGTCGCGGTTTCGAGACGGTGCGGCCCGCAGATACCCGACATCCAGGTCCGCGCGCCCTCAAGGTCATAGCGATCGATACGAATATCGCGAAACTGCGGATCGGCTTTGCTACTCATCACGGCGCACCCACGGCAATTTTTTCAGCACGCTCTGATGGCGCGTCTCTGACTTGAGCCGAGCAAGTTCCAGACCACAAAACGCCTGCGCCAACCCAGTGGATAGCAATCATCGACTAAGTGGATAACGCGGAGGCTTTGATACCGGAGCACGCTCTCAAACTGTACTCAAGCCTGCTCAAGACAGTACCTCACCGCTGCAATCAAGGGCGACCGTTCATCGAATGGTGCAGGGTCTTGAGTATTACCTGCCCACCTCGATACACGGGGTGTTACCCGGAAAGATCGCAGCCTTCGGCAGCTTCTACAGGTTTACGTATCCAGCGTAGGAGCTGCCGCAGGCTGCGATCTTTCGGCTTGACTGCCCCCCCTGACTTTGTGGACTGCCTTCGTCGACAAACCGGATAGACCCCTGCCCGCCCCACTCTCTCTAATGAGTGCACCGATTGACCTGAATAAAAAAGGTGCACACCCATGAGTGGCGAAAAAAACGTCGAGCAGTGGAAAGCGTTTATTGAAGGCTGCCTGGACTTCCGTCCGGCAGAAGGCGTGTTCCGGATCGCTCGGGATATGTTTACCGAGCCGCAACTGTTCGATCTGGAGATGGAGCTGATCTTCGAGAAGAACTGGATCTACGCCTGCCATGAAAGTGAGTTGGCCAATAACCACGACTTCGTCACGATGCGCGCGGGCCGCCAGCCGATGATCATTACCCGTGACGGCGACGGCCAACTCAACGCGCTGATCAACGCCTGTCAGCATCGCGGCACGACGTTGACCCGGGTCGGCAAAGGCAACCAATCGACGTTTACCTGCCCGTTCCACGCCTGGTGCTACAAAAGCGACGGACGCCTGGTCAAGGTCAAGGCCCCCGGCGAATACCCGGAAGGCTTCGACAAAGCCACACGCGGCCTGAAAAAGGCCCGTATCCAGAGCTACAAGGGCTTCGTCTTCATCAGCCTGGATGTCCACGCTGACAACAGCCTCGAAGACTTCCTCGGCGATGCCAAAGTGTTCTTCGACATGATGGTCGCCCAGTCGCCCACTGGTGAACTGGAAGTGCTGCCCGGCAAGTCGGCCTACACCTACGACGGCAACTGGAAACTGCAGAACGAAAACGGCCTGGACGGCTATCACGTCAGCACGGTCCACTATAACTACGTGGCCACGGTGCAGCACCGCCAGCAGGTCAACAGCGAGAACGGCACCCACGCCAGCGGCACGCTCGACTACAGCAAACTGGGGGCCGGCGACGCCACTACCGATGACGGCTGGTTCGCCTTCAATAACGGTCACAGCGTGTTGTTCAGTGACATGCCTAACCCGACGGTGCGCTCCGGCTACGCGACGATCATGCCGCGCCTGATCGAGGAGCACGGTCAGGAAAAAGCCGAATGGATGATGCATCGGCTGCGCAACCTGAACGTTTATCCGAGCCTGTTTTTCCTCGATCAAATCAGCTCGCAGCTACGGATCATCCGCCCTGTGGCCTGGAACAAGACCGAAATCATCAGCCAGTGCCTGGGCGTGAAAAACGAATCGGATGCGGATCGGGAAAACCGGATTCGGCAGTTCGAAGACTTCTTCAACGTGTCCGGACTCGGCACGCCGGATGACTTGGTGGAATTCCGTGAAGCCCAGCGCGGTTTCCAGGCGCGACTGGAGCGCTGGAGCGATATCTCACGCGGCAGCCACCAGTGGGCGACCGGCGCTACGCCTAATAGCGAGTCGATCGGTATCGCGCCGGCCATGACCGGCACCGAATTCACCCACGAAGGGCTTTACGTCAACCAGCACAGTCACTGGCAGAAATTTCTGCTCGACGGCCTGGACGCGAAATCCCTGAAACTACGTGAGGTGTGAACATGAATCCGCAATTGCAGTACCAGATCGAGCAGTTTTTCTACCGTAAATCCGAACTGTGCGACGCCAAGGACTGGGACGCCTACCTCAAGCTCTTCGACGAACAGAGTGAATTTCACCTGCCGCAATGGGACTCCGAACACGTCTATACCCGTGACCCCAAGCGCGAAATGTCGTTGATCTACTACGCCAGCCGTTCAGGCCTGGAGGACCGCGTGTTCCGCTTGCGCACCGGTAAATCCGCGTCGGCCACGCCGATGCCGCGCACCCTGCACCTGATCAACAATGTGCGGATCAGCGAACTCGAAACGGGTGAGCTGGAGGTGCGGCTGAACTGGCACACCCTGTTCTATCGCCTGGCCACGTCCGAGCAGTTTTACGGGAACGCGACCTATCGCCTCAAGCCTCATGCAGACAGTTGGGTGATTACCCGCAAACACGTGTTGCTGCTCAACGACACCATCAACTCGGTGCTCGATTTCTACCACCTCTGAATCCATGGAGACCGGGGCATGAACCACAAGGTTGCGTTCAGTTTTGCTGATGGCAAAACACTGTTTTTTCCCGTGCAGGCCAACGAAGTACTGCTCGACGCCGCCCTGCGCAACGGCATCAATATTCCGCTGGATTGCCGCGAGGGTGTCTGCGGAACCTGTCAGGGTCGCTGCGAATCCGGCGACTACAGCCAGGATTATGTGGATGACGAAGCCCTCTCCAGCCTCGACCTGCAACAACGCAAGATGCTCACTTGTCAGACCCGAGTGAAGTCCGATGCAGCGTTCTATTTCGACTTCGCCTCCAGCCTGTGCAATGCCGCAGGGCCCGCGCAGCTCAGTGGTACGGTCACGCATGTGCGTCAGGTCTCGGCCAGTACCGCGATCCTGCATCTGGATTTGGGGGCGACCACCCAGCCACTGGATTTCCTGCCGGGGCAGTACGCCCGCCTGCTGATTCCGGGCACCACGAGCAAACGCTCCTACTCCTTCGCTAACCGCCCGACCAGCAGCAATCAGCTGCAATTTCTGATTCGCCTGTTACCCGACGGGGTGATGAGCAATTACATTCGTGAGCGCTGCCAGGTCGGCGATGAAATCGCTATGGAAGCACCGTTGGGCGCGTTCTATCTTCGCCACATCACCCGGCCGCTGATTCTGGTGGCCGGTGGCACCGGACTGTCCGCGCTGCTGGGCATGCTCGACGAAATCGTCGCGCGCGGTTGCGAACAGCCTGTGCACCTGTACTACGGCGTACGGGACGCTGCCGATCTGTGCGAAAGCGAACGCATTCATGCCTATGCTCAACGCATTCCGGGGTTTCGTTACACGCCAGTGGTGAGCGATCCCTCTGCAGACTGGGACGGAAAACGTGGCTACATCGCCGAGCATTTCGATGCCGGCGAACTGCGCGACGCCGCGGTCGACCTGTACGTCTGCGGGCCGCCGCCGATGGTCGAGTCGATCAAGAGCTGGCTGCAGCTCCAAACCCTGGATAACGTGCAGTTGTATTACGAAAAGTTCACCGAAAGTAACGTCTGAGGCTCACAAGCGCGCGGTAATTGAATAAGCTGTCGACCTGTAACAAAGCCTGACCATAAAAACGAGAAGGTATCCAGATGGCGGATGAACAACTGCAACAGGGTGTACTGAAGCGGGGGCTGAAAAACCGGCATATCCAGCTGATCGCACTGGGAGGCGCAATTGGTACAGGGCTGTTTCTCGGCTCTGCCGGCGTGCTCAAATCGGCAGGCCCGTCGATGATCCTCGGCTATGCCATTGCCGGTTTTATCGCCTTTCTGATCATGCGACAGTTGGGAGAGATGATTGTCGAAGAGCCGGTCGCCGGCTCCTTCAGCCATTTTGCACACAACTACTGGGGTGGTTTTGCCGGCTTCCTGTCCGGCTGGAACTACTGGGTGCTGTATGTGCTGGTGGGCATGGCGGAGCTGACCGCCGTGGGCAAGTACGTGCAGTTCTGGTGGCCCGAGGTCCCGACCTGGGTCAGCGCGGCGGTGTTCTTCGTACTGGTCAACCTGATCAATACGCTGAACGTCAAAGTCTTCGGCGAAATGGAGTTCTGGTTCGCCATCATCAAAGTCGTGGCGATCATCGGCATGATTGCCCTGGGCTGTTACATGCTGGTCAGCGGCACCGGTGGCCCGCAGGCCTCAGTGAGCAACCTGTGGAGCCACGGCGGTTTCTTCCCCAACGGCACCCACGGTTTGCTGATGGCGATGGCGTTCATCATGTTCTCCTTCGGTGGCCTGGAGCTGGTCGGCATCACCGCCGCCGAAGCCAGCGAGCCGAGGAAGGTCATTCCCAAGGCGATCAATCAGGTGGTTTACCGCGTGTTGATCTTCTACGTCGGCGCACTCACCGTGCTGCTGTCGCTGTACCCATGGGACCAGTTGCTCCAGACATTGGGCGCCTCGGGCGATGCCTACAGCGGCAGTCCGTTTGTGCAGATTTTCGCCTTGATCGGCAGCAACACCGCAGCGCAAATCCTCAATTTCGTGGTGCTCACCGCCGCGCTCTCGGTCTACAACAGCGGCGTCTACTGCAACAGCCGCATGCTCTACGGCCTGGCAGAACAGGGTGATGCCCCCAAGGCGCTGATGAAGCTGAACAAACAGGGCGTACCGTTACTGGCGCTGGGCGTATCGGCGCTGATCACGATGTTGTGCGTGGTGGTTAACTACGTCGCCCCGAATGAAGCGCTTGAATTGCTGTTCGCGCTGGTGGTTGCCTCGTTGATGATCAACTGGGCGATGATCAGCCTGACTCACCTGAAGTTTCGCAAGGCCATGGGCCAACGCGGCATCGTCCCGGGCTTCAAGGCATTCTGGTCGCCGTACACCAATTACCTGTGCCTGGCGTTCATGGCCATGATCATTTACGTGATGCTGCTGATTCCAGGGGTACGCGCATCGGTCTATGCCATCCCGGTCTGGGTGCTGATCCTGTTCGTGTTCTACCGGATTCGGGTCGCACGGACCCGCACGTTGTCGGTCGCTTAATAACCTTCAGCCAGACGACAAAAAGCCCCGGCATTCGATGAACGCCGGGGCTTTTGCTTTCTGTAGCAGCTGGCGCAGCCTGCGTTCGAGCGCGCAGCGCTCGTAAATACAAACAACTGGGTGTGCCTGATGCACCTCAGCGGATGATTTTACGACTGCTGCGCAGCCGAACGCAGCCTTCGGCAGCTGCTACAGGGTCCGTGCGCCGGGAATCCTCTAGCGCCTGGGTCAGAGGGTCGAACGCACGCGCCACAACTCCGGGAACAGCACGGTATCGAGCATCTTGCGCAGATAGCCGACACCTTCAGTGCCGCCGGTGCCCGGTTGGAAGCCGATAATCCGCTCAACCGTGGTGACATGGCGGAAGCGCCATTGACGGAATGAGTCTTCAAGGTCGATCAGTTTCTCCGCCAATTGGTAAAGATCCCAATACCGCGAAGGGTCGGTGTACACCACACGCCAGGCCGCTTCGACCGAGGCGTCATAGGCGGTTGGACTCGCCGGATCGCGCTCGAAGCGCTGTGGGTCTATCGCCAATCCGGCGCTGACCATCAATCGAATCGCCTCGTCATACAGCGACGGCGTAGCAATGGCCTTTTCAAGTTCCGCCAATAGCTCAGGCCGGTGGGCATGCGGACGCAACAGGGTTGCACTCTTGTTACCGAGGATGAATTCAATCTCACGATACTGAAACGACTGGAAGCCCGATGACTGGCCCAGAAACGGCCGGATCGCGTGGTACTCGGTAGGCGTCATGGTCGCCAGCACCGTCCAGGCATGCACCAGTTGATCGAAGATCCGCGACACCCGCGCCAGCATCTTGAACGCAGGCGGCAACTCTCCCAGCCTGACGTGTTCGCGAGCGGCCTTGAGCTCGTGCAACATCAGCTTCATCCACAGCTCGGACGTCTGATGCTGGATGATGAACAGCATCTCGTTATGGTCCGGGGACAAGGGGTGCTGAGCGCTGAGAATCTTCCCCAGGTCCAGGTAATCGCCGTAGCTCATGGACTCGGAAAAATTCAGTTCGGCGTTATGCCATTCTTCCGGCTGGTTTGAAGATGACTGATTTGAAGATGAATAGGGACATTGGCTCATTGAGCAGGCTCCTCAAGTGGCGGTTTGTTCAGTGGCCGCAAAATTGCCCTGACCGGACTCGCGTCCAGGTTGGCAAACCGCAGCGGCAGCGCAATCAGTTCATAGTCGCCTTCCGGCACGTCATCGAGCACGATGCCTTCGAGGATCGCCATGCCATGTCGCGCCACTGCATTGTGCGAATCCATAGTCTTGGAGTGTTGAGGGTCCAGCGACGGCGTATCGATACCGATCAGCCGCACGCCAAGGCTCGACAGCAGGTCGACGGTTTCCTTGGCCACAGCCGTGAAGTCCGGGTCCCAGGCTGTTAACGGCGCCTGTTGATAAGTGCGCAACAGGACGCGCTCGGGCAGATCTGCAAGGCGCCCTTCCAGTTGCTCAGGCTGAACCAGCCGACCGCTGTCCAGACAATGCAGTACGCGACACGGACCGATGTAGACATCCAGCGACACATCACCAATAGCCACACCGTCAGCGCTGTAATGCAACGGCGCATCGACGTGCGCGCCCGTGTGCGCAGACAAGGTGATGCGGCCGACATTCACCGGGCACTCGGGGCCGAAGGTCCAGACGCGTTCTTCCTGAAACGGCGTATCACCCGGCCACGTGGGAGTCTCGGTGCTCAAGGGCGGGCTGATATCCCACCACGACATTGTTTTTTTCATTGCATAGCTCTCAGCCTACTCACCCGTGAATGATACGAGCGATGCCTGTGAACATTCTTGCGAAAACCGTCAGGAGCGCTCAAATGTTTCGCACTTAATTCCAAGAACTTGACGTTTAGCGGGGGAAAATTTCAATGCGCGAAACAGGCAACTGAACGAAGCTTGACTCTGCCCCAAGGGTCCGACTTTATCCTTGTCGTTTTGCTGCTCAACATCGGCCTCTTGCCGCCCGCGCAACGCCAAGGCAACTACCGCCTCTATGACCAACAGAGCGTCGAACTGCTGACCTTCATCAAATGCGCTCAGCAACTGGGGTTCAAGCTCAAGGAATTGCAGGCAATGCTTGAGGGCTACCGCGGACAGGCACTGCCGTGGAATCTGGCGCATCAGGCAATTGCCGATAAAAAGCAGGAGCTGACAGACAGAATCGCAGCATTGAACCGCCAATACGTGCAACTGACTGAATTCGAAGCCAGCCTCAAGCAGGCTCAATCCGACTGTCCGCTTGAGCGGGTTTGATCGATAGCGCGTTTCTGGATAGCTCAGTGTCGAGCACAGACAACTGACACCGTGCCGGGCGCTATAGGGTGCGACTTCAGTCCTGCCTAACGCTCGGAGTCAGCATGTCCAAACCCATTACCGTTCTTCGCGATACCCACCCGCTGCCGGTGCTGGATGCCTGCAAATGGGAAAAACTCGAAGGTGACCCGCACACCGTCAACCTCAACGCCTACACCAGCGAAGACGGCAGCAAAATCATGGGCACCTGGATCTGCACACCGGGTAAATGGCGAGTCGAATATGTGAAGTGGGAGTACTGCCATTTCCAGGAAGGCTACTGCGTGATCACGCCCGACGGCATGGAACCGATCCATCTGCGCGCAGGCGATATTTTCGTCATCGAGCCGGGGATGACAGGCACGTGGGAAGTGGTCGAGACCGTGCGCAAGTATTTCGTGTTTGCCTGATACAGCAAAAGATCGCAGCCTGCGGCAGCTCCTACAGAGCAATGATTACATCCGTAGGAGCTGCCGCAGGCTGCGATCTTTTCTTTTCACCGAATAAAAAACCGGGAACCCGCCCGACGCGGGTTCCCGGAAAAACCCCTAGTGGGGTTTGCGATAGCTGTTAATGATCGCCGAGAAATCCTTATCGCCTTCACCACGCTGACTCATCGCCTGATACAGCTGCTGAGCCACCGCGCCGAGCATTACCGGTTGATGCGCCTGACGCGCGGCTTCAGTGGCCAACCCCAAGTCCTTGAGCATCAGTTCAGCACCGAAACCACCGGTATAACCACGCGATGCTGGCGCCGTTTCAACGATGCCAGGCCACGGGTTGTACATCTCCGAACTCCAGCAACGACCGGTCGAACTGTTGATGATCCCCGCCAGCACTTGAGTGTCGATGCCCAAGGCATCGCCAAGGGCCATGGCTTCGCTCACGCCGACCATGGAAATCGCCAACAACAGGTTGTTGCAGATCTTGGCGATTTGCCCGGTGCCGACTTCACCGCAATGCACGATGTTGCGGCCCATCTGCGCCAGTACCGGTTGCAGGGTGGCGAACAGCTCCGGCGTGGCGCCGACCATGAAGGTCAGCGTCCCGGCCGTAGCGCCACCGGTGCCGCCGGAGACCGGCGCATCAGCCATGGTCACACCTTGCCTGGCCGCAGCGGCGGCGACATCGCGGGCGGTTTGCGGGTCGATGGTGCTGCAATCCACAGCAGGAACGCCCTTGGCGATCCCGGCCAGCACGCCGTCTTCACCCAGCCAGACACTGCGCACATGGACAGCGGCCGGCAACATGGTGATCACCAGTTCCGCGCCTTGGGTGGCCTCACGCGCAGAAGCGCTGATGGTGCCGCCCAGTTGCGCCAACTCGGCGAGTACGGCTTTGTTCAGGTCGACCAGGTTCAACGAATGGCCAGCCTTGATCAGGTTGCGCGCCATCGGCGCACCCATGTTGCCGAGACCGATAAAAGCGATTTTCATGTCCGGCTCCTTAACGCAAATTGATGGTGGTGTTCACACCGTCATTGACGCTGTCATCGTCGAACCAGCGACTGGTGACGGTCTTGGTCTGAGTGTAGAACTGCACCACTTGCTTGCCATACGGACCGAGGTCGCCGAGCTTGGAACCACGGGAACCGGTGAAGCTGAAAAACGGAACCGGCACCGGAATCGGGATGTTGATGCCAACCTGGCCGACGTCGATTTCGTTCTGGAATTTACGCGCCGCCGCGCCGCTCTGGGTGAACAGGCCGGTGCCGTTACCGAACGGGTTGGCGTTGACCAGGGCAATGGCCTGATCGAGGGTGTCGACTTCCAGCACCACCAGCACCGGACCGAAGATTTCCTGGGTGTAGATCTGCATGTCGGTGGTCACGCCGGAGAACAGGGTCGGGCCGACAAAGTTGCCTTTTTCGTACCCTGGGACGGTGATGTCACGGCCATCCAGCTCCAGTTTGGCGCCTTCCTTGATGCCGCTTTCGATCAGCTCAAGAATCCGCGCCTTGGCCCGTTTCGAAATCACCGGACCGACGTCGGTGCCTGGCTCGCTGCCGGCATTCACTTTGAGTTGTTGCGCCAATGCCTTGAGGTCTGGCAGCCATTGCTTGGCCGCACCCACCAACACCACCACCGAAGTGGCCATGCAGCGTTGACCGGCGGCGCCGAAACCGGCACCGACCAGCGCATTGAGGGCTTGCTCGCGATTGGCATCAGGCAGCACCACCGCGTGGTTCTTGGCGCCCATCATCGATTGCACGCGTTTGCCGTGTTTGCCGGCCAGGTCGTAGACGTGAGTGCCGACCGCGGTCGAACCGACAAACGAAACAGCCTTGATGTCTTTGTGGGTGCAGAGCGCGTCCACCACATCCTTGCCACCGTGAACCACGTTGAGCACGCCAGCCGGAACGCCCGCCTCGATGGCCAGTTCCACCAGCAGCAGGGTCGACATCGGGTCCTGTTCAGACGGTTTGAGCACAAAGGTGTTGCCGCAGGCGATGGCCATTGGGAACATCCACAGTGGAATCATTGCCGGGAAGTTGAACGGCGTGATGCCGGCGCAGACGCCGATCGGTTGGCGCAGGGTGTAGGTGTCAACACCGCCCGCCACGTTTTCAGCGAATTCGCCCATTTGCAGGCTGCCGATGGAGCACGCGTGCTCGACCACTTCCAGGCCACGGAAGATATCGCCTTCAGCGTCGGCAATGGTTTTGCCCTGCTCAGCGCTGAGGACCACGGCGATGCGCTTGGAGTGCTCGCGAATCAATGCCTGAAGCTTGAGCATGATGCGCATCCGCGCGCCGATCGGTGTCAGCTTCCAGGTCTGGAAGGCGCGATGAGCGGCGCTGATCGCCGCGTCGACTTCCTCAGCTGTCGCGAACGGTACTTTAGCCAGAACTTGCTGGGTCGCCGGGTTGACGATGTCGTGCCACTCGGTGGTCTGGGACTCGACCCATTGACCGTCGATCAACAGCTTGACCTTTTGCACAGTGGTTTCTGGCGTGAGCGATGCGTTCATGTTCGTCTCCTGGCTTCTGGTGACTGAAGCGGTGTTGTTATCTTGGGAGCGAAGGCGAAAAAGTCGCCTTGCGATGAGGCGTGTGTCGCAAATTGGTTGTCGGACTGTTTTTGGAGTATAGATGTGCAAACTTCTAATAAGAACGCACATAAAAGCCGGTCAAACATGCAAAAAAACATCACATCGTTAGGCTCTTTGAACTGGGACGACCTGAAGTTTTTCCTCGAGGTCGCCCGCACCCGCAAGGCCAGCACTGCCGCCAAACGCCTGGCCGTGGATTACACTACCGTGTCACGGCGGATCAGTTCGCTGGAGGGTGCGCTGGGGACGTTGTTGTTCGAGAAGTCGCGGACCAACGGCTTTGTATTGACCGCCGAAGGCCAGCGTTTGCTGGGTTATGCCGAATCCATAGAAAGCACGCTGCACATGGCGTGCGAGCAGGTGTCCGGCTCGGGCGTGGCGTTATCCGGCCATGTACGGATGGGCTGCACCGAGGGTTTCGGCAGCTTTTTCATCACTCCGCAGCTCAGCCACTTTGTCGATGCCTATCCGGCAATTTCGGTGGATATCCTGCCGCTGCCGCACTTCATCAGCCTGTCCAAGCGCGAGGCGGACATTGTCATCGCCCTGGAGCGCCCGGAACACGGCCCTTACGTCTGCTGCAAACTCTGTGACTACCGTTTGCAGCTGTACGCGACTCAGGACTACCTCGACCAACACCCGCCCATCCGCCGCCCGGCAGATTTGGGCAAGCATCAATTCATCAGTTATGTCGACGACCTGGCATTCAGTTCGGAGCTGTTGTATTTGGCCAATGTGCTGCCCGGCGCCAGCGCCAACCTGCGCAGCACCAGCGTGATTGCGCAGTTCGTGGCCGCGCAGCAAGGGCGTTCGCTGGCGATTCTGCCGTGTTTCCTGGCGGCCCAGGACCCACGACTGCTGCCGGTGCTGCCGAAGGAAATCAACATCACCCGGCAATTCTGGATGTACTGCCGCGAGGACCTGCGCAAGCTCAAGCGGATTACCCTGTTGTGGGATTATATCCGCGCCGTGACCGAGCAGAATCAGGCGCTATTGATGGGGGAAACCCGAACGATGCACTTCGCCGACTAATCGGCGATCACCACGATCGATACCCGGCGATTTTCGGTGCGTCCAACGGTGGTGGTGTTGGATGCCACCGGCTCGCTGCTGCCAAGACCGCGCAGCTGTATGTTCTCTTCGCGCAGGCCAATGCTGGTCAGCACCGCGCCGACACTCTTGGCGCGGCGAAGGGAAAGCTGCTCGTTATAGGCTTCTTTACCCGAGCCGTCGGTGTGGCCATCAACCCGCACGCGCTCAATGCCGACACCGCGCAACGCCTTGCCGATTCGCTCGACGATTTCGGTACTTTGCGCGTTCAGGTGATCAACGTCGCTGCCAAACAGCACCTTGCCCGACAAACCGAAGGCCCAGCCCTCCTCGGTCAATTCGAAACCCTGCTGTTTAAGCACCGCGATCTGCGCCGGGGTGAGGCCTTTTTGCGGTGCGGTTTGGCAGCCGCTCAATGCCAGCACGGCCATGAACAAGGTAAAGGTGAAAAATCGCAGGGACCGCTGAGTCAGTGAAAACAAGACTGTTACCTTCTGGTTTGAACATTGGCGACAAAGTGCTCCGACCCTGCCGTAAATTGCCCGCCTCGAGAGAGACGTTTGGCCTGATACATTGCCGCATCGGCGGCATCGAGCAGGGTACCTGGTGTGGAGCCATGGTCAGGGTAAATGGCGATGCCGACACTGAGTGAGCTCATGACCTGGGTATCGCCCGGCAACTGAACCGGCAGCTCCATGCTGGCGATGATCTTTTCAGCAATTCGTTCGGCGTCTTCGGTTGTGTGCAAGGGCGTCAACAGCACAGCAAACTCATCGCCACCCAAGCGAGCGACCAGATCCTCTTCACGCAATTGCGCCCGGACTCGGGTCGCCACGGCAACCAGCACTGCATCGCCAGCAGCGTGACCGAAGTTGTCATTGATACCCTTGAACCGATCGCTATCGATAAAGAGCACGGCAACCCGTTCATCGTGTTTACTGGCGTTGCGCAATGCACGGATCAGCCGACCTTCGAAAAACGCCCGGTTCGGCAAACCGGTGAGGCTGTCATGGCTGGCTTGATGGGCCAGCGTTTCGTTTTCGTTTTGCAGGTGGGTTTGCCAGGACTCCAACTCATCAAGCAAGGCATTGAAGTCGTTGCCCAGACTGTCGAGTTCGGCAATTCGCGCTGGCGGCACGCGACGATCGAAGGCCCGCTCCCGACGTGCTGCGTGAGCAACCTCGGCCAGGCTGCGCAGTGGGCCGGTAATCCCTCGTAGTTGGCGTCGTGCCAGATACAGCGCGACCCAGGCGCTGACCGCCGTGCACAAGACAATTCCGGCCAGACCGCTGAGCAAAAAGCGCATCAGACTGCCGCCATGCCCGGTCAGCAGGATGCTGCCGACTTCCTGACCTTGATGGAGAATCGGCATGTTGATGGGTTTTTCCAGAAGCGTTCGGGCGATCTGAATTTCCAGCTCGGAAACCAGACCGGTTTCCGGTCGCTGCCAACGAGCGAGCAGTTGGCGCTTTTCATCGAACACCTGAGCATCGGCCACTTCTTCCGTGGACGCGATCAGCGCGAGCGCTTCGGTCGCCGCCACGTTGTCGTTGAACACCACAGCGGCTTCCACGGTGTAACTGATCGAACGGGCAATCAGTTGCAGGTTGTGATCGGCATACACCCGCAAGGCCAGTACCCCAAGCAGGGTCAGGGACAGACTGGCCATGGCCACCCCAACCAGCGCGACAATCAGGTGTCCACGACCAATGACCGAACGCAAGGTTGGGCGGTTACCGGATCTGGACAAGCTCATGGGGCCGCCGCTTTACGGCGAGAGAGTTGCAAGACGCTGGGGTGAATACGCACACCGCTGCGGGCCACCGAGTCGAGGTTGACCTCAAACGAGACTTGATTGTCACTGACCCGCAGGCAGAACAGGCTGCCTACCGTGCATTGATCGCCCCCCTCGCTGATGCTCAGTACCGGATGGCCTGTCAAAGAGGCGAAGAGCATACTGCGCTCCTCATTGGTCAGTTTGCCGACGTAGATCGCATCGCACTCACTGGCGATCGCCGGGTAATTGGCCAACAGTCGCCGAACGACCACCGGGCGACCCGTGGCTTGAGTGGTGCCTTTGAGCAAATCGTCGGTGTACTCGGTGGGACCGACCACGCATAAACGCAATTGCACTGGCTCCACCGGCCAGCGAGCGTAGCTGAGAATTCCCAACACCACTTGAGTGACCGAATTGGCGCGCTGATCAGCCATGCTCACTGACGCATCCGGTTGGGCGAAAACAGGGATGCTCAACAAACAGAAAAGGCCGGCCAGCAGCAACTGCTTCCAGCTAACAATGCGTTCTGTCGTCCAGACAGCCAGCTTCATGCAGGGATACTCGGTGATCGTAGCGAAATGATGCCGCAACGATAGCACAGCACCGAAACACCCGCGAGGCCACGCAGTACGCGGCCCGGCCATTTACTCCGGCAAATCCGACATCTGGAATCGAAGGAAAAAACTGACCATTCAGTCACGTTGTATCGTGCGCTAACCCAGCTCCAGCATCAACCCACTCAAGCGCTTGACCTTGCGTCGTACGGCTTCTTCAAAAATCCCGGTTCGTGGTTCGATCAGGCTGAACCAGTCCTTGGCGCGGGTGATTCCGGTGTAGATCAGCTCTTTGGTCAACACCGGGTTCAGCGAATCTGGAAGGATCAACGCCGTGTGGGCGAATTCGGAGCCCTGGGATTTATGCACGGTCATGGCGTAGACGGTTTCCACGTCATTAAGCCGGCTGGGTAGTACAAACCTCACACCGCCCTGACCATCGTTACGCGCAAAAGCTACGCGCAGCACCTGGCGCCCACCCTCCTGGTCATCGCGCTCAGGCAGTTTCAGGGCGATACCGATGTCGCCATTCATCAGGCCGAGACCATAATCGTTGCGCGTCATCAACACAGGACGCCCTTCGTACCATTGCTGATCACTGTCGATCAGCCGCGCCTTGAGCAACGCACCGGTAATCCGCTGATTCAGCCCCTCGACACCCCACGGTCCCTTGCGCACGGCGCACAGCAACTGGAACGCGTCAAAGGCTTTCAAGACATTGCGCGCCCACTCGATCCAGCAGGGATCGTCGGGAGGTGAGTCGAAGGACGGACGCTGGTTGCGCAACAGGCTCAGGTAATGCCGATAACCCTGCGGACCTTCGCCCTGGCCTTCGAGCAATAGCCGCTCCAGTGCCCTGTCCTGTTCACCCTTTAGGGTCAGCGAAAACAGATCGGCATGACTGCGGGCGGCCAGCAACTTGCGAGCCTCATCGGCCTGCTGCTGGTTGACCCAACGCGCCAATTGACCAATGCCGCTGCCTTCGCCAAATCGCCGCGAATGACGCAGCATCACGACCTGCTGGGCCAGCGGGTGACTGGCGTCGGTGTCTTCCTGCAGACCGCTGGAACCGAGCTCTTCGCCACTGACGGCCTCCAGCCAGTCGCGGGTCTGCGGACTGTACCAACCGGCCTCGGCATCGCGGCACAGATCACCGAGTACGGCGCCGGCTTCCACCGAGGCCAGCTGATCCTTGTCACCGAGCAAGACCAACCGGGCATGCGCCGGCAACGCATCGAGCAGGTTGGCCATCATTTCCAGGTCGATCATCGAGGCTTCGTCGACTACCAGCACATCCAGCGGCAGACGATTAGCAGCATGATGGCGGAAATGTCGGGTGCCCGGCCGGCTGCCGAGCAGGCGGTGTACCGTGGTCACGTCAGAGGGGATTTTGTCCCTGACACTATCGGCGACTTGCAGTGTGCGAACTTGCTGACTGATGGACTCTGTCAGCCGCGCGGCGGCCTTGCCCGTGGGTGCAGCAAGTCGAATCCGCAGTGGTTTGCCCGCCTCCACGGCAGGCGCCTGGAGCAGGGCCAGCAAACGCACAACCGTGGTGGTTTTGCCGGTTCCGGGCCCGCCCGTGACGATGCTGAATGCACCACGGGTGGCCAGGGCACAGGCGAGTTTCTGCCAATCGATCTGCGCGCTGGAACTGGCCTGGCCAAACAAGCCGTTCAGGCGTTCGGACAGGTCATCAGGCGTTGGCTCATCGGTGACCAGACGTTGGCGCAGCGCACTGTCGATGCGCCGTTCGTACGTCCAGTAACGGCGTAAATACAGTCGCTTGCCGGACAACACCAATGGGCGCGACAGTGTCTCGTCACGCCCATCGGCGGCCAGCGCCACAAGGCTGCTGGACGCCAGGACCTTGCACCAGTGTGCCCCCTCCAATGCTTCAAGCAATTGCGATGGCAACAACAGGGTACCGGTCTGCAGATCGCCTTCCGGCGGCAGGGAAAGCGCGAAGTCCGGTTCCTTGAGCGTTTCGAACAGATCAAGGCACACATGCCCGTGCCCCAGTTGATGGCTGGTCAAGGCCGCCGCCAGCAACACCAGTGGATCGCCATCGGGTGCCCGTTCGTGAAGAAAGGCGACGAAGGCTTTGTCCAGCGCCCGAAGCCAGCCACGCTCAACCCAGCGCTCGAGCAACAACAACAGGTCGTCGGCGCGGCTCAGCGGCGTCAGTTGCGCAAGGCTCTCGGCCGTCAACGCTGTGGGTAAAAAATCGGCAAAGGAACGGCTCATAGCAATACACCCTGCTCCCAGGCCGGTTCAGGCTTGGATTCTGGTTTTCCCTGGAACAGCCGGTCCAGACGTTCGATCAATTCCCGTGGCGGACGAGTGAAATACACGCCTTGGCTGGGTGCCCGAGTGCCCCGCAGGAACAGGTACAAGGCGCCGCCCATGTGCCGGTCGTAGTCGTAATCAGCGAGTCGTACCTTGAGCTGGCGATGCAGCGCCAGTAGATACAACACGTATTGCAGGTCGTAGCGATGGTCGAGCATCGACTGTTCCATTGCCTGCTCGGTATAGGTCGAATCGTCAGCACCGAGCCAGTTGGACTTGTAATCCGCGACGTAGTAACGGCCGGCGTGCTCGAATGTCAGGTCGATAAAGCCTTTGAACATGCCATTAAGCATTACGGGTTCGGCAACCACACGAGAAGCGCCGTTATGGGTGAATTGGCGCACCAGTTCATCGAGTTTCAACACATCGACTTTATGGCTGGCAAACCAGAATTCCATCTCGACCCGGTACTCGGTCAGTTGCTCGAACACCACGGGTGGTTGCTCGGCACCGATGCGTAACGGCGTTTGCAACACGTGCTGCAGCCAGTCGCTCAGGGTGTTGATCCAGCCCTCCCAACCGCGGCGGTTGCAGCGGCGCGCAATGGCGTTTTCGATGGATTTCGGGTCTGCGCTGAAACCTTCGTCGCCCGCCCACTCCAATAATCCATGGAGAAAAGTCCCGGGGCTGGGCCCACGCGGGAAGCGATGGATATCTCCACCGCTGGCGAGCGCTTCGCGTGGCGCATTCGGATCAAGCCGCTCGTCGTCGAAGAGCTTTTGCGCTTGGGGGCTTTCCGGCGCTTCGTCACTGCCGACGCTCAGGTTGTCGCCAATGCGCAATGCACTGTAAGAAGCAATCCACCAGTTCTCGGCTGCCTTGCGCTTCGGTATCAGCGGTGCGAGCAACATTGCCTCATTGCGCGGCGGGTGAAAACGTTCGTCTGTGGCTTCAGGCATCTCGCCATAGCTCAACGCGGTACAGTTTTGCTGCAAGTCTTCCAGCCAACGCTTCAGGGCCGCCGACTCGGCCAGCTTATCGCCGCCGCCGAGCAGATAGCCCAATGCCGACAGGTGCAGTACCGAACTGTTGTTATTGCCGCGCTTGAGGTCGGTGACGCCCAGCCAGCAAGCGTGTTGGGCACGGGTCAAGGCCACATAGAGCAGACGCAAGTCTTCGGCCAGACGCTCGTCGTCAGCCTGAGCAATCAACTCGGGGGTTGGGCTCAGGGTCACCTGGGCCTTGCCGGTCACGTCGTGGTAGTGCAACGGCAAGCGACTGCCATCCACCGGTTTTGCCGAGCAGATGAACGGCAGAAAAACCAACGGATACTCGAGGCCTTTGGACTTGTGAATAGTGACTACCTTGACCAGTTGCTCATCGCTTTCCAGACGCAGAATCTGCTCTTCGCCGGCCTGCCCGGACAACGCCAGATGCTCGGACAAATGACGAATCAGGGCTTGCTCGCCATCGAGCTCAGCGGCGGCTTGTTGCAACAGCTCAGAGAGATGCAGCAAGTTGGTCAGTACCCGCTCGCCATCGCTCCTGGCAATCAAGGCCTGAGGCAGTTCGAAATCGTGTAGCAAGCGGCGCAACATTGGCAGGATTCCCTGGCTGCGCCAGATCACCCGGTACTCGCGAAACTGCATGACGCGCTTCTCCCAGGCCAGCTCATCCTGGTTCAAGCGCTCCAGCTCTGTCAGTGAAAGGTTCAGCGTGATGCTGGCCAGCGCTGCACGCAGCGGTCGCTCAACATCCGGTTCGGCGCAGGCTTTCAGCCAGCTCAGCAGATCATGAGCCTCTTGCGCTGCAAACACCGAGTCCTTGTCCGATAGATAAACACTGCGCACACCCCGCGCGGACAACTCATTGCGTACGGCCTGGGCCTCTTTACCATCGCGAACCAGAATCGCGATATCCGCCGGGAGCAGTCCTTGTAGATCCTCTGTCCCTCGGACAAAACCCGCACACCCCTGCTGGCCGCCATTGAGCAACGCAGTGATTTCACTGGCGCAAGCCGCAGCCAGTTGCTGTCGGTACACAACACCGGACAATGGCTGCTCGCTGGACAGTTGCCAGATATTCAGCGCCGGTACGGCCTGACCGTTGATCTGCAAAGACTCTTTGCGGCCTTGAGACTCGACCGCCAGAAATGGAACCGGGTTTTCGCCACTTTTCTCACGGAACAGAAACGCACCACGCCCCTGCTCACGGGCTTCAGCACGCTGGAACACGTGGTTCACCGCATCGACCATCCCATGACTGGAGCGGAAGTTGGTGCCCAGGGTATGCAAGCGACCACTCGTCGCCTGGCGAGCGCGCAGGTAGGTGTAGATATCGGCGCCACGGAAGGCATAGATCGCTTGTTTAGGGTCACCGATCAGAAACAGCCCGCATTCGGGGGTGTTGTCTTCGATGCGATAGATACTCTCGAAAATCCGGTACTGTACCGGGTCGGTGTCCTGGAATTCGTCGATCAATGCGACGGGAAACTGCTCGCGGATCAACGTCGCCAGACGCTCCCCCCCTTCAGCCTGCAACGCGGCATCGAGCCTCAACAGCATGTCGTCGAAACCCATTTCAGCACGACGACGCTTCTCTTCTTCAAAGCGTGCACCCACCCAGTGTGCGGCATGTTTCAGGACAGCAGCGTCCGGAGTCGGTAATGCATCGAGGCTGGTTTTCAGGCCGGGCATGGCATTCAGGCCGGGATGATCCGGTGCCTGACCTTTCCAGGCCTCAGCCATGCCATCGGGTGTCAGACGATTGAAGCCGGTGCCGATATCCAGTTGTTCAAGGCTGTCATCCTCGGCCCAGGCACTGATTTTCTCGAACCAGGGCTCGAAGTAACGCGCTTGCATCTTGCGCCCGTCGACAGACTTGCTGGCAACGCCTTGCAAACAGATCTCACGCAACTCCTGCGCCCATTGTCGCCAAGGCGCCTTGAGCTCCAGCAACGCATCACGTCGCGCTTGCAGGCACTCCGTGATCAGCTCGGCAGGTTCTTTCCCTTTATCGCTGTCACGCTCACTGGCGAACAACCCACGTACCCGCGGAAGCAAGGCCGCCGGGCCACCCCAATGGCTACGAACCCAGTTCAGCGCATCACCTTGCATCGGGTAGCAAAACAGCCGCCAGTAATCGCGCAGGACTTCTCCGAGCAAATCGCTGTGATCAACCTCAAGGGTTTGGGTAAACAGGCTGCCACTGTCGAACGCGTGCTCGCGCAGCATCCGTTGGCACCAACTGTGAATCGTCGAAACTGCTGCCTCATCCATCCACTGTGCGGCGATGTCCAAACGGTTCGCACAGCCGGACCACTGCTCGGGACTGAACTGCCCACGCAACTCGGTAATCAGGCTGTCGGGCGCTGGAGTTTCGTCACGGAAAAACCGTGCTGCCTCGGCAAGACGAGTACGGATACGTTCACGCAGTTCCTTGGTGGCGGCGTCGGTGAAGGTCACCACAAGGATTTGCGGTGGCAAGAGCTCGCGGCCAAATCCGGCAGACTCGTCACCGTGCCCAAGCACCAGGCGCAGATAAAGCGCGGAAATGGTGAACGTCTTGCCAGTGCCGGCACTGGCTTCGATCAATTGGCTGCCGCGAAGCGGGAAGGCTAATGCCAGAGAGACTTTTGCCGTCATGACTGCGACTCCTCACTGGTCAATGAGCGCCAAGGGGCTTCGAGCAGCGGACGATAGAGCGCGTCACACCAATCGACAAAGGTTTCATCGGCAACCAAGGCGTTGTAATCAGCAAACTGGCGAGCCAGTGCAGGACTTTCGCGACGCTCGCCATCGGTGGTCTGACCGTCGCCTTCATAGGCCTTGCGAGCGGCAGCCTCGGCTTTGACCGGGTCAGTCTGCCCCAGCCAGGCGAACGCAGTTTTTACCGCTACGGGCAATGGCTGACGCATACCTGATTGCCAGGCCTGCAAAAGATTGCCGAGAATTTTCAGCGCCGCGTCTTGTTCGATAGGTGCGAGCAGCAAGGTATCGTCACTGGCCACCAACCCCGTGGTCATCGACAAGCCGCTCGCGCAGGCCACCAGGTGGTTAACCCAAGGTCGGGTCAGACGATGCCATTTGCGGGTCTTGATCGAACCAATGCTATTGGGGATCGTAGTGACAGCCAGCAACCCGCCATCACTGCGTTGATGCAGACCGCTGAGCCAGCCTTCCAGGCTCACTCCCTGCAATTGGAGCGTCACCGGCAACGCACTGTTTTGCGGTGTTGGCCACAACACCAGCAACTGTTGATAACGTTGCAGCAGATCCGGCAATGGCTCGATCAACTCGCGTTGCAAACATTCGCCGAAACCGGCCATCGGCAGCAAGCCGCTGTCCTGCAACCTTTTAGCCTGCGCATGCAGAGCATGATCAGGTTGATCCGGGCTAGCCAGTGCAGCTTCAAGCAAGCTGTCGCTCAGGTTGTAGCGTTGCAATGCGTCGAGCACGAAGGGTTCTTCATCAGCCAAGGGCGCTTCAACCGCTTCGAAAAACACCTTGAGACGCTGACTGAAAAAATGGCGCACGGGGTTGCGCAGGAAATCCTGTAGCTGAGCAAAACTCAGCGGCTCTTCCTGAACATAGGCATCAAGCACTTCCAAGGCTGGAGCGCGGTCGCGCTTCTCATGCAACAGCTGCCATTCCCGGGCATAGCTGAACAATTGATCACCTTCATGGAAGTAACGGGCACTGAAGGGTTGTAATGGATGCTCCTGAGTCATCGCCTCAAGGAGCGCTTCACCGTCATCGGCGAGCTGCCAGCCATTAGCCAGATGGTCGCGCAACTGACCGATCAACACCGATGCGGGGCGCTCGCTATTGTCGCGAATGCTGCGTCCGACCCAGCTGATGTAGAGCTGATCCCGCGCCGAGAGCAGGGCCTCGAGCAACAGATAACGATCATCTTCTCGCCGAGACCGATCACCGGGGCGGTAATCGCTGCCCATCAGATCGAAGTCCAGTGGCGGTTGCGCACGCGGATAATCACCGTCGTTCATGCCCAGCAGGCAAACGAGTTTGAAAGGGATCGCACGCATCGGCATCAACGTGCAGAAGTTCACTGCGCCTGCCAGGAAACGTTGGGACAAGCGCCCCTGATCGAGACCGGCCAACCAGGCTTCACGGACCACCGTCAGCGGCAATTCGTCGTGCAAACCAACCGATTCGCAGGTCTCCAGCCAGGTTTCACGGAGTAACTCGAGCTGGGCCAGCAGATAGTCGTCGTGCTCATTACTTGCCAGGAAAAACAGCTGCATCAACGCTTGCAGACGCACACCCCATTGTTCGGGCGATGCCGGTTGTGTGAGTTCTTTGTGAGCGATCTGCAAAGCATCGAGTAACGCTACCAACGGGCCGATCAGTGCCGCGTCCAGTCCGCCAATCTCATCATAAGGTTCGATGCCATCGCAGGAATGACCACTGCCAACCGCGTAACCCAAGAGCATGCGACGCAAGCCAAAACGCCAACTGTTTTGCTCAAGCTCATCCGGTAAACCAAGACCGGCACGCTGTTCAGCGTTCATACCCCAGCGAACACCAGCCCCTTCAATCCAGCGATGCAATGTCGGCAGGTCGCGCTCCTCTACTCCGAATCGAGCGCGCAATGCCGGAACGTCCAACAAGTCGAGGATCTCGCTAACCGGGAAACGGCTGTCAGGCAGTTTTAGCAAATGCTCGACCGCGATCAGCAGCGGGTCACGACCACGCTGGCCCTGGTCGGTCAGCGTAAATGGGATAAAGCGCCGATCCTCCCGCCCAAGTTGACCGAACACGGCGCGGATGTGTGGAGCGTAACTGTCGATGTCTGGAACCATCACGATTACATCGCGTGGGCGCAACTGCGGGTCTGCGCTGAAGCGCGCAAGCAGTTGATCGTGGAGTATCTCCACTTCACGCTGTGCACTATGGGCAATGTGAAAACGGATCGACTCGTCCTGCTTCAAATCGACCGCAGGCCAGAGTAGGCGAGTTTCATTTAACGGACGCAACTCGAGGATGTCGTCCTGCAATTGATTGAGCATGTTCGACGGCTGACTTTCGCTGAAAAGATCGATACGTCCATCGCGAAAAGCTGATCGATAGCTGTTGGGATCGTCATAACTGTCGAGCAGGTTGATGTAGTCGCGCCCTTGCTTGCCCCAGGCGGCCAGCAGCGGGTGAGCATGTTGATGCAGGGTTTGTGGGTCAAGTACGACCGGCATCCCGGTCTTACGCGCCTGTCGCTTGTATTGATGCCTTAAAAGGTCTTTATCGGCGACGATGTCTGCCCAGTGGTGACGACATGGGTTGTGCACACAGAGCAGAACCTGGCTGAAGCGAGCCAATCCTGCGAGTGCTTCCAGGGCTTGAGCGGGTAGCGAAGAAATTCCGAAAACGATCACCCGTGAAGGTAATCCCTTAGGTGCAGTGTCCAGACCATTGATTGTCTCGATGAAGCGTTGGTGAACGCCTGCACGGCTCTGTGCCATACCTTGCTCACCGACGTCCAGCAACAGTGCACGCCACAACTCAGCCTGCCAGCAGTTAGCCGACGTGAGCGGTTTGCTTTCACCTCTACCGTTACGCAGTTGATGACGGCCTGCTGCCCAATCTTCCAGCCAGTCCGCCCGGTACACTTGATACTGGTCAAACAGATCCGCGAGCCGCTCAGCGAGCTGATAACGTTTACGCAGGTCGGTATCGTGAGTCAGGAAGCGTTGCAGAGGTTCGAAGTGCGGTTTACCGATCAACTCTGGCAACAGACGCATCAATCGCCAAGTCAGCGGAGCCTTGTCCAACAACGACTTCGCTGGAATTTCATCACGCCCGAGCACTGATCGATAGAGTTGCCACATAAAGCTGCCGGGTAACTGCACATCAATGGCCGCGGCTATTCCACAGCCGCCCATGTCGTCATCTTCAGGGTCTTCGGCCAATGCCAGTTTCAGCCATTGGGCAATACCGTTGCTCTGCACCAGAGCAATTTCATTTTCCAGGGGCGCAAGCGGATAACGCCGCATCCAACTGACCACCAGGCTACGCAGTTCGTCCAGGCGGTTGCCGTGAACAACCATAAAACCAGCACTGAGGAACGAGGCATCCGCCATAAGGGCTTCCTTGGAGAAATGCAAAAGCTAGGGCCGAACCTTAGCATTGTCGGGTGACTGTGACAGCCGGGAGCCGTCCGATGTTGCCGTACGAACTTTCTCGCAGGCAAAACAAAACCCCTACCTGCATACGCAGATAGGGGTTTCGGAATTTAATCTTGACGATGACCTACTCTCACATGGGGAAACCCCACACTACCATCGGCGATGCATCGTTTCACTGCTGAGTTCGGGATGGGATCAGGTGGTTCCAATGCTCTATGGTCGTCAAGAAATTCGGTAGCCAGGTCGTCACTCGCGCAACGCTCCAGCAAATGGGTATGTGATAGCTCGGTGCTTTGTGAATCGCAAACTTTCGGTTTACTTCGTCTTCACACACCGCAATCTGGCGCCCTTTCGAGTCACTAAATTGCTTGGGTGTTATATGGTCAAGCCTCACGGGCAATTAGTATTGGTTAGCTCAACGCCTCACAGCGCTTACACACCCAACCTATCAACGTCGTAGTCTTCGACGGCCCTTCAGGGAACTCAAGGTTCCAGTGAGATCTCATCTTGAGGCTAGTTTCCCGCTTAGATGCTTTCAGCGGTTATCTATTCCGAACATAGCTACCCGGCAATGCCACTGGCGTGACAACCGGAACACCAGAGGTTCGTCCACTCCGGTCCTCTCGTACTAGGAGCAGCCCCTCTCAAATCTCAAACGTCCACGGCAGATAGGGACCGAACTGTCTCACGACGTTCTAAACCCAGCTCGCGTACCACTTTAAATGGCGAACAGCCATACCCTTGGGACCGGCTTCAGCCCCAGGATGTGATGAGCCGACATCGAGGTGCCAAACACCGCCGTCGATATGAACTCTTGGGCGGTATCAGCCTGTTATCCCCGGAGTACCTTTTATCCGTTGAGCGATGGCCCTTCCATACAGAACCACCGGATCACTAAGACCTACTTTCGTACCTGCTCGACGTGTCTGTCTCGCAGTCAAGCGCGCTTTTGCCTTTATACTCTACGACCGATTTCCGACCGGTCTGAGCGCACCTTCGTACTCCTCCGTTACTCTTTAGGAGGAGACCGCCCCAGTCAAACTACCCACCATACACTGTCCTCGATCCGGATAACGGACCTGAGTTAGAACCTCAAAGTTGCCAGGGTGGTATTTCAAGGTTGGCTCCACGCGAACTGGCGTCCACGCTTCAAAGCCTCCCACCTATCCTACACAAGCAAATTCAAAGTCCAGTGCAAAGCTATAGTAAAGGTTCACGGGGTCTTTCCGTCTAGCCGCGGATACACTGCATCTTCACAGCGATTTCAATTTCACTGAGTCTCGGGTGGAGACAGCGCCGCCATCGTTACGCCATTCGTGCAGGTCGGAACTTACCCGACAAGGAATTTCGCTACCTTAGGACCGTTATAGTTACGGCCGCCGTTTACCGGGGCTTCGATCAAGAGCTTCGCGTTAGCTAACCCCATCAATTAACCTTCCGGCACCGGGCAGGCGTCACACCCTATACGTCCACTTTCGTGTTTGCAGAGTGCTGTGTTTTTAATAAACAGTCGCAGCGGCCTGGTATCTTCGACCGGCATGGGCTTACGGAGCAAGTCCTTCACCCTCACCGGCGCACCTTCTCCCGAAGTTACGGTGCCATTTTGCCTAGTTCCTTCACCCGAGTTCTCTCAAGCGCCTTGGTATTCTCTACCCAACCACCTGTGTCGGTTTGGGGTACGGTTCCTGGTTACCTGAAGCTTAGAAGCTTTTCTTGGAAGCATGGCATCAACCACTTCGTGTTCTAAAAGAACACTCGTCATCAGCTCTCGGCCTTAGACCCCCGGATTTACCTAAGAGTCCAGCCTACCACCTTAAACTTGGACAACCAACGCCAAGCTGGCCTAGCCTTCTCCGTCCCTCCATCGCAATAACCAGAAGTACAGGAATATTAACCTGTTTTCCATCGACTACGCTTTTCAGCCTCGCCTTAGGGACCGACTAACCCTGCGTCGATTAACGTTGCGCAGGAAACCTTGGTCTTTCGGCGTGGGTGTTTTTCACACCCATTGTCGTTACTCATGTCAGCATTCGCACTTCTGATACCTCCAGCAAGCTTCTCAACTCACCTTCACAGGCTTACAGAACGCTCCTCTACCGCATCACCTAAGTGATACCCGTAGCTTCGGTGTATGGTTTGAGCCCCGTTACATCTTCCGCGCAGGCCGACTCGACTAGTGAGCTATTACGCTTTCTTTAAAGGGTGGCTGCTTCTAAGCCAACCTCCTAGCTGTCTAAGCCTTCCCACATCGTTTCCCACTTAACCATAACTTTGGGACCTTAGCTGACGGTCTGGGTTGTTTCCCTTTTCACGACGGACGTTAGCACCCGCCGTGTGTCTCCCATGCTCGGCACTTGTAGGTATTCGGAGTTTGCATCGGTTTGGTAAGTCGGGATGACCCCCTAGCCGAAACAGTGCTCTACCCCCTACAGTGATACATGAGGCGCTACCTAAATAGCTTTCGAGGAGAACCAGCTATCTCCGAGCTTGATTAGCCTTTCACTCCGATCCACAGGTCATCCGCTAACTTTTCAACGGTAGTCGGTTCGGTCCTCCAGTTAGTGTTACCCAACCTTCAACCTGCCCATGGATAGATCGCCCGGTTTCGGGTCTATTCCCAGCGACTAGACGCCCTATTAAGACTCGCTTTCGCTACGCCTCCCCTATTCGGTTAAGCTCGCCACTGAAAATAAGTCGCTGACCCATTATACAAAAGGTACGCAGTCACCCAACAACGTGGGCTCCCACTGCTTGTACGCATACGGTTTCAGGATCTATTTCACTCCCCTCTCCGGGGTTCTTTTCGCCTTTCCCTCACGGTACTAGTTCACTATCGGTCAGTCAGTAGTATTTAGCCTTGGAGGATGGTCCCCCCATATTCAGACAAAGTTTCTCGTGCTCCGTCCTACTCGATTTCATGACCAAGAGATTTTCGCGTACAGGGCTATCACCCACTATGGCCGCACTTTCCAGAGCGTTCCGCTAATCTCAAAGCCACTTAAGGGCTAGTCCCCGTTCGCTCGCCACTACTAAGGGAATCTCGGTTGATTTCTTTTCCTCAGGGTACTTAGATGTTTCAGTTCCCCTGGTTCGCTTCTTAAGCCTATGTATTCAGCTTAAGATACCTAACTTATGTTAGGTGGGTTCCCCCATTCAGACATCTCCGGATCACAGTCTGTTTGCCGACTCCCCGAAGCTTTTCGCAGGCTACCACGTCTTTCATCGCCTCTGACTGCCAAGGCATCCACCGTATGCGCTTCTTCACTTGACCATATAACCCCAAGCAATCTGGTTATACTGTGAAGACGACATTCGCCGAAAATTCGCAATTACTCACAAATTTTACCTTAGCCTGATCCGTTACCAGTGAAAGTAACGTTCAGTCTATCTTTCTATCACATACCCAAATTTTTAAAGAACGATTCTGATAAAGATCAGAAATCAATATTCATTCGAATATTCATTTCTGTACTCTACAATAAGCCAGCTACAAACAGTAAATGGTGGAGCCAAACGGGATCGAACCGTTGACCTCCTGCGTGCAAGGCAGGCGCTCTCCCAGCTGAGCTATGGCCCCGTAATTGGTGGGTCTGGGCAGATTCGAACTGCCGACCTCACCCTTATCAGGGGTGCGCTCTAACCAACTGAGCTACAGACCCAATCAAGGGATGCTGACCTTATCGTCTTCTTCAATGAATCAAGCAATTCGTGTGGGAGCTTATGCAGCAGCTGATGTCGTCGATTAAGGAGGTGATCCAGCCGCAGGTTCCCCTACGGCTACCTTGTTACGACTTCACCCCAGTCATGAATCACACCGTGGTAACCGTCCTCCCGAAGGTTAGACTAGCTACTTCTGGTGCAACCCACTCCCATGGTGTGACGGGCGGTGTGTACAAGGCCCGGGAACGTATTCACCGCGACATTCTGATTCGCGATTACTAGCGATTCCGACTTCACGCAGTCGAGTTGCAGACTGCGATCCGGACTACGATCGGTTTTGTGGGATTAGCTCCACCTCGCGGCTTGGCAACCCTCTGTACCGACCATTGTAGCACGTGTGTAGCCCAGGCCGTAAGGGCCATGATGACTTGACGTCATCCCCACCTTCCTCCGGTTTGTCACCGGCAGTCTCCTTAGAGTGCCCACCATTACGTGCTGGTAACTAAGGACAAGGGTTGCGCTCGTTACGGGACTTAACCCAACATCTCACGACACGAGCTGACGACAGCCATGCAGCACCTGTCTCAATGTTCCCGAAGGCACCAATCCATCTCTGGAAAGTTCATTGGATGTCAAGGCCTGGTAAGGTTCTTCGCGTTGCTTCGAATTAAACCACATGCTCCACCGCTTGTGCGGGCCCCCGTCAATTCATTTGAGTTTTAACCTTGCGGCCGTACTCCCCAGGCGGTCAACTTAATGCGTTAGCTGCGCCACTAAGAGCTCAAGGCTCCCAACGGCTAGTTGACATCGTTTACGGCGTGGACTACCAGGGTATCTAATCCTGTTTGCTCCCCACGCTTTCGCACCTCAGTGTCAGTATCAGTCCAGGTGGTCGCCTTCGCCACTGGTGTTCCTTCCTATATCTACGCATTTCACCGCTACACAGGAAATTCCACCACCCTCTACCATACTCTAGCTCGACAGTTTTGAATGCAGTTCCCAGGTTGAGCCCGGGGATTTCACATCCAACTTAACGAACCACCTACGCGCGCTTTACGCCCAGTAATTCCGATTAACGCTTGCACCCTCTGTATTACCGCGGCTGCTGGCACAGAGTTAGCCGGTGCTTATTCTGTCGGTAACGTCAAAACAATTACGTATTAGGTAACTGCCCTTCCTCCCAACTTAAAGTGCTTTACAATCCGAAGACCTTCTTCACACACGCGGCATGGCTGGATCAGGCTTTCGCCCATTGTCCAATATTCCCCACTGCTGCCTCCCGTAGGAGTCTGGACCGTGTCTCAGTTCCAGTGTGACTGATCATCCTCTCAGACCAGTTACGGATCGTCGCCTTGGTGAGCCATTACCTCACCAACTAGCTAATCCGACCTAGGCTCATCTGATAGCGCAAGGCCCGAAGGTCCCCTGCTTTCTCCCGTAGGACGTATGCGGTATTAGCGTCCGTTTCCGAGCGTTATCCCCCACTACCAGGCAGATTCCTAGGCATTACTCACCCGTCCGCCGCTCGCCACCAGGTACAAGTACCCGTGCTGCCGCTCGACTTGCATGTGTTAGGCCTGCCGCCAGCGTTCAATCTGAGCCATGATCAAACTCTTCAGTTCAAACATCTTTGGGTTTTGAGAAAACCCTAAACTTGGCTCAGCAATCGTTGGTTACATCTTTGATTTCTCGCGGAGTAACTTGTGATGCTGATAATCTTGTTGACTATCAGTCTGACTGCACAAGCACCCACACGAATTGCTTGATTCAGTTGTTAAAGAGCGGTTGGTTAAGATCTTTCGTCTCAACCGAGGCGCGCATTCTACAGCAGCCTCTGTTGCTGTCAAGCGGTTATTTTCAGAAGCTTTCCAGGTTTCCCTTGCAACTTCAACCACTTGCGCTTCCGATCTCTCGTTAGCGGGAGGCGAATTCTACAGCGTTACTCGCTGCTGTCAACACCTCTTTTTCTCCGCTTTCGACCGAGAAGATCGAACCGTCAAAAGAGCCAAACACCACCACTCTTTCAACTCCTTCAGGCTTCGATGAACTGAAGCGTAACCGCTGTCGAAAACTGCGTAACTCTTTGTTTTCCAAGGAGTTTTACGTTTCGACTGCGCCGGAAGTGGGGCGAATTATAGACTTCCAGAATCTGCCGTCAACACCTAATTTCATAAATCTGTCATATCAGTCAAAAAGCCCCAAAAACACGAAGACCGGTCCACCTCTTATAAAGAAGCGGACCGGCCTTCTGCCCTTCTACTTACAAGCTAGGGAATGCGAACTGCGAGGCCTCATGGCTCGCTCGCTGTGGCCAGCGCTGGGTAATCGCCTTGCGACGGGTGTAGAAACGCACACCATCCGGGCCATACGCATGCAGATCACCAAACAGCGAGCGCTTCCAGCCACCAAAGCTGTGATACGCCACTGGAACCGGCAGCGGAACGTTGACCCCAACCATGCCGACTTCGATCTCGTCGCAGAACAACCGCGCCGCTTCCCCGTCACGGGTAAAGATGCAGGTACCGTTGCCATATTCGTGATCGTTGATCAGTTGCATGGCCTCTTCCAGGCTATTGACCCGGACGACGCAGAGCACCGGCCCGAAAATCTCTTCTTTATAGATGCGCATCTCGGACGTGACGTTATCGAACAGGCAGCCCCCCAGGAAGAAGCCTTCCTCATGACCGGCAACGCTCAGGCCACGCCCATCGACGACCAGGGAAGCACCGGAAGAAACGCCATCTTCTATATAGCCACTGACTTTGTCACGAGCTTGACCGGAAACCAGTGGCCCCATGTCCAGACCGCACGAAGTGCCGGCACCGATTTTCAGCGCCTTGATTTGCGGGACCAGTTTGGCCACCAGCGCATCCGCTACCTGATCGCCGACGCACACGGCTACCGAGATCGCCATGCAACGCTCGCCGCAGGAACCATAAGCCGCGCCCATCAGAGCACTGACTGCGTTATCCAGATCGGCATCCGGCATCAGCACCGCGTGGTTCTTCGCTCCGCCCAGCGCCTGGACACGTTTGCCGCGCTTGGTACCTTCGGCGTAGATGTATTCGGCAATCGGTGTCGAGCCAACGAAGCTCAGTGCTTTGACTTCAGGTGCTTCGATCAACGCATCGACCGCAGCCTTGTCACCGTGAACCACGCTCAACACGCCTTTCGGCAGGCCAGCTTCGAGCAGGAGCTGAGCGATCAGCAACGTTGAACTTGGATCACGCTCGGATGGTTTGAGGATGAAGCAGTTACCGCAGACGATCGCCAGCGGATACATCCACAGCGGCACCATCGCCGGGAAGTTGAACGGCGTGATGCCGGCCACCACGCCCAATGGCTGGAAATCCGACCAGGCATCGATGTTCGGGCCGACGTTACGGCTGTACTCGCCTTTGAGAATTTCCGGTGCCGCACAGGCGAACTCGACGTTTTCGATACCGCGCTTCAATTCGCCCGCAGCGTCTTCCAGCGTCTTGCCATGTTCTTCACTGATCAATTGAGCAATACGCGCTTCGTTCTGCTCCAGCAATTGCTTGAAGCGGAACATCACTTGGGCGCGCCTGGCCGGTGGCGTATTGCGCCAGGCCGGGAACGCAGCCTTGGCGGCGTCGATCGCCTGTTGAATGGTTTCACGGCTGGCCAGTGGCACTTTATGGATCGGCTGGCCGGTAGACGGGTTGAACACGTCAGCGCTGCGACCTTTATCGGTCACCAGTTCGCCATTGATCAAATGCGGGATGAGGCTCATGCGGGGCTCCTGAAAAGTTGTCCACAGGCGCGCATCGCTGCGCGTCCGTTGTTGGTTCTTATATAGAAGGGCTAATCAATCGATCTTGTTCAGTACTTCGCCGACCGCATCGAACAGACGATCAAGATCCTGCGGCTTGCTGTTGAAGGTTGGGCCGAACTGCAGAGTGTCGCCGCCGAAGCGCACATAGAAACCCGCCCTCCACAGCGCCATACCCGCCTCGAATGGACGCACGATGGCGTCGCCGTCGCGCGCAGCGATCTGGATCGCACCGGCCAGGCCGTAGTTACGAATGTCGATGACGTTCTTCGAACCTTTCAGACCGTGGAGGGCATTCTCGAAATGCGGCGCAACGTCGGCCACGCTCTGCACCAGGTTTTCCTTTTGCAACAGGTCGAGGGCCGCCAGGCCAGCAGCGCAGGCCACCGGGTGCGCGGAATAGGTGTAACCGTGCGGGAACTCCACCGCGTATTCCGGCGTCGCCTGATTCATGAAAGTCTGATAGATCTCCGAACTGGCGATCACCGCGCCCATCGGGATCGCGCCGTTGGTGACTTGCTTGGCGATGCACATCAGGTCCGGGGTCACGCCGAAGCTGTCAGCGCCGAACATTGAACCGGTACGACCGAAGCCGGTGATGACTTCATCGAACACCAGCAGGATGTTGTGCTGATCGCAGATTTCGCGCAGACGCTTGAGGTAACCCTGCGGCGGAACCAGTACACCGGCAGAACCGGCCATTGGCTCGACGAACACCGCAGCAATGTTCGAGGCGTCGTGCAGTTCGATCAGTTTGAGCAGCTCATCAGCCAGGGCGATACCGCCCTCTTTCGGCATGCCACGGGAATAGGCGTTGCTGGTCAACAGGGTGTGCGGCAGATGGTCGACGTCCATCATCGCCTGGCCAAACAGCTTACGGTTGCCGTTAACGCCGCCCAGGCTGGTGCCGGCGATGTTCACACCGTGGTAACCACGGGCACGGCCGATCATTTTGGTTTTGGTCGACTGGCCTTTCAGACGCCAGTAAGCGCGGACCATCTTCACTGCCGTATCGGCGCATTCGGAGCCCGAGTCAGTGAAGAACACGTGATTCAGATTACCCGGGGTCAGCTCGGTGATTTTCTCGGCGAGCTGGAACGACAGTGGGTGACCGTACTGGAAGCCCGGCGAGTAATCGAGGGTGCCCAACTGCTTGGCCACCGCTTCCTGGATTTCCTTGCGGGTATGCCCGGCGCCGCAGGTCCACAGACCGGACAGCGAGTCATAGACTTTACGACCCTTGTCGTCGATCAGGTAGCTGCCTTCAGCGGCAACGATCAAGCGCGGGTCACGCTGGAAGTTACGGTTGGCGGTGTACGGCATCCAGTGGGCATCGAGTTTGAGCTGGCTGGCCAGGGAGACCGGGGCGTTTTCAGGCACGTTCATGAGCAAAACCTCGCAGGGCAATAAGCGGCGCAGGGATTCAAAGCGTTCTTGCAGCTAAGTTGCCACGGCGATAAAGTCTGTGAAATACAACTTTTCTAACCTTCAGTCAGACCCCCACTAAACTTTTGAGTAAGAAACATGAGCAGCCGTCGACCCGACCCACTGGCGCAAGTCAGCGACTTTGATATCCGGCTGCTGCGGATCTTTCGCAGCGTGGTCGAATGCGGCGGCTTCTCCGCGGCGGAAAGTGTGCTCGGGATTGGACGCTCGGCCATCAGTCAGCAAATGAGCGATCTTGAACAACGACTGGGTCTGCGCTTGTGTCAGCGTGGTCGAGCCGGGTTCTCACTGACCGAAGAAGGCCGCGAGGTCTATCAATCGGCGTTGCAGCTATTAAGTGCGCTGGAAAGTTTTCGCACCGAGGTCAACGGGCTGCACCGACACTTGCGCGGAGAGTTGACCATCGGCCTGACCGACAACCTCGTCACCCTGCCCCACATGCGCATCACCCACGCACTGGCGCAATTGAAAGAGCGTGGG
The DNA here is from genome assembly GCF_001874645.1 of Pseudomonas frederiksbergensis. Lineage (NCBI taxonomy): Bacteria > Pseudomonadati > Pseudomonadota > Gammaproteobacteria > Pseudomonadales > Pseudomonadaceae > Pseudomonas > Pseudomonas frederiksbergensis. The sequence continues at coordinate 2,067,408 of NZ_CP017886.1, forward strand.
CCGGACGTTCAGATTCAGATCCGCATGATCGCGCCCAATGAAGTCGAACAAGGTGTGCTCGATGGTCGCTTGCATGTCGGCGTGGTGCCACAGGCCAGCGCCTTGTCCGGCCTGGAGTATCAACCGCTGTACAGCGAGCGCTCGCTGCTTTATTGCGCAGTCGGCCATCCGCTGTTTTATGTCGACGATAAACAGCTGGACGATGAACGCCTCAATAGCCAGGACGCGATCGCCCCGACCTTCCGTTTACCGGCCGAGATCCAGGCGCACTACCAGGCACTCAATTGCACCGCCAGCGCATCGGACCGCGAGGGCATGGCGTTTCTGATTCTGACCGGGCGCTACATCGGTTACCTGCCAGACCACTACGCCAGCCTGTGGGTGCAGCAAGGTCGCTTGCGCGCGCTCAAACCCGACGCACGTTTCTATGACCTGAGCCTGGCATCGGTCACACGCAAGGGGCGTCGCCCGCATTTGGTACTGGAAAGCTTTCTGGAGAGCCTCGCGGCGACCCGCTGAACCCTCTGAAAGCCCCGTTTTAAGGCTTTTATGGTGACAAGACTTGTCGGATTCCTGTGGTTGCGCTATCAACGCACGGTGCACCCACTGACCCGCTCGGAACCGCCCATGACCTTTGAAGTCCCAGCCCACGCAGGTAAGCCTGCCAGCCGCATTCGTCAGAAGAACGAAGAAGCGATCCTCAAAGCCGCCGAAATCGAATTCGCTCGTCACGGTTTCAAAGGCACCAGCATGAACACCATCGCGCAAAACGCCGGGCTGCCCAAGGCCAACCTGCATTACTACTTCACTAACAAGCTCGGGCTTTACATCGGGGTGTTGAGCAACATCATTCAGTTGTGGGACAGCACCTTCAACACCCTGACGGCCGAAGATGACCCCGCCGAAGCGCTGACCCGCTACATTCGCGCCAAGATGGAGTTCTCCCGCCGCCAGCCACAAGCCTCACGGGTGTTCGCCATGGAAGTCATCAGCGGTGGTGAATGCCTGACCGAATACTTCAATCAGGATTACCGCACCTGGTTCCAGGGCCGCGCGAACGTGTTTCAAGCCTGGATCGACGCCGGCAAGATGGACCCTGTCGACCCGGTGAACCTGATCTTCCTGTTGTGGGGCAGCACCCAGCATTACGCCGATTTCGCCACACAAATCTGCCGCGTCACCGGCCGTACCAAACTGACAAAACAGGACATGGTGGACGCCAGCGATAACCTGATCCGTATCATTCTTAAAGGCTGCGGCCTCACTCCAGCCATTTAAGACATTCAGCCATGCCTTTTACCCTTGCAGGCCTTTGCGAATACCGCGAAGAGATTCGCAAAAGCCGCTTCATCGCCCTCGCGGCACCGATCACCAGCGCTGCCGAGGCGCAGACGTTTATCGAGCAGCACAGCGACCTCAACGCTTCACACAATTGCTGGGCCTGGAAACTCGCCGATCAGTACCGCAGCAATGACGACGGCGAACCGGGCGGCACCGCTGGCCGACCGATACTCGCGGCGATCGAAGCGCAGGACTGCGATCAGGTCGCAGTCGTGGTGATTCGCTGGTACGGCGGCATTCAACTGGGCACCGGCGGTCTCGCACGGGCCTATGGCGGCAGCGCCAATAAATGCCTGCAAGGCGCCGAACGGATTCCCCTGATCAGCCGAGTGCCGATCCGTTGTGCCTGCAGCTTCAGCGAATTGGCGCTGGTTAATCTGCGCGTGGCGGAACTGGGCGGGTTGGTGGTGGAAGAAACCTTCACCTCCAATGGTGTGGAACTGAAACTGGCCGTCGGTGAGACGCAGATCGATACCTTGCAGCGTCAACTGGCGGATTTGAGTCGCGGGCGGATTTTGTTGCATCGGTAGAAGGCAAGATCAAAAGATCGCAGCCTGCGGCAGCTCCTACAAGGGATCGATGTTCGCCCGTATTGCTGCGATCTTTTGGGGCATTGATGTCATGCCAACATTCCCGATACTTGCCCACAACCGCTGTGCACCCGACTGTGGATAACCTGAGTACACAGCGCTGTACCCCTTCTGCAACGTGGCTTTGCGGCCGCTGCTCACTTTTTGTTCAATTGGCCATCCACGCGTCCAATTCCACTGCAAAACAATCAGTTAGAGCGGTTTAGCACCATTAGAACAAAGCCTCTTAGTGCTTATGCCCGGGCTTTTGGCTTGCGCACAAATACTGTGGAGCAACCTGTGGATAACCCGTTCATGGCTGGCGCAGTCGCATAGCCGGCATAGGCCGCAGCCACATGGTCATTTTTTAACCATTTAACCGGGAGCCAAATCTGCACCCGACCCTGCACCTTGCCCTGAAGTAGTGCCTGAGGCGGGCCGGACACTAGAGGTGAATCGTCACGACCTCATCGCGAGCAAGCTCCGGGCGCAGATCCGACGATAACTGCCGCACAGGCAATACTTGAGCAACGCCCCACGCCAACTCAAAGAACAGGAAAACCGTCAGCAGAGAAGTCACGCCATGGGCCAGCGCATACGCCTGCCAGCTGGCAAACAGGAATCTTCCTGCTGCGTCATAACGGCCATACACCTGCTGTGGATCGCGTATGCGCAGAACCGACCAGACACAAACGATCGAGCCCATCAAATTCGCCATCAACAGATGCATGGGTTCGAACGGCGGCACTTCGCCCGGCAGGTTCAAGGTTTGGCTGAGGCTCAATAGCAAGCCGTGCAACGCGGTAAACGTCCAGGGAGTGACAAATGCAGCGGTGACGATCAGGTCATACCAGGCACTGCTGCGCACCAGATTTCGGTACTGCGAAGGGGTCCACATGAATACTGCTCCAATAATTCGAGGAGCAAACAGGCTAAAGCCTGGAGTATGCTCCAGGGTCAAGCCACAATGAGTAGTAAAAATGCGCATCGGTGAATTAGCCCTGGCCAGTGCTGTCAGCCGCGATACCTTGCGTTTCTACGAGCAGCGCGGATTGATCGCCGCTCAACGCAGCGCCAACGGCTATCGCGACTATCCCGAGGAAATGGTGCAACTGGTGCTCTACATCAAGACGGCACAACGCCTGGGGTTTACCCTTGGCGAGATCGGCAGCAGCGTGGCCGCACTCTGGCAGGCCAAGGACCCGGAATGTGCTATCACCCAACTGCTGCAAGACAAACTGAGCCTGATCGAAACCCGAATTGCCGAACTGGGTGAGTTACGCCAGGAACTGCAACAACGGCTCGGGCAACGTTGTCCATTGAACCCATGACTCTCTTTTTTCAAGGAAGCCACTCATGTCTACGGTAAAGACCGCACTGATCATCGGCGCCTCACGAGGCTTGGGCCTCGGGCTGGTGAAAACCCTGCTGGCTGACGGCTGGCACGTCACCGCCACGGTCCGTAACCCGAAGAATGCCGAGGCGTTGCAAGCACTGGGCAAGGTACAGATTGAAAAGCTCGACATGGATGATCAGCAAGCGGTGATCGCCCTCAGCCAACAACTCAAGGGCCAGGTGTTCGACCTGTTGTTCGTCAACGCTGGCGTCAAAGGTCCTGAGGTGCAGACACCGGGTGGCGCGACACTGGCCGAAGTTGGTCAGTTGTTCTTCACCAACGCCGTGGCGCCAATCAATCTGGCCCAGCGCTTCGTTGGGCAAATCCGCAAAGGCAGCGGCGTATTGGCATTCATGAGTTCAGTGCTCGGCAGCGTGACCATGCCTGACGCGCCAGAACTGGCACTGTACAAGGCCAGCAAAGCGGCGCTGAACTCAATGACCAATAGTTTCGTCACGCAGTTGGGCGAACAGAAAATGACCGTGCTGTCGCTGCATCCGGGCTGGGTGAAAACCGACATGGGCGGTGAAGGCGCGGACATCGATGTCGATACCAGCACCCGTGGGCTGGTCGATCAGGTGAACGCCTATGCCGGCAAGGGTGGGCATCATTTCGTGAACTACCGGGGTGAGACAATTCCTTGGTGAGTGCCTGAAAAGATCGTCCGAACGATCTTTTGCTACCACCGTGCAACCTGAGTAAACTCGGCACTTCGTCCCCCGCGGCGACCCTGGATCAGCAGACAGGGCAACACTGAGCTGGCGAACCTGAACCCAACTTTCAGAGGAGCCGGCAAATGCCTGCGACCCGTATCTGGTTAAAAAATCCCCTCGCGATCTTCACTGCCAACGGCCTCGATGCCCGTGGCGGCCTGGTGCTGCAAGACGGTTTGATCGTCGAAGTGCTTGGTATCGGCCAACAACCCGCGACGCCCTGTGGACAAGTCTTCGATGCCCGTGAGCATGTGATCCTGCCGGGACTGATCAACACCCACCATCACTTCTATCAAACCCTGACCCGCGCCTGGGCGCCGGTGGTCAATCAGCCGCTGTTCCCCTGGCTGAAAACCCTCTACCCGGTTTGGGCTCGACTGACCCCTGAAAAACTCGCGCTGGCGACCAAGGTGGCCTTGGCTGAATTGCTGCTGTCGGGTTGCACCACTGCCGCCGACCACCATTACCTGTTTCCCGAGGGACTGGAAAATGCTATCGACGTACAGGTCGAGAGCGTCCGTGAGCTCGGCATGCGCGCCATGTTGACCCGTGGCTCGATGAGCCTCGGCGAAAAGGATGGAGGCCTGCCGCCACAGCAAACCGTGCAGCAAGGCGAAGTGATTCTCGCCGACAGCCAGCGCCTGATCGCCGAGTACCACGAACGTGGCGAGGGCGCACACATCCAGATCGCCCTGGCGCCCTGCTCGCCGTTCTCGGTCACGCCGCAAATCATGTCGGCGAGCGCCGAACTGGCGAACACACTCGACGTGCGCCTGCACACCCACCTCGCTGAAACTCTCGACGAAGAAGACTTCTGTCTGCAACGCTTCGGTCTGCGCACCGTGGATTATCTGGACAGCGTCGGCTGGCTCGGTCCGCGCACCTGGCTGGCCCACGGCATCCACTTCAACCCCGACGAAATCGCCCGCCTCGGCGCGGCGGGTACCGGTATCTGCCATTGCCCGAGTTCGAACATGCGCCTGGCATCTGGTATTTGCCCAACCCTGGAGCTGACGGCTGCCGGAGCACCGCTGGGCCTGGGCGTTGACGGTTCGGCGTCCAACGACGCCTCGAACATGATCCTCGAAACCCGTCAGGCGCTGTACCTGCAACGACTGCGTTATGGCGCGGAGAAAATCACCCCGGAGCTGGTGCTGGGCTGGGCTACTCAGGGTTCGGCGAAGCTGCTCGGTCGCAGCGACATCGGCGAACTGGCGGTGGGCAAGCAAGCAGATCTGGCATTGTTCAAACTCGATGAACTGCGCTTCTCCGGCAGCCATGACCCGATCTCGGCATTACTGTTGTGTGGCGCGGATCGTGCGGACCGGGTGATGATCGGCGGAAAATGGCGAGTGATCGACGGGCAAGTCGAAGGGCTGGACCTGAAAGGCTTGATTGCCGATCACAGTCAGGCGGCACGGCAGTTGATCAGCGGCATCTGACCGGACGCCTTCGTGGGCAAGGGCTAGCCCTTGCCCACGTTTGCCGACACCTATGTTTATCGTCGGGAACAGGAGGTGGTTTGATGAACCGGCTGGTCAGGTTTTGCTCATTGTTTCTACAGGCATCTGTAGAATGCTCACCATCTGCACCTGATGAGAAAAGAATATGTACGACTGGCTGAACGCCCTGCCCAAGGCAGAATTGCACCTGCACCTGGAAGGCTCGCTGGAGCCTGAGTTGCTGTTCGCCCTGGCCGAACGCAACAAGATCGCCCTGCCGTGGAACGACGTTGAAACCCTGCGCAAGGCGTATGCCTTCAACAACCTGCAAGAGTTCCTGGACCTGTATTACCAAGGCGCGGATGTGTTGCGCACTTCTCAGGATTTCTACGACCTGACCTGGGCCTACCTGCTGCGTTGCAAGGCGCAGAACGTGATTCACACCGAACCGTTCTTCGATCCGCAAACCCATACCGACCGTGGCGTGCCGTTCGAAGTGGTGCTTAACGGCATCGCCAGCGCATTGAAAGATGGCGAGCAGCAACTGGGCATCACCAGCGGCTTGATCCTCAGCTTCCTGCGTCACTTGAGCGAAGAAGAAGCCGAGAAAACCCTCGACCAGGCGCTGCCGTTCCGTGATGCGTTTGTCGCCGTCGGCCTGGACAGTTCAGAGATGGGTCACCCGCCAAGCAAGTTCCAGCGCGTGTTCGATCGCGCCCGTCACGAAGGTTTCCTGACCGTTGCTCACGCCGGTGAAGAAGGCCCGCCGGAGTACATCTGGGAAGCCCTCGACCTGCTGAAAATCCAGCGTATCGACCATGGCGTGCGCGCCATTGAAGACGAACGCCTGATGCAGCGGATCATTGACGAGCAGATCCCGTTGACCGTTTGCCCGCTGTCCAACACCAAACTGTGCGTGTTCGATCACATGTCCCAGCACAACATCCTCGACATGCTTGAGCGTGGCGTGAAGGTCACGGTGAACTCGGATGACCCGGCGTACTTCGGCGGTTATGTCACCGAGAACTTCCACGCGCTGTATACCCATTTGGGCATGACCCAGGATCAGGCCAAGCGCCTGGCCCAGAACAGCCTGGATGCCAGGTTGGTCAAACCGTAAAAAACAAAAGATCGCAGCCTGCGGCAGCTCCTACAGATTTACGCGTAGGAGCTGCCGCAGGCTGCGATCTTTTCTGGGGCTAACCCACCGTCACTTCGCTCAACTCCTCCAGCGTCTTGCCCCGCGTCTCCATTCCGAACAACCAGACCACGCCCGCGGCAACCGCGAAACACATCGCGCCCAAGGCGAACACCCCGCCCTGCCCTGTTATCGGGAACACCAACCCGGTGACCAATGGCCCGAGCAACGAGCCGACCCGGCCAATCGCCGAGGCAAACCCGGAGCCGGTCGCTCGCGCCGAAGTGGGATAGAGCTCTGGCGTATAGGTGTAGAGCACAGCCCACATGCCGAACAGGAAGAACTGCATCAGCAGGCCCGAACTAATCAACAGGCTGACGTTGCCGCCAAACACTGCGCTCTGCCCGTACAAAAACGCCATCACTCCACCACCGAGCAAGGTGATGATGCACACCGGCTTGCGCCCCCAGCGCTCCACCAGCCAGGCAGCCATGAGAAAACCGGGAATCCCGCCAAGGGAAATCAGCACGGTGTAATACACCGACTGAGTCACGGCAAACCCCGACTGCTGCAGCAAAGCGCTGAGCCAGGAAGTCAGGCCATAGAAGCCAAGCAAGGCAAAAAACCAGACGCTCCAGATCATCATCGTGCGTTGGCGGTACAAGGGTGACCAGATTTCATTCAAGGCCGAAAGGAAGTGCCCCGGGCGACTCTCGATTCTGGGCAAACGAATCGGCTCCGGCAGATCGGCGCTCCCCAGTGAGCCCCGCACCTTGTCTTCAATGCGCTGCAATACCTTGTCCGCTGTCGCGTGATGCCCAGCCTGTTCCAGCCAGCGTGGTGACTCAGGAATGAAGAAGCGGATCGCCAGGACAAACACTGCCGGCACCGCGAGCACCAGAAAGATGTCGCGCCAGCCAATTATCGGTAACAGGAAGTAAGACAGCACGCCCGCCGTGACAAATCCCAACGGCCAGAAACCATCCATCAACGCGATATAACGCCCGCGCCGTTTGGCCGGAATCAGTTCGGACAACATTGATTGGGCAATCGGAAACTCCATGCCCATGCCAATCCCCAGCAGAACTCGAAACAGCGTCAGCATCTCGACGGTTTGCGCCGTAGAACAGAGGTAACTGGCAATGCCCCACAACACGATGCTCCACTGAAACACCGGTTTGCGCCCGAAGCGGTCGGCGAGCATCCCGGACAAAGACGCGCCGATCACCATGCCGAAGAAGCTCGAACTGGCCAGCAACCCGGCCTGTGTCGTACTCAGAGCGAACTCGGCTTTGATCGACCCCAAAAGGAACGTCATCATTGCCAGATCCATGGAGTCGAAGAAAAACGCCAAGGCAATGATGATGAATATGATCCGGTGATAACCGCTGATGGGTAGTCGTTCCAGACGTTCTGCCGCGCTATAGCCTTGCGTTTCCATGCCGTATGCCCCCATTCGATAATCCCCGAATCGAGTGTGCGGGATCGCCTGGGGTAACCATTGCTGGATACGACCTGGCCACAGCTCTGAGCGACGCCTGAACCTCTGGCCACAGACGCCGATTTCAAGTGCTGCTAGAGCGCCATTTCCAACTCGACCTCTTTGGCGAATAGATCAATTTCACGCTGACCGGCCGCCGTGATCTGCAGAACGCGCGTGTCGCTGGGCAGATTCAACCATCCGGACTGCATGAACAACTGCAACACTGCCGCCCCCAGTGTGCCGCCCAGGTGCGGTCGGCGCTCGCTCCAGTCAGGGCAGGCGCAGACTACGCGGGAGGTGCTGTGAGCCAAGGCCTGAATGAACACGCCGTGGGTGGCTAGCTGATTGGCGCCTTTGTGGGTCACGATGACACGTTTGTCCAGCTGTTCGATCCAGCCGGCATCGAGCATCCGCTGATACAGATCGGCCGCCAGGCTTCCCCCCAGATGGTCGTCACAGAGCCTGGCCCGAAGCAAAGACGAAGGCGCCGTACGCACTTTCGTCGATGGGCTGGTGCGCTTGAGCAACTCTGGAACCTTGCCTGGCAAACTGGCCAGAGTTGCGCTGGCCAACGCTTCAACCGCCGCACCGATTTCGGGAGCTGCAAGCCGGAAAAACCGCTTGCGCCCACGCTCCTCGACTTTCAACAGTCCACCGCTGGACAAACGCCCCAGGTGCGCATTGGCCGATGACGGCGACAAGCCTGCCAGCAATGCCAACTCATCGGATTGCCGTGCAGTACCGTCCATCAAGGCCCACATCATCGCGCTACGCTTCGGGTCTGCCAGCAACGTGGCTATCTGGCTGATGCAAGGTGCATGTTCCATGTATTCACTCCCTGTTGAATCATTTGTCTACTGCTCTGGGACATCTTGACCAGTAATGTGCTGCCGGCCAAGGCGTGAAAACCGCCAAAAGCCGGGCGGTACAACCAACGGATGCGACGAATCTCTTCGAAAATCCCGACCGGGCTCAACAACGATCAGCACAGCGTCCAACCGCGTTGAGCTAAACGTCGCAACTTCGCTAACAACGGTGCGACACCAGGCAGGCGTTAGTATATGCGCGATGATCTTCGGTTCCTGTCCGCAGGGAGCTTTTGGAGGTGATAGTTCCTGCCAGAATTTTCCCTATTTGCGTGCGACTACTCGCCCGCACCGATCATGGCTGGCAATTGAGCCGCCAAATGGGCACATCGTGACTTGAGCATTTCACTCAACAGATTCACCGGCTTACTCAATTGAGCGCGATGGGCGCACAGCAAATTCAGCGGTGCGCGCTCGCAGCGCAGGCATCAGCACTTTCAAGCGGCCGGCCAAGACATCGCCGGCCACATCCAGCCAGGACTTGTAGGCAATTCCGGCACCAGCCACCGCCCACAGATGCACCACGTCCGCATCATCACTGAAACGATCACCGCAACGGTCAGGCCCACCTCCCGTTTGCCGTCAGTCTGAGGAGTTGATACACGTCACGAACTTGATCGAATTCAGGTCTACAATCGAGCCTCCCGCAGTGCAATCCTTTAGGTGAGGAAGTCAGCAATGAATATCCTGATAAAAGAATTGGCAAAATCCCAGTGGCAGGTCCGCCTGGACAACCACGCGGTGAACTTTCGTAGTGAAGCCGAAGCCCGTGCTTTTACCTCGACCCTCGAGGCTCGCTTGCACGCCCCTCATCCCCTTCCCGATCGCCAACAACGAGCAGCCGGCTGACTCAAGCCACGGTTTGCGCTGCCCGGGCAATTTGCAGACGACGGGTGAGCATCGCGACGCTCACCACCAAAATTCCGCACAGGCTGATGACCATCGCCATGGGCATTGCGGTGCCGTCGTGCAACACGCCCACCAACGCTGCCGCTCCTGCGGCAACACTGAACTGCAAGCAACCAAGCATCGCCGAGGCACTGCCTGCGCGCGCGCCCTGTCCACTCATGGCGCACGCCGACGCATTGGGAATGATGCAACCCAGGCTCGCAATGCAGATGAACAGAGGGATCAGCAACGGCCACAAATGCTCGGTATGCAGTGAACTCACCGCTAGCAAGCTCAGGCCCGCCGCGAGATAAATCCATACCGTGCGCGCCAGCAAAAAGGCCGGACCGCGTTTGGAGAGCAACCGTGCATTGACCTGCGCTACCAGAATGAAGCCCGCCGCATTGGTGCCGAACAACCAGCCGAAGTGCTCGGCCGGGACACCGTAAAGCTTGATGAACACGAAGGGCGAACCGGCGATGTAGGCAAACATCCCGGCAATGGCGATGCCACCGGTCAAGGCATGACCGAGGAAAATCCTGTCAGAGAGCAGTCGACCGTACTGGCGCAGAGCACCCGACAATGGCTGACGCGGCTGGTTGGCCGGCAAGCTTTCCGGCAGGCCCACTGCAACCGCCAGAGCCGACACTGCACTGAACACCGTCAAGGCGATAAAGATCGACTGCCAGCCATGCAGGTTGACCAGCAGACCGCCGAGCATTGGCGCAAGAATCGGTGCCAGGCCCATTACCAGCATCAGTTGGGAAAAAACTTTCGCCGAACCCACCGCGTCGCACTTGTCGCTGACCACTGCGCGGGAAATTACCATCCCGGCGCAGCCGCCCAGGGCCTGGACGAAACGTGCCGCGATAAGCCACTCAAGGCTCGGCGCAAACGCGCATACCAGCGATGCCAGAGTGAACAGACCAACGCCCACCAGCAATGGAATGCGCCTGCCGAAGCGATCGGCCACCGGGCCATAAGCCAACTGACCAATCGACAGGCCCAGGAAATAGGCCGCCAGGGTCAACTGGACGTGTTTTTCGTCGGTGCCGAAAGCCGCCGCCATGGCCGGGAAGGCTGGCAGATAGAAATCGATGGCCAGCGGCCCGAAAGCGCTCAGGGCGCCAAGAATCAGAATGGTACGGAGGTTCATCAGGCGTCCAGTTATACGTCAGTCGGCAGCCCGACAGTCTAGCCGCGCCTGGACGCCTTGAACATTCCGATAGGTCGCTAACTAATAAAAAGGTTCAGGCCAGCGTCACTTCATAACCTTCTTCGCTGATCAGGTTAATGACTTGATCCGCCGACAGCTCACCGCTCTCGACGCCGACTTCCTTCGCCGCAAGGTCGACCCGAACACTGGCCGCCGGATCCTTGGCTTGCAGCGCTTGAGTAATGGCCCGAACACAGTGACCGCACGACATTCCTTGAACGTTGAATACTTGCATAAGGCAGCTCCTTTAATGAGGTTGAAGCCAGTCTTGACCTTGCCACAGTAGCAAGGTCAAGTTCTGAAGTGATCTGCCGGGCTGGCAATCGTCGCCGCGCTCGGCCAAGCTTCGTCATCAATGACTCAAAAGCAGGAGATGCAGCCATGCGCTGGTCAGCTTTCAGCCTATTCAGCATGCTCAGTCTTTTCGCCGCCGTGCCCTCGGCCAGCGCCGAAGACTACGGTGTGTTGATCATTTCTCGCGAGCGCCTGGAAGTCGCGACCTCGTGCGAGATTGGCGTGTACATCCAGGATCAGCTATCGGCGCGGTTGTTCCAGGAGCAGAGCACGTCGTTCAACTTGCCGCCGGGAAACTACTCCTTGCGGCTCAAACTGCTGCCCGGCCAGGCGCCAGGTTGCAGTGCCGGGATGCTGGCACCGGGTTCGCAGAACATCACGCTGCGGGCGGGTGACTTGTTGAAATTCCGCATCGCCATGAATCAGCAAGGGATGTACCTCAAGAAGGCACCATTGGGGTATTGATCCACCCCGAAAAGATCGCAGGCTGCGCCAGCTCCTACACGGGAAGCGGCCGTTGGTGTAGGAGCTGCCAAAGGCTGCGATCTTTTAGAAGAGACTTGACCTTGCCAGCATGGCAAGGTTGATCCTGTAGATCATTTCTACAGGGAGTAAGACCGATGTCCGATTCCACCACCTTCGATCTGCCGATATCCGGTATGACCTGCGCAAGCTGTGCCGGACGTGTCGAGCGTGCGTTGAGTAACGTTGTGGGTGCAAGCGCCGTCAGCGTCAACCTGGCCACCGAGCAAGCTCGCGTCCAGGCCCCACGCAACAGCTTGCCGGCGCTGATGGAAGCGGTGCAGCAAGCCGGATACAACGTGCCGGCACACAACCTCGAATTGAGCATCGGCGGCATGACCTGTGCCTCGTGTGCCGGTCGGGTCGAACGGGCCTTGAAAAAAGTCCCCGGGGTGAAAAGCGTCAGCGTCAACCTGGCCAACGAACGCGCCCACCTCGAACTGCTCGGTCAGATCGACCCACAGCTATTGATCGGTTCGGTCAGCAAGGCCGGTTACACCGCCAGCGTCTGGCAAGCCGAGCAGTCCACCCATAATGATCAAGAACAACGTCTGCGCCGTGAGCGCTGGAGCTTGCTGCTGGCAATCGTGCTGGCCTTGCCGCTGGTGCTGCCGATGCTGGTGCAGCCGTTCGGCCTGCACTGGATGCTTCCAGCCTGGGCACAGTTTGCCTTGGCGACCCCGGTACAATTCATTTTCGGTGCGCGCTTTTATGTCGCCGCCTGGAAGGCCGTGCGGGCTGGCGCGGGCAACATGGACCTGCTGGTGGCCTTGGGCACCAGCGCCGGTTATGGCTTGAGCATTTACCTGTGGGCCACCGCCAGCGCCGGCAGCATGCCTCATCTTTATTTCGAAGCCTCGGCCGTGGTGATCGCGCTGGTATTGCTCGGCAAATACCTTGAGAGCCGCGCCAAACGCCAGACCGCCAGCGCCATTCGCACTCTTGAAGCCTTGCGTCCGGAGCGGGCGATTCAGGTGATCGACGGCCGCGAACAGGACGTCGCCATCAACGCACTGCGCTTGGGCGATCTGGTACTGGTCAAACCCGGCGAACGCTTCCCGGTGGACGGTGAAGTAGTCGAAGGCCAGAGCCATGCCGACGAAGCGCTGATCAGCGGCGAAAGCCTGCCGGTGCCAAAACAACCCGGCGACAAGGTCACTGGCGGTGCAATCAACGGCGAAGGCCGATTGCTGGTTCGGACCCAGGCCTTGGGCGCGGAAACCGTGTTGGCGCGGATCATCCGTCTGGTCGAAGACGCCCAGGCCGGCAAGGCACCGATTCAAAAGCTGGTGGATAAAGTCAGCCGGGTGTTCGTACCAGTGGTGTTGCTGTTGGCCTTGGCGACGTTGATCGGCTGGTGGCTTTACGGCGCGCCGCTGGAAACGGCGGTGATCAACGCCGTCGCGGTGCTGGTGATCGCCTGCCCTTGCGCCCTCGGTCTGGCCACACCAACCGCGATCATGGCCGGCACCGGTGTGGCCGCGCGTCACGGGATTCTGATCAAGGACGCCGAAGCGCTGGAACGCGCCCATGAAGTCAGCGTGGTGGTTTTCGACAAGACCGGCACACTGACTTCCGGTACACCACGCATCGCTCACTTGAGTGCCATCGACGGCAACGAAGCGACCCTGCTGCAACAGGCCGGCGCCCTGCAACGCGGCAGCGAACACCCGTTGGCCAACGCCGTGCTGGACGCCTGCGCCGAGCGCGACTTACCGGTGGCCGATGTCAGCGCCAGCCAATCGCTGACCGGGCGCGGCATTGCCGGCACGCTGGAGGGTCGCCAATTGGCGCTGGGTAATCGCCGTCTGCTGGAAGAAAGCGGCTTGAGCGCCGGCCCCTTGGCCGATTCCGCCAACACCTGGGAAGCCGAAGGTCGAACCTTGTCATGGCTGATCGAACAAAACCCCGAGCCCAAGGTGCTCGGTCTGTTTGCCTTTGGCGACACCCTCAAGCCCGGTGCGCTGCAAGCGATCAAAGCACTCAACAAACAACACATCGGCAGTCACCTGCTAACGGGTGACAACCGTGGCAGCGCCCGAGTGGTTGCAGAAGCACTGGGCATCAGCAACGTTCACGCCGAAGTGCTACCGGCCGAAAAAGCCTCGACCGTCACTGAACTGAAAAAGACCGGCGTAGTGGCGATGGTCGGCGACGGCATCAACGACGCTCCGGCGCTGGCGGCGGCGGATATCGGCATCGCCATGGGCGGCGGCACCGACGTTGCGATGCACGCGGCCGGGATCACCTTGATGCGCGGCGATCCGCGCTTGGTGCCGGCGGCGCTGGAGATCAGCCGCAAGACCTACGCGAAGATCCGCCAGAATCTGTTCTGGGCCTTCGTCTACAACCTGATCGGGATTCCGCTGGCGGCCTTCGGTTTGCTCAACCCGGTCATCGCCGGCGCGGCGATGGCCTTGTCCAGCGTCAGCGTGGTGAGCAATGCTTTACTGCTCAAGACCTGGAAGCCGAAAGACCTGGAGAACGTTGAATGAACATCGGCCAAGCAGCCAGACACAGCGGCCTGAGCGCCAAGATGATTCGCTATTACGAATCGATCGGCCTGCTCAAGGCCGCGCATCGCACCGACAGCGGCTACCGCCTCTATGGCGACCAGGACCTGCACAGCCTGGCGTTCATCAAGCGTTCACGCGATCTTGGGTTTTCCCTGGAAGAGGTCGGCAAACTGCTGACCCTCTGGCAAGATCGCCAACGGGCCAGCGCCGATGTCAAGGCGCTGGCCCGCCAGCACATCGACGAGCTGAACCAGAAAATCCGCGAGCTCGGCCAGTTGCGCGACACCTTGCAGGATCTGGTGGAGCATTGTCAGGGCGATCATCGCCCGGACTGCCCGATTCTCAAGGAGCTGGCGTCGGGCTGCTGCGCCGAGCCCGCTCGCCCCTGATCACCAACACCCTCAGCACCAGCAGGGTGCTGAGGGGAATTCCATGAAACAGCAGCACCACCGCGCCGGGCCCCCACACGTTATAAAACGGCGCGGCGATCAACATGCCGACGCCGAACCCGGTCATTTGCAGCAAGGTCAGGAAGCTGAAAATCGGCAGGCGCAGGCTGTCCGGTTCACGCTGCAAGCGCGACATCAGCCCGACCTCTGAAAACCCATCCCCCAGCCCCGCCGGCAACGCAAACAGCAGCAAACCGTAGAGGCTCTGTTGCTGGAACATCAGGATAAAGCCGCTGGACATCAGCAACACGCCAAAGAAGAAGCGCCGCTCCAGGTTTGAGTTTTCCGACCCCGGCAAACGGCTGGCAATCCGCGCGCCGATGAATTTTCCGCACGCCCAGACCGCCAACATCAGGCCCAGGGTGGTGCTGGCCGATTCGGGTGTCAGCAGTTTGGAAATAATCGGGAAACCCACGTTGTGCGCCGCACTGCCGAGGGTATCGGCCATCGCCAACACCAGCATCGCGGCAATCACCGGCGAGCTGCGCAGGCCTTGGCGCAGCGCGGTCCATTCGCCACTGACAGGTGCGGATCCCACGTTCGGCGCGGGGCGATAAAAACGCAACGGCACAATAAACATCGCCGCCAGCAAATAGGTGACGGCGTTCAGCGCAAACACCGTTTCAAAACCAAACCCCGCCACCAGCAACCCTGAGACCAGGCTGCCTGCAACCATCGCACCCGATGACGCCGAGGTCATCCATGCGTTGGTCCTGAGCAATTGCTCACCCTGGATCATGTGAGGCAACTGGCTGTTCAGACCGATGGCGAACATCGAGTTGCCGAATCCCAGGCCGAACGCAATCACCGGCAACATTAGCCCCTGCTGCGACACCGGCAGCACAAGCAACAGGCCTAACAGCCCGGCACGCAGCAGATCGAAGGCTATCAGCGGTAAGCGCCCGCCCCAACGGCGATAAAACGCTGTGCCGATCAAACTGGCAAAAATCCCACCGGCCACCCGGCTGGCGAGAAAGATCCCGACGCTCATGGCGCTGTTGCCGAGCAAATAAACGTAAGTAGCCAGCGCCACCATATTGAGAAACGCACCAAAGTCCGAGACCAAGCGCGCAGCGATGATCAGTTGGGCGTTGCGGGTGGATTGGTGGAAGGTAAGGTCCATATTCATTCATCCTTGAACAACTCGTGCGACAGACCGCAAATACCCGGGACTTATGGATGCACGTCGATCCCCGTAGAAGCAGGCGAAGGCTGCGATCTTTTAGCGGTGCATGGAATGCCGAAAATCAAGATCAACAGATCGCAGCCTTCGGCAGCTCCTACAGATTTTGCTGTTCACAAAAAACCCGGCCGAAGCCGGGTTTCTCGTCAACCGATCACTGCATCCACGGTGGAGGCGGTTCTTCGGTTTTGCCCGGCGGCGCATCGTCTGCGGCGCGAACCGCTTGCCGACGCTCCTCATCAAGGCGCGCAGCCTCGATCTCACGCATGATGCCGCCTACGTCCGCCAGCTCTTCCGGTTCGTCGAACTCACCGGTCAGGACACTGGCCGGGTGCAGGGTGCCGGCTTCATACAGGGCCCACATTTCCTTGGCATACCTGGTCTGCTTCAACTCCGGCGCAAAGCGCCCGAAATACGAGGCCATGTTGCCCACATCGCGCTCCAGCATGCTGAACGCGTGGTTGTTGCCGGCAGCGTCGACTGCCTGGGGCAGGTCGATGATCACCGGGCCGTCCGGGGTCAGCAATACGTTGAACTCGGACAGGTCACCGTGCACCAGACCGGTACACAGCATCAGCACAATCTGCGAAATCAGGAAGGCGTGGTATTCACGTGCCTGATCCGCTTCCAGCACCACGTCATTGAGACGCGGCGCGGCATCGCCGTACTCGTCCGCCACCAGTTCCATCAGCAGCACGCCTTCCAGGAAGTCGAACGGCTTGGGCACTCGCACCCCGGCACTGGCCAAACGGAACAATGCCGCAACCTCGGCGTTCTGCCAGGCGTCTTCGGTTTCTTTACGACCGAACTTGGACCCCTTGGCCATGGCGCGAGCCTGACGGCTGTTACGTACCTTGCGTCCTTCCTGATACTCGGCCGCCTGACGAAAACTTCGTTTATTCGCCTCCTTGTAAACCTTGGCGCAACGTAACTCGTTGCCGCAGCGCACCACATAAACAGCTGCTTCTTTACCACTCATGAGTGGGCGCAGCACCTCGTCAACCAGACCGTCCTCGATCAGCGGTTCAATGCGTTTTGGAGTCTTCATCAGCTTTTATTGTGGGTCCTTTATTACCAAACACGCGAATATCACTCGTTATACGGCAATCCTCTCCCGTCGGGGAGGGGTTGCCGACCTATGAACGTTTCAGATGCACCCAATGTGCCAGATTAATCAGGCAAACCTTGTCGGCCGACGAAGATCATAGCTGAGAGTCAGCCACACGTCGGCAACCGGATCAGCAGGCATTTGCGACAGAGTTTGAGATCAGCCAAGCCACTCTTTGTAGGATTTTTTTCAATAGCCCTCAATTTCCGCACCTGAAGATCAAAAGATAAAGATCGCAGCCTTCGGCAGCTCCTACAGGAGGCCACGATCTTTACTGTTTGAACAACTCACCGGGGGTAAACCTGAACAGGCTTTTGAACGCCGCAATAAACGCCGAGGTCGAGTCATAACCGCTGGACAGCGCAGCCGTGGTCACGCTGTTGCCGTCCTCCAGCAGGCTTAATGATGAGAGCAGCCGCATGCGCTGGCGCCAACTGCGGAAGCTCAATCCGGTTTCACGCTGGAACAAGCGCATCAGGGTTTTCTCCGAAGTCCCCAATCGCTCGGCCCATTCATGCAGCGTCACGTTCTGCTCCGGGCTTTCGATCAGCTCGTTGCACAGCCCAAGCAAACGCGAGTGACGTGGCAGCGGCAGAGAGAAGCCGACTTCCGGCAGGCTCGCCAACTGATCCAGCAGCACCTCGACCAGGCGTGCTTCGCGGCTGTCACCCTCTGGATAGTCAACCGGCAGCAGGCAAAAACCCTTGATCAACTCACGCGCCAGCGGCGTGACTTCGAGCACCCGACAACGCTCGTCCGCCCAGACACACGCTTCGCGCCGCACATACAGGCTGCGCATTTCCGCGCGCATCGAAGTCACCACCTGGTGTTCCAGATCAGCCGGAATCCAGATCCCCCACTGCGGCGGCGCAAAGAAACTACCCTCGGCGGTGTGCACGCCGAGCACGCCACTGATGGCGTAGGAAAACTGCACCCAATCGTGGCGATGAGGTGGTGTCCACGAACCGGCGCTGAGGCTTTCCGCACGGGCATACAGCGGGCGCGGCAAAACCGTCAGGGTCGGGAGGGTCCGTTCTAGGGAAACTTGTCCGTTAGCCGGCATTGATTGGCCTTATGTCGCAAGACGGGCGAAAATCTTGACCTTAGGCTAGGTCATCAATTCTTACCATTCTATTCGGTGCCGCCCATGCATGCCTTCAAACACCTCAAACGCGTCGTCACCGACTGGTTCCTGTGCGGGATGCTGATCGCCACGCTGCTGTCCTACGTCTTCCCAACCTTCGGCGCCACGGGCGGCACGATGCACGCCGAGTGGGTGATCAACATCGGCGTGTTCCTGGTGTTCTTCCTGCACGGGGTCAACCTGTCGAGCGAGCAGATCCGCCACGGTTTGAAAAACTGGCGCCTGCACTTTATGGTCCAGACTTTCACCTTCCTGGTGTTCCCGCTGATCTGGCTGGTGAGCGACACGCTGCTGGGCTCACACATTCCGTCGCTGTTGATGCTCGGGTTCTTCTATCTGTGCGCCCTGCCCTCGACTATTTCCTCTTCCGTGGCCTTGACCGGCAGCGCGGGTGGCAACGTACCGGCGGCGATTCTTAATGCCAGTCTGTCCAGCGTGCTGGGGATTTTCCTCACGCCGTTACTGGTGAGCTTCGTGGTGGGCAGCGGTGCTGGCGGCATCGACCTGGGCTCGACCTTGCTCGATCTCTGCGCCATGTTGTTGCTGCCGCTGGTGCTGGGTCAGTTACTGCGCCCGCTGTTCGGCAAGTTTTTCAGTCGCCACAAGCGCTACACCAACATCGTCGACAAACTGGTGATCCTGCTGCTGGTCTACGCCGCGTTCTGCAACTCGATGGTTTCCGGGATGTGGCAGCAACAGGGCAATACAGTCATTCTCAGCGCACTGGTCGGCAGTGCCGTGCTGCTGGCGATCATTCTGTGGATGACCACCCGAACCGCCCGTGCCCTGAAGTTCAGCCCGGCCGATGAGATCGCCGCGGTGTTCTGCGCCAGCAAGAAGTCCCTGGCGGCCGGTGCGCCGATGGCGGCGCTGATCTTCGGTGCCAACCCGGGCCTGGGGCTGATCCTGTTGCCGATCATGATCTATCACCCGTTGCAACTGATCGTCTGCTCGGTACTGGCGGAGAGTTACGCCAACCGCAATCGGGTACTCGCCGAACAGCAACGCGGCGCTGCCCTCAGCGCTCAATAATCGCCGTCACCCCTTGACCGCCGGCGGCGCAGATCGAGATCAACCCGCGCCCCTTCCCGGTGGCGTCCAGCAGCTTGGCGAGGTTGGCGACGACTCGCCCACCGGTCGCGGCAAACGGATGCCCGGCCGCCAGTGAACTGCCTTTGACGTTGAGCCGACTGCGGTCGATCGAGCCCAGCGGCGCGTCGAGGCCGAGCCGGGTTTTGCAGTAGTCCGCATCTTCCCAGGCCTTCAAGGTGCAGAGCACTTGCGCGGCGAAGGCTTCGTGGATTTCGTAGTAATCGAAGTCCTGCAAGGTCAGGCCGTTGCGCGCCAGCAAACGCGGCACCGCGTAAACCGGCGCCATCAGCAGCCCTTCGGCACCGTTGACGAAATCTACCGCCGCCGCTTCGCCGTCGCGCCAGTAAGCGAGAATTGGCAGACCGCGCTCTTTCGCCCACGCCTCACTCCCCAACAGCACCAGCGCCGCACCATCGGTCAGCGGTGTCGAGTTACCGGCGGTGAGCGTGCCTTTGCCGCTCTTTTCAAATACCGGTTTCAACGACGCGAGTTTTTCCAGTGTCAGGTCCGGGCGCAGGTTGTTGTCACGGGTCAGGCCCAGGAACGGTGTCATCAGATCGTTCTGCCAGCCTTCGGCGTAAGCCGTGGCCATATTCTGATGGCTTTCCAGCGCCAGCTGATCCTGCTCGGCACGGGGAATGCTCCAGGTCTGCGCCATCAACTCGCAATGCTGCCCCATGGATAGCCCGGTGCGCGGCTCGCCATTACGCGGCAGTTCGGGGATCAAATGCCGAGGACGCACTTGCAGAAAGGTTTTCAACTTGTCGCCCAGGCTCTTGGCGCGGTTGGCTTGCAGCAAAATCTTGCGCAAGCCTTCGCTGACACTGATCGGCGCATCCGAGGTGGTGTCGACACCCCCGGCAATGCCGCAGTCGATCTGCCCCAGGGCAATCTTGTTCGCCACCAACAATGCCGCTTCCAGACCGGTGCCGCAGGCCTGCTGAATGTCGTAAGCAGGCGTGCTCGGCGACAGCCTGGAGCCGAGAACACACTCACGGGTCAGATTGAGGTCCCGGGAAAGCTTGAGCACTGCCCCCGCGACCACTTCCCCCATGCGCAAGCCATGCAGGTTATAGCGTTCGATCAAGCCTTCGAGCGCCGCCGTCAGCATTGACTGGTTGCTGGCGGTGGCATACGGCCCGTTGGAACGAGCAAAAGGAATGCGATTACCGCCAATGATCGCGACGCGGCGCAGCTGAGTCATGAAAAACTCCTATTCTGTGAAGGGCGTAACCCACAAGCGTAGGCCTTATCTCGTGGGTCGAACGACTGATCGCGATTCGTGGTCCACACTGTGAACCTCAGCTGCCGGAGAACCTTTCATGTCTGACCGCTATATCGACTTCGCCAATTCGGCCCTCGGCCATCGCCTGGTCGGGGCCCTTGGCCTGCCGTCGCCGGTTCGTCTGGAGCGCTGGGAGGCAGGTCGCCTGCGGCCTGTCGAGGGTGCTCTGCTGATCGGTGGCGGCCCGTTGTCACAGAACGTCAGCGCGTTCGCCAACAAACTCACCGAACAGATTTACAGCTACGGGCCCGAACCGTTGGTGGCCCAGGCGTGGATTCCCGGCCACGGTCCCAAGCTCAAAGCCGTGGTGTTCGATGCCAGCGATCTGGTGCAGACCGATCAGCTCAAGCAACTGCGTGAGTTTTTTCAGCCACTGATGAAAAATCTTGACCACAGTGCCCACCTGGTGATTTTCGGGCGCGCACCGGAGACCTTGAGCGACCCGTTCGCCGCCAGTGCCCAACGTGCACTCGAAGGCTTCAGTCGCTCGCTGGCCAAGGAACTGCGCAGCGGCGGCACCTTGCAGTTGCTGTATGTCGGGGCCGGGGCTGAAGGACAACTCGAAGGTGCGCTGCGGTTTTTCCTCTCGCCAAAAAGTGCTTACGTCTCGGGACAGGTTGTGCGGCTAAACACCTGCGACACTCAAGTCCAGGACTGGACTCGCCCGCTGGCCGGACGCACGGCGCTGGTCACAGGCGCGGCTCGCGGTATCGGCGCGTCGATCGCCGAAACCCTGGCCCGCGATGGTGCGCAGGTGGTGCTGCTCGATGTACCACCGGCCAAGACCGATCTCGATGCCCTCGCCGCCCGCCTCGGTGGCCACAGCATCACCCTCGATATCTGCGCCGAAGACGCCGCCGCGCAATTGATCGAGCAATTACCGAATGGCATCGACATTGTGGTCCATAACGCTGGCATCACCCGCGACAAAACCCTGGCCAATATGACGCCGGAATTCTGGGATGCGGTGCTCGCGGTGAACCTGAATGCACCGCAAGTGCTGACCAAAGCACTGCTCGACAGCGGCACCCTGCACGATAACGGTCGGGTGATTCTGCTGGCGTCGATCAGCGGCATCGCCGGCAATCGCGGGCAAACCAATTACGCCGCGAGCAAGGCCGGATTGATTGGCCTGGCGCAAGCCTGGGCGCCACTGTTGGGCGCGCGCGGAATCAGCATCAACGCCGTGGCGCCAGGTTTTATCGAAACCCAGATGACCGCGCGTATTCCGTTTGCCTTGCGTGAGGCCGGGCGCCGCATGAGTTCACTGGGGCAAGGCGGGTTGCCGCAAGACGTCGCCGAAGCCGTGGCCTGGCTTGCCCAACCCGGCAGCGGCGCGGTCAGCGGGCAAGCGCTGCGAGTGTGTGGGCAAAGCGTAT
This sequence comes from Pseudomonas frederiksbergensis, assembly GCF_001874645.1. NCBI lineage: Bacteria > Pseudomonadati > Pseudomonadota > Gammaproteobacteria > Pseudomonadales > Pseudomonadaceae > Pseudomonas > Pseudomonas frederiksbergensis. The sequence goes on from NZ_CP017886.1 coordinate 2,089,432, forward strand.
TGGGAGCCTGAACATGGCAACGGATTGGCATTCACAGAGCCGTACACCGTACTTGTCCGAGTTGTATTGGCGGGCGGCGACGCGGCGCAAGATCACCGGTATCACCTTGCCTGAGGATGGTTTTCGTTGCTGGGTCAACGTTGACCCCAAGCACTTGGCGGCCTATCGCAAGGTCTGCGGATTCACCGAAGACGGGTTGCTGCCACCGACCTATCCCCATGTGTTGGCGTTCGCCTTGCAGATGCAATTGCTCACCGCCAAAGCGTTTCCGTTTCCGCTGTTGGGGCTGGTTCACCTGGCCAATCGCATCCGCATTCTGCGGCCCTTGGGCGCAGTCGCTCGGGTGCAGGTGAACGTGCGGGTGCATAACCTGCAACCTCACGCCAAGGGCGCAGTGTTTGAGTTAGTCACCACAATTGACGACGCTCTCGGTCCGCTCTGGGAAGCCGAAAGCCAGATGCTCTGCAAAGGCGTGAAGCTTGTCGGCGAAGCGATTGAGCCGTCGCAGGATTCGGTGCTGGCCATGAACGAGGTCACCCGCTGGTGGGCGCCCAGTGAGATTGGCCGGCGCTACGCCAGGGTTTCCGGTGACTACAACCCGATTCACCTGAGCGCTGTCAGCGCCAGACTGTTCGGTTTTCCCCGGGCCATCGCCCACGGACTGTGGATCAAGGCGCGCACCCTCGCGGCACTGAGCGGGCATCTGCCGACGTCGAATATCGAGATTGCCGTGCAGTTCAAGAGGCCGGTGCGCTTGCCCAGCGAAGTGGTTTTACTGGCCAGCGCTGCCGGCTCAAGTGGCGATTTGAAACTGGTCGGCGCCGGGGATCTGGAACACATGCTCGGCACCTGGCGACCGCTCGTCTGAGGCGAATCAGCCGCGCCTGATAAAAAACACACCTGCCATAATCAACACCAGCCCGGCAATTTTGCCAGCGCTGACGGGCGCTTCGCGAAACCCGGCCCAGCCGAAATGATCCAGGGTCATCGCCATCCCCAGTTGCCCGGCCAGCACCAGCGCCATGAACAACATGGCGCCGATGCGCGGCCCCGCGAAAGCTGCCGTGGTAATGAAAAATGCGCCGAGCAGACCACCGGACCAGTGCCACCAGGTCAAGCTTTTGAGTGTCTCCACTGCCGGGGTTTCGCGCTGGATCAGGACCAGCAGCAACAACGCCATGGTCCCGACAAAAAACGAAATCAGCGCGGCGGCCAGTACGCTCGACACCTGTTTGGCCAGTTGGCCATTGATACCGGCTTGCAGCGGCAAAAACGCACCCGCGACAAAAGGCAGGCAAAGCAACCACCAGACGGGGGCCGGCATGCTGTTCTCCAATGAGTGAATGAGCCGCGCAGTATACGTAGACCGGCCGCCCCGGCGCCATGTTGCCCGGCAGGGCCGCGTTCGGACGAACTTTCGCTTTATTTCGGTGGGTAGTTGCTCAATATCCGGCTGACTGTCGCGTGAACCTCGGCGTTGCGATCCAACGGGTTCACCGAGTTGCTAAGCAGTTGCTCGTCGCTGCCCCGCCAGACCAGTTTGCCATCCTTGCCGTCGAGCAGGTCGATCTGAATAGTGGAGACCTTAAAGGTGACATTGCGGGTTTCGTTGTACATCGGGGCGCCCCAGTAGCCATTCCAGGGGCCACCCCAGCCACCACCGTAGTTGGTGGTGATTTGTTGCTGGCGATCCTCGACGATCAGGTAGGTCCGTACATTGACGTCAGCCTTGGCACCGGTAGCTGCCGGGCGCAGACCACGCTGGTCGAGTTGATCGGCAACCGCCTGGCGAATGCGTTGTTCGGTGAGGTCGCTCTTGATCCGGGGATCGTCGGGACGGTATTGCAAGGCAGGCTCATTCCAGGCCCAGCTGCGGTAGGCCGCGAAGTCGCGACTGGCGTCAAAATCGTGATTGACCTGGGTCGTTTGGCAGGCGCTGAGCAGCACGGCACACGCCAGCAATGAGAGACGGTGGATCATGATTTTCCTCCGGGTCCAGACAGGGAACCTAACTAGGAGGATACGCCGCTACCGCCTTTTCTACAGCTGTTCGTAACGCATCACCACGCTCGATTTCGTTCCCCTGAAGGCCGGTTTCGGCACTGGCGCTCCACACCGGTTGCCCGGTGCCGGCGTCGAACAAGTCCACCCGAATCACCAGCACTTGCACCTGATAAGTGCGAACGATCGGCACCGTGTTGTACATGCCGTAACCATTGCCATAACGGTTATAACCACCGTAGCCGCCATAGCCGTTATCGTCCTGGACCTGTTTCAGGCGGGTTTCCTGATGCAGGTCGGCGCTGACCCACAAGTCCGCCGGACGATTGTCGTGCAGCGGACGCAAACCCCGTTGATCCAGCGCATTGCTGACTGCTTCAGCGATCTGCGCCGAGTCGGCCCAGGCCGAGCCGTTCGGCAACCGGCCGTTGAGCCAGGCCCAACTGTGGTAGCGCGCGTAATCACGCGGCGCCGCCGGGTAGGCGCTGCGGTCAAAGGTGTTGGCGGCTTGCGCCGGGGCCGGCGGCAACGGGTTGGAACTGGCGACATACGGATTACTGCCCTGACAGGCGCCCAGCCCCAGACACAGCATGATCAATCCCAAACGGCGTTTCATGATGTTCTCCACAGAAACCACGGTTCAGACCGGGCGGCAGATCCAGTGCAGGTAACGCCCCAGCCCCGCAAAACTCGGGTGACGACGGTGGGCCAGCTCCATTTCCAGCAAGTCGATCAGTTCGGCACGGGCCTGAAACTCCACCGGCATGTAGTCATGAAAAACCCGCACGCCGCTCTGGGTTTCAACCTGCCACAAGCCTTCCAGTTGCGTCGCCAGTTCTCGCGGATCCAGAGGCATCTGCGGGGTCAGGCTCTGCTTTTCACCGGCCATGTCATTCTTGCGCATCTTGCGGAAATGACCCTTGAGCAAATTGCGATAAATCAGCGCATCACGGTTATAAAACGCCAGCGACAGCCAACCGTCTTTAGTCGTCAGTTGATGCAACACCGGCAGAATCGCGTGAGGTTCGGCCAACCACTCCAGCACTGCGTGGCACAGCACCAGGTCGTAAGGTTCGGTGAGTTGACCGAGCAGCTCTTGCCACGGCGCCTGGATAAACGTCGCCGTTTGCCCGGCATCGGCGAAGCGCTGGCGAGCGCCTTCAAGCATCGGCGCGGCAGGTTCGGCCAAGGTCACCTGATGGCCGCGCTGGGCCAGCCATAACGACATGTGCCCCAAACCGGCGCCGATATCCAGCACCCGCAACGGTCGATCCGGCAGGGTTTCGGCCAGGTCGGCCTGAAGCACCGCCAGACGGATTGCGCCTTTGGCACCGCCGTAGATTTTTTCGGCGAAACGGGTCGCCAACTGATCGAAATGACGGTCGCTCATCAGCTGAACCGCCGTTCGCTGTCAGCCAGCTTGCTGCGTACTGCCTGTTCCATGTCCAACCCCAGCTCGCTGCACAACAGCAGTAGATAGAGCACGATATCGCCGACTTCCTGACCGGCATGCGCGAGTTTGTCCGCCGGCAACTGGCGCGACTGGTCTTCGCTCAACCATTGGAAAATCTCCACCAGCTCGGCCATTTCGACGCTGGCGGCCATGGCCAGGTTCTTCGGGCTGTGAAATGGCCGCCAGTCGTTGCGGTCACGGATGCAGTGTAGGCGTTCAGTCAGTTCAACAAGGTTCATCGGGCTCTCCTGAAGGCGTATAGCTTCGGGCGGTTTTTCTCAGGAAGCAATGAAAAGATCGCAGCCTTCGGCAGCTCCTACAAACGCGCGTACACCCGTAGGAGCTGCCGAAGGCTGCGATCTTTTCGGCAATTCAATCGACGACGTTGAACTCGACCCGTGCGGTCTGTCCGCCCTCATCGAGCACGCTCAACTCAACGCGCCCAAGCTGCTCAAAGGTGGCGTTAATGCTCTCCTGGTTGGCGCTGTCGCCCAGCGGCGTGCCGTTGACGAACCACCAGCGCCGACCGCTGCCGCCGAGTGCCGAGAGCTTCAGCCGCAGCAGTTCCTGACTCGCCGCCGGCCGACGCAGTTGATCACCATCCCGTACGCCGACAATCGACAGCGGCGAAGATGCCGCCAGCACCGGCCCCGGGCAATCCGGGTCATTGGCCGGCAAGCGCGCTTCACGGCGCTCGACGCGAGGCAGCCAAGGCTCCAGCGGCGCTGGCCACAACGCGATATCCCGGGCCACGGCGCCCGGGCATTTGGCGTCGACCCGCAGACCTTTGGCGTTGACCCAGACTTTCTCCACCAGCCCCACACTCAGCGGTTGGTCCAAGGCCTGCAAGGTCGGCGGCGTAGTGCCGTCCAACGTCCAGGCGAAGCGCTGGCGACGGCAATTCGAATCATTGCGGCTCATCGGTTGACCCAGTGGCCAACAGATCGCCGCCACCCCGACGTTCGACGGCACCGGTTGGACCGGCGCGCTGATGCCACGCTGGCTGTCGCGATTGATCAGCACGTCGTGGACTTGCAGCATCAACGGTGCCGCCGAGGCCAGGCCGAATTGCCCCGGCACCGGCGTGCCGTCCGGGCGGCCGATCCAGATGCCGATCAGGTAACGCGGCCCAACGCCAATTGCCCAGGCATCGCGGAAGCCATAGCTGGTGCCGGTTTTCCAGGCCAGCACCGGACGCTGCACCAGTTCGGCGCGCGGGTCGCGATCGGGACGCGCCTGACCGCTGAGAATCCGCCGCACGATCCACGCCGAACCCGGCGACAACAGCGGCCGCTCACGCAGCTCATCGTCAGGTTGCAAACGGATGTTGGCGCTCTTGCCGCCACGGGCGAACGCGCTGTAGCCGCTGACCAGATCCTCCAGCCGACTGCCGGCACCGCCGAGGATCAACGCGAGGTTCGGCTCGGCCAGCGGCGGTAACGTCAGCGGCATGCCACCGATGCGCATTTCGGCGGCAAAGCGTTTCGGCCCGTAAGCTTCCAGCAACTGCACCGCTGGCAGATTCAATGAGGTCGAGAGTGCACTGCTGGCCGGCACCGGGCCGCTGAAACCCATCGAAAAATTGCCCGGCCGATAATCGCCGTAACGCCGAGGCACGTCCTGCAGCAGCGATTCGGAATGAATCAGCCCCGCGTCCATGGCTATGCCGTAAAGAAAGGGTTTAAGGGTGGAACCGGGCGAACGCATCGCACTGATCATGTCAACATGGCCGAATCGCCGGTCGTCATTGATATCCACCGAGCCGAGATAGGCGCGCACCGCCATGCTTTCTTCCTCGACCACCAGAATCGCCGCCGAGGTGTACTCCGGCAGGCGTGCGCGCCAACCCAGCAGCAAGTCTTCAAGACGGCGTTGCAGGTTGGCGTCGAGGGTGGTGCGAATCAGTGGCGGGCTGTCCGGACGGTTCAAGCGCCGCGCCAATAACGGTGCGAGGCTTGGCTCCAGGCGGGGCGCCAGCAGCAAGGGTTCTTCCAGTGCTTCGTCAACGGCCGACTGCGGCCACACCTTGAATTCCGCCAGCCTGCGCAGCACTTTGTCTCGCGCCACTTGCGCGCGCGCCGCGTGTCGATCCGGGCGCAAGCGACTGGGGGCTTGCGGCAATACTGCCAGCAGCGCGGCTTCGGCGTGGGTCAGGTGTTGCGGCGACTTGCCCAGATACGCCCAACTCGCGGCTGCCACGCCTTGCAGCGTGCCGCCGAACGGTGCGCGGTTGAGATAAAGGTTGAGAATCTGATCCTTGGACAGGTGCCATTCCAGCTGCGCGGTGCGCCACAGCTGGCGCAGTTTGCCGAACAGCGTTCGCGAGTGTGGATCGAGCAGCCGCGCGACCTGCATCGACAACGTGCTGCCGCCGGACAATACTCGTCCACCGGTGAGGTTTTGCCACGTCGCCCGACCCAGCGCCAAGGGGTTAACGCCGGGATGCTGATAGAACCAGCGGTCTTCGTAGGTCAGCAGCGCATCGAGGTAATAAGGCGAAACCTGCGATGTTTCCACCGGATAGCGCCACACGCCGTTGGCATCGGCGAATCGCCACAATGGCGTACCGTCTTCGGCCAGCACTACCCGCGCCAGGTCGTCCTTGGGCAAGGGCAACGGCCAAATCCGGTCAGCCAGCCACAACAGCGCAACCAGAAGCAGCAAGCTACCCAACGCCCAACACACAAGCCTGCTCCGTGGGCGCAGACGTTCAGTTACTATTCGCAAATTCAAACCACCCAACCTCTATGCTTCAAGGGTGCTCGCCAGCACTGACAATGGCCCAAGAGCTCAGCTCTGGCACCCACTCTTTCATCAGGACGTACACATGCAGGTAGATAGCTTTTTCGAAGGGCTCGGCCAAGCGCTAGGTTCGGTCATCCGGTTCATCGTCGATACGCTCAGTGGGTTGTTCAATGCCTTGACTCACGCCAGCGGCAACTTTGTCGACGGGCTGTCGCGAGCGCTGGGCATGGAGCCCTCGATCATCAGCATTCTCGTGCTGATCATCGGCTTGATGCTGCTGTACTCGGCGGTCCGTGCCTTCATGCGAGCATCGATCATCGCCGGGATTATCTGGCTGCTGCTGGGGTTGTGGGTGTTGAGCTGGGTGGTTCACTAACGACCCATGTGGCCAATACCCTCCCCCGTAGGAGCTGCCGAAGGCTGCGATCTTTTGGGGGCTGCGCGAGGGCGAAGATCAAAAGATCGCAGCCTTCGGCAGCTCCTACGGGGAGACACCACAGATCGTTACTCTCACCGCCCCTGAATCACCATCTCCGGCACAGTTTCGCCCACGGCTTGCCAGTTCGGCCGGTACATCGACTCCACTTGCGGTGGCGGTACGCGGTAGGTGCCGGGGGTCACTGCCCGCGCCAGGTACAGCAAGTGCGTGGTGCCGTAGCCGTCCAGGTTCAGCGCCGCAACGTAACGGTCATCGCGAAACTCCTGATGCTTGAGGCTGGCGTTCTGCATCGAATCGCGCCACTCCTTGACCTTGCTGCTGGCGTTTTCCAGGCTCGCGGCGCTTTGTGCCAGGTTCTGGTTTTCCAGCTCAAGACCTGCCGGCAGCAAGTCCACGACTAACGCATCCGGTACCCGCTGCTTGGCGGCGACCGCAATGTGCACCAGCACCAGATCGCCACTGGCCAGAGCCTTGAGGTTCAACGGCTGGCCGTTCATGCCCAGGTACTCACGACGAATGCTCAGGTTCTCGCCACCGGGAACCGGCGCCTGCTGTGGATAACCGGAAAGGGTCAGTTGTTGATAAACCGGTTCACTGCCTTCGTTGCGCAGCGAGAGTGGCGAGGCCAGCAATGGCCCTTGCAGCTTGAGCCCCGGCTGGTTATTGCTCAGTTCACGGGTTTCATTGCCAACGCTCAGTTGCACCGCCCAGTTGGCTTCGGGTTTACCCAACAGGCCTCGGCCTGCGAGGAACAGCGAGTTGCGCTCCTGAGTCGACAAGTATCGACTGGCGGCCAGTTGATCGGACAGTTCGAACAGCCGCTCTTCGAGCTTGCCCTTGTCCAGATTGTTCTCTTCCAGCAGTGCCAGAATCAGTGCCTGATCGCGCAATGGACTGCCGTAATCGGCCAGCCAGTCATTCGGTTTGCGAGAGGCCGCAAGCCCGGCCAGCAAGGCCTGATCGGCACGCGGCTGATCGCCCATTTTCTGCAACGCTATCGACAGCTGCACCAGCGGCAAACCGGAGCGGGCATCGGTGCGACGTTCGAACAGGCTGCGCAGCGCTCCCAACGGTGCCTGTTGGCTACGGGCCAACACCAGACCGGCGTAGGCCTGCACCGCAAAACGCGTGTGCTCGGCGTTTTCGCTGTAGTTCACTTCGATCAGGTTGCGCTCTTGCAGGTAGCGCAGCAGTCGCTCGCTGGCCTTTTTCAGCGCCTCGGGCGGCACACCAAAACCCTGGTCGCGAGCACGCAGCAGGAAATCAGTGACATAGGCGGTCAGCCAGTATTCTTCTTCGCCATCGGCCCCCCATAGGCCGAAGCTGCCGTTGTAGCGCTGCATGCCCAGCAAACGCTCGATGCCGAGTTCGATCTTGCGTTTGCGGTCGGCGTCCGGCTCACCTTCCAGACCCAGCCGTTTCAGGCTCGCCGCATCGGCATAGAGCGACGGATACAGACCGCTGGTGGTCTGTTCCAGGCAGCCGTAAGGATAAGCCTTGAGTGCGCGAATCTGCTCGCCAAGGTTCAGCGGTGGTCGGCTCGACAGACTGAGCAAGGCCTCACGCCCGGCCGGTTCGAACAGCGACAACTCACCTTCCGGCAGGCTCCACGGCTGATCCTTGAGCACCGTGCGATAGTGTTTGAGCAGCGCCGGATACGCCGGACGCACGCCCAAGGTCCACTCGCGGGTAAACGGCGGCAGACTCTCGCCCGGCAGATCGAGACCATTGACCAGCACCTTGACCTTGCCCTGGCCAAAACCGCCCAGTGCGCGCACCGGAATCCGCAACGTGGTGCGCTGGCCCTGGCTCAGTTGCACGCTTTGTGTCGACTCGTCGACCAGCGCCAATTGGCCCTCGGCGCTCAGTTGCACATCAAGTTTCTGCGCCTTGCCCGACAGGTTCGAGAGGTCCAGCGCCAACGTCGTCTGGTCGCCACCGGCAAGGAAGCGCGGTGCCGACAGTTCGGCAATCAGCGGCGCGGCGATGACCGTTTTGCCTTCGGCCATGCCGTAGCGATCATCGGTCCAGGCCTGGGCCATCAAGCGCAGTTCGCCGTTGAAGTCCGGGATGTTGACGCTGACTTCGCCTTCACCCTGCTCGTTCAGGGTCACCGGTGCGCTCTGCAGGGCGACGATGGTCACGCTGGTGTCCGGGCGCTTGCCGCCCTTGGCCAGCGCCGCGTCACCACCGAAGGCCAGACTGGCCAAACGCCCCTGGCCGGCTTCGATCAGTTGCCCGTAAACATCGAGTTGGTCGGCGCTATAGGCCTTGCGGCCAAACAGGTTGGCGTACGGATCCGGCGTCGGGTACTCGGTGATGTTGAGGATGCCGACGTCCACCGCCGCCAGCAGCACATGCACCTGTTTCGGTACGCTGCCATCGGCGTTTTTTGCTTGAATCTTCACCGTCAGCGGTTGTTTCGGGCGCATTTTTTCCGGCGCCGTCAGGCTCAAGCCGAGTTTGCGTTGAGTCCGGTCCAACGGCAGGTGCAGCACGCCGACGGCACGTTTCGGGGTGACGTTGGCTTTGCGCTCGCCGGGACGAATCACCAGCGCACTGATGTACAGATCGTGGCGCGCCCACTTCGGATCAAGCTTCACCGCGAAGCTTTTACCTTCGGCCGGCACGTCGATTTCCTGCCACCACAACGGCCCGTCGGCCGATTCCACCAGCAAATAGCCCTTGCCCGCAGCCGGAGGGGTTACGGTGACGTTGGCGCTATCGTCATCGCCAAAGGCAGGCTTATCCAGCGCCAGTTTGACCTGGTCCGGACGCACCGCACCGCCTTCAGCGTTGTCCTGAGCACGGTAACCGGCCCAGAAGCGCACGCTGCTGACGATGCCAGTTTGCGGGTCTTCAACTTCGACGCGATACGGGCCCCACTCCACCGGGAAGCTGATTTTTGCCGTATCGCCGGCCTTGATGCTGACGGTTTCTTCGTCGAGGTTGAGGAATTTTTCGTTGAAGTGATAGCTCCAGCCATCACTCTCCGAGTAGTTCCAGTAGTAATCGCGGCGCTCACGGATCAGCCGTACCTTGAGGTTGTCGGCCGCCAGTTTCTGACCTTCATTGTTGGCCATCAACAGTTCGAATTCGACCGGGCCGTCGCCGTTGGTTTCTTCACCTTTGAACAACGCACGCAGGCCCGGCAAGCGATCCGCTGGCCACACCGGTTGCACCACACGTCGGGTAATCGGCCGGCCACCAGACTCGTGCAGGCTGGCCTGGACGATCAGTTGCAGCGGCGACTTGGCTGCCGCCCATTTGCTTTCAAGCGAAATCACCGCCTTGCCGTCGGCGTCCAACACTGACTCATCCAGTTCCAGATCCTGGCTCAGTTCTTCTTCAGTGACCGAACCGAATTGATAACCCGGCAAGCCTTTGACCGCCTCGCGCAGGGGCCGCACGTAAACCTGGCCACTCAAGCGATTGCCCGACGCCGGCGCGCCGTAGAGGTAACGACCGTTGACACTGATTTCAGCGGTATCAGCCGGTTTGATCGGCGTATCGCTGCCCTTGAGTTCAAGGGCCAGACGCTCAGGCAGGAAGTCTTCGACCAGAAACTCATAGAGTTGCGGCTTGCCGTCACCCAGGTCAAACACCAGTTGCCAGCGCCCGGTCGGCGCTTCGCCAGCCAGTTGCAGTTGATATTGATAGAGCCCCGAAGCATCGGCGTCCCAGACGAACTTGCGGCTGACCTGCGCATCCGGCCGACGCACTTCGACGCTGACCGGCTGCGGTTTGACCGCGTTACCGTCCTTGTCCCGCAGCAAGGCATTGAGCAGCACGGTTTCGCCAGGCCGGTAAAGATCACGCGGTCCGAAGACGAAGAATTGCAATGGATGGGCTTGCGGCCCGCCGATCTTGAACTCGGCCAGGTCCAGTGCCGCGCTATTGAGGCGCAGCATGCTGGTCTGTTCGCCCTGATGGGCCAGCAACACTTCGGCCTTTTTCGGCAGCGGCAACTCGGCGTGGCCGCCCTTCTCGGTTTTGCCCTGACCGACCACTCGGCCATTGGCATCGAGCAGTTCGAGGCTGACGTCGTCCAGCGCTTTGCCACCTTCCAGTGCCTGGGTGAACACATCCAGACGGTTCTGGTAACGGTGGACCGACAGGCCAATGTCACTCAGGGTGAACAAGGTTGCCGGTTGCGAGTAACTGTAAGTGCCAGCGGCACGCATCACCGCCAGATAAACGCCCGGCTGCTGCAGTGGCTTGAGGCCTGCGATTGGCAGCAACAGGGTTTCGCGAGTGTTGCGCGCCGGGTTCAGATCGAAACGGCCACCGTAGACCAGATCGGCCATTGGCAGCAGTTCACGGGCTTCATAGCTTTGCAGGCTGCTGTTGCGGCCCCAGCGGGTGAGGAACGCCGGCAGCGATTCGGGCTTGATCCGGAAAAATTCGACATTGATCTTGTCGACGTTGAGCGCGATCACCGGCAAGCCTTCCGCCAGACGAGTCGGCAGCAAGGTGCCACGGCTGGCGAAACCCACGGTCGGTTGCAGGTCACGGGTTTCCAGGCGGCTGACGTAGTCGGCAGCCAGTTTGGCGTCGTTGACCCCCAGCAGCCCGGCGTCGACCGTCAGCACCAGTTTGCGCTGCGGCTCAAGGTGACGCAGGCGCAGTTCCATCAGGTTGTCCGAAAGCTCCCAGGCGCCATCGACCTTGCCGGTCTTGCTGTCCACCAGGTGCAGTTTGTCGGCGAATTTCTGCTGCGGGTCCAGCGGCACCGAGACACTCACCGACAGCGTGCTCGCGCCGTCGAGCTGGATTTCCGAGACATCCACCACGCTCAATTCGCGACCGGCGTAACGCTGCTTCAGCACAGCGATATCCTGCACGGCCTTGGCCTTTGGCGCTGTGACCGGCGCTGCCGGCGCCGGGCTGGCCGGCGCTTTGGTCGATGTCGATGAATCGCAGGCGCTGAGCAGCATCAGCGCACAGGCCAGAAACAATCCTTTGTTAAGCATGGGGCACTCGTCGGCAAGAGTCTCGAAGGGGTGAACTATAGCCCAAGCGCTCGCCGGGCTGGTCGGATTGACCAACGGTGGAGGGTTGGTTTGCAGGGGGAATGAGCTGAAAATCTTCACCATGCAACACGCCCTCGACGTCTTTGGTTGTGTCGATGTCGTGGCTAACAACACTGGCATCCTGCGGGACAAGATCTTCCACAAAATGGACGCTCGGTGCTGGGTTTGATCCTCGGGTCGGGTTCTCTCCGGAAATGTTGCTGCTCACTGGGAGCGGATTTGCGATCTTTGAAGGGGCGCGCATCTCAAGGACAACATTGAAGCGTTGAAGAAAGTGATAGCGAATCTGCAGAAGTATTCTGCTTTAAGAAATCTGGGCCACCAAGCCGCACAGATGCGACTTGGTGGCTTCTCCAACTCGTTTAGCTAGCCGTATTTTTTTTCTATTACAAATTGCGGTGCTTTCCAGTTGGGGCCTTTGATGGCTACCGGGCCGTCGCCGTTAGCCAGCACGCCCTCTTCAAAAAGCCTTGCGTAGGTTCTCAGCAGTTCACCATTTGCAATGACTTCAAACCGATACTTACCAAACATTCTATCGAGCGATGGGTAGGCGAGCCCAACTCCAAAAGCTGAAACGACATCTGCAATTGGCTCGTTTCTTACAATTTTCTCGATAGTGTTCATTCAAATACTCCTTTTAGCAGCTGTTCATATATGCGGTTTATCTGCTTGTCGCCTGCTTGTATTGCTTCGTTGGAGTACAGCAGTGTCTCGTCGCCGCTGAGTTTGTAGTCTTCCAGCGTGGCCGTATGAGCGTTGTTCCAGGCAGGGGAGCCATTTTCGGGTTTGAAATCATCGCTGAGGCCCATTGCCCGAAACCTTTCAAGCTCCCTTATTTTATGAGTGTAATAGCGTCGATCCGTATCACTTATATCCAAAACGCCCTTCAGGATTTTTTCAAGACGCTGAATCATGATGTCGTTCGCGTCAGATTGATCGAGTCGAGCGATATGCAACATGACCGCATTAACCCCTTCTTGGGTGATCACTGCTATACGCCAGTCCAGCTCAACTATCGGTCCACCTGCCTGCTCCGGATTGAAGTTGCGTCCACTGTGCTCTCCTGTGACAGTGGCGCCATCGTACGGACTGTTAAACACAACATAGAGTGGCGGAATGCCCGAATCAGCCGGAAATACAGTGATGAAACCACCAAAGTCGTACTGGTCCAGCTGTGGGAATGCATCAATTCGTCCTTCGTCAGGGGTGACAGTCGCGCCTTCATAAACCGGCAGATCGACTTCAACCGCCGGAAATTCGGTCGATTGTGGAGGCGACTCCACCACCGGCGTCCAGGTCGTGGTGACGGGTTGGGGGCCTGTGCTGGTGGAAACGTAGACTTTCTTTTGTGGGTCAAACTGTGCGAGTCGGACAGGTACGGTGGAAGGTACCGATACGCCGTCTGTGGTGGCGACTACGATCTGCGTCTGGTTACCAATCGTCCGTGAACCCAAGGTCACCCTCAGGTTGACCTCTCCCTGAACGGCTGCGAGTCCGTACAGGTCTTCGCTCAGGTCAGGTGCGAGTTCCGACAGCAGAACACTCACAGAATAGAGGTCGCCGTTACCCAGCCTTGATGGCACCAGCAGGGCGGCGAACCCCACGATGATTGGCGTTGCCGCGGTGACGAGTGCTCCGAATGCGGCGGATACTGCCGCGCGCAGCACGTTCCTGAGCGCTAATGATGTGGCGGGATTAGTAATGATGCTCCCGGTCGCTCCAGCAAAAACCGGACCGATGGCCGCCATTGACCCGCTGTTGGCGAAAGTAGGGGGCTGCTGACGGGCATGTTCTTGCGCTTGTTTCTGCGCTTGCAGCCTTTCAAGGTGCAGTAACTCAGCTTGTCGTTGAACTTCAGCCAGAGCCTCAAGACGAGCCTGTTCGGCAGCGACGTGCCGTGCGGCTGCTTCTGCTGCAACCTGAGCCTGCTGGTTGGCCAATCGTTGCGCTTGTGCCAATGCTGCAAGCCGCGCCTGCTCTCGAGCCTGGGCCTCCGCTTGTGCGTTGATGCGTGCCAATTCAGCTGCGACCCTCTGGGCTTGCTGTTCCGCCGCCATTCGGGCCTGATCATTTGCCTGCACAGCGAGGAGAAAGTTCTGCACATTGACGGATTGCTGGTTGAGCAGCTGGATGGTTTGGGACAACAGGCGTGCGTCGTAGGCCGCCCTGTACGACGCGATCCAGGCCTGCATCGCAATATCGACCGACTTTCCCATGGTCGAGGCTCTTGGATGGAACTCATGCACAGACCTGCCAATGGGGTCGACTCCATAAAAACTATTGGCGATTGCCGTTTTGCTATGAAACTCGGCGGTCTTTCGAAGCAACAGCGTATGACGCACGCCCAACTCGCGAATGATCGCGTCGGCGGGGGGAAGCGGGGCAGTTGAACCTTCCAGTCTTGTTGCGGCCAGTTCATGCTCAATGGTCTGCGGTAGTTGACTTGTTCGGACTGCATACTCCTGCTCCGAAGCCTGGATGGTGGCCCGCAAGGTGGTATAAGTTGTATCGACTATCGAATGGACGCCGTAGTAATCGCTGTAAAGAATGATTGCAGGGCCGTTGCTGAAACCTCCACCTATACCTATGAGATCTATATCATCGGGTATTGGCTGAGCACCAATGTAGAGTGTTGGAAGTACCAAGGGAGGTTTTTGCATATTCATATCCTTTTGAATGTGCACAATGTTTTAAAAAAATAGTTTTATTTCGATAATTACTTGCATGCGGGAATGTTGCTTTGTGTGCTTTAAAGCTACATCAAAAATAGAGGTTATGGGTCTGAGAGGTGCGTGAGTCGTTACACGCAATATTGAGTGAAGTTTCGAGAACACAAAAATAAAGACAGAATTATCGCTGGAGTAAAAAGATATTTCTGACAGAACTTGCGAGAACTTCTTGTAGGAATGTCTTAAACAACAGCCGGAGCAAGCTCCCTCGCCACAAAAGCCTGCTTGCCACAAGAGCGCCGAGCGCTGGATCTGCCGCTACAATGCCAGCTCTCGCAAGGAGCCCGAATGTCTACGCTGATTACCGACTGGCGCGATCGTCCGACCCATCGCCGCGTCTGGGCGCTTGCCGCGCCGATGATTCTTTCGAACATTTCTGTCCCGCTGGTGGCGCTGGTCGACAGCACGGTGGTCGGCCATCTGCCTCACGCGCATCAGCTCGGCGCTGTCGCGGTGGGCGCCAGCCTGTACACCTTTCTGGCCTGGGCCATGGGTTTCCTGCGCATGGGCTCCACCGGGTTTGCGGCGCAGGCGGCCGGGCGCGGTGACGGCGCGGCGCTGCGGCAGATCCTGCTGCAAGGCTTGCTATTGGCGATGGGGCTGGCGCTGCTGCTCGGGATGCTGGGCGTACCGCTCAGTGGCGTGGCGTTGCACTTCATGCAGCCATCGGCCGAGCTCGATCAACTGACCCGCGAGTTTTTCCACACCCGGTTGTTTGGCTTACCGGCGGCGCTGGCCAGTTATGCGCTGGTCGGCTGGTTCCTCGGCACCCAGAACGCCCGCGCACCGCTGGCGATTCTGCTGACCACCAACCTGGTGAATATCGCCCTTAACCTGTGGTTCGTCATTGGCCTGCAATGGGGCGTTGTCGGGGCGGCTCGCGCTTCAGTAATCGCCGAATGGACCGGCGCTCTGCTCGGTCTGGCCATGACCCGTAACGCCCTGCGCGCCTACCCCGGGCATATCGCCTGGGCGGCACTGGCGCTGTGGCAGAGTTGGCGGCCGCTGCTGGCGGTCAACCGCGACATCTTCATTCGCAGCCTGGCGTTGCAATCGGTATTTTTCATGGTCACCGTGCAAGGCGCACGGCTCGGCGATGCGACCGTAGCGGCCAATGCGCTGCTACTCAATGGTTTGCTGTTGACGGCCCATGCTCTGGATGGCCTGGCCCATGCGGTGGAGGCCCTGTGCGGCCATGCCATCGGCGCCCATGACCGTCAGGCCTTGCGGCGGTCCTTGGTGGTCGCCTGCGGCTGGTCATTGATTGCCAGCCTGGGTTTTGCGCTGCTATTCCTCTGCACCGGGCACCTGTTCATCGAGATGCAGACCAACATCCAGAGCGTGCGCGACACTGCGTTCATCTATTTGCCGTACCTCGCCGCACTGCCACTGATCGCCGTCTGGAGCTACTTGCTCGACGGCCTGTTCATCGGCGCCACCCGGGCCCGGGAAATGCGCAACGGCATGCTGCTGACGGTGCTGGTATTGCTGCCATTTGCTTGGGCACTGCAAGGGTTCGGCAACCACGGGCTGTGGCTGACCTTTCTGCTGTTCATGATGCTGCGTAGCCTGACGCTTGGCGCATTCGCCTGGAGCCTGCGCAAGAACGATGGCTGGTTCACAGGTTTAGCGCACTGAACCGACGGGGCCCGGATAAGCGCGGTGACGTCAGGAGCGATCGCTCTGCCAGCGGTTGCGCAAGCTGTCGAGACGCTCTTGCTGAGTGCGCCCCGGGAGGTGTTCTTCGGGTGTCGCTGACGGGTATTGCAAACGTAATCGCAACCAGCCATCGAGCACCGTGCGTTCGCTGAAACCCTGTTCGAGTCCTTCCTGCACAAAAGACCAGATCGCGCCAAAGTCGTGACCCGTCGAACGACTCCAGTGCCACGCATGGCGCTCCAGCAGGCACGCCTGCAACGTGCTCTGCTGGCGAAGACTGAGGTTGTCGTCGATGGCCAGTTCACTCACGGCTAATCTCGGATTGACCAAATGCAACCAACCCAGACTGCCGATCGCCCGGTCCGCCCAGGTCCCGCCGTGCCAGTAAAGCTTATCGATCGGCCCCAGCCAGCGGCTCAACTCGCGGGCATCACAGGCGTCAAAAAAGTAACTGGCGATAAAGGGGTTGTAGTAGCTGAGCAGGCCTTTGTAATGAAGCCCGAACGTGACCGTGAGCATACGTCGAAGGTGCCCGAGCAATTGCTCGGAGGGTGCACAACTGACCAGCAGCAACCCCGGCCAGTCCGCTGGCTCGTCGTGGCAACATTGCATCAGCGACGATTGCGTCGACAGCTCGATCAGTTGCGGTCCCTGGTCACGCAACACATGGAGATCGGTGTTCTCGAACAACGCGTAACACGGTATGTCGGCAAACCGCTGCTGCAGGTTCCACCCTGCCTCCGGCGAACCCGGTACATCCAGCAAAAGCCATTGAGCCGACTGGGCAGCAATCATGCCGCACCACTTTGGCCAAGCCCTGCCACTGTGCGGCAGACGCAGATCGCTTGCCGGCAATGCATGAAGCTCCCCCCGCCTGGTATCAAACACAGCAACACCAAGGGCTGACTGCTCTGAACCAATGCCAACAAGTCATGGCGACCCTGGGGCGGCAAATCTTCCAGTGCCGGGAGCGCCTCCCCGACCGCTGAGGGCGGGGAGGTTTCGGGCAGCAACACGCTGTCGATGTTCAACGTCGTCCTCCGAAACAGGCCGGTGATCAATGGCTGGTCCGGATCGCCCTCGATAAAACTGACGCAGACCTCAACCCCCGCCGTTAAACCGGCAACCGACTCTGCAGACAGTTGGGGCGAGACTGGCAGCCAGCAATGGCTAGGCCGTGCACCCTCGCCCTGATAAAGCCAGTCGAACTGCACGGCGATACGTCGCGCCGAGTCGCTGCGGACTTCGTCCACCTTGACCACCCAGCCACGTTGCACGTTGTTCATCCGTGGCTTCGCGCGTGGACAAAACGGTACGACCGGCGCTTCCCAGGGGGTCGCATAAATGCGGTTGTGATAGCACGGCACCTGCGCCTGGCTGCCCGAATGCTCGACCCGGGTCAGCAACCACAGGTGATTCCAGTCAGCACACGGATGGCCCGACAACGGCATCAGCATGCCGCTGTGTACGTTTGGCAGGTCCGTTTCGCCTTCTGCGACGGGTTTCAGCGCCCCATCCCGAGCGGCCACATCAGCGTGAGCATGAACCTTGAAACGCCTGACCGCGGGTGCAGTGCCCAGCGCATCAAAGGTTGCGCTGTCACCTGGACGCAAGCTTCGTTGGGAGTCGGCAAAGATCAGGTAATGCCCACGTCTGTGGTGCTGAAAGTGGTAATGAATCCGTTCTTGCTCGCACAGGCGCTGAAGAAATGCCAAATCCGACTCACGGTACTGGGTGCAAAAATCCCGCACGGGGTAGTCGCTCCTGAGCTCAAATCGACAGTTTCTTTCGTCGATGCCGTGCTCCTTCAGTACCCGAACGAGAACCTGCGGGACTGACAACCCGGTAAAGATCCGCTGGTTGCAGCGTTGCGCCAGGCAGGCCAGCTTCGGCCCAAGGCACAGACGCCAGAGCGCCGGCAGCGTGCGGTCGTGAAGCTGAACGAGGTCATGAATCTGCCCATGGATACCGGCACCCGCGACCCCGAAGCCCAGATACGCCGAACGGTACATCAGGCTGGCGATGTCCAGCCGCCGTTCATCAAGCTGCAGATCCAGCTGAAAAGCAAAGGGCTGGCTGATGGACTCGCTGCCGGTAAAGGCTACAACGGCAAAGGGTTGGGGCTGACCCGCTATCTCCAGACGAAATGACGGCTCGTTGGCGGAATCGAACATCGGCGTTTCTCTACAGGAGGGGCGACCGGGGATTCTCGCTGAGAGACATGGTCGAGTAGAGTGCCGAAGTACAACTTAGGAAATGACCTACGTGAAATGAAGACCGCGCATCGTTGATAGTGCACGGGCGCGGCAAATCGCTACAAAAATAAAGAAATGCCGTACCAGGTCCTCCGAAAATTCCGCACTACACGGAGTATTTTCAGACAACCTGGTCACAGCGGTTCGCTACCTCAAGAAGACAGGTAAGACGAGCGAGTCAGACCCAGGCGCAAGGCATCGAGGTACTGGGTACGCTCAGTGGCGCTGATCCGGGCGCTGGCCACCTTGTCGCGGTAGTGCGTCATCAGCTCTTCCGGCGACAAGTGCACGTAACGCAGCATGTCTTCAATGGTGTCGTGGGTTTCGATACCAGCGTGGTAAACGCTGCCATCGGCATTCTGGTAGATGTTCACCGAGTCGGTGTCACCGAACAGGTTATGCATGTCGCCAAGAATTTCCTGGTAAGCCCCCACCAGGAAGATCCCCAACAGGTAGTCTTCGCCATCGTTCAGCCCGTGTACCGGCAGGCTGGTTTCGATGCTTTGCTCGTCGACGTACTGCTTGATCTTGCCGTCGGAATCGCAGGTCAGGTCTTGCAGCACAGCACGGCGCATCGGCTCTTCATCAAGACGGTGCAGCGGCAGAATCGGCAGGACCTGGCCGATGGCCCAGGTGTCCGGCAGGCTCTGGAAGACCGAGAAATTGCAGATGTATTTGTCGGCCAGCTTGTCGTTGAGTTCGTCGAGCACCTGACGGTGCGAGCGCTGACGAGCTTTCAACGAGTTGTGCAGGCGACGGCAGACGGCGAAGTAGCATTGCTCGGCCAGGGCTTTCTCGGCCAGGGTCAGCTTGCCATCGGCGTACTGAGAAGCGATGTCGCTCATGTAGTGAGTGGCGCGCCAGTAGGTTTCGGTGACCATCTCGATGTCGGTCGGGCCGAGCAGGTCTACCAGCCATTGCACGGTTTCCGGCAGCTCTTCCTTGTTCTCGATCATCGGTACGTCGTCGTTGTGTTTCTCGACGTCGGTGACCTGTACCACCAGTATGGCGTGGTGAGCAGTCAGTGAACGACCACTCTCGGAGAAGATGTTCGGATGCGGCAGGTTCTGCGCGTCGCAGAATTCCTTGAGCATGCCGACCACAACACCGGCGTAATCGTCCATGTCGTAGTTGATCGAGCTGGCGTTACGCGAGTGGGTACCGTCGTAGTCGACACCCAGGCCACCGCCAACGTCGATGTGATCCACTGGCAGGCCAAGGTTGCGCAGTTCGCCGTAGTAACGGATCGCTTCCTTGAAGCCGTGCTGGTAGTCCGCCAGGTTGGCGATCTGCGAGCCCATGTGGAAGTGCAGCAAACGAATGCCCTGATCCAGACCCGCCGCACGGAAACGTTCGACCACCGACAGCAACTGGGCAGCAGACAGCCCGAACTTGGATTTTTCGCCGCCCGTGTCAGCCCATTTGCTCGAGGCCAGGGACGACAGGCGAACCCGCAGGCCGACTTGAGGCTTGACCTTCAGCGAGGCAGCCTCTTCGATCACCAGGCCGACTTCGGATTCTTTCTCGATCACGATGAACACGTTGTGGCCCAACTTCTGGCCCATCAGTGCCAGACGAATGAACTCACGGTCCTTGTAACCGTTGCAGACGATGGTGCCGCCCTTCGGCGCCAGGGCCAGCACGGCCAGCAGTTCCGGCTTGGAACCGGCTTCCAGACCGATGGACACGTTCTGGGTGGCGATGATGTTCTCGATCACCGCTTCCTGCTGGTTAACCTTGATCGGGTACAGCGCGGTGTACTTGCTCTGGTATTCCAAACGCTCGATGTTCGCATCAAAGGCGCCGGTCAGCTGACGGACGCGGTCTTGCAGGATGTCCGGGAAGCGCACCAACAGAGGCAGGGACAGGCCGCTTTTGCGCAGCTGTGCGACTTGCTCGAACAGATCGATAGGCGAGCTGCTCGGACCGTTCGGACGAACTTCTACGCGACCGGCGTCACTGATCGCGAAATACCCGGCCCCCCAATGGCGAATCCCGTAAACACTGCGGCTGTCCGCAACTGTCCATTGGCTGCCATCGTCTTTGCGTGTGCGTCGTACGGACATCGAAGTCCCCTATTAAAGAAGTCAAAGAGCGCCACCCGGGTTGAGGGCTGGCGCAGTCTAAAGTGAAAAAATGACGATTAGCCTGCAAGCGAGATAGACCACACTTGCAGCGCTGAGTTTAGAAACCGGTCAGAACAGGCTCTGTGAAAACCATGGAGACGACGTTAAACCTGAATCGGATCAGGACTGCATCAAGTCGGGGTGGTTTTCACAGAGGCTGCTAGCCGCCAGATTTCTTCGCTTTGAAACCGTGTTTGATCAGCTCTGCCAAGAGTAGCTCGACATGATCGCCCTGGATTTCGATGATCCCGTCCTTCAACGCGCCACCTGTGCCGCAACGTTTCTTCAACGTCGTGGCGAGATCCTGGAGCGCATCGATGGCCAGCGGTACGCCGCTGATGGTGGTCACCGTCTTGCCGCCCCGGCCCTTGCTTTCACGGCGCACGCGCGCGATTCCGTCGCCGGCCGGGATAACGGTTTGTTTGCAGATGCAGGCTGCCACCGGCTGGCTACAGTCCGGGCAATGTCGACCTGCGTCGGTGGAAAATACCAGGCCACCAAGGGCGGCGAAGGATGCGGCTTTTTTGGCCACCGGCAATCCTCTTGGGAGGACAAAGACTGGTCGCAGCAACTTTGGCAAGTGCTATCGACCGCGAAGCCCCACTCAGGCAGGGGCAGCGCTACTGGACCGGAAAACCCTGTGTAGGAGCTGACGAGTGTAACGAGGCTGCGATCTTTTGATGTTGACTAAAAAGCAAAGTCAAAAGATCGCAGCCTGCGGCAGCTCCTACAACAAGCATCAGCGGTTCAGCTTGAAAAGGTCGCGCAGTGTAACGGCAAAAAGCGCACTTGCTAAGAGCCAATCGGCGCCATTTTATAGATCTTTTGCGACGTCGCCCCCCCGCGCGCTCAGATAGCGCTTCAACGCCGCCAGAGAGTCCGGGCAATAAGGCTTTTGCTCGATTTCCTGCATCACCTGTTCGATGGGAATAAAGCGGGCCTGAAGCACTTCCTCCGGCTGCAGAATCAACGGTCCGTCCCAGACCGCCGAAAACGCCGAACACCACAGGCGGTTACCGGTGTCTTCAAAGAAAAAATGATCATGGGCGGTCAGTTCGACCCCACTGACGCCCAATTCTTCTTCCAGTTCACGGGCTGCCGATTCGGCGTAGGTTTCGGTCGCCAATACCATGCCGCCCGCCGCCACATCCCAGAACCCCGGATAAATGGCTTTGCTGAACGTACGCTGATGCACGCACAGTTCACCGGCCGAGTTGAACAGCATGATGTACGTGCCGCGTCCGATCAGCCCGCGCTCGCGCAAGTCCGAGCGCACCAGCGAACCGAGCAGGTTGTCCTGCTCGTCGACCCAGGCGATGTGTTCGGCGTCTGAGGCTGCGCGGTGCGCAGCCTCATTGAAGGTATCGACCATGACTTAGCCCTGATTGAGCAATTGACGCAAGTCGATAACCGCCGCGTTGGCCCGCGAGATGTAGTTGGCCATGACCAACGAGTGGTTGGCCAAAAGCCCGAAACCGCTGCCGTTGAGAATGATCGGGCTCCAGACGGTTGCCTGAGACGCTTCCAGCTCACGAATGATCTGACGCACGCTCACGGTGGCGTTTTTCTTCGCCAGCACGTCGGCGAAATCGACTTCTATGGCACGCAGCAAGTGCGACAGTGCCCAAGCCTGGCCCCGCGCTTCGTAGAACACGTCGGCGATCTGCAGCCGAGGGGTTTGTACCAGCTCTTCCTCAACCACCGGCACCTGACCTGGCGCCAGGGTTTCGGTTTTCAGTGCGGTGTTGAGCTTGACCCGACCGACGCTGGCCGACAGACGTTGCGACAGCGAGCCCAGACGGGTTGCGACATCACCCAGCCAGTTGTTCAGGTTGTCGGCACGCGCGTAGAACTGCGCATTCTTTTGCGAGGGATCCGACAGGCGAGCCTGGTAGCGGCTCAGGGAATTGATACCTTCCTGGTATTCCGACTCGCTGGACGGCAGCATCCAGCTCTTGTTGTCGAAGTTGAAGCGCGGCTCGGCCTTGGCCAGATCGGCGTCTTCAGCGGATTGCGATTGCGAACGGGCGAAGTCTTTACGCATGGCGCGGGTCAGGTCACGAACCTGTACCAGCACGCCATATTCCCAGTGCGGCATGTTGTCCAGCCACAGGCCCGGCGGGAAACGGTCGTTGGAAATATAGCCACCCGGCTTGTGCAGCAAGGTTCCGGCGACGGTCTTGAGGGTTTCCACCGTGGCGTACCCGACGACCATCTGTTTGCCTTCCTTCTCGGCGGCCATTTGTGCGTTCTGCTGAACCGGGAACAGGGCCGGCTCTTGGCTCCAGTAGATACCCAGCGCGATAGTCACCAGCAAGTACAGACCGAGCAGTGTGGCCAGCGCTCGGCTGAACAGCAGGCCACCTAAATAACTGCGGGTTGCCGACTTGGGTTCGGCAGCACGTTCAGGCGCGCTGCCTGTGCGGTTCTTCCAGTCCAGCATGGCGATATCCTTTCAATCACTTGAGTTCGTCGATTCGACCACAACCATACAACAATGTGCCTTTGACCGGCATCTGCCGTTGGGGTAATCCCGAAAAAATACAACCGAACCGGCGGCAACCATTGCCGATGAACTCAGGTATCCATGCTTGCGCTAAACGCCGATGACCTCCATTGAAATCTGTCACACCTCGGCCGGTGCAAAGAGATGGGCGATGCCTTCGCCGTCGGTTCGTCTCTGGGCAGCCTGCCCGTCCACGGTCGCGATATAACGCTGCTGCGCCAGTGGCTCGGCCGTTACGCTGGCAACGAGGCGGAAAATTTTTGGCGATCGTGAGGCCTGGACAGGCGGATTTTTCATCAACTCGATGATCGTCTGATCGAAAGTGCGCACCGGCATCACCCAGTCACCGTAGTCGGCTTCAGCTCTGATTAACCACCACTCGCCACGCTCGAGCTGCTCCAGCACCTCGCTGTCGATATCAATCAGCAGGCTGGCACGCAACTCGTCCAGACCCTCGACAGGTTGCCGATCGAGCAATGCCTGGCGGACGTGATCCAGCGCTTGCTCGCTGGAATAAGCATGTTGGCGTTCCCACTCGGACAGATAAAGTTCGCTGACCAGTTTCATGCCTGCGGCTCCCCACTCCACTCGTCGGAGCCCATGGTCCGGCTGATTTCATGTCTCCAGTAGATGCGCCGGTAGCTGAAGTGAACCTTCTCCAACTGGGTAAGGTGCGCACTACCGGGGTCCTGGCAATGGGGCATAAGCACTTCAGCGCCGATAATCACCGCGTCTTCCAGCTCCATCGTGTAGAAGTGCTCCTGCGCTCCGTGAGCCGAGGTGCGATACCACTCGACGCGGCACTTGCTGAGCAACTCCCCGGAACACAAGGCGATATTGATCAGCGGCGACGACTTGTCGTTCGCCGTGGAGGGTCATGAAGGCTGGGGTTGGCATGGTGGGGCTCCTTTTATTTGGGTTGAGGGGCAGGAAAGTGACGGGGTTCGTCGTACATGTCTTCGACTTCGTCGAAGGGCGTCCAGGGTTTGGCAAGTGCGAGGGTGATGAGGTAGCGCTCTTCGGTCGGGTTTCGGTAATCCTCGAAGCGACCCACTACCAGCATGACCTGATACTTTTCGTCGGCTTGCCAATAAGTTATCCCTGCGAGAATTCCTTTCCTCAGGTAGGCCCGCCATTCAGGTGTATCGACGATCGTGGGATTGTTTTGCAGCCCCTTCGCCACCCAACCTTTTTCGCGCCATTGGTCTTGCAGGTCGAGAACGACTTTAAGCGCGTCATCAATCAGGAGCGGCTCGATCTGTGGAGACATGCGAATGCCGAAAATGACATTGTCGTCAAAGTCGACAGTGAAAAAGCGTGCCGCAGGCGTGGTAAACCCGAACTGCGGGTCGACGAATCGCAATTTTGCATCGACCTTGGGAATGCCGAACCAGACGTGCCCCCGTATCTCCGGACTAAACGGGGCTGAAGAGCTCCTGCGCAAATCGTCATATGTTCCACCCATTTTCAGGACGATTTCCGGCTCATCCCAGAGAGGTTGCGTTAGCTGATGTATCGCGGCCCAAGCTACAACAGCCAGAAGCAGAAGGCCGGCGCCGCAGCGCCAGCCCAATAACCGTCGGCGCAGATTCATAGCGCGCTGCCGCCCGATGCGATCTCGTTGATCGATTGCTCTAATGCGCTACGGTTGTGATCGCTGAGCATCTGATCAAAGCGTGCCGCCGCTTGGAGCACGAATGACATTCGTTGCTCGATGTCCGACAAGTCCGCCAACGGGTTGTTGCCAAAACCGATGGTCCGCCCGTCCTCGACGCGCTGGCATTGGCTGGTTAGGGTCAACTCGATAGCCTGGGCAACGCCTGAAGGAAACCCTGTGACGTAGGAAGCGTGGTTGCCACGCAGCAAAGCCACTAATTGGCGGTCCAGGTAAATTGTCGGCTGGAGAATGTTTTTCTGCTCATGCGACGCCAAATACTCCACGCTCTTGGCAATGTCCCCTGCCTCTATTGCCTCAAAGGCCGGCAAAACTTCGGGGTATATCAGGCCGAACTGGAGCTTTTTCTGCCCCACCGGCCAAAGCACCGGAAACCTTGGATGTCCATAAATTGCTTCACGCGCTTTCAAACACTTCTTCAACTCCCCTAACCCACGTTTCGCATAAAACTCATGCAACGGATAAACATCCAGAAACAGCGTGGTATTGCCCAACGCCATCATGTCGTGCACATGCTGGAATTGCTGCTGCACCAGCGACAGATCCTCTCCTTGTGAGCGCAAATCCACGGAGGGAACAGGATTGCGCGCATCGGCTTCTTTATAGTCACGCAACGCGCCTGCCTGTTCGGCCATCCTGCCCGGCGTCAACAATCCGAACTCGCGGCGACTGTCTCGCAAAACCTGCCTGGTCTCACGCTCATCATTGATGCGTTCAACACTGTCCGCCGCATGGAGCAATCCGCAGCCGACCTGCTTGGAGGCGAACGCCGCCAGCCCGGCCCACTGGAAACGCGGATCGTGTAGCCACAATCGGGCGTAGGCGGCGTTGATCGCGCGGTTGCGCTCTACCGGGTCGGCAATCAAGACACCCTCCGGTGCAACGATTTTTCTGCTTCGCGCTGGTAGGTACGCCAGAGGCATGAGCACGTGAGGATCGGTACGTCAGTGACCGAAGTCTTGCTGCCGTAAAGCCGCACCTCTTTACATTCACAGTCAGTAACGGGCGCGCTGTTGTGGTTCAGGCGCTGATCATCGCTACGGTGTTCTTCGAAACACAGGGTCATGATTTGCGGACGGCTTATAGGGGAATCCCTGAACCCTAACAGCCGAAAAACCCGTCCGGGTCACGCCGACGAAAAATCAGAAAACCCTGACAGATGAGGTCCGCAACTCAATCAGCAGTTTCCTTAAAATTACGCAGAAAGCGCCTGAAATACCTGCCGACCGGGCCTTTTCTGTGCAATGACGACGCAACTCAGACCAGTCGGTCGAGAACTGAATAACGTCGCTTTGCAGTTTATTGACGTAGGACACTCATGCCATTGGAAAGAGATGCTAGCATAGAGCCACCAGTCGATCTCAGCATGAACCCTTACTAGTAGTCAGGATATGACCGAGCCAGAAGACCCCAGCCGTGAGCGCCTCAAGCACCACTTTGCCCAGCGGGTAATTCATCAAGCACGTCAGATTCTTGAGATATGGCAGCGCCTGCAACGCTGTGAATGGTCTGGCGCCGACCTGGCAGAGCTGAGTGAAGCGAACCTGCGCCTGCTGCGTTTCGCCGAGCGCTTCGAACAGCCCGAACACACCCATCTGGCGCACAGCATCAGTTGTTCGCTGGCGGCCGTCGATGCCAATCGCGGACGCCTGAGCAGCGGGCTGATCACCGATCTCAATCGCCTGATGCAGCGCCTGTCGCGCACCGGCCTGCGGCATGGCGATCAGCTCGAACAAACCTTACTACCGCCACTGCGCAAGCCAATCTACGTGATGCTGCAAGATCACGACCGCGCCGAGCGACTGGCCAAACAACTCGATTTTTTCGGTCTCAGCGCGCAGTCGCTGGACAGCGTGGCGGCGTTTCGCGCCTCGATGGTCGAGCGGCTGCCGGCAGCGATTGTCATGGATGTCGACTTCAGCGGCCCCGGCATGGGCCTGCAATTGGCAGCCGAAGCTCAAGAAGGTCTGGAGCACAAACTGCCGCTGCTTTTTTTCAGCCTGCTGGAAACCGACACACCGACCCGTCTCGCGGCCGTACGCGCTGGCGGTCAGGAGTTTCTGACCGGCACCCTCGAAGCGTCGAGCCTGCTGGAAAAGATCGAAGTGCTGACCTGCGTTGCCCAGTACGAACCTTATAAAGTGCTGATCATCGACGACTCCCGTGCCCAGGCCCTGCACACCGAGCGCCTGCTCAACAGCGCCGGGATCGTCACCCGTACCTTGATCGAGCCGATTCAGGCAATGGCCGAGCTGGCGGATTTCCAGCCGGACCTGATCATCCTCGACATGTACATGCCGGCCTGCACCGGCACCGAACTGGCCAAAGTGATCCGTCACAATGACCGTTACGTCAGCGTGCCAATCATCTACTTATCGGCCGAAGACGACCTGGACAAGCAGCTCGACGCCATGAGCGAAGGTGGCGACGACTTCCTGACCAAGCCGATCAAGCCACGACACCTGATCACCACCGTGCGCAACCGTGCAGCCCGGGCGCGCAACCTCAAGGCGCGAATGGTTCGTGACAGCCTGACCGGTCTCTATAACCACACCCATATTCTGCAATTGCTCGAAGACTGCAGCTTCCGCGCCCGCCGCGAGAACAAGCCATTGAGCTTTGCGATGCTCGATATTGATCATTTCAAGCGGGTCAACGACAGCCACGGCCACCCCATGGGCGACCGGGTCATCAAGAGCCTGGCACTGTTTCTCAAGCAACGCCTGCGCAAGACCGACTTCATTGGCCGTTATGGCGGCGAAGAGTTCGCCATCGTGATGCCGGACACCGATCTCGAATCGGCCTGTAAAGTGCTCGATGAAATCCGCCAGCGCTTTGCCGAGATCCACTATCCGGCCCAGCCGCAAGACCTCTGGTGCACCTTCAGTGCCGGCGTGGTAGACCTGCACGAAGATTCCGACAGCCTGATGATGGCCAGCCAGGCGGACGAGGCGCTGTACCGCGCCAAGGACGCCGGACGCAATCGCGTTCAAGCGGCGCGACCGTCAAGTCAAAGTGCCACTTTTTCACCTGAATCCACCGATTCGGTCATAACCCTGTAATACAAACGCAATAACTTCAGGCACTTACCATTCTGTCATTGGTAGAACCGCGATGCGCCTGAAGTTGCTGACCAATCTCAACACCCTGCTTTTAGTCGCGGTGTGCCTCGCACTCGGCGCCACCCTCTGGTGGTCGCAAAAAGCTCTGGAGCGTCCTTATCTGTTGATGGAACGCTACCTGGGCCTGTCGCAGCAATTTCAAAATCAAGTCGCGCGTAACGTCGAAGATTACCTGGCCAGCGGCGATGCCCTGCGCCTGAGCAGCGCCAGCCAGGCCATCGAGACCCTGCAAAAAGAACTCGACGAGCTGCCGGCCGGCCTGGCTGACAGCGTGCGTCCGAGCCTTGCCAGCCTCGATGACTTCAGCAAGACCGACCTGTTGGCCGCCGGCAAACTGGCCGGTGATCCGCAAGCCTTGCTGCTCCAGGCCGAGCGCGAACTGGGCGCCAGCCTGGAGCAACTTGGCCAATACGCCACCCGCGCCAATACGCCTGCCGCTGCCGCCTATCTTCCACCCCTGCTCATAGCCTCGCAGCACGTGGGTAAACTCTCGCTGGCACGGGACAAACTGGTCAGCAGTGGCCGTAGCGAACTGGCGGCCGATGTCGAGCGCGAGGTCAACAGCATCCGCACTCAGGCCGAGCTGATCGAAGCGCTGCCACTGCTCGGCGTTACCGCCAGCAAAGAATCGAACAGCGATGATTTCTCGGCGATGATGGGCCTGGAAAACACTGAAAAAACCGTCGCCGAAGATGCCGGCACCGGCTTCAAACGCGAACTCGCCAGCCTGCTCACCCGCTACCCTGCCGAACTCGGCCGGACCCGCGAACAGATTCAGAAACGCGCCGACCTCAGCGCCGCCACCCACCTGAAAATTGCCGCCGTGCAGCAGGCCATCGCCGGGCTGGAACCGGCCGTTCGTGCCCAACATGGGCAAATCCAGGGTGAAGTGCGGCTCATGCAGGGCGTAATGATCGGTTTGATCCTGCTGATCGCGGTGCTCATCGACACCTTGCAACGACGTCTCGCCCGGGTGCTGACCAACCTCGCGCCAGCGCTGTCGACCTGGGCGGAAGGCGACTTCAGCCGGGACATCCAGATCGGCGCGACCAACCGTGAGCTGCACGACATTCAAGAGTCGCTGAATCGCCTGCGCGCTTATCTGGTGGATCTGGTCGGGGCGATCCGTCTGAACGCCGAACAGGTGGCTGGCAGCAGCCGTGTGTTGGCCGAACTGAGCAACGACCTGCACAGCGGCGCCGAACACCAGGCCGGTGACACCGCGCTGATCCGCGATTCCCTTGGCGAGCTGGAAGCGACCATTCAGCAAGTCGCCGACGATGCCAGTCAGGCCGCCGATGCCAGCCGTCACGCCGGACTTGCGGTCGAGCACGGGCAAAAGGTCATTGGCTTGAGCCTGACCGGGCTGCACGCGCTGGTCGGCGAAGTCCAGGGCAACGCACAAATGATCGAGCATCTGGCCGAGGAGTCGGCCACCATCGGCGGCGTACTGACGGTGATTCGATCGATTGCCGATCAGACCAACCTCCTCGCCCTGAACGCCGCGATCGAAGCCGCCCGCGCCGGGGAAATGGGCCGCGGTTTTGCGGTGGTCGCCGAGGAGGTTCGTTCGCTGGCGCAACGCACCGCCGGTGCTACTGCCGAAATCCAGACCTTGATTGCCGGCCTGCAACTGGCCGCCCGACACTCGGTGGAAGGCATGCGCGCTCAGGTCGAACACGCCGAAGCCACCGCCAACCAGGCACAAGCGGCTGACGGCGCACTGGATAAAATCGTCGGGGCAATCCAGACCATTGCCGACACCGCCGTGCGCATCGCCGATGTGACGGCGCAGCAAAGCGGCGCTGTCAGTGAGATCCGTGATCACAGTGAGCGGATTCACCAGCTGGGCGGGGATAACCTGGTACGTATTGGCGAAGGTCGTAGCCAGGGCGAGAACCTGCTGGTGTTGGGCGGCCAGTTGCATACCGCCGTTCAAGCCTTCCGCGTCTGACACAAGCGTTCTTGTAGGAGCTGCCGCAGGCTGCGATCTTTTGAGTTTGCTATTGACTGTGGCGGATATCAGGTCGCCGAGAATCAAGATCAAAAGATCGCAGCCTGCGGCAGCTCCTACAGGGTTCGGCGTAGGCGTTGCCGAAGGCTGCGATCTTGGCGATGGGCCTGACAACCTAGTGTCCGCTATCATGCGCTCACTTCCGATACGCGAGATTGTCATGCGCCGTCTGCTTTGCCTGATGCTGTTAGTGCTGGTTCTGCCGGTGAATGCCGCTGGCCTGCTGGACAGTCGTCCCAGTTCGACCCTGGGCTCGATCAATAACAGCGCCGACTTCCTGCCCGTGCGCGAAGCCTTTCAACTGAGTCTGGTAGAGAGCACGCCACAATCGATCAAACTGCGTTTCGTCGCCACCGAGGGTTACTACCTCTACCGGCATCGCTTCCAGTTTCGCAGCGAGCCCGCCGACATTGGCCTGGGCACCGCGCAACTGCCCTCAGGCGAAAAAAAGCACGATGAGTACTTCGGCGATGTCGAGGTCTACCACGGCATTCTCGACGTAGACCTGCCACGCAACAGCGCCGATCAGCGGGGTTTCACGCTGGCCGTCACCTACCAGGGCTGCGCCGATAAAGGCCTGTGTTATCCCCCGGAAACCGAACGCCTGACGATCGACGGTGCAGCCATTACCTCCCACACCAGTGTCGCGGGCTGGAGCTGGCGCGAACTGGCGCTGTTCTTCCTCGCAGGCGTAGGCCTGACCTTTACCCCTTGCGTGCTGCCGATGCTGCCGATCCTCTCCGGCGTGGTGTTGCGCGGCCAGGTCGGCGGGCTGCGTGGCTTTAATCTGTCGCTGGCCTACGTCTTGCCGATGGCCGCCTGTTTCGCCGTGCTCGGGGCGTTGATGGGAATGTTCGGCGCCCAGCTGAACCTTCAGGCACGCCTGCAATCAGCGTGGGTACTGGTGCCGTTTGCGTTGTTCTTCGCGGTGTTTGCCTTAGCGATGTTCGGGGTTTTCGAACTGAGGTTGCCCCATGCCATCAGCAGCCGTCTGGATCGAATCGCGGGGCGCACCGAAGGGGGCTCACTGTGGGGCGCAGCCGTGCTTGGGGTGGTGTCGAGCCTGCTGGTTTCGCCGTGCGTGTCCGCGCCTTTGGCCGGTGCACTGCTGTATATAAGCGCCAGCGGCGATGCGTTGGGTGGCGCACTGAAGCTGTTCGTTCTGGGCCTGGGGATGGGCGCGCCATTGTTGCTGGTCGCCACCGGCGGCGCGGCCTGGCTGCCGAAAAGCGGCCCGTGGCTGATCTACGTGAAAAACGCGATTGGCGTGTTGTTGCTGGGGTTGGCTGTCGGCTTGCTCAGCCGGGTATTGCCGGGACAAGTCACCTTGCTGCTGATCGGTTTGCTGGCGGCCGGGGTCGGACTGTTCCTCGGGGCGCTGGAGTTTGTCTATAAACCGCCGCGAAAACGCCTGGGCCAACTGCTCGGGATGCTCCTGGTGTTTTACGGGTTGGCTTGCTGGTACGGCGCCTTCAGCGGCCAGGCCGATCCGTTCAGTCCGATAAGCCAGCCAAAGGTCATCAACGCTCCTGGCAGCTCTCAAGCGAAAAACCCGAGTGAATGGCAGACCATCAGCACCCCGGCGGAACTCAATCGCGTGCTCGCCGAAGCAAAATCTGCCAACACCCCGCTGCTGCTCGACTGGTACGCCGACTGGTGCATCAGTTGCAAAGTCATCGAGCACGAAGTGCTTAACGAGAGCAACGTCGTCGAACGTCTTAAAGGCTATCGATTGATTCGCTTCGACATCACCGCCAGCAACGCCGAACAACGCGCCCTGCTCGACCGTTACAAGTTGTTTGGGCCACCGGCACTGATGTTTTTCGGCAAGGACGGCAATGAACGCGGCGATATACGGGTGATTGGCGAGATCAATGCAAAGGACTTCGCCGAACGTGTCGCCAAAGCGAATGACCAGATTTAATCAGTCGGTCATATATTTCGCGCAATCATCGGTCATTGTGCTGGCTATTGCAGAGAACTGGACAGTCACAAAGGCTTTGCGGCATAGTCGCCGGGTTCTGATAACTGCACACAGATAACAAGGAACAGCCGATGGCGACCCTACTGGTACTGCACGGACCCAACCTGAACCTGCTCGGCACCCGCGAACCGGGCGTCTACGGGGCTGTGACCCTGGCCGAGATCAATCAGGATCTGGAACAGCGCGCGCGCAATGCTGGCCACCATCTGCTCTACCTGCAAAGCAACGCCGAGTATGAATTGATCGACCGCATTCACGCCGCTCGCGGCGAGGGTGTGGACTTCATTTTGATCAACCCAGCAGCTTTTACGCATACAAGTGTCGCATTACGTGACGCGCTGCTGGCGGTGAGCATCCCATTCATCGAAGTGCATTTGTCTAACGTGCACAAACGCGAACCTTTCCGCCATCACTCTTACTTCTCCGACGTTGCGGTGGGAGTGATCTGCGGCCTTGGCGCCAGCGGTTATCGACTGGCCCTGGAGGCCGCACTAGAGCAGCTTGAAAGACAGGCAACGGCTTGAACAACAAGCGTTGAACGCCCCTGACCGACCCTTGGGAGTTGATGATTCATGGATATCCGTAAAGTTAAGAAACTGATCGAACTGCTGGAAGAGTCCGGCATCGACGAGCTCGAGATCAAGGAAGGCGAAGAGTCCGTACGTATCAGCCGCCACAGCAAAACCCCGGCTCAGCAGTACTACGCTCCTGCGCCAATGCACGCTCCGGCACCTGTCGCTGCTGCCGCGCCTGCTGCCGCCGCTGCACCTGCCGCTCCTGCCGCGCCAGTGCTGAACGGCAACGTTGCCCGTTCGCCGATGGTTGGCACCTTCTATCGCAAATCTTCGCCGTCCTCGCCGTCCTTCGTTGAAGTTGGCCAGAGCGTGAAGAAAGGCGACACCCTGTGCATCGTTGAAGCCATGAAGATGATGAACCACATCGAAGCTGAAACCAGCGGTGTGATCGAATCCATCCTCGTCGAAGACGGCCAGCCGGTTGAGTACGACCAACCGCTGTTCACCATCGTTTGAACCGCGGAGAGCCAACGATGTTGAAACCTGCGAAGTTGGAAAAAGTTCTGATCGCCAACCGCGGTGAAATCGCCCTGCGGATCCTGCGTGCCTGCAAAGAGATGGGCATCAAGACCGTCGCCGTTTATTCCACGGCTGACAAAGAGCTGATGCACCTCGGCCTGGCGGACGAATCCGTCTGCATCGGTCCGGCATCGGCTGCAAAGTCTTACCTGCACATCCCGGCGATCATCGCCGCTGCCGAAGTGACCGGCGCCACCGCCATTCACCCAGGCTACGGTTTCCTCGCGGAAAACGCCGACTTTGCCGAACAGGTAGAAAACTCCGGCTTCGCCTTCATCGGCCCGAAAGCTGAAACCATCCGCCTGATGGGCGACAAGGTTTCGGCCAAGCACGCCATGATCGCTGCCGGCGTACCAACCGTTCCGGGTTCCGACGGCCCGCTGCCGGAAGACGAAGAAACCGCTCTGCGCATTGGTCGCGAAGTTGGCTACCCGGTGATCATCAAAGCCGCTGGCGGCGGTGGTGGTCGTGGCATGCGCGTTGTGCACAAAGAAGAAGACCTGATCTCCTCGGCAAAACTGACCCGCTCCGAAGCAGGCGCGGCGTTCGGCAACCCGATGGTCTATCTGGAAAAATTCCTGACCAACCCACGTCACGTGGAAGTTCAGGTACTTTCCGATGGCCAGGGCCATGCCATCCATCTGGGTGACCGCGATTGCTCGCTGCAACGTCGCCACCAGAAGGTTCTTGAAGAAGCGCCGGCACCGGGCATCGACGAGAAGGCTCGCCAGGAAGTTTTCGCTCGCTGCGTCAAGGCGTGCATCGACATCGGTTACCGTGGCGCAGGCACTTTCGAGTTCCTGTACGAAAACGGCAGCTTCTACTTCATCGAGATGAACACTCGTGTCCAGGTAGAGCACCCGGTTTCGGAAATGGTCACCGGTATCGACATCGTCAAGGAGATGCTCAGCATCGCCGCCGGCAACCCGCTGTCGTTCACCCAGGATGACGTGGTCATCCGCGGTCACGCACTGGAATGCCGGATCAACGCCGAAGACCCAAAAACCTTCATGCCAAGCCCAGGCACGGTCAAGCATTTCCATGCGCCGGGTGGCAACGGTGTGCGGGTTGATTCGCACCTGTACAGCGGCTATGCAGTTCCGCCGAACTACGATTCGCTGATCGGCAAACTGATCACTTACGGGGCAACTCGTGAAGAAGCCATGGCGCGCATGCGCAATGCGCTGGACGAAATCGTGGTCGACGGGATCAAGACCAACATCCCGCTGCACCGCGATCTGACCCGCGATGAAGGCTTCTGCAAAGGTGGAGTCAACATCCACTACCTGGAACACAAGCTGGCTGGCCAGCATTAAGATGTGATCCAGACCAACAAAGCCGCTTTCGAGCGGCTTTGTTGTTTCTGAAGGTTTCATCCACTCCCTGCGAGGCTTAACTGACAGGCACTGGCCTGTCCGGGCTGGCTATAATCGCCCTCTAATCAGCGCAACGCCGACGAACCAGAGCCCACCATGCCTGAAAGACTGCCCATCAACCTCAACGACCTCCTGCGTCAGCGGACAGTCGAGGGCGAGCGAATCGAATACAAAACGGGTTGGAATCCTGACCCGATCATTCGCACGCTCTGCGCTTTTGCCAACGACTTTGAAAACCTGGGCGGTGGTTATGTGGTGATAGGGCAGGATTGCGATGCCAACGGCCAGCCAATATTCCCTCCATTGGGACTTTCTGACCACGCGCTCGACAAGATCCAGCTCGAACTATTGGCAGCTTGCCAGTTGATTCAACCCGCCTACTTTCCGGTGCTGAGCATCGAAGAGATCGAAGGCCGCAAGCTGGTCATTCTGTGGGCACCAGGTGGGCAAAATCGCCCCTACAAAGCGCCGGCGGCGGTGACAGCCAAACATAGAAGCTTGCACTACTACATCCGCCGCTACAGCAGCACAGTGGAAGCCAAGGGCGAAACCGAGCAGGAACTCTTGAGCCTTGCCGCCAAAGTGCCGTTCGATGACCGCTTTCATCTGGGCGCCCGTGTCAGTGACCTGTCAAAACCGCTGATGCTGCGTTTCCTTCAGGAAGTAGGCAGCGCACTGGCCGAAGATGCTGAGGCGTTATCTGTTGAAGCATTGGGTCGACAGATGAATGTAGTGGGCGGCCCGGTCGAATCACCCTGGCCGAAGAATGTGGGGCTGATGTTTTTCAACGACGCGCCCGAGCAGTTTTTCCCCTATATGCAAATTGACCTGCTGTGGTTCCCCGATGGCGCCGGCGGCGACGTTTTTGACGAAAAGATCTTCAAGGGTCCTCTGGCCACCATGACCCGCGAGACCCTGGGCTACATCCAGCGCAATTTTTTACACGAAACGGTCATCAAGCATCCTGATCAGGCCGAAGCCACACGTGTCTGGAACTTCCCTTTTGCGGCGGTAGAAGAAGCGCTGGTCAACGCCGTCTATCACCGCTCCTATGAAGAACGTGAACCGATTGAAGTCCGCATCAGCCGCGAAGAACTGGTGATTTTGAGCTTTCCAGGGCCAGACCGCTCGATCCGAATGGAGGACCTGCGAGCAGGCCGCGCGGTGAGCCGTCGCTACCGTAACCGGCGCATTGGCGAGTTCCTCAAAGAGCTGGACCTGACCGAGGGCCGTTCGACCGGCATCCCCAAAATTCTCAAGGTCATGGCGGCCAACGGCTCCCCAGCGCCGTTGTTTGAAACCGATGATGATCGGATTTCCTATGTCGTACGTCTGCCAGCGCACCCTCAGACACAAGGGGCGGACACCACGAACAGGGAAGTCACCATGGAAGTCACCATGGAAGTCACCATGGAAGTCGCGGCCCTGCTCAGGGTCGTGGATGGCGAAATGCGCCGGCAAGAGCTTCAGGCAGCCATGGGCTTGAAGAACGTCGAACACTTTCGTCGGACCTACGTACTACCTGCCATCGCCAGCGGTTGCCTGGAAAGGACATTGCCTGACCAGCCCAATAGCCGACTGCAACGCTACCGCCTGACCTCCAAAGGCCAGCAATGGCTGCAAACCCATAACGCAAAACCCGCGTGACCGTTTTGCACGGCAACTTTCGCCGGTGCTTTGCACCTGAGGTAGTCAATCACGCTGTGCGGGCAAACAAGTCGAATCGTCACACCGCCGCCCCCACAAACGCTCTGCTCTCGCGTAAACTTGCGCGCTTCTAGCAGCCCGCCAGGCTGCACATTACATTTTTCAAAGGTGCCCGCCATGCCTTGGCTGCAAGTCCGTCTCGCCATCAGCCCAGAACAAGCCGAAACCTACGAAGACGCCTTCCTTGAAGTGGGCGCCGTGTCGGTAACCTTCATGGACGCCGAAGATCAGCCGATCTTCGAGCCGGAACTGAACACCACCCCGCTGTGGTCGCACACTCACCTGCTGGCCCTGTTCGAAGATGGCACCGAAGCCGCCAGCGTACTGGCTCACCTTGAGTTGCTGACCGGCAGCCCATTGCCCGAGCATCACAGCGAAGTCATCGAAGACCAGGACTGGGAGCGCAGCTGGATGGATAACTTCCAGCCAATGCGCTTCGGTCAGCGCCTGTGGATCGTCCCGAGCTGGCACGCCGCGCCCGAGCCTGACGCGGTCAACCTGCTGCTCGATCCGGGCCTGGCGTTCGGCACCGGCACCCACCCGACCACCGCGCTGTGCCTGGAATGGCTTGACGGTCAGGATCTGAAAGACTGCGACGTACTGGACTTCGGCTGTGGTTCGGGGATCCTCGCCATTGCCGCCCTGCTGCTGGGCGCCAAGGAAGCGGTCGGTACCGACATCGACGTGCAGGCGCTGGAAGCCTCCCGCGACAATGCCGGGCGCAACCACATCGCCGAAGCGCTGTTCCCGCTGTACCTGCCCCAGGATCTGCCACAGGTGCAGGCTGACGTGCTGGTGGCCAACATCCTCGCCGGCCCCCTGGTTTCCCTGGCCCCGCAACTGTCCAGCCTGGTCAAGACCGGCGGTCGCCTGGCTCTGTCGGGCATCCTCGCCGAGCAAGGCGAAGAAGTCGCTGCAGCTTATGCCAAGGACTTTGATCTGGACCCGATTGCCAATCGCGATGGCTGGGTGCGCATTACCGGCCGTCGGCGCTAAAATGAGCGCCTGCATACTCCGGATGGCCGCATGACCGACAGCTTCGTCACCCAGTGCCCGCATTGCCAGACCAGTTTCCGCGTCAGCCACGCCCAATTGAACGTGGCCCGCGGGGTGGTTCGCTGCGGCTCTTGCCTGCAAGTGTTCAATGCTGCACGGCAGTTGCTCGAGCAACGCATGGGCAAGGAAGCGGTTGCTCTCACGACACCACCTCCGGTTGAGCCTCCCACGCAACGGGCCATCAGCCAGAAGCAGTGGACAGCCGCCGAACTGGACCTGGACAGCCTCGACCTCGACGAAGAACTCGCCAAGCTCGAACAACGGGAAATCCAGCCCACCAAAGAGTTCGGCCATGAGCGCAAGCACAAGGAAGACTCACTGAGTGCCCGCCGGGATACGACCGAAGGCGAAGAGCCGTGGTCCGACAGCCTGTTCAGCGATTCAGCCGCCGAACGCGCACTGGCCAGCGAAAACGCGCACACCCCGACCGGGAGCCATCGATCGGCAGACATCTCCGACGAACCGGAAAAACCCTCGCGCACTGAACCCTCGCTGTCGCTCGAACTGGTCGAACTGGTCGAACTGGACGATGAGCCGCAGGCACCGCAACTGCGCCTGGACCAGCCATTCGAAACGCCGGAGCCTCCAGCGAAACATGAACGCCTGTCCGCGACCGATGACGACATCGACGACGAAGCTCATGAGGTCGAGCCCGTACGCAAGAAGCGCACACGCAACGAATCGGCCATGCATGACGAGGTGCTGCAGGACCTGGTCGACGACCCACTGCAACTCGACTGGCAAAAACGCCGCTCACCCTGGGGTCGCCGGTTCTTTTGGGGCCTGATGGTCCTGCTGGGCGCCGCGACCCTTGCCGGCCAGTACATTGCCTACCACTTCGACGAACTGGCCCGTCAGGACCAATACCGCCCCTGGTTCCAGCAATTGTGCCCGCACATTAATTGCAATGTGCCATCCAAGGTCGACATCGCGAAAATCAAAAGCAGCAATCTGGTGGTGCGTAGTCACCCGGACTTCAACGGCGCACTGGTGGTCGACGCAATCATCTACAACCGCGCATCGTTCTCACAGCCGTTCCCATTGCTGGAACTGCGCTTTGCCGACCTCAATGGCCATCTGATCGCCAGCCGCCGATTCAAACCGGGCGAGTACCTCAATGGCGACCTCGCGGACCTCGCGGAAATGCCGCCGCAAACACCGATCCATATTGCCCTGGACATCCTCGATCCCGGCCCCAAAGCCGTGAACTACAGCCTGAGCTTCCACTCGCCCGAGTGAATCGCTTCACTCGACGCCGGGTCTCGCGCAACTGACAGCCATTTTCTGACTTCCGGCGCCTCGAACCAAACGGCTGGCAATAACCGAATAACTGTTCAGATTTTATCCAATTCAGCCTTTATCCAGTCATCGAGAGCGGGTATCATGCCAACCCTTTTTCGAACTCTCATGATCCGACCCCACAACAGGGAAGTCCTATGTCGGCGGTACGCATCGGCCCATATACATTGCACAACGGCTTGATTCTCGCCCCGATGGCGGGGGTCACTGACCAACCCTTTCGTCAGCTGTGCAAACGACTGGGCGCAGGGCTTGTAGTCTCGGAAATGGTCACCAGCGACATGAGTTTGTGGAACACCCGCAAATCGCGTCTGCGCATGGTCCACGAAGGTGATCCCGAGCCGCGCTCGGTGCAGATCGCCGGTGGCGATGCACAGATGCTGGCGGAGGCAGCACGCGCCAACGTCGAGCTGGGCGCTCAGATTATTGATATCAACATGGGTTGTCCGGCAAAGAAGGTCTGCAACAAGGCCGCCGGCTCCGCGTTACTGAAAGATGAAGACCTGGTGGCCGAGATCCTGCACGCCGTCGTGGCGGCGGTTGATGTGCCGGTCACCCTGAAGATCCGCACGGGCTGGGACCGCGCAAACAAGAACGGCCTGACAGTGGCGAAAATCGCCGAACAGGCAGGCATTACGGCGCTGGCGGTGCATGGCCGGACCCGTGCCGATCTGTACACAGGCGTTGCCGAGTAC
This sequence comes from Pseudomonas frederiksbergensis, assembly GCF_001874645.1. Lineage (NCBI taxonomy): Bacteria > Pseudomonadati > Pseudomonadota > Gammaproteobacteria > Pseudomonadales > Pseudomonadaceae > Pseudomonas > Pseudomonas frederiksbergensis. The sequence continues at coordinate 2,128,400 of NZ_CP017886.1, forward strand.
GACACCATTGCCGCGATCAAGCAGGCAGTGTCGATTCCGGTCTTCGCCAATGGCGATATTGACTCGCCCGAGAAGGCCCGGCACGTGCTCGACGCGACCGGTGCCGATGGCCTGCTGATAGGCCGGGCTGCCCAGGGGCGGCCATGGATTTTTCGTGAGATCGAGCATTTTCTGCGTACCGGCGAAAAACTCCCGGCACCAGAGTTGATCGAGGTGGAACGTATTCTGCTTGAGCATCTGGCCGCGCTCCATGCTTTCTATGGAGATGTCATGGGCGTACGCATCGCTCGCAAGCATGTCGGCTGGTATCTCGCAACCCTGCCGGGCGCCAGGGAGTTTCGCGCCCACTTCAATCGTTTGGATGGTACGGAAACACAATGCGCCAACGTTCGGGAGTTCTTCGCCGAGCGCTACAAGAGCCTGACAGGGGACGGAGAAGGGGTGGCCGCATGACGATGATGACCGAGACTTTAGTGAGTGGAACAGCACCCGTGAGCGACAATGTAAATTTGAAACAGCACCTCAATACACCGAGCGAAGAAGGCCAGACCCTTCGCGGGAGTGTCGAGAAGGCGCTGCACAATTATTTCGCCCACCTTGAAGGCGCTGCCGTCACGGATGTGTACAACCTGGTGCTCTCCGAAGTCGAGGCTCCCCTGCTCGAAAGCGTGATGAACTACGTCAAGGGCAATCAAACCAAGGCCAGTGAGCTGCTGGGACTGAACCGCGGCACCTTGCGCAAGAAACTCAAGCAGTACGATTTGTTGTAAGCATTCAATCAAACCAGAAAGGCGCCCGCTTAAAACCGGTCGCCTTTTTTGCTGACTTCCTTTGCTTTTGATGGACATTGAGATGACCGACCAGACTACCCGCCTGCCGATCCGCCGCGCCTTGATCAGCGTTTCCGACAAGACCGGGATCCTTGAATTCGCCAAGGAGCTCGAAGCTCTCGGCGTCGAGATCCTCTCCACCGGCGGGACGTTCAAGCTGTTGCAGGACAATGGCGTAGCCGCTGTGGAAGTCGCGGATTACACCGGTTTCGCAGAAATGATGGACGGTCGGGTGAAAACCCTGCACCCGAAAATCCACGGCGGGATCCTCGGCCGTCGCGGTATCGACGACGCAATCATGAACGAGCACGGCATCAAGCCGATCGATCTGGTCGCCGTTAACCTCTACCCGTTCGAAGCCACCATCAACAAGCCAGGCTGCGACCTGCCGACCGCCATCGAGAACATCGATATCGGTGGCCCGACCATGGTGCGCTCGGCCGCCAAGAACCACAAAGACGTGGCCATCGTGGTCAATGCCAGCGATTACGCCAACGTGCTGGAAAGTCTCAAGGCCGGTGGCCTGACCTACGCTCAGCGTTTCGACCTGATGCTCAAGGCCTTTGAACACACCGCCGCCTACGACGGCATGATCGCCAACTACATGGGCACCGTGAACCAGGCCGCTGAAACCCTCACCACCGAAGGTCGCAGCGAGTTTCCGCGCACCTTCAACAGCCAGTTCGTCAAGGCCCAGGAAATGCGCTACGGCGAGAACCCGCACCAGAGCGCGGCGTTCTACGTTGAAGCCAAGCCTGCCGAAGTCGGCATCGCCTCCGCGACCCAACTGCAAGGCAAAGAGCTGTCGTACAACAACGTGGCCGACACCGACGCCGCGCTGGAATGCGTGAAGAGCTTCGTCAAACCGGCCTGCGTCATCGTCAAGCACGCCAACCCGTGCGGCGTTGCCGTGAGCCCGGACGCCGAAGGCGGTATCCGCCAGGCGTACGAACTGGCATACGCCACCGACACCGAATCGGCCTTCGGCGGCATCATCGCGTTCAACCGCGAACTGGACGCTGAAACCGCCAAAGCCATCGTCGAGCGTCAGTTCGTCGAAGTGATCATTGCCCCATCGGTCAGCGAAGAAGCTCGTGCCATCGTCGCCGCCAAGGCCAACGTTCGCCTGCTGGCCTGCGGCCAATGGTCGGCGGATCGTGCCGCTGCCTGGGACTACAAGCGCGTCAATGGCGGCTTGCTGGTACAGAGCCGCGACATCGGCATGATCGGCAGCGAAGACCTGAAGGTTGTGACCCAGCGCGCACCGACCGAGCAAGAGATCAACGACCTGATCTTTGCCTGGAAAGTCGCCAAGTACGTCAAATCCAACGCCATCGTCTACGCCAAGAACCGTCAGACCATCGGTGTCGGCGCTGGCCAGATGAGCCGCGTGAACTCTGCGCGCATCGCCGCCATCAAAGCTGAACACGCTGGCCTGCAAGTGCAGGGCGCGGTCATGGCCTCGGACGCGTTCTTCCCGTTCCGCGACGGCATCGACAACGCAGCCAAGGTCGGCATCACCGCCGTGATTCAACCAGGCGGCTCGATGCGTGACAACGAAGTGATTGCTGCTGCAGACGAGGCTGGCATCGCGATGGTCTTCACCGGCATGCGCCACTTCCGTCACTAATACACCGCTCCCCCCGTAGGAGCTGCCGCAGGCTGCGATCTTTTGACTTTTCTTTTCAGAATCAAGATCAAAAGATCGCAGCCTGCGGCAGCTCCTACGGAGGTTTGCAGCGCTTCCCACAGAATTAGCGTCATCCGAGGTTTTTGAAATGAATGTTTTGATCATTGGCAGCGGTGGCCGTGAACACGCCCTGGCCTGGAAAGTCGCTCAGGATCCGCGCGTACAGAAAGTCTTCGTTGCCCCGGGCAACGCCGGTACGGCCATTGAAGCCAAGTGCGAAAACGTCGCTATCGACGTGCTGGCCCTTGAGCAACTGGCCGATTTTGCCGAGAAAAACGTCTCCCTGACCATCGTCGGTCCGGAAGTTCCGCTGGTCGCGGGCGTGGTCGACCTGTTCCGCAAACGTGGCCTGGACTGCTTCGGCCCAACCGCTGGCGCCGCTCAGCTGGAAGGCTCCAAGGCATTCACCAAGGACTTCCTGGCTCGCCACAAGATCCCGACGGCCGATTACCAGAACTTCACCGAGATCGAGCCAGCCCTGGCTTATCTGCGTGAAAAAGGTGCGCCGATCGTGATCAAGGCCGATGGCCTGGCCGCCGGTAAAGGCGTGATCGTCGCCATGACCCTGACCGAAGCCGAAGACGCCGTACGCGACATGCTCGCCGGCAACGCATTCGGCGACGCCGGTTCGCGCGTGGTCATCGAAGAGTTCCTCGATGGCGAAGAAGCCAGCTTCATTGTCATGGTCGACGGCAAGAACGTTCTGCCGATGGCCACCAGTCAGGACCACAAACGTGTTGGCGATGCCGACACCGGCCCGAACACGGGCGGCATGGGTGCCTACTCCCCTGCCCCGGTGGTCACCAGCGAAGTTCACCAGCGCGTCATGGATCTGGTGATCTGGCCAACCGTGCGCGGCATGGCCGCAGAAGGTAACGTTTACACCGGTTTCCTCTACGCGGGCCTGATGATCGACAAAGCCGGCAACCCGAAAGTCATCGAGTTCAACTGCCGTTTCGGCGACCCTGAGACCCAACCGGTGATGCTGCGCCTGCAGTCGAGCCTGGTATTGCTGGTCGAAGCGGCGCTGGCACAGGCGCTGGACAAGGTCGAAGCACAATGGGATCCGCGTCCAAGCGTCGGCATTGTACTGGCGGCTGGCGGCTACCCGGGTGATTACGCCAAGGGCGCGGCCATCGAAGGTCTGGATGCCGCAGCTCAGCTTGAAGGCAAAGTCTTCCACGCCGGTACCGCACTCAAGGACGGCAAGGTTGTGACGGCCGGTGGTCGGGTGCTTTGCGCCACCGCCATGGGCGCAAGCGTCGATGCCGCCCAGCAGCAGGCTTACACACTGGCCGCAAAAATCAACTGGGAAGGCTGTTTCTACCGCAAGGACATTGGCTACCGCGCCATTGCCCGCGAGCGTGGCGAAAATCAGGAATAAGCTATCCATTCGGCTAGGCAAGGGCCTGTGGCCCTTGCCGTACTATTCCGGCGCCGCGCATAGTTATAATCTGGCATCAACCTACGAAGGGATTTCGCCGTGCGCTGGCTCAGGATTGCCATAGGCTTCACCGTCACTCTGCTGACCCTGCTCTGCATGCTCCCGGCCCAAGCCGCGCAAGGCAGTGGCTGGGCGGTATTGCTCGACGAACAGGCAGACCTGCAACTGAGCGACATCCGCTCGACTCGCTACACCAACCAATTCAGCCCGATTGAGCTCGACCAGATCACCGCCGCCGAACCCAGTGGCGCGTTGTGGCTGCGTTTCAAACTCAATCCCGGCAAACACGAACAACTGCTGCGCATCTTCGCCCCCGATTTGTTGCACCTGAACCTCTACGTTCTGGATGGCGACACGCTGATCGAGCAATTGACCAGTGGCAACGAGCAACCGCAGAGCGATCGACCGCTCCCCAGCAGCGACTTCATGCTGCCGCTGCCTCAAAGCGACAAGCCCCTCGACGTCTATCTGCGACTGGTTTCCGAACACGAGTTGCGGCCTTATATCACCCTGCAATCGGCGGTGATGACGGCAGCCCACCAGAACCAGACGCTGATCTACGGCCTGTTTTTTGGCTGCATCGCGATGCTGATCCTGTATAACCTCACGCGCTATGCCTATAGCCGCTCGCGCAGCAGCGCCTGGCTGGCGGCATGCGAGGGGTTGTTGTTGCTCAGTCTGGTACTGTTGCTGAACCTGGCAGGCCCATGGCTACCCGACTGGCATGCCGTGCAAACACCCGGCGCCTATCTGTCGCTGCTGCTGACGGCCCCCTGCGGCCTGATGTTCGCCTACCGCTTCTTTGCCCCGCTGGGCCCGCATCCACTGAACAGATTGCTGCTGGGGGACATCCTGTTCATTGTCCTGTGCAGCCTGCTGTTGCTGTTCGTCGACACCCTGCCGCTGAACATCATCACCTATGCGCTGGTGGCCCTCGCGGGCCTGAGCATGCTCTTTGTCAGCGCCTATCACTGGCAAAAGGGTTACCGACCAGCACGCCTGTTCGTGGCAGCAATGGTGGTGTTCAACGTCGGCACGCTGATTATCCTGCCGGCGCTGCTGGGGCTGACCCTGGTTGCGCCGCAAGGTCTGATCATGACCTTGATGGCCTTCATCTGCATCAGCGGCGTGCTGATGAGCATCGCCCTGAGCGAGCGCCAACGCAGCATCACCGAGGACCGCTTCAGCGTCAGCCGCGACCTGGCAGCGAGTAATGCCGAGATCAATGCCAAAGCCGAATTCCTGGCAAAAATCAGCCACGAAATCCGCACCCCGATGAATGGCGTGCTGGGCATGACCGAGCTACTGTTGGGCACCCCGCTGTCGGTCAAACAGCGCGACTACGTGCAAACCATCCACAGCGCCGGCAATGAACTGCTGACGTTGATCAATGAAATCCTCGACATCTCCAAGCTTGAATCCGGGCAAATCGAACTCGACGATGTGCAGTTCGACCTCAACGCACTGATCGAAGACTGCCTGAGCATCTTCCGCGCCAAGGCCGAACAACAGAACGTCGAGCTGATCAGCTTCATCCAGCCACAGGTCCCTCGCGTGATCAGCGGCGACCCGACACGTCTGCGCCAGACGCTGCTGAGCCTGCTGGAAAATGCCCTGAAGAAAACCGACGAAGGCGAAATCCTTATCGTCGTTGCCCTCGACGAACGCAGCCACAAACCGCGCCTGCGTATTGCCGTGCAAGACAGCGGGCAACCCATGGATGCCGAAGAGCGAGAAGCCCTGCTGCATGCCGAACTGCACAGCAAGAACTTCCTTTCCGCCACACGGCTGGGCGGTAACCTGGGGCTGGTGATCGCCCGCCAATTGATTCTGCTGATGCACGGCGAGTTTGGCATCAAGAGCGGCAGCAATCAGGGCAGCACACTGTGGCTGACCTTGCCGCTGGACCCCGAGCGCCTCGAACACCCGACCTCCGATCTCGACGGCCCGCTGCAAGGCGCCCGAGTGCTGGTGGTGGACGACAATGACACCTGCCGCAAAGTCCTGGTGCAGCAATGCAGCGCCTGGGGGCTGAACGTCAGCGCCGTACCTTCCGGCAAGGAAGCCCTCGCCCTGCTGCGCACCAAGGCGCACCTGCGTGACTACTTCGACGTGGTCCTGCTCGACCAGAACATGCCCGGCATGACCGGCATGCAACTGGCGGCAAAGATCAAGGAAGACCCGAGCCTGAATCACGACATTCTGCTGATCATGCTCACGGGCATCAGCAACGCGCCGAGCAAGGTCATCGCGCGCAATGCCGGGATCAAACGCATCCTTGCCAAACCCGTGGCCGGCTACACCCTCAAGACCACGCTGGCGGACGAGCTAAGCCAACGCAGCAAAGGCCTGGCCATCTCGCAGCAACTGCCAACCGGCGCACCTGCGGTGGTCAAGGTCCCGAGCGATTTCCGCATCCTGGTGGCCGAAGACAACAGCATTTCGACCAAAGTGATTCGCGGCATGCTCGGCAAGCTCAACCTTCAGCCGGACACCGCCAGCAACGGTGAAGAAGCCTTGAAAGCAATGAAGGCCCAGCGCTACGACCTGGTGTTGATGGATTGCGAGATGCCAATCCTCGATGGGTTCTCCGCCACCCAGCAATTGCGTGCCTGGGAGGTGGGCAACCAGCGAACTCGCACACCGGTAGTGGCGCTTACCGCACACATCCTGGCCGAACACAAAGAACGCGCGCGCCAGGCCGGCATGGATGGGCACATGGCCAAGCCCGTCGAGCTTTCACAACTGCGTGAACTGATCGAGCACTGGGTCGCACAGCGCGATCAGCAGAATCAGGCAACGGCTCAGACGTCCTGAGCCGACAGACCCCGCAGCGCCTGATAGAATCCTTCCCGACTTCCCTCGCCAGTGAGCTTGCACCATGCTCCACGTGTTGTTCAGCGTTTACCTGAAGATGCTGGTGCTCTATAGCCCATTCTTCGTCTTGTCCTGTTTCATCAGCCTGACCCGAGGTTATTCCAACAAGGAACGACGGCGCCTGGCCTGGAATGTCGCCCTCGCGACCCTGGTCTCCAGCGTCCTGCTGTATTTGTTCGGGCGAATGATTTTCAGTGTATTCGGCATCACCGTAGACGCCTTCCGCATTGGCGCCGGCAGCGTGCTGTTCATCTCGGCATTGGGCATGGCTCAGGGCAAGTCAGCGGTCCAGACCGATAACGTGCAGCAGGACGTGACCATCGTCCCGCTGACCATTCCGCTTACCGTCGGCCCCGGCACCATCGGGGCCCTGCTGGTCATGGGCGTCAGCCAGCCGCACTGGGACGACAAACTCACCGCCATCCTCAGCATAGCCATGGCCAGCCTGACCGTCGGCGTGGTGCTTTACCTGTCCAACCGCATTGAGCGAATTCTCGGCGACCAGGGTTTGCAGATTGTCAGCCGGTTGATGGGGTTGTTTGTGTGTGCGTTGGCGGCGCAGATTATCTTTACCGGGGTCAAAGGGTATTTGGTGCCTTAGTGCGCTGCGAAGTTGCCGCAACAAAAAAAGGCCTTGTGCTAAAAAACACAAGGCCTTGTCATTTTTGATCAGATCCAATCACTCAGAGTTTCAGCTTTTGCACGAGGACCTTATCTGAGTAAGCATCAATTTTTTCGTGGACCCGCTCTCGGTAGTTTTCAAACACCTCCCGATTGAAAGCAAAAACGCCGCCATCCGGGGTGATAACCACCTCTTTGTCGATTTCACTCCAGAAGAAGAAGTCATCCTCAATCACTGCGGTGCTATAGCGCAAACCGTACAAGCAGACGACGACGTCGCCGGAGTCAAGGCGTTCGCAAGGCGCACATTTGAGAATACCCGAACCACCGTTCGCGACATTGTCGCGAAAGAAGTTCCAGGCAAACTCGTCCAGCTTCAACACCCTGTAGGTTTCCTCGATCAGCTGAGCTAAACGTTCCACCCCCAAACGCCCAATAATCGTATGACTGATACTTAGCAGCTGATTGACATTCGACACCCTAAACTTGTCAGAGGGGACGATAGCCTTCAGTATAAAACCTGCCTTTAACAACCGGCCTTGGTAATAATCAAACCAGGCTTTTTTTGATACCTGCCCGGGGTACTTATCATTCGCCGCCAGCTCCGCATACAACAAACAGCCCTGTACATCCTGCTTATCCTGCGGGCAAACCTCGGACGCAAAGGACAATAAGCAGCCACCCACTACTACCGCATCAGCAAGCACTGTCATATTGAACACCTTGTTCATCCACACCAAAAACCAACACTCTATTGAGGGGACCTACGGCCTCATTAGCCTGCAATCTTTTTAAACAGACCATCGCCAAACTGGTCAATGTAGTTATAAACCTGCTGGCGCTTTCGATCAAACGCGCGCTTATTAAACTTTCGAATGCCTGCCGCCTGAAAAAGATGAACCCCCTCCGTCTTGAAAGTAAAAAACAGAAAGTCGCCATCGTAGTCCTTGCTGAACACATCCAGCCCGCCCATGACCATTGCCATGCCACCACCAGGAGCAACGATACAAGGAACTGCCTTGAAGCTGACAACCGAACTTTCCTTGCTTCCGGCGTCCACGATCTTCAGCGCTTCTTTGTCGCCCTTGAGCTTGTCAAAGCCCGCCGCGACAAGACTCAACACATTGCCAGAGCCCGCGCTGATGACAGTCTCAAGCACTTGTAACAATGCATCGTTCATCGTCAGCGTCAGCTTTTTGGAGTCATACTTCTTATACGTGTAGCTTTCTGTGACCCAGCCAATCGCCGACAAGGCTTCGTTATAGGCCATGTACCGCTGTTCTTGCGAGGTTTCGGCAGGCAATTTATTGACAACAGCTTCGGCAAAAGCCTGGCTATCCAGTGCATCCTGTTTATCATCTTCGCTTAGCCGCTCCTCAAATACCACAAGGGACGGACCGACGACCGACGCGTCAATTGTCTCCGCAGCACGACCAGCCAAAACACCGCCGCTCTTGGCAAATGACCTGAGTCGGGGACGCGCGAAGACCTCAGTTAACTGAGCCTCGACTCGCTCAAAGTACTTATCCTGCACAGCCTCATTGAAAGGGCGATCTGCAATGATATTAATTATTTCGTTACTCATGTAAATTTCCTTAGTAAATAATCACCGCTCCATGCGGTAAAAACCAAACTAAGGCACCCAACTTAAACCGTCAAACCCATTCACACAAATAACTTATGCCAATAATTACAAACCCCAAACAACTTCGATAACAAGCCATAACCAGCGCACACAAAAGCGCGCTACTTATTGGTGACGTTAGTTTCAACAACCCTAGTTAAAACGCAAGCGACCTCGGCGTGAGGTCGCCGTTATTCAGGAGACTGGCTTGGCTGGATACCAGCGCGGCGTATAAACCCACTCACCACCCTCGGCACGCGGGAACACGCAGGTGGTGGATGAGCCAATCAGCACCATGGTGCGCATATCAACCTGTTCGGGTGTCAGTTGCCCAAGCGTGGTGACCCGCAGCGTCTGGCCCGGACGACCGATATCCCGCCCCAGCACCACCGGCGTTTCGGGCGTGCGATGCTGGGCGACGATTTCCAGCGCACGGCCCAATTGCCACGGCCGCGAACGCGAGATCGGGTTGTAGAAGGCCAAGGCCAGGTCAGCCTCTGCCGCGAGGTCCAAACGCTTCTCGATGATCGTCCAGGGTTTCAGGTTGTCCGACAGTGACATCACGCAGAAGTCATGCCCCAACGGTGCGCCCGCTTGTGCGGCGGTCGCCAGCGATGCAGAGACACCCGGCAGAATTTCCAGATCGACGCTGTGCCAGCTCGAATCGCTGGATTCATGCAACGCTTCGAGCACCGCCGCCGCCATGGCGAACACCCCCGGATCACCGGACGAAACCACCACCACCGAACGCCCTTGGGCGGCCAGTTCGAAAGCGTGACGCGCGCGCTGCATTTCCTCGCGATTATCGGTGCAGTGCAACACTTGATCGGCGCGGAACGGCCCGGCCATGCGCACATAGGTTTCGTAGCCAAGCACGTCGTTGGCACGAGCCAGTTCCGCCTTGACCGCCGGCACCATCAGTTCCGCAGCGCCAGGGCCCAGACCGATCACGGCCAAGCGCCCGCGTGGACGACCGATCAGTAACGGGTCCAACGGCCGGTCGGCGACCGCGAGGGCAATCCCGTTGTTTGCGTGGATAGACACGGATTGTCCGGCAGCGTTTTCTGCCAGTTCAGCCACAGAGCCAGCCGTCGCAAAACGCAGCGGCACACCCAGTTCCAGCGCCGCTTCACGCAACGCCGGGCTGGCCATCTGCTGATCACTGGCCAACAGACACGCCACCGATTGCACGGCGATTTTCGCTTGGTGCAAGACATCGCGTATGGCGTTCGGCAGATCTGCAACATCGGCGCTCACCGCGACCAGAACATTTTGCGGGTAGATCAGCAATTCATTGACCGCAGGCTCGCGTTCGGCACTGCCGACATGAATGGTCAGATGCGCCTGCGGATCCTGCGGTAGCTGCGCCTGAGCCAGCCACGGAGCAGCGCCTTCGATACGCACGCTCTCACCGGCCAGCAAATCCGAAACAAAGCGCTTGCCCAGTTCCAGATCGCCCAATGCATAACCACTCGGCGGATTGAGCAAGCACGTGCCAAAGCGCAATTCACCACTGGTGGTGATGGCCGCAGCCACGCCCAAACCGTCCGCAATCTCGCGGGCCAGCACGTTCACCCCACCCAGACCGCCCAACAACGGCACCACCGCGCTGCCATCCTCGGCGACGGCCAGCACCGGCGGCTCAGCACCTTTTTCCAACAACAATGGCGCCAGCGTGCGAATGACGATGCCGGCTGCACACAGCGCGATGATCGGCGTGTCATGTTGGTAGAGCTGACGCAGGGTCGCGCCAAACTCGCGGTAAACGCGGTCCGCGCCGTCGACCCGTTCGGCCAGACCGTGGATCAGGGCGCCTGGGTACATCTGCTGGATCTTGCGTGCGGTCGCGAGGCTGCCATTACCCAGAATGACAATCGCCGGAACTGGACGAGTCATCAGCCTTGCCACCTTTCGCCGGGAACGATGATCAACGAAAAATACGGCGAGGACATCGGCTCAACCTGATCCAGCGGCACGATCTTCTGATTGGCCATGGTGGCGCGCTCAACGTACAGCGCACGCTCTGCCAGGCCGAGTTCTTCCAGCACCTGACGAACCTTGGGAAAGTTACGCCCCAGCTTCATCACCACCGCCGCGTCGGCATCCGCCAAACGACGCTTGAGTTCTTCGTGCGGTAGCACCCCGGACAACACCGACAGGCTCTGATTGCGATACACCAGCGGCGCACCGAGCACCGAGGCGCCGCCGAGCATCGAGCATACGCCTGGCACGACTTCGGCCTCGTAACGCTCGGCGAGGCGATCATGCAGGTACATATAGGAGCCGTAGAAGAACGGGTCGCCTTCGCAGATCACCGCCACGTCACGTCCGGCATCCAGATGTGCAGCGAGTTGTTCGCTGGCAGCGTCATAGAAGTCGCTGATCACTTGCTCGTAGGACAGCGGCGGCGCCAAGGCCTCGGTGGTCACCGGGTAGACCAGCGGCAACAGCGTCTGCGCGTCCTGTAAATGCGCTTCAATGATACCGAACGCATTGCCTTTTTTACCCTTGGCGACGAAGTACGCCACCACCGGCGACTCGCGCAACAGGCGCAAGGCTTTGACAGTGATCAGTTCCGGATCACCAGGACCCACACCAAGGCCGATCAAACGTCCAGGTTGCTGCATCATTCAATCTCCGTGGCGAGGGCATTGACCGCTGCGGCGGCCATGGCGCTACCGCCCAACCGCCCCTGCATGATCACAAACGGAACGCCACGGCTGTCAGCCGCAAGCATTGCCTTGGACTCGGCGGCCCCGACGAAGCCCACCGGGAAGCCAAGAATCAGCGCCGGTTTTGGCGCGCCGGCATCGAGCATTTCCAGCAAGTAGAACAACGCGGTCGGGGCATTACCGATCACCACCACGCTGCCTTCCAGGTGCGGACGCCAAAGCTCCAGCGCCGCCGCCGAACGGGTATTGCCCAGCTCACGAGCCAAGTCCGGAACGCTCTCGTCACGCAAGGTGCAGATCACCGGATTGTTCGCCGGCAAGCGCGCGCGGGTCACGCCTTCGGAGACCATCCGCGCATCACACAGAATCGGCGCACCGGCAGCCAGCGCATCGCGTCCGGCCTTGCCCGCGCCTTCGGAGAATTGCAGACCATCAATCGCATCGACCATGCCGCAGGCGTGGATCACCCGCACCGCGAGTTTTTCCAGATCGGCCGGGATCCGGTCGAGTTTGGCCTCGGCGCGAATGATCGCGAAGGAGTTGCGATAGATCTCCTGACCGTCGCGGATGTAATCAAGCATCAAGGGGGCTCCGTGGGCGGGCATCAAGCAATGCGCCGGCCGCTTCAATAGTGAGGTTGCGTGCTTGCAGGGTGCCGAAACCCGGCTGCTCTGCATCGCGAAAATAGAGGTCGTAATGACCGGGGCTGACCGCCAGCAAGGTGACCGGCGCGATGTGCGCGGCGGCGCACGAACGCGAGCAAGCGGACAGGTGAACCTGCGGTCGGTCAGCGTGGCCTGGCAACAATGTGGCCAGTTGCAAGGCGTCGGCCTTTGTATCCGCCAAACCTTTTGCGCACCCGGCGGAACCGGTGCAAGCCACCAAATGGGTCAAGGCTTGATCGGCGTAAAGCAGAAACCCCAGGGCCTGCAATCGTTCGCTGAGAACGGGGGCATCTTGAACGCGAATGTTAGGCAGCAGCAGGCTTTGCCAAGGGGTGAAACGCAGGCTGCCGTCACCGAACGCCTCGGCCAGACGCGCCGCGCCTTTGAGCATCGAAGAATCCAGCCGTCCCAGAGGTGGGACAGCGCCGACATAGACCAGGTCTTCCTGGCGCTGTGGATAAGTACCGATGTGCAACCCTGGAAGCGACTCGGGACGCTGCCAATGACTGATCGGGGTCAATGGCACACGCTCGGCCAAGGCCTGCAATACCGATTCCAGCGAACACTCGGCCAGCACATGCCGCATGCGGGTCTGATCCGGCCGTGCAAGGTCGAGAAACAGCTCCAGCACCGCGACCACCAAAGCGTGGCCGTCGTTGAGCAACACCGCCCCTGCCGGTGTACCCGTGGGGCAACCCGCCAGACCGAACGCCAGCCATTGCTCGCCGTTACGTTCTACGGCGCTCAACCAGAGGTCGTGGGGATGTTCGAGCATCGCCAGCGCCTCGCCGCCATCCAGTTGCACGGCAAACTTGGCCGACAGCTGGTGGAAACGGTCGTGGTTTTGGAGGGTGGTGAGGATCTGCTCGGCCAGCGGGCGAGTATCGAACAGCATGTGTCGATCGATCCCGGCGCCCGGGCTGAGCATCAGGTTGCGCACATCGTCGCCGGCCGCAGTCTTTGGGCCCAACCCGACTGCCAGCAGGCTGTCGATCAATGGCCGGTGCTCGCTGCCGATCCCGCGAATCTGCAGGTTGGCGCGGTTGGTCGCTTCGATCACTCCACCGGCATAACGCTCGGCGGCCTCGGCCACGACCATCGCTTGGGCAGCGCTGATCGAGCCACCGTTCAACTTGATTCGACAGATGCCGCCGTCCGATGCCTGGACGATACGCAGCAACCCCGGACAGGCCGAGGGGCGTATGGCGGTGTGCATCTGACGTTCGTTCAAGGGGGCGACCGGCTAAGAGGTAGAAGCACTTCGCGGGCGAAGGCGCGGTATTATGCCTGCTTTGTCTGATGGCATGAAAAGCCTGCCGGCAGGCGGTGTGAAAACGTCGCGAGCGAAGGCAAGGCAAGGCAAAAACAGGCGAGGAAGCGGAGTTTACGGGTTGTAAATGAGCATTCCGAGCCTGTTTTTAACGCAGTATTGCCGAGCGCAGCAGTTTTCACGCTGCCTGCTCGTCGGAACACTAAAGTTTGAGGAATATAGATGGCGCCCTGGCTGACAGTAGTAGGCATCGGTGAAGACGGATTCAAGGGGCTGGGCAAGAATGCTCGACGCGCGCTGCTGGGTGCCTCGCGAATTTTCGGTGGCCAGCGGCAACTGGATCTGCTGCCGGCGTGCATCCGTGGTGAACGCCTGCTTTGGCCGAGCCCGTTTTCCCTTGAGCCGGTACTGGCACAACGCGGTGAGCCGGTCTGTGTGCTGGCCAGCGGCGATCCGATGCTGTTCGGCGCGGGCGCCAGCCTGGCACGGCAAGTACCGAACGATGAGATGCTGATCCTGCCCGCGCCATCCTCCTGCTCTCTCGCTGCGGCCCGGATGGGCTGGCCGTTGCAAGAAGTCATCACGCTGTCGGTGGTTGCCCGGCCGATTGCAGCGCTAAACGCTCAATGGTTCAGCGGCGTTCGCTTGCTGGTCTTGAGCAACGATGGACACAGCCCCGCCGCGATTGCAGCGCTGCTGCGTGAACGCGGTTTCGGGCCGAGCCGGATGACCGTGCTGGAACATCTGGGCGGCGAGGCCGAACGACGTATCGACGGCACCGCCAACGACTGGACTTATCCACCCGCCGCCGACCTCAATCTGCTCGCCATCGAATGTCTCGCCGAACCCACTGCGCAGCGTCTGTCACGCTTGGCTGGCTTGCCAGACGCAGCCTTCAAGCACGACGGCCAACTGACCAAACGCGACGTGCGCGCCATAACCCTCGCCCGTCTGGCGCCGGTGCCCGGTGAACTGTTGTGGGACGTCGGCGCTGGCAGCGGCTCGATCGGCATCGAGTGGATGCGTGCGCACCCGAGTTGCCGCACGCTGGCCATTGAAGCCGATGCTGGCCGTCAGCAACTGATCGAACACAACCGCGACGCCCTCGGCGTGCCCGGACTGCAATTGATTCGTGGCAGTGCGCCGCAGGCGTTGGCCGGCCTTGAGCGGCCCGACGCGATCTTCATCGGCGGCGGAGTGACCCGTGACGGCGTGCTCGACACGTGCTGGGCGCAGCTCAAACCCGGTGGCCGGCTGATCGCCAACGCGGTCACCCTGCAAAGCGAAATGACCTTGATGGCCTGGCGCGAACAACACGGTGGCGAACTGACGCGGATTCATATCGCTCAGGCGCAGCCGCTGGGAGAGTTCGACACTTGGCGCCAGGCATTGCCGATTACCTTGCTGGACGTGGTTAAACCCTTCGATGCGTGACGAAACCGCCGAACAACCTGCCCCCCTGCGCAGTGGCCTGACCACTGGCAGCTGCGCCACCGCGACCAGCCTCGCCGCCGCGCGCCTGCTGCTTGGCGCGGTGAGCAGCGACGCGGTGGAGATCGTGCTGCCCAAAGGCAAACAGGTGCAGATGCGCCTGGAGTTTTGTCGCCTCACGGCCAACGGCGCCGAAGCCGGCACGATCAAAGATGCCGGCGACGACCCGGACGTGACCCACGGTGCATTGCTCTACAGTCAGGTGCGCTTGATCAGCGAACCTGGGGTTCGTTTCAGCGCCGGCAAAGGCGTCGGCACCGTCACGCGCCCGGGGTTGGTACTGAGCGTCGGCGAACCGGCGATCAACCCGGTGCCGCGCAAGATGATCACCGACCACTTGCTACTGCTGGCGCAGGAGCTCAGCTACAGCGGCGGTTTTGAGGTGACGATCAACGTCGAGGACGGCGAGGCTCTGGCGCTGAAAACCATGAACCCGCGATTGGGCATTCTTGGCGGGCTGTCGATCCTGGGCACCAGCGGCATCGTTCGACCGTTTTCCTGCGCGGCGTATATCGCCTCGATCCACCAGGGCATCGACGTCGCCAAAACCAACGGTTACCTGCACATCGCCGCCTGCACCGGCAACGCCAGCGAAGACACCATGCGCCGGGTTTACGACCTGCCGGAAATCGCCCTGATCGAAATGGGTGACTTCGTCGGTGCGGTGCTCAAACACTTGCGCAAAGTGCCTGTGGATAAACTGAGCATTTGCGGCGGCTTCGGCAAGATCAGCAAACTCGCCGCCGGACACATGGATTTGCACAGTCGCCACTCCAGCATCGACCTGCCGCAACTGGCCGAATGGGCGGCGGCCATTGGCGCTGACGCTGCATTGCAGCAAGGCATTCGTGAGGCCAATACCAGCCAGCAAGCCCTGGCGATGGCCAGCGCCGCCGGTATCGCCCTCGGTGATGCGGTGTGCCGGCACGCGCTGGATTTCGCCCGCAGCGTGGTGCCCAAACAGGTTCAGGTCGAGGTGTTTGCCATTGATCGCCAAGGTGGCATCGTCGGCCATGCCGGAGTTTTTCAATGAAACGTCTGTTGCTGCTCGGCGGCGTCACGGAAGCCCTGGCGATTGCCCGTACTCTCGGCCCACAACATATCTACAGCCTGGCGGGCGTGGGTCGCGTGCCGACCGACCTGAACTGCCAGGTGCGCGTCGGTGGCTATGGCGGTGCTGAAGGCCTGACACAGTTCATCAAGGATCAAGGCATTGAGCTGTTGCTCGACGCCACCCACCCCTACGCCGCGCAAATCAGCCAGAACGCCGCCACCGCCGCGCAACAAAGCGCCATCCCGTGCTGGGCGCTGCGACGCCCGGCGTGGCAAGCGCAGGCGGGGGATGACTGGCGCGAGGTCAGCGACTGGGCCGAGCTGATCGAAGCGCTGAAACCGTTCAGGCGTCCACTGTTCACCCTGGGCCGCGAGCCGTTGCAGCACCTGGATGAAATACCGCCAGAACAGTTCTGGACCTTACGCGCGCTGGAGGTTTATCCCGGCAACGAGCGCTGCGAAGTGATCGGTGCACGCGGCCCGTTTTTCATCGAAGACGAACGCGCACTGTTCGAACGCCGGCAGATCGATGTGCTGATCAGCAAAAACAGCGGCAGCAGCGCCACCGAACCCAAACTGGAAGTGGCCCGCGAACGCGGCGTGCCGGTGTTGATCCTCAAACGGCCGGTGCTGCCGGGGGTGGAGCGGGAGTTTGGGAGTGTGGCTGAGGTGTTGGAGGCCCTGTCAGCGTCAGACCGTTCCTGACACTTCCCCATAAGAGCGAATCGACAGGCAATATTCTCCGAAACAGCCGTCTGGCCAGACTCAACGGCTCTGCTCTACATTTCCTGAGCGCTCTCAGACTCCTCACTTCCCCGAAAAGCACGAACCTGCCCCCACAGGCTGACAACGGTCGCCCCAGGAAAGTGCTGCTTGCCAACTTGTATCCCAAGGAATACGATCCGGCATGATCGACTTCGAACAGTCTCGACCATTTGCCGATTGGCTTCACTCACTCAAGGACACCATCGGCAAGGCTCGTATTGTCGCCAGGCTTCGAGCTGCCGAGCATGGAAACTTCGGTGATTGTGAAGCAGTCGGTGAGGCTGTTTATGAAATGCGTGTGCATTACGGTCCCGGCTACAGGATGTACTTCACTCGTAAAGGTGAAGTGGTTTATCTGCTGTTGGCAGGAGGCGACAAGTCGACTCAAAAACGAGACATCAAACGCGCTCAACAGATGGCGCAAAACATCGGTAATGAGGAGTAAATCATGGCCGAACAATTCACCCGTTTCGACGCCGCCGAATTTCTCAAAACCCCTGAGGAAATGGCGGCTTACCTGGATGCCTGCTTTGAAGAAGATGCAGGTGACGGCGCTTTGATACGTGCCGCGCTCAACGACATCGCTCGGGCACAAGGCATGACGCAGGTTGCCCGTGATGCAGGTTTAGGTCGTGAAAGTTTGTACAAGGCACTGGGCAGCACGGGTAATCCAGAATTCACGACTATCATGAAGGTGATGAAGGCCTTGGGGCTTAAGCTCCACGCAACAGCCGCCTAAGTTCGCTGCGACACCATACCGCACGGCGGTTTTTTACTTATCGCTCCCGATCAGGCTAAATACCCGGCTGATCACCCACTCAACCGGATATGCCCCATGTCCCGACAACGGCTAGCATTTGCCTGGATCGCCTGCTTCGCAGTGCTGTTCAATATGCTCGCCATGCCGATCTCCGGCGCGATGGCGCAAGGCGCCAGTCAGTCGCCGGCCGAGCAGTTGTTGTGGGGCAGTTTCTGCTCGTCCAGCGGGACGAAGCTGGTGGCGATTTCTCTCGGCAAGCTTGAGCAAAAGGCCCCGCAAAACGACGATCACTCGAACATGCAGCATTGCTGGTGCTGCTCAGGCTCGGCACCTTTTGTGGCGTTGCCGGGCCATGTTCCACAGCTGTATTTCGCGCGTTTCGAGGCCAATCGAAGCCGACCTGCGCCGACCCTCGATATCCCCACACCGCGCCAGCAATGGCCGAGCCTCAATCCCCGCGCTTCTCCTCTGGTCTGATTACCGTCGCAATTGATCTGCGTGTTTAATCGTTCTGGAGAACTGCCATGTTGAAGAAACTCATCGTTCTGGCCGCCTTGTTGCTGCCTGTGTGCTTTGCCAATGCTCACGAATACAGCGCTGGCGAGATTCACATCGCCCATCCGTGGTCGCAGGAACTGCCGCCGAATGCGCCAACGGTGGCGGCCTATTTCGTGATCCACAACAACGGTAAAACCGCCGACCGCCTGCTCAGCGTTGCTTCGCCGATCGCAGGCATTGCCGAGTTGCACGAGCATGTGATGCAAGGTGATTTGATGAAAATGCAGCAAGTGCCGAGCGTCGAGATTCCGGCGGGCGGCGACATCACGTTTGCGCCGATGGCTTGGCACGTGATGCTGCTGGAGCTCAAAGACCGCAGCCTGCTGAACGACGGCAAGCGCTTCCCGCTGACCCTGCATTTCGAAAAATCCGGCGATGTGACCGTCGAAGTCGCGGTACAGAAACAACCGCCCGCCGGCACCGAAGAGCACAAGCACGCCCAGTAATCACAGTCTGAACCCCCTGTGAACGCACGGCGCTCGCTCAGCGTCAGGCGACCAGTGCCACGCAAGACCTCGTTAAAGGTCGCGCGCGGTAGCTGGATCAGCCTGTTCGCCATGTTGATGATCTTTATCGGCCCACTGATTTCTCAGTCGATGCCGATGGATCAACGCATGCCGATGCCTGTGAACATGAACATGTCGATGGACATGAGCATGAGCATGGACATGTCGGCGGACGCCCATGCCGAGCAAGCGGCTGCCGAACACTGCACACCAAAACCCGATCACCATGCGCTCTGGGAAAGATGCGGTTACTGCAGCCTGCTCTTCAACTGCCCCGCGCTACCCGGCGGCCTGTCGTTCACCGCCTTCGACACCCCGCCCGCCCACCGCTTCATCAGCCCCTCCCCTCGCCTGGGCCATGCCCGGCAAACCGTCTTCCCCGGTGCCCGCACCCGCGCCCCGCCCATCGTCGCGTAAACACCCCCCTACTCATACGGCCGACTGTAGAGAACGACAGCCGCAGGCTGCCGGCCGTGTTGTTGACGACTGATTGATGGAACCTTTATGTCCAGGTTTTCTGCTGACACACGCTTGAGCGCTGCTCAGGTATCTTTCGCCCTGAATGCGCCACGCGCACGTTTCACACAGGCCACCGCCATTCTGTGCGGCGCCCTGCTCACCCCACTGGCCATCGCCGCCGAGCAACCGGTTGATCATAGCCAGCACACCGAAGAGTTGAGCCCGACGGTGATCACCGCTATCGCCCCAAGTTCACCGCTGACCATCGTCACCAACCCCAAAGACCCGCGCCAACCGGTGCCGGCCAGCGACGGTGGCGACTACCTGAAGACCATTCCGGGGTTCGCGCTGGTTCGCAATGGCGGCACCAACGGCGATCCGGTGCTACGCGGCATGTTCGGCTCAAGGCTGAACATTCTCACCAACGGCGGCATGGTGCTAGGTGCCTGCCCTGGCCGGATGGACGCCCCAACTTCCTACATTTCGCCGGAAACCTACGACAAGCTGACCGTGATCAAAGGCCCGCAAACCGTGCTCTGGGGACCCGGTGCCTCTGCGGGCACCATCCTGTTTGACCGCGAACCGGAAAGCTTCGGCGAGCTGGGTACCCGGGTGAACGCCAGCCTGCTGGCCGGCTCCAACGGGCGTTTCGACAAGCTCGTCGACGCTGCGGCCGGTGGCCCATTGGGCTACATACGGGTGATCGGCAACACCGCTCACTCCGACGACTACCGCGACGGCAACAACGACACCGTGCCGTCGCGCTACGACAAGTGGAACGGCGATGTCGCCCTGGGCTGGACGCCGGATGCCGACACGCTGCTGGAATTGACCGCCGGCAAGGGCGACGGCGAGGCACGTTCTGCCGGGCGCGGCATGGACGGTTCGCAGTTCAAGCGCGAAAGCCTGGGCCTGCGTTTCGAGAAGTCGAACCTTGGCGAGGTGCTGGATAAGCTCGAAGCGCAGGTCTACTACAACTACGCCGACCACGTGATGGACAACTACACCCTGCGCACGCCATCTGGCACCGGGATGATGGCCGGTCCCATGGCCTCCAACGTCGACCGCCGAACCCTCGGCGCGCGGGTCAAGGCCACCTGGCGCTGGGCCGATGTGCAGTTGATCAGCGGCATCGATGCGCAAACCAACGAACACCGTCAGCGCGCTGCCATGGGCATCGACACCTACAAGGACGTACCACGCAATAAGGATGCGGACTTCCATAACTACGGCGTCTTCGGCGAGCTGACCTGGTACGCCGCCGACCGTGATCGCCTGATCAGCGGTGCGCGACTGGACCGTGCCTCGGCCAAGGATTTTCGCCAGACCATCGGCTCCGGGATGATGAACCGAGCAAACCCGACCGCCGACGAGACCCGCGCCGATACCCTGCCGAGCGGCTTCGTGCGCTATGAGCATGATCTGGCGGACAGTCCGACCACGCTCTACGCAGGCCTCGGCCACGCTGAACGCTTCCCGGATTACTGGGAGCTGTTTTCGCCCAAGTCCGGGCCTGCCGGTTCGCTCAATGCCTTCGATTCGATCAAGCCTGAGAAAACCACCCAGCTCGATGTCGGCCTGCAATACAAAACCCAGAACCTCGAAGCCTGGGTCTCGGGATATGTCGGCGAAGTGCACGACTACATTCTGTTCGATTACACCCCCGGCATGATGGGCATGACCTCGAAAGCCGAAAACATCGATGCGCGAATCATGGGCGGCGAACTCGGCGCGGCCTACAACCTCACCTCCCACTGGAAAGCCGACGCGACCCTGGCCTACGCCTGGGGTAAAGACACCAGCAACGGCACTGCGTTGCCACAAATGCCGCCGCTGGATGCACGTTTCGGCCTGACCTACAGCGAAGACAACTGGAGCGCCGGCGCCTTGTGGCGAGTGGTCGCGGCGCAGAACCGGATCGAGCAGAACAAGGGCAACGTGGTCGGCAAGGACTACGACAAGAGCCCGGGTTTCGGTGTGTTCTCGCTCAACGGCGCTTACCGGATCGACAAGCACTGGAGGGTCAGTACCGGCGTCGACAACCTGTTTGGCAAGGCTTACGCCGAGCACTTGAACCTGGCCGGCAACGCCGGGTTCGGCTACCCGGCCAATAACCCGCAAGCGATCAACGAACCAGGGCGCACGTTCTGGACCAAGGTCGACATGAGCTTCTAAAACACCTGGCAAGGACGCCATACCCGTAGCAGCTGGCGAAGCCTGCGTTCGGCCGCGTAGCGGTCGTAATCCACACGATGCGATCCATCTGGATAACCGCGTTCTGAGGTTTTACGGCTGCTTCGCAGCCGAACGCAGGCTGCGCCAGCTGCTACGGGACCGAGGCATCACTCGAACAACTACAGATTCATCGCCAAGCGGAGCGCTCCCAATGAGCCAACCCAAACCGAATTTCTACAACCTGGCCTGGCGCTGGCATTTTTATGCCGGGCTGTTCGTTGCGCCGTTCATGGTGATGCTGGCCTTGACCGGCATCGTTTACCTGTTCAAACCGCAACTCGATCCACTGATGTATGGCAGCCTGCTCAATGTGCCGGCCGGCCATCACCCCGTCAGTGCCGACGAGTTGCTGCGCCGTGTCCAAGAGGCTTATCCACAAGGCCAGATCAAGCAGTACCTGCCACCGGTCAACGCCGAGCGCAGCGCACAGTTTGTCGTTAAAAACGCTGGCAACGAGCTCAACGTCTTCATCGACCCGTATCACGCCGACGTCCTTGGCGAGCAGGACGCGAAGAAAAACCTGCAGGCAATCGCCCGGGCGATTCACGGCGAGTTGATGATCGGCACCGTCGGTGATCGGCTGGTCGAACTCGCTGCTGGCTGGGGCGTTGTACTGGTGGTTTCCGGGGTATTCCTGTGGTGGCCACGCGGTAAAACCGGCGCGGGGATCGTGTGGCCACGATTCAACAGTCGCGGACGTGTGCTCTGGCGTGATCTGCACGCCGTGACCGGGTTCTGGGGCGCGGCGTTTCTGCTGGTGATGCTGCTCAGCGGCATGACCTGGACCGGTTTCTGGGGCAAGCAATACGCCGAGGTCTGGAACCGCTTCCCGGCGGCCATGTGGAACAACGTGCCCAAGTCCGACCAAGAAGCCCGCAGCCTCAACACCGCGACCCGTCAGACCGTGCCCTGGGCCATGGAAAACACGCCGATGCCAATGTCCGGCGACCACGCCGAACACATGGCCCACAACGGCGGCAGCAGCGCCCCGGCGGCGCCGACCATCAGCCTGCAAGACCTGCAGGACATTGCCGTTCAACGCCAGATCGAGCCCGGTTACAGCATCACCTTCCCGAGCACCGCCAGCGGCGTGTTCACCATCGCTGTGTTCGCTGACGACCCGCGTAACGACGCCACCTTGCACGTCGACCAGTACAGCGGCGAAGTCCTCGCCGATGTGCGTTGGCAGCATTACGGCAATGTCGCCCGCGCCACGGAAATGGGCGTGATGCTGCACGAAGGCAAGCTGTTCGGGCCGTTCAACCAGATCGTCGTGTTGCTGATCTGCCTGATGATCCTGCTCAGCGCCGTCAGCGGTGTAGTGATCTGGTGGAAGCGCCGCCCACAGGGCAAGCTCGGTGTTCCGCCGTTGCGCCATGACCTGCCGACCTGGAAAACCGGGGCGTTCATCATCCTCGCATTGGCGGTGGTATTCCCGTTGGTGGGCGCTTCGCTGATCGTGGTATGGCTGCTCGACCGAGTGCTGCTGTCGCGCTTCAACCGCCAGCCTGAATCGGCCTCATCTTCATCCTGAATACAGCGAGATGCCTACAGCAGCGCGGTTGACCTTACAATGTCGGCCCGCTGCAAACACCCGCCGAACGAGCACGCAATGACCTCGCTGAACCTCACCCATCTCGCCTGGACACCGCTGGGCCATGGCCACTGTCATCACCAGTTCCAGCTACGTGAGGCCAGCCTGCACGTGGCGGCCGGCGAGTTCGTCGGTTTGATCGGGCCCAACGGCAGCGGCAAGACCAGCCTGCTGCGCTGCGCCTACCGGTTCAGCAAACCGAAATCCGGCGAGGTGCATCTTGCCCATCACAACGTCTGGAAGCAGTCGTCGCGCTGGTGCGCGCAACGCATCGCCGTGGTGTTGCAGGAGTTCCCCGATGCCTTTGGCCTGACCGTCGACGAAGTGGTCGCCATGGGCCGCACACCGCACAAAGGCCTGTTCGATGGCGATACCCTGGAAGACCGTCGGATCGCCGGGCAGGCTCTGGAATCAGTGGGCCTCAAAGGCTTCGAAGATCACGCCTTTGCCACCCTGTCGGGCGGCGAAAAACAACGCGTCATTCTCGCCCGCGCCCTGACTCAGCAACCGCAATTGCTGATCCTCGATGAACCGACCAACCACCTCGATCCACGCTATCAGCTCGAACTGCTGCAACTGGTCAAGCGCTTGCAGATCGGCACCCTGGCGAGCATCCACGACCTCAACCTGGCCGCTGCGTTCTGCGATCGGCTGTACGTGATCAACCACGGACGCATCGTCGCCAGCGGCACGCCAAAAAATGTGCTGACCACCACGCTACTGCGTGAGGTGTTCGGCGTCGAAGCGCTGATCGATGAACACCCGCTGTCCGGCTACCCCCGAATTACCTGGATAACCCAACATGACCTTGCGCACCCTGCTCCGCTCCAGCCTGTCCATCACCCTGCTGCTGGGCAGCGCCCAGGCGTTCGCCGAAGCGACCCATTACCCGTTGACGATACAGAGCTGCAACCGTGAAGTGACCTTCAAAGAGGCACCGAAACACGCCCTCAGTCACGACATCAACATGACCCAGATGATGCTCGCCCTCGGCCTCAAACCACGGATGGTCGGCTACAGCGGCATCAGTGGCTGGAAAGCCGTGACGCCCGATATGCAGAGCATTCTCGACGGCCTGCCGGAACTCGCCGCCAAGTACCCGTCGGTAGAAACCCTGCTCAACGCCAACGTCGATTTCTTCTTCGCCGGCTGGGATTACGGCATGCGCATTGGCGGTGATCTGACTCCGCAAACCCTCGGGCCGCTGGGGATCAACGTCTATGAACTGAGCGAATCCTGCGCCTTTGTGATGAAGCGTCCAGCCGCCAGCCTTGATGACACCTACAACGACCTGCGCAACCTCGGCAAGATCTTCGACGTACAGGATCGCGCCGACCGGTTGATCAGCGACATGCAGGCGCAAGTGGCCGAGGTTCGCAAAGACCTGCCAAGTGAAAAGCCGCGTGTGTTTCTCTACGACAGCGGTGAAGACCGGGCCATGACCTCGGGCCGTCTGGGCATGCCGCAAGCGCTGATCGACGCTGCGGGCGGGCGCAATATTCTCGATGACGTCGACGCGAGCTGGACCCGGGTCAACTGGGAAAACGTTGTCGAGCGTAATCCTCAGGTGATCGTGATCGTCGATTACGGCGAAGTCAGCGCCGAGCAAAAGGAGCAATTCCTGTTGAACAACAAGGCTCTGCAATCGGTGGATGCGATCAAGAACCAACGCTTCATCGTCATCCCTTATGTGCAAGCCACACCGGGGATCGACAATGTGCTGGCGGTGGAAACCCTGGCCAAGGGTTTCCACGGCGAATGATCAATCGTCGCTATGCCATGTTGCTGATTGCCCTCGGCGCGCTGTTGCTGGTGTCCTGCGTGGTGTCGTTGGGCTTTGGCGCAGCCAGGGTGCCGGTGGACGTGGTCTGGCGGATTCTGCTGCATCAGGCATTCGGGATTGGCGAGGTGAACTGGAGCGCCGGACAGGAACATATCGTCTGGCTGATTCGCGTACCGCGCATGCTGCTCGGCGCGTTGGTGGGCGCCGGGCTGGCGCTGATCGGCGCGGTGCTGCAAGCGGTCACGCGCAACCCGTTGGCCGACCCGCATCTACTGGGCGTGACTTCCGGCGCGACCCTTGGCGCGGTGATCGTGGTGCTGCATGTGGGCGAGATCGTCGGCCTGCTGACGCTGCCAATCGCTGCATTCATCGGCGCATTGCTGAGCATGCTGATCGTGCTGATGATCGCCAACCGCAACGGTCGGCTGGACAGTGATCGCCTGCTGCTGTGCGGCGTGGCGGTGTCCTTCGTGATGATGGCGATCGCCAACCTGCTGCTGTTTCTCGGCGATCACCGTGCCAGTTCCGCGGTGATGTTCTGGATGCTCGGCGGCCTCGGGCTGGCGCGCTGGGAGTTGCTGGCAGTGCCCGCCGCCAGCGTGTTGCTCGGGTGGGTGCTGTTGCTGGGCATGGCCCGACCGTTGAATGCGTTGATGACGGGCGAGCAGACGGCTGTGACGCTGGGACTGAACGCCCGAACGGTGCGGCTGCGGGTGTTTGTGATTGCCTCGCTGATGACCGGGGTGCTGGTGTCGATCAGCGGTTCGATCGGTTTTGTCGGGCTGATGGTGCCGCACATTGCCCGGCGCCTGGTCGGTGCCGAACACCGGCGCTTGCTGCCGGTGTGCGTGCTGCTGGGGAGTGTGTTTCTGGTGTGGGTCGACGTCGCGGCGCGAACCCTGATCGCCCCTGAGGACTTGCCGATCGGTGTGGCCACCGCAGCCATCGGTGGCCTGTTCTTCATCGGCCTGATGCGCCGCCGCTAAAAAAAGATCGCAGCCTGCGGCAGCTCCTACCGCAATCGAATTCCTCCGTAGGAGCTGCCGCAGGCTGCGATCTTTGGTTGAACACCAAGGCACCAATCTGGCGCGTCCGCACGCACCAGCACATCGAGACCGTTCCTTCATAGTGCGCCGCCAAACGGCGCAACCGCTCTAACACGACATTTCCGTGCCTTTCTCCGACCGGGCACAGCCCTTGCTAAAGCCCCTTCAGTCGTTCGCATCTGCCAACCAGAAATTAAACGTTCATGGAGATCGCACAATGAAGCGTCGCAGCTTGATAAAGGCTTTCACACTATCGGCAAGCATTGCCGCGATGGGCATGACCTGGACTGTCCAGGCCGCCGAAACCATCAAGGTCGGGATTCTGCATTCGTTGTCCGGGACCATGGCGATCTCTGAAACCTCGCTTAAAGACATGGCGCTGATGACCATCGACGAGATCAACGCCAAGGGAGGAGTCAACGGCAAGATGCTCGAACCTGTGGTGGTCGACCCGGCGTCGAACTGGCCGCTGTTTGCGGAAAAGGGCCGGCAGTTGCTGACCCAGGACAAGGTCGCGGTGGTGTTTGGCTGCTGGACTTCGGTGTCGCGTAAATCGGTTTTGCCGGTGTTCGAAGAACTCAACGGCCTGCTGTTCTACCCGGTGCAATACGAAGGTGAAGAGATGTCGCCGAACGTCTTCTATACCGGCGCCGCACCGAACCAACAGGCGATCCCGGCGGTGGAATACCTGATGAGCGAAGAAGGCGGCAGCGCCAAGCGCTACTTCCTGCTCGGCACCGACTACGTCTACCCGCGGACCACCAACAAGATCCTGCGTTCGTTCCTGCACGCCAAAGGCGTGGCTGACAAGGACATCGAGGAGGTCTACACGCCGTTCGGTCACAGCGACTATCAAACCATCGTCGCCAACATCAAAAAATTCTCGGCGGGCGGCAAGACGGCGGTCATTTCCACGGTCAACGGCGACTCCAACGTACCGTTCTATAAAGAACTGGCCAACCAGGGCCTGAAAGCCATCGACGTTCCGGTCGTGGCCTTCTCGGTAGGCGAAGAAGAACTGCGTGGCATCGACACCAAACCGCTGGTGGGCAACCTCGCCGCGTGGAACTACTTCGAATCGGTGGATAACCCAGTGAACCAGAAGTTCGTCGCCGACTGGAGAGCCTACGCCAAAAAACACAACCTGCCGGGCGCGGACAAAGCGGTGACCAACGACCCGATGGAAGCCACCTACGTCGGCATTCATATGTGGGCGCAAGCCGCGGAAAAAGCCAAGTCCACCGATGTCGACAAGGTCCGCGAAGCCCTGGCCGGCCAGACCTTCGCCGCACCGTCCGGCTACACCTTGACCATGGACAAGACCAACCACCACCTGCACAAGCCGGTGATGATCGGCGAGATCCAGGCCGATGGGCAGTTCAACGTGGTATGGCAGACCGAAGGCCCGATCCGCGCCCAGCCGTGGAGCCCGTTCATACCGGGTAACGACAAGAAACCGGAGTATGCGGTGAAGAGCAACTGATCTGCCGCTCATCATCCCCGTAGGAGCTGGCGCAGCCTGCGATCTTTTGATCTTTGGCGTCTGCAAGGACGCCCAAAGATCGCAGCCTGCGGCAGCTCATACAGGGGCTTTCATCGCCGTCAAGGACGTAGCCATGCCCCTTTATCGTCTGCTTCTGGTCCTCACTCTTTGGTTCCCCATGGCCACCCATGCCGGGGACGCCGAAGACTTCGTCGCGGCCAATCCCGTGCAGCAAGCCAAGCTTCTGGAAACCTGGGCCGCGCAGCCCGAACCGGCCCGCATCGAACTGATCAATGCGCTGCAACAAGGCCAGTTGACCGTCGACGGTGAAGCCAAAACCCTGCGTCTGAACAACCGCCTGCGGGGTCTGATCGACACCGTACAGGCCAGTCATCAACTGCTCGCCACTGACGCCAACGTGCGTTTGAGTGCCGCGCAGCAACTGCAAAAAAGCGCAAAACCTGCGCAGCTTGCATTCCTCGACCAGCAACTGGCGGGCGAAAAAGACCCAAGCGTTCACGCCGCCCTGAGCTTGGCGCTGGCCAATCTGCAACTGGCCGACAGTGACCCGACCGTGCGCCTGGCGGCCGTGCGCTTGCTCGGTGAAACCGGTGACCCACTGGCCCGCACCCGCCTTGAAGGGTTGCTCGAACCCGGCGTCGAAGCTGACGCCACGGTGCACACGGCTGCCGAAACCAGCTTGGCGCAAGTCAAACGCAAACTGCTGGTCGGCGAATTGCTCGGTCAGGCCTTCAGCGGTATGTCCCTGGGTTCGATCCTGCTGTTGGCGGCCCTCGGTTTGGCGATCACCTTCGGCCTGCTCGGGGTGATCAACATGGCCCACGGCGAGATGCTGATGCTCGGCGCCTACTCCACTTACGTGGTGCAGTTGCTGTTTCAGCGCTTCGCCCCGCAAGCGATCGAGTTCTATCCATTGGTGGCGTTGCCGGTAGCGTTTTTTGTTACTGCCGGCATCGGCATGGCGCTGGAGCGCACGGTGATTCGCCACCTCTATGGCCGACCGCTGGAAACCCTGCTCGGCACTTGGGGCATCAGCCTGATGCTGATTCAGCTGGTCCGATTGCTGTTCGGCGCGCAGAACGTCGAAGTGGCGAACCCGGCCTGGCTCTCGGGCGGGATTCAAGTACTGCCCAATCTGGTGCTGCCGTACAACCGCATCGTGATCATCGCGTTCGCGCTGTGTGTGGTGGTGCTGACCTGGCTGCTGCTGAACAAGACCCGCCTCGGTTTGAACGTGCGCGCGGTCACCCAGAACCGCAACATGGCCGCCTGCTGTGGCGTGCCTACCGGGCGCGTCGACATGCTCGCCTTCGGCCTCGGCTCGGGTATCGCCGGGCTTGGCGGCGTGGCCCTGAGTCAGGTCGGCAACGTCGGCCCGGACCTCGGCCAGAGCTACATCATCGACTCGTTCCTGGTGGTGGTACTCGGCGGCGTTGGCCAACTGGCCGGCAGCGTGCTCGCCGCCTTCGGCCTGGGGATTGCCAACAAGATTCTTGAACCACAAATCGGCGCCGTACTCGGCAAGATCCTGATCCTCGCGCTGATCATTCTGTTCATTCAGAAACGCCCGCAAGGACTCTTCGCACTCAAAGGACGGGTGATCGACTGATGAACCAGCCCCTGATGCTCACCGCCACACAAAAGGCTGGCCCCAAGGTCACGATTGCCGTTGGCGCGATGATTCTCACTCTGCTATTGGCCTTGCCGTTGCTCTCGCTGTTATCACCGGACAATGCGCTACACG
Source organism: Pseudomonas frederiksbergensis (assembly GCF_001874645.1). Lineage (NCBI taxonomy): Bacteria > Pseudomonadati > Pseudomonadota > Gammaproteobacteria > Pseudomonadales > Pseudomonadaceae > Pseudomonas > Pseudomonas frederiksbergensis. The sequence goes on from NZ_CP017886.1 coordinate 2,157,591, forward strand.
TTTCCGCCTATACGCTGACGCTGGTCGGCAAAATTCTCTGCTACGCCATCGTTGCCCTGGCGCTGGACCTGGTCTGGGGTTACGCCGGGTTGTTGTCCCTGGGCCATGGCCTGTTCTTCGCCCTCGGTGGTTACGCCATGGGCATGTACCTGATGCGCCAGGCTTCGGGCGATGGCTTGCCGGCGTTCATGACCTTCCTCTCGTGGACCGAGCTGCCGTGGTACTGGACCGGCACCAGCAGCTTTATCTGGGCGATGTGCCTGGTGGTGCTGGCGCCGGGTTTGCTGGCACTGGTGTTCGGCTTCTTTGCCTTCCGCTCGCGGATCAAGGGCGTGTACTTCTCGATCATGACCCAGGCCCTGACGTTCGCCGGGATGCTGCTGTTTTTCCGCAACGAGACCGGATTTGGCGGCAACAACGGCTTCACCAATTTCCGCACGATTCTGGGGTTTGGTATCACTGAGCCGGGCACTCGCGCAGTGCTGTTCGTCGCCACCGTGCTGTTGCTGGTGGCCAGCCTGTTCATCGGCTGGCGCCTGGCGCAAAGCAAGTTCGGCCGGGTCCTGACGGCCCTGCGTGACGCGGAAAACCGGCTGATGTTCTGCGGCTACGACCCACGCGGCTTCAAGCTGTTTGTCTGGGTCTTGAGCGCCGTGTTGTGCGGCCTCGCCGGGGCCCTTTACGTGCCGCAAGTGGGGATCATCAACCCCGGCGAAATGTCGCCGACCAACTCCATCGAAGCCGCCGTGTGGGTCGCGCTCGGCGGACGCGGCACGTTGATCGGACCGCTGCTCGGCGCGGGTGTGGTCAATGGCATGAAGAGCTGGTTCACCGTGGCCTTTCCCGAATACTGGCTGTTCCTCCTCGGCGCGCTGTTCATCGTCGTGACCCTGTACCTGCCCAAAGGCGTGATTGGTCTGCTGAAGAAAAAGGGCGAACAATGAGGCTTGTAAAATGAGAACCACTGCGACGGCCGAATTCATGCTCGAACCGGTCTTTTTTCCACCGGACCCCAATAAAGACGCCGGCAGCAGCCGCGACGCCATCGGCCTCGGTCAACGCGTCGGCCCAGGCCTGAACACCCGCCACGGCACGATCCTCACGCTTGAAGACATCAGCGTCAGCTTCGATGGTTTCAAGGCGCTCAACGCGCTGAATCTGTACATCGGTGTCGGCGAACTGCGCTGCATCATCGGCCCCAACGGCGCGGGCAAAACCACGCTGATGGACGTGATTACCGGAAAGACCCGGCCCAGTCATGGCAACGCCTGGTTTGGTGAAACCCTGGACCTGACGCAAATGAGCGAAGTGCAGATAGCCCAGGCCGGGATTGGTCGCAAGTTTCAGAAGCCAACCGTGTTCGAAGCCTTGAGCGTGTTTGAAAACCTCGAACTGGCGCAGAAAACCGACAAGTCGGTATGGGCCAGCCTGCGAGCGAAACTCAATGGCGAACAACGAGACCGCATCTGCGAGGTACTCGAAACCATTCGCCTGACCACTTCGGTCAATCGCCCGGCAGGCCTGCTGTCGCACGGGCAGAAGCAGTTTCTGGAAATCGGCATGTTGCTGATGCAAGACCCGCAACTGCTGCTGCTCGATGAACCGGTGGCGGGCATGACCGACGCCGAAACCGAATTCACCGCCGAGCTGTTCAAAAGCCTGGCCGGCAAGCATTCGCTGATGGTGGTGGAGCACGACATGGGCTTCGTCGGCTCGATTGCCGACCACGTCACGGTGCTGCACCAGGGCAGCGTGCTGGCCGAAGGATCACTTGCACAGGTGCAGGACAACGAGCGGGTTATCGAGGTGTATCTCGGCCGCTGAAACTTCCCCTGTAGGAGCTGTCGAGCGGAGCGAGGCTGCGATCTTTTCCTCCTGGCGCCGCAGAGCAAAAACAAGATCAAAAGATCGCAGCCTGCGGCAGCGCCTACGACAGCGGGACCGTGTTGAACACAAGGAATTTGAACATGCTGCAAGTCGACAAGCTGCACCAGTACTACGGCGGTAGCCACATTCTGCGGGGCCTGAGCTTTGAGGTTAAGGTGGGTGAAGTTACCTGCCTGCTCGGGCGCAACGGTGTCGGCAAGAGCACCCTGCTCAAGTGCCTGATGGGTCTGTTGCCGTCCAAGGAAGGATCGGTGAACTGGGAAGGCAAGGACGTCACCTCGTTCAAGCCGCACCAACGGGTACACGCCGGGATCGCTTACGTGCCACAAGGTCGGGAGATTTTCGGGCGGCTGACAGTGGAGGAAAATCTGCTGATGGGCCTGTCACGCTTCCCCGGCCCGGAAGCCAGGGAGGTCCCGGCGTTCATCTACGAGCTGTTCCCGGTGTTACTGCAAATGAAACAACGTCGCGGTGGCGACCTGTCGGGCGGCCAGCAACAACAGTTGGCCATCGGCCGCGCACTGGCCAGTCGGCCACGTTTGCTGATTCTCGACGAGCCCACCGAAGGCATTCAGCCGTCGGTGATCAAGGAAATTGGCGCTGTGATCAAAAAACTCGCAGCCCGGGGCGACATGGCGATCCTGCTGGTCGAACAGTTCTACGATTTCGCCGCCGAGCTGGCCGATCAGTACCTGGTGATGTCCCGGGGCGAGATCGTCCAGCAAGGACGGGGTGAAAATATGGAAGCCGAAGGTGTGCGCGGGCTGGTTACGATCTAGTCTGTAGTGTCCTGACGATAATTAGAAAATATGACCGTTCTTGCTCCCATTTCAATCACAGCAGCACTGTTCACCCCCTGCTGGCACGCCGAGCTGGAACTCGGCTACGCCCGATTCGGCGACAGCACGCGCCCGATCCTGCGCCGCCACAAGGGCCCGCTGCGGGTACAAAAGCACCTGTACGCCGAAGGCCCCGAGGTGTGCCAGCACATCATCGTCCACCCGCCGGGCGGGATTGCCGGCGGTGATCGGCTGGACATCAGCGCCCGTGTCGGTGCCGACGCCTGGGCGCAGCTGACCAGCCCTGGCGCTGCCAAGTGGTATCGCGCCGCCGGGCCGGCCTGCCAGCAGCTCGTTTTGAACGTCGCGGCCGGCGCCACGCTGGAGTGGCTGCCGCAGGAAACCATCATTTTCAGCGCCGCCCAGGCCGAACTCCGGACCTTTATCGACCTTGAAGGCGATGCTCGACTGTTCTATTGGGACGTCGTGGCGCTGGGTCGTCCGGCCAGCGGCGAACGCTTCGAGCGCGGGCATTTTCAATCAACGCTGGAAATCCGCCGCGACGGCCAGTTGCTCTGGCACGAACGCCAGCGCATTGTCGGGGATGACGGTTTGCTTGATTCGCCGATCGGGCTGGATGGCCAGCCGGTGTTTGCGACGTTGCTGGTAACGGGTGAAATCGACAGCGAATTGCTGGAGGCCTGCCGCTCTTTACCCAATGACGTACGGGGTGATCTGAGCCAGTTGCCGGGGTTGCTCGTCGCTCGTTGCCTGGCCAGTGAAGCCCTGTTGGCCCGAGGGTGGCTGATTGATTTGTGGAAGTTGCTCAGACCGGCCTTGCTCGGCCGCGAAGCAGTCCCACCCAGAATATGGAGCACCTGAACACACATACCTGTAGGAGCTGCCGCAGGCTGCGATCTTTTGACCTTTGTCTGTCGCGCCTCAAGAAGATCAAAAGATCGCAGCCCGCGGCAGCTCCTACGGATAGCGTTTACAACACAATTTGATTGGACCCCACATGGACCTGACCCCACGCGAAAAAGACAAGCTGCTGATCTTCACCGCCGGACTGGTCGCCGAGCGGCGTTTGGCGCGCGGCGTGAAACTCAATTACCCGGAAGCGATGGCCTACATTTCCGCGGCGCTGCTCGAAGGCGCACGTGACGGCCAGACGGTCGCCGAACTGATGCACTACGGCACCACCCTGCTGAGCCGCGAACAGGTGATGGAAGGCATCCCGGAAATGATCCCGGAGATCCAGGTCGAGGCGACCTTTCCCGATGGCACCAAACTGGTCACCGTCCACCAACCCATCGTCTGAGGCTGCACCATGACCTATCACATCCGTGATGCGCTGCACGCCGACCTGCCGGCGATCCGCGACATCTACAACGACGCGGTCCTCAACACGACGGCGATCTGGAACGAACACGCCGTGGACCTCGCTAACCGCCAGGCCTGGTTCAGCACCCGGCAATCTCAGGGCTATCCTGTTCTGGTGATTGTCGACACCGACAACAGCGTGCTCGGCTACGCCTCGTTCGGCGACTGGCGGCCGTTCGACGGTTTCCGCCACACCGTCGAACATTCGGTGTACGTGCGCAGCGATCAGCGCGGCAATGGCCTCGGCCCACAGCTGATGGACACGCTGATCGAGCGCGCCAGGGGCTGCAATAAACACGTGATGGTCGCCGCCATCGAAAGCGCTAACGCCGCCTCGATTCGCCTGCACGAACGGGCCGGCTTCATCACCACCGGGCGCATGCCGCAAGTGGGTACCAAGTTCGGCCGCTGGCTCGACCTGACCTTCATGCAGCTGATCCTCAATCCGGGTGCGGAGCCGCCTGTCGCCAACAAGGAGTGATACACCATGAACACTGCCCAACTGCGACGTGTGACCACCGAAAGCTTCGCGCACTACCGTCAGGGCTTGATTGATTTGCTGTTTGACGCCGTGCAGCACGGCGCCTCGATCGGCTTCATGGCCGACCTTGATGACGCGCAGGCCCGCGCCTACATCAACAGTGTCCAGGCCGGGCTTGAGGACGGCAATCTGTTGCTGTGGGTAGTGGTTCACGATGAAAAGGTCCTGGCCAGCGTACAACTGGGCCTGTGCCAGAAAGCCAACGGTCGCAATCGCGCCGAAGTGCAAAAACTCCAGGTACGTCATGACACGCGTCGACGCGGCCTTGCGCAACAACTGATGAATGCTGTGGAGCTCGCTGCACGCCAGCACAAACGGGGCCTGTTGTACCTCGACACCGAAGCCGGCTCGCCGGCCGAAGCATTCTATCAATCCCTTGGCTACACCCGTGTCGGTGAACTGCCGAACTATTGCCAAAGCCCGGACGGTCGCTACAGCCCGACCGCCATCTACTTCAAGACTCTGGGACAACCTGAATGATTCCTGGCGAATATCAGATCAAGCAAGGCGACATCGAGCTCAACGCCGGCCGTCGCACCCTGAGCCTGACCGTGGCCAACAGCGGCGACCGGCCGATCCAGGTGGGCTCGCACTACCACTTTTTCGAAACCAACGACGCCCTCACGTTCGACCGTGCCGCCAGCCGTGGCATGCGTCTGAATATCCCGGCCGGCACCGCCGTGCGCTTCGAACCGGGGCAGCGCCGCGAGGTCGAGCTGGTGGACCTGGCCGGGCATCGCCGGGTGTTCGGGTTTGCCGGCAGGATCATGGGCGACCTCGACTGAAGCGCCCCCAAAGGATCGCCGCCTGCGGCAGCTCCTACGGGCCGCATTCAACGCGATCACGTGTGAACACGAACCGTAGGAGCTGCCGAAGGCGGCGATAGCGAGCTACGCGAGCGGTCTCAAACCCAATTGAATCCCAAGGCAAGTACATGAAAATCTCAAGACAAGCCTACGCCGACATGTTCGGCCCCACGGTCGGTGACAAGGTCCGTCTTGCCGACACCGAGCTGTGGATCGAGGTTGAAAAAGACTTCACCACCTACGGCGAAGAAGTGAAATTCGGCGGTGGCAAAGTGATCCGCGATGGTCAGGGTCAGAGCCAGTTACTCGCCGCCGAAGTTGTCGACACGCTGATCACCAACGCACTGATCATCGACCATTGGGGCATCGTCAAAGCCGACGTCGGCCTCAAGGATGGGCGCATTGCGGCCATCGGCAAGGCCGGCAACCCGGACATCCAGCCGAACGTGACCATCGCGGTCGGTGCCAGCACCGAAGTGATCGCTGGCGAAGGCATGATCCTCACCGCTGGCGGCATCGACACGCACATCCACTTCATCTGCCCGCAGCAGATCGAAGAAGCATTGATGAGCGGCGTCACCACCATGATCGGCGGCGGCACCGGCCCGGCCACCGGGACCAACGCCACCACCTGCACCTCGGGACCGTGGCACCTGGCGCGGATGCTTCAAGCCGCCGACGCCTTCCCGATGAACATCGGCCTCACCGGCAAAGGCAATGCCAGCCTGCCGGAACCGTTGATCGAGCAGGTCAAGGCCGGCGCCATCGGCCTCAAGCTCCACGAAGACTGGGGCACCACCCCGGCGAGCATCGACAACTGCCTGAGCGTGGCCGATCAGTACGACGTGCAGGTGGCGATCCACACCGACACCCTCAACGAGTCCGGTTTTGTCGAAACCACCCTCGCCGCGTTCAAGGGCCGGACCATCCACACTTACCACACCGAAGGCGCGGGCGGCGGTCATGCCCCGGACATCATCAAGGCCTGCGGTTTTGCCAACGTGCTGCCGAGTTCGACCAACCCGACCCGGCCGTTCACCCGCAACACCATCGACGAACACCTCGACATGCTGATGGTTTGCCACCACCTGGACCCGAGCATTGCCGAAGACGTGGCTTTCGCCGAAAGCCGCATCCGCCGCGAGACGATTGCCGCCGAAGACATCCTCCACGACCTCGGCGCGTTCTCGATGATCAGCTCCGACAGTCAGGCCATGGGCCGCGTGGGCGAAGTCATCATCCGTACGTGGCAGACCGCCGACAAGATGAAAAAGCAGCGCGGCCCGCTACCCGGTGACGGCGCAGGCAACGACAACTTCCGCGTCAAACGCTACATCGCCAAGTACACCATCAACCCGGCGATCACCCATGGCATCAGCCACGAAGTCGGTTCGGTCGAAGTGGGTAAATGGGCCGACCTGGTGCTCTGGCGCCCGGCCTTTTTCGGGGTCAAGCCGACGCTGATCCTCAAGGGCGGTGCCATCGCGGCCAGCCTGATGGGCGACGCCAACGCCTCGATCCCGACGCCGCAACCGGTGCACTACCGCCCGATGTTCGCCAGTTACGGTGGCTCGCTGCATGCCACCAGCCTGACCTTTATCAGCCAGGCGGCGCAGGCCGCAGGCGTGCCGGAAACCTTGGGTTTGAAGAAGAAAATCGCGGTGGTCAAAGGCTGTCGCAAGGTGCAGAAAACCGACTTGATCCACAACGATTACCTGCCGAATATCGATGTTGACCCGCAGACCTATCAGGTCAAGGCGGATGGGGTGTTGCTGTGGTGCGAGCCGGCGGACATCTTGCCGATGGCGCAGCGTTACTTTCTCTTCTAAAGGACAGACCCAGCCCCATCGCATCGCAGCCAACGCGCAGCGGTGAGGCTGGAATATCGATCATCGAGGGGCTGCATTTCCCTCAGCCCGGAACGGCGTTTCCTCACGCTGCAGCCTGGAGCGCTGCATGGCTTCGCCGGTCAGTTTGCCGATCAGCGCCTTTTCTTGCGTCGCGATAGCTTCCATCTCGGCGTAATACTGCGCATCGCTCATTACCGTACCGAGTTTCACCTCGCTTTCCGGCTTGCCCAGCCGTTTCGCCAATCGGAGAATTTCCGAGCGCCAATGACTTTTTTGCTCAGGTGTATGGCCGTCTAGCCAGGCTTGTTGCGCTTCCTGCAAATCCAGAAGAGGTTCGCCCTTGGCGTGCAAGGCCTTGAACGGCTCCGGATAGTTTCGCTTGAGATAATCAACCCAGAACGGCTGCTCGACCAGCCTTTGCTGCAACAGCGGACCCTGCTCCTTTTCCAGCACCCGAAGATAAGCGTCAGTAATCATTTCGGCCGACACATCGGGCACCCGAAACGCCATCTCCCGGGATTGCCACGGCAACTCCAGTCGCGTTGCCAACAGGGTGGGGTAGATCATATGGATTTCTACCTCATCGATATCCGTGACCGCATGCCCCTGCGCATCAAAATGAGTAATCGCAAGCCCTTCCTCATCGTATTCGGGAAACTGATGCCCCTCCTCCAGCAGCTCGCCGATCCGCTCTCGAGCGATCCGGCCCAACTCGTCCAGACGCGACTTGCCTCGCGCCAGCTCCAGCAACTCCGTCTCGATCAGGTCTTGTGCGCCCAGTTCATACGCCTGAACAATCAGGACCTCCAGGCCCATGGCATTGAACAATTGCGCGCCGGCATCCACACACGTCGTGGGGGCCGCGGCCATGCGAAACAGCTTTTCCCGCAGTGCAGTGTTGCCGGCGGTTGCCTCAATCATTGACCAGACCTTACGGCACAACTCAACCTTTGCCGCTTTGTCTGTGGCCACCGCATCCGCCGACTGCGCCAGCTTTCTTAATTCATTGAAAAACGGCTCCGATCCAGGTTCGCCTTCGAGGTCAGCCCATAGGTCCTGCTTACCCTTCCATTGCTCCTCAGAAAGCCCATCTGCCCAGTGTCTACTGTCCATGACGCCTCGGGGTGATTGCGGTCGATTCGGCTCAAACCCCACCGACTGGCCATAGTCCCTGACCCTTTGCAGATTCTGCGCGGAAATATTCGCGGGTTCGCGACTGATGAGCGTGCGCGCAATGATCTCCGCCTGCGCCGACCCTGGCTCTGCCTCTGGAATGATTTCCAGCACATTGGCCCTCATATCCAGCAAGAACGTGCGCAGCCGTACCTGATCGAAGATACCCACGGGCCAGGTATTGATCTCGGTCTGGGCCAGCAACAGCGCCTGCAAATCCGGCATCTGTCCGATGTCCGGCGGCAACCCCAACGGATTGCCCTCAAGCCCCAGGGATTGAAGGCGCGTCAGTCGGCTCAGTTGGGAGACGGCGGGAGGATCGAGCGCAATCAGGTTGTCGGACAGATCCAGCACGGTCAGGTTAACCATACGCCCCAGGTTCTCAGGCAGTTCAACCAGATCGTTATCGCCCAGGATCAACGTACGCAATCGCCTGAAATGACGCAGAAATCCGTTCGCGTTATCTTCAATGCCGGTACTCGATAAATCCAGGTAAGTGACGTGGTCGAAGTTCGCTGTCAGCGGTGGCAGCTCATCGAGTTGGCTCTGAAGGTCCATGTCAGACAAATCAATTCGCTGGCCCTGAGGGTCGCCAATATTGTCCAGATCCACCTCTCCCGTGCGCCGCCAGGCCTGTGTGAGGGCTCGGATGATCGCCAGACGTGCGCCCCGCCGCTGGCGAAAAGCAGCGGTCAAACGTTCCTGGTCCGACACGCCCTCCACCTGCGCCCGTTGCCAGTTTTGCAAAGTGTTATCCAGTTGTGCCCATTCGAGTTCGCGACGCCTCAAGAGTGCTTCGTGCCTCTCGTCCCAATTCTCGATAACCGAATTGAGTTCTTCTGAAGTTATCGAGGGATACAGCTCTCGAGTCCGCTCCTCGATAGTTCGCTCCCACTGACCGAGGTCGGGATGGTCGCTCAAGGGGTAACCGATGCGATCACCGGGCAGGCGCACCGGCGGCTTGAAGAACGGTTGCTGGCGCGGTCGCATTTTCAGCAATGAACGAAGCTGATCGCGGGACAGCTGATGCTCGATGATCTTCGCCCTCAACTGTTCGCCCTGCGTGACATGGGGCAGTCCGATGGCCTTGCGCTGTCGGTCGGGCAGTGCGTGCTGGATCGAGGAATAGAGGTCATCGGCACCGTGCAAGTGCTCATTGCGGTCATTTCGCGTTTCGTATCGCCCGTCGTTCTGCCACAACAGCACCTTGCGTTCCGTGGCATCCTCGGGCCCCACACTGGCGCGCAGTTCACCGTCAATATCACCCACGCGCACTTCCAGACGCAGGTCGTCCACCCAGCCCGGCAAGGCTTTCAGTGTATTAAGCGCCAGGGTTTCGCTGTCCCTGTCGACCAGCGCCTCGAGGTACAACCCCTCATAGGCGTGGGTCAGACGCATCTGTTGCTGTAACCGCCGTGCGCCCTCGGCCAGGCGCAATGGAACGCGTTTGGCCGTGGTCAGGGTTTCGAGTTCGACGGGCGTGGCGTCGGCCAGCAGTTCCAGGATCATCGACGTGGACAAGCCCGTGAAGTTCCGCTGCACGACAGCGACCGCCGCGTTGGCCGACGGCTGTTGTTCGGCATAGAGGCTGCGCGTCAATCGCGCCCTGGCAGTGACCGCCTGCTCTTCCAGCGTTTTCTGCAAAGCGGTAACGCGCTCTTGCGGGGTCCTGGGTGTGTAATGGGGCAGAAGCTTCTTGACCTCTGCGTCGCTCGATGACGCGATAATGCGTTCAGGTAAGCGCCCGTTTATCAGATCCGAACGGGTGACCTTGATGATATTTTGCGGCAGAGCATCTGGGCTGCCGTATTTGACCGAAGGCCCGCTCAAGCCATCACCAAAAAATGCCTCTATCGCCTTGCTTGCCGGCCACCCCGGCAACTCAACCGCCAGGGAAGCAGCGTAGCTGCACAACCTGCTGGAGAGCGCGCCTGCACGAATGCCACGGGCAACTAACCCCGCATCGCCATAGGCCCTGAATTTTTTGAGGGTATCGAGCAGAATCGCAGGGACCGTTTCGCCCTCGACATGCAACCGACGCAGGACATCGTCGTCAACGCCACTGACCTGCCGGACTTGCTCCAGCTCGGCATCGCTGAAGCCATCGACCAGTCCCCCGAGCCGGCGCATCAGCGTCGCGCCTTTCCAGCTGAGCGGGCGCTCCAGTTCATGGTGCCAGGCCCCTTCGCCGTTATGCACCAGTTCAGGCGCATAGGCCTCGGGGCGTGTCGGGTGCTGGATACGGTACTGCTCGCCGGCCGCGTCCTGCTCGACTACATAGTACTCACCTTCAAGGGGCAGGATCGTCTGCCCATTGTGCGCATACAGGCCCAGCTCATCGGGGGCGGCCTCGGGCGGTAATGTGATGGAGGCCTTGTACGGCGCAAGATCCGGCTTCCAGAGCTTTTGCTTGCCGTTGGGCAGGGTCACAGGCTTGAGATTGTCGACCCTCTTCGACGCGTGAATCTGGGGCAGCACCATCGCCCCGGTGGCCAGGAACGCCACGTTCAACGCAACACTGGAAAAATGTGCCCACATCTCCTTCGTCTCACCCTCTTCTGCCGCTTCGATGCCCTCGAACGCCTCATCGAACATTTGCGTAGCCCCCACCGCCAACATGACCCATCCCAGCCCCGGTACGACAAAGGCGGCCAGGTTGAACACGCTGACCATGGCATCCAGATAGCTTTCCAGCCTGGCCACCCGCGCCACGCGGTCCTCATCGCCGGTGGGCACGGCGACCGCCCGCGCGTCGGTGTAAAGCTTGTTGATCGTCCTCAAGCGCAGTTGCTGCCACAGATTGCCCGTGATCGAGGTTTCATCCAGCGCCAGCTTCGCAGGCATGGACTTCAGCGGATAGTCCGCCTGAGGCCCGACATCGGAAGGCTTGTAGGCCTGATTGAGTTTCGCGAAAAAGATGCCTTGTTGCCGCACGGGTACAAACTGGCTGAAAAAACGCCGGTAGTCGCTTTTGTGCAAGCGGGCTCTCAACTCCACCATGAACTCGGCGCCGGAGGCATACTCCTTCAGCGGTTGCTCCGGGTCATCGGGCAAATAGACCACCAGACGCTCGAGCCGATCGGCGTTCTTGCGGTCCGGCCCGATCAGCAAGGGTCCCGTCAGCTCGATGCCGAACACCTTCAATGCCGCGAACGTCACTGGCCTGCCGTCCAGTTTTGCGGCGTTCTCGCCGACAAGCGTGTGCTTGAGCATCTGGTAGACGTCGGCACTGATACCCGATGTGATCTGGCTGCCGCCCGGTTTCAATGCAAATGGGTGCCTGGCGACTTCGATACACACCGCGAGCTTTTGCCGCTGGTGCTCTTCCAGTTGCTTTTCCAGCGCCTCGCGCTCGCGGGAGTCTTCTGGCTGCACGATGTCCTTGATGTGCTTCTGATAAAGCGCTCCCAAATCCAGGGTGCGACAAAGCTTGGCAAACTCATGGGCAGCGATGGGCTTGACCTGGGAATTGACCGCTTCGAACGTCGGCAGTATTTCGCCGTCATAGCTGCTCCAGCCGGTAATGATTTGGCAATCGTTGCAGGCAAGAGGCTTTTCTTCGTCGGGCTCGAAGTTGGCCAGGGCAGCCTCAAGCAGCGAGATGCCTCGATACTCGTAGGTCAAGCGTGGGTCTTTTTGCTGATCGAAAACAAAGACACCGAACAGGTCATCACGGCCTTTGAGAGCATATTTACGGGCGAAATAAACGTTTTTGACATCCAGCTCCAAGTTGAATTTCGCCTTGATCGCGTCCTTGAGCGGTTGCTCGGCGAACTCAAGCACATCCTTGATGGTTCCGAGCTTGGCGTCGATCTGATTCAAGGTCTCGCGATAGCGAGTGTGGGTATCCGCCAGCGCTTTTTTTTGTTCAGACGTGGCGTTGCGGTACCAGGCCGTAATGTGCAGTGGGTGCTCACCGAGTTCCTTCTGTCGCTGCGGATCGGCCTGGGTGAACCAGGCAGGCAGGCGGTCTTTCAAGAAGTCGTAATGAACGCCCCGAAGGTCGCTGTTGAACGTGCCGGGGGAAGTGGAAGGGGGTGTTTGTGATTCGCTCATAGCTGATCATCCATGACTGATTGAAAGTCATCAGCCTAATGAACGACAGCGAGAAAAAAGCTTAACTATGTACCGCACTCGCACATGAGGCTGGAACGGGCAGCACGTGCTTTAAAACCCGGCGCCGTGCAGAACGACGCCGGGCCGGCGGATTAGCGGGTAGGCTGCTTGAACAGATCCTTCGAGGTGCCGGGCTGCGGCTCCGTGAGAACGGAGGGTTCTATTTCCCCGGTCTCTTTTCGCGACAGCTCAATCAGTTTCTCACTGCGTTCAATGGCGAGTTCGATGCCCAGGCTCTCCAGGGCTTGTGTGTAGTCGGCCCCCCAGGCGCCTTCATGCGCATCCTCAAGCTGGCCTTGTTTTTCCTCAGCGCTGCGCTCAAGGGCGCTGAACGCTTCAGGGTATTTTTCCTTGAGGTATTGCACCCAATAGTCACGGTTGATCAGGTCTTCATAGAACGCCCCGGGTTTATTTTCCCGCTCCAGGACTGCTGCGCGCGCTCTGTTCAATGTCTCCCCACTGATGGGGCGGCCATAAAGCATGTTCCTCGGTTGTCCAGGCAACTCCAGGCCGTCGTCCCAGCCGCTGGTCAGGCCAATCCGATACTCCAGGCGCACTTCCGCCGGGTCGGCGTGCCGGCCCCTGGCTTTTTCATTCGCCAGCTCTTCGACTTTCGCCAGCCGAAACAGCTGCCGGGAAAGCCGCAACAAGGCAGCGCCTTTCTGATCCAGCCGACCGGGACCAATGCCCTGCAGGGCATTGTGCTCGAAGACCTTGACCTCAAGATTACTGAAGGTAAGGATCCGCCCGTCGACACAGGTCCCATGGGTGTTGGACATGCCGAACAGCGTTTGCCGGAGTTCGCCATCACTGGCTGTCGCGCGCAACACGTCCCAAACCCGTCGCGTCAGATCGGCGCGGGCCAACGTGAACTCCTGGGTGTTTCGTAGCTGTGCCAGCAGATGAAAAAATGCTTCGTTATCCGGCTCGGCTGCCAGTTGGTTCCATAGCGCGCGGTGGGTGACCAATGCTTGCGGCTCAAGCATTTCCAGCCATGGATCGAGTCGCTCAGTTCCGGATTCCACCGCGTCAATAACCTCGTCAGGCACGATCGGGGCAGGTTCGACTTCGCTATCACTTTCGCTTTCAGTGTTGCTGGCCAGGTCGTCGATCAATTCATCAATGTGACGGGCGGAGTATCCCAACCATGCGCTCGGGTGCGCGCTTTGCGCGTAATCCCTGATGTGTTCCAGATCGTCGCGCGACAGGCTGTTGTCGGAAAGGTCCGTGCCCGACATCAGTGCATTGTGGCGAACGCTAAAGGCTTCTGAAGGAATCGATGTAATGCCGTTGGCACTGAGATTCAACGTTCTGAGATGACGGGCCTCCAGCACCCCTTCAGGCCAGCCTGTCAGTCGGTTATTGCGCAAGTCCAGCCACTCCAGGTTGCTCCAGGACGCCACGCTGAACGTTTGCAGGTTATTGTGGCTCAGGTCCAGCCGTTGCAAGCGTTGGTGGCCACCCAATGTGGAATACACGCTTTCGGGGTCAGTGATGCCATTGGCGGACAACTCCACCCGCTCCAGCAAATTCATGGCGTTGAGCGCCTGCGGCAGTGTCTGCAAGGACTGGCCGCTGAGCACCAGGCTGCGCAGGTTGGTAAAGGCCCCGAGGAATCCATTGGAACCCTGTTCGGTCAGTCTTATACCCGTGAGGTTCAGATCCCACACATGGGGCAATGCAGTGGGCAGCGCGGGCAGGTCGCCCAGCTGCAGGCCATCAAGATTCAGGGCGCTGTAAGCCATGCTCGCCCTTGCCGTCAGCCCTTCTCGCCAACAGTCGAGGATGCGCAACGCCGCCAATCGGCGGGTGTGGGACGACACGACCCAGTCACGTCCTCGCGACTCGCGGATAAACAGCCAACCATTCAACTCACGCGTCAGGGCTTCCAGGGTCTGGTGCCATCCGCCAATGCGTTCACTGATCTGCGTATCGCTCGCGCCATCCTCGCGCAGTTGCTCGATGGCGCGCGAGGCTTCTTCGTCGGAAAACCCGTTCACCCGTTGTAAACACTCAGCGAGCCAGGCATTCCCCTCGCCCGCCGGGACCTCTCCCGGCAATGGCAACAGGCGTTGGGCAATCAGCGTTGCGGTCTCCGTCGGCGGAAACGCCTGGGGCACTTCCTCCAGGGTGAACCGCGCAAGGGTGCCGGAGGACAATCCTCTGGCGTTCTCAACCCGCGCCTGCGCGGCGGTCAGGGCCGCTTGCGCTGCTGGGGTCAACGGTGTGCCGGTCAGGTTCGTGGCGATCACTGCCTCGTCCCGGGCCAGGGCTGTTTCCGGCAACGTGGTGATCTGCGTGAAGCGCAAGTCCAGCGAGGTCAGTCCCGGCAGGTTTTCTGCACCCGTTGGCCACGTCTGCAGATGGGCCCCAGTCAAGTCCAGCGTCTGGAGCTGACTCATTGCGCTGACATCCATGTGCGCCAGCGGGGTATGGCGTAAATCCAGGTGTTGCAGGGCCGGCAAATCACCCGGGGTGATCGGCATCTCGGTCAATTGGCTGCCACTCAGGTCAAGGGTCTGCACCTGGCTGAATTGGCCGATAAAACGGCGAACCTGTTCGAGGGGTGAACTCAAGCCAGTCAGTTTCAAGGTCGTCACATGGGAGAAGCCCTGGACGGGAAGATCCGGAAGCTGGGCAAACGCCATCAAGGGCAAGTCAAGCGTCGTCGAATAGCTCGATACGCCATATCGCTTCAGGAGCCCGTTGTACCAACAGTTCTTCAGGGTCTCGGTCGTCGAAAAACCCGCGAAGTTGTGCTCCGGCAGATAGTGTTTCGTCCACGCATCGAGCTGGCGGCTGAGATCACCGTACTCGTTGCCCAGCGCCTCAATCGCGTTGAACCTGGCCTCAGCCCCCGTCCATTGCTGGAGAAAAGCACTGAGTAAAGCATCCGGTTGCCCGAACCCGTCCAGAAGCCCAAATGAGCCGCCAAACCCTCCCCCCCACCGTCGAAGCTGACCCTTGCAATAGCCCATGACCATTTCTTCCCGGTCGATGAGGTGCATGGGGTGATTTTTTACATACTCAAACAGGGGTTTGAAGGTTTCGACCGGGAACCAGGACCAGTTCAAAGAGAGGCCGGACAATAGCCCGTCATGCGCTCCGTCGAACAGACTGGCCGGTAAGCTATTGACAGAGGTTGCGCGCAAATTCAGGCGTTCAAGACGAGGAAGCTCTAGCACACCGATGGGCAATGTATTGCCCTGGTAAGCACCGGAGATCGTCAAGCTGCGTAGCTTGCTCAAACGGCTCACATCCAATGCGCCGGCAGACTCCAATACTCTGCTGAGTTCCAGGTTTTCCAGGTTCGTCAGATGCCCAAGCCTGGCGATTTCCTGCGTGGCCAAGCGGTCGTTCGAGGTGATCCGTAGATCGATGAGTTCCGTCATCCCGCTCAACGCCTCGGGAATAGTACGCAACCGTGAGTTGGTTACGTTGATAGACAGTTTTTGCAAACGCGGAAAATGTCCCAGAACCCCGTCACTGGTGGCGTCAGTGAAACTCGCGCCGCCCACAGTCAGCTCACGGACATGTGAAAAGTCGGCCTGCAGCGACGGCAACGGATCACTACAGAACAGATCGAGCCTGGCGAAATTCGGGTTCTCCGTGGCCCTGGGCGAATTGCGCCAGGCCGCTTTGATGGCTTGCGCCACCGCGCGTTTGCCATCCAGCATCGAGCGTAGCGTCACGCCCTCGGACGCTGCCCACTGATCGAGTGTCGACTCAAGTTCCTGCCATTCACGCGTACGGTTTCCGAGCAGGGTAAAGATCTGCTGATCGGTTTTGCCGAGCCCCCCCTGTTCGAGGAGAAACTTGAGGGCCTGCTCGTCGGTCAAGTCCGGATAAACCTCCTGTACTCGACTGATCAGCGCAGGATTCGTCCTTGGATGACCGCTGGCCGGATAGCCCCGCAGATTCTCGCCAATGCGCTGCGGGGGCTTGAACCACGGTTTGCTTGGGGATTGCTCGCGGAGGATTTGCGCCGATTCGGCGGAATGGTTGACGGCGTAGTCGAAAATCGCACGCTGCAGGTCCGCACTTTGGCCCACGCCAGGCAGTCCCAATGACTGGCGCGATTCGTCGGGCAAGGCGTGCATGATTGACGAGTAAAAATTATCACCCTGCCCAACCACGCTATTAAGCGCCTCCCCCGGTCATTGAATGCCTGGTAATAAGGCCCTTTCTTGACCAGGTATTTACGCACCCCGGCCGTCTCGCTGCCAATGCCATCGATCAGCGAACCCTCGAGGCTGCCCTCGCGAATTTCCAGACGCACCTTCTGCGACCAGCCTGGCAATCGCTCCAGGGTATGCAGCGCCAGGCGCTTGCTGTCCGCCGAGGCCATGTTCTCCATGCGCAAACCGGAATAGGCCTGGCTCAAGCGTCCTTGCTGCGCATACCAACGGGCTTGCTCCAGCAAGCCCAGCGGCATGCGTCCGGTACTCGTCAGGCGCTCCAATTCCTCGGGCGTTGCCTGATTCAGAACGGTGTGTGCGGCGGGCTCGCTGAGCCCCGGGCAAAGGCGTTGCAGCTTCGTGACCCTGGGGTCTACCGGATCCGTGCCTTTATAGAGGCTTTCGAACAGGGCCGGTTGGCGGGTTCCGATGAAATCGGCAATCTGCTGTCGGAGTTCCTGAGGTCTTGATTCCCTAACGCGGGCCGATTCTGCGCCCAGCAGGCGGGTGATCTCTGATTCATCGAGGGCCGCCAGAATACGCGCGGGTAATTCGCCGCTCAGCACTGTGGCCCGACTTATCCGGATGGGTGCCTTGGCCCCGACACCTGGAAACAGGCGCTCGGCGCCATATTTGACCGAAGGCCCGAACAGCTCGGGGCCATCGAAGACTTTCAGCACCCGGCCCGTCGGCCAGCGCGGCATTTCGGTCACCAGGGGCAGGATCTGCAGATAGCGGCCATTGATGGATTGCCCGGTTGCCACTTGTTCGATGACCTGAGCAACCCCAAGGTCGGCGTCGAACAGGCGCATGGCGTCCGTCAACTCGGGAGGCGGCAGGGCGTTGTCCATGTGCATCTTGCGCAAGGCGTTGTCGCTGACACCACTGACATCGGCGATCTTCAGCAATTGTTCGTCGGTGTACGCTTCAGTCACATAGCCCATGCGTCGCAGCAGCGTCAGGCGGTTCCATGCCAGCGGACGCTCCAGGGTATGGCGCCAGGCTCCGGCGCCGTTGTGGGTCAGAAGCGGCTGATAGGTCTGCGCGTCGCTCGGGTGCTTGATGCGCCACCGTTCGGACGACTGATCGTACGTTTGTTCGTAGGTCTTGCCCTCCATCGGGATATACGTCTTACCGTCCGCCGCGTATTGGCCCTGGGCATTAGGGACAAGGCTGCGATCCAGAGTAACCGGGCTCTCATAGCCACTCAGCTGTGCTTTCCACAACCGGGTTTTGCCATTGGGCAGCGTGACCGAATGCAGGTTTTCGATCACAGGGGTGGCCTTCACCGCTGCCAGTTTGGCCACACCCTTGCCAACACCGGCCGTCACGGCGAGCAAGGCCAGATTCTCCGCGACATCCACCAGGTGCTCTTTGGCTGCCTTGCGGTCGCCCTCACTCCACTCGATCGCTCCTTCGAAAGCTTCTTCCCCGATCTGTACGGCCATGACCGCCATCATCACCTCGCCCATCACGGGCACGAACATCGAGACAGTGGTCAATGCGAGCATGCCGATGTTCAGCAACGCAGCCATTTTTTCCGAGCGTACCCTGGCGTCAACATCCGCCGTAGGCACTGCGTGGCTTAGAGCATCGGCCATCAGCCTGTCGCGGTGCTGCTCGAACAGGTAATCCCACAGGTCGATGTTATCGGCCCAAAGGCCATGACCCTTGCTGGTAATACCGTTCGGGGCGAGATAAGGATCATCGTTGGGCACCTGCGACACAGAGGAGACGGGAGGTAACTCCTTGATGTAAAAAAGGTTGAACGGACTGCCTCCCTTGATCAGCTCATTGAGCAAAGAGCCATAAGGGGCGAGTGCTTGACTGAACGTCTTGTTCGGCGCGTCGAGGGTGAACTGACTGAAGTAATGCGGGAGGTCGGCATAGGCGACGAACTGACTGAAAAAGCGCTGGTAAGCCGTCGGGCGGCTGTCACCGACCGGCGCGCCGTCCCGCGCGGTGAAACGCTGTTTGAACATCGCCTTCATTTGCGCGCCGGTATAGCGCTTCAACGGATGATGCGGATCGTTGGGAATATAGAGGATCAATTCGTCCGAATAGCGGTACTTCTCGCAGATATCGAACCACACGCAGCCGTTCATGCGGCGTTTCATCAGGCTCATATCGCCGAACCAGATCTGTTTATTGCCCTGACGAGGTTCAAGGTCTCCGTCGATGATCGACAGGATCGAGGTGTAGTCCCGAGGCTCGATATCCTTTTGCAGCAACGCCCGTTCGGCCGCCGCTCGCAAGGCGGTTTTCTGCACCGTACAGAACTTCTCACGAA
The DNA here is from genome assembly GCF_001874645.1 of Pseudomonas frederiksbergensis. Classification (NCBI taxonomy): domain Bacteria; kingdom Pseudomonadati; phylum Pseudomonadota; class Gammaproteobacteria; order Pseudomonadales; family Pseudomonadaceae; genus Pseudomonas; species Pseudomonas frederiksbergensis. Next base: position 2,176,594 of record NZ_CP017886.1, read on the forward strand.
ACACATGATCCGCCACTGCGTCCTTGGGATGCAGGTAATCCTTGAGGTATTGCTGATACTGGGTGCCGATGTCCAGCGTTCGGCACAGGCCGGTGAACTGCTCGACGGTCAACCGAGTAGTGACCGATTCCAGCGTACCGGGCGTCGAGCTTGCGATCTGAAAACCTGAAGACGCAAGGAAAGCTCCGGCTTCACATTCCGCCGCCTCGAAGTTATGCAGTGCAGCCTGCAGCAATGGAAGTTTCAGGACCTCGAAGCTGCTGACATCGATGCCGAGTATCCCGATTTCCAGCGGCTTGTTGAGCTGCACGAAGGTCTTGTTGATATCCAGCTCGACGTTGAACTGATCCTTCAACGCCTTGATCAGCAACGGCGCGGCGAAGGTGTCGATGTCCTGGAGTCCGGACATGATCTTGTCGAGCCGGGTCTGGGCACTGAAGCTCGCAGTGACGCTCTCGTTCAAGGCCTTGCGTTGCGGCGCCGAGGCTTGCCGGTACCAGTCAGGCAACTTCGCATTGGCTTCCTTCAACGCTTTGCGGCGCTGAGGTGTGGCGTCAGTCAGCCAGCCGGGAATCGCGTGTTCAAGCAGCTCGCCGTGAAGGCTTCGCGTGGTTGAGGGTTTTGGGTCGGTGGCCGGTTTGCTCACTGGCCTGAATGCGCGCCGGGACCTTTCGTGACCCGATGTTTGTGTGTCGAACATAGTGACTCTCCTATGAAATGGAGTGCCAGCACACCATGTCCAGTGGTGTCATCTGCGGTACATAGTTATCGCACGGAGAGCGATGGCCCTGAAGCCATCGCCTCTGCGTCTACATTCCGGTCAACCGTTCGATTCAACGGTAAAAGGGATTTCGACCCTTTGCATCTTCGCCCGATCCATGGCTTGTTGCGTCAGCACCTTCAGCAGGTTTTCCTTCTCGACTCTAAGCACGTTGTATTGCTCCGAAAATTCGTCATCGGTCATGACCTTGCCCGGAGCAAAATCGCTCTCCGGTTTTCCCAGTTCGAAGGCCAGTGTTCTGATTTGTGTTTTCAGCCGGTCTTTTTCCTCGGGCGGCAGGGCCGCGCCTTCTGCCCTTTCATCCAGCGCCACCCTGAACTCGTACAGCGCATTCATTTTCCGATCAAGCGGCCTGATTCGCGCCCGGTTAGCGCCTTCAACGTAGGATTTCCAGAAGGGCTGATCGGCGATCGAATCACGCAGCAGATCCCCTTGTTCCAGGTCCAGAACCCTGAGCCGGGCACTTTCAATCTCCTGAGCGCTAACCCCCGCAATGTTGCGAAACTGCATCGAGCGGGACTGCCAGGGCAAGTCGAGCCCATTCAGCGAGTCCGGCTTTGCCAGCTCGGTTGTAAACGCCAGATGAACCTCGACGACATCAATGGTCCCTCTCACGTTACCGTCGGCATCCACCCGTTGAATCTGCTCACCTTGCCTGATGCGCTCGGCGATATGGTGCTCGGCAATCCTCTCGATCTCGTCCAGGCGCGATTTGCCTTTGGCCAGCTCAAGCAACTCCGCTTCGATCAACGCCGAATTTCCCAGGCCATATATTTCGTGGACGAGCACTTTCATACCCAGGACATTGAACAGCTGCGTCGCGCCATCCACACACTGCGTTCGCGCCACGGCCTCGGCGAAAATGGTCGTGCGCAATTCACTGTTCTCTTCCATGGCCTCCAACATGCGCCAGACCTTGACCGTCAGCTCTTGCCGATACAGGCCACCGGCCATGAAATCGGCTGATCGAGTCAGGCGCCGGAGCTCGTTGAAGAAATACTCGGAGTTGTACTCATCCTCGACCGCATCCCAGATGGCTTGCCTGGCCTGCCAGTGATCGGTCATGCCCTCTGCCCATTGGGTGCTGTCCAGGGTTCCTCTGGGCGGATAGGGCCGCTCGGGATCCAGGCCGACCGATTCGGTATACAGCCTGAGCGTGTCCAGAGTCTCCGGAGATATCCATTCGGGCCCGCGACTCAACAAGGTGCGAGCCAGCAACTCGGCACGAAACGAACCCGGGGCGACATTGGGTATCCGGCTGATGTGGTTGTTGCGAAGATCCAGATAGATATTGCGCGGACGAGCCTGGGCAAACAGTCCTGTTGGCCAGCTATCGATGCCTGTGTTTTCAAGGTTCAGCATATGCAGGTCCGGCATCCGGCTGATGTCGGGCACCAGCCTCAACGGATTTCCCCTGAACCCGAGGACCTGTAGACGGATCATGCCTTTCAGACGAGCCACAGCCTGGTGGGTCAGCTCGATCCGGTTGTCGCTTAAACCCAGGTCCTCGAAGTAATGCATTTCGCCAATGGCGGGTGGCAAGCGGTTCAGCAGGTTGCCGGTGACGTCAAGAGAACGCAGTTGACGGAAGGGTTCAAGAAAGTGCGCCTGGCTCGCAAGCATGTCAGCCTGGCGGATGCTCAGGCGGGTGACGTGGTCGAAATTGGCCGTCAGCTTCGGCATGCTTGCGATGTGCCGGTTCATGGATTGCCCATCCAGAATGAGCGCCTGCGGACGGACAATGCCGGGGACTTCGATGCCCGCCGGGCCGGTCCGTTGCCAGCACTGCTTGAGGGTCGCACTGAGTTGTTGCCTGGATCGGGTTTCCAGCGCAGCCACCACACCGGTGCTCGGCAGGGTCGCCGGTGCGTTCACCCAGCGATTGAGCGACAGTGCCAATTGGTCGAACTCATCCTCCAGGGCCTTGAGCCGTTCAGGTGCTGCGGCCCCGAAACCACTCATCAGTTCCCCCACTTCCGCTTCGGAGAAGCCCGGATACAACCAACCCAGGCGCTGGCGAATCGTGCCAACGCTCATTTGCCGCGCATACCCAGGCATGCCGCCACGAAGGCGCATGACCTTCGGATCGTAGGCCGGTTTTCGAACCGGATGCTGTTCCAGAACCGAGTCGAAACGCTCATGGCTCAGTGGCGAGCGCTGAAGTGCCTGCTTGAGCTTGTCGCCCTCATGAATCTCGAACCCGAGGGCTTTGCGCTCACTGTCCGGCAACGCATGTAAAACGGACGCGTAGAAATTGTCGCCATTGTGCAGGTGCAACGCATGCTCGTCCCGCGCGTGATAAAGACCTTTTTCATCGAAAAACAGGACTTTGCGTATCGGCGCCGCTTCGGGACCGACGCTGGCCTGCAATTCACCGGTAAATGACCAGGCACGAATCTCGATGCGCACCTCGGCCGACCAACCGGGCATAGCGGCCAGCGACGCCAGCTCCAACCGGCGCGTATCACTGCCTTCCAGCGACTCCAGATAGAGCCCTTCGTAGGCGCGGCTCGATCGCACTCGAGCCTGTGCTGTTCGCGCCCGTTCGCGCAGGCTCAGGGGAACCCGGCGTTTTTCCGTTAGATGTCGCAGCGCCTCGGGACTGGCATCGCGCAATAACTCCTCGGCGACCACCACAGGCAATTGTGGATAGGCGTTGCGCAGTAACCGCACCCGGAAATCGTCGCTCACATCCTGTTGTTTGTAGAGCGTTTCGAATGTGCGCTGGCGATTCTGTTCGGCCTGTCCGGCCAAGCGTTTTCGCAATTCGTCTATGCGTACTTGCCTGTCGCTCGAAATGCTCTGGCCCAGCAATTCATGGACTTCCGGTTCGCTGAAATTTTCGATCACCCGTTGCGGCAACTGGCCGGCCCGCAGCTCCGCGCGCGTCAGTTTGATCTGCCGTTCAGGCTTTACCATGACGTTACCGAAATCGTAGGAAGTGCCTTCCAGCCCTGGTCCGTCGAACAGCGTGATTGCTCGAGATTCAGGCCAGCGCGGTAGCTCGATCATGAAGGCGGGTATCGAATTTTCCAGCGCTGCGGGAATCCGCCCAGCCAGTATTTGCTTTCCTAGCTCACCGGCGTCGGCGTAAACCTTGAAGCGTTCAAGGGAATCGACCAGCATCGCCGGCGGTGCTTCGTGCTCGACATGCATCCTGCGCAACGCGTCTTCCTTGACGCCACTGACGGTCAGTACCTGCTTGAGGGATTCATCGGACATTGCATCCGTTACACCGCCCGCTCGCCTTAACAAGCGGTTTTTGTCCCACTCCAGAGGACGATCGAGTTCAGTCTTCCAGCTCCCTGCGCCGTTATGCTCCAGCAAGGGCTGATACGCGCCTGGACGGTCAGGGTGCTTGAGGCGATGCAGTCCGGTCTCTGGATCCTGCGCCACCACGTAATGCTTGTCATCGAGTCGCAGCACCTCCTTGCCCTCATGCGGGTAAAGACCCAGCTCGTTGGGTGCCGAGGCTGGCGGCAAGGTCACCGGGTGCTCGTAAGGCGACAGGTCAGGGTTCCACAGGCGCTCCTTGCCATTGACCTGCACGACCTTGAGGTTCTCGACGAAGGGTGAAATCGCGACGGGTGCCACCGGCGTTTTCGGTATCACATGCGCCGCGCCCATCAGCGCCAATTGCGCAAAGTTGATCAATACGCCGTTGATACAAGCCGAGGCTTGCTCTTTATCCCCTTTGCTCCAGTCCTCGACGCCTTCCGCCACCTCCGCCAGCATCTGCGCAACCATGATGCCCAGTACAGCCTCGTTCAATCCGGGCACCAGCATCGCGCCGAAGCTGAACACGTTCCAGCCGATGTCCAGATAGCTGGTCAAGCGCTTCCAGCGACTGGTTGCATCTTCATCACCGGTGGGTACGGCAATGAAGCGCGCATCGCCAATGACCTTGTCCCGCCGTTCCTGAAACAGCGCGATCCACACGTTATTGGCGATCAGATGGGTGATGGGTTCTGCGTCGGGATTTTCGACCGCGGTTTCGCGCCACCAGGGGCCCATGTCGAGGGGCTCTCGCTGGTGCCAGGTCATGGTTTTGAGACGTTCGTTGACCCGGGCGAAAAAATGCCCCTTGTCCTTCTGCGCCACGAACCGGCTGAAAAATGCCTGGTAATCCGGATCACGCAGTTGGCTGATCAATGCCTTCATGAACTCGGCCAGTGAGGCATATTCTTTCAGCGGATGGTCAGGGTCATCCGGAACATAGGCGATCAAAGGGCCGGTGAGCCGGCTCTGTTGATAAATGTCTTCGTTGCGCAGCATTTCGTCGCCGACACCGGTAGGGCCATTGGCGAAAAAAGCCTCGATCAGTTTGAATTTCTCATATTCGTTGCCGGATAAAAACGGAATACGCCGAGACCAGTCCAGCCAGAATTTCACGCTATCGGGGGTCAGGGCATCGACGGCTTTCTTCAACGCCGACGCCTCGCCCACGGCGCTGAACAGCACGACCGACGTCAGACGGAAGCCCATCAGCGACAACCGATGGCTGCGCAGAGGCAAGCCATGGAAGCTGATCTCCTGTTTTTCTTCGATCACTTCCCGCAACCGATCGTAGGCATAAGCACTGACGTCACCCTTCAGACGGGCGATAAAGGCCGAAGACCTGAAGGCTGCTTTTTCACTGGCAACCGAGCTCTTCTGTAGCCTGAGTTTCGCATCGGGGTCCGTTGGCAAAAGCTTGGCTTTGATATGGGTTTGATATTGCCCACCGATGTCCAGCCTGCGGCACAGGCTGGCGAATCTTGCCGGCGTGATGATCTTGATGTGTCGTGGTTGCCCCCGGGAATCGTTGCGAAATACGCCCGACTCACTGCGGAATGCACCCTCTTGAGTTTCCGCTTCTTCAAAATTGTGCAGCGCCGCGGCGAGTAATGAACTACGCCGTATACGGGTGGCCCCATTATCGATGCCTAAAATACTGTCCGGAACATACAGATGCAGCGACAGTGCCTCGGGATCTTCGTCAGCATTGAAATTCGATTGCAACAGGGTAGTGAGCAAGCGTTTGCCAAAGGCATCGATATCGCTTTGAAGATCCTCCAGAAGTTCATCCAGCTCGCCTTGCAGGCGCCAGCGTTCGTTGATCAGATCTTTCAGATACCGCCGATCGATTTCCCGCGTGTTCACGTACCAGTCCGGCATCGTTGCCTTCAGCGGCAACATGGATTCCAGCAGGGACGGTGATGCCTTTTTTATTGCAGCGGGAATGACCTCAGTCATTCGTTGCGTGTGAACACTCTCGTTAACCCTGATGGCAGAGTGCGTGCTCGTCGAATTGCTTCCTTGCAAGTCAGACATGGTTCAAATCTCAAAATGAATAGTGAAGCCAATAGACTATTCATACGTCAGTAAAACAAAAGCCTGAATAACTGTTGATTAAAGAGAGCGAAATATACTCATCGTTCGAAAAACAAACGCATAGATATAGATCTATACCACCCCTGAAGCGGCTCATTGTGCGGCCGCCCAGCGGGAGGTTTACTCCCGACCCAAAGGGGCTACTATTTCGATACACCTCGTCCCAGGAACCTGCCCATGCGATTACCCGACTTCATCAGGCAACACGTGGATTGCATCGTCGACGAATGGGAACAATTCGCCCAATCCATTGCCCCTGACCCTGATTCCATGGACCGGGCAACCCTGCGCGACCACGCCAAGTCAATCCTGCTGGCCGCTTCCCGTGACATGACCACCACCCAGACCGACCGCGAACAAGCGGCCAAGGCCAGAGGCGAAGGCCCGGAGAAAACGCCCAGCCTGGACAAGGCCGCAGCCAGTCATGGCGAGCTTCGGCATAACGTGGGGTTTGATCTGGTGCAGATGACCGCTGAGTTCCGGCATTTGCGGGCCAGTGTGATTCGCCTGTGGGTCAACAGCCTGGAGTCGCCGGACGTGGCGTACCTGGAGGACATGATCCGTTTCAACGAAGCCATCGACGAAGCCCTGGCCGAATCCACTGCGGCCTACGCTGAGCAGGTCAATCGTTCACGGGACATCTTCCTGGCCATTCTGGGTCATGACCTGCGCGCGCCCTTGCAGGCAGTGAACATGTCCACCGAGATGCTGCAACGCAAGGCCAAACTGGACGCCGACGCCCAGACCTATGTGGCAAACATCAAGACCAGCACCCGGCACATGGCGGCGATGGTCAGTGATTTGCTGGAACTGGTGCGCAGCCGCTTGGGCAGCAGCCTGCCGATCGAACCGGCACCGATGGACCTGGCCGCTGCCGCAAAAGCTGCGCTGGACGAAGCCGGCGCCGGGCAACCGGACTGCCACTCACACCTGATAGTCGAAGGCGACACCCATGGCATCTGGGACCGCACGCGCCTCGGCCAACTGCTGCAAAACCTTGTCGGTAATGCCTTGCAGCACGGTGCCAATCGACACCCCGTGACACTGAGCATCCTGGGAGAAAAAGATCAGGTGACGCTGACCATGCACAACCACGGAGCACCCATTCCTGCCGACGCACTGCCGACGATTTTCGACCCACTGGTACGCAGCGCCAGCGAAGAGCTCGCCGGCCCTTCCACCAGCCTCGGGCTCGGCCTGTTCATCGTCAAACAAGTGGTGGACGCCCATCAGGGCACTATCGAGGTCAGCTCCAGTGAGGCCGAGGGCACGACGTTCAGCGTGGTGTTGCCGAGGGTGTCGCGAGTGGTTTCGTAAGCGCAGGTGGCGATGTTTAAAGGTTCAGCGTCAGCCAGGAATTATCCGGCGTGTTTTGACCGTTGCGATCAACGACGGCCAACGCCCCGGGTTCATTGCTCCATAGTCCCCCTGCATTTGCCCCAACCCCCCATGTCTGCTAGTGTCGCGCCGGTTAAACGTCTACCGGAAATTGCCGCCATGGCCCGCAAAAAAGCTGCACTGGATTTCGAACAATCCCTCGCTGACCTGCAAACGCTGGTTGAACGCCTGGAGAACGGCGAGCTGTCGCTGGAAGACTCGTTGACGGCTTTCGAGCAAGGCATCGGTCTGACCCGTGATTGCCAGGCTGCGCTGGCGCAGGCCGAGCAGAAGGTTCAGGTGCTGCTTGAGCGCGATGGCGAGCTGACCGAGGCTCCCTTTGACGCGGAACAGCCAGAATGATCGCGGCGTATTCGGCCAGCAGTCAGGCCCGGGTCAACGCGGCACTCGAAACCCTGTTCAACGCCCCGAGTCCTGAACTCGCACGCTTATATGAAGCGATGCGCTACAGCGTGATGAATGGCGGCAAACGCGTGCGCCCGTTGCTGGCCTATGCGGCCTGCGAGGCGCTGGGCGGTGATGCGGAGCACGCCAACGGTGCGGCCTGTGCGGTGGAGTTGATCCACGCGTACTCGCTGGTGCACGACGATTTGCCGGCGATGGACGACGACGATCTGCGTCGCGGTCAACCGACCACTCATAAAAAATTCGACGAAGCCTGCGCGATTCTCGCCGGTGACGGCCTGCAAAGCCTGGCTTTCAGCGCCCTGCTCGACCCCCGCCTGAATTCGGCGGACGCCGAGACTCGCCTGCAAATGGTCAGCGCCCTGGCGTTGGCGGCGGGCCCGGCCGGGATGGTTGGCGGTCAGGCCATCGACCTGGGCTCGGTCGGTTTGAAGCTTGATCAGAAAGCCCTCGAATACATGCACCGGCACAAGACCGGCGCGCTGATCGAAGCCAGCGTCAAGCTTGGCGCCCTGGCCAGTGGCCGCGCCGAGAAAGACGAACTCAAATCCTTGCAGACTTATGCGCAGGCCATCGGCCTGGCGTTTCAGGTGCAGGACGACATTCTCGACGTCGAAAGCGATACCGAAACCCTCGGCAAGCGCCAGGGCGCAGATATTGCCCGGGACAAACCGACTTACCCGGCGCTGCTCGGCCTCGATGCGGCCAAGGCCTATGCCCTGGAACTGCGCGATCAGGCCCTGCACGCACTGCGACCGTTTGACGCGGCGGCCGAACCGCTGCGTGATCTGGCGCGCTATATCGTTGAACGCCGCAGCTGATCAGTCGCACGCGGCTCAACTGCATATCGGCCAAGTTCCGAGCTCTGCGTGGGCAGCGTGCGATGCATCAGGTAAACTGCCGCATCTTTTATACCTATAACGATTCGCCTGATGCCCACGACGTTTCATGAGATTCCCCGCAAGCGCCCGACCACGCCCCTGCTCGACCGTGCCAACACGCCGGACGGCTTGCGCCGGTTAGGCGAAGCCGAGCTGGAAACCCTGGCGAATGAGTTGCGCCTGGAATTGCTCTATACGGTCGGTCAGACCGGCGGGCATTTCGGTGCCGGCCTGGGTGTTATCGAGCTGACTATCGCGTTGCATTACGTTTTCGACACCCCGGACGACCGGTTGGTGTGGGACGTCGGCCATCAGGCTTATCCACACAAGATCCTCACCGGTCGCCGCGAGCGCATGGGTACCCTGCGCCAGAAGGACGGCCTTGCGGCCTTCCCGCGTCGTTCCGAGAGCGAGTACGACACCTTTGGCGTCGGCCACTCCAGCACCTCGATCAGCGCAGCGCTGGGCATGGCGATTGCCGCCCGCCTGCAAAACAGCGATCGCAAGGCGATCGCCGTGATCGGCGACGGCGCACTGACCGCGGGCATGGCGTTCGAAGCGCTGAATCATGCGCCGGAAGTCAACGCCAACATGCTGGTGATCCTCAACGACAACGATATGTCGATCTCGCGCAATGTGGGCGGGCTGTCGAATTATCTGGCGAAAATCCTCTCCAGCCGCACTTACGCGAGCATGCGTGAAGGCAGCAAAAAGGTCCTGTCGCGCCTGCCCGGCGCCTGGGAAATCGCCCGTCGTACCGAAGAATACGCAAAAGGCATGCTGGTTCCCGGCACCCTGTTCGAAGAACTGGGCTGGAACTACATCGGCCCGATCGACGGCCATGATCTGCCCACCCTGATCGCCACCCTGCGCAACATGCGCGACCTCAAGGGCCCGCAGTTCCTGCACGTCGTCACCAAAAAAGGCAAAGGCTTCGCCCCGGCGGAAGTCGACCCGATCGGTTACCACGCGATCACCAAGCTCGAACCGCTGGACGCTCCAGCCGCCGCGCCGAAAAAAGCCGGTGGGCCGAAGTACTCCGGTGTGTTTGGCGAGTGGCTGTGCGACATGGCCGCTGCTGACCCGCGCCTGGTCGGTATCACGCCGGCGATGAAAGAAGGCTCCGACCTGGTGGCCTTCAGCGAACGCTTCCCGCTGCGCTATTTCGACGTGGCGATTGCCGAGCAACACGCGGTCACTCTCGCCGCCGGCATGGCTTGCGAAGGCGCCAAACCGGTGGTGGCGATCTACTCGACGTTCCTGCAACGTGCCTACGACCAGCTGGTTCACGACGTGGCGGTGCAAAACCTCGACGTGCTGTTCGCCATCGACCGTGCCGGTCTGGTGGGCGAAGACGGCCCGACTCACGCCGGCAGTTTCGACCTGTCGTTCCTGCGGTGCATCCCCGGCATGGTGGTGATGACCCCGAGCGACGAAAACGAGCTGCGCAAAATGCTCAGCACCGGCCATCTGTACAATGGCCCGGCGGCAGTGCGTTACCCACGCGGCACGGGGCCGAACGCAACTATCGAGAAGAACCTCGATCCGATTGAAATCGGCAAAGGCGTGATTCGTCGTCAGGGCAACACTGTCGCCCTGCTGGTGTTCGGCGTGCAACTGACCGAAGCACTGAAAGTCGCTGAAAAACTCGATGCGACCGTGGTCGACATGCGCTTCGTCAAACCGCTCGATGAAGCGTTGGTACGCGAGGTCGCTGGCAACCACGCGCTGCTGGTGACCATTGAAGAAAACGCCATCATGGGCGGTGCCGGTAGCGCGGTCAGCGAGTTCCTCGCCCGCGAAAACCTGCTCAAGCCCGTACTGCACCTGGGCTTGCCGGACGTCTACGTCGAGCACGCCAAACCGGCGCAAATGCTCGCCGAATGCGGTCTGGACGAAGCGGGCATCGAAGCGTCCATTCGCGAGCGCCTGCAACTGCTCAACCAGTAACGCACTCCCCCGTAGGAGCTACCGCAGGCTGCGATCTTTTGATGTCCCATAAAGATCGCAGCCTTCGGCGGCTCCTACGCGCATTGGTAACTGCCACGGACTGCCCATGAAACTCCCCCGCCTCGCGCTGACGTTGAGCCTTTTGCCTGCCGGTCAGCTTTTGGCTGACACCTTCGAGCGCGAGCAAGCCCTGAAACTGCCCGACGTACTGATCAGCGCCAACCGTCAGGTCGAAGCGCGCAACGACAGCAGCGCCGCCAACACCGTGTTTACCCGTGAAGACATCGACCGCCTGCAACCGAGCAGTGTGACGGACCTGCTGAGCCGGGTGCCCGGCGTACAGGTCTCGCAAAGCGGCGGACGCGGCAGCCTGCCGGGGATTTACATTCGTGGTACCGGCTCGGCACAAAGCCTGGTACTGGTGGACGGCCAACGCATCGGCAACTCGACGTCCGGCGACAGTAATCTGCAGCACCTGAACATCCAGCAGATCGAGCGTGTGGAAGTGCTGCGCGGTTCACGCTCGGTGATCTACGGCAGCGACGCGATTGGCGGGGTGATTCAGATCTTTACCCGTCGCAGCACCGAATCGGGGTTGCAACCGCGCGTGCACATGGGCTTTGGCAGCAACCAGACCTGGGAGCGCAGCCTGGGCTTGTCCGGGGGTGACGCGCAAACCCGCTTCAACCTCGGCGCCAGCCTCGATGACACCGCCGGGATCAATCGCACTCACGAATCCTATCCCAGCGATGACGACCACGATGCCTATCGCAACAAGTCCCTGAGCCTAAGCCTGAGTCATGCCTTCAATGACGATATCGAGGCCGGCCTGAACATCCTCGATAACCGTGGCAAGAGCGAGTTTGACAACCCGTTCGGTCGCTACGACATGAGCACCGGTAACAGCGTCCAGCAAAAGCCCTACAACGATTTCACCGTGAGCAGTTTCAGCAGTTATGTCGACGCACGCATCAACGATGCGTGGAAGTCCCGCGTGGAACTGGGCCACAGCGAAAACCGCGAAGAAACCTTCGACACGCTCAGCGACGATCACAGCGTGTTCAACACCTATCGCAATTCGCTGAACTGGCAGAACGACCTGACACTGAACCGGCAGAACAGCCTGATTCTTGGCGGCGATTGGTACGAAGACCGGGTCAATAGCAGCACACCGTTCGACGAAGACAGCCGCTGGAACCGCGCGGTGTTTATCCAGCATCGCTTCCAGGCGCAAAACTTCTCCACCGAACTGGGTCTGCGGCGCGATCAGAATCAGCAGTTTGGTGGCCAGAACAGTTGGAGCGGCACCTTCACCCTGCCGCTGAACCCGGACAACGACGTGTTGCTGAGCTACAGCGAAGGCTTCCGCGCGCCGACCTTCAACGACCTCTACTACCCGGACTTCAGCAACCCGAACCTGAAACCCGAAACCTCGAAAAGCTACGAGGTGCAGTGGCGCAGTCAACTGAGCGAAACCAGTCGGCTGGAAGCCTCGCTGTACCGCACCGACCTTGAAGACGCGATCATCTTCGGCAGCCATTCACGCCCGGAAAACATCGCGTCGGCACGGATCAATGGTTTCGAAGCTGCCCTCAAGCAGGAGGCGTTCGGCTGGCAGAGCAACCTCGGCGTTTCGATCATCGACCCACGGGATCGCGACAGCGGCCACACGCTGGCTCGTCGTGCACGACGGACCTTGAGCCTGGATCTGGACCGTCAGTTTGATCGACTTGGCCTCGGCGCCACCTGGCAAGCAGTGAGCAGCAGTTATGACGACAAGGACAACCGTCAGCCGCTGGGCGGTTACGCCCTGCTAGGATTACGCAGCAGTTGGGCGTTGAATCACCAGATCACGCTGGAGATGAAAGTCGATAACCTGCTGAACAAGGATTACAGCCGCGCGCTCTACGAGCATGACGGTAGCCAGTACAGGTATCGCGAAGAAGGTCGGGCGTTGATGTTTGGGGTGACCTGGATGCCGCAGCTCTGACCTCTCGTTCCACGCTCTGCGCGGGAACGATCGTTAGCGCTGCGGGGCGATCAACTGGCAAAGCTTGGCGGTCGCCGCGATCATCTGCCCGCTCGGCCGCTCCAGGCCTTTATCCGTCACCAGCAACAACTGCTTCTGAGCCACCGCCGTCATCTGTGGCCAGGCTTTCCAGGCGTCGAGCTGCGCCTGGCTGCCGGCGAGGATCACCTGGGGATTACGCGAAAGCACCGACTCCACACTGACCTGCGGCGCCGGCAAGGTCATGTCGGCAAACACGTTGTGCGCTCCGCACACCTCAAGCGCATCGCTGATGATCTGCCCGCCGCCCACGGTGTAGAGCGGCTGATCCCAGACCTGATAAAACACCCGAAGCGGATCTTTGCGTTGATAGCGCTGGCGTAAATCGTCGAGCTGCCTGCGCAAATCAACCGCAAGCGTGCGCCCACGCTCGGGTCGGCCGAGCTGCCTGGCTATCGTTTCAATTTGGCGGGTCAGTTGCTTGAGGTTATGCGGTTCGGCGATAAAGGTCGGAATGCCCAGTCGACTCAGTTGCTCACGCTGCGCCGGACCGACACTGCCGGGCCAGAGCAACAACAGATCCGGTTTGAGACTGAGCAGGCGCTCCATGTCCAACTGACCGTAACGGCCAACGGAAGGGATGGATTTGAGTTCTGCAGGACGCTCGCCAGCATCGAGCACGCCCACCAGCAGGTCGGCCGAGCCCAGCTCAACGACGATTTCCGAGAGTGACGGCGCGAGACTGACCACCCGCTCTACCGCGACTGCCGAACCATTGATGGCCAGCAGCAGAACCGCCAGCCAGCGGCGCATCAGCCGAGTTGACGCGGAATACGGTAAAGGTAGAACAGCACCGTGGTCGACAGCGCCAGCAGGACCAAAGGCACCGCTTCGAGGCCGACAAACACCGCCAGTGCACCGATCCAGGCCGGCAAGGCAGCGACGAGGAATGCCAGACGGCGTTTAGCCGCCAGGGCAGCCCAGGCAGCGGGTTCTTCCGGGGTATCGAGGGCTTTCTGGGTAGCGATCAAGGCGTGTTTGTAGCCGCCGAAAAACCGCAGGCTGACAAACATCGAGGCCACCCCGGCAATGAAAAACGGCATCGCCAGCACGGGTAAAAACGCCTCGCTCTGGCCGAACACGCCGTTGATCACGAGCAGCGGCAGCAAGGCCAGCGCCAGGTATTGCCACCAGTTGACGGACAGTCGCCGCCGGACCTGACCGCGAGTCACGCCCGATCTGCCTCGCCCTGATGCTCGTTGCCCATCATGTGGTCGAGCTTGCTGGCCTTGGTCGCCAAGTAGAGTTTGTTGTGCGGATTGTGACCGGTGTGCAGCGGCACGCGCTCGGCAACCACGATGCCCATATCGGTCAACGCTTTCACCTTACGTGGGTTGTTGGTCATCAGACGCAGGGATTTCACGCCCAGGTGCTCAAGCATTGGCAGGCACATGGCGTAGTCGCGCTGGTCAGCGGCAAAGCCCAGACGCTCGTTGGCTTCAACGGTATCGGCGCCGCCATCTTGCAGTTCATACGCGCGGATCTTGTTCAGCAGACCGATGCCACGGCCTTCCTGACGCAGGTAAAGCAACACGCCACGACCTTCGCGGGCGATCGCCTGCAACGCCGCCTCGAGTTGCGAACCGCAGTCGCATCGCTGGCTGAACAAGGCATCGCCGGTCAGGCATTCGGAGTGCAGCCGGCCGAGTACCGGAGCACCGTCGGCGACATCACCCAGACTCAGTACGACGTGCTCGCGACCAGTGGCCTCATCGAGAAAGCCATGCATGGTGAATTGCGCAAAAGGCGTGGGCAGCTTGGAAGCGGCGACAAAAACGACAGGCACCGGTGTGCTCCTGATCTGTAGGTACTGGAGATTCGCAGAGGCGGCATTGTAACAGCAGGTTCCGACAGACGCTTAGGCTGAATTATCGGCCATAACGATCAAAAAGTTTGATCACTGCCCTGTCAGCCTGGTGTTTTCATCAAAGGGATAAGGTTGTTTCCAGTGCTCGAAAATCGCTTTCAACTGGCCACTTTTCACCAGCAATTCCATGCGCCGATCATACAACACCATCAGGGCACGGGCCTTTGGTGTATCGGCGAAGCCCAGAAACAGTGGCAGTTCGATCAAATGAGTTCGCCGGTACCGCGACGGATCCTCAGAGTCGGCGAGCACCGAATCGATTTCCGCCAGGGCGTCGATGTAGAAGTCGGCCCGGGCTTGCTTGAGCATCGGTAGGATCCCGGTACGGCGCTCGATCTGGTTATAGCGGTGGATGTTCGGCAGGTAACTCTCGTAGCGGTAGCCACGGACCCAGACCAGTCGGTACTTGCCGAGGGTCGCGAGCGTCGGTTCCGGGTTGCTCGCAAGGCCCAAGGCATAGATATGATCAATATCGAAATTCCAGCGAGGGTACAACACCTGATCGGCCTCATCGCGATAGGCGCCAACCAGCGCATCCACCTCACGCCGCTGCACCAGCCCCACCGAACGGGTGTAAGGCACGGTGCGAATATCCAGTTTCACTCCGGCCGGCTCGAACACAGCGCGCAAAATGTCCCAGGCCAAGCCATGACCATCGGCGGCGGTGTAGTCATCCCAGTCCTCGCTGGCCAGATGAATCACGGCCGGTATCGTCGGCACATCCGCCGCACGGGCGACCGAACAGAACACCGCAAAAACCAGAACCCACAGCCAGCGCCCGACCATCCCTCAGCCCCTCAATCTATTCGTCCCTCAATCAGCCCATCAGGCGAAATACCGGACCAGTCCCTGCAGCGCCAACCAGGCAAACACCCCTGCCAACACGTCGTCGAGCATGATCCCGACGCCACCCTGCACATGCCGGTCGATCCAACGAATCGGCCATGGCTTGAGAATATCGAAGAAGCGGAACAGCAGGAACCCCGCCAATAGCCAGTACCAGCCTGCGGGCACCAGCCACAGGGTGATCCACATCCCGACCATTTCGTCCCAGACGATGCCTTCGTGGTCGTGCACCCGCAAATCGTCGGCAACCTTGCCGCACAGCCAGAAGCCGAACAACGTGGTGATGCCGAGCATCAGCCAGTAACCCCAGTCGGGCAGCATCTGCCATAACGGGATAAAGGGTAGCGCAACCAGCGAGCCCCAGGTGCCCGGCGCCTTGGGCAAGGTGCCCGAGCCGAAGCCGAAAGCCAGGAAATGCCAGGGATTACGCCAGACCGATGGCGGCACGTGTTCTGCCGGGCCCTGCTTGGGATGATCTGTCACGGTGTCTCCCGAAAATGTTGATAACCCCGGGTTTGCGGGGTGATGTCCTGCCCGTTCGCGTCCAGCAGCGTCACGCCCTGCCCAGCCACGACCTGGCCGATAACGTGGATCGGCCAACCATCGGCGAGCAATGCCGGTAATTGCGCGGGCGGCAAGGTGAAGGCCAGCACGTAGTCATCACCGCCATTCAAGGCCGCCACGCGAGCGGCATTCTCACCGAGAAAGCTCACCAGTGCCGCGGACAGCGGCAGCTTTTCGCTTTCGATCAGCAAACCGACAGCTGAGGCCTTGGCGATATGCCCGCAATCGGCGAGCAAACCGTCGGAGATATCCAGTGCCGAAGTGGCCTTGCCGCGCAAAGCCATGCCCAATTCAAGCTGCGGCTGTGGTGACCAGTAATGCGCCAACAACGGCCCGGCAACATCGGCTGCCGCGACTCGCTCACCGAGCACCAGCGACAGCGCCCCGGCCGCGTTGCCCAACTCCCCGCCCACGCACACCAGGTCACCGGGTTGCGCCCCGCTGCGGGTCAGCGCCTTGCCTGCCGGGACACGACCCAACACGGTCATGGTCAGGCTCAACGGACCGCGCGTGGTGTCGCCACCCACCAGCCGTACACCGCAGTTTTGCGCCATGGCGTTCAAACCACGGGCGAAGGCGTCCAGCCAATCGGCGGTTACCGTCGGCAAGGTCAGGGCAAGGGTAAAGGCAATGGGGGTGGCGCCCATGGCAGCCAGATCGCTAACCGCTACAGCCAGCGAACGCTGACCGAGCAAAAACGGGTCGCAAGGGTCTGCGAAATGCACACCGGCCACGAGCGTGTCGGTGGAAATTGCCAGCTGCTCCCCTGCGGGAACAGCGAGCAAGGCGCAGTCGTCGCCGATCCCCAGGGCAACGCCTTCGCCGCCCTGCGCACAAGGCGCGGCGGCAAAGTAATTGCGGATCAGCTCAAACTCGCCCATTGGCAGCTGTTCAAGCGCAATTCAGCGCTTGAACGCCTTCACTTCAGCTTCACGCAGGCGCGGGGCCAGCTTGTCGAGTACACCGTTGACGAACTTGTGGCCATCGGTGGAACCGAAGACTTTAGCCAGCTCGATGCCTTCGTTGATCACCACGCGGTAAGGCACGTCGACACGCTTGAGCAGTTCCCAGGTGGACAGGCGCAGAACCGCCAGTTCAACCGGGTCCAGCTCTTCGATTTCGATGTCCAGGCATGGCTTGAGCGCGGTGTCGATTTCGGTGCGGTGCGCCGGAACCCCGTGGAGGATGTCGTGGAAGTACGCGGCATCGACATCGCTGAAATCGTTATCGACCCGGAATTGCGCTTCGATCTCGTTCAGCGATTGCTTGGCCATGTGCCATTGATACAGCGCCTGAGTCGCAAGCTGACGGGCTTCGCGACGCTTGACGCTTTTCGATGGTTTACCAGCATCCGCAGGCTTTGGATCGCGCGGGTTGAAACGATCGCTTTCGTCGCTAATCACTTGGCCTCCAACTGCGCCAGCAGGCTGACCATTTCCAGAGCGGACAAGGCAGCTTCAGCACCTTTGTTGCCGGCCTTGGTGCCGGAACGTTCGATGGCCTGCTCGATCGAGTCGACGGTCAGTACGCCGAAAGCGACCGGAACGCCAAACTCCATGGACACCTGGGCCAGGCCCTTGGTGCACTCGCCAGCCACGTATTCGAAGTGCGGAGTACCGCCACGAATGACCGCGCCCAGTGCAATGATTGCCGCGAACTCGCCCTTCTGAGCGACTTTCTGCGCAACCAGCGGGATTTCGAAGGCGCCAGGGGCACGGATAATGGTGATGTCGCTTTCGCTCACGCCATGGCGAACCAGGGCATCAACAGCACCGCTTACCAGGCTTTCAACGACGAAGCTGTTGAAGCGGCCAACAACCAAAGCGTAGCGGCCTTTGGGGGCGATGAAGGTACCTTCGATGGTCTTCAGGGTCATTCGACAAATCTCTTAAAGAGCCGGGACGCGTTCAGTACGCGTCCCTCAGTGATATTTGAACCGCGAATTCAAGACAAAAACAGCCGGTCTTTATTCGGAGGGCACGTATTCTACAACTTCCAGATCGAAACCGGATATCGCATTAAATTTCATTGGCGCACTCATCAGGCGCATTTTGCGTACGCCGAGGTCACGCAGGATCTGCGAACCGGCACCGACAATGCTGTAGGTGGTCGGTTTTTTCGCCGGCGCGTGGTCGGCCGTTTCGCGGATATGCGCCAGTAACACGTCGCCATCGAGCGGGTGACCGAGCAACAGCACCACCCCACTGCCAGCCTCGGCAACCGCGGCCATGGCGGCGCGCAGGCTCCAGCGGCCTGGCTGCTTGACCATCAACAGGTCGCGCAGCGGGTCCATGTTGTGCACGCGAACCAGGGTCGGTTCTTCGGCGCAAATGGGGCCCAGGGTCAGTGCCATGTGCACGTCGCCTTCCACTGAATCACGATAGGTCACCAGATTGAACTGGCCCAGTTCGCTGTCCAGCGGCTGCTCGGCAATCCGCTGAACGGTACGTTCGTGGATCATCCGGTAGTGAATAAGGTCGGCGATGGTGCCGATCTTGATGTTGTGTTCGGCGGCGAAGGTTTCCAGTTCGGCGCGACGGGACATGGTGCCGTCGTCGTTCATCACTTCGCAGATCACCCCGCTCGGCTCGAAACCGGCCATGCGCGCCAGGTCGCAAGCGGCTTCGGTGTGACCTGCACGGGCCAGGGTACCGCCCGCCTGGGCCATCAGCGGAAAGATGTGGCCGGGGCTGACGATGTCTTCGGCCTTGGCGTCCTTGGCGGCGGCGGCTTGCACAGTGCGCGCACGGTCAGCCGCGGAGATACCGGTGGTGACGCCAACAGCGGCTTCGATGGACACGGTGAACTTGGTGCCAAAACCGGAACCGTTACGCGGCGCCATCAAGGGCAGCTTGAGCAGTTCGCAGCGCTCGCGGCTCATCGGCATGCAGATCAGGCCACGGGCGTGCTTGGCCATGAAATTGATATGTTCCGGCTGGCAGCACTCGGCGGCCATGATCAGGTCGCCTTCGTTCTCGCGGTCTTCGTCATCCATGAGGATGACCATCTTGCCTTGGCGGATGTCTTCAACCAGTTCTTCGATGCTATTGAGCGCCACGCGGCACCCCCTTGAGTCAGGATTTGAGGTAGCCATTGGCGGCCAGAAAGCTTTCGGTAATGTTGCCCTTCGAGGATTCTGCAGCCTTATCACCCAGCAACAGACGCTCCAGGTAACGGGCCAGCAGATCGACCTCAAGGTTGACCCGGCGACCTGGCTGGTAAGAGGCCATGATGGTTTCGCTCAGGGTGTGAGGAATGATCGTCAGCAAGAACTCGGCGCCATCGACCGCATTCACCGTCAGGCTGGTGCCATCAACAGTGATCGAGCCTTTATGGGCGATGTACTTGGCCAGGTCTTTCGGCGCGCGGATGCGAAATTCCACCGCGCGGGCATTCTCGGTACGGGCAACCACTTCGCCGACACCGTCGACGTGACCGCTGACCAGATGTCCGCCAAGACGGGTGGTCGGGGTCAGGGCTTTTTCCAGGTTGACCGGGCTGCCGCTTTTCAGGTCATTCATGGCAGTGCAGTCGAGGGTTTCACGACTGACGTCCGCCGCAAAGCCATTACCCGGCAGTTCCACCGCCGTCAGGCAGACGCCGTTGACCGCGATGCTGTCGCCGAGTTTGACATCGCTCAGGTCGAGCTTGCCGGTTTCTACGTGAACCCGCACATCACCACCCTTGGGGGTCAATGCACGGATGCTGCCGATGGATTCGATGATGCCGGTAAACATGGAGTCCTCCTCGAGAACAGGGCCAGCGCTGTAGCGATGGCCGAGAATTATACGCTCGCTGATGGCATAGGAATGGCGGTGACTCGCCAGTCATCACCCACCGCGCGAATTTCTGTGATTTTGAGCTCCGGCGCATCCTTCATTTGCGCGAGTGGCCAGTCGAGCAACGGTCGCGCCGTGGAGCCGAGGAACTTGCCCGCGATGAAGATCTGGAACTCGTCCACCAACCCTTGCTGAGCAAACGCTCCAGCCAGACGCGGGCCGGCTTCCACCAGCACTTCGTTGACGCCACGGGCAGCGAGTTCGAGCAGCAACTTGTGCAGGTCGACCTGGCCATCGTCGCCGGGCACGATCAGGCATTCAGGGCCGTTGGCGTATTGCTCTTCCACCGCGACACACGTCGCGACCAGCGCCGGGCCAGCCTTGAAGAACGGCGCGTCGAGCGGCACGCGCAGGCGGCCATCGATCAGCACGCGAAGCGGCGGACGGCTCAACACCTGCACGGTTTGCTCGGCATCCAGACCCAACTCATCGGCACGCACGGTCAAGCGCGCGTCATCGGCCAGCACCGTGTCGGCACCGGTCAACACGACGCTGGCCTGGGCCCGCAGACGCTGTACGGCGGAGCGGGCGGCGGGACCGGTGATCCATTGGCTTTCGCCGCTGGCCATGGCGGTACGACCGTCGAGGCTCATCGCCAACTTGACCCGCACGAACGGCAAGCCGTGTTCCATGCGCTTGAGAAAACCTTCATTGAGCTTGCGGGCTTCACCTTCGAGCACGCCGCTGTGGGTCTCGATACCCGCCTGCTCCAGACGCTGCAGACCGCGGCCCGCGACTTCCGGGTTCGGGTCCTGCATTGCCGCAACGACTCGCGCCAGGCCGGCATTCACCAGTGCATCGGCGCAGGGCGGCGTGCGACCGTGATGGCTGCACGGCTCCAGAGTCACGTAGGCGGTGGCACCCCGGGCGTTTTCTCCGGCAGCGCGCAGGGCGTGGACTTCGGCATGCGGTTCGCCGGTGCGTACATGCCAGCCTTCGCCGACAATCTGCCCGTCCCGCACGATCACGCAGCCCACCCGAGGGTTGGGATGGGTGGTGTAGTGACCTTTGCGTGCCAGTTCCAGCGCGCGCGCCATGTAATGGGCGTCGAGAATCGCTTGTTCTGAAGAAATCGTCATGGTTTGACCGGCTCACGGGCCAGGCGATCGATCTCTTCGCGGAACTCGTTGAGGTCCTGGAAGCGGCGATACACCGAAGCGAAACGAATGTAGGCGACTTCATCGAGCTTTTGCAGCTCGGCCATCACCAATTCACCGACGACCAGCGATTTGACCTCGCGCTCACCGGTCGCCCGTAGCTTGTGTTTGATGTGCGCCAGAGCCGCTTCCAGGCGCTCGACGCTCACCGGGCGCTTTTCCAGGGCGCGCTGCATGCCTGCGCGAAGTTTTTCTTCGTCGAACGGCTGACGGCTGCCGTCGGTTTTGATCAGGCGCGGCAACACCAGTTCGGCGGTTTCGAACGTGGTGAAACGTTCGCCGCAGGCCAGGCATTCGCGCCGGCGGCGCACCTGTTCGCCCTCGGCGACCAGACGCGAGTCGATGACCTTGGTGTCGTTGGCACCGCAGAAGGGACAGTGCATGGTGGCTGGCAACAAAAAAAGGGAGGGCCATGGTAGCGCATCCCACTGGCAAGACAAGCCATAGGGTTTACGGTATACAGACGGGATATATTGCCTGATCCATGGATTTCACTTTGCTGGAGCCGCAAATGCCGCTACGACCGCTTGTTTTACTCAGTCTCGTCGGCCTGTTGGTCGCGTGTAGCAGTAGCGCACCCAAAACGGCGGCACCGACCCCAGGCCCTGCGCCACAGATGGCCCAGAAGAAAGCCCAGGCCTCGGCCGACCTTGGACCGCTGCCCGCGTATCAACGGGAATTGAGCGGCACCTTGCAGGGCGTGCCGGCCGGTGCTGAGGTTGAACTGGCGCTGATCGTGATCGACGAACGCTCCCGGCCGCAGCAATTGCTCGCCAGCGCCAACCTGATCGGCAACAACAAGGTTCTGCCGTTCCATCTGCGGTTCAACCCGGACTCCTTCCCGGTCGGCGCACGCGTCGAACTGCGGGGTCGCGCCAGCCAGTCCGGGCAGTTGATCCTGCACCTACCGGCGCAACGTATCTTTGAGCCGACCACCCAGGTCCTGGGCCAGTTGCAGTTCCTCAAAGCGCCATGAATGCACCGCTCGACCTGCAACAGGCGTTAAGTGAACTGCTCGGCGATGCACGGCTTGTCCCGTGTCCGCTGCCTGAGACCGCGCTGAAACTCTGGCTGATCGACGGCGACAACATGGACCGAGCGTTCAGCCCGGAAGAAACCCGGCGCATTCTGCACGAGCCGCCGTACTGGAGCTTTTGCTGGGCCAGCGGCCTGGCGATGGCCCGCTATCTGGCGGAGCATCCGCAGTGGGTTGCCGGCAAGCGAGTGCTGGATTTCGGCGCCGGCTCCGGTGTCGCGGGGATCGCGGCAGTCAAGGCCGGGGCGCTGGAAGTGGTGGCGTGCGACCTTGATCCACTGGCGATTGCAGCCTGCCAGGCAAATGCCGAACTCAATGACGTCACGCTCAACTACTCGACAGACTTTTTTGCCGAGGCCGATCGCTTTGATCTGGTTCTGGTGGCCGACGTGTTGTACGACCGGGCCAACCTGCCGTTACTCGATGAATTTCTCAGTCGTGGCCGCGAGGCGTTGGTGGCGGATTCGCGGGTTCGGGATTTCCGTCATCCGTTGTATCAGCGGCTGGAGATGCTTGAGGCAATGACATTGCCGGATCTGGCAGAGCCGGAAGAGTTTCGGCATGTGAGCCTTTACCACGCGCGCCGCGGTTAACCCGATCCCGTAGGAGCTGCCGAAGGCTGCGATCTTTTCAGCGGCAACCAGAATGCAGATCAAAAGATCGCAGCCTGCGGCAACTCCTACACGGGAATGTGGTGATCTCGCACCTGTGACCGTGTGGCGCATCCACGTCAATGCGCCACCAATATCCATTGGCGTATACTCCCCCAGCCTTTTTGCCCCACCCGCGCTGGAGATAGTCGATGGATCCTGCAGTATTTGAAGAGTGGATGATGACCGGTCTGGTGAGCATCCTGATCATTTTCATGGGTTTCATCGTCTGGGATCTGGCGAAAAAATCCAAGGCCGGACGCTTCGGCTCGTTCATCCTGTTCTTTGTGCTGGGCTTGGGCGTGGCCGCGTTCGTCATCAAAAGCGTGGTGATCGGCCTGATCGAATCCGGCACTCTATAAGCGCGCCGGCACTTCTTTCCACTGGCCCTGATCGAGGCCTTCGATTGTCCAGTCGCCGATTCGCACCCGCACCAGACGCAGGGTCGGCAAGCCAACCGCAGCGGTCATGCGCCGTACCTGACGGTTGCGCCCTTCACGAATTACCAATTCCAGCCAACTGGTCGGCACGCTTTTGCGAAAGCGCACAGGAGGGTTACGCGGCCATAACTCAGGTTCTTCCAGTTGCCTCGCCTGCGCCGGCAAGGTCATGCCGTCATTCAACTCGACGCCCTCGCGCAAGCGCTGCAATTGCTCGGCGCTCGGCTCGCCCTCCACTTGCACCCAATACGTCTTGGCCAACTTGTGTTTCGGGTCAGCGATGCGCGCCTGAAGCTGGCCATCGTTGGTCAACAACAGCAAGCCTTCGCTGTCACGGTCCAGCCGTCCTGCCGGGTAGATCCCGGGAATCTCGATAAAGTCCTTGAGCGTTGCCCGCCCTTCACCGTCGCTGAACTGCGTCAGCACATCGAAGGGTTTGTTGAACAGAATCAGTTTCGGCTCGGCCGGCGGCGCTTTGGCAACACGTCGCGGGGCTGAGGAGGATTGCGCTGGCGCAACGCCTGGGCGGCGGGAAACGGGACGAGGAGGACGCGGCATGGCAAAAACAACATCTAACGGTCAGGGCTCACCATGCTAGTGGCCTGACCGTTAAATAACCACCATCCAATCAGCGGAACGGCGGTTCGTCGAAGCTGCGCAGTTTGCGCGAGTGCAACGAGTTGAGCTCGGTGCGCAACAGATCCACCGCCGCGATACCAATCTTCAAGTGCTGGCTGACGGCGCGTTCATAGAAGGCGTTGGCCGAACCCGGCAGCTTGATTTCGCTGTGCAGCGGCTTGTCCGACACACACAGCAAGGTGCCGTACGGCACGCGCAGACGATAGCCTTGCGCGGCGATGGTGCCACTTTCCATGTCGACGGCAACCGCCCGCGACAGGTTGATCAACGGACGTTCCTGAGCCCAACGCAATTCCCAGTTACGGTCATCGTAGGTCAGCACGGTGCCGGTACGCAGGCGTTTTTTCAGGTCATCGCCCTGTTCGCCAGTCACATTGGCTGCCGCTTGCTGCAAGGCCATCTGCACTTCGGCCAGGGCCGGAATCGGAATGTTCGGCGGCACCACTCGGTCGAGAATCCCGTCGCGGCGCATGTAAGCGTGGGCCAGCACGTAATCACCGATGGTCTGCGACTGCCGCAGGCCGCCGCAGTGACCGATCATCAGCCAGCAATGCGGACGCAACACGGCCAAGTGGTCGGTGATGTTCTTCGCGTTGGACGGGCCGACGCCAATGTTCACCAGGGTGACGCCGTGGCCGTCAGACGCCTGCAGGTGATAGGCCGGCATCTGATAACGGTGCCAGACCACGCCTGCGGCAATGGCCGACGCTTCGCCGTGATCCATGCTCTTTTCGATGATCACGTTGCCCGGCAAGACCATGCGCACGAAACGCGGATCGGTGCGCAATTGCTCCAGGCCATGAGTGATGAACTGGTCGACATAACGGTGGTAGTTGGTCAGCAGGATCCATGGCTGCACATGACGCCAGTCGCTGCCGGTGTAATGCACCAGACGGCGCAGGGAGAAATCCACCCGTGCGGCGTCGAACAACGCCAACGGCAGCGGATCGGTGTTTTCCCAATCGTACAAACCATCGGCAATGCCATCAGTGGCGGCCGACAAATCGGTACTCGGGAACACTCGCGCCAACACCGCAGCAGTGACGCCGGAGCCAGCCAGCTCATCGCCCTGCTCGACCACGTATGGATACGGGATGTTCTGCTCACTGACGCCCACTTCCACCGTCACGGTGAAGTCGTGCATCAGCGGCACCAATTGCTCCAGCAAATACTTACGGAACGCCGCCGGATGGGTGACAGTGACGCTGTAGGTCCCCGGCAACTGAACCTTGGCGTAAGCGCGCGTGGTCTGTGGGACTTCACCCTGACAAAGGTAGGTCAGGCGTAATTCTGGATAACGAAACATCGCACGCTGCTCAGCGTCGGGTTCGACGCGGTCCTTCAGATAACGCTTGAGCGCCTGACTCAACGCCGTGGTGGCCCGCTCGTGCAGAGCGGCAAGCCGATCGACGGCTTGTTCGGCGGTTTGAACGACAATAAAGGCTTCGGTCACGATCAGCTTCCTGTGTTCTGACTTGCAGACCTTCATCTTGCCTGCATCGCCGCCTTACGGGAACCTTGGAAAGAAGATCGCAGCCTTCGGCAGCTCCTACAGAATATCGCTGAGCCCCGTAGGAGCTGCCGCAGGCTGCGATCTTTTCGCACCTTAAAAACCTTGCGGGGTGGAACGCGCAACAATCGCCTCCACATCCAGACCACGCGGCAAGGTGCCATAGACCCGACCGGCCGTTCCCAACCGGCTGGCGATGAACGCATCGCTGACCGCAGCGTTGCCGGCTTCGAGCAACAGCCTGGCTTGCAGACCCAGGGCGATGTCTTCGGTCAGTTGCCGGGCGCGGTATTGAATGTCATCGGTGTCCTTGAATGCCGCGTGCAACTGGCGAATGTGTGCGGCCAGGCGTTTATCGCCATGCCCATCACCCAGCTCGCTGAACAGTACATCGAGCACGCCCGGCTCTTTCGACAGGGCTCGCAACACGTCGAGGCACTGTACGTTGCCAGAACCTTCCCATGTCGAGTTCACCGGCGCCTCACGGTACAGACGCGGCAAGATGCTTTCTTCGACATAACCTGCACCGCCCATGCATTCGGCCGCTTCGTTGATCATCGCGGGTGCACGTTTGCAGATCCAGTATTTGCCCACCGCCGTCACCAGTCGGGCGAATTTGGCTTCCTGGGCGTCATCGAGGTGATCCAGTGCCCGGCCCATGCGCAGGCTCAAGGCCAATGCAGCTTCACTTTCCAGCGCCAGATCGGCGAGCACGTTTTGCATCAACGGTTGTTCACTGAGCAATTTGCCGCCAACCAGGCGGTGGGCGCAGTGATGGCTGGCCTGGGTCAATGCCTGACGCATCAGGGCGCTGGAGCCGACCATGCAATCGAAACGGGTCATGGCGACCATTTCGATGATGGTCGGTACGCCGCGCCCTTCCTCGCCGATCATCCACGCCAACGCACCACGGAACTCGACTTCACTGGACGCATTGGAGCAATTGCCGAGTTTGTTTTTCAGCCGCTGAATGTAGAACTGGTTGCGCGTGTCATCCGGACGATGACGCGGCAGCAGGAAACAGGTCAAGCCCTTGTCGGTTTGCGCCAGGGTCAGGAAGGCATCGCACATCGGTGCCGAGCAGAACCACTTGTGCCCCACCAGTTCATACGCCTGACCGGGCCCCGCAACGCCGACCGGGTAAGCCTTGGTGGTGTTGGCCCGAACATCGGTGCCACCCTGTTTCTCGGTCATTGCCATGCCGATGGTGACGCCCGCCTTGTGGGCCATGCCGACATTGCGCGGGTCATAGTCGGTGGCGAGAATCTTCGGCAGCCACTGCCTGGCGATGTCCGGTTGCAGGCGCAATGCCGGGACGCTGGCGAAGGTCATGGTCAGCGGGCAGCCACTGCCGGCTTCGGCCTGGCTGTGCAGGTAGCTCATGGCCGCACGGGCAACATGGGCGCCAGACTGCGGATCGGTCCAGGGCAAGGAGGTCAAACCGTGCTCGACGGCCGTGCGCATCAGTTCATGGTAGGCCGGGTGAAACTCCACCAGATCGATGCGGTGGCCGTAGCGATCATGGCTGGTGAACACTGGCTTGTTCTGATTGGCCAGGAACCCCGCTTCCATCAACGGCCCGCCGGCCAAAGCGCCATACGCGTCGATCCGCGCCTCAGCCCAACCTGCCCCGAAACGCCGCGCCCACTCTTGCAACGGCAGGTCGATGCGGTAGAGGTTGGTTCCGTCCAGCGACGGCGGCTGGTTGGTGACTTCGTGGGTTTCGGCGAACTGATGCAGGGTCATGGCGGGGCCTCCTTGGGTCAGCTGAGACCTTCAGTTAAGCACCGCCTCCTCACCGAACAAAGTGGCATATCCGCCTAAATATCGGCGCTTTCACCTTGTTTCGGACACAGCACCCGACGATAGAGCGTCGCTTGCAACTCTTCGAATTTCACCGGTTTGCTTAGGTAATCGGTCAATCCCCGCTCAAGATCCAGTCCCTGTCCCGAGACTACCGCAGCCAGCACCGGCAACTCGGCATAACCTGGCAGTGTGCGGATCTGGCTGTCGATCGACAGTCCGTCGAGCAGCGGCAACGGGCAGTCGATCAGCACCGCGTCGAACGGTTCGCGACGCAGAAACGCCAGCGCCGCCTCACCACTGTCGGTGCTGCGAACCCGATAGCCGAGCTTGAGCAACATGCCACGCACCACCAACTGATTGATGCTGTTATCGTCGACCAGCAACACCGTGCAGTCCTGCGGTGCGCGTAAACGGACGCTAGCGTGAACCTGGCGCGATTGAGCGACGACCGGTTGCACAACATTCACCACGTCGAACTCGACATCCAGCTGAAAGCGGCTACCGCGTCCGGGCTCGGAGCGATGGGTCAAACGCCCGCCAAGCAGCTCAACCAATTGCCGACAAATCGCCAGCCCGACACCCAACCCGCCGTATTCGCGAGTCATCGAACCGTCGAGCTGAAAGAACCGTTGATACAGCGTGGCTTCGCCCAAATCGGTGAAGCCGATGCCGGTGTCGATGACCGCGAAGGACAGCGCCAGACGCCCCTCCTCGGCAAACTTGCCACTGACCCGCAAGGCCAGCCCGCCAACCCGGGTGAACTTGATCGCGTTATCCAGCAAGCACTCCAGACCTTGCGCCAGCTTGGCGCTGTCACCGTACAGACGGTCAGGTAGCCCGGGTGCCAGATCGACCTTGAAATCCAATGCCTTGCTCGCGGCGTTGGCGGCAAACTGTTGCTGCAAGGTCTCGACCACCGAGCGCACGCTGAACGCTTCGGGGTAGACCTTGAGTCGGCCGGCCTGCAATTCTGTCAAGGTCAGAATGCCGTTGACCATGCGCATCATGTCGCGTGCCGAACCGGCAGCCGTTTGTTGATACTGCTCAAGCTCCGGGTCGAGTTCGACGGTCTGCATCAATTCCAGTGAACCAATCACGCCGTTCATCGGCGTACGCAGTTCGTGAGTCAGCGTCGCGAGAAATTCATCCTTGAGTTGGTTACTGCGGGCCAGTTGCTGGTTCAGCACTTCGAGTTTCTGCCCGGCGTCAAACAGCGTCTGCGCCTGCTGCTCGCGCATGGCGTTGATCCGGTCAGCGAGGGCCAGCGACAGCAGCGCGACTTCAATCGCCGAACCGATCTGACTGGCGTACATAGTCAAAAATACGTTGGGCAGGTAGCCGAGCACCATCAGCGTATTGACGATGCCACCCAACAAAAAAGCCGTCCAGGCAATGATGAAGTAGCGCGCCACCCGCAGGCCACGCCACCAGGCGAAGATCCCGGCGGCGAAAATCACCACGATGAAGACCAGCGCCAATGCCGTCGCCAAGCGCAAGGCCAGCGCATAGCTGGTCATCAACGACAGACCGACCACCACCGCGCTGCACGCAATCAGCACCAGCAGCAAACGATCGAGCCAGCGCGTGTGACTGGCGGTTTGCAGGAAGCTGCGGGCGAATTGGCTGCCAAACAGCGCCGCCAAACCGATGAAGAACGGTGTCGCGGCGTTGGCCCACCACGGACTGTTCGGCCAGAAGTACTCGTCCGCCGCGCCGTTGACCGACAGCTGATAGAGGCCGAACGAGGCAATATAAACGATGTAATAGAGGTAACTGGTGTCACGCACGCTCAGGTAGATGAACAGGTTGTAGACCAGCATCCCGAGCAGTACGCCGTAAATCAGACCGAGCACATAGAGGCGCAAGGGCTGCTCTTCCAGATAAGCGGTGCTCGACCAAAGGGTCAGTGGCGCCTGGATCGAGCCCTCGCTTTGCAGGCGCAGGTACAGCGTTTCGCGCTGATCGGGGACGAAGTCCAGTTTGAACAGGTAGTTATTTTGCCGGACCTGACGACTGGCGAAGGGCAAGGTATCGCCGGTCCGACTGACCAATCGATAATCGCCGGTATTGTCCGGCAGATAGAGGTCGATATGGTCCATTGGCGGATACGCCAACTCCAGCAGCCAGGTGCGTTGAGCGTCAGGGTTAATCGGGCGGTAGTGCAGATCGACTTTCAGCCAGAACGCCGAATGCGAGTAACCGGCGTTCAACGTGTCTTTGTCGTGGGCCTTGAAGTTGCCGGCCGCGGCTTGCGCGCGCACATCGGCGATGGATGCAGTGCCAGCAACATCTTCGTACACCTGCATGACTCGTCCCAAGGGGAGGCTTTGGGTGAGCTCATCAAAATCGGCTGCGGCCGCCAACATCGGCAAGCTCAACAGCAACATCAGCAAATAGCGCATAAAGCCCCAGCGTGGCCAGTCCGGTTGTGTCAGGAAGCCTCCCATTCCCTTTGAGTAGACGTAAAACCGGCATTACCTGTTATTGGTTTGGATCCACTCTAGCATAGCCGTTGATGGCCATTGAGCACCATTGGAAAATTTAGTCTAAAGGCTCTAGAACGGGCATTTCAGCGCAATCCGCTGAGCTAGAGCGATTCGTTTGCCGCAAGAAGATCGCAGCCTTCGGCAGCGCCTACGGATTGGCGAATGTTTGCGGCTTGCGTAGGAGCTGGCGAAGCCTGCGATCTTTTGATCTTGCGACCGGCTGCGCTGACGAGCATGCACACCGAAAAAAGATGTTTGGTGGTAAGCTCGCGCACCATGAATATCTACAGCTCTCGCCCCGTTGTCCTCTGTCTCTCCGGCCACGACCCAAGTGGTGGCGCCGGCTTGCAGGCAGATATCGAAGCCCTGCTCGCTCAGGGTTGTCATGCCGCCCCGGCAGTTACCGCGCTGACTGTGCAAGACACGGTCAACGTGAGCGACTTCCGCGTTCTCGACCGTGAGTGGGTGCTGGCACAAGCCAACGCCGTGCTCAACGACTCGACGGTCGCGGCGGTCAAGCTGGGCATGCTCGGTTCACTGGAAATGGTCGACACCGTCGTCGAACTGCTTCAGGCGCATCCGCATTTACCGGTGGTCTGTGACCCGGTGCTGCGCGCCGGCGGTGGCGGGCGACTGGGCAAGGACGAAGTGGGCTACGCCATGCGCGAGCGCCTGCTGCCATTGGCGATCATCGCCACCCCTAACCTCCCGGAAGCACGCATCCTTGCCGAACTGCCCGAAGGCACGGCCGATGAATGCGCAGAAAAACTCCTGCCTTACGTCAAACACCTGCTGATCACCGGCGGTCATGGCGACGAACACGAAGTGCACAACCGCCTGTACAGCCGCGACGGCAGCCGCCATACCTACACCTGCCAGCGGTTGCCCGGCAGTTATCACGGTTCGGGCTGCACCTTGGCCAGCGCTCTGACCGGACGTCTGGCCCAAGGCGAACACCTCGCCAGCGCGGTACAGTCGGCGCTCAATTACACCTGGCGCACCCTGCGAGACGCCGAACAACTCGGCAAAGGCCAGTTCGTACCGCGCCGTCTGCCGCTGGACTTTTGCTCGTAACGCCATGAGGCCTGCCCGATGAAATTACGTGGCCTGTACGCCATTACCGACAGTCAGTTGCTGGCCGGCAAGTTCCTGCCTTACGTGGAGGCCGCGCTGGACGGCGGCGTCACGCTGCTGCAGTACCGCGACAAAAGCAGCGACGAGGCCCGCCGACTGCGTGAGGCGCAAGCCCTGTATGACCTGTGCGGACGCTACAAGACCCAGCTGATTATCAATGACGACGCCGAACTGGCCGCGCGCCTGGGCGTCGGCGTACACCTGGGGCAGACCGATGGCCCGTTGACCCCGGCCCGCTCGCTGCTGGGTCGCCAGGCAATTATTGGTTCGACCTGCCACGCGCAACTCGAACTCGCCGAACAAGCGGCCAAAGAAGGTGCCAGTTACGTTGCCTTCGGCCGCTTCTTCAACTCCAACACCAAGCCCGGCGCACCGACCGCAAGCCTCGAACTGCTCGACCAGGCCCGCAGCAAACTGCACCTGCCGATCTGCGCGATCGGCGGCATCACCCTCGACAATGCCGCCCCGCTGGTGGCCCACGGGGTTGATCTGCTGGCCGTGGTTCATGGACTGTTTGGTGCCGAAAACACTCAAGAAGTGACGCGCCGTGCCCGCGCCTTCAACGACTTGTTCAAAGCTTAAGTATTCAATTACCGATTTTTGAGAGCCCAATCATGTCTCG
Source organism: Pseudomonas frederiksbergensis (assembly GCF_001874645.1). Taxonomy (NCBI): domain Bacteria; kingdom Pseudomonadati; phylum Pseudomonadota; class Gammaproteobacteria; order Pseudomonadales; family Pseudomonadaceae; genus Pseudomonas; species Pseudomonas frederiksbergensis. Next base: position 2,208,046 of record NZ_CP017886.1, read on the forward strand.
TTCCGAAACCCTGTTTGCCAATGCCCAGAAACACATTCCCGGCGGCGTGAACTCGCCTGTTCGTGCATTCAAGAGCGTCGGCGGCACGCCGCTGTTCTTCAAGCACGCCGAAGGCGCCTACGTGACAGACGAAGACGACAAGCGCTATGTCGATTACGTCGGCTCCTGGGGCCCGATGATTCTCGGTCACAGCCACCCGGACGTGCTGGACGCAGTGCGCAAGCAGCTTGAACATGGCCTGTCCTACGGTGCCCCGACGGCGATGGAAACCGAGATGGCCGACCTGGTCTGCTCGATCGTGCCGTCAATGGAAATGGTCCGCATGGTCAGCTCCGGCACCGAGGCGACCATGAGCGCGATTCGCCTGGCCCGTGGTTTCACCGGCCGCGACAGCATCATCAAGTTCGAAGGTTGCTACCACGGTCACTCCGACAGCCTGTTGGTGAAAGCCGGTTCCGGCCTGCTGACCCAAGGCGTGCCGAGCTCTGCCGGGGTTCCTGCCGCCTTCGCCAAACACACCCTGACGCTGCCATTCAACGACATCGACGCCGTTGAAAAAATGCTTGCCGACGTCGGCCAGGAAGTGGCGTGCATCATCGTCGAGCCAGTGGCTGGCAACATGAACTGCGTGCCGCCAGCGCCAGGTTTCCTCGAAGGCCTGCGCACCCTGTGTGACAAACACGGCGTAGTGCTGATTTTCGACGAAGTGATGACCGGCTTCCGCGTGGCACTGGGTGGGGCCCAGGCGTATTACGGCGTGACCCCGGACCTGAGCACCTTCGGCAAGATCATCGGTGGCGGCATGCCCGTCGGCTGCTTCGGCGGCAAACGCGAAATCATGTCGCACATCGCACCACTGGGCCCGGTTTACCAGGCAGGCACCCTGTCGGGTAACCCGCTGGCCATGGCCGCCGGCCTGACCACCCTGCGCCTGATCAGTCGTCCAGGCTTCCACGCCGAACTCAGCGAGTACACCAGCCGCCTGCTCGATGGCCTGCAACAGCGAGCCGACGCTGCCGGCGTCCCTTTCGTGACCACCCAGGCCGGCGGCATGTTTGGCCTGTACTTCAGCGGCGCCGACGACATCGTGACCTTCGATGACGTGATGGCCAGTGATGCCAACCTGTTCAAACGCTTCTTCCACCTGATGCTCGAAGGTGGCGTATATCTGGCACCAAGCGCCTTCGAAGCCGGTTTCACCTCGATCGCTCACGGCGAAGCCGAGCTGAAACTGACGCTGGACGCCGCTGAACGTGCATTCGCTGCGTTGAAGTAAGCGATAGACGCTGACGTCGACGATTGTCGGCGTCAGCTTTATCCCACATGCCTACCTTATTTCTTACGCGACACCAATAAATCTCCCAAAAGCGGCAGATATAATCCCCGCGCGGCAGAAAAACGAGTAAAGACTTTGTAAGGTGGGTCCTGCTTATTTCATAATGCGCGCTTATTGGATCCCTCGACGGGTCCGCGCGCCCTTCAGAGGTAAGTCGATTCCCATGAACCGCACCGGCCGCGCCCTTGCACTGGGCTGCCTGTTGCTCCTTCAGCCCCTGCTCGCGCATGCACAAGCAGGCGGCAACTCGTTGTTGATCCCAGCGATGGGTCGTTGCACCCTCAATACCCAGCCTGAAGACCTGAAGGAGGCTCTCGCCGCCTGCCAGAAAGCGTCGGACGCCGGGGATGCGGAAGCACAATACGAGTTGGGCGAGTTCTACTACGACGGCAAACGCGTGCCGCGCGACCTCAATCAAGCCCTGAGTTACTTCGAAAAAGCTTCGCTGCAAGGCCACGCTCAGGCGCAATTCAAACTCGGCATCATGTTCTTCCATGGCGAAGGCGTGCCGGCCAATAACGTTCAGGCGTATATCGTGCTGAAAATGGCCGCGGTCAACGGTGCGGAAGATGCGCTGGACACCGCCGACGAAGTTGCCGAGCACATGCAACGCGATGAACTGGAAGTCGCTACCCAGGTGCTAGGGCAAATTTTCCGTAAATACCTGATGGAACTGCAAAGCGCGGACGGGCGCACACCTTTCTCGCCATTGCCTTAAGGTAGTCAGCCAATTCCCACGCTCTGCGTGGGAACGATCATTGAAACACTGCTTACTTCTCAGGCATCGGCATCGGAAACGGCATGACATTACCGACCGCGCCACGGGCTTCGCTGATTTTCGGAGTGCCCATACGCTCGACTTCGTCGATGCGCACAATCGAATGCATCGGCACAAAACTGCGCACCACGCCTTCGAACTGAGCCTTGAGCTTTTCTTCGCTCGGATCGACGACCACTTGCGTGCGCTCGCCAAAGACGAACTCTTCCACTTCCAGAAAGCCCCACAGATCACTTTGATAGATCTGCTTGGCGTACATTTCGAACACCTGGCCCTGGTTGAGGAAAATCACCTTGTAGATTGGAGCTTCACGTTTGGTCATGGTGGGCGAGTAACACATCGAGGGATAAAAATGAGGGCGCGAACTATAGCATAGCCGCTGGACGCACGACGGTAGGAACCTGGGGACTTGTTCCCTATAATGCGCGGTTCTTTGAATCACGTGATGACCCCGTCCATGGCCAAGAAGCTCTATATCGAAACCCACGGTTGCCAGATGAACGAGTACGACAGCTCGCGCATGGTTGATCTGTTGGGCGAACATCAGGCCCTGGAAGTGACGGTTCGCGCCGAAGACGCAGATGTCATCCTGCTCAACACCTGCTCGATTCGCGAACGCGCCCAGGACCGGGTGTATTCCCAGCTTGGCCGCTGGCGCGAACTGAAGCTCGCCAACCCGGAAATGGTCATCGCCGTCGGCGGTTGCGTGGCCAGCCAGGAAGGCGCGGCGATTCGTGACCGCGCGCCCTATGTCGACGTGGTCTTCGGCCCGCAGACCCTGCACCGTCTACCGGAAATGATCGACGCCGCGCGCATTACCAAACTGCCGCAAGTCGACGTCTCGTTCCCGGAAATCGAAAAGTTCGATCACCTTCCCGAACCGCGTATCGACGGCCCAAGCGCCTATGTCTCGGTGATGGAAGGTTGCAGCAAGTACTGCACGTTCTGCGTAGTGCCGTATACCCGCGGTGAAGAAGTCAGCCGGCCATTCGACGACGTGATCGCCGAGATCATTCACCTGGCCGAGAACGGCGTGCGCGAAGTCACCTTGCTGGGGCAGAACGTCAACGGCTACCGTGGCCTGACCCACGACGGGCGCCTGGCCGATCTGGCCGAACTGATCCGCGTGGTCGCGGCCGTCGATGGCATCGAGCGTATCCGCTACACCACCTCGCACCCGCTGGAGTTCTCCGACAGCCTGATCCAGGCCCACGCCGATGTACCGGAACTGGTCAAACACCTGCATTTGCCGGTGCAGTCGGGTTCGGACCGGATTCTTGCAGCGATGAAGCGTAACCACACGGCGCTCGAATACAAATCGAAACTGCGCAAACTGCGGGCCGCCGTGCCGGGTATTTGCATCAGCTCGGACTTCATCGTCGGCTTCCCCGGCGAGACGGAAAAAGACTTCGAGCAGACCATGAAGCTGATCGAAGACGTCGGTTTCGACTTCTCCTACTCGTTCGTCTATAGCCAGCGCCCAGGCACCCCGGCTGCCGACCTGGCCGACGAAACCCCGGAAGAGCTGAAAAAAGAGCGCCTGAACGCCCTGCAACATCGTCTCAATCAACAAGGTTTCGAGATCAGCCGACAAATGGTCGGTTCGACCCAGCGGATCTTGGTGACCGATTATTCGAAAAAAGACCCCGGCGAACTGCAAGGCCGGACCGAGAATAATCGAATCGTAAACTTCCGCTGCGACAATCCGACCCTGATCGGCCAGTTCGCAGACGTGCACATCGACGCCGCACAGCCACACTCGCTGCGTGGCTCGTTGATTCTGTAACGCCAAAAGACCGCAGCCTGCGGCAGCTCCTACAGGGGAATACGATCCATGTAGAAGCTGCCGCAGGTTCGGGCCGCGTTCGGACGATCTTGGCGACCTCGAATATTAGAGGCCTTAAGAGCTTTCGCACGTAGCGTGCTGGCGTTATCCTTGATTTATATCCATTGCCCCAGGGCGGCTAAAAACAACCTTGAACGCACCCATAGAACCACATCGCTTCATCCTCGAGCCCTTTGAGGCTCACCGCTTCGCCAATCTGTGCGGGCCATTCGACGAGCATTTGCGCTTGATCGAACAGCGCCTGGCGATTGTGATCCGCAATCGCGGCAATCAGTTCGAATTGATCGGCGAACTCAAGCACACCACCTCCGCAGAAAACCTTCTGCGCCGCCTCTACCGTGAAACCAAGGGTAGCGAGCTGTCGCCAGACATGGTTCACCTGTTCCTGCAGGAATCGGCCGTGGAAGAAATGGACAACCATTCGCCCGCCGAACCCTCCGTTGCCCTGCGCACCAAAAAAGGCATGATTCGCCCTCGCGGCTTGAATCAGCAGCGCTACGTGAAGGAAATCCTGGCCAACGACATCAACTTCGGCATCGGCCCGGCCGGTACCGGCAAGACCTATCTGGCCGTTGCCTGCGCAGTCGATGCGCTGGAACGCGAACAGATCCGCCGTATCCTGCTGGTGCGTCCAGCGGTCGAGGCTGGCGAGAAACTCGGCTTCTTGCCCGGCGACCTGGCACAAAAAATCGACCCATACCTGCGCCCGCTGTATGACGCACTGTACGAAATGCTCGGTTTTGAATACGTCGCCAAGCTGATCGAACGTCAAGTGATCGAAGTCGCGCCACTGGCTTACATGCGTGGCCGTACGCTGAACAACAGCTTCATCATCCTCGACGAAAGCCAGAACACCACCGTCGAACAAATGAAGATGTTCCTGACGCGGATCGGTTTTGGCTCGACCGCGGTCATCACCGGTGACATCACCCAGATCGACCTGCCGAAGGGCACCAAGTCCGGGTTGATTCATGTGATCGACGTGCTCAAGGAAGTACCGGGCATCAGCTTTACCCACTTCAAGCCCAAAGACGTCGTGCGCCACCCGCTGGTACAGCGCATTGTCGAAGCCTATGAGCGCTTCGAAAATCGCCTGATCGACGAACCTGCGACGCTTTCCGCCGAAAAGGGCAACCGCCACGATGCTTGAGCTTGATCTGCAGCTTGAAAGCCGGGGAACTGCCCCAAGCGAAGCCGAATTCCGTCAATGGTGCGAACTGGCCCTGCGTCAGCGCACCGCCGACTCCGAATTGACCATTCGCCTGGTCGACGAGGAAGAAGGCCGCGAGCTGAACTACACCTGGCGTCAAAAGGATTACGCAACCAATGTGTTGTCGTTCCCTGCCGATGTGCCCGACGAGTTGCTGGACATCCCGTTGCTGGGCGATCTGGTGATCTGCGTGGCCGTGGTCGAGCGCGAAGCTGCCGAACAAGGCAAGGAATTGAAGGCCCATTGGGCTCATCTGGTCATTCACGGCTGCTTGCATCTGCTTGGTTACGACCATATAGATGACGACGAAGCCGAAGAAATGGAAGCACTGGAACGAACGTTGCTTGCAGAGTTGGGTCATCCTGACCCTTATGCGGACGACGAAACCGAAACATCCCCTATCGTTACAACAAAGGATTCAGAGTAATCGCTATGAGCGAAGATCGATCGAGCAACGGGCAAAAGTCCTGGCTGGGTAAACTCACCCAGGCTTTTGCCCACGAGCCGAAAAACCGTCAGGAGCTGCTGGAGCTCCTGCGTGATGCCCATCAGAACAAGTTGCTGGACAGCGAAGCGCTGGCCATCGTCGAGGGCGCCATCCAGGTCGCTGACCTGCAAGTACGCGACATCATGGTTCCGCGCTCGCAGATGGTCAGCATCAAGGCGACCCAGACACCCCGTGAATTCCTCCCGGCCGTGGTTGAGTCCGCGCACTCGCGTTATCCGGTGATCGGCGAGAGCCACGACGACGTCATGGGCGTGTTGCTGGCCAAGGATCTGCTGCCGCTGATCCTCAAGGAGAACGGCGACAGCTTCAACATCAAGGATTTGCTGCGTCCGGCCACCTTCGTGCCCGAGTCCAAGCGTCTGAACGTGTTGTTGCGCGAGTTTCGCGCCAACCATAACCACATGGCCATCGTCATCGACGAATACGGTGGCGTGGCCGGTCTGGTGACCATCGAAGACGTGCTCGAACAAATCGTCGGCGACATCGAAGACGAGCACGACGTTGAAGAAGACAGCTACATCAAGCCACTGCCCAGCGGCGACTTCCTGATCAAGGCCCTGACGCCGATCGAGAACTTCAACGAGTTCTTCGACAGCGAGTTCTCCGACGACGAGTTCGACACCGTCGGCGGCCTGGTGATGAGTGCGTTCGGGCACTTGCCAAAACGCAACGAAATCACTGAAATCGGCGCCTATCGCTTCCGCATTCTGAACGCCGACAGCCGTCGTATTCACTTGCTACGCTTGACCCCTATAGCCCGTTAAGGACTGACATGCGTTGGATCACCCGCCCCGGCTGGCCCGGTAACCTGCTGGCCGTGGCGGCCGGCGCACTCACTACCCTGGCCTTGGCGCCGTTCGATATCTGGCCGCTGGCGTTGCTGGCGGTCGGATTCTTCTATGCAGGCCTTCGTGAACTGACACCTCGTCAGGCGCTGGGTCGCGGTTGGTGCTTCGGTTTCGGCCTGTTTGGCGCGGGCACCAGCTGGATCTACTACAGCATCCACAACTTTGGTGGCGCTTCGATGCTGCTCGCCGGGTTGCTGATGCTGGCTTTCACCGCCGCGATTGCCTGGTTCTTCGCCCTGCCCGCCTGGCTCTGGGCACGCTGGTTGCGCCGTAACGAAGCGCCATTGGCCGACGCCTTGGCATTTGCGGCGCTGTGGGTTGCTCAGGAAGCGTTTCGTGGCTGGTTCCTCACCGGTTTTCCATGGCTCTATTCCGGTTACAGCCAACTCGACGGCCCGCTCGCCGGATTGGCGCCATTGGGCGGCATGTGGCTGATTTCCTTCAGCTTGGCCCTGACCGCCGCGCTGGTGTACAACCTGCCACGCCTGATCAAGGCCGGGCACAAAGGCTTTATCGTCGCCGGCCTGCTGTTGCTGGCTGCGCCGTGGGTCATCGGCCTGTTGCTCAAAGGTCACGCATGGACCAGCCCTTCGGGCAACCCGCTGAGCGTCGCGGCGATTCAAGGCAACATCGAACAAAGCATGAAGTGGGACCCGGCGCAGCTCAACGAGCAACTGGCGCTGTACCGCGACATGAGCTTCAGCTCCAAACGCGTCGACCTGCTGATCTGGCCGGAAACCGCGGTCCCGGTGCTCAAGGAGTCCGCCGAGGGCTACCTGAGCATGATGGGCAACTTCGCCGCAGAACGTAATTCGGCGCTGATTACCGGGGTGCCTATTCGTGAGGAAGTCCACCACGAGAAACGCTTTTTCAATGGCATCACGGTGGTAGGCCAAGGCGACGGCACCTACCTCAAGCAAAAACTGGTGCCATTTGGCGAATACGTGCCGCTGCAAGATCTGCTGCGGGGGCTGATCGCGTTCTTTGACCTGCCGATGTCGGATTTCGCCCGCGGCCCGGCTGATCAGCCGTTGTTGCAAGCCAAGGGTTATCAGATTGCACCGTTCATCTGTTACGAAGTGGTCTACCCGGAATTTGCCGCCAGCCTTTCGGCGCGCAGCGATTTGCTGCTGACCATCAGCAACGACACCTGGTTCGGCACCTCCATCGGCCCGCTGCAACACCTGCAGATGGCGCAGATGCGGGCGCTGGAAGCCGGCCGCTGGATGATTCGTGCGACCAACAACGGCGTCACCGGGTTGATCGACCCATTTGGCAAGATCACCGCGCAGATCCCGCAATTCGAACGCGGCATTCTCTACGGCGAAGTGGTACCGATGCATAACCTGACGCCCTACCTGCAATGGCGCTCGTGGCCGCTGGTTATCCTTTGCGTGCTGCTGTTTGGCTGGGCATTGCTGGCAAGCCGGATCGCCAAGACGGTTTAAGTAAAAGATCGCAGCCTTCGGCAGCTCCTACAGGGTAATTGCAATCCACCGTAGGAGCTGCCGCAGGCTGCGATCTTTTGATCTTCAGCGGTAAAAGATCAAATAGCCGATCTGCCCCACGGCCTCATTCAACAACTGACCCGATCGCCAGATCGATTTGAACGTTGGCATCCAGCCACCCAACGGTTCGGCATTATCGGTGCCCAAAAAGCCCACCGGTGCCGGCACCACGGTCAAACCCGACCGCTCGAAACTCCAGACACTGCGCGGCATATGCCAGGCTTGCGTCACCACTACGACCCGTTTCAACCCCAAAGGCTCCAGCATTTCGGCAGTGAATTGAGCGTTTTCCCAGGTGGTGAGGCTGCGCCCTTCCTGCCAACGAACCGTGACACCAAAATCATCCTGCAACGAATCGGCCATCATCTTTGCTTCGGTCGGTGGCGTGCCGTAGTGCAGGCCGCCACTGGTCAATACGGGCAGGCCTGATGCCTTCGCCAGCCGCGCTGCATATCGCTCACGCTCCAGCGCTACACCGGTCGGCTGATCGGAACCCCAGGCAAGGTCGCCGCGCTCGCGCCCCGCCCCCAACACCACAATCACATCTGCGCGCTCGGCCAGGGTCGCCCATTCGCTGCGTGCCAGCGGTGGTTCACGCTCAAGGGCCTTGGCGCCCCACTGCACGACGACCGGCAAACTCATTAACCAGAACCCACCCGCACCCAAGGCAAAACACAGCCCTGCAAGGCGTGGTCTAGAGCGGCGCAACCACCAGGCGAGCGCAAGCAACAGCAAGAAAATGCCGGGCGGCAGCAGAAGTTGTTTAACGAAATAACGAAAAGGCATCGGGCATCTCCAAAGATGCCCGAAGCCTAAGTGGGTTGAAGCAAAGCGACAACTAAGATGGAAGGCCTTTTAATCAAAAAGCCATCATGCGTGACTTCATGCGCCCATACGGGACAACAAACACTTGCCTGATCACTTACTTGACCTGCAGGGACCGGACCTTTACCGCGTCTCTGCCAGGTAGCTTGTCTTTCAACCAGATAATCTTGGCCGAACGGGGGGCGTCCTTGTGCTTCACTGCTTCTGATGACAAGCATCCTTGCCCCTCACGTTCACTACGGTCCAGATAAGCCTTGATCAGTTCGAACTCTGCGCAGCTCAACCCGCGAAGTTCCAGCTCCACCGGACGCTCATCGCGCAACCGGCTCGCTGTCCTTGCGGCATCCAGGGCCAGCCCCAGGCGCTCTATCAGCTTTTCGTACAACTGCGGTTTAGTTACTTTTCGTTGTGACTCAACCATCCCTCACCTCATTGAAGATAAGACTCACTCCCCATCTAGAGCTTAGCTTCGCTGAGCAAACCGTTCAGGTGCCGCGACCAACGGCCCTAGGGTCTGTTGAGGTTGGGTGGCGGACCGCGTTGCTGTGCCAACGTCAACAGACCCTTGGCTTGTAATCAGGGTTTCCCTCGGTAGAGCGCGGTCATGTATGCTACGGCGCTTCCTGTAACTCCACTTCCAGCTCGGCTGGGCATCGAAAACGCCACTTTTGGCGTCATCAGCGTCCAGCGTTGCATTGAAGAGGATTAGGCCACCCCTATTCAGTTCAAAAGTAGCCATGCACGAACACTATCAGCCCCGCGAAATCGAAAATGCTGCCCAGTCGTTCTGGGACGAGCAAAAGTCCTTTGAAGTCAGTGAACAGCCAGGCAAGGAGACTTTCTACTGCCTGTCGATGTTCCCTTACCCCAGCGGCAAGCTACACATGGGGCACGTGCGCAACTACACCATCGGCGACGTGATCTCCCGCTATCAGCGCATGCAAGGCAAAAACGTCCTGCAACCCATGGGTTGGGACGCTTTCGGCATGCCAGCGGAAAACGCTGCGATGAAGAACAACGTCGCGCCGGCCAAATGGACCTACGAAAACATCGCCTACATGAAAACCCAGCTGCGCAGCCTGGGTCTGGCAGTCGACTGGTCGCGCGAAGTCACCACCTGCAAGCCTGATTACTACCGCTGGGAACAATGGCTGTTCACTCGCCTGTTCGAAAAAGGTGTGATCTACCGTAAAAACGGCACCGTGAACTGGGACCCGATCGACCAGACCGTTCTGGCCAACGAACAGGTGATCGACGGTCGCGGCTGGCGTTCCGGCGCGCTGATCGAAAAGCGCGAAATCCCGATGTACTACTTCAAGATCACCGCCTATGCGGATGAACTGCTTTCGAGCCTCGACGACCTGCCGGGCTGGCCCGAGCAAGTCAAAACCATGCAGCGCAACTGGATTGGCAAATCCCGCGGCATGGAGGTGCAGTTCCCGTACAACGTCGACTCGATCGGCGAAGCCGGCACACTGAAAGTCTTCACCACCCGTCCGGACACCCTGATGGGCGCGACCTATGTTGCCGTCGCTGCCGAGCACCACCTGGCGACCCTGGCCGCGCAGAACAACCCTGAGCTGCAAGCGTTCATCGCCGAATGCAAAGGCGGCAGCGTGGCCGAAGCCGACGTTGCCACCCAGGAGAAAAAAGGCCTGCCAACCTCACTGTTCGTCGAGCACCCGCTGACGGGCGAAAAACTGCCGGTGTGGGTCGCCAACTACGTGCTGATGCACTACGGCGATGGCGCGGTCATGGCGGTACCGGCTCATGACGAGCGTGACTTCGAATTCGCCACCAAGTACGGCCTGCCGATCAAATCGGTAGTCCGCACCAGCGCTGGCGACGAGAACCCGGCCCCGTGGCAAGACGCCTACGGTGAGCATGGCACGCTGATCAACTCCGGTGAATTCGACGGTCTGGACTTCGCTGGCGCGTTCGACGCCATGGAAGTTGCCCTGATCAAGAAGAACCTCGGCGCCTCGCGCACCCAGTTCCGTCTGCGCGACTGGGGTATCAGCCGTCAGCGTTACTGGGGCTGCCCGATCCCGATCATCCACTGCGATACCTGCGGTGACGTGCCGGTACCGGAAGACCAGTTGCCTGTCGTGCTGCCGGAAGACGTTGTACCCGATGGCGCCGGTTCGCCATTGGCGCGCATGCCCGAGTTCTACGAATGCAGCTGCCCAAAATGCGGCGCGCCTGCCAAGCGTGAAACCGACACCATGGACACCTTTGTCGAGTCGTCCTGGTACTACGCCCGTTATGCCTCGCCGCATTACGAAGGCGGTCTGGTGGAAAAATCCGCAGCCGATCACTGGCTGCCGGTGGATCAGTACATCGGCGGTATCGAACACGCGATACTGCACCTGCTTTATGCGCGCTTCTTCCACAAACTGATGCGTGACGAAGGTCTGGTCAGCTCCAACGAGCCGTTCAAGAACCTGCTGACCCAGGGCATGGTGATCGCCGAGACTTACTATCGTCGTGAAGCCAACGGTGCCTACACCTGGTTCAACCCTGCGGACGTCGAACTTGAACGCGACAGCAAGGCCAAGGTCATCAGCGCCAAGCTGATCGCCGACGGGCTGCCGGTGGAAATCGGCGGCACCGAGAAGATGGCCAAGTCCAAGAACAACGGCGTCGACCCTCAGTCGATGATCGACCAGTTCGGTGCAGACACCTGCCGCTTGTTCATGATGTTCGCCTCGCCACCTGACATGAGCGCGGAATGGTCCGACTCCGGCGTTGAGGGTTCGCATCGCTTTCTCAAGCGCGTCTGGCGTCTGGCTCAAGCGCACGTCACTCAGGGCCTGCCGGGCAAACTGGACGTCGCCAACCTGAACGACGACCAGAAAGCCGTTCGCCGTGCGATCCACCTGGCCATCAAGCAGGCCAGCCATGACGTCGGCCAGAACCACAAATTCAACACCGCCATCGCCCAGGTGATGACGCTGATGAACGTGCTGGAAAAAGCCCCGCAAGGCACCGAACAGGACCGCGCGCTGATTCACGAAGGCCTGGAAACCATTACCCTGTTGCTGGCACCGATCACGCCGCACATCAGTCACGAGCTGTGGCATCGACTGGGCCACGCTGACCCGGTCATCGACGCCGGCTGGCCGGTTCTGGACGACAGCGCTCTGGTTCAAGACAGCCTGCAGCTTGTCATTCAAGTGAATGGCAAACTGCGCGGCCATATCGAGATGCCGGCCAGCGCCAGCCGCGAAGAAGTTGAAGCCGCCGCACGGGCCAATGAAAACGTGCTGCGCTTTGTCGACGGCCTGACTATTCGTAAAGTGATCGTAGTGCCCGGAAAACTGGTCAATATTGTCGCCAGCTAATTGGATCAGGCGCCAGGTCGTGTACCTGGCGCCGAATAGAACCTTTCGGGTCGCACGGTCGGCCCACATGGTTTCAAGGGGAGCAACAAGATGATCAAACGCAATCTGCTGGTGATGGGGCTCGCTGTACTGTTGAGCGCCTGCGGCTTCCAGCTGCGCGGTACCGGTACCGCCGAACTGGCGATCAAGGAACTCGATCTGAGCGCACGCAACGCCTATGGCGAAACCGTGACGTTGATGCGCCAGGTGCTTGAAAGCAGCGGCGTCAAAGTCTATGCCGGCGCACCTTACAAGCTGGTATTCACCGACGAACAGGAAAGCCTGCGCACCCTCAGTTACGTCGGTGGCGGCCAATCGGCCGAGTATGAGCTGACCAACGTGCTGAACTATCAAATCGTCGGCCACAACAGCCTGTCCCTGCTCGACGACAAACTGCAGGTGCAGAAGGTCTACATGCACGCCGGTAACAACCTGGCAGGCTCTGACCAGGAAGCCGCCGAAGTGCGCAAGGAAATGCGTCGTGATCTGGTGCAACGCATGATGTTGCGCCTGCAACAGCTCACTCCGGCTCAACTGGATCAGATGCAGCAGAACGCCGACGCCCGTGCGAAGGCGGAAGCCGACGCGCTGGAAGCAGCACGTAAAGCTGAAGCGAACACTCCGCGTCAATCACCTATCCAAGTGCCGACCGAGTAAGTCGAACGGGGCGCTCCGGCGCCCCGTTCGCCCCGTCTTATGAAACTAGCCCCCGCCCAGCTCGGCAAACACCTGCAAGGCACCCTTGCGCCTGTTTACATCATCAGTGGTGATGACCCACTGCTCTGTCAGGAGGCTGCCGACGCCATCCGCTCTGCTGCCCGCCAGCAAGGCTTTGACGAGCGTCAGGTGTTCAGCGCAGACGCCAGTTTCGACTGGGGTACGCTGCTGCAAGCCGGCGCCAGTATGTCGTTGTTCGCCGAAAAGCGTCTGCTGGAGTTGCGCTTGCCGTCCGGCAAACCGGGCGACAAGGGTGCAGCAGCACTGATGGAGTACTGCTCCCGTCCGGCCGAAGACACCTTGCTGTTGATCAGCCTGCCAAAGCTCGACGGTAGCGCGCAAAAAACCAAGTGGGGCAAGGCGCTGGTCGAAGGCCCACAGACCCAGTTCGTGCAAATCTGGCCGGTAGATACCCACCAGTTGCCGCAGTGGATTCGTCAACGTCTGTCCCAGGCTGGGCTTGCCGCCAGCCAGGACGCTGTCGAACTGATCGCTGCACGGGTGGAAGGCAACCTGCTGGCGGCCGCCCAGGAAATCGAAAAGCTCAAGCTGATGGCCGAAGGTGGCCAGATCACGGTCGAAACCGTGCAAACCGCGGTCGCCGACAGTGCGCGTTTCGATGTTTTCGGGCTGACCGATGCGATTCTTAACGGCGAAGCCGCTCACGCGTTGCGCATGCTTGAAGGCTTGCGCGGCGAAGGCGTCGAACCACCGGTGATTCTTTGGGCGCTGGCCCGAGAGCTTCGGCTACTGGCGAACCTGTCGCTGCAATACAGCCAGGGTGTGCCGCTGGACAAAGCCTTCAGCCAGGCCCGACCGCCCGTCTGGGACAAGCGCAAGCCCCTGATGAGTAAGGCCCTGCAACGCCATTCGGCGCAGCGCTGGGCGCAACTGCTGCTCGATGCCCAGCGTATCGACGCACAAATCAAGGGCCAGGCTGCAGGTTCGCCATGGATGAGCCTGAGCCGCTTGTCGTTGTTGATGGCCGGCCAGCGTCTGGCATTGCCTGCCGAGTAACAGATCGTCCGAACGCGGCCCGAACCTGCGGCAGCTCCTACGTGGATCGCGTACACCTGTAGGAGCTGCCGCAGGCTGCGCTCTTTTGATTTTGCTTCCTACAAAGACGACCTCCATTTGCCCTATAGACATACCACCTACTTCGGCCGATGATTTGCCCCGCGAAAACCACCCGCAGAGAGAACCGCCCATGAGCACACGCAAGCGGCCCAACAAGGCCAAATCCATTGTCGCCCAGCCACTGTTCCGCAGCCGTCAGGAACAACCCGGCAAGGGCAAAGGCAGCTACCGCCGCGAAGCCTTCCAGTCTAAAAGCTGGGAGGCTTCTTACTTTCTGGCGGCATGAAGTTTCAACATCACCTCGCTCCCTCTCGGCATGATAAGGTCTGCACCTGATTCGTATTATCTGGACCTGTGCATGCCCCTTTGTCTTTCCCGTCGTTGGCACTTGCGCCAACTGATTGCTGCCTCCAGCCTTGTTCTGCTTGTCGCCTGCGCGGAAAAACCCACCGCCGCCGACGCGCAACCGCTTCAGACCGTCCCCGTTGCGGCCGCCCCGGCCATCATTCCTCCGATAGTGCCCACTGGCGACAATCTCGACATCCAGCCGACCCAGACCTTCGACGAATGGGAAGCCGGTTTTCGCAAGGATGCCCTCGCCGCCGGTATCCGCCCGGATGTGTTCGACCGCGCCTTTGCCGGTGTCACGCTGGACATGAGCGTGATCCGCGCCGACCGCAGCCAACCGGAGTTTACCCGCCCCGTGTGGGAATACCTCGATGGCGCGCTCTCCGCCGCGCGCGTGCGCAAAGGCCAGGCATTACTCAGCCAGTACGCCGAGACCTTGACCGCCATCGAGCAGCATTATGGTGTCGACCGCCAGGCACTTGTGGCGGTCTGGGGCATGGAAAGTAACTTCGGCAGTTTCCAGGGCGACAAATCGGTGATCCGTTCGCTGGCGACCCTGGCCTACGAAGGCCGGCGACCAGGCTTTGCTCACACCCAATTGCTGGCCGCTCTACAGATTCTGCAACAGGGTGATATCCCCCCCGAGAAGATGCTCGGTTCCTGGGCCGGCGCCATGGGCCAGACCCAGTTCATCCCGACCACCTACCTCACCCACGCGGTAGATTTTGACGGCACTGGTCGCCGCGATATCTGGGGTAGCCCAACCGACGCATTGGCCTCCACCGCCCATTACCTGCAAAGCTCCGGCTGGCAGAAAGGCCAGCCTTGGGGCTTCGAAGTGCAACTGGCGAGTGGTTTCGACTATTCGCTGGCTGACGGTGCGACTCGCAAAAGCGTCGCTGAGTGGATGCAAATGGGCATCAAACTGCCCAGCGGTGGCGTCGTTCCACCCGGTTCCGAACAACTGTCAGCCGCCCTGCTGTTGCCCGCCGGTTATCGCGGCCCGGCGTTCCTGATCCTCGACAACTTCCGCGCAGTCCTCAAGTACAACAACTCCTCGTCTTATGCATTGGCGGTGAATTTGTTGTCCGAGCGCTTCACGGGGGCAGGACTGATCAATGGCGACTGGCCAAAGGATGACTTGCCCTTGAGCCGTTCCGAACGCATCGAACTGCAGAGTTTGCTGAGCGCCAACAACTACGACTCGGGGAACGCCGACGGCATCATCGGCGCCAACACCCGCAAGGCCATTCGCAGCGCCCAGCAGTCGTTTGGCTGGCCGGCAGATGGTTACCCGACGCACAAGTTGCTGGAAGGTTTGCGTAACCGCTAAAAGCAAAAGATCGCAGCCTGCGGCAGCTCCTACGGGCGTATACAAAACCCTGTAGGAGCTGCCGCAGGTTCGGGCCGCGTTCGGACGATCTTTTTACTTGAACACCACATCCTGCTCCAGCCACAACGCCTTGCTCCCCGCATCCAGCGTTACCAACGCCCCCATGGGCAGCGTCAGGTTCGGGTCGCAATGGCCGCTGCGCCAACCGGCGAGCACCGGAATGCGCAACGGCTCGAAGGTTTGCTTGAGCAATCGCGCCAATGCATCGCTGTCCACGCCTGCCACATCCCCCACCAGTACCCCGCGCAGCGTGTTCAGCTTGCCGGCCAGGCGCAGATGGGTCAGCAACCGGTCGATGCGATACAACGGCTCGTTGATGTCCTCAATGAACAGAATGATCCCGTCGCTATCGATTTCAAAAGGCGTGCCCAGGGTCGCAGCAATCATCGACAGATTACCGCCCAGCAAACGCCCACGAGCGATGCCAGGTTCGATCATGGTCAATGGGTATGCCACCGGGTGCACCAAGAGGCTCCCGGCGCTCAGTTGGCCTCTGAGCAGGCTGAACAGCGAAGACTCGGTAGGTTGTTGCTTGTTCCCCAGCAGGTCGGCGTTGAGCATCGGCCCATGAAAGGTCACGAACCCCGCATAACGGCTGATGGCCAAGTGCAGCGCAGTAATGTCGCTATAGCCAACAAATGGCTTGGCATTGCGCCGCAGCAACTCGAAGTCGATCCGGTCCAGTAAGCGCGGACTGCCGTAACCGCCGCGCAGGCAGAGAATTGCATCAATGGCCGGATCGCTAAACGCCTCATGGAGATCCTTCAGACGAACGTCGTCACTGCCAGCCAGATAGCCGTCACTCTCCAGCACCCCCGGAAAAATCCGCAGCGAATACCCGCGTGCACGCATCCATTGAAGGGCCCTTTCGCAATCCAGTGCCGCCGGGCCAGCCGGCGCAATGACACCGATCAGCCCTTCAGCGGGTAACGCCGGGACTGGAGCATGCTCGGAAATAACGAGGGTCGAGCGAGTGGTCATCCGTGATTCTCCCTGCGTGAATGTTTCAACACACAGTAGTCAGGAACGGGGATAAACAGAAGAGGTTCAGTTATCCCGCAGGGTGCAGGAAAAAACTGAATGTAACGTGAGACCGGGGCAGCGCCCGAAAACAAAAATGCCCGCCAGGCACACGCCTTGCGGGCATTACGGGTCAGGACGACATCAACTCGGCCTTGACCAGTTTCGCCTGCTCGTCGGCGTGGTACGAGGAACGTACCAGCGGGCCGGAGGCGACGTTCTTGAAGCCCATCTTGTAACCTTCCTCGGCAAACCAGGCGAAGGTGTCCGGGTGCACGAAACGCTGCACCGGCAAGTGGCTGCGGGACGGTTGCAGGTACTGGCCCAGGGTCAGCATGTCGATGTCGTGTTCACGCATGCGTTTCATGACTTCGATGACTTCTTCGTCGGTTTCGCCCAGACCCAGCATCAAACCGGACTTGGTCGGAATATGCGGCATCATTGCCTTGAATTTTTGCAGAAGAGTCAGCGACCACTGGTAGTCCGACCCCGGACGCGCAGCCTTGTACAGGCGGGGCACGGTTTCCAGGTTGTGGTTGAACACATCTGGCGGCTCGGCGGCGGTGATTGCCAGCGCAATGTCCATCCGGCCACGGTAGTCCGGGACCAGGGTCTCGAGTTGCACGTTCGGCGACAGTTTGCGGATTTCGCGGATGCAGTCGGCAAAGTGCTGGGCACCGCCGTCACGCAGGTCATCACGGTCTACCGAGGTGATCACCACGTACTTCAGTTTCAGGTCGGCGATGGCGATAGCCAGGCTTTCCGGTTCGTTGACGTCCAACGGCTTCGGACGACCATGGCCAACGTCGCAGAACGGGCAGCGACGGGTGCAGATGTCGCCCATGATCATGAAGGTCGCGGTACCACCGGAGAAGCATTCGCCAAGGTTCGGGCAGGAAGCTTCTTCGCAGACGCTGTGCAGCTTGTGTTTACGCAGCAGGGCCTTGATACGGTCGACTTCCGGGGAAACCGGGATGCGTACGCGAATCCAGTCAGGCTTTTTCGGCAATTCGGTGGTCGGAATGATCTTCACCGGGATACGCGCAACCTTTTCGGCGCCGCGCAGCTTTACGCCAGCTTCCACTTTGGCACGCGGGGCCGGGCGCTCGGTAACATCCAGCGTCGGGATCATGGTTTGCACAGCGTCTTGCGCAGTAGTCATATCAGTCGATTCCGCCCGTTAGGGTCGTCTGCTCAGCATAGTCGAGGTGTTTGACGAGCTGCGCACGCAGCCGGGCACTTACCTCGGCAAATTCAATCGGCCCGGTGTGATCGCGCAGCTGGGTCATGGCCAGCCCGGCGTATCCACAGGGGTTAATCCGGCGAAACGGCTCCAGGTCCATATCCACGTTCAGGGCCAAGCCGTGAAAGGAGCAACCGTGGCGGATCCGCAGCCCCAAAGAAGCGATTTTTGCACCGTTGACATAGACGCCCGGCGCATCGGCCTTGGCCACGGCCGTTACCCCGTAGCTGGCCAGCAGCTCGATCAGGCACTGTTCCATCCGGCTGACCAGATCGCGCACGCCGAAACCCAGCTTGCGCACGTCCAGCAGCAGATAAGCCACCAACTGACCCGGGCCGTGGTAAGTCACTTGACCGCCACGGTCGACCTGCACGACCGGAATATCGCCGGGAAGCAGCAGATGCTCAGCCTTGCCGGCCTGGCCCTGGGTAAAAACCGGCGGGTGCTCGACCAGCCAGATCTCATCGGCGCGGTCGCTGCCGCGTTCATTGGTGAATCGTTGCATGGCATGCCAGACCGGCTCGTAAGCCAGCTGGCCGAGCTCGCGAAAGCCCAGCGGTTCGGACATCACAACACCATGTGCACGAAACCGGTAGCCCGCAACTCGCTGTTGATGTCGTACAGCTGTTCTTGCCCGGTAGCGATGATGTGCAACTGGATGGTCGTGTACTTGCCATTGGTACTCTGGCGCTCGGCCAGGGTCTTGTGGTCTACGGTGGCGTGCTTCTCAAGGATCGCGATGATCTTGTCCTTGAAGCCCACACCGGTATCGCCGATTACCTTGATCGGGTAATCCGCGCAGGGGAATTCGATCTTTGGCGCCTTTACTTCTGTGTCTGTCATGGCGTAACGGCCTCGTAAGCCGGTGCGACGGACATGGCCCCTGCCCTATATCCGGGCAGAGACCATGCAAGTCGACAATATCAGTTGAACAAGCCGTAGAAGAATAGACGGATGCTATCCCACATGCGGCGGAAGATACCACCTTCGTCGACCGCGTCCAGAGCGATCAGATCAGCGCTGTGCACCACCTTGTCGTCCAGTTTCACTTCGACTTTACCAATCACGTCGCCCTTGGCGATCGGCGCGACCAGTTGCGGGTTCATGGTCATGCTGGCAGCGAGCTTTTTCAGCTGGCCTTTTGGCAGGGTCATGGTCAGGTCTTCAGCCAGGCCGGCTTTGACCTGGTGGGTAGTGCCCTTCCAGACGGGAGCCTGAGCCAGCTCGGCGCCTTTCTGATAGAAGGTCTGGGTTTCGAAGAAGCGGAAACCGTAGGTCAAAAGCTTCTGGGTTTCAGCGGCGCGAGCGCTTTCGCTGTTGGTGCCGAACACCACGGCGATCAGGCGCATGCCGTCACGTACAGCCGAGGACACCATGCAGTAGCCGGCTTCTTCGGTGTGACCGGTTTTCAGGCCGTCAACGGTCTTGTCACGCCACAGCAGCAGGTTGCGATTGGGTTGCTTGATGCCGTTCCAGAAGAACTCTTTCTGCGAATAGATCGCATAGTGAGCCGGGTCTTCGTGGATGATCGCGCGCGCCAGAACAGCCATGTCGTGAGCCGTGGAATAGTGCTCTGGGTTTGGCAGACCGGTCGGGTTCATGAAGTGACTGTTGGCCATGCCCAGATCGGCAACGGTCTTGTTCATGAGGTCGGCGAACGCGTCTTCGCTACCGGCGATGTGCTCGGAGAGCGCGACGCTGGCGTCGTTACCCGACTGGATGATGATGCCGTGCAGCAGGTCGCTGACCGTTACCTGCGAGCCGACCTTGATGAACATCCGTGAGCCGCCGGTGCGCCAGGCATTTTCGCTGACGGTGACCGGATCGTTTTCGCCGATCTGGCCGCGACGGATTTCCAGGGTCGCAATGTACGCTGTCATCAGCTTGGTCAAGCTGGCGGGCGGCAGACGCTGGTCACCGTTGTTCTCGACCAGCACGTTGCCGCTGCTGGCGTCCATGAGCACATAGGCTTTAGCGGCCAGTTGCGGTGGCGACGGCATCATCTCGACCGCAAAAGCGGCGGGTGAGAGGAGCAGCGGGACTAGCAGGCACAGGCGTTTGGCAAAGGTGGTGATGTTCATCCGTCTCTCGAAATCGCTAATGGAAACTGCCCTATGGGCAAAACTAATCAGACAACCCAGGTTCTGCACGAAACCTGCCTGCGCGTCGACCAGGCTGCGTTAAAAACAGGCTCGGAATGCTCATTTAGGACCCTAAACTCCGCTTCCTCGCCTGTTTTTGCCTTGCCTGTTCGCCGCTCGGCGAGCTTCCGTATCGGAACCTCAGCATTGTCGCGTGTTCAGTTGTTCACTCTCTAACCCTTGCCGGGCTTTTATTGTTCAACGAGCCAACAACTCAGGTTCGCCCCCCAAAACCGCAAGCGAACCTTGAATCTGGAAATACTTGTCTTATTCAGCCGTCACCAGGCTCGGCGAACCGAGATTGGCCAGACGCACGCTGTTCTGCACTTGCGCGATTTCACCCTGCGAACCGATTGGCCCCAGGCGAACCCGATGCAGTGTCTGTTGGTTGCGCACGATCGAGCTGATGAACACCGGAGCGCTCACCATCCCGCTCAGCTTCGATCTTAGGAGTTCTGCAGCGTCCGGGTTGGCGAACGCGCCCACCTGCAGATACTGGCCAGAGGCTGGCACAGAAGCGTTTTTTTTTGCATCGATCTGCACCGGCACAACGGCCGCGGCATGTTGCTGCGGCGGCGGAGTCCATTGCTCGACGGTGCCGGCCGAAGCGGTAATCACCGGTGCGCTATTTTGCGCGACCTGCGGCTCGTTGAGCATCAACGGCGCGGGTCGGCCTTTTGCCGCCCACCACTCTTGCGGGTCAATGCCTTCAACCTTGACCCGCGCAGTGCCAATCTCGGCATACCCGAGTTTCTTGGCCGCGGCGTAGGACAAGTCGATGATGCGATCCGAATAGAACGGCCCGCGGTCGTTGACCCGCAGGATCACGCTCTTGTTGTTGTCCAGGTTGGTCACCCGAACGTAGCTGGGTAACGGTAGGGTCTTGTGTGCGGCACTCATGCCGTACAGGTCATACACTTCACCGTTGGCGGTGTTCTGCCCGTGAAACTTGGTGCCGTACCAGGACGCCGTGCCCGAAGCGACATAACGCTTGGATTCGGCCAACGGAAAGTAGGTCTTGCCCAGCACGGTATACGGGTTGGCCTTGTAAGGCCCGGTGTGCAGGGTCGGCGTGGCGTCGGGAATGCGCGAGATGTCCACATCCCACCACGGCGCGCCGTCTTTGTGGGCTCGGTTGATATCCAGCCCTGGCGTTGCGCGTACGGCGGTCGGGTATTTTTGTTGCGGCGCACGGCTGGTCGAACAGCTGACCACGAGCAACGACAACGCGGCGAAAGCCAGCAGCTTCAGGGGTTTGCGGATTGGCGATGCCAGCATTACTTGACGCCCCGTGCTTGGACCAGCATTTCAGACAACTGATGTACAGCCATGGCGTACATCACGCTGCGGTTATAACGCGTAATCGCGTAAAAATTCTTCAGGCCCATCCAGTATTCAGGGCCATTGTCACCTTCCAGCCGGAAAGCGGTGACCGGCATATCATCGCGCAGCGCATCATGACTTGACCAGCCCAACGCTCGCAACTCCCCGACGGTTTTCGTCGGCTCGATGCCGGTGGTCAAACCGTCGTCGACCTGATCGCCGCGCACATCGGCCCGGCTGACCACCGGCTGACCGGCCTCCCAGCCGTGACGTTTGAAATAGCTGGCAACGCTGCCGATGGCATCAATCGGATTGGTCCAGATATTGATGTGGCCATCACCGTCGAAATCCACCGCATAGGCGCGAAAGCTGCTCGGCATGAACTGCGGCAACCCCATGGCGCCGGCGTACGAGCCTTTAAGCGTCAGCGGGTCAACCTGCTCTTCGCGGGCCAGTAGCAGGAACTCGCGCAATTCCTTGCGGAAGAATTCTGCACGTGGAGGGTAGTCGAAACTGAGGGTCGACAAGGCGTCGATCACCCGATAATTGCCGGTATTTCGGCCGAAAAAGGTTTCAACGCCGATGATCGAGACGATCACCTGGGCCGGAACACCGTATTCCTGCTCGGCGCGGGCCAGCGCTGCTTCGTGCTGACGCCAGAAATCCACACCCCGGGCGATCCGCGCATCGGTCAGGAACATCGGACGATATTCCTTCCATTGCTTGACCCGCTCGGCCGGTCGGGAAATCGCGTCGAGAATCGATTGCTTGCGCTCGGCTTCGCGGAACACGCCCATCAGCTGTTCGCCAGCAAAACCATAGTCGCGGGTCATTTCACCGACGAATTCGGCCACTTGGGGCGAGCCTTCATAATCGCCGGCCAACGCTTCCTGCGCTGCACCAAGGATGCTTACCAGGCCGACCCACGGAGCGTATCGAGTCGCCCAGCCACGCATTACTTGCATTGAAATCTTCACCTTATTCAAACCTGTGCGATCCACTTACGATGGGTATGGATCGACATCAAAACCCCAAACGCTGACAGCAGGGTCACCAGCGAAGTTCCGCCGTAGCTAATGAACGGCAACGGCACCCCCACCACCGGCAACAGGCCACTGACCATACCGATGTTGACGAAAACATAAACAAAAAACGTCATGGTCAGGCTGCCGGCCAGCAATTTTCCGAACAATGTCTGCGCCTGGGCGGTAATCACCAGCCCACGACCAATCAACAGCAGGTAAATCAGCAGCAAGGCGCAAATGCCCACCAGACCGAACTCTTCGCCCATCACCGCAATGATGAAGTCGGTGTGGCTTTCCGGCAGAAAGTCCAGGTGCGACTGGGTGCCCAGCAGCCAGCCCTTGCCAAACACGCCGCCGGAACCGATGGCGGCCTTGGACTGAATGATGTTCCAGCCAGTGCCAAGCGGATCGCTCTCCGGGTCGAGGAACGTCAGGATCCGCTGCTTCTGGTAGTCATGCATGATGAAGAACCACATGCCAACGGCCACCGGCACGGCCGCCGCGACCACGCTGAGGATCCAGCGCCAGCGCAGCCCACCCATGAACAGCACGAAAGCACCACCCGCGAGAATCAGCAGCGACGTGCCGAGGTCCGGCTGACGCACGATCAATATGAACGGCAACCCAATCAGGAACAGGCTGACCCCGACATGCTTGAGTTGCGGCGGCAACGTGCGCTTGGACAGGTACCAGGCAATGGTCGCCGGCATCAGGATCTTCATGAATTCCGAGGGCTGGAAGCGAATCACCCCGGGAATGTTGATCCAGCGCGTCGCGCCCATGGCGTTGTGGCCCATCACGTCCACCACCACCAGCAAGATCACTCCGAGCACATAGCCCAGCGGCACCCAACGCGCCATGAAGCGCGGCTCGAACTGGGCGATGACGATCATCGACACCAGGCCGATCCCAAACGACGTCGCTTGTTTGGCCAGCAGGTCCCAGCTCTTGCCACTGGCCGAATACAGCACGAACAGGCTGCCGGCAGCGAGGATCAGCAGCAGGATCAGCAAGGGGCCGTCGATGTGTATGCGTTGCAACAGCGTCGCGCGGCGACGCATCACGTCCTCACTGGAGAGGATGCGATCAAAATTACTCTTCACGGGCCGTAGCCTCCGCGCTGATAGGGCTGTCGTACTCGGGTTTGAGTCGGCCGTCCGGGCCCAGGAGCCAGGCATCCATGACTTGCCGCACGACTGGCGCCGCGACGCCGGAACCCGACTCACCGTTCTCGACCATCACCGCCACGGTGATTTTCGGGTTGTCGGCCGGTGCAAAACCGACGAACAAGGCGTGGTCACGGTGGCGCTCCTGAACCTTGGAGCGGTCGTACTTCTCGCCCTGTTTGATCGCGACCACTTGGGCGGTACCCGATTTACCGGCAATCCGGTATTGCGAACCGATCGCCGCTTTGCGCGCGGTGCCGCGGGCACCATGCATCACTTGTTGCATGCCGTGGTTGACCTTGGTCCAGTCCGACGCATCGCGCAGAACGATGTCCGGCATCGGGTTCGGGTCAAGCGGCCTCTGTCCTTCGATAGTTTTCGCCAGGTGCGGACGGTTCCACTTGCCCTTGTTGGCGACCAGCGCAGTGGCTTGGGCCAGCTGCAACGGGGTGGACTGCATGTAACCCTGACCAATCCCCAGAATCAGCGTCTCACCCGGGAACCAGGCCTGGCGTCGGGTCGCGCGTTTCCATTCGCGAGACGGCATCAGCCCCGGCGACTCTTCGAACATGTCCAGCGAGACCTTCTGGCCGATGCCGAACTTGCCCATGTACGCCGACAACCGATCGATCCCCAGCTTGTGCGCCAGGTCGTAGAAGTAGGTGTCATTGGAACGCATGATTGCCGTGTCCAGATCCACATAGCCGTCGCCGGTGCGGTTCCAGTTACGGTATTTGTGATCGTAGTTGGGCAACATGTAGTAACCGGGGTCGAAAACCCGGGTCGAAGCGGTCACCACGCCGGAGTCCAGCCCGGCAATCGCCACGGCCGGCTTGATGGTCGAACCTGGCGGATACAGACCGCGCAGCACACGGTTGAACAGTGGCCGGTCGATCGAGTCACGCAGTTCGGCATAGGCCTTGAAGCTGATGCCGGTCACGAACAGGTTCGGGTCGAAGCTCGGCTGACTGACCATCGCCAGCACTTCGCCGGTGTTCGGGTCCAGCGCCACCACCGCACCACGGCGCCCACCCAGTGCGGCTTCGGCGGCTTCCTGCAATTTGATGTCCAGGCTCAGGACGATGTCCTTGCCGGGAATCGGATCGGTACGCTTGAGCACCCGCAACACGCGGCCACGGGCGTTGGTCTCGACTTCTTCGTAACCGACCTGACCATGCAACTCAGGCTCGTAGAAGCGCTCGATGCCGGTTTTGCCAATTTGATGGGTGCCGCTGTAAGCCACCGGATCCAGCGTCTTGAGCTCTTTCTCGTTGATCCGCCCCATGTACCCGACCGAGTGCGCAAAGTGCGCGCCCTGCGGATAGTGACGCACCAGCTGCGCAACCACTTCGACGCCCGGCAGACGGAACTGATTCACCGCAATCCGGGCAATCTGCTCTTCCGTCAGTTCGAACAGGATCGGCACCGGCTCAAACGGCCGGCGCCCCTGTTTCATGCGTTTTTCGAAGACCACCCGGTCTTCGGGCGTCAGTTGCAGCACTTCGACGATCACATCGAGCACTTGCTTCCAGTCACCCGAGCGCTCGCGGGTCATGCTCAGGCTGAAGCTGGGCCGGTTATCGGCCACTACCACACCATTACGGTCGTAGATCAGTCCCCGAGTCGGCGGAATTGGCTGAACGTGGACGCGGTTGTTTTCCGACAGCGTCGAGTGATACTCGTACTGAATCACCTGCAGGAAATACAGGCGCGCAATTAGCACGCCGATCAGCGTGACCACCGCAATTGCCCCGAACACGACCCGGCCGCGCACCAGACGGGCGTCTTTCTCGTGGTCCTTGATGCGGATCGGCTGAGACATGGGGGCGCTGAACTACTTGTGGTAAGGGTGCCCGGACAGCACGGTCCAGGCGCGATACAGCTGTTCGCCAATCAGAATCCGCACCAACGGGTGCGGCAGGGTCAGTGGCGACAGCGACCAGCGCTGATCAGCCCGTGCACACACTTCCGGCGCCAGCCCTTCGGGGCCGCCGACCATGAAGTTCACCGTACGCGAGTCCAGCCGCCAGCGGTCCAGTTCGACCGCCAGTTGCTCGGTGCTCCAGGGTTTTCCGTGAACTTCGAGGGTGACGATGCGCTCGTTCGGGCCGACCTTGGCCAGCATGGCTTCGCCTTCCTGACGGATGAAGCGCGCCACGTCAGCATTCTTGCCGCGGGTGTTGAGCGGTATTTCCACCAGTTCCAGCGCCAGCTCGGAAGGAAGACGCTTGGCATATTCATGCCAGCCTTCTTCCACCCATTTGGGCATGCGTGAACCGACGGCGATCAGACGCAGTCGCACAGCGAACCCTTATTGCTGGTCTTTGTTGAGCTTGGTGAAATGCTCGTGGCCGACTTCAGGGCTGTGGTGCTTGCCATCGGTGGCACGGCTCAGCTCGGCACCTTCCCACAGACGCTCCAGGTCGTAGAACTGGCGGGCCGAGGCGGTCATCATGTGTACGATGACATCGTCCATGTCCAGCAGCACCCAGTCACTGTCGCCCTTGCCTTCTTCACCCAGCGGCTTGACGCCTTGGGCCTTGACCGCCTCGCGGACCTTGTCCAGCATCGCGCCGATCTGGCGGTTGGAAGTACCGGTAGCGATGATCATGAAGTCAGTGATGCTCTGCTTTTCACGAACGTCGATCACCAGAATGTCCTGGGCCTTGACGTCTTCCAGGGCCGCTACGGCAACCTTGACCAGTTCTTCGCCGACGAGTGCCGGGCCGGTTTCAGCCGTTACTGGCAGCGGGGCGCTCTTGAACGAACCTTTGCGCTTTACTTTAGTTACGTCTTTGTCAGTCATATAAAACTCGTTTTGCTCGTATGTTCGGGCGCTTCAATACACGTTGTTGCCACGTGCCTCAAAGCACTCCTATTCAGTTCGACGCACGGTAAAGTCCGTGCGCATCGATGTAGGCCAGGACCGCGTCGGGCACCAGGAAACGTACCGACTTACCGCTGGCCAGCAGTTGACGGATCTGGGTGGCGGATACCGCGAGCGGCGTCTGCCAGACGAATGCAATCTGTCCGCTCGGCCCTTTGAGGGCCAGCGGGTCGCTCACCGAGCGCGCTGCCAGCAGGTTGCGCAAGGCATCCGGCGGTTCGCTGTCGGCATCCGGGCGTTGCAGCACCAGGATGTGGCAATGCTGGAGCAACTCTTCCCAGCGGTGCCAAGTGGGCAGGCCGCAAAATGCGTCCCAGCCCAAAAGTAGAAACAATTGGTCGTCAGCGGCGAGTTCCGCGCGCATCAGCTCCAGGGTGTCGATGGTATAGGACGGTTTATCGCGCTTGAGTTCGCGGTCGTCCACTACCAACGGTGCTATACCGGCCACCGCGCAATCGACCATCGCCAGACGGTCCTGCGCCGAGACCTGCGGCGTGTCCCGATGCGGGGGCCTGGCGCTGGGCGTCAGGCGCAACTCATCGAGGGCCAGCGATTCAGCCACTTCCAGTGCGCTGCGCAAATGGCCGATGTGCACCGGATCGAAGGTCCCGCCCAGGACGCCAATGCGCCGAGAACAGGCTTCGCTGGCAGTCACTGCGGCACTCTGGCCGAGATCGCCCAAGTCAGACCGGCTCCTGGCCGCGCAACTGGCCATCACCGACCACGATGTACTTCTCGCAGGTCAGACCTTCGAGGCCCACCGGGCCGCGGGCGTGCAGCTTATCAGTAGAAATGCCAATCTCGGCACCCAATCCGTATTCGAAGCCATCGGCAAAGCACGTCGGGGTGTTGATCATCACCGAAGCCGAATCAACTTCAGCCACGAAACGCCGGGCTTCGCCCTGGTGTTCGCTGACGATCGAGTCGGTGTGGTGCGAGCCGTAATGATTGATGTGCTCGATCGCCTGGTCCAGGCCGTCGACCACCAGGATCGACAGAATCGGCGCCAGGTATTCGGTGCTCCAGTCCTCTTCAGTCGCGGCCACGACGTCGATGATCGCCCGGGTGCGTTCGCAACCGCGCAGTTCGACGCCTTTTTCGCGGAACTGTGCCGCCATCGCCGGCAGGAATGCCTTGGCGACCGCTTGATCGACCAACAGGGTTTCCATGGCGCCGCAGATGCCATAACGGTAAGTCTTGGCGTTGAACGCAATGCGCTGGGCCTTCGGCAACTCGGCGTGGGCACTGACATACACGTGACAGATGCCGTCCAGATGCTTGATCACCGGCACGCGAGCGTCGCGGCTGACCCGTTCGATCAGCCCCTTGCCGCCGCGCGGTACGATCACGTCGACGTACTCGGGCATGGTGATCAGCGCGCCGACAGCGGCACGATCGGTGGTTTCAACCACTTGCACCACGGCCGCCGGCAAACCGGCTTCAGCCAGACCGCGCTGAATGCAGGCGGCAATGGCGCGGTTGGAATGAATGGCCTCGGAACCACCGCGCAGGATGGTTGCGTTACCGGACTTCAGGCACAGGCTCGCGGCATCGATGGTCACGTTCGGCCGCGACTCATAGATGATCCCGACCACGCCCAGAGGCACGCGCATCTTGCCGACCTGAATACCCGACGGCCGGTAACTCATGTCGCGGATCGAGCCGACCGGGTCGGGCAGCGCCGCCACCTGACGCAAACCGACGATCATGCCGTCGATGCGTGCGGGGGTCAGGGCCAGACGTTCGAGCATGGCCGGCTCAAGCCCATTGGCCCGACCTGCGGCCAGGTCAAGTTCATTGGCGGCGGTCAACTCGGCGCGAGCGTTATCCAAAGCGTTGGCGGCAGCCAGCAGGGCGCGGTTTTTCTGCCCGGTGCTGGCACGGCCGATCACGCGGGAAGCGTCGCGGGCAGCGCGACCCAAACGGGTCATGTAGTCAAGAACGGACTCAGTCATGGTCTCTGTGGTCTTGGCAAAGAGGAAAGCGGCAGATTATAGCTGTCGCGCGCTCCTACTAACAGCAGTGACGGGCGGATGGTCGAAATGGGCAGTGTTCAGCCTCGATTAAGTCGGGAGTTGTTATCATTCCGTCATATTTATCTGATCACTTCGGCCGCCATGTCCATTCTGACCACCGCGAAACTGCCAGAAGCCCTGCCCGACTGCTTTTTCAATCGTGATGCTCAGCTGCTTGCCCGCGAGTTGCTGGGCAAAGTGATCCGCCATCGGGTCGGTGATCTGTGGCTTTCGGCGCGGATTATCGAGACCGAAGCCTATTACTGCGAAGAAAAGGGCAGCCACGCCTCCCTCGGTTACACAGAAAAGCGTAAGGCTTTGTTTCTGGATGGTGGCCACATCTATATGTACTACGCCCGTGGCGGCGACTCACTGAACTTCAGCGCCCATGGGCCGGGCAATGCGGTACTGATCAAATCGGCCTACCCGTGGATCGATGAAATTTCCGGCCCGGCGAGCTTGGCGCAGATGCTGCTCAACAACCCCGACGCCAATGGCCGACCACGCCCCTCACAAAAGCTTTGCGCCGGCCAGACCTTGTTGTGCAAGGCGCTGGGCCTGAACGTGCCAACCTGGGATGCCAAGCGCTTCGATCATGAAGTGCTGTTTGTCGAAGACGTCGGCACACACCCCGCCCATGTCATCCAGACCACACGCCTGGGCATTCCTCATGGCCGCGACGAACACCTGATGTACCGCTTCGTCGACAGCACTTACGCGCCCTATTGCACCCGGAACCCTCTGCGACGCGGCCAAGTCGAAAACCGCGACTATTTCCTGATTTAAAACTCAATCCCCCGTAGGAGCTGCCGCAGGCTGCGATCTTTTGACTGTTAACGATCGCAGCCTGCGGCAGCTCCTACAGACCAACGAAAAACAATGGAGTTGTATGTATGGGCCCATGGCTCGATAGCCTGACCGTCTGGTTGACGGTAAACCCGCAATGGCTGGCGGTGGCGGTATTCATAGTGGCCTGTGTTGAATGCCTGGCAATTGTCGGTTTGATTGTTCCCGGCATAGTGTTGCTGTTTGCCATCACGGCGTTGGCCGGCAGCGGCGCGCTGTCGCTGGGCGAAACGCTGCTGCTGGGTTTGCTCGGCGGCCTGTTCGGCGATGTGCTGTCGTATTTCCTCGGCAGACACTTCCACCAGAACATTCGGCGCTTGCCAGGGCTGCGTCATCATCCAGAATGGATCAACGGCGCCGAAAACTATTTCCAGCGCTATGGCATCGCGAGCTTGTTGGTCGGGCGTTTTATCGGCCCATTGCGCCCGATGCTACCGATGGTGGCCGGGATGTTCGACATGCCGTTCCCACGCTTCTTTGCCGTCAGCTTGCTGGCGGGGGCCGGCTGGTCTGTGGCCTATTTGCTGCCGGGCTGGGCGACGGGCGCGGCGATTCGCCTGCCACTGCCGGAAGGCTTCTGGCCACAGGCCGGACTGGTGGTCGGCAGCATCGCGGTGCTGGTGGGCCTGAGCATCAACGGCAGCTTGCGCGCTCATCGCCAAATCACCGCACTGATCGCCGGCCTCAGCCTGGCGATACTCGGCGGACTGTTCATCGGCTACCCGCACCTGAAGGCTTTCGATCAGGGCTTGATGACGCTGATTCAGGAACACCGCAGCCCGCTGCTGGATGAAGTCGCCGTAATGCTCACCCAGCTCGGCGAGTTCAAAAACATGTTCGTGATCAGCGCGGCACTGACGATCCTGCTGCTGGTCACGCGGCAATGGCGGCACATGATCTTCGCGGGCAGCACGCTGCTGATCACTGCACTGGCAAACACTGGGACCAAGCACCTGTTCGCCCGGATGCGCCCGGAAGTACTGACCGATCCACTGACCAGCTACAGCATGCCCAGTGGTCATTCGTCAGGTTCGTTTGCGTTGTTCCTGACCCTCGCGATACTGGCCGGTCGCGGCCAGCCAACGCGCATGCGCCTGACCTGGCTACTACTCGGTTGCTTGCCGGCTGCGTCCATCGCCCTGTCGCGGGTTTATCTCGGTGCGCACTGGCCAACCGATGTACTGGCCGGAGCGGTGCTGGCGGCTTGCGTGTGTGCGGCCAGCCTGGCGGTGACCCAGCGCCAAGTCCCCCTGAGCCCAATGCCGGCCAAGGCCTGGTGGCTGGTCTTGCCAATGTTGGTCGCATTGTTCGGGTTCTTCGCGCTGTGGCATTTGCCTCATATGATGTTGCGGTATGCGTATTAGCAAAAGCAAAAGATCGCAGCCTGCGGCAGCTCCTACAGGACGCACACCGAATCCATGTAGGAGCTGCCGCAGGCTGCGATCTTTTAGCGGGCGTCAGGCAAACAACTCACCCTGCAACTCATCCAGCAACGCCTGAATCGCATCCAGGCGTTGTTGCGGGTCATCGAGTTGCAGCAGGTCGATCTTGTCCACTTCGGCAAACGGCAACAGGTACGCCAGTTGATTGGCCAGTGACTGCTGGCCTGTCGCTTCGGTGCCCATGTTCAACGCTTCGACCATCGGGTGTTCGGCCAGGGCCTTGAGCAGTGCGACCAGATCGGCGTCTTCGTCCTGTAACGGTTGCTCCGGTTCGTCCTCCAGCCACTCGACCTCGGCGACGGTCAACTGATCGCGTTGCACCTCGGTGCGCAACACGTGGAAACGCCGCCCGCCCTGTACCCGAATGCCCAGCAGGCCGTTGTCCTGTTGTTTGAAGTCGGTGATCAGCGCTTCGCACCCGACCCGCGCATAACCTTCGGGCGCGACGCCCACTTCATCCCCATCCAGAATGCATACCACACCAAAGCCTGCACCCTGTTTCATGCAGCGGCTGATCATGTCCAGATAGCGCGCCTCAAAAATCTGCAAATCGAGGATGCAGCCAGGAAACAGCACTGTGTTCAGCGGAAAAAGCGCCAGGCTCATAGACATTTCCTTACACCACCATCGACACCGCCAACGGCAGAAACACCGCCGTGGCCACACCCATCAGGCTCATCGCCAGCGCCGCGAAGGCGCCGCATTCTTCACTTTCCTGCATCGCCACCGCCGTCCCGACAGCGTGGGCGGTCATACCCAGCGCCATGCCGCGGGCTTCAGGGCTGTGCACACCGAGTCGGGTCAACAGACTCGGGCCGAAAATTGCGCCAATCACCCCCGTGATCAACACGAACACCGCGGCCAGCGCGGCCACTCCGCCAATCTGCTCGGCCACCAGCATGGCAATCGGCGAGGTGACTGACTTGGGCGCCATGGTCATCAGGATCATGTGCTCGGCGCCAAACCACCACCCCAGCAGCACGCCCATGCCGGTGGCAACCACCCCCCTATCACCAGCGTAGTAAATATCGGCCAGAACAGCTGCCGAATCCGCCGCAGGTTCAGGTATAGCGGCACCGCCAGCGCAACGGTCGCCGGCCCCAGCAGAATGCTGAGGATCTCGGTGCTTTTACGGTATTCGGCGTACGTCAGCCCACACGCGAGCAGCACGCCGATCACCAGCAGCATCGATACCAGCACTGGCTGCAGGAAGATCCAACGGGTTTTCTCGAACGCCGCCAACACCAGTTGATAGGCGCCCAACGTAACGCCGATACCGAACAACGGGTGATGAATCACTGCCGCCAGCGCGCCCTGCCAGTCGAAGATCATAACGACTCCTCCGTGCGAACAGCGTGACGCTTGATCAGCCGCTGCATCAACACCCCGGCGAAAGACAAGGACAGCAGCAGCGACAACACCAATGCGCCAACGATGGCCCAGAAGTCCGCAGCGATATCGGCGGCGTAAACCATCACGCCCACCGCCGGTGGCACCAGCAGCAACGGCAAATAACGCAGCAGGCTGCCAGCGGCCAGGTTCAAGGGCTCAGCCACTTCGCCACGAATGACCAGGAACCCCAGCAGCAACAGCAGGCCGATAATCGGCCCTGGCAGCACCGGCAAAAACAAATGGTTGAGGGCTGTGCCGAGCAATTGAAACAGCACCAGCCAGGTCAGGCCGCGTAGCAACATCCGTCATCTCCAGCAAAACTCGTCCCCCACAAGCGGGCCGGACATTATAAGCATGGCACTTGCTATGCATGGGTATTCGCCAAAAGCATGGATGCTTGACCGGAGCAAATCCCCGTGATGATCTAACGTGGTTGTTCCGGGATTGAATCCCCCCCGAAAAAACTTTAAAAACGATGAACCCAAGGAGAGTCTCAATGCCCTATGTTCCAGTTGCAGAGCTCAAAGATTATGTCGGCAAGGAACTCGGACGTTCCGAATGGCTCACCATCGATCAGGACCGCATCAACCTGTTCGCTGAAGCCACAGGCGATTATCAGTTCATCCACGTTGACCCGGTAAAAGCCGCACAAACCCCGTTTGGCAGCACGATTGCCCACGGTTTCCTGTCGCTGTCGCTGATCCCGAAACTGATGGAAGACATCCTGGTCCTCCCGCAAGGTTTGAAGATGGTGGTCAACTACGGCCTGGACAGCGTGCGCTTCATTCAACCGGTGAAGGTCGACTCCAGAGTCCGGCTCAAGGTCGAACTGTCTGAAGTCACCGAGAAGAAACCCGGCCAATGGCTGCTCAAGGCCACCGCCACGCTGGAAATCGAAGGCTCGGATAAACCTGCGTACATCGCTGAACCGCTGTCGCTGGCGTTCGTTTAACCCCTGCCGGATGCGAAGCAGTTCCTACTGTTTCGCACCGCGTCTCTATATATCAGACACATAGCTGCGGCATACTCCCTCGCCTAATTGCCCGGATCCCGCTATGCGCTCACTTGCACCCCTTGTCCTGACCCTGTTGCTCACCGCCTGTGGTGACGGCGAATCGCTGTTGCCGCCCGACGCACGCCTGCCGGATGGTGGCCGCTATCGGGGGGATCTGGTCAACGGGTTGCTGCAAGGTCAGGGCCGGATCGACTACCCGAACGGCAGCTGGTACGCCGGTCAGTTCGACAAAGGCCAGTGGCACGGTCAGGGCGAATGGCACGGCAGCAACGGCGAAGTCTACCGCGGGGAGTTCCAGCAAGGGCTGTTCCATGGCCAGGGCACGCTGACCACTAGTGGCAGCAGCTACACCGGCGGTTTCAAACTCGGTCGGCGCGACGGTGAAGGCACCCTCAAAGAAGACGGCATGACCTACCGTGGCGAGTTCAAGGCCGATCAGTATTCCGGGCTCGGTCGCCTCGAACTTGAGGACGGCAGTCAGTATCAGGGCCAGTTCGCCAATGGCAAACCCAACGGCGAAGGCCAGCGCGGCGATGCCAGCGGCAACCAGTTCACCGGCAATTTCGTCGACGGCCAGCTGGAAGGCAACGGCACCTTCAGCAGCGCCGAGGGCGACAGCTACGTCGGCGGTTTCAAACAGAATCAGTTGAACGGTAAAGGCCGCTACGAGAACGCCGATGGCGACGTGTGGGTCGGTCAATTCAAGGAAGGCGCGCTGAACGGCAAAGGTGAATTGATTGGCGCCGATAACAGCCACTATATCGGCCAGTTCAGCGATTGGCGCTTCACCGGCCAAGGCCGCTTGAACTTGTCGGACGGCAGCTTTTACATCGGCGAGTTCGACAGCGACAGCTACCAAGGGCATGGCACGCTGGTGCTGACTGATGGCAGCGTGCAAAGCGGCGACTGGATCAATGGTCAGCGTGTACGCGATGCCAATGGCAAGTTGCTGCCAGACACCCTCGAGTTGGGGTTACTGGCGCAAGGCCGTCTGCTCGAAGAGGCGCTGGCCAATGTGCCCGCCTCGACCCCGGCGATCGAGTTGTACACCCTGACCGTGGGCGGCGACGGCAAGCAGAGTGTGTTTCTGCGCGAGTCCGACTACGTCAGCAACATGCTCGCCAGCCGCTTTGGTGCCTACGGCCAGATCCGCCTGGTCAACCATCGCGACCACCTTGGCGACCGGCCGATGGCCACGCGCGAGAACCTGCGCCGCGCCGCCCTGACCCTGGCCGAACGCAGCGGGCCGGAAGACCTGGTGTTCATCTACCTGACCAGCCACGGCACCCACGAACACGAACTGGTGCTCGACCAACCGCGCCTGGAGCTGGCCGACTTGCCGGCTGACGAATTGGCAGCGGTCCTCGCACCGCTGAAAAATCGCGACAAGATCATCGTGATTTCGGCGTGCTACTCCGGCGGTTTTATCCCGGCACTCAAAGACGAACACACGCTGATCATGACCGCCTCGCGCGCCGACCGAGTGTCGTTCGGTTGCTCGGAAGAGGCAGACTTCACTTACTTCGGCGACGCGTTATTCGTTCAGGCCCTGAACCAGACCGACGATCTGGAGCAGGCGTTCAAACTGGCCAAGGCCACCGTTGCCGAGCGCGAACTGGCAGACAACTTCGAAGCATCTGAACCACAGATCTGGGCGCCTAAAGGGGTGGTGGCGCACTGGCAATTATTGCGCAAGCAGCAAGCACGCAAGGCACTACAAAGTGCCGCTTTAACCAGCAAGGAAGCAAAGAGCAACTAAGCTGAAACAGTATCAAGGGGGAAACATTATGTACTTGACGCCTCAGCATATATTGCTCGCTGGAGCCACCGGCCTGACCGGTGAGCACTTACTTGATCGGCTGCTCAACGAGCCGACCATCAGCCGCGTACTGGCACCCTCACGCAGGCCACTGGCGGAACATCCACACCTGGAAAACCCGGTCGGCGACCCGGCTGTATTTCTCCCACAACTCAGTGGCCGCGTCGACATTGCCTACTGCTGCCTGGGCACGACGATCAAACAGGCCGGCTCCGAAAAAGCCTTTCGCGCCGTTGATCTGGACATGGTGGTGGCGTTCGCCAAACGTGCGCGGGAGATGGGCGCACGGCACCTGATCGTGATCAGCGCCCTGGGGGCCGATCGGAGATCCTCGATTTTCTACAACCGGGTTAAGGGCGAGATGGAATACGCATTACGCGCACAGAACTGGCCGCAACTGACCATCTGCCGGCCTTCCCTGCTACTGGGAGATCGCCTTGAACCGCGACTCGCCGAACAACTGGCAGGCCCGCTGTCCAGACTGATTCCCGGCAAATACCGCGGCATCGAAGCCTGCCAACTGGCCCGCGCCATGTGGCGCCTGGCGCTGGAAGAACAGGACGGTGTGCGGATTGTCGAGTCCGACGAATTGCGCAAGCTCGGTAAGTAAAAATCAAAAGATCGCAGCCTTCGGCAGCTCCTACGGGCTGCGATCTTTTTGCTTACAACCCGCCCGTCGCCTGAAACCCCACACCCAACACCGTCAACACCGACAGCGGCAACAGCAGCGTGTCGAGCAGCGCGCTGGCCGGCAGGTCGATGCCGGGGTAGCTCGGTGCTTCGGCGCCAAAACGATCCTTGGCGCAGCAACCGCCGTCCAGCGCATACAGATCAAGACGCATGCCCGAGTACACCACCGGCGCGCCGGGCTTGGCTGCGTCCAGCGTACGTGCGGTGGCACAGCCGCCCAATTGCAGGACGAGCAGCAGACTCAATAACTTATTCATCGCAGCTTGAATGGTGCTCGCCCCAACGCGGCAGCATGTCTTGCGGGATGTTCAACAAATTGAGAATCCGCGCCACGACAAAATCCACCAGATCATCGATGGTCTGCGGCTGGTGATAGAAGCCCGGTGAGGCCGGCAGAATGGTCACGCCCATGTTCGACAGCTTGAGCATGTTTTCCAGGTGAATGCTTGAATACGGCGCTTCGCGTGGCACCAGAATCAATGGTCGACGCTCTTTGAGCGTCACGTCGGCGGCGCGCTCGATCAGGTTATTGCAGGCGCCTGTGGCAATTGCCGACAAGGTCCCGGTCGAGCACGGCACCACCACCATCGCGGCTGGCGAACCGGAGCCCGAGGCCACGGGCGACATCCAGTCTTCCTTGCCATACACCCGAATCTGCCCGGCAGCAGCGCCGGTGTACTCGGTGAGGAAGGCCTGCATCATCTGCGGTTTTGGCGGCAGCGTGACGTCGGTCTCGGTCGCCATCACCAGTTGCGCAGCCTTGGAGATCAGGAAGTGCACCTCGCGGTCTTCGCGCACCAGACAATCGAGCAGGCGCAAACCATACTGGGCGCCGGAAGCGCCGGTCATGGCAAGGGTGATGCGATCCGGACCATTGCTCATTTAAGCGCCTCGGCCAATTTGCCATGCAGGCCGCCGAAGCCGCCGTTGCTCATGATCACCACGTGGGTGCCCGGTTTGGCTTGGCTCTTCACCCGCTCGATAATGCCTTCCAGCGAATCGCTGACCATTGACGGCACCGAGCACAGCGCAGCCGTCGCGCCGAGATCCCAGCCGAGGTTGGCCGGCGCGTACCAGATCACCTGATCGGCATCGACCACACTTTCCGGCAAACCGTCACGGTGTGCGCCAAGCTTCATCGAGTTGGAACGCGGCTCGATGATCGCGATCAACGGCGCGTCGCCGATGCGTTTGCGCAGACCGTCGAGGGTGGTCGCGATGGCGGTCGGGTGATGCGCGAAGTCGTCGTAGATAGTGACACCGTGAACTTCAGCGACTTTTTCCATGCGCCGTTTCACGCTCTTGAACGCGCTCAACGCGGCGATGCCCATCGCCGGGACCACGCCCACATGCCGCGCGGCCGCCAGAGTGGCCAAGGCATTGGCCACGTTGTGCTGGCCGGTCATGTCCCACTCGACCACGCCTTGGGCGACGCCTTCGAACATCACTTCAAACTTCGAGCCGTCGGCGCTGAGCAACTTGACCTGCCACTGCCCGCCTGCACCGGTGGTTTGCACCGGGGTCCAGCAACCCATTTCGATAACGCGCTGCAATGCCGGTTCGGTGGTCGGGTGGATCACCAGGCCTTCGCTCGGGATGGTCCGCACCAAGTGGTGGAACTGCCGCTCGATGGCCGGCAGATCGGGGAAGATGTCGGCGTGATCGAACTCAAGGTTATTGAGGATCGCGGTACGCGGACGGTAGTGAACGAATTTCGAACGCTTGTCGAAGAAGGCGCTGTCGTACTCATCGGCTTCGATCACGAAGAACGGCGTGGCACCCAGACGCGCCGACACCGAGAAGTTCTGTGGCACGCCACCGATCAAGAAGCCCGGACTCATGCCGGCGTGTTCCAGCACCCAGGCGAGCATGCTGCTGGTGGTGGTCTTGCCGTGGGTGCCGGCAACCGCCAGCACCCAACGACCTTGCAGCACGTGGTCGGCCAGCCATTGCGGACCGGAGACGTACGGCAGGCCTTTATTCAATACGTATTCGACCGCAGGGTTGCCGCGCGACATCGCATTGCCGATCACCACCAGATCCGGGGCCGGATCGAGTTGGGCAGGATCATAGCCTTGCGTCAGCTCGATGCCCTGCGCCTGCAACTGAGTGCTCATCGGCGGGTAGACGTTGGCATCGGAGCCCGTCACGTGATGGCCCAGCTCTTTGGCCAGAACCGCCATCGAGCCCATGAAAGTGCCGCAAATACCCAGAATATGAATGTGCATAGTCAACCTCGTAAAACATCGAGGCAGGTTAGCGTAGAGGGCCGAAAATCGCACCTTGTGTTTCGGACTCGAGATCACCAGCGCGCAGATGATCGCCAAGATCGCAGCTTGCGGCAGCTCCTACGCAGAGCGCGGTTGGCTTCTTCTGTAGGAGCTGCCGCAGGCTGCGATCTTTTCGCTACCGGGCAATGCCGTGCTTGCGCAGCTTTCTATAAAGCGTATTACGGCTGACACCCAGTTGTTCAGCGGTATGGGTCATGTGCCAACGCTGCTGCTCCAGAGCATTGAGCAAGGCCAAACGTTCGGCATCGTCCAGCGGATGTTCGGACACCTCGTCCGCCTGCACCAGCGCAAGCACCGGCCGCCCCTGCCGAATCATCACCGGCAAATCTTCAACCCCGATCCGCCCGTCCTCGCACAACGCCGCCAGGGTGCGCAACACGTTGCGCAACTGCCGCACGTTACCCGGCCAGGCGAAGTCGAGCAGCGCCTGTCGCGCTGCCGCATCAATCAGCACCGTCTCCCCGCCCGACTCTTCAGCCAGCAAAAAATCGAGTAATCGGGATTTGTCGCTGCGTTCGCGCAAGGCCGGCAAGGCGATTTCCAGGCCATTGAGGCGGTAATACAAATCTTCGCGGAAACTGCCGTCCTGCACCCGCTCGAGCAAATTGCGGTGAGTGGCACTGATGATCCGCACGTTGACCGCCTGCGGCTCGCCACCGATAGGCACCACCAGCCGATCTTCCAGCACTCTTAATAGTCGGGTTTGCAGGGCCAGTGGCATGTCACCGATCTCGTCGAGGAACAGCGTGCCGCCATCGGCCTGCTGCAACTTGCCGCGCATGCCCTCTTTGCGTGCGCCAGTGAAACTGCCGCCGCGATAGCCGAACAGTTCGCTCTCGATCAGGCTTTCCGGGATCGCCGCGCAGTTGAGCGCGACAAAGGCTTTTTCGGCGCGCTGACTGGCCTGATGAACGGCCTTGGCGAAGGCTTCTTTACCTGAGCCGGTTTCACCGTTGATCAGCAGCGGCACATCACGTTCGAAGACCCGCAAGGCTTTACGAAAATCAGCCTGCAGCCCTTCATCCCCAAGACAAATATCCGAAAGAACCGAGCGCTCGGCAATGCTCGGCTTTTGCAGTACCGGGGTCGGGACGCTGCGGGGCTGGCCGCGCAGCAGCGCAAACAACACCCGCCCGTCGCGGGTGCGCAGCGGCCAACTGGCGCTGGCATTGACGCTCGCGCGCCCCAGCAATTCGTCCAGCGAGCAATCGAAAAACGCCTCGACCGGTTTACCCAGCAACCCGCCGCGAACATGCCCCAGCAGGTTCAACGCACTCTGATTGACTGCGCTGATCCGCCCTTCGCCGTCGAACGCCAGTAGCCCCTCGCTGAACAGCCCGACGGACTCGGCCTGCAAGTGAAAGCGCAGCAGCCATTGATTGTCGAAGTAACGCAGGAAGTAGCAGCTCTCGATCATCTTCGCCGAGAGGTTGACCAGCGCCATGGTATGAAACTGGCTTTGCCGCGAAACATCGTGGCGCGCCGACGAAACGTCGAGCACCGCCAGCAGTTCGCCGTGCGGGTCGAACACCGGGCTCGCCGAACAGGTCAGGCCAGTGTGGCGACCGCGAAAGTGCTCATCCTGGTGAATGGTCAGCGACTGACGCTCCACCAGGCAAGTGCCGATTCCATTTGTGCCTTCGCAGGCTTCACTCCAGTCGGCGCCGAGCCACAGACCCGCGCGCTCGAAAATCTTCCGTTCGGCGGGCGCGGTGACACAGTTGAGGATCACCCCGCGGGCGTCGGTCAACAGCACCGCGTGGCCGGCACCGGAGAGTTGTTGATGCAGGCTGGTCATTTCGCCGCCAGCGATCTGCAGGACTTGCTGCAAGCGCTCGCGACTCTCCAGCACCCGACCGTGCTCAAGCACCGTCGGCGCCATGGTCAGGGCCGGGTCGAGGTGATAGTCCTCAAGACAACGCAGCCAGGAACGGGCGATGGACGGATCGCTGCCCGGCCCCTGCAAATGGGATTTGCCTTGGGTCACGGTCAAGACTTGCTGGGCATGGCGACTCAAATGGTTGCTGTGCATTTCTTATTATTCTCCCCGAAAGGTGTACACGGCCCTGTAGGAGCTGCCGGAGGCTGCGATCTTTTGATTTTGAAAAAACAAAGTCAAAAGATCGCAGCCTCCGGCAGCTCCTACGGTCCATTACAGGCACTGAGCATCCTCCAGCGTCGAGCGCATTGCAATGCCGGCCTGACCGCCAGGTCACGGGCTGTGCCACAAGCGGTACAAACTGTCACAAGGCCTGTATTGCATCTGTCACAGGCCCTGCTTCACCAACCCTCAATAAAACCGTAAACCCTTGATTTACCTGTCCCGCAAAGCACTGGCCCGACCTTTGCTCTACGCTTCTCAAGCGCTTACTGCGCGTACTCCCTTATAAGTACAAAAGCCAAGGAGACACTCACCATGCGTTACGCTCACCCAGGTACTGAAGGCGCTATCGTTTCGTTCAAGAGTCAATACGGCAACTACATCGGCGGCGAGTTCGTCGCGCCTGTCAAAGGTCAGTACTTCACCAATACCTCGCCGGTCAACGGCCAACCGATTGCCGAATTCCCCCGTTCCACGGCCGAAGACATCGAAAAAGCCCTCGACGCTGCCCACGCAGCCGCCGACGCCTGGGGCAGCACGTCTGCTCAGGCACGCTCGCTGGTGCTGCTGAAAATCGCCGACCGCATTGAACAAAACCTCGAAGTGCTGGCGATCACCGAAAGCTGGGACAACGGCAAGGCCGTGCGTGAAACCCTGAACGCCGACATTCCGCTGGCCGCTGACCATTTCCGTTACTTCGCCGGTTGCCTGCGCGCTCAGGAAGGCAGCGCCGCGGAAATCGACGGCAACACCGTGGCGTATCACATTCACGAACCGCTGGGCGTGGTCGGGCAGATCATCCCATGGAACTTCCCGATCCTGATGGCCGCCTGGAAACTCGCCCCGGCCCTGGCCGCCGGTAACTGCGTGGTGCTCAAGCCCGCCGAGCAAACTCCGCTGGGCATTACCGTTCTGCTGGAACTGATCGGCGACCTGCTGCCACCCGGCGTACTGAACGTCGTGCAAGGTTTCGGCAAAGAAGCCGGCGAAGCCCTGGCCACCAGCAAGCGCATCGCCAAAATCGCCTTTACCGGCTCGACGCCGGTCGGCTCGCACATCATGAAATGCGCTGCCGAAAACATCATTCCGTCCACCGTGGAACTGGGCGGCAAATCGCCGAACATCTTCTTCGCCGACATCATGCAAGCCGAACCGACCTTCATCGAGAAAGCCGCCGAAGGCCTGGTGCTGGCGTTCTTCAACCAGGGCGAAGTCTGCACCTGCCCGTCCCGCGCACTGGTGCAGGAGTCGATCTACGACGACTTCATGAAAGTGGTGATGAAGAAGGTCCTGCAAATCAAACGTGGCGACCCGCTGGACACCGACACCATGGTCGGCGCCCAGGCGTCCGAGCAGCAATTCGACAAGATCCTCTCCTACCTGGAAATCGCCAAAGGTGAA
Organism: Pseudomonas frederiksbergensis; assembly: GCF_001874645.1. Lineage (NCBI taxonomy): Bacteria > Pseudomonadati > Pseudomonadota > Gammaproteobacteria > Pseudomonadales > Pseudomonadaceae > Pseudomonas > Pseudomonas frederiksbergensis. Next base: position 2,249,640 of record NZ_CP017886.1, read on the forward strand.
GGTGCTGAGTTGCTGACGGGCGGCAAAGTGGAAAAACTCGAGGGCAACCTGGCGACCGGGTATTACATCCAGCCGACCCTGCTCAAGGGCACCAACAAAATGCGCGTGTTCCAGGAAGAAATCTTTGGCCCGGTGGTGAGCATCACCACCTTCAAGGACGAAGCCGAAGCCCTGGCGATTGCCAACGACACCGAGTTCGGCCTCGGCGCCGGTCTCTGGACCCGCGACATCAACCGCGCCTACCGCATGGGTCGGGCGATCAAGGCCGGTCGCGTCTGGACCAACTGCTACCACCTGTACCCGGCCCACGCGGCATTCGGCGGTTACAAGAAGTCCGGTGTCGGCCGTGAAACCCACAAAATGATGCTCGACCACTACCAGCAAACCAAAAACCTGCTGGTGAGCTACGACATCAATCCGCTGGGTTTCTTCTAACCCTCCAGGCTTAAAACCGGCGTAGGAGCTGCCGCAGGCTGCGATCTTTTGATCTTTGTCTGTTGGCAGCTCCCGTCGCCAGGTTGAAGAAGATCGCAGGCTTCGCCAGCTCCTACAGGGATGGCGTTCCAACCAAAAATCATTGCCCTGCCGCTCTGGCACGGGCTTTGCGTGCCCGATCGACAGATTAACCGCTGCGTGAACAGCGTCGATCCACCCAAACCGCCACACCCGAAAGTCCAACAGATCAAACAATAAAAAGCAGAGAGGACTTATGACTTCGACAACTACGCTCAAACCCACACTCGGCACCCTGCACCTGTGGGGCATTGCCGTCGGTCTGGTGATTTCCGGCGAATACTTCGGCTGGAGTTATGGCTGGGGCACCGCAGGTACCCTGGGGTTCCTCGTCACCGCGCTGATGGTGGCGACGATGTACACCTGCTTCATCTTCAGTTTCACCGAACTCACCACCGCGATTCCCCACGCTGGCGGGCCCTTTGCCTACAGCCGACGGGCCTTTGGTGAAAAAGGCGGTTTGATTGCCGGGATTGCTACGCTGATCGAGTTCGTCTTTGCGCCACCGGCCATTGCGATGGCCATTGGCGCCTACCTGAACGTGCAATACCCGGATCTGGACCCGAAAATCGCCGCGGTCGGCGCCTACTTCGTGTTCATGGGCCTGAACATTCTTGGCGTCAGCATTGCCGCGACCTTCGAACTGGTGGTGACCGTTCTGGCGGTAGCCGAACTGCTGGTGTTCATGGGCGTGGTTGCACCGGGCTTCAGCTTCAGCAATTTCGTGCTCAACGGCTGGTCGGGTTCGAGCGAGTTCACGATGGGCTCGATCCCCGGGATGTTTGCGGCGATACCGTTTGCTATCTGGTTCTTCCTCGCCATCGAAGGCGCGGCCATGGCTGCCGAAGAAGCCAAGGACCCGAAACGTACGATTCCCAAGGCCTACGTCAGCGGTATCCTGACCCTGGTGTTCCTGGCGATGGGCGTGATGGTCATGGCCGGCGGCGTGGGTGACTGGCGTCAACTGGCGAACATCAACGACCCGCTGCCACAGGCGATGAAAGCCGTGGTCGGCAACAACTCCAGCTGGATGCACATGCTGGTGTGGATTGGCCTGTTCGGTCTGGTGGCGAGCTTCCACGGGATCATCCTCGGCTACTCGCGACAGTTCTTCGCCCTCGCTCGTGCTGGCTACCTGCCTCGCGGCCTGGCCAAGCTCTCGCGCTTCCAGACGCCGCACCGGGCGATTCTGGCCGGCGGCGTGATCGGCATCGCGGCGATTTACAGCGATGGACTGGTCAACCTGCAAGGCATGACCCTGACAGCCGCGATGATCACCATGTCGGTGTTCGGCGCCATCGTGATGTACATCATCAGCATGCTCAGCCTGTTCAAACTGCGTAAAACCGAGCCGCTGCTGGAGCGCACCTTCCGCGCCCCGGGTTATCCGATCGTGCCGGGCATTGCGCTGTTCCTGGCGGTGGTCTGCCTGGTGGCGATGGCCTGGTTCAATACCTTGATCGGGATGATTTTCCTCGGTTTCATGGTGGCAGGTTTCATCTACTTCCAACTGACCGCCAAACAGCGCTCCGATGCACCGGCCGACGCGATGCTCACGGGCATATAACGTGCACCTGCGCCGGGCGAATGGCCCGGCGCATGCACCAAATGCATTCAATACATCAGAAGGACACCGCTCATGGCTGCATTTGCCCATACCGTCGGCGCCCGGACCTACCGTTTCGACGACCTCAAGGACGTCATGGCCAAGGCCAGCCCGGCGCGTTCCGGGGACTTCCTGGCCGGCGTTGCCGCCCTGAATGATGGTGAACGGGTTGCCGCGCAAATGGCGTTGGCTGACATCCCGCTCAAGCATTTCCTGCAAGAAGTACTGATCCCTTACGAATCCGATGAAGTCACCCGGCTGATCATCGATACCCACGACGCCAGCGCCTTTGCGACCGTCAGCCACCTGACCGTTGGCGGCTTTCGCGACTGGCTGCTCAGCGATGCGGCCGACGAGCACAGCCTGCGCGCCCTCGCCCCCGGCTTGACCCCGGAAATGGCGGCCGCCGTGTCGAAGATCATGCGCGTACAGGACCTGGTGCTGGTGGCACAGAAAATCCGCGTGGTGACTCAATTTCGCGGCACGATGGGCCTGCGCGGTCGCCTGTCGACCCGCCTGCAACCCAATCACCCCACCGACGAACCCGCCGGGATTGCCGCGAGCATTCTCGACGGTCTGCTCTATGGCAACGGCGACGCGATGATCGGGATCAACCCGGCCACCGACAGTATCGCCTCGATCTGCGCCATGCTGGAAATGCTCGACGCGGTGATCCAGCGCTACGAAATCCCGACCCAAGCCTGCGTGCTGACCCACGTCACCACCTCCATCGAGGCGATCAACCGTGGCGTGCCACTGGACCTGGTGTTCCAGTCGATCGCCGGCACCGAAGCGGCCAACGCCAGTTTCGGCATCAGCCTGAATGTGCTGCAGGAAGGTTATGACGCAGGATTGAGCCTCAATCGCGGCACGCTGGGGCAAAACCTGATGTACTTCGAAACCGGCCAGGGCAGCGCGCTCTCGGCCAACGCCCATCACGGCATCGACCAGCAAACCTGTGAAACCCGCGCCTACGCCGTGGCACGGCATTTCAAGCCGTTTCTGGTGAACACCGTGGTCGGCTTCATTGGCCCGGAATACCTCTACAACGGCAAACAGATCATCCGCGCCGGCCTCGAAGACCACTTCTGCGGCAAGTTGCTCGGTGTGCCGATGGGCTGCGACATCTGCTACACCAACCACGCCGAAGCCGATCAGGACGATATGGACACCCTGCTGACGCTGCTGGGCGTGGCCGGGATCAACTTCATCATGGGCATCCCCGGCTCCGACGACATCATGCTCAACTACCAGACCACTTCGTTCCACGACGCGCTCTACGCGCGCCAGACCCTCGGCCTGAAACCTGCGCCGGAGTTTGAGTTGTGGCTGGCGAAAATGGGCATCTTCACCCAAGGTGACGGCAAGGTTCACTTCGGCAACCACCTGCCGCCGGCCTTCCGCCAGGCCATGGCGCAACTGGGATGAGTAATCTGCTGATGGACAAACCACCCTTCGACCCGCAAAACCCTTTGCTGGGGCTGCGCCGCCTGACCCCGGCACGCATCGCTCTGGGTCGTACCGGCACCAGCATGCCGACCGGCGCGCAACTGGATTTCCAGTACGCCCACGCCCAGGCCCGCGACGCCGTGCACTTGCCCTTCGACCCTGCCGGGCTGAGCGCTCAATTGACCGAGCGCGGGCGCGACAGTCTGCTGCTGCACAGCGCCGCCACCGATCGCCACAGCTACCTGCAACGCCCGGACCTGGGTCGCAAGCTGAGTGACGCGTCTGCGCAAAGGCTGCGCGAACACGCCTTGGCCAACCCGGGCGGCGTTGATCTGGCGGTGGTCGTGGCCGACGGCCTGTCGGCGCTGGCGGTGCATCGGCACACCTTGCCGTTTCTGGCGCGCATGGAAGAACAGACCCAGGCCGAAGGTTGGTCGTTGTCGCCAGTGATTCTGGTGGAGCAGGGTCGCGTCGCCGTGGCTGACGAAATCGGTGAGTTGCTGGGTGCAAAAATGGTGGTGATCCTGATCGGCGAACGCCCTGGCCTCAGCTCGCCAGACAGTCTCGGCTTGTATTTCACCTATAATCCAAAGGTCGGCCTGACGGACGCCTACCGCAACTGTATTTCCAATGTCCGACAGGAAGGCTTGAGTTACGGCATGGCGGCACACCGTTTGCTGTACTTGATGCGCGAGGCCTGTCGGCGGCAGCTGTCGGGAGTCAACCTGAAAGACGAAGCCCAGGTCCAGACTCTTGGGTCGAAAGATGACGCTGACATGAAAGGAAATTTCCTACTGAGTCCGCCGAATGACTGACCCGTATCCGAATTGCGTTTTTGCTCTGCTTTCAGGCAGCATCGACGAACGGCTGCCCGAGTAATGAAACGATTGCCGTCGTATCCACTGGAAACTGCCGCCCTATCTACTTGAAAGTTGAGGCCTAGCATGCGGATTACTCAAGCAACCCTCGAGCACCTGGACCTTCTGACGCCCTTGTTCGTCAAATACCGCGAATTTTATGGCTCACTGGCCTATCCAGACTCGTCCCGGGCCTTTCTGGAAAAGCGCCTGCGGCGTAAGGAGTCGGTGATCTATCTGGCCCTGCCCGATGATGATGACAACAAATTGCTGGGCTTTTGTCAGCTGTACCCAAGCTTTTCGTCGCTGTCGCTCAAGCGCGTATGGATCCTCAACGATATTTACGTCGCCGAAGACGCCCGTCGCCAACTGGTCGCCGACAACCTGATGCGTACCGCAAAGAAAATGGCCAAGGAAACCCAGGCTGTGCGCATGCGCGTGTCCACCAGCAGCGACAACGAAATAGCGCAGAAAACCTACGAATCCATCGGTTTTCGCGCAGACACCGAGTTCAAGAACTACGTCTTGCCGATCAGCGAAGAGCTGTAAGATCAAAAACTCGTAGGCGCTGTCGTAGGCTGCGATGTTTTGATCTTCAGCGTCTCTACATTCGCCAAGAATCAAAAGATCGCAGGCTACGACAGCTCCTACGGGCGGCTTCTCCCGCCCCTTGGAAATCCCTCGCTACAAACTCGACACGCTTTTCACCTTTCAGTCCGTATAATCGTGAACCTCACGGGCTGTAAGAAAAACTCCACGGCCCTGTAGCCCATTTTTTCAAAATATTCGCACAGGCCTGCTGAGTCGGGTCGTTACCACAGGTGCCCACCATGGATTTCAACCTGATCGACCTAATCCTGCATCTCGACGTCTACCTCGACTTGCTGGTGACCAACTACGGGCCATGGATCTACGCCATCCTGTTCATGGTGATTTTCTGCGAAACCGGACTGGTAGTGATGCCATTCCTGCCGGGTGATTCGTTGTTGTTCATCGCCGGCGCGGTAGCGGCCGGTGGCGGCATGGACCCGGTGCTGCTGGGCGGTTTGCTGATGCTGGCGGCGATTCTCGGTGACAGCACCAATTACCTTGTCGGACGAACGGCCGGCGAAAAGCTGTTCAGCAATCCAAATTCGAAGATTTTCCGTCGCGACTACCTGCAACAAACCCATGATTTCTATGACAAGCACGGCGGCAAGACCGTGACACTGGCGCGCTTCCTGCCGATCATCCGGACGTTCGCACCGTTCGTCGCCGGCGTAGGCAAAATGCCTTACCCGCGCTTCTTCGCCTTCAGTGTGTTCGGCACCATCCTCTGGGTCGGCGGCCTGGTGACCCTCGGTTACTTCTTCGGCAACGTGCCGTTCATCAAGAAGAACCTGTCGTTGCTGGTAGTGGGCATCATCCTGCTGTCGCTGGTGCCGATGATCATCGGTTTGATCCGCAATCGCCTGGCCAACGCGAGCTCCAAAGCCGCGTCGCGCTGAGCGTCCATGTGGTCCCTCAACGCCTGGCGCCGCCAGCGCACGCTGGCCAAGCACCCCGTTGCCGATGAAACCTGGCAGCGGGTGCGCCAGCACCTGAGTTTTCTCGACGGCCTCAGCGACACCGAAGATCGGTGGCTGCGCGAAGCCGCCGTGCTCTTTCTGCAAGACAAACACCTGACCTGCCTGCCCGGCGTCGAACTGCACCAGGAGCAGCGCCTGTTGCTCGCCGCGCAAGCGCAATTACCGTTGCTGCACCTGGGCGATTTGAACTGGTATCAGGGTTTCCACGAAATCGTGCTCTACCCCGACGACTTCCTCAGCCCGCAGCGCCATCGCGATGCCAGCGGCGTCGAGCATGAATGGAACGGCGAGCACAGCGGCGAAGCCTGGCAACAGGGACCGATCATTCTGGCCTGGCCGGGCGTGATGGCCAGCGGGGGCTGGGAAGGCTACAACCTGGTGATCCACGAACTGGCGCACAAACTCGACATGCTTAACGGCGACGCCAACGGTTTGCCACCGCTGCACAGCGACATGCGCGTCAGCGACTGGGCGAAGGTCATGCAACATGCCTACGACGACCTTAATCGCCAACTGGATCGCCACCCGCACGCCGACACCGCCATCGACCCTTATGCAGCGGAAAATCCGGCCGAGTTCTTCGCGGTCACCAGCGAATACTTCTTCAGCGCCCCGGATTTGCTGCACGCAACTTATCCACAGGTCTATCAGCAACTGCAGCTGTTTTACCGCCAGGACCCACTGACGCGGCTCAAGCAACTGCAAGCCGGACATCCGGCTTACCAAGCACACGACTAGGCTGGTACGTGGCGTCGGCGGCGGAATATGCCTATAATCGCCGCCACTTTTTGGTCAATCCGGCCAAGTCATTTGGCCACTTACGGGGGCACCGCCCAATGAGCTACAGCAAGATTCCGGCTGGCAAAGACCTGCCGAACGACATCTACGTCGCGATCGAGATTCCGGCCAACCACGCGCCGATCAAATACGAAATCGACAAAGACAGCGATTGCCTGTTCGTTGACCGTTTCATGGCCACCCCAATGTTCTACCCGGCCAACTACGGTTACATCCCGAACACCCTGGCAGACGACGGTGATCCCCTCGACGTGCTGGTTGTGACCCCTTACCCGGTTGCTCCAGGCTCGGTGATCCGCGCGCGTCCAGTCGGCATCCTGAACATGACCGACGACGGCGGCGGCGACGCTAAAGTCATCGCCGTTCCACACGACAAGCTGTCCCAGCTGTACGTTGACGTGAAGGAATACACCGACCTGCCACCGCTGCTGATTCAGCAGATCGAGCACTTCTTCGCGAACTACAAAGATCTCGAAAAAGGCAAATGGGTGAAGATCGAAGGTTGGGCCGACGCAGACGCCGCTCGCGCCGCGATCACGAAGTCGGTTGCGGCCTATAAAGGCTGAGACGGCATTGGCTGAACGCCACTGACTTCTTGAAGAAGCCCCGGTTATCCGGGGTTTTTTTATGAGCGTTAAAACATCAGGATAAACAGCGCGTTTAATGAAACACCGTCTAACGTTTAGACGCGTTTAATATGAACTAACAATATCCTGCACTTCAGCAGAATATTCCCGCGAAAATTGACCCGGTTGTTTATTTAATCCGGCCACCCCGGCCCGTAAACTCCGTATTCATGAAAAAGCACAAATGCGGCCCACGCTTCAAAGCGCTCCTGAAAGAGGTGAACATCACCCCGACGGCATTCGCGGCCTTCTGCAACGTCGAGCCCCAGCACGTGAACAACTGGTACAACCGCGGCGTTCCCTACCCGCGAATGGACGAAATCGCCCGCCTGTTAAGCGTCAACAGCCTGTGGCTGCTCAACGGCGAAGGCCCCAGGCATCCAGGCCCGATACAACTGGCCGATCAGACCGGTAACGTTTACGAGGCGCAAGAAACTCGCGGCGTGTATACCGTGAATGTCGATTCGGCCGATGTAGAAATCCCGCTGTATAAAGAAGTCCCCACGGCCCCCGGTGCCAGCGATACCCAGGTCGTCGAAATACCCGGCGAGTTCATCCGCCTGCCGCGAAGCCACCTCGAGAGCCTGGAAGTCGAACCGGCCCAAGCCATCTGCGTACCGATGGTCGGCGACAGCATGTCGGAAAAAATCGAAGACGGCTCGACCCTCGCCATCGACCGCAGCCTGACCCAGGTCGTCGACGGCCAGATCTACGCCCTCGAACACGCCGGCATGCTGCGCATCAAATACCTGCACCGCCTCCCCTCCGGCGCCTTGCGACTGCGCAGCCACAACAGCAACGGCTACCCCGACGAAATCTTCAGCGCCAAACAGATCGAAGAACAAAACATCGAAATCCTCGGCTGGGTCTTCTGGTGGTCCACGCTGAACAAACAGCGGCCACCGGTGCCGTTCTGCTGATACCGCACCGCCCTTTTAAGCAGCACAACGCTCTGGATAGCACTTCACGCTGGGAATTACTCAAAAAAATCAGTATGCTGCGCCCCACATTTGCATCGACCCGCCCAGCGCCCGTCCGATCGCACCGACAAGGCAGATGACTTTCTCGCCAAGTCCCACAGCCGGACGCAAGATCCGGGTGTACGTTTTGAAGGCTGGTACGGTTTACCAAAAATAAACCAAGCCAGTCCCCGAGAAGCCGGCCACAAGCCGGCTTTTTAATGTCTGCAGGAAAGTCGCCATTAGGGATCGCCGTCATTCAGGGTTTCAAGCAGCTTTGAGTCTTCACGCTACTCGATCACCAACCGCCCCAGCCGTTGCCTGAGCATCCGGTTTTCGGCACGCAGTTGCTGCACTTCTTCGAGCAGGTCGAGCGCCAGGGCGACGCCTTCCCATTCCAGGTCAAGGTCCTGGCGCAACTTGGCGGCGCGCTTGGCGACCGCCAGTTCATAGTCGTTGAAACGCCAATCCTTGGGCTGCGTGCCCTGAGGTTCGAGGATGCCGTGTTCGACGATTTCGATCACGTAGACGTCCGACAAATCGGTCGCCTCACAGAATTCTGCCATGTCCAGTTGAACGATCAGGGGGTTGCTCATGATTGGCTACTCCTTCTCTTGACTCAAAAATGCTCCCGCGGATTAAAAGCGGCTTTCTTCGCCAGCTCCTGCCACAACGCTTTGACGTCATCATCGGTGTGTTTCGGCATCACGGCCTTGAGCTGCACGAACAGATAACCGCGCTGCCCTGCCTTGTTCAGCAGGCCGTGGCCTTTGGCGCGCATGCGCTGGCCGTTCTGGCTGCCGGCTGGAACTTTCAGGTTGATCTTGCCGGTCAGGGTCGGCACCGCGACCTCTGCCCCCAGCGCCAGCTCCCACGGAGCCAACGGCAAGGTGATGATCAGGTTTTCACCTTCAAGGTCGAATTTGGGGTGCGGCGCAAAACGAATGGTCAGGTACAGGTCGCCATTAGCGCCGCCACCGACACCCGGAGCCCCCTGCCCCTTGAGCCGAATGCGCTCACCATCGGTGACACCCGCCGGAATCTTCACGTTCAGGCTTTTGCTGGTATTGCTGACGTGCTGACCGGCCGCGTTGTACTGCGGCACCTGGAAGCTGACCTTTTTCGATTCGGTCGACAGGGTTTCTTCCAGAAAAACCGCTAATTCCATTTCCACGTCTTGCCCTCGACGACCGGCACTGCGGCCAGACTGTCCACCCCCGAAACCCGGGCCACGGTTACCGAAAATCGAACTGAAGAAGTCCGAAAAATCGCCGCCATCCTGTCCACCAAAACCACCGCTACCGCCACGCTGCTGCCAACCCGGCGGGCCCTGAAACGGTTGGCCGTGCTGGCCGTATTTGCGCAAGTCGTCGTATTCGGCGCGCTTGTCGGCGCTTTTCAGCGCTTCATAGGCTTCCGAGGCGTCCTTGAACTTGGCCTCGGCGTCCTTTTCCTTGCTGACGTCGGGGTGGTATTTGCGCGCCAGCTTGCGATAGGCGGCCTTGATCGCCTTATCGTCAGCGGTCGGCTCCACACCGAGAATCTTGTAATAGTCTTTGAAGTCCATCGAGGGAATCACCATCCGTTATCGATATCGCGCAGCCAGACACAGCATGCACTGATTGGCAGCCGCAGGCTTGACCGATCTCAAGAGTGTGATCGGGCAGCGCATCAGAAGTTTATCGGCAGCCGGGGCGGATCACTTGATTGCAGAATGGCTGCCAGGCTCATGCCTGTAAGTTTGGGGAACAAGGATAGTCTTTCAAGGCGCTTAAAGGTGCGAATTAGCAGATAGTCGGCCTTCGATTCTTCGCCGCTCTGGCATACACTGCGCGGCCGTTTTTTAACCGGAACTCGAAAGACATGAAAAACGCATCTCCAGCCCGTGCCTGCGGTATCGACTTCGGCACGTCCAACTCCACTGTCGGCTGGCTGCGCCCTGGCATGGAAACGCTGATCGCGCTGGAGGACGACAAGATCACCCTGCCGTCGGTGGTCTTCTTCAACATGGAAGAGCGCCGCCCGGTGTACGGCCGGCTGGCGCTGCACGAGTACCTGGAAGGCTACGAAGGCCGCTTGATGCGCTCGCTCAAGAGCCTGCTGGGCTCCAAGCTGATCAAGCACGACACCAGCGTTCTGGGCACGGCGATGCCGTTCAAGGACCTGCTCGGGCTGTTCATTGGCCAGTTGAAAAAGCGTGCCGAGACCGCCGCCGGTCGAGAATTCGAAGAAGTGGTGCTGGGGCGCCCGGTGTTTTTCGTCGATGACGATGAAATGGCCGACCAGGAAGCCGAGAACACGCTGGTGGACGTGGCCCGTGCCATCGGTTTCAAGGACGTCTCGTTCCAGTACGAACCAATTGCCGCAGCGTTCGACTATGAATCGACCATCGAAAAGGAAGAGCTGGTACTGATCGTCGACATCGGCGGGGGTACTTCGGACTTCTCTCTGGTTCGCCTGTCCCCTGAGCGACGCGGCCACGACAACCGTCACGACGACATCCTCGCCACCGGCGGCGTGCACATCGGCGGGACCGATTTCGACAAGCAACTGAGCCTGCAAGGCCTGATGCCGCTGTTCGGCTATGGCAGCCGGATGAAGAGCGGCGCCTACATGCCCACCAGCCACCACATGAACCTGGCGACCTGGCACACCATCAACTCGGTGTACTCGCAGAAGTCGACCCTGGCCCTGGGCAGCATGCGTTACGACATCGAAGACACCGGCGGCATCGACCGCCTGTTCAAGCTGATCGACCAGCGCGCCGGGCATTGGCTGGCAATGGAAGTGGAAGAAACCAAGATCCAGCTGACCCACGCTGACAGTCGTCATGTGCCGCTGGACCGGATCGAACCGGGTTTGAGCGTAGAGCTGAGCCGGGCGCTGTTCGAGTCGGCCATCGATAACCTGCTGGAGCGGGTGCGCAACAGCGTGACCCGATTGCTCAACGACGCCAATGTGCGCGTCGATCAGGTGGACACGGTGTTCTTCACCGGTGGTTCGAGCGGCATTCCGGCGCTGCGTAACAGTGTTTCGGCGATGTTGCCGAATGCGCAGCATGTGGAAGGGAATATCTTCGGCAGCATCGGCAGCGGGTTGGCGATCGAGGCCATGAAGCGTTACGGCTGCTGAATCACAACCTTCCCCGTAGGAGCTGCCGAAGGCTGCGATCTTTTGACTTTTACTTGAAGAAGATCAAAAGATCGCAGCCTTCGGCAGCTCCTACGGCCTACGGGCTATACGTCAGACCATCCCGATCTGCTTCAACTCGCTCTTCAAGTACGCGTAATAAATCGGCCCCGCCACCACCCCCGGCAGGCCGAACGCGGCTTCGAACACCAGCATTGCCAGCAGCAACTCCCAGGACTTGGCACTGATCTGCCCGCCGACGATCCGCGCGTTGAGGAAGTATTCCAGCTTGTGGATAAAGATCAGATAACCCAGCGCCGCCACCGCGACCCAGATCGACAGTGACAAGCCGACGATGGTGATCAGCGTGTTGGAGATCAGGTTGCCGATCACCGGCAGCAAGCCCAGCAGGAAGGTCAGCACGATCAGGGTTTTGGTCAGCGGCAGCTTGATCCCGAACAACGGCAGGATCACCGCCAGGAAGATCCCGGTGAAGAAGGTGTTGAGCAGGGAAATCTTGATCTGCGCAAAGACGATATTGCGAAACGCTTGAACCAGCAGGTGCAAACGGTCGAACAGCGCCGCCGCCAAGGGTTTGCGTTTGGTCAGATCAGGGACGCGTTGCAAGGCAATGATCGCCCCCAGCACCATGCCGATCAGCAACGTGACGAACATGTGCGCTGCATCTTTGCCGACCAGTTGCAAGTCGCTCAGGTGCTTGCTCAGCCATTCGCCGATGGCCACGCGAAATTCGGCGGCGCTGGCCGGCAGATAAGCGTCGATGAATGGAGGCAACTGGCTGCGCGCCTTGTCGACCACCAGCATGAATTTGTCCAGGGAAGCCCCGGGGTTTTCCGCTTCATGCAGCAGAAAACTGATAGCACCGGCAAAAATCAGCGCCAGTACGCTGACCACCAGAGTGCCAAGCAAGGCCACGGCCAGCCAGCGTGCCCGCCGACCTTCGATCAGTCGTTGCAGCTGCGGGGTGAGCATGTTGACCAGTTCGAACACCAGCAACCCGGCCAGCAGACTGGGCAACAGTCGCAGCGGCAACACCAGCAGCAAACCACCAAAAATGATCACCCAACTGACCAACAGCAACACGTGACGCTGAGAAAACGTTGGCATACAGCCTCAAAACAAACGGCGTTAAAGGATTGGCAGTCTGCCAGCCTTCGAGCGGCGAAGCGAGCGGATGACCCGCAAGATCGCAGCCTGCGGCAGCTCCTACGAGGATCGCGGTCTCATGTAGGAGCTGGCGAAGCCTGCGATCTTTCGATATTTCGATATTTATTTTTTCTTCAGGCAATCGCTCATGAAGGTTTTGCGCGCATCGCCTTTAAGTGCCTGCGTGGTGGCGGTGGCGTTGCAGGTTTTCATCTTCTCTTGCTGAGGTGTCATGGTCTTGGCCGCGTCTGCTGCCGGCGCGGCTTTCAGGCAGGTACTCATAAAGGTTTTGCGCTCATCACCCTTGAGGGCTTTCGCGGTGGCGTCGGCATTGCAGGTGGTCATTTTGTTCTGTTGAGCCGTGGCGGCAAAGCCCTGGGAACAGAGCAACAGACCGATCATCAACAAAGGGATACGCAGCATCTTCATGGAGTTTTCTCCTTGTTACCGCGCCGATGGGCGCGGCCTCGAGATGAGTGTAGACAAAGCCTGTTACACCCTCACCGACTCTCCAGAGTGGTCCGTCGATACTGCTCGGGCGTGCAACCGGCCTGGCGCTGAAACATCGCGATAAACGCCGACGACGTGCTGTAACCCATATCGAAAGCGACCTCCTGAATGCTGCGCGGGCTGTCCAGTGCTTCGATCGAAGCCAGGAAACGCAAGCGTTGGCGCCACTCACCGAAGCTCATGCCCAGTTCTCGAACACATTGCCGGGCCAGGGTTCGTTCGCTGACGTGGATCTGCTCCGCCCACTGCACCAGTGGCCGATTGTCGCCCGGCGACGCCTGCAAGGCTTCGAGCACACTCAGCAGTCCGGCGCTGCTGGCGTAAGGCAAATAACAGTTATGCACCGACGCCTGTTGAAGCTGATCGACCAGTACCTCGGCCAAGCGCTTGTCAGCCGGGCTCTCGGGGATCTTTACGTCGCGGGCCGCGAAGTCCTTGAGAATCGCCTTGAGAATGTCACTGATCGCCAGCGTACAGGCCTGCTGCGGCAGGTCGCGGCACAGCGGCGGCGCGAGGCAAACAGCGCGGTAATTAATCGGCTGGTTGCTGTAGAAACTGTGCTCGGTGTGCGGCGGCACCCACACCGCGTATTGCGGCGGCGACATGAAGCGGCTGCCGCCGATTTCCATGTGCAATACGCCGTGGGCCGAATACTCCAGCGTGCCCCATGGATGACAGTGAGCCGAGGCAAAGCGGTGAGCATCAAAGTCGGCATAGCGGAAGTACACAGGGGCCGGCAGTTCGCTGAAATCCAGCAGATCGATGTGTTTACTGTTCATGCTGTCCGTATTCAGAGGCAGGTTGTCTGGATCGCAGTATAGGCTTTCATCCAGACAGGCGGATAATTGCGCTTCATTAACGAACGTTCTGGTTTTTCCCATGCAATACGCTTATCCCCTGCTGGCCATTTTCATCTGGGCCGGCAACACCGTGATCAACAAACTGGCGGTCGGCGCGATCTTCCCCGCCGAGATCGGTTTCTATCGCTGGCTGCTCGCCGGGATTCTGTTCACACCGTTCATGCTCAAACCGGTGATGAACCATTGGACGGAGATTCGCCCGAACCTGGGCAAGATCTTCATCCTCGGCGTGCTCGGTATGGCGGTCTATCAAAGCCTGGCCTACTTCGCCGCGACCATGACCTCGGCCACCAACATGGGCATCATCCTGTCGCTGATGCCGTTGATGTCGCTGGCCATGGCCATTATCAGCCTCGGCCAGCGGCTGACGGCCGGCGCGCTGGCCGGTGCGGTGCTGTCGTTTGCCGGCGTGCTGGTGGTGGTGTCGTCTGGCAGCCTGGGTGCGCTACTGGAACACGGGGTCAACCTGGGCGATGCGATGATGCTGATCGCTACACTGGCCTATGCGGTCTACAGCACCTTGCTGAAAAAATGGCAGCTGCGCCTGCCACCGCTGGTGCTGTTGTATTTGCAGGTGCTGGTGGCGGTGGTGGTACTGTTTCCGCTGTTCATGGCCTCGCCAACAGTCGGCCCGACCTTGCAGAACATTCCGCTGGTGCTTTATGCCTGCCTGCTGGCCTCGATGCTCGCGCCACTGGCGTGGATGCAAGCGGTGGTGCGTCTGGGGCCAAGCCGAACCACGCTGTTCTTCAACCTGCTGCCGTTGATTACGGCATTGATTGCGGCGGTGGTGCTGCATGAGCAATTGGCGCTGTACCACCTGGTAGGTGGAGTGCTGACGTTGGGTGGGGTGATTCTTTCGGAGCGTTGGACCTTGGTGTTGGGCCGCAAGACCTGCGTTGCCTGATGAACTGTTAAAGATCGCAGCCTGCGGCAGCTCCTACGGGGGGAGTTGCCTGTAGGAGCTGCCGCAGGCTGCGATCTTGTCTGCTACACAAATTTCACACCCCCGCCGCCTTCAACCGCTGCGCATGCTCGACAAACAACCGCAAAGGGTCGGCGCCTTTGCCCACCAGCCCCAGCGACTGGTTGACGATGTCGAAGTGGTCCAGCGGATATTCATCACCAATCACCGTGCCAAGGTGAGAGCTGTAACGCCCGACCATACCGTCGCAATGCCCGGCTTCACGGACGAAGGTGGTGGCGAACAGCCGACAACTGCGGTTGGTGCCATCGAACAGATTGCCGCCACGGTCGGTCTTGCCCGATTGCAAGGTCCCGGACCATGAGTAATAGCGCACGCCGTTGACCCACTCCGGCCCATGCCCGCCCCAAGTCTCGGGCAATCCCTGTGGGTAACGCTGATTGAACAACGCGACCCCTTCGCTGGTCAGCGAGTTGTGCGAGGCATGCACATCCACCGGCCATTTACGCTGGCGATTACCGGTTTCCAACAGGCCCATCAACCATGCAACCAGCTGCAACAAGGCACTCAGCACACGTCCCTTCGCGCTGTCGGGCGAATAGTGTTTGTGCAGATAATCCGCCAACTCCGAACCCTGGTTAGGCCCGGCTACCGAGGTCACCGAGGCCACCTGGTCCGGGCGCTTGGCGGCAGCATAACGGGCGGTCAGCGAACCCTGGCTGTGACCGATCAGATTGACTTTGCTCGCACCGGTTTCGCGCAATATCTCATCGATTTGCGTCAATAACTCCTCACCACGCACTTCGTTGGAGTTGACCGGCGAAACCTGTACCGCAATCACTGTCGCCCCACCCCGGCGCAGCGCCGGGATGATCCCGTACCAGTACGGGTAGAGCAGCAGGCGAATAAACCCGAGCATTCCCGGAACCAGCACCAAGGGGTAACGCGTGGCGGTTTCTTGCGACATGGGCAGACATCCTTGTGATCGATGAAAAGGCCCAAGGCGGGATGCAAGACGTCGGCCTCAAGCATCGCCACCGAAGATGACGCTTTCACGACCAGTCTATGACATTGCGCGACTCCTGCGTCCCCCGGCAGGCACCGCCTGCTGACCGCGATCATTTCGGGATTACCAGATCGAACAAAACTTTTGGCCTTGCCCATCACTCACACGTTCATACACGCCAACGCCCAACAACTTCAACAGCCCACACACACGCTTCACTCCCCCTATCCAGCGCCCACTTCAACAACTATCCAGTTACAAAGCGCTCATGGACTTTCTGAACGATTAATTTATCTTTGGCCTCGCAAGCCTATGACTTGCCCTATTAACTTAGTAAAGGACTACCGCCATGCACATGGAACAACGACTCGAGTTCATTGATACACTTCCTGCGTTACCCGCATCAAACTTCACACCCCGAATAGCGACCTTCAGCCCACCGACCGACCCCAACAAAGAAAGTGGCACGGTCGGCCCGGAAATGATGAATATTTACATGCCGGGCGTCTCGGATCAAAACCGTAAAGACGTTGATAATTGCAAATTACTTGTCCAGAACGCCGCCTCACAAAAATATGACCCGATCAAACAACTGCACGAGTGGTATACCTATTACACCGAGAGTCTTGCCAAACTTGGCTGGGTCACTCAAGCATCCCAAGTCAAGAATATAACCATCAAAAAGACCGGACTCACCATGGATGCTGTCGCCATTGAGATACTTCAGGGGCTGGTGGGCGCTAACGCCCCTCAACTGCTGGCGCTCACAGGCAAAGCGGTGGCAGGCGTCAAAGATGATCAGGGGCTGATCAGCATTTACAATCGCAATGCCAAAGTTGGCTATGAAGCCAAGTTTGACATGTCCCCCGTCTGGCAAACCCGCGGAGGCTCGCCCATGATGGTTCTTAACTGCACATCCGTGGATGTCAGGGAAAGCAAGCGAGGTATCCTCTGGTGGAAATCGACCACTCAATCAACCGCTATTAAATCGGCAGCCTCGGCCGTTTATCTCAATACTGATCTTTACGACGGAGTACGTGCATCCGTTCTCAGGAAGCTCGGCCAAGCTGCCGAAGACTACCTGGACAGTATCCCGGGCTTTCAATAATTACATTCAAGCAAACTGATAAGAATCGGGGCCAGTGAGCACTCATGGCCTCTGTTCCTGCCCATGCGCTTTCACTTCATTTACCCGGAATTTTTATGAAACCTACCGCACCCGACATTTACGTCGTCGACGGAAACATTACACTTTTTTACGGTTTACATTCCGACGATTTTAAAAAAGACATTCTGCATTCCAGCCTGCTGGCACAATTAACCGCCAACAGTACGCCCGACACTTGGTTTGCCGACTATAAAAAGACCCTCAACAACTTGTTCTGGGCGCTCAAAAGCTTTGAGAACCGCACGATCAAAAAAGAACCCTCGAGCTTTTTGAGTCTTGCAAAAATCGGTTTGTCCAGCGCACTACAGGAAGAGCAACTACAACAGCTTGGCCATGCATTCTCCATCATCAAACAGCTGCCTGATGACTCCCCGATCATTAAGGCGGTATTGAATAAAATTCAAAGAAAAAACGCTCCAGTCGCTCACCCAGGCAGTCTTATCCCCGGTGAAAAAACCACCTTCACCATCAGCACACTGCTGACCATCGTCTGCGAAAACAAAACAACCCTTTCATTTCACCTTTCATTCAAAACCTCCCGCGCCGTTGACATCACGATTCTGGATCAAGAGATCTCCCAACGGGCTATTCTTGACGATCCTGAGACCGTCTTGTGGACTACCCACCTGCAGGAAGACAAGTACGAAGGCGTCAGAAACCGGGTGACTGGAAAGCTGGGCAGCACGGTAAACACCCACCTTTTTCATATAGATCCAGCGACACCCATACACTCAATGAAAGGCTGATGCTCCAGAGCATGCAGTAGGCCGCTACCGCGCTAATGGTGCGTCAAACTCCATTAGCGCTCAACGCCCAAACCGCGCAGCCTTCAGCCCTTGACGGTCTTGGGCGCCTTGCCCGCCTTCATCCGCTCCAGCAATGGCGCGCATTGATTTGGCTCACCGCCACTCGGCGCCACCAATGCCAGCAGCCCGGCCGCCGGTCCGGCAATCACACCGAGCGCCACCATCCCCGCGCCCCGCAGCATCAACGGCACACCTTTCACGCCGGCATCCGGCTTGATGAATTTGCCGCGCACATACAGCGGCGAACGTAACGAGATCAGCCGCCAGCCCTTGGATTCTGGCGTGATGGTCAGGTCGAGCTGCTCACTGGCCATGTTCGCCGTGCCGTCGATGTAGACAATTGCGTTCTCGGTGTCGAACACAAACAGCCGGGAAGTCGCCAAACCGCTCTTGATGCCGAAGTCGGCCGCCGCGCAGTTGATCTTCACGTCCTTGTCACCAAAGACTTTCCCGACCACGTAATTGCCGACATTCAGCCCCGCGAGCTCCATCAGTTCACGACTGATCGCGCCGTCGTTGATCAACATCTTCAGATTGCCATTGGCGCTGCCCAGCAACGCCGCCACCGAGTTGCCGCGACCGGTAATGTCGGCGTCACCGTTGAGCTCACCGAAGCTGGTTTTCATCGTCTCGAAGCTCGGGAACAGCTGCTTGAGTTTGAAGCCGCGCGCGGTCAGTTTCGCCCGCCCTTCCAGCGGCGTGGCACGACCGTTGAGACGGATTTGTGCATCGAGCTTGCCACCCGCCATGCCGAAACGCAGCGGCTCCAGGCTGAGCTGGCCATCGGTGAGCAGCAGATGGGTGTAGAGATCGGTGAACGGCAGTTTCTCGCTGTGGACGATACGCTTGCCAGTGAACTCGACGTCGGCGTCCATATCGCGCCAGCGCTCGGTACGAAACTCTTCGACCGGCAACACCTTGTCCGCCGGCTGCTTGCTTTCGCCGCCACGGGCCTTTTGCTTGGCGTTGGAGTCGGCGCCGATCAACGGCGCGAGGTCGGCAAACAGCAGTTGATTGGAGATCAGCGCACCACTGAGCGTGGGCCGAGGCTGGCTGGCGACATACGCCAGGTTGCCGTGAATATCGCTGCCGCCGATGGTGCCGTTGAATGCTTCGTAGCGAAACGTCGCACCGTCCGGCTCGTGCAACTTGGCGCTCAGGTGACCGTCGGTGGCGTAAGGCGGCGAAGCCGGCAGGGTTACGCCGGTCAATGGATAAAGGTTGCCCAGGCTGCTGCCGGCCAGTTTCAGGCGCAGGTCCAGCGCGCCGAGGTTCAGTGGATCGGTCAGCGTCCCGGCCAGCTCGACGCGGGTGTCAGCGATCTTCACCTGCGCCTGCAACGGGAACGGTTGGGTCGCGTCCTGCAACGCCAGCAGCCCGCCGACCTTGCCTTCGCCTGCGAGTTTCTGACCGTGGTATTGGCCTTTGACCTTCAGCGCAAACGCATAATCCTGCGGCGCCGAGCCCTTCTCCAGGGCTTTCCTGGCGGCTTTATCACCGACGATCTCGCTGAACGGAATCGGCTTGCCCAACAGCTCGATCAGCAGGTCGAGCTGAGTGTTCAGGCTCTGGTCGTCAAGGGTGACGTGGCCCTTGTCGAAGCCGATCGCACCGATGTCTACCACCCAGCTGGACGGTTTGGCGTTCGGGTCTTTCGGGTCGAACGTGAACGTCCAGTTGGCGCGGCCGTCAGCCAGGCGTTGCAGATCGGCATTGGGTTCGGTGAGGTCGATGCGCGGAATCACTACCCGCTGTGCCAATAGAGCCAACGGCGAAACCCGCAATTCGACGCGCTTGAGGCTGACCATTTGCGGCCTTTTCGACCATTGCGGGTTGCCCAGGCTCAAGTCCTCGGCCACCACGTGCGGCCACGGCACCCAGGCACGCCAACCGTCTTCATCGATTTCACGCTTCCAGACCACCGTCAGGTTGCCGTTGATGGCAAAGGGGCGGTGCAGTTCTTCGGAGACTTTGGTGTTGAGCGGCGGTTTGATCCGGTTCCAGTCGAAGAACGCAATGATCACCAGCAGCAGGGCCATCAGCAACACGAGGCCGCCGACAACCCAGGCGAGAATTTTACGACTGCGCGTCATTGCACAGGGCTCCTGATTACGACTCAGCGCCCTAACTGCGACGCACATAAGAAACGCGAGGCCAGAAATCGGCCGTTTGTGGGAACTACGTTATGAGAGCTACGACTGGCAAATGGCCCGCAGGTTTAACGCAAAGACCCATAAGGCGCAAAAAAAAACCAATGTCCCTGACCACTCAGCCAGCGTCCGTTACCCACGCCGCACTTTCCCGTCGCGTGAGTGAGTCGAAAATACCCACCTCGGTGCAAAAGCGTTCCCCGGAAACGTCCGTTCTAGAGGCTTTCCGCTGAACAATCAATTCCGTTGATTATTACCATTGCCTTTATGAACTTTTATATCGACTTATCGAGAGTAGCATTGGCTCCGTACCCACTTTATCGCCCTCCCAAGGAGCAACCCATCATGAAACGCCAATTACTGCTTAGCCTGACCCTCTCGATGTTAGCCAGCACTGCTTTTGCCCTGCCAGCTGCCGACCAGGCAACTCCGCAAGTCAAATCCAGTCATTCGGTTTATAGCCAAACTGTTGCCGACGGTGCCAATGGTAACGAACGCTTGAAAGAAAAAGGCCTGATCACTCAGGACGGCTACGACAAGACACCACAAGGCCAGACCTTGGCTGCTGACGGTTCCGATCGCACTCCACAAGGCCAGACCCTGGCTGCTGACGGTTCCGATCGCACTCCACAAGGCCAGACCCTTGCCGCTGACGGTTCCGACCACACTCCACAAGGCCAAACCCTGGCTGAAGGCGGTGGTGACCGCGTGATCGAACGCAACGCTAGCCTGAGCTAAGGCCATGCTGGCCCGGAAAAAAGCCCGATCCCCTGGATCGGGCTTTGACTTTATGTAGCTCGCACTTCCCCCTCTGCATCCCTTACTCAAGTTCGACGCCAGCAAAGCTGATTTGCTAGAGTGCGCCGCTGTCCTTGATTAGAAGCCAGCCGCCTGATGCTGCCCCGCGCCGAACAGAAACAACAGACCCGCAACGCCTTGATGGACGCTGCCCGCCACCTGATGGAATGCGGCCGAGGATTCGGCAGCCTGAGCCTGCGTGAAGTGGCAAAAACCGCTGGCATTGTCCCGACCGGTTTCTACCGGCACTTTGCCGATATGGATCAGTTAGGGCTGGAACTGGTCAGCGAAGTCGGCCAGACCTTCCGCGAAACCATCCGCCTGGTGCGCCACAATGAATTCGTCATGGGCGGAATCATCGATGCCTCAGTGCGAATTTTCCTTGATGTGGTCGCGGCCAACCGTTCGCAGTTCCTGTTTCTGGCGCGCGAACAATATGGTGGCTCGCTGCCGGTGCGCCTGGCCATCGGCAAACTGCGCGAAAACATCAGCTCGGACCTGGCCGCCGACCTGTCCTTGATGCCCAAGCTGCAACACCTCGATTTCGCCGGGTTATCGGTCATGGCTGACCTGATCGTCAAAAGCGTGTTCGCCACCCTTCCCGACATCATCGACCCTCCCGCCGAGGCACTGCCCGTGCATCTGACGCCACAGGCAAAGATCACTCAGCAGCTGCGCTTTATTTTTATCGGTTTGAAGCATTGGCAAGGGTTGGGCAGTACCGAGTAATCGTTTAAAAAGATCGCAGCCTGCGGCAGCTCCTACAAAGAAATGCGATCCCTGTAGGAGCTGCCGCAGGCTGCGATCTTTTTTATGCGCCACAAATGGGTGCTCGAAAAAACCATCACGCACCAAGTCAGCCCAAAACCCTGCAACATCCAGAAACATCTTCTACGCTCTGACAGGGTTCTCCTACGTCTCGTCCGATTGGCAAGCCCCTTGCTCTAACCTGAGCATTGTCCTTTGCCGGAAACCTTCCCATGCTGGTGATTCATCGCAGAGTCGACCCTCACCCCGTCTGGGCCGCCGAGTTGCACCTGAACTTCGAGGCGCGCAGTAAAAGCCGTCTGCGCTGTTTCAGTGCTGAAGGTGAAGACGTCGGGTTGTTTTTGGAGCGCGGCCAGCCGCCGCTGTACGACGGCGAATGCCTGGAGGCCGAAGACGGCCGCATCGTCCGCGTCTGCGCCCGTCCCGAACAGCTGTTGCACGTCACCTGCGCCAATGCTTTCGAACTGACCCGCGCCGCCTATCACCTGGGCAACCGCCACGTTGCCCTGCAAGTCGGTGATGGCTGGCTGCGCCTGCTCGACGACTACGTGCTCAAAGCCATGCTCGAACAGTTGGGCGCCCGGGCCGAAAACATCGAAGCAGCGTTCCAGCCGGAGCACGGCGCCTATGGCGGTGGCCATCATCATTCGCGACACGGCGACGAGGACTTTAACTATCCACCGAAACTGCATCAGTTCGGCGTACGCACGTGAACCCGGCCTGGGCGCTGCTGCGTCTGGCCAGTCCGCAATTGCCGATTGGCGGCTACAGCTATTCCCAAGGCCTGGAAATGGCCGTGGACAACGGCCGCGTGAGCGATCCGCTATCGGCCAAACGCTGGATCAGCGATCAGTTGCTGCTCAACCTGGCGCGCTTCGAAGCGCCGCTGTTACTCGCCCATTGCACCGCCGCCGCCCATGAAGACTGGCCACAGTTGCTGCAATGTAGCGAGGAACACCGCGCCAGTCGGGAAACCCGCGAGCTGCATCAGGAGAGCCGGCAAATGGGCTACTCCCTACAGCAACTTCTCAACGGTT
This sequence comes from Pseudomonas frederiksbergensis, assembly GCF_001874645.1. Lineage (NCBI taxonomy): Bacteria > Pseudomonadati > Pseudomonadota > Gammaproteobacteria > Pseudomonadales > Pseudomonadaceae > Pseudomonas > Pseudomonas frederiksbergensis. The sequence goes on from NZ_CP017886.1 coordinate 2,272,340, forward strand.
TGCCGGAACTGGATGACACCGCCCGCGCCTTTCTCGCACAACGTAGCGAACCGCATCTGGCCCTCGGCTGGGCGCTGGCCGCGCGCGCCTGGCAGATAACCCCGCAAGACGCCCTGGCCGCCTGGCTCTGGAGCTGGTTGGAGAATCAATTGGCGGTGTTGATGAAAACCCTGCCGCTGGGCCAGCAAGCCGCGCAACGTCTCACCAGCGAGCTGCTGCCGCTGCTGCAACAGGCTCAGCAGAACGCCTCAAGCCTTGACCCTCAACACTACGGCAGTGCCGCTTTCGGCCTGTCCCTGGCGTGCATGGCCCATGAGCGCCAGTACAGCCGTCTGTTCCGTTCCTAGGGCCTGTTATTTTGGAGAATCACATGAACACACAACCTCTGCGCGTCGGCATCGGCGGCCCGGTGGGTTCCGGCAAAACCGCGCTGACCCTGGCCCTGTGTCTGGCGTTGCGTGATCGCTACAACCTGGCGGTGGTCACCAACGACATCTATACCCGCGAAGACGCCGATTTTCTGGTGCGCAACGAAGCCCTGGCCCCCGAGCGGATCATCGGCGTGGAAACCGGCGGCTGCCCGCACACGGCGATCCGCGAAGATGCGTCGATCAACCTCGAAGCGGTGGATCAACTGAACCGACGCTTTCCCGGTCTCGATCTGATTCTGGTGGAGTCCGGTGGCGACAACCTGTCGGCGACCTTCAGCCCGGAACTTTCGGACCTGACGATCTACGTGATCGATGTCTCGGCCGGCGACAAGCTGCCGCGCAAGGGCGGGCCTGGGATCTGCAAGTCTGACCTGCTGGTGATCAACAAGATCGACCTGGCGCCGCTGGTAGGCGCATCGCTGTCGATGATGGACAGCGACACTAAACGCATGCGCGGCGGCAAGCCGTTCGTCTTCAGTAATCAGAAAACCGGCCAGGGCCTTGAAGAAATCATCGCCTTCATCGAACGCCAGGGGCTTCTGACAGCGGACTGAAACCGGACACCTGATCCTGCGTAGGAGCTGCCGCAGGCTGCGATCTTTTATCGGGGGGTAGGCCTTCAAGATCAAAAGATCGCAGGCTTCGCCAGCTCCTACGAGGCGAGTGCCGTAACACGCGTCTCTCAGGCCGACCTCTCTGCTACCATGTCGCGCAAACACTCCTGCCGTGACGACGCCAGCCAATGCCCGACGCTCCCCGCTCCGCCTCCCAGCCTGAATTGACCGCCCTGTTCGCCACTGTGCAGCAGCACTTCCAGGACGTGATCGTGCCGCTCTGGCAAGGGCCCGGCTGGAACGCAGCCATGGCGTTGCCGTATGAAGCGCTGGACGCCGAGCATCGGCCACTACCGCCACAACGCTACCGGGCCATGGCCTGCGCGCGACAGCTGTACCTGTTCGCCAGCCTGATCGGAGACGTGCCGGCTGCCGAAGAGCGGGCTGCTGCGCTGTTTCGCTCGTTACAACGGCATTTCCACGATGCCGAGCACGGCGGCTGGTTCTATAGCATCGATGCCCATGGCGCGCCGCTGGATCAGCGTAAAGACCTCTACACCCACGCCTTCATTCTGTTTGCCTGCGCCCATTACTGGGCCAAGGTTCGTGAGCCGTTGGTTGCGTCGGTGCTCAATGCGGCACTGGAAGTCGTTGCGCAGCGTTTCGCCACAGACGACGGTCTGTACGAAGCCAGCCTCGACCGCGACTGGTCGTCGCTCAACACCGGGCCATTGCAAAACCCGCTGATGCATTTGGCCGAAGCATTCCTCGCCACGCTTTCCGTACGCGACGACACCGCCGTGCAAACCGCGCTCGTTGTGCTGTGCGACGGCATGCACAAGCGCTTCATCCACCCGGATGACGGGGTGATGCTGGAGAAGCCGCTGGGGGCTGTGGATAACTGGTTTGAACCGGGGCATCAGTTCGAATGGTATTTCCTGCTCGAGTCTTCGGCGTTGCTACGCGGATCAACACTGCACCGGTCCTTGAGTCGCGCCTTCAGTGCTACCGAGCAACAAGGCGTCAATCAGCAGACAGGAGCGGTTCGGGCCATGCTTGACCCGAATCTGGACGGTCGCCCCCGCGATGAAACCCAGCGCATCTGGGCCCAGGCGGAATACCTGCGAGCCCTGACTTTGCGCCCGGACAGCGAAGCGTTGATTCAACGCCAGTTGCTCGCATTGCAACAACGCTTCCTGCATGCCGGTGGCTGGTACGAGTGCCTGGACAGGGACAGCGCGGTCAGCCGCGGGGACATGCCGTCGACCACGCCTTACCATTTGGCGACCTGTTATCGCGGCCTCGCCGAATATTTCGGTTGATCGCAAAAGATCGCAGCCTTCGGCAGCTCCTACGACGATACCCATGGGCGATCGCAACCCACGGCGATACCCGTGCGATCGCAACCCGTGGCGATACCCGTGCGATCGCAACCCGTGGCGATACCCTGTAGGAGCTGCCGCAGGCTGCGATCTTTTAAGGGTCAAGACATCAACCAGCAATCCACTTGCGATCACCGGTGAAACTGATGGTCAGCCAACGCGCCGCATCCGGCTTGCCGAGCTTCGCCGAAATCTGCTCACGCAGTTCATCCAGTGTGGCCACGCCGTCGAGTGGGTAGTCCACCGGCAATACCACGTGAATCTCGATGAAACGCGCCCGTCCGTGCTTCTGCACATACGAGACGTAGTCGGCAAAACCATGCTCGGCCTTAACCTCGTCCATCACCTGGCGAACCTTGTCATCCAGCTGATCCGGGACAATCCCCAGTACATCGCGTAACGCTGGCTTGAGGATATTGAAGGCCGGCGCGAGCATGCTCAGGGCCAGCAGGATCAGGATCGACGGGTCGACGTAAGCGGCCCACGCGCCATAGCCGTATGACTTGAGCAGCAACGCGGTGAGGAAGCTCACCAGCAAGCCGATCGAGAGCATCGCATCCACCAGCCAACTGATGTTGTCGAACTGGATCAACGACGATTTCAACGTACGATTGCGATAGCGGACGTAGAAGAAATAGCCGAAACAGACAACGCTAAGCAGCGCCGCAAAAGGGATCACCAGGCCCAGTTCGATCTCGCGGCCACCGTTGATGATGCCGAACACACCGCTGAGAAAGGCGTAGATCGCAATCAGCAACAAAAAGCTGCCTTCGATCAGCAGCACCATCGGTTCCAGGTGCCAGAAGCCGAACTGGAAGCGCTGGTTACTTTCCTTGGCGATCAGCTTGGCGGTGATCAGCATCAGGACCTTGATGACGGTCGCGATCAGCGAAAAAAAACCATCGAATAAAATCGATTGGGAGCCAGAAGCAACACCCGTGACGATCGCGGCGATCCCCACGGCGAACATCAGGATGGTCGATTGTTTGAGCAGTACCTGCTCACCTCGGTTACTCACATTTCCTCCTCTAAAAACCTTGAAACCGCAGAGTGCGGTGGGGGTTTAAGGGGAGGAGTCTACCTTACGGGTACTTTCGCCTAGCTGAACGCAATCGTCGGAGCACTGCCCGGAGCAAGCTTTGCTCCTACGGGTCGTGTGTCGACACAGAACCTGTAGCAAGGCTTGCCCGCGATGAATCCGACTCGATCTTATGCCTTGCCACTACGGTCGATCGCAAACCCGCCCCAGGTCTGGCTCACCGGCATCAATTCCAGACGGTTGATGTTGATGTGCGCCGGGGCATTGAGGACCCAGAAAATCGTCTCGGCGATGTCCTGCGGCTGGATCGGCTCAGCGCCCGCGTACGTGGCGTCATAGCGGGCCTGGTCACCGGCAAAGCGCACCAGCGAGAACTCGCTTTCACACAGGCCCGGCTCGATGTTGCTCACCCGCACGCCAGTGCCTTGCAAATCGCAACGCAGGTTCAGCGAGAACTGTTTGACGAAGGCTTTGGTCGCGCCATACACGTGGCTGCCCGGATACGGGTAGTTGCCGGCGATGGAACCGAGGTTGATGATCCCGGCGCCGCGACCGTGGGCAATCAAGCGTGGCAGCAGCAGGCGGGTGCTGTACATCAGGCCTTTGACGTTGGTGTCGACCATGGTGTCCCAGTCGTCCAGATCGCACGTTGGCGCCGGGTCTACACCCAAGGCCAGGCCCGCGTTGTTGATCAGTCCGCGCAGCGTGGCAAACGACGGCGGCAAGTTGGCGATCGCCTCTTCCATGGCCTTGCGGTCACGCACGTCGAGCACCAGGCCATGGACTTCGGTCTGCTTCGACAATTCGGCGCACAGGGCATTCAGACGCTCTTCACGACGGCCCGTCAGCACCAGTTTCCAGCCAGCCTCGGCAAAACGACGGGCACAGGCTTCACCAAAACCGGACGTCGCGCCGGTAATAAACAGGGTGTTGGACATCGTGTTCTCCTGGTTTGGGCTGATACGCAGCCATTGGAATAGAAACTCAACCAGCAGCATGCCCGGCCCGGAGCACAGCGGCAACCGGGTCATCAACCATCACGTCACGGGCTGCGCGCGCACTGGATCTGCGAGAAACTGCCGCCATTGAGGGTGACAACCGTAGCGCTGGTCTTTTCGATCTCGCTGGGGGGCGTCAGGTGCAGTTCCTTGAGGGCGTTCTGCGGGTTCTGCCAGAGGATTTTCTTGTACCTCACGTAACCCGAGGCTTCACCGCCACCCGTGACGAGCCGGATCGTGCTGCCGCCGGGTCGATAGTAAAGGGTGGTGCTCGCGCCGGTGCAGACATACGCATAATCCTTTTGCGGCGTCGGCAGCAGACCACCCGACAATCCGCCCACCAGGCTATACAACGCAGCGCTGATCACGAAAATACCGGCAAGCCCCGCCAACACCGTCGCCAACCCACTGTATTCGCCGAACAGACGTCGAGGCGGCGCGTCACTGGACGCTTCAATCACAGGCGCAGGCGATGCCGTCAGTTCGACCTCGGGTTTCACGACAGGCAACTTCACCGGCTCGCTGACCGGTTCCTGAAACCTGACCGCCCGCGCAACCCGCTGTATGACCGCAGGTTTGGGCAACCGCGCACGTTGCCGAAGAATGATCCGAGCCTGAAGCACCACATACACCGCACACAACAAGGGCACCACCTGATTGAGCGCAGGTGACTGGCTGTTGACCCAGCCCACGACCACCGGATCAGAGACCGCAATGTCCCCCGCGACATAGCCCAGCAGTGCTGCGCCAATCGACACCAGCAACGGCTGGCGCTGCAACAGACGGGTGATATGCAGGCTGCCGAACATCAACAGCGGCACGCTCAGCAGCAGCCCCAGCACCAGATAAAAGACACTGCCCTGCGCCACCGCCGCCAGCCCGACCACGTTATCCATGCTCATGATCAGGTCGGCGGTCAGCACCGTGACCACCGCGCCACCCAAGGTCTGTGGCGAGCCGCCTGGCAGGCTGCCCTGTTCGTCGGCCTCATTCTCGGTCAGCAGCCGTATGGCAATCACCAGCAACAGCACCGCGCCGATCAACTTGAGCCACGGCACCAACAGCAACCACCCGGTCAGCGTGGTCAGTAACGCCCGCAGGATGATCGCGCCGCTGGTGCCGATCAACACGGCCCGACGTAACTGTTCCGGCGGCAACCCGCGACAGGCCAGGGCGATCACCAACGCGTTATCGCCGGACAGGATCAGGTCCAGCAGGAACACCTGAAAGACCATACTCAGCGCGTGCAGCGCACCTTCAAATAACATCGAGCGGTTTCCTGGCAAAAGACTGCGTCATCGGAACATCATCCCAGCGAACCGCTCAGGCCGGCGTACAGCCCGAGCACCGAGGTCAGCGTGAAGATGACAGCAACCGCCAGCGCGTAACGTCCGCGCAGGCGATGTTCCGGCGGCAGCACACTGCGCGCCAGCAAGAACAACAACAGCAATATGAGCGGGATCAACAGTGCATTGAGTACCCCGACTGCGATCGACAAGCGGATCAGGTTCACACCAGACGCCACCAGCAGCGCTCCGCCAATCAGCAACAACGCAAAGGGGCCATAGAACCACGGCGCATCCAGCGGATGTTGCTCCAGCGAATGACGTACGCCCAATGCCTCGCCCACAGCCCAGACTGCGCTCAGACAGACGACGATGGTAGCCACCAAAGCACCGCCGGCGAGCCCGATGGCGAACACTGCCTCGCCCCAGGTCGGCCCGATCAACGCACCAAAGGCTTCGCCGATTTGGGCGATGCTCTCTAGCCCCGCGCCGTGCCCGCCAAGGGTCGCGGCGGCAGCGATAACGATGGCGGCGGTCAGCACCTGGCAGAACACCGCACCGACCAGCGTATCGATTCGCGCCAGCGGCAAATGTTCAGCACCCAAGCCCTTATCGATCAGCGCCGATTGCTGATAGAACACCGTCCAGGGCATCACGCTGGTGCCGAGGTTGGCTGCCAGCAAGTACAGATAGTCAGGGTTGTTGAGGGGCATCCGGACAATGTCGTGCAGTATCTGCCGAACATCAGGCTGCGCCTTGACCGCCATCACCAGAAACGCCAGGCCGAACAATCCCACCGCGAGGGTTACGCGCTCGACCGAATGATACGAACCCGTCAGCACCATGCCGAGGATGAACACCACCAGCGTGAACAAAATCAGCCAGCCCGGAATACCGAACAGACTGCCGGCCCCCACCAGACCGCTCATCTGCGTCAGCAGCGCACCAAAACAACTGAGCAGCAAAACAATCGCGGTGCTCATGGCCAGCGCCCGGCCAAAGCGCTGACGAACCAGTTCCACATAGCCTTTGCCGGTGCACAAACCCAAGCGCACCGTCAGCTCCTGGGCCATGAACATCAATGGCACCAGCAGAAACTGCAGCAGCAACAAGCGATAGCCCCACTGCGCACCACTTTGCGCTGCGGTAATTACGCTGCCGGCCTCGGTGTCGGCCATCATCACCACCAGCCCCGGGCCCATGGCCGCGAGCAAGCGGGTCAGGCGTTGTCGAAACGCGCGGCGGTCTGCGGGAAGGTCGCTCATGGCACTTGCTACTTGCCGCTGGTCGTTGCCGGCCCGTTCCGAAACTGCTTGAGAAACTCAGCATCAGGCGTCAGTACCAGCATCGGCTGACTGTCAGACAGCGCCTGACGGTAAGTCTGTAACGAGCGGTACAACTTGTAGAATTCCGGGTCTTTGCTAAACGCCGCCGAAAGAATCTGGTTGGCCGCCGCATCGGCCTCACCATGAGTGATTGCCGACTGGCGCTGGACCTCGGACAGCAACACCGTGCGATCACGGTCGGCCTTGGCCTGAATTTGCTGAGCCCATTCAAAGCCCTGCGCGCGCAGCTCCTTGGCTTCGCGTTGACGCTCGGATTTCATCCGGTCGTAAATCGCCTGACTGGCCTCCAGCGGCAGATCGGCGCGGTGCAGGCGCACTTCTGTCACATCGATGCCGAGTGCGTGGGCCTTGTCGGCCACGTCTTTCTCGATGATCGAGACTTCCTGCTGACGCTCCGTGGACAACAACGAACGCAGCGATATTTCACCCAGCTTTCGGCGCAGTGAGGAGCTGACCATTTGTGTCAGCTGCGCATTGGCCTGGTCCAGCGTTCCGACCGTCTGATAGAAACGCAGCGGGTCGTTGATGCGAAAACGTGTATAGGTCTCGACCTCGATACGTTTCTGATCACCGAGGATGACTTGTTCGGCCGGTGACGACAGAGTCTGCAAGCGACTGTCGTAGAACACGACGGAATCACTGAACGGCACCTTGAACTTGAGCCCCGGTTCCCCGGCCACGCCCATCGGTGCGCCAAAGCGGATGATCAGTGCCTGTTGCGATTCATCGACGACATAGGCCGACGCGGCCAACGCCCAAAGCGCAATCGCGACGACGGCTGCGGCCAACCATTTGAAGGTGCGGTTCATGGTCGGGCATCCTTTTGCAGCGGTTTGCCAGGCTCGCTCAGCGGCATGTACGGCACCACCCCGGACATGCCCTTGCCGGAAGAGTCGATGATGACTTTGGAGGCTTTTTTCAGCACTTCATCCATGCTCTCCATGTACAGGCGCCAGGCGGTGACGTCTTTGGATTGCACGTAGCTGTTATAGACCGAGAGGAAGCGTTTGGCCTCGCCCTCGGCCAGGTTGCCGACCTGCGCCTGATAGGCCTCGGCTTCTTGCGTGATACGCGCCGCATCGCCACGGGCGCGGGGAATCACATCGTTGGCATAGGCTTCGGCTTCGTTGCGGGCGCGCTCCTGATCGGCACGGGCCCGCTGAACGTCGTTGAACGCATCGATCACTTGCGGCGGCGGATCGACCCGTTGCAGTTGTACCTGGGTGACGAGAATCCCGGCCTGTTCGCGATCCAGCAGTTGTTGCAACAAGTCCCGGGTTTCATCGGCGATCTGCGCACGTTTATCGGACATCACTGACTGAATCGGCGTGCGCCCGATCACCTCGCGCAAGGCGCTTTCGGCCGCGAGTTTCACCGAGCGCTCCGGGTCGCTGATTTTGAACAGGTAGAGTCGCGCGTCCTTGATTCGCCAGAACACCGTGCAATCGGCTTCGACAATGTTCTCGTCACCGGTGAGCATCTGCTTGTCGCGCGCACCATTGCTCGCAGCGCTCTGCACGCTGGTAGTGGTGCCCAGTTGCAGCTGATTGACCTGGGTGATTTTGGGTAACAGGACGGTTTCGACGGGATAGGGCAAGTGATAGTGCAGCCCGGATTCGGCGGTCTGCTGCCAACGCCCGAAGCGCAGCACGATGCCCTGTTCATCCGGCTGAACCTTGTAGATACCGGAGCTGATCCAAGCCAGCAAAATCAGCCCGCCGATCAGTGCCAGCCCGCGTCCGCCGAGGTCCATCACCGCCAGTTGGTAACCGATTCGTTGACGCAGTCGGCGCGTCGGACTGACGGGCTCGACAGGAGCAAAGGCGGGACTATCGGTCATGCAATTACTCCATGTCGTCAAATGACGAGCGCCCATTCAGGGGCGCCAAGGCGCGCAGAGTACCTGAACCCAAAACCGCGAAAATGAAAATTCTGTCATGTTCGCCGTACAAAAAACACTCAACTACTGCCAAGCCTTGGCTGCTCTGGCTCGTAGCCAATTGCACGCACCTTATCCACAGCCCCGTCCACAGTCTTTGGGGGCAAGTGCAAACCTTGAGACGCGCTATCTACAAGGCTTTGCAGGCAGATTTGAAAGTTTTTTGCTTGACCTGGGTACTGACAAGTGTAGCCAGCATCGATCCATGCGACCGACCCGTCACTGAGACGATGGCTCCCGGCCAGTCATTACGGCCCTTTGCCGAGTCTTTCCAGAGTTTAACCACAGACTTATCCACAGGCTGCTGGAGCATTTTTCAGCACCGTCCCTGTAGCAATAAAAAGGTTGACAACCCAGGCTCAAAGTCCCTAGAAAGCACCTGATCAAAAAACAACCACACACCTGGACACCCCGTAAACAAAGGCCTGCAGCGAGTTGCTCCCACGTTACCCACAGCCAGCTCCACAGCAAACGGGGACAAGTCAAAACTGTGGAAAAACAGCCATTTGCAGCGGCTTTATGTCGCGCTTTGACAGGTTGCGAATATTGTTTTCCACAATTTCCCCAATCCAAAACCACATCCCCGTAGGGGTATAAAAAACGCCCTGAGGCCGGAGCCGTCAGGGCGCTGTTTGACATCGGCGAAGCTTAGTGACCGCCGAGATACGCGTTACGCACCTCCTCGTTCACCAGCAACTCCTTGCCGGTGCCGCTCAGACGGATTTCACCGTTGACCATCACGTAGGCCCGGTCGGACAGCTTGAGCGCGTGGTTGGCGTTCTGCTCGACCAGGAAGATGGTCATGCCGGTGCCCGCCAGTTCGCGCAGGGTGGCGAAGATCTGTTTCACCACAATCGGCGCCAACCCCAGGCTTGGCTCGTCGAGCAACAGCAATTTAGGCCGACTCATCAAAGCCCGGGCAATGGCAAGCATTTGCTGCTCGCCACCGGACATGGTCATCGCCCGCTGATTGCGCCGTTCCTTGAGCCGTGGAAACAGCTCGAACATGCGCTGCATGTCTTCGGCAGCGAACTTATCGCCAATCGGGATCGTGCCCATCAGCAGATTTTCCTCGACGGTCATGTCGGGGAACACCCGCCGCCCTTCCGGCGACTGCGCGATGCCGTTGGAAGCGATGTAGTGGGATGACTTGTGAGTGATGTCCACGCCGCGGTAGACGATCTGCCCGTCGGCGGCACGTGGCTGCCCGAAAATCGACATCAGCAAGGTCGATTTGCCGGCACCATTGGAGCCAATCAAACTGACGGTTTCGCCTTCGTTGATGTGCAGCGAGACCTTTTTCAGGGCCTGGATCGGCCCGTAGAACACGTCGATCTCTTTCAGTTCGAGGATCGGTTGAGTCATACCAGCTCCTCTTCATCAGCACCCAGGTAGGCGGCAATCACTTTCGGATCGTTGCGGATCGCTTGAGGGTTACCCTCGGCGATCACGTTGCCGTGGTCCAGCACCACGATGTGGTCGGAAATGCTCATTACCATGCCCATGTCGTGTTCAATCAGCACCACCGTAATGTCGTGGTCGTCGCGCAGATGTCGAATCATCGCGCTGAGCGCCTCGGTTTCCTGCGGGTTGAGGCCCGCCGCCGGTTCGTCCAGACAAATGATCTTGGGCCGGGTGCACATGGCCCGGGCGATCTCCAGACGCCGTTGCTGGCCGTAGGAAAGTTCACCGGCCAAGCGGTTGGCGCAGTCCACCAGATCGACCACCTCCAGCCAGTAGAAGGCATGGTCCAGGGCGTCGCTTTCGGCCTTGCGGTAGCCTTTGGTGTTGAGAATGCCGGACACCAGGTTGCGGTTGACCCACATGTGCTGGGCCACCAGCAGGTTCTCGATCACCGACATTTCCCTGAACAGGCGAATGTTCTGGAAGGTCCGCGCCAGGCCGGCACGGTTGATCAGGTGCGTGCCACCGAACATCTTGTAGTGGAGCCGGCTGACGAAGCTTTTTGGTGAAACAAAATCAGTCGCCTTGAACGGTTCCCCGAGCATCTTGATGACGTTGGTTTTCACACCGCGGGTGTCAAGTTCGATACGCCCGCCGGTGGCCTTGTAGAAACCGGTCAGGCAGTTGAACACCGTGGTCTTGCCCGCACCGTTGGGGCCGATCAACGCGAAGATCGAGTTGCGTTTGACCTTCAGGCTGACGTCGCTCAGGGCTTTGATGCCGCCGAAGTGCATCATCAGGTTCTCGACCTTTAGAACGATTTCTTCGCTCATGGCGCGGCCCTCTCAGTCAAGGCACCTTTACGTGGGGTCACACCGGTACGGCTGATCCGAATCAGGCCACGCGGCTTCCAGATCATCATCAGCACCATGAGGATGCCGAACAGCAACACGCGGTATTCGGCGAAGCTGCGCAACAGTTCCGGAGCGACGGTCAGCACGAACGCGGCGATCACCACGCCGACGGTCGACCCCATGCCGCCGAGCACGACGATGGCGAGGATCAAGGCCGATTCGAAGAACGAGAACGAGGTCGGGTTGACGAAACCTTGATAGCTGGCGAAAAACACACCGGCCAGACCGGCGGTGGAAGCCCCCAGGGTAAAGGCCGACAGCTTGACCAGTACATGGTTGAGACCCATGGCGCGGCAAGCGATTTCATCTTCGCGCAAAGCCTCCCAGGCACGCCCGACCGGCATGCGAGTCAGGCGATGCTTGATGTACAGCACCAGCATTACGACGAGGAACAGCACGCCATAGATGAGCATGAACTTTACGTTCGGGTTGTATTCAGTCCCGAAGAATTCATGGAAGGGTATCCCGCCATCTTTCGCCACACGCGTGAACTCGATGCCGAAAACCGACGGTGAGGGCACCGGCATACCGTTAGGCCCTCCTGTAAAGGACAGCCAGTTGGTCAGTATCAGGCGAATGATTTCACCGAAGCCCAGGGTCACGATGGCCAGGTAGTCGCCGTGCATGCGTAATACGGGAAAGCCGAGTATGCATCCGGCCAGCGCCGCCATGAGTGCCGACAGCGGCAACATGGTCCAGAAGCCCAGTCCAAGGTAGTGATAACCCAGCGCCAGGCCATAAGCGCCGATGGCATAGAACGCCACGTAACCCAGGTCGAGCAGACCTGCCAGACCGACCACGATGTTCAGACCGAGGCCCAGCAACACGTAGATCAGCCCCAGGATCACCACCGTCAGCAGGTACTTGTCGGCGAAGATCGGAAACACGATAGCGATCACGATCAAACCCGGGATGATCAAGCGCAGCCGCGACTTGTAATCAGGTGGCAGTACATGCACGCCTGAGCCGGTGACCTCGAAGCTTTGCTGGACCTTCACGCCCCTGGCGGTCTGCATGAACAGACTCAAGACAAGACGCCCGATCATTACCGCCCCGACCATCCAGGCCACACGCGTCGGCTGCAGGTTGTAGCTATAACCTTCAAGCACTACGCCCACGATCGGGCCGAAGACAATCAGGGCAATCAACCCGGCCAGAACAGCGTCGATCAGGCTTTTTTTGACATCGATAGTTTTGTTATTAGCGTCGGACATACTTATACCTTCGCCACAAGTGGGCGACCCAACAGGCCTTGAGGACGGAAAATCAGGATCAGTACCAGCAGCGAGAAGCTGAAGACGTCCTTGTAGTCAGAGTTGATCACGCCGGAAAACAGCGACTCGGAAACGCCGAGAATGATCCCGCCGAGCATGGCGCCAGGCAGCGAACCAATCCCGCCGAGCACCGCAGCGGTGAAGGCCTTTATGCCGATCACGAAGCCTGCGTAAAAATCGAAGGTGCCGTAGTTCACCGTGATCAAGACACCGGCCAACGCAGCCATGGCGGCACCGATGATGAACACATAGGAGATCACCCGGTCGGTGTTTATCCCGAGGATCGAGGCCATCTTGCGGTCTTGTTGGGTCGCACGACACATGCGCCCCAACTTGGTGTATTTGATGACGTAGGTCAGCAGGGCCATCCCGACAAACGCGGCGACCAGAATAAAGATTTTGGTGTAGGTGATCTGCACGAAACCCGTACCGATATCGAATCTCAGCCCACCGCTCAGCAGCGTAGGAATACCCTGTTGCCGTGAGCCCTGAGCGATCTGCGCGTAGTTCTGCAGGATCAGGGAAACGCCGATAGCACTGATCAGCGGTGCCAGTCGGGTGGAGTTGCGTAGCGGTTTGTAAGCGATGCGCTCGATGACCCAGCCATACACACCGGTCACGAAGACAGTGAACAGCAGAGTGCCCAGGATCAACAACGGAAAGGATTCAACACCGAAGTAGGACAGCAGAGCCAGGCTGATCGCCGCGAGGTACGCGGAAATCATATAAACCTCGCCGTGGGCGAAGTTGATCATGCCGATGATGCCATAGACCATTGTGTAGCCGATGGCGATCAGGCCGTAGACCGATCCGAGAGTCAGACCATTGATAACTTGTTGCAGGAAAATACCGTCCATCATGCACTCTCACTAACTTGAGAGGCCAGCGCGAACCCGGCGTCGATGAGCCCTTGTGAGGCGCACCTGGCCAGGTTCACGTGGCTCAGAAGAAAAATACCGGGTCGGCACGATTGCAGAACCCATGACCAAAGCCGGGCCTGCACCCCACGATTTATGTCGAGAGACCCAGGCCTGGCGATGCGCTTATCTCACTTCTGTTTGTCCAGCTGGTGGTATTTGCCCGCAGCATCCCACTGGTAAACCACGTAGTCGGAGATTTTCAGGTCGCCCTTGCCATCCCATTCCTTCTTGCCCATCACGGTTTCCACCGGGTGCGCTTTCAGCCATTTAGCCGCGTCTTCACCTTTGTTCGTCTTGGCACCGTTAAAGCCGGCAGCCAGGGCTTGCACCGAGGCGTAAGCGTACAGGGTGTAGCCTTCAGGCTCGTAACCGGACTTGCGGAAGGTTTCTACAACAGCCTTGCTGTCTGGAATCAGACGCGGGTCAGCGCCAAAGGTCATGTACACGCCGTCGACGTAAGGAGCACCACCGGCAGTCGTGACCATTTCGTCAGTCACGATGCCATCATCGGACATGAACTTGACGTCTTTCAGGCCTTGCTCACGCAGTTGATGGACCAGTGGACCCGCTTCCGGGTGCAGGCCGCCGAAGTAAAGGACATCAGCCCCTACCGAACGGACCTTGGTGATCACGGCACTGAAATCTTTCTCGCCGCGGGTCAGACCTTCTTCAAGAACCGGTTTCACGCCTCGCGCGGTCAACTGCTTGGCAGTTGCGTCCGCCAAGCCTTTACCGTAGGTGTCTTTGTCGTTGATGACGGCAACTTTCTTGCCTTTCAGGACGTCGACGATGTAGTTGCCCGCGACGATACCTTGCTGGTCATCACGCCCGCACATACGCATCATGGCAGGCAGGCCGCGCTCGGTGACCGCCGGGTTGGTAGAACCCGGAGTGATCGCGATGATGCCTGCGTCGGAGTAGACCTCAGAAGCCGGGATGGTCGACGACGAGCAGAAGTGCCCGACAACGCCGATAACCTTGTCCTGCACCATTTTGTTCGCGACAGCCACAGCCTGTTTCGGTTCGCAGGCGTCATCGCCCTGGACCAGTACAATTTTTTCGCCGTTGATGCCGCCCTTGGCGTTGATTGCATCCGCCGCCGCTTGCGCGCCTTTCATGTACTGCAAGCCGAAGGAAGCGCTAGGACCGGTCATCGGACCTGCCACACCAATTTTGACATCCGCCTGAACAAACGAAGAAACACCCAATGCAGTAGCAACTGCGAGTGCCAGAAAACCTTTCCTGTAAAACGTCTGCGACATGTGATGGTGCTCCTGAGGTTTTTTAGTTAGCACAGCAACTTCAGCGGAAGCTTTGATTCAGCTACAAAGCGCAGAGCAAGTGGCGTGCCATCGGTTTTTTATTCTTCAAAAAGTCGCTGCTTTATTGTTATTTCGACTGTTTCTGACCCTTTTTCATTGGGCGTGCAACCGTCTAAACCGCGGAAGGTGAAACCATTTATTTTTTTAGGCGCAACCCGCACGCGCCATCATTGCAACCGCGGCGCGAAACGACGTGCAACCAACCTGTAACAGCGTGCGTCACCGAACTGCACACTGCCGGTGCGCAACTGCTACAACACGCACCATTACAGGCTAGTCGCTGCGCCAAAAAGCGCCGCTTCCCGCAACAAAATTCCTCGATCAGATGACAATCCGCAGGCACTGGCCCGCGTGATAGAGCGAAAACCCGGCCTCGTATAAACAGCTGCGCAGGCCCACCCCGGCCAGTGGCTGCATGGGTGCGAAGGGAATCGGTAGCGCCTGAGGATTTCCGTTACACAAGTAATCGGCGAAGGCTTTACCGACCACCGTGCCGGTGGTCACGCCACGGCCGTTGTAACCGGTCACTGCCACTAAACCGGGCGCCGGCTCGAACAAACGCATCAAGTGATCGGGGGTAAATGCGATGCAACCGGTCCAGGTGCATTCCCAGTCCACCGGTTTGAGGTAAGGGAAATAATGCTGCTGTACCCGATCGGCCCAGGCCTTGAGGAACCACGTGGGTTTCTGATTGCCGTTGCCCAGGCTGCCGAGCAACAACCGGCCGTCTTTGTCTCGACGAATACTGCTGAGCACCTGACGGGTGTCCCAGGAACCCTGGCCACCGGGCAAAATCAACTGTGCGGCGTCTTCAGTCAGCGGCGCGGAGGCCACCTGATAGTAGTAACCGGGGAAGAAATTGCGCCGCAGTTCAGTCCAGTCGCCTTCGGTGTAGGCGTTGGAGGCGATCACCACCTGCTCGGCCATGACCGAACCCTCGGCGGTTTGCACTGACCAGCGTTGGCCCTGACGTTCGAGTCGGGTCACCGGAGAATGGTCGAACAGCTTCCCCCCAGATCCGCAGCAGCCTTGGCCAGACCACTGGTGTAGGCCATCGGATTGAGCGTACCGGCGCGGCGGTCGAGCAACGCGGCGGCGATCTTTTTGGTGCCGGTGGCCTGCTCACAAGCGGCACCGGTCAACAACTCCACGGGCGCGCCGCGGCGCTTCCATTGTTCTTCACGACTGCGCAGATCGGCTTCGCCACGGGCGTTGTGCGCCATGTGCAACGTGCCTTCACGGCGCAACTGACAATCGATGTTGTAGGTGTCGATCAGGCTGAACACCAGAGCCGGTGCCGCTCCGAGCATACGGTTGAGCTGGCTGCCGATCGCTTCGCCGAACCCGGCTTCGATCTCGTCTGGAGGAATCCACATCCCGGCGTTCACCAGCCCGACGTTACGCCCCGAACCACCCTGCCCGCAGCGCTTGGCCTCCAGCACGCAGACGCTTTTGCCCTGTTCCAGCAAATGCACCGCCGCTGACAAACCGGTAAAACCGGCGCCGATCACACAGACGTCCGCCGTCACCTCACCCTTGAGCGCCGCCCGGTCAGGCCGTTGCGGCGTCAGTTTTTCCCATAAGCACTCGTCCGATAACGGCATTGCCAGACTCCGATCAGAAACCTAACCAACCCGAAAGATCGCAGCCTTCGGCAGCTCCTACGCCGATCGGGTACATCGCACAATCGCTGCCAGGGTCAACTCCCGTAGGAGCTGCCGCAGGCTGCGATCTTTTAAGGCAGCCCCCTCAGTCGAAGGTAATGCCCTGGGCCAGCGGCAACTCCAGCGAGTAGTTGACGGTGTTGGTCTGACGACGCATGTAACCGCGCCACGCATCGGAGCCGGATTCGCGACCGCCGCCGGTTTCTTTCTCGCCACCAAAGGCGCCACCGATTTCCGCACCACTCGGGCCGATGTTGACGTTGGCGATCCCGCAGTCGCTGCCCACCGCCGACATGAACTGCTCGGCTTCACGCACGTCGGTGGTGAAGATGCACGACGACAGACCTTGTGGCACCGCGTTGTTCAGGCGCAGCGCTTCGGCGAAGTCTTTGTAGCCAACCACGTACAGAATCGGGGCGAAGGTTTCGCTACGCACCACATCGCTTTGCTCTGGCATTTCGACGATGGCCGGCGAAACGTAGTAGGCATTCGGGAACGTGTCTTCGAGCTGACGCTTGCCGCCAAACACCCGGCCGCCTTCGCTCAAGGCTTGTTCCAGCGCGTCCTGCATGTTCTCGAAGCTGTGCTTGTCGATCAGCGGGCCAACCAGGTTGCCTTCCAGTGGGTGACCGATGCGCACTTTGGCGTATGCCGCCTTGAGGCGGGTAACGATCTCTTCCTTGACCGACTCGTGGGCGATCAAACGACGCAGGGTGGTGCAACGCTGACCGGCAGTACCCACCGCACTGAACAGAATCGCCCGCACAGCCATGTCAAGGTCGGCGCTTGGGCCGAGGATCATTGCGTTGTTGCCGCCCAGCTCCAGAATGCTGCGAGCAAAGCGTGCGGCGATTTTCGGCGCCACTTCGCGGCCCATGCGGGTGCTGCCGGTGGCGCTGATCAAGGCCACACGCGGGTCGTCCACCAACGCTTCACCGGCATCGCGGCCGCCGATGATCACCTGGCTCAGGTACTGCGGCGCATCGCTGAAATTCTTCAATACACGCTCGAACAGCGCCTGGCAGGCCAGTGCGGTGAGCGGGGTTTTCTCCGACGGTTTCCAGATGACCGAGTTGCCGCAGACCAGCGCCAGCGTGGTGTTCCAGGCCCAGACCGCGACCGGGAAGTTGAACGCACTGATCACCCCGACCACGCCCAGCGGATGCCAGGACTCACGCATGTGGTGGCCTGGACGTTCGGAAGCGATGGTCAAACCGTAGAGTTGACGGGACAGGCCGACGGCGAAATCGCAGATGTCGATCATTTCCTGAACTTCACCCAGGCCTTCCTGGGTGATCTTGCCGGCCTCCCAGGACACCAGCTCGCCCAGATCGGCCTTATATTCACGCAAAATGTCGCCCAATTGACGCACCAGTTCACCGCGACGCGGGGCCGGGACCTTGCGCCACAGATCGAACGCATGCTCTGCGCGACTGACCTGCTGCTCGACTTCAGCGGCGCCTTCCCAGTTCACGGAAGCAATACGGCTGCCGTCGATCGGTGAATGCACGGGCTGTTTGCCGTTCTGGTACAGGGCCGGGTTCACACCCAAACGATCAAGCAATGCGGCAACCATGGGTCACTCCTTCAACGTGAAAAGCAGAAAATTCACAGCCCGCTGACAAGGGGCTTCAGGCCTATAGTTGTAGCCGCCCCGAGACGTGCCAACAAACGACGATTAAGCGAGATATCATTCCGTTTATTCATGCAAAGCGTTGCAACAAGAATAAGGCCCCTCCCATGCTGAATAAACGCCACTTGCCGTCGATCACCGCGTTGCAGTGTTTCGAGGCGGTCACTCGTCACCTGAGCTTCACCCGCGCCGCCGAAGAGCTGAACCTGACCCAAAGCGCCGTGAGCAAACAGGTCGCGCAACTCGAAGAGCTGTTGCAGCACCTGCTGTTCCGCCGGGTACGTCGACGCCTGCAAATGACCCCGGCCGGGGATTTGTACCTGGTTGAAGTCCGAAAAATCCTCACGCAAGTCGAAATGTCGACCCACTACCTGCGTTCCTACGGCGGTGAGACCGAAGTATTGCGCGTGTCCACACCTTCGACCTTCGGCGCTCGCTGGCTGGTACCACGCCTTAAAGGCTGGCGTCTGCGCCATCCGCACATTCATCTGGACCTGTGCAACGAACAGGAAGCCGACGACTTGCTGCAAGGGCGCAGCGATCTGGCGTTCTATTTCGGCCAGGGTTCGCGGCCCGGCACCGAATGCCTGAAACTGTTTGGCGAAGAGCTGGTGCCGGTTTGCGCACCCGGCAGCCTGCCGGAGCAGCCCTTCACCGACCCGACCCAACTCAGCGATCTGGTGCTGCTGCAAAATGCCTCGCGACCCCAGGCCTGGCACGACTGGTTCGACAGCCAGGGTTACCAGACCGAACACAGCTATCACGGGCCGCGCTTCGAAACCTTTTATATGTGCATCCGCGCCGCGCAAGTCGGCTGCGGCGTCGCCTTGCTGCCACGGTTTCTGGTGGAAGAGGAATTGGCCGACGGCAAACTGGTCATCCCCTGGCAACACGCGATGCCCAGCAGCGACGCCTATTACCTGGCCTATCCCGAACATTCGGCGGAAGTGCCCAAGGTGCGCGATTTTGTGGCCTGGATGCTGGAGCAGATTGATAGCCCGAACACCTGACCTCCCGTAGGAGCTGCCGCAGGCTGCGATCTCTTGATCTTAAAAAGCAAAATCAAAAGATCGCAGCCTGCGGCAGCTCCTACGGGGGGGGAACAACACGGCGTAAATGTAAAAAATGCTGGCAATGCAGCCCACCGATATGCGCCACTAGCCCCATTCATTGAAACAGCTGAAACGCCGCGGCCTTGAGCGGCGGCCAGCCTGGAGATTCCCGTTATGAGCGAGAGTGTGTTTGCCGATCGCATCGTGCAGAACTTGCTCGATACCGACTTCTACAAACTGACCATGATGCAGGCGGTGCTGCACAACTACCCCAACGTTGAAGTCGAATGGGAGTTCCGCTGCCGTAACAGTGAGGATCTGCGCCCGTACCTGGCGGAGATTCGTTTTCAGATCGAGCGTCTGGCTGAACTGAGCCTGAGCGCCGATCAGCTGAGCTTTCTGGAGCGCATCAGCTTCCTGAAGCCGGACTTCCTGCGCTTTCTTGGGTTGTTCCGCTTCAACCTGCGTTACATCCACACCGGCATCGAGCACGGCGAGCTGTTCATCCGCCTGCGCGGGCCGTGGTTGCATATCATCCTGTTCGAAGTGCCACTGCTGGCGGTCGTCAGCGAAGTGCGCAATCGCTATCGCTACCGTGAAATCGTCATGGAGCAAGCGCGCGAACAGCTCTATCGCAAGTTCGACTGGTTGAGCGCCAATGCCAGCGCGGAAGAACTCTCGCACCTGCAGGTGGCGGATTTCGGCACTCGCCGGCGCTTCTCCTACCGGGTGCAGGAAGAAGTGGTGAACGTGCTCAAGCACGATTTCCCCGGCCGTTTCGTCGGCACCAGCAACGTGCACCTGTCCCGTGAGCTGGACATGAAGCCGCTGGGCACCATGGCTCACGAATGGATCATGGCCCACCAACAACTCGGCCCGCGGCTGATCGACAGCCAGAGCGCCGCCCTCGATTGCTGGGTTCGCGAATACCGCGGCCTGCTGGGGATCGCCCTGACCGACTGCATCACCACCGATGCCTTCCTGAGCGATTTCGACCTGTATTTCGCCAAGCTCTTCGACGGTTTGCGCCATGACTCCGGGGACCCGATCGCCTGGGCCGAAAAAGCCATCGCCCATTACCATAAGCTCGGTATCGAGCCGATGAGCAAGACGCTGGTGTTCTCCGACAGCTTGACGCTGCCAAAATCGTTGGAGATTTTCCGGGCGCTGCGCGGTCGGATCAATGTCAGCTTCGGTATCGGCACCCACCTGACGTGCGATATTCCGGGTGTCGAACCGATGAGCATCGTGCTTAAAATGGCGGCCTGCAATGGTCAACCCGTCGCCAAGATCTCTGATGAAGCAGGCAAGACACACTGCAAAGATCCGAATTTCGTCGCCTATTTGCGACATGTGTTTCAAGTACCTGCCGCCCTCTCTGGCACATCAAGCAAGGAGTGAATTCATGCAAGCCGTACAGCGTGAGATTGCTGAACAGCTCAAGGTCCAACCGCCCTTCGCCGATCATGCAGCCCTGGAGGCTGAGGTCGCACGGCGGATTACCTTCATCCAGGATTGCCTGGTCAATTCCGGGCTCAAGACGCTGGTGCTGGGCATCAGCGGCGGCGTCGACTCGTTGACCGCCGGGCTTTTGGCCCAGCGCGCCATGCGCGAGTTACGTGAGCGCAGCGGTGACACGCGCTACAAATTCATCGCCGTACGCTTGCCGTACGAAACCCAGTTCGATGAACACGATGCGCAAGCCTCGGTGGACTTCATCGCCCCGGATGAGCGCCACACCGTGAACATCGGCCCGGCGGTCAAATCGCTGGCCAGTGAAGTCGCCGCCTTCGAAGGCAAGCACGCGGTCTCGGTGGACTTTGTATTGGGCAACACCAAGGCGCGGATGCGCATGGTCGCGCAATACACCATCGCCGGGGCCGCCCACGGCCTGGTGATCGGCACCGACCACGCGGCCGAAGCGGTGATGGGCTTCTTCACCAAGTTCGGTGATGGCGCCTGCGACCTCGCGCCGCTGAGCGGCCTGGTGAAGCACCAGGTCCGGGCCATCGCCCGCAGCTTCGGTGCGCCGGAGTCGCTGGTGGAAAAAATCCCGACTGCCGACCTCGAAGACCTGTCGCCCGGCAAACCGGATGAAGCGTCCCACGGCGTGACCTACGCCGAGATTGATGCCTTCCTGCATGGGGAGCCGGTGCGTGAAGAGGCGTTCAAGATCATCTGCGATACGTACCGCAAGACCCATCACAAGCGGGTGATGCCGTTCGCGCCTTGAGGCTGCTGTGGCCTGTACTGACGCCTGCTCGCGATGAACAATGACGCGGTCAAACGTCGAGCACAAAAATCTATGGTCACCCCCGTTTTTGCAATACTGATTAATGGGTGAAGTGGTTGGCTTGCTTAAATCTATCCGGCGTCTGTTTGGGGCATGCCCCGCGCCACGATGAGAGTCGCGCCTGACGATCCTGAAAAAACCGACGGCTTTCTAAAGCCGATTTTTGTGCCAGGTTGTTCGTCAGGCCGGTGGGCCGTTCACGTCATCCGTTGTTCAGCTATCGCAAAACCTGAAGGGTGGTTCGTGGTACTGCAACAACCGCAGGGTCAGGCGTTCAGCGCGTCTGGCCCTGCTTCATACTGCGTATGGTGGGCCGCTAGCGCCCACGCGATCCGCGCCAGCTTGTTAGCCAAGGCACAGGCCACCACGTTCGAGTGGCGTCGCGTCAGCATTGAGCGTACCCAGTCGGCCAAACGGCCGCGCTGGTAGTCCAGCCTTTGCATGTAGACCCGAGCACACTGCACCAGCAATTGCCGTAGGTGCTTGTCACCGCGCTTGCTGATGCCGAGCAAATTCGCCTTGCCACCGGTGCTGTATTGTCTGGGCACCAGACCCACAGACGCGGCGAAGTCGCGACTGCACTTGTACTGTTGGCCGTCGCCCATTTCGACAGCCAACAGGCTGGCGGTGATCGGGCCGACACACGGCATGCTCAGCAGGCGACTGCCCAGATCATCGGCGGCCAGTTGGCTTGCCAGCTCTTTATCCAGTTCCTTGATCTGCTCATCCAGGCAAACGAAGTGATCGTGCAGTTGTTGCAACAGCCCGGTGAGCCGAACCGGCAACTCATGCTCGGCCAAGATACTCGCCAAACGTTTCATGATCGCCAGACCTTTGGGCAGGCTGATACCAAACTCCAACAGGAAACCGTGCATCTGATTGGCGGCTTTGGTGCGGTCGTGCACCAGCGATTCGCGCAGGCGGTGCAGAACGGAAAGAGTCTGCTGGGCCTCGGTTTTAGGCGAGACGAAGCGCATCGACGGACGTGAAGCGGCTTCGCAAATGGCCTCGGCATCCACGAAGTCGTTTTTGTTGCCCTTGACGAAGGGCCGGACGAACTGCGGAGAAATCAGTTTGGCCTGATGCCCCATGGCGATCAGCTGACGAGCGACAAAATGCGCGCCGGCACACGCCTCCATCACCACGGTACAGGCCGGTAGGTTGCCGAAGAACTGCATCATCTGTGGGCGCGAGAGCTTCTTGCGAAACACCTCTCGCCCGGATTTGTCCTGGCCGTGCAGATGGAAACTGTGTTTACCGAGATCGATTCCGATCAGCGCTGACTCGCTCATGATGATGGCCTCCGAAAACAAAACACCCTGCGAAAGCGTAGCCCTCGCAGGGTGTGGGGGTGACCATCTCATTAAAGCGTCCCGAGTGGACGCTTTTTTTATGAGTCAAATTCGATTACTTCAGGACAACAGCGCCTTTCATTATCGAGTTGTGGCCCGGGAACGAGCAGAAGAACTGATAGCTTTCGCCAGCGGTCAGCTTCGACACGTCGAAGGTCACCGAGTCTTTCTCGCCGGCACCGATGATTTTGGTGTGGGCGATAATGCGAGTGTCAGCTTCTTTCAAGTAATTCTTGTCGATGCCGGCGGCCATGCCGTCGGTGGCGATACCCGCCATGTCTGCGGTTTTGCTCAGCACCCAGTTATGGCCCATGACATTCTTCGGCAAGCTGCCGGAGTGGGTCAGGTTGACAGTGAAGGTTTTGCAACTCTTGTCGATGGTGATCTCCTTTGTGTTGAAGGACATCTGATCGGTGGAGTCGACATCGACCTTGCACTCTGCAGCCATCAATTGGCTGCTGGCCAGTGTCAGCAGGGATACCGCAACGAGTTTGGCAAACATGGTGAATCTCCAAGGCAGGGTTAACAAAATCCGTAGGGCCTAAAGACTGCCTGAAATTTCTGGAAGTGCCTATGACTTGAATCAAGAATTGTATACAACTTTCAGGCTATGACATTGATCGAAACAATTAACCGGCCAAACCTCTGGCGCGCACCTATGATCGGCGTGTCATCTCATCCTGGAGCGCCGGTCATGTCCTTCAATAGCCTGTTGTGCAGTTTGCTCGCCGCCTATGCCTGTGGCGCCAGCGGCACTTATGAAGAAGCACGCACCGAGGATTAACCCTTGGAGCGTCCTCTGTCAGCCATTATTCTGGAGTCATCACTGACCATGGGGTAAGGCATGTCTTTAGCGTCTGTTTGTGTATTTTGCGGCGCCAGCACCGGCACTGACCCGGCGTATCGGCAAGCGGCGATCGCCCTCGGCCAGGCGCTGGCCCGGCGCAAGCTGACGCTGGTGTACGGCGGCGGTGCTGTCGGCTTGATGGGCATTGTTGCCGATGCTGCACTGGCGGCGGGCGGCGAAGTGATCGGGATCATTCCCGAGAGCCTGAAGAACTCGGAAATCGGCCACAACGGCCTGACGCGCCTGGAAGTGGTCGACGGCATGCACGCACGCAAGGCACGCATGGCCGAGCTGAGCGACGCGTTCATCGCGCTACCGGGCGGCCTCGGCACGTTTGAAGAGCTGTTCGAAGTCTGGACCTGGGGCCAGCTCGGTTACCACGGCAAACCGCTGGGGTTGCTGGAAGTGAACGGTTTCTACAGCAAACTCACGGCATTTCTTGATCATGTCGTCGGCGAAGGCTTCGTTCGCGAGCATCACCGTGACATGCTGCAAATGAGCGAATCGCCGCAGGATCTGCTGGATGCGCTGGATGCCTGGCAACCGGTGGTAGCCCCAAAATGGGTCGGGCAAAAACCCGGCTAACCCTTGTCCCCGGTTTAAAGGCAGAATACGCGCCGCTCAAC
Source organism: Pseudomonas frederiksbergensis (assembly GCF_001874645.1). Classification (NCBI taxonomy): domain Bacteria; kingdom Pseudomonadati; phylum Pseudomonadota; class Gammaproteobacteria; order Pseudomonadales; family Pseudomonadaceae; genus Pseudomonas; species Pseudomonas frederiksbergensis. The sequence continues at coordinate 2,296,616 of NZ_CP017886.1, forward strand.
CTCACCTTCGACCCCAGAGGATCGCCCATGGCTAAACCTAATTACTCCTTCGCCAAACGTCAGAGAGACTTGGCCAAAGAGCAGAAGAAAGAGGAAAAGTTGCAACGCAAGAAAGCTGCCGCCGATGAAGAAACCGGCGCACTGACCCCGGATGCAGAAGGTGAAGTGGTTGCTGATGACGCTGTTGAAGCACCGAAAGATCAGGCGCCTGACGCCTGAGACCCACAGGGTTTGATGTTCTGATCAAACCCACCGGATCTGTGTCCAGGGTCGGCAGTGATGCTGCCGACCCTCGCAGGCCTAAGCATCCCCTCAAGATCGCAGCCTTCGGCAGCTCCTATGCCGGGCAGCATTCTGCTGTAGGAGCTGCCGCAGGCTGCGATCTTTAATGTTCATCCCGTGGCATGACGGTCACCCGCACTTCCGGGTCATGGCTGCCGCCGCCCAGTATCACTCCACGCAATGGCGAGACATCGGAAAAATCCCGGCCCCAGGCCAGGGTGATGTGCTCCAGCGCCGGCTGCACATTGTTGGTCGGATCGAAATCAACCCAACCCAGCACCGGACAGAATACCGAGACCCAGGCGTGGGACGCGTCAGCGCCGATCAACCGTGGCTGGCCCGGTGGAGGCTGAGTCAGCAGGTAGCCGCTGACGTAACGCGCCGCCAATCCGCGGGAGCGCAAGCAGGCGAGCATCAAGTGCGCAAAGTCCTGACAGACCCCACGCCGACGCTCCAGCACTTCCACCAGCGGCGTTGCGACCTGCGTCGCCTCGGCGTCGAAGGTGAATTCGCTGAAGATCTTCTCCATCAACGCCTGAACGCCCAACATCAATGGACGGCCCGGCGCAAAACAGCTTTCGGAGAACTCGACGAAGCGGCTCTTCAAGTGCACATACGGCGACTCAAACCGATAGCGACACGCTTCCAGTAGCTGCGGAGCAATCGGCTGACCGCTATAGGTCAATGCGCTGCGGGTCATGTCCCAGGCTGGTGATTGATTGAAATCGCGCAGTGGCCGGGCCAGTACTTCGACCGTCAGCCGGGCATTGACCAGCAGTTCGTCGTGAGGCCGTTCGAAGGCCAGGCGGGTCAGCGGATTGCCGAACACATCCAGCTCATCGCGGCGCGAGGTCGGCTCCGGGCTGATCTGCAAGTGCTGCTCGGTGCAGCGCTGCCAGGCGCAGGGCCGGGGCCACAAATGGGCGAGTTGCTGGGCCAGGGACACCGGGCTGTCGTAGTGATAATGGGTGTCGTGGAGAATCTGGTAATGGGCGCTCATCAGACGGACACCGTGCGCTGGCTGACATCATCGACATGGGCGAAGTGCCGCAACGCCAGGCGATCAGAGACTTGGTTGCTGACATCGGCGATTTCTTGCAACAGATCCGCCAGACCATCGAGGGCTGCGCGAACGCTGGTTTCGCCGAACAACGCGTTCTCCAGACAACCGAGATCGAATCGCGCCAGACGCTCTACCAACGAAGGCAACGCCTGCTCGCGCGGCACACCAAAGTCGTCGTTCAAGCGTTTAAGTGTCCGGGTCACCAGTTTCAGCTGAAACAGCACCGCGTGAGGGTTCTGCTCATCGAGCAGCAACACGTCGAGCACCGGAATCAATTGCGCCACCGCCAGATAGCGGGAACGGTAAGTGATGCTGCTGTTGCCCAGCTCCAGCAGCCATTCCAGCCCGGCTTGATCAAACGCTCCAGCGCCGCGCAGGAACGCCGCCAGGCTGCTGCTGAGAAACTGCAAACGCTCGATCCGCCGACCGATCATCAAAAAGCGCCAGCCTTCGTCGCGGGTCATGTCGTCCAGCGCAAATCCCGACAGCGCCGCCAGTGACATCACCAAGCGGTTGAGGAAATCCAGCAACTCGCCAAAATCCGGCTCTTCGGTTTCCAGCTCCGCGGCGTCGCGCTGCAATTCCACCAACGCCTGCCAGTTCTCTCGTGAGAGCTTGCCGCGCACCTGGGACGCCGCCCACTGCAAGCGCTGCAGGTTGGAACGCAGGCTGAACGACCAGTCATCACCGCGCAATGCCGTCAGCAAACGCTCGGGCAAATTACCTTCGTCGGGCAGCAGCATCAGGCTTTCACCCAGATCGACCGCGGCCTGCAAGGCTTGTGGATCGTCGCCGTCGACGTAGCGTGTGAGCATGATCCGCAGCAGCCTCGCGCTGTCGTCGCAGCGCTCGCAATAACGGCCGAACCAGAACAGATTCTCGACCACCCGCGACGGCAGGTAGGGATCGCGCCGTACCAGATCATGCACGCCGATAGTCCGATGGGTTTTCCATTGCTCGCCCATTGGCGCTCGCTCACCCAAGACCCAGGTGTCCTTGCTCGCACCGCCGCGCTGCATCGACACCACTTCGGCGTCAGCTTCCGCCGCAACCCGGGTCAAACCGCCGGGCAACACCCGATAGCCGTCTTTACTGGCCACCGCGTAAACGCGCATGCCGATCGCCCGGGGCTGCAACTGACCGTCTTCGGCTTGCCAGATCGGCGCCTGCGACAGCTGCGCCAGTTCTTGCGCGACATAGGCATAAGGCCGTGCCTGCATGCGCTCGGCGAGGCTTTTGCGCTGTTTTTCACTCAAGTCACGGCCGAATACCGGGGCAAAGCTTTGTGAAGGGAATGCCGGTTTGATCACCAGTTCAGGCATTTTTTCCAGCGCCTGCGCCAACACTGGCGGTTCACCGCACCACCAGGTGGCAATGGACGGCAGGATCAGTTCTTCACCGAACAGGTATTGATTGATCTTCGGCAGGAAGCCCAACAGCCCCGGCGATTCCAGTACGCCGCTGCCCAAGGCATTGGCCACCAGCACCCGCCCCTGTCGCACCGCTTCAAGCAGGCCCGGCACGCCAAGCGCCGAGTCGGTGCGCAACTCCAGCGGATCGCAGAAATCATCGTCGAGCCGACGCATGATCGCGTGGACCCGACGCAAACCGCTGAGGGTTTTCAGGTAAACCGTGGCATCGCGCACGGTCAGGTCGCCGCCTTCAACCAGTGGATAACCCAGTTGGCGAGCCAGATACAGGTGCTCGAAATAGCTCTCGTTGAACCGCCCTGGCGTCAGTAACACCACCAACGGCACTTCATCGGCGCTCGGTGCTTGGCGCGCGAGGGTTTCCTGCAAGGTGCGGAAGAACCCGGCCAGGTGCTGCACCTGCAAATCTCGGTACAACTCCGGAAAGGCCCGCGACACGATGGTGCGGTTTTCCAACGCATAACCGGCACCCGAAGGCGCTTGAGTTCGATCCGCCGTCACCCACCAGCGCCCATCGGGCGTGCGAGCCAGGTCCACCGCATACAGATGCAAAAAGGCCCCGTCCGGCGGTTGAATGCCCTGACAAGGCCAGAGGAAGTTGTTGTGACCGAACACCAGTTCTGCCGGCAGCAAGCCTTCGGCAATCAAACGCTGCGGGCCATACAAATCCGCCAGCACCGCATTGAGCAAACGCGCGCGCTGGGCGATCCCTGCGGACAACTGCTGCCACTCATCGGCCGCCATTACATGGGGCAACAGGTCCAGTTCCCATGGACGATCTGCGCCTTTGGCGTCGGCGTAAACGTTGTAGGTGACACCGTTTTCCTGAATCTGCCGTGCCAGCAAGGCTTGCCGCTGCACCAGTTGCGTCGGCGTGCTGCGTTGCAACTGATCGAACAGCCGTCGCCAGTGCGGGCGCACGGCCCCATTGTCGTCGAGCAGTTCATGATAGGTGCCCGCCGTGAGCGGGTAACGGTCAAGCAGGTCAGGCATGGAAAGCTCGGCAGCCAGCAATGAAAAGTCAGATTAACGCAGACCTCTGACGCCCGGATATGCGAAAAAACCGGGCGTCGTGTCTGATTCAGAAGCGTCGTAAATCGAGAGTCATCGGCAGTTCATCGTTGATAGTCAGCGTCGGCACCACCAAAGTTCCCGGACTGTGACCGAGGCGGAAGAACCGCGCCATCCGCCGACTCTCGGCCTCGTTGGCGTTCACCGGCAAACTGTCGTAGTTACGCCCGCCCGGATGCGCGACGTGGTACTGACAACCGCCCAGCGAGCGCTGCATCCAGGTATCGAGCAGGTCGAACACCAGCGGCGCGTGAACCGGGATGGTCGGTTGCAGGCAGTTGGCCGGTTGCCAGGCGCGGAACCGCACACCGGCGACAAACTCACCGACGCGCCCGGTCGGTTGCAGCGGTACCGGGATGCCGTTGCAGGTCAGCACATAACGCTGCGGCGCCAAGCCTGTGAGCTTGACCTGCAAACGCTCCAGCGACGAGTCGACGTAGCGCACCGTGCCGCCGGCCGAACCTTCCTCACCCAGCACATGCCAGGGCTCCAGCGCCTGACGCAGCTCCAGTTCAATGCCGCTGACCGCGTAATCGCCGACCTTGGGAAAGCGAAACGCCAGATGCGCCGCAAACCACTCGGCGCGCAGCGCATAACCGGCGGCGTTGAGGTCGACGATCACATCGGCGAAATCCTGCTCGATAAAGTGCGGCAGCAGGAAACGGTCGTGCAACTCGGTGCCCCAGCGGGCCAGCTTGGCCGGCGCATACGGCTCGCGCCAGAACCGCGCCACCAATGCTCGCAGCAGCAGTTGCTGAGCCAGGCTCATCCGCGCATGAGGTGGCATTTCAAAAGCGCGCAGCTCCAGCAGCCCAAGGCGACCGGTGGCGCCGTCCGGAGAGTAGAGTTTGTCGATACAGAATTCGGCGCGGTGGGTGTTGCCCGTGACGTCGATCAGCAGGTTGCGCAGCAAGCGGTCCACCCACCACGGCGCGCACTCTTCACCCGGTTCGGGCATCTGCGCGAAGGCGATTTCCAGCTCGTACAACGCATCGTTGCGGGCTTCATCCACACGCGGCGCCTGGGAAGTCGGACCAATGAAAAGGCCAGAAAACAGGTAGGACAGCGACGGATGGTTATGCCAGTAACTGATCAGACTGCGCAGCAGATCCGGGCGACGCAGAAACGGTGAGTCGGCCGGAGTCGCGCCACCGAGTACGAAATGGTTACCGCCACCCGTGCCGGTGTGCCGGCCGTCGATCATGAATTTCTCGGTGGTCAGCCGGGTCTGGCGTGCCTCTTCGTAGAGGAATTCGGTGCGCTCGACCAGTTCGTCCCAACTGGCGGACGGCTGCACGTTGACTTCAATAACGCCGGGGTCCGGGGTGATGCGAAAGTTACTCAGGCGTGGATCGCTCGGCGGTTCATAGCCTTCCAGCAACACCGGACAATGCAGCTCCTCGGCAGTGGCTTCGATGGCGCTGACCAGTTCCAGATAATCCTCGACGCGTTCCAGCGGCGGCATGAACAGGTACAACCGACCTTCCCGGGCCTCGGCGCAGAACGCGGTGCGGGTCAGCCAATCGGCGGATTGATCGATTTTCGGTGTGCGCTCATCAGCCGTTGCCGGCTCACCATGCGCCTGCAACTGGGCTGCGTCAGGCAGTTCCGGCAAATCCTGATTCGGATCGAGCGGGTGCACGAACGGGTACTCCGCCGCCGTCACCCACGGCTGCGAGGCCAGCGGCAAGCGATAGCCCAGCGGTGAGTCTCCCGGCACCAGTCGGCAATGGCTGTCACGCAGGTACCAGCGACCGCTCTGCCATTGATCGCCCTTGGCCGTACGCGCCAGCGGCAGCACGTGGCCAATCACTTTGTCCAGACCCTGGCTGAAGACCTTGTGCAGGCGGGCGCGCTCAAGTTCATCGCCCAGCCGTGAGTCTTCGGCGCTGACGTTGACCGGCAACGCGCCTTCGCGCCAGAGGTAGTAGAGGTTGTCTTCGTAAGCCGGAAATACAAAGCGCGTAGGCAGTTTCAAACGCTCGGCGACACTCGCCAGAAAACGCCCGGCCAATGTGCCATCGGCGCCGTAGTCTTGCTGCTCATCGGCAATCAGCGCGCTGTTATTCCAGATCGGCACGCCATCTCGTCGCCAGTAGCAATTCAGCGACCAGCGCGGCAGTTGCTCGCCCGGGTACCACTTGCCCTGACCAAAATGCACCAGGCCCTTGGGGGCGTAATGTTTGCGCATGCGCTGGAACAGCTCGGCGGACAGTCGACGTTTGTCCGGCCCGAGCGCAGCGGTGTTCCACTCGGCACCGTCCGGGTCGTCGATGGAGACGAAGGTCGGCTCGCCGCCCATGGTCAGACGCACATCGCCTTCTTGCAGGTCGGCGTCGATCTGCCGGCCCAGCGCCTGGATCGCCAGCCACTGGTCTTCGGTGTAGGGCTTGGTGACCCTTGGGGCCTCCCAAATCCGCTCCACCGACATTTCGTGGCTGAATTCGCACTCGCACGGTTCGACCAGGCCGCTGATCGGCGCCGCAGAGGACGGATCGGGACTACAGGCCAACGGAATATGCCCTTCACCGGCAAACAACCCGGAGGTGGCGTCCAGGCCGATCCAGCCCGCACCGGGCAGGTAAACCTCGCACCAGGCGTGCAGGTCGGTGAAATCCACCTCGGTGCCGGAAGGACCGTCGAGGCTTTTGACATCAGCGGTGAGTTGAATCAGATAACCGGAAACAAATCGCGCCGCCAGCCCGAGGTTGCGCAGCAGTTGCACCAGCAACCAGGCCGAATCGCGGCAAGAACCCGAGGCGTGTTCCAGGGTGTACTCCGGGGTTTGCACGCCCGGTTCCATGCGGATCAGGTAGCCGATGTCTTCGCTCAGGCGCTGGTTGAGGGCCACCAGAAAATCCACGGCGGGCAGCGGCGTGCGGTCGATGCCGTCAAGATAAGCCTTGAACGTCGGCGTCAGTGGCAGGGTTTCCAGGTACGGCGCCAGCTCGCGCTGTTCGTCGGCGGCATAGGCGAAAGGGATTTTTTCCGCGTAAGGCTCAAGGAAGAAGTCGAACGGGTTGAACACTGCCATCTCGGCCAGCAGATCGACTTCGATCCGCAGCTCCGCAGTTTTCTCGGGAAACACCAACCGTGCCAGGTAATTGCCCTGGGGGTCTTGTTGCCAATTGATGAAGTGTTGCTCAGGCGACACTTTCAACGCATAGGAAAGAATCCGCGTGCGGCTGTGGGCAGCCGGGCGCAGGCGAACGATCTGCGGGCCGAGTTCGACGGCGCGGTCGTAGCGGTAATGCGTGACATGGTGCAATGCGACATGAATCGACACGGCGTGCCTCCTGCGAGCCTTAAGCGTAACTGAAAGCGCGCAAGACTTATGCCAGCCGGCATATCGGCGCTTTCTCCGTTTGCTTCGCGCAGTACAGCACCAAAACCGCGCAATGCGGGATTTGATGTGATGAAGGTTGCACAGAAATGTGGCGGGAGCGTGAAAAGATCGTCCGAACGCGGCCCGAACCTGCGGCAGCTCCTACACTGGCATACGCGTTTCCTCGTAGGAGCTGCCGCAGGCTGCGATCTTTTGATCTTGATATACAACGCAAAACGCCAACCCGAAGGCTGGCGTTTTGTTAACAGGCAAACACCGCTTAGCGCGGCACTACCGGCTTACGTGCAGGCTTGGGACCTTTGCCCTTGGCGGCGTCCTTGCGTTCCTTGGCGGCCTGCTGGTTACGGGCGAACGCCGCAGCCTTGGCCTGTTCACGCTTGTCCCACGGATTACCGCCATCGCTGGCACGCGGCGGCAAGCCAGTGTGTTGCGTGAGGATTTTGGTGGTCTTTTCCCCGGCCACTTTATGGCTACCGGCTGGCGTCGAATTCTTGCGACGGGCGCTCTGGTAGCTGTCGGTGGCCGGCTGGTGCAACGGGATCAGCTGGTTCTTGCCCGGTCCGATCAGGTCGGCACGGCCCATGCGGGTCAACGCTTCACGCAGCATCGGCCAGCCTTTCGGGTCGTGGTAACGCAAGAACGCCTTGTGCAGACGACGCTGCTCTTCGCTCTTGACGATCGTCACGGCGTCGCTCTTGTAAGTCACCTTGCGCAGCGGGTTCTTGCCCGAATGGTACATGGCAGTGGCGGTGGCCATCGGCGACGGGTAGAACGCCTGTACCTGATCCGCACGGAAACCGTTGCCCTTGAGCCACAGGGCCAGGTTCATCATGTCTTCGTCGGTGGTGCCCGGGTGGGCGGCGATGAAGTACGGAATCAGGTACTGCTCTTTCCCGGCTTCCTTGGAGTACTTCTCGAACATCCGCTTGAACTTGTCATAGCTGCCGATGCCCGGCTTCATCATCTGATTGAGCGGACCTTCCTCGGTGTGTTCCGGGGCGATCTTCAGGTAACCACCGACGTGGTGGGTCACCAACTCTTTGACGTACTCCGGCGACTCGACCGCGAGGTCGTAACGCAGGCCGGACGCGATCAGGATCTTCTTCACACCCGGCAAGGCGCGAGCGCTGCGATACAGCTGGATCAGCGACGAGTGGTCAGTGTTGAGGTTCGGGCAAATGCCCGGGAACACGCACGATGGCTTACGGCACGCGGATTCGATTTCCGGGCTCTTGCAAGCGATACGGTACATGTTCGCGGTCGGGCCGCCGAGGTCGGAAATAACGCCGGTAAAGCCTGGCACCTTGTCGCGGATCTCTTCGATTTCGCGAATGATCGACTCTTCGGAACGGTTCTGGATGATCCGGCCTTCGTGTTCGGTGATCGAGCAGAAGGTGCAGCCGCCGAAGCAGCCGCGCATGATGTTCACCGAAAAACGGATCATGTCGTAGGCCGGGATCTTCTCCTTGCCATACGCCGGGTGCGGAATACGGGCGTAAGGCATGCCGAACACGTAGTCCATCTCTTCGGTGGTCATCGGAATCGGCGGCGGGTTGAACCAGACGTCGACTTCGCCGTGCTTCTGTACCAATGCGCGAGCGTTGCCCGGGTTGGTTTCCAGGTGCAGCACACGGTTGGCGTGGGCGTACAGAACGGCGTCGCCACGGACTTTTTCTACCGATGGCAGACGAATCACGGTCTTGTCACGGGTCATCCGAGGGCTCGCCAGGATCTGTACAACCTTGGCTTCTTCCGGGTCGTCAACCGGCCCCTTCTCTTGTTCGATGGCGCAGGCCTGAGTGTCTTGGGTGTTCACGTACGGGTTGATGATCTTGTCGATCTTGCCCGGACGGTCGATGCGCGTGGAGTCGACTTCGTACCAGCCTTGCGGCGTATCACGGCGAATGAACGCGGTGCCACGAACGTCGGTGATGTCTTCGATCTTGTGACCGTAGGACAGACGCTGGGCAACTTCGACGATCGCTCGCTCGGCGTTGCCGTACAGCAGAATGTCGGCGCAGGCGTCGATCAGGATCGAGTTGCGCACCCGGTCCTGCCAGTAATCGTAGTGTGCGATACGGCGCAGGGAAGCTTCGATGCCACCGAGGACAATCGGCACATTCTTGTAGGCTTCCTTGCAGCGCTGGCTGTACACCAGGCTCGCGCGATCCGGACGTTTGCCCGCCAGGCCACCGGGGGTGTAGGCGTCATCGGAGCGGATTTTCTTGTCGGCGGTGTAGCGGTTGATCATCGAGTCCATGTTGCCGGCCGCGACACCGAAGAACAGGTTCGGCTCGCCGAGCTTCATGAAGTCGTCTTTGGACTGCCAGTTTGGCTGGGCAATGATCCCGACGCGAAAGCCCTGGGACTCCAGCAGCCGGCCAATGATTGCCATGCCAAACGACGGATGGTCGACGTACGCATCACCGGTGACGATGATGATGTCGCAGGAATCCCAGCCGAGCTGATCCATCTCCTCCCTGCTCATCGGCAGGAATGGCGCTGGCCCGAAACATTCGGCCCAGTACTTGGGATAGTCAAATAACGGCTTGGCTGCTTGCATGTCGATAACCGGTGTTGGCTTTCATTGAATTTCGCGGGCGCGGAATATAGCACAAAATTTAACCAATTCCGACGACCATGGTCGGAATTAGAGACGACGAGATTATTCGTCGTCGAAGTTGTAGCTGCCCGGCGCGAGGTTTTCGAAGCGGGTGTACTTACCGATGAACGCCAGGCGTGACGTACCGATCGGACCGTTCCGCTGCTTGCCGATGATGATCTCGGCGATGCCCTTGTGCTCGGTTTCCGGGTGATACACCTCGTCCCGGTAAACGAACATGATGACGTCGGCATCCTGCTCGATCGCTCCGGATTCCCGCAAGTCGGAGTTGATCGGGCGCTTGTTGGGACGCTGTTCCAGGGAGCGGTTGAGCTGCGACAGCGCCACCACCGGGCAGTTGAATTCCTTGGCCAGGGCTTTCAACGAGCGGGAGATTTCGGAAATCTCGTTGGTCCGGTTATCGCCGCCCGAGCCCGGGATCTGCATGAGTTGCAGGTAGTCGATCATGATCAGGCCCACTTCGCCGTGCTCACGCACCAGACGCCGAGTCCGTGCGCGCATTTCCGACGGGCTGATACCGGCGGTATCGTCGATGAACAGCTTGCGATCGTTGAGCAGATTGACCGCCGAGGTCAGGCGCGGCCAATCGTCGTCGTCCAACCGACCGGCCCGGACCTTGGTCTGATCGATCCGGCCGAGGGACGACAACATACGCATGATCAGCGATTCGCCTGGCATCTCCAGCGAGTAGACCAGTACGCACTTGTCACTGCGCAGCACGGCGTTTTCCACCAGGTTCATCGCAAAGGTGGTTTTACCCATCGATGGACGGCCGGCGACGATGATCAGGTCAGACGGTTGCAGGCCGCTGGTTTTCTCGTCGAGGTCGGTGTAGCCGGTGGACAGGCCGGTGATGGCGTTGTCGGTGTTGAACAAGGTGTCGATACGATCGATGGCCTTGGTCAACAGGTCATTGACGCTCACCGGGCCGCCGGTTTTCGGCCGGGCTTCGGCAATCTGGAAGATCTGCCGTTCAGCTTCGTCGAGAATTTCGGCGGCAGTGCGACCTTCCGGATTGAAGGCGCTGTCGGCAATTTCAGTGCTGATGCCGATCAACTGACGCAGGGTCGCTCGCTCACGAACGATCTGGGCATAGGCCTTGATGTTGGCGACCGACGGCGTGTTTTTCGCCAGTTCACCCAGGTATCCGAGACCGCCGACTTGCGAGGTCTGACCTTCCTTGTCCAATTGCTCGGCCAAGGTCACGACGTCGATCGGCGAGTTCTGATCGGCCAGCTTGGCGATCGCACGGAAGATCAGGCGGTGGTCATGCCGATAGAAATCACCATCCGACACCTGATCGAGCACGCGTTCCCAGGCGTTGTTGTCCAGCATCAGACCACCGAGCACGGCCTGTTCGGCCTCGATGGAATGCGGCGGCACTTTCAGCGCGGCGGTTTGCAGATCGTATTGCTCAGGAGCGGAGATATCGTTCATGGCCACTTGGTTTCTTTAGGAAAAGCAGGGGTTGTAGAAAATCAGGAACCGCAGAAAGACAAAGGGCACGACCTGTAAACAGGATCGTGCCCGATGTTACCGGCAAGCACCCAAGGGTGCCAGCCGACAAGTATTGCTTAAGCTGCTACCACGACAACGCGTACGGTGGCTTCAACTTCAGCGTGCAGGTGCACGGCTACGTCGAATTCACCTACGTTGCGGATGGTGCCGTTCGGCAGACGAACTTCGCTTTTTGCAACTTCAACGCCAGAGGCGGTCAGTGCATCAGCGATGTCGTGAGTGCCGATCGAACCGAACAGCTTGCCTTCGTCACCGGCGGTGGCAGTGATGGTCACTTCCAGCTCAGCCAGTTGGGCAGCGCGGCTTTCAGCCGAAGTTTTACGGTCTGCTGCGGCTTTTTCCAGCTCAGCGCGACGCTCTTCGAACGCAGCCAGGTTGGCAGCGGTCGCAGCGGTCGCTTTGCCGTAAGGCAGCAGGTAGTTACGACCGTAACCAGCCTTAACGTTCACTTTGTCACCCAGGTTGCCCAGGTTGGTGACTTTTTCCAGAAGGATCAGTTGCATGTGAAAATCCTCTTAACTTTTAACCTTCACCGTTCGCGCTATCGACGTCTTTCGGCGTCAAACGACCGCGAAAATCAATCAGGCTGTCGACAATGGCCAGGACCACCAGCAACGGATAGATCAGCTGCATAAACAGCAACAGCGTTACGTACAACCCCACCAGCCAAAATTTGGCCAGTCGCTTTTCAGCCACCAGCCCATGAATCAGGGCCAGCCCGGCGAACACCAGCGGTACGCTGCACAACGGCGTCAACATGGCCATCTGGCTACCGAAGTTCGGCCCCAGAAGCATGCACGCCAGCAGCAACATCGCTGGCCCCAGCGGGATTCGGATGGCGCGAAACTCGCGACCAAAACCACCAGGGTTGTACAACAACGCCTGCCAGTAGCGCCCGATAATCAGGCTCAGCACACTGACGATTTGCAACAAGGCCGCTATCAGGCCAGTCAGGACCGGGGCAATCAGGGCGGCGAGACGCGCTCGCTCCTCTACCGACAATTGCTGATAGAGGTCACCGAGGGCCAGCGGCAGGATCTTTACCAGTTCCTGCGCCAGAATCTCGATGTGAGGGCGGTAAACCGCACCCAGCACCACTGAAAACACCAATCCCATCGCTATGCTGACCAGCAGCACGCGGTTCCAGGATTCACTTGCGCGCAAAACCAGCGCAAGGCCCGAAGACCCCAGCAACACCATGAGTGCGCGTGGATCATCGGAATACAGCCACCAGATCAATGCCGGCAGTATTCCCAGAGCAAGAACGCCGAGGGCGTCCTTCAATCCGCGCCGCAGCAGCACAAGGCTCCCGGCGGCAGCACCCAACCAATACAACAACGGCAATGCCGCGCATCCAGCCACTACAAGAGTGGCCTGCATACGACCGCGCATGATGAACTCAGCTATGGCGCGCATGCATTCAATCCTTTGCTACGTGTCGACTGCCCGGTCTCAGCGGCCGTGGCTGTCGGTGTAGGCCAGCAGGGCCAGGAAGCGGGCGCGCTTGATAGCGGTGGCCAGCTGACGCTGATAACGAGCTTTGGTACCGGTGATGCGGCTTGGAACGATTTTGCCGGTCTCGGATACGTAAGCTTTCAGAGTGTTGAGATCTTTGTAATCGATCTCTTTCACGTCTTCAGCGGTGAAGCGGCAGAATTTACGACGACGGAAGAAACGTGCCATGTAATAGGCTCCTCAAAAGGTCCGTGGATTACTCGTCAGCGTTATCGCTGTTGTCGCTGTCATCACTGTCAACGCCTTCGGCGTCGGAGTGCTCAGGACGGTCGCGACGCTCACGGCGCTCACTGCGGTTTTCTTCAGCCTTGAGCATCTCGGATTGGCCAGTAACGGCTTCTTCGCGACGGATGACCAGGTTACGGATCACTGCATCGTTGTAGCGGAAGTTGTCTTCCAGCTCGGCCAGGGCCTTGCCAGTGCACTCAACGTTCAGCATCACGTAGTGAGCCTTGTGAACATTGTTGATTGCGTAGGCCAGTTGACGACGGCCCCAATCTTCCAGACGGTGGATTTTGCCGCCGTCTTCTTCGATCAGCTTGGTGTAACGCTCAACCATGCCGCCGACTTGCTCGCTTTGATCCGGGTGGACCAAAAAGATGATTTCGTAATGACGCATGAATGCTCCTTACGGGTTGTAGCCTGCCGCTCAAAAGCGGTCAGACAAGGAGTGAATGACACTTATGGACTTGCCGGCGATAGACACATGCGTGCCTGCCGTCACAGCAAGGGGCGCAATTGTAGAGAAGGGACAGAAGCGGCGCAAGGCAATTGGTGATTATTTGAACAATCACATTACCCAGAGAATAAAAAACCGTAGGAGCTACCGAAGGCTGCGATCTTTTGACGTTGCTTTTTAGAAGATCAAAAGATCGCAGCCTGCGGCAGCTCCTACAGAGGTGTGTCAGGGCTTTTTGGCTGCGGCCTTGACACCGCGCTGGCGCAGGGCCTCGAACAGGCACACCCCGGTCGCCACGGATACGTTGAGGCTGCTGACGCTACCGGCCATCGGCAAACGCACCAGGTAGTCGCAAAGATCACGAGTCAGGCGACGCATCCCACTACCTTCAGCACCCATGATCAGGATGGTCGGGCCGGTCAGGTCTTGCTGATACAGATCCTGCTCCGCCTCCCCTGCCGTACCGACAACCCACAAACCACGCTGCTTGAGTTTCTCCAGGGTGCGCGCCAGGTTGGTCACGGCCACCAACGGAATCACTTCCGCGGCGCCACAGGCGACTTTACGCACAGTCGGAGTCAGGGTGGCCGACTTATCCTTCGGAACGATCACTGCCAATGCACCCGCCGCGTCGGCAGAACGCAGGCAAGCACCGAGGTTGTGCGGATCGGTCACGCCGTCGAGCACCAGCAACAGCGGTGCGCCTTCGGTACGGTCGAGCAGCTCGTCAAGCATGGCCTCGCCCCAGACCTGGCTTGGGCTTACGTCCGCCACCACACCCTGGTGCACGCCTTCAACCCAGGCATCCAGCTCACGACGCTCGGCCTGACCGACCGCAACGCGGTTTTCGTTAGCCAGCTCGATCAGCGTCTGAACGCGCGGATCACTGCGGCCTTCGGCCAGCCAGATCTGCTTGACGCGTTTCGGGTGATGACGCAGCAACGCTTCTACGGCATGCACGCCATAGATTTTTTCCAACTGACTCATGACTTGGCCTTAGGTTTACGTGCCCCGCCGCTTTTGGCTGGAGCCGAGCCCGCCTTGGGCGGGCCTTTACGGTGTTTACTCGGTTTGGCTGGCTTGCCGCCGGAGGCCTTTTCAGGCGCCGACCGTCCGGCCTTTCCCCCAGACGCCGCTTTACCGCCGCTCTTAGCTTCGGCCAGCAACGCCTGCTTCATTTCACGACTTTTGCGTACTTCGGCGTTTTTCGCCGCGGCATCGCTCGGGCGATAAGCCTCAGGGGCCTTTTCCTTCGAGGAACCACGACGACCGGTTTTTGCCGGCCCAGGCTCAGCAGCAGTCTTGGCTGCAGGCGCCGACGTCTCTGCACCACGCTTCTTGCGACCAATCGGTGCGCTGATGGTTTTTTCGGCCATCTCGAAGTCGATCTTGCGCTCGTCCAGGTCAACCCGCATCACACGCACTTCAACGGTATCGCCGAGGCGGAAGCTGCGACCGGTACGCTCACCAGCCAAGCGGTGATGCACAGGGTCGAAGTGGTAGTAGTCACCCGGCAAAGCGGTCACGTGGACCAGACCTTCGACGTAGATGTCGGTCAGCTCGACGAACAGACCAAAACCGGTTACGGCAGTGATCACACCCGGGAACGACTCGCCCACGCGATCTTTCATGAACTCGCACTTGAGCCAGTTCACCACGTCGCGGGTCGCTTCGTCGGCACGGCGCTCGCTCATCGAGCACTGCTCGCCGAGCTGCTCCAGCGCCGCTTCGTCGTACGGATAGATGCGCGCTTTCGGAATGCTCATCGCCCCGGCACGACGCACGTGCGGCGTGTCTTGCCTGGAGTGGATGACACTGCGAATCGCCCGGTGTGTGAGCAAGTCCGGGTAACGGCGGATCGGCGAGGTGAAGTGGGTATAGGCTTCGTAATTCAGACCGAAGTGGCCCTGGTTATCAGCGCTGTACACCGCTTGGCTCAACGAGCGCAGCATGACGGTCTGGATCAGGTGGAAATCCGGACGATCCTTGATCCCGGCCAGCAGCGCCTGATAGTCCTTCGGCGACGGGCCGTCCTTGCCTTTGTGCAGGGACAGGCCGAGCTCGCCGAGGAAGGCGCGGAGTTTTTCCAGGCGCTCCGGTGGCGGACCGTCGTGAACCCGGTACAGCGCAGGGATTTCGTGTTTTTTCAGGAATTCAGCGGTAGCCACGTTGGCCGCCAGCATGCACTCCTCAATCAGTTTGTGCGCGTCGTTGCGCACGGTCGGACGGATTTCGGCAATCTTGCGCTCGGTACCGAAGATGATTCGGGTTTCCTGCGTTTCGAAATCGATCGCGCCACGCACATGACGGGCCGCCAGCAACACCTTGTACAGCGCATAGAGCTGCTTGAGGTGCGGCACCACGTCGGTGTATTCGCCACGAAGCTGACGAGCTTCGGTGGTTTTCGGCTGCTCCAGCATTGCGCTGACCTTGTTGTAGGTCAGGCGGGCGTGGGAGTGAATCACCGCTTCGTAGAAGCAGTAGTCGGTCATCTCGCCGGATTTGGAGATGGTCATCTCGCAAACCATGGCCAGGCGATCGACATGCGGGTTCAGCGAGCACAGGCCGTTGGACAGCTGCTCAGGCAGCATCGGCACCACGCGCTCGGGGAAGTACACCGAGTTACCGCGAACCTGAGACTCGGCATCCAGCGCCGAACCGATCTTCACGTAGCTGGAAACGTCGGCAATCGCCACGTACAACTTCCAGCCGCCGGAGAACAGCCGCAGCTTGCCCGGCTTCGCTTCGCAATAGACCGCATCATCAAAGTCGCGAGCGTCTTCGCCGTCGATGGTGACGAACGGCAGATGACGCAGGTCGATGCGTTTCTCTTTGTCTTTCTCTTCGACTTCCGGTTTGAGCTTGGCGGCTTCCTTGAGCACCGCTTCCGGCCAGACGTGAGGAATGTCATAGGTCCGCAGGGCAATATCGATCTCCATGCCCGGCGCCATGTAGTTACCGACCACTTCCACCACATCGCCTTGCGGCTGGAAGCGCGGGGTCGGCCAGTGCGTGATTTTCACTTCAACGAATTGGCCGATATTGGCGTTGGCGTTACGGCCTGGAGTGACCAGCACTTCCTGCTGGATCTTCGGGTTGTCGGCCACCACAAAGCCGATGCCGCCTTCTTCAAAGTAACGACCGACGATGCTCTCGTGAGCACGGGACACGACTTCGACGATCACGCCTTCACGGCGACCACGACGATCCAGACCGGATACCCGTGCCAGCGCACGGTCACCGTCGAACACCAGGCGCATTTGCGCCGGGCTCATGAACAGGTCGTCACTGCCGTCGTCCGGGATCAGGAAGCCGAAGCCGTCACGGTGACCGCTGATGCGGCCCAGGATCAGGTCGAGCTTGTCTACCGGCGCGTAAGTGCCGCGACGAGTGTAAATAAGCTGAGCATCGCGCTCCATGGCGCGCAGGCGGCGGCGCAGGGCTTCGACCTGGTCTTCTGTGGTCAGACCAAACTCTTCGACCAGTTGCTCGCGGTTAGCAGGCGAACCTCGATCAGCAAGGTGCTGAAGGATCAGTTCGCGGCTAGGAATAGGGTTTTCATATTTTTCCGCTTCACGAGCGGCCTCGGGATCGAGGGACTGCCAATCGGCCATTAGAGAGTTTTCACCTTGTCTATATGCGGGTTAGTTTGGCATAGGCGTAATGAAACGGGAAATTTCAGGCTCTTTGAGGCCCTAAAAGCCCCTTCCTCAACCTTGAAAGACAGCATTGAGCACCGCTCGTAAAATTTTCCAGGTTTTTTTGATATCAGGGGTTTACAGTTAAAACGACGCTCCGTATAGTGCGCGCCATCGACGACGGACAACGTTGCCGATACTGCCCAGATGGTGAAATTGGTAGACACGCCAGCTTCAGGTGCTGGTGACCGCAAGGTCGTGGAAGTTCGAGTCTTCTTCTGGGCACCAATTCAGAGCTTGAGATTAGTTCAATTTCAAGGCTCACACAAAAACCCGCGAAAGCGGGTTTTTGCATTCTAAGCATTTGATTTATTAAAACCAAATCAGGGGTTTACAGATCAAAACGCTCTCCGTATAGTGCGCCACATCAACAGCGGCAACGTTGCTGATACTGCCCAGATGGTGAAATTGGTAGACACGCCAGCTTCAGGTGCTGGTGACCGCAAGGTCGTGGAAGTTCGAGTCTTCTTCTGGGCACCAATTCAAAGTTCAAGGTCAACGATCTTGAATCTCACAAAAACCCGCGAAAGCGGGTTTTTGCGTTTCTGGCTTCCGGAAATCCTTGAATCTGCCTGCACAACCCCGAGCCTTTGATCTTAAAAATCGAAGCCAAAAGATCGCAGCCTGCGGCAGCTCCGCAGGAATATGCGTTTCCCTGTAGGAGCAGCCGCTGGCTGCGATCTTTTGATCTTTGGATTAAGCCCTGAACTGCCCCAGGCTTGCTTTCAACTGCGCCGCCAAACTGTCCAGCACCTTGCCGCTGGCTGTGGTTTCCACCACGGCCTGCGCCGCACGCTCTGCCTGGGCATGAATCGTCTCGACCCGCCCGCGTACCGCATGCGCGCCTTTGGCCTGATGGGCCGCGGCCTGAGTCGCCAGACCGATGGCCGCATGCACCTGCTCGACAGAAACCTGCACTGACTGCTGCAAACGCGCACTGTCGCGCAATACCAGCAAACCTTCGCTGGCCTGACGCCCTGCCTGTCCAATCGCCGCCACAGCCTCACGAGCGCCTTGCTGCAACGCCCCGATGTGCGCCTGAATGTCGCCCGTCGAGCTTTGAGTCTTGCTGGCCAGCGCCCGCACTTCATCGGCCACCACCGCAAAACCACGCCCGGTCTCACCGGCCCGCGCCGCTTCGATCGCCGCGTTCAGTGCCAGCAAGTTGGTCTGCTCGGCGATCCCGTGAATCACCTCCAGCACCACTTCAATCTGCTCGCTCTGCTGCGCCAGACGCTCGATGACTTTGGCCCCGGTATCGACTTGTCCAGCCAATGCCTCGATCAGACTGCCGACCTGCGCCGAGGTGCGAGTGTTTTCATCCGTCGCCTGACGAATATCCACCACCTGCTGCAACGCCGCCTGCATCGCGTGACTTTCGGCCTGCGCCTCGTCAGCCATTTGCGACAAGGCACGCAAGCTCTCCGCCACCTCATCGCGCTGGGATTTCGCTGCCGCATCGGCACCCGCATTGCGCTTGCTCATGGCGCCGATTTCCACGCCGGTGCGCTGGGCCACATCACCCGCTTCGCGAACAATGGGCTGCAACTTATCCACAAAGCGGTTGACCGCCGACGCCATGTCGCCGATTTCATCTTTGCTATTGATCTGCACGCGTTTGGTCAGGTCGCCATCACCCGCGGCCAGATCCTCCATTGCCGCGATCAGCAGCTTCAGGCGATTGACCACCCGCCGCCCAAGCACGACCGCCAGTAGCAGCAAGACACCGCAGCCGACCAGCGCCAGCGCCATGCCGATCCGCCAGCGCAAAGTCGCCGCTGCTTCCTGAACGGTGCTGGTGGTATTGGCTTTCATCTCGGTGGCCGTGGACTGCGCCGACTGCAAGCGCGAGCGCATGGCCGTGGCGCTATCAGCCGCAGCGCCCTTGAGGCTGTCGCCGACCAGTTGATCACTGCTGGCGATCAGCGCCGAGAAGCGCTTGTCGAGGGCTGCCAGGTCGATTTCCACCGACGCCGTGGAAACACCCATCAGCACCTTGCCGATTTCCACGCCATTGGGATTGATCGAGGCTTCGAGGTAATAGACCGAAGGGTCGTTTTTCGCCGCATTCAGCACTTTATCCAGCGCCCGTTCACCCTGGCCTTTTTCCAACAGGGCCTGGTTGATCGGGTTTTCCCGGTTCAGGTAGCGAGTCAAATGCTGACCGGTGGCGTCGTCGTACACCACAAACAGCACATTCGGATTGCGCTGGGCACGACGGGCGAATTCGGACAGGGTTGGAACGTCGCTGTCCCACATGGCGCGGGGTGCAACCGAGGCCAGGAGCTGAGCCATGTCATTGGCCGAGTCCTTCAGGTCCTTTTCCAGGGCCGCACGCAGTTGCGCCTGCTCTTCCTTAAGTCGCGAGGACAAACCGGCGGTCAGGCGCTGACGGGTACTGGTGGAGAGGTTATCAAGACTCGAGGTGACTTCACGCCCGGCCTGCTCGAGTTCGCCAGAGAGCTTCTGACTATCGACGCCAAGACGATTGCCCAAATCGGCTTCCAATGCGGTCACGGTGCTCCGGGTCAGTGCGACAGCCACCAACACCTGCACCAACAGAGCGATACCAAGGGTAACGAACACGGGCCGCAACAAACGGCTTTGTAACAGTGAGAGAACGGCCGACACAGGAAATCCCTCTACTTGCACGCCATTAAATTGATGGCACTCAGGAAGATAGTTTCACAGCAAAGGTCATGCCGCCCAACAGGCATAAACGACAAAGGGCCCGATTAAGGGCCCTTTGTTTTTTACATCAACGACTTATTAAGCGAACGGGTGACGCAGAACGATGGTCTCGTTGCGGTCCGGGCCCGTCGAAATAATGTCGATCGGCGCGCCGACCAGCTCTTCGACGCGCTTGATGTAGTTGCGAGCAGCCTGAGGCAGCTCTTCCAGGGTCTTGGCGCCCAGGGTCGACTCGGTCCAGCCCGGCATCTCTTCGTACACCGGCTCAAGACCGATGTAGCTGTCGGCGTCGGTCGGCGCGTCGATTACGGCACCCTCGTGGTTCTTGTAGCCCACGCAGATGTTGATGGTCTCAAGACCGTCCAGCACGTCCAGCTTGGTCAGGCACAGGCCCGAGATGCTGTTGACGTCGATGGCGCGACGCAGGATGACGGCGTCGAACCAGCCGCAACGACGGGCACGACCAGTGGTAGCACCGAATTCGTGGCCACGCTTGGCGAGGAACGCACCAACGTCGTCGAACAGCTCGGTCGGGAACGGACCCGAACCCACACGAGTGGTGTAAGCCTTGGTGATGCCGAGGATGTAATCCAGGTACATCGGGCCAAAACCCGAACCGGTCGCGATGCCGCCAGCGGTGGTGTTGGAGCTGGTGACGTACGGGTAGGTACCGTGGTCGATGTCCAGCAAGGAGCCTTGGGCGCCTTCGAACATGATGTCTTTGCCGTCGCGACGCAGGTTATGCAGTTCGGCGGTGACGTCGAGCATCATCGGTTTGAGCAGCTCGGCATATTCCATGCACTCGTCCAGAGTTTTCTGGAAGTCGATTGCCGGCTCTTTGTAGTAGTTGACCAGTACGAAGTTGTGGTAGTCCAACAACTCGCCCAGCTTGGCGGCGAAACGCTCGCGGTGGAACAGGTCACCGATACGCAGGCCACGACGTGCAACCTTGTCTTCGTAGGCCGGGCCGATGCCGCGACCGGTGGTGCCGATTTTCAGCTCGCCACGGGCCTTTTCACGAGCCTGGTCCAGCGCTACGTGGTAAGACAGGATCAGCGGGCAGGACGGGCTGATACGCAGTCGCTCGCGCACCGGTACGCCTTTCTCTTCCAGCTTGATGATCTCGCGCAGCAGGGCGTCAGGTGCAACCACCACGCCGTTGCCGATCAGGCACTGCACGCCATCGCGCAGCACGCCAGACGGGATCAGGTGCAAGACGGTTTTTTCGCCGTCAATCACCAGCGTGTGGCCAGCGTTGTGGCCACCCTGGTAGCGCACTACGGCGGCAGCATGTTCGGTCAGCAGATCAACGATCTTGCCTTTGCCCTCATCACCCCATTGGGTGCCCAGGACTACGACATTCTTACCCATAACACTTGTCCTCATTCGCGCAAACTTGGTGCCGGCAGCCGCCGGCAGGGAAACTCAAGAAGCCAGCGGCAATACTTGCCAAAGCCCGTTCTGCTGAATCAATTGCCGGTCGCAGTCCGCATCACGGGCGGCGGCCAATGGTTGCCCAGGCAATGCCTGAACGACACGCTGACCCTCACTGCGCAACTGGCAAACCTGCTGCCAGAGTGCTGCATCCGTACTGTCAGGCATCCAGATACCGCCAGACGGTAGCTCGATTTCAGCACGCCCCAGGGTCACCAGGGTTTTCAAATCGGTAGAGAAGCCAGTCGCCGGACGGGCGCGACCGAAATCGGCGCCGATGTCGTCGTAACGACCGCCCTGAGCGATGGACTGGCCAACACCCGGTACAAATACCGCGAACACCACACCGGTGTGGTAGTGGTAACCGCGCAGCTCGCCCAGATCGAAGTACAGCGCAAGATCCGGGAAACGCACGGACAAACGCTCGGCAATCGCCAGCAAGTCGTCCAGCGCCGCCAAAACAGGCGCCGGCGCATTGGCCAGACGTTCGCGCGCGGCAGCCAGCACTTCCCGACCACCACACAGATCAACCAGCGCCCGCAGCATGCCCGACAAATCGGCAGGCAGGCCTTCGGTCAAGGTAATGACCTCATCGATGGCCTTGCGTTGCAGGGCATCAAACAACTGTTGCTCGACTTCACCGGACAAACCGGCGGCACGCGCCAGGCCACGGTAAATGCCGACATGACCAAGGTCCATGTGCACATCCGGCACGTCAGCCAGTTGCAGCATGGCCAGCATCAGGCTGATGACTTCCACATCGCTGCTCGGGCTGGCATCGCCGTACAACTCGGCGCCCAGCTGAATCGGGCTGCGCGAGGACGACAAGGCCCGCGGCTGCGCATGCAGCACGCTACCGGCGTAGCACAGACGGCTCGGCCCTTCGCGACGCAAGGTGTGCGCATCAATGCGCGCCACTTGCGGCGTAATGTCGGCACGGAAACCCATCTGCCGGCCCGACTGCGGGTCGATGACCTTGAAGGTCCGCAGATCGAGGTCCTGGCCCGCGCCAGTCAGCAGGGATTCCAGGTACTCGATATGCGGGGTCACGACGAACTCGTAACCCCAGCTCTGGAACAGATCCAACACCTGACGACGCGCCACTTCAATGCGCGCCGCCTCTGGTGGCAGTACTTCTTCGATGCCATCTGGCAGCAGCCAGCGGTCTACCGTTGCCATTACGCCATTCCCCTATGATCCGGGCCACCAGCCCTCAGGCTGGCCTTGAGTGAAGCAGAAAATGTCTGAACCATACGCATAAGTCGCGCGCATGGACAACACGGCGATAGGCCTGGAATCGGCCTCGCCAAACACTTTCCTCGAAAAACCTGTCGAGTTGTTCAACCCGAGTCTTGCAATAAAAAAACCGCAATCAAACGTGCAGACGCAAAAAAGCCGGGAATTTCCCGGCTGCCGCATCATACACACGTTTTCCCAAAGGATCACCCCGCGAGAGGCTTTAGCCGCCCGGCGGGGTCCTTCAAGATCGGTGTTGGATCAAGGTTTGGCTTTTTCCAGATAACGGAAGAAGTCGCTGCTTGGGTCCAGAACCATGACGTCGGTTTTGTTCGCGAAGCTTTCACGGTAGGCACGCAGGCTACGGTAGAAACCGTAGAACTCCTGGTCCTGGCCGTAGGCCTTGGAGTAGATCGCTGCGGCCTGGGCATCACCGTCACCGCGAACCTCTTCAGATTCACGATAGGCTTCAGCCAGCAGTACGCGGCGTTGACGATCGGCGTCGGCACGGATGCCTTCGGCCAGCTCGTTACCCTTGGCACGGTGCTCGCGCGCTTCACGCTCACGCTCGGTGCTCATGCGCTCGAACACGCTGCGGTTCACTTCCTTCGGCAGATCGATGGCCTTGACCCGAACATCGACCACTTCGATGCCCAGCTCTTTTTCCGCCATCTTGTTCAGCGAAGCAGTGATGTCCGCCATCAGTGCGTCCCGCTCACCGGAAACCACTTCGTGCAGGGTGCGCTTGCCAAACTGGTCACGCAGGCCCGATTCCAGACGACGCGAAAGGCGCTCGTCAGCAATCTGCTTGAGACCGGAGGTCGCGGTGTAGAAACGCTCGGCATCCTTGACGCGCCACTTGGCGTAGGCATCCACCATGACGGCTTTCTTTTCCAACGTCAGAAAACGCTGTGTCGGTGCGTCCAGCGTCATCAGGCGTGCGTCGAATTTACGCACCTGGTTAACGTAAGGCACTTTCACATGCAGGCCCGGCTGAACATCAGTCTGAACCACGCGACCGAACTGCAGCAACACCGCACGCTCGGTCTGAGCCACGATGTAGAAGCAGTTCCAGGCTGCGATCGCCACGACGACGCCGACAATAAGGGCGATCAGCGATTTATTGCTCATCAGCGACTCTCCCTGGTACGTGCCGGCTGCTGCAGATCAGTTGCCGCACGCGTATGCCCGTCATTGCTGGTCGCGGCCGCGCCGGTTACCGGCGCCGCACCACTACGACCACTGTCGATCATCTTGTCCAGCGGCAAGTACAGCAGATTGTTCTGGCCATTCTTGTTGCCGGTCACGAGAACCTTGCTGGTATTGCTGAAGACTTCCTGCATCGTGTCCAGGTACAGACGCTGACGAGTGACCTCCGGTGCCTTGCGATATTCGGCGACCAGTTTGGTAAAGCGATCTGCCTCACCCTTGGCGCGCGATACCGTTTCGTCGCGGTAACCGTTGGCATCTTCAATAATGCGCTGGGCCTGACCACGGGCTTCCGGCACGACGCCGTTGGCGTAGGTTTCAGCCTGGTTGCGCGAGCGCTGCTCATCTTCACGAGCACGGATCACGTCATCGAAGGCTTCCTGGACTTCACGCGGTGCCGCTGCGCTCTGAACGTTGACCTGAGTGACGGTGATACCGGTGCGATAAGTATCGAGGAAGCGTTGCAGACGCTCCTTGATTTCGCTGGCCATCAATTCACGACCTTCGGTCAGCACCTGATCCATGGCGGTGGAACCCACCACATGGCGCAAGGCACTCTCGGTCGCGTGTTGCAGGCTGATTTCCGGCTGATCGACGTTCAGCACGAAGTCCTGCAGATTGGTGATCTTGTACTGCACGGTCAGTGGCACTTCGACGATGTTTTCGTCTTCAGTGAGCATTTGACCCTGCTTGGTGTAGGCACGCTCACGCGTGACGTTCTCCATGTACTTGCGATCGATCGGCGGGAAGTAGATGTTCAGACCGGGACCGACGGTTTCGTAGTACTTGCCGAAGCGCAGCACCACGGCTTGCTCCTGCTCGTCGACTACATAAACCGCGCTGTACAGCCAGACGGCCGCCAGCACGACAAGACCGATGCCGAGCAGGCCGTAACCGCCGCCCTTGCCCGAACCACCGCCATCGTCACCGCGTTTCTTACCACCACCGAACAACCCATTCAGGCTTTCCTGCAGCTTTCGGAAGGCCTCGTCGAGATCTGGTGGCCCCTTGCGGTCGCCATTATTGCGGCGTTTACCACCCCAAGGATCCTGATTATTCGAGTTGCCACCCGGCTCATTCCAAGCCATAGCGCTCTCCATCTGATAAAGCAAAGACGCACCCACGGCGCGCCGACCAATGCTACAGAATGCCTGCCACAGCGGCACAACCGCTTTTTCAGGCTTTTATTGCAAAGTGTGTTGCTCGATGAATTCCAGCGGCTGCATTCCTTCGCGGCTCACCAGTCGATTGAGTTCGACTCGCGGCAAACGAACGGCCAGCAAACAGATGCCTTCTTCGTCGTGTTCTTCTTTCTGTACCGCGCCGAGCGCAAAGAACTGCGCACGCAGTCGAGCAAAACGCTGCGGCAAGCGCAAGGTGCCGACGAACAAATCGTCGCCCAGCAACTCCGCAATAGCCTGTTTGAGCAGATCCAGACCCTGACCGTCACGCGCCGACAACCAGACCCGCTGCGGCTTGCCGTCGGCATCACGCTGGATCTGCGGCTCTACGCCCTCGAGCAAATCGAGTTTGTTATAGACCTCCAGGATCGGCAAGTCTTGTGCACCGATCTCGCCGAGCACCGCCATGACCTGTTCGATCTGGGCCATGCGTTCTGGCTCATGGGCGTCGATCACATGCAGCAACAGGTCAGAGTTGCTCGACTCTTCGAGCGTAGCCCGAAATGCCTCGACCAGTTTGTGCGGCAAGTGACGAATGAAACCCACGGTGTCGGCCAGCACGATCGGACCGAGGTCGGCAAGCTCGAGCCGGCGCAAGGTCGGGTCGAGGGTGGCGAATAACTGGTCTGCTGCGAATACGTCGGAATCGGTAACCGAGTTGAACAGCGTCGACTTGCCGGCGTTGGTATAACCCACCAGCGAAACCGAAGGGATATCCGCACGCTGACGACCACGACGAGCCTGATCACGCTGGCTACGGACTTTTTCCAGACGCCCCTTGATCTGCCGCAGGCGAACCCGCAGAAGACGCCGGTCGGTTTCGAGCTGGGTTTCACCCGGGCCGCGCAGGCCGATACCGCCTTTCTGCCGTTCAAGGTGAGTCCAGCCGCGAACCAGTCGCGTACTCATGTAATCAAGCTGGGCCAGTTCGACCTGGAGCTTGCCTTCATGGGTGCGGGCGCGTTGGGCGAAGATATCGAGAATCAGGCCCGTACGGTCAATCACGCGACACTCGAAAACACGTTCGAGGTTACGTTCCTGACTGGGCGTGAGGACGGAGTTGAAAATCACCAGATCGACCTTCTCGGCTTTGACCTGATCGCGTAACTCCTCGACCTTGCCGCTACCAATCAGGTATTTGGCGGTTGGCCGATGACGCGGCACGTTAACAAACGCGACGGTCTCGGCGCCGGCCGAAATTGCCAACTCCTGAAACTCCTGCGGATCTTCGCGCGCCTCAGGGTCCTGACCATCCAAGTGAACGAGAATGGTTCGCTCACCACCACCGTGGCGCTCAAAGAACAAAGGAGACTCCTATCAGGCGTTACCTGGCTCAGCGTCAGCTTGTTCGGATTCGGTTGCGCTAGGCAGACGAATTGGACGAACCGGCACCACTGTAGAGATAGCGTGTTTGTAAACCATCTGGCTGACGGTGTTTTTCAGCAGGATAACGAACTGGTCGAACGACTCGATCGTGCCTTGCAGTTTGATGCCGTTGACCAGATAGATGGAAACCCCAACTTTCTCTTTACGCAATGTATTCAAGTAAGGGTCTTGTAGCGAATGCCCTTTTGACATGTGCCGCACTCCTTTAAGGATTCAATAATAAAAATAGGTAAAAAAATGGCTTAGGCCGTCACACCCCCAAGGATAGACGGCAATTGCAAGGACTCAGCTCAATATGGAGACCGTTCCCAGGTATTTCAAGGCGCGTGGCAGATTGTCGCAATCGAGGCTGTCCAACCAGTGTAAATCAGCCCAACTGCGCAGCCAGGTGAACTGGCGCTTCGCCAATTGGCGCGTGGCAATGATCCCACGCTCCTGCATCTCGGCTGACGTCAGCTTGCCATCCAGGTAATCCCAGACTTGTCGGTAGCCTACAGCGCGTATAGACGGCAACCCTGCATGCAGGTCACTTCTTTTACGCAGGGCTACGACCTCGTCAATGAATCCCTGTTCCAACATTTGTGTAAATCTTTGTTTAATACGCTCATGCAGTACCTGACGGTTCGCCGGAGCGATAGCCAAGTTCGCGACAGTATAGGGCAATTGTGGGCGACCCGAAGCGCCTGCTTCAGTACTTTGCGCAGATTGTCGCGCGCGGTGTTCGGTCATGCTCTGGCCGCTGACCCGATAAACTTCCAGCGCCCGGCTGAGTCGCTGCGGGTCATTGGGGTGAATTCGCGCCGCCGACACCGGATCAATCACCGCCAACTGATCGTGCAGGGCTTGCCAGCCAAGGCGTGCAGCCTCCTCCTCGATTTCAGCGCGGATCTGCGGATCAGCCGCCGGCATGTCCGCCAGACCTTCGAGCAAAGCCTTGTAATAGAGCATGGTGCCGCCGACCAGCAGCGGAATATTGCCGCGCGCAGTGATCTCGGCCATGGCCTCCAGGGCATCCCGGCGAAAATCAGCCGCTGAATAGGCCTCGACCGGGTCAAGAATGTCGATCAGCCGATGAGGAAACTCGGCCAACAGTTCTTTCGAAGGCTTGGCCGTGCCGATGTCCATGCCGCGATACACCAGCGCCGAGTCGACGCTGATCAGCTCGCAGGGCAGGACCTTGGTCAGCTCGATAGCCAGATCAGTCTTGCCCGCAGCGGTCGGGCCCATCAGGAATATCGCTGGAGGGAGCTGGCTCATCAACGACCGCGCAAGAACAGTTTGTCCAGATCGTCCAGCCCCAATTGGGTCCAGGTCGGTCGGCCATGGTTGCATTGACCACTGCGCTCGGTGCTTTCCATGTCCCGCAGCAGACCGTTCATTTCCGGCAAGGCCAGACGCCGGTTGGCGCGGACAGCGCCGTGGCAGGCCATGGTGCCGAGCAGTTCGTTCAGGTGCGCCTGAATCCGGTCGCTGGTGCCGTATTCCATCAGGTCCGCCAATACGTCGTGAACCAGACGGTTGGCCTCGGCCTGTTTGAGCAACGCCGGAATCTGCCGGATCGCCAGGGTTTCCGGGCCCAGACGCTGAAGTTCAAAGCCGAGGCGCTGGAACCAGCTGACATGCTCTTCGGCGCAATCGGCTTCACGCTGACTGACCGCAATCGACTCCGGCACCAGCAGCGGTTGGCCGCTCAGGCCTTCGCTGGCCATCGCGACTTTCAGGCGCTCGTACATGATCCGCTCATGCGCGGCGTGCATGTCCACCAGCACCAGCCCTTGGGCGTTTTCCGAAAGAATGTAGATACCCTTGAGTTGTGCCAGCGCATACCCCAGCGGCGGGATATCGTCCTGGCCGTCAGGCAGTGCGGTGGAATTAGCCTCCGGCAATGGCGCAAAAAACTCGCGATAGGCAGCCTGCGCTTCAGCCACCGGCACACCCGACTGCGGACGCGGCGTGTATTGATACTGATAACCCGCACCAGCGCCTGAGCCCGCCGTCGTATTAAAGGACGGTTGTGCCTGCGGCTGCTCCAGCAACGCATTGGCCGCCAGACGCATTTCACCTTGCGGGCCGAACTCGCCGGCGTCGATGCCGGTCGGCCTGACCATGACCGTCGCGACAGGTGCGGCCAGATGGTCTTCCGGACGCACATCGCCCAAGGCGCGGTGCAAGGTGCCGTAGAGGAAATCGTGAACCATGCGCCCGTCACGGAAGCGTACTTCGTGCTTGGTCGGGTGCACGTTGACGTCGACGCCCGCCGGATCGACTTCGAAAAACAGGACGAACGTCGGGTGCCGACCATTGAACAGCACGTCGCGATACGCCTGGCGCACCGCGTGGGCCACCAGTTTGTCGCGCACGGCACGGCCGTTCACGAAGAAATACTGCAAATCCGCCTGACTGCGATTAAAGGTCGGCAACCCGACCCAGCCCCACAGATGAAGGCCATTGCGCTCGATCTCGATCGGCAGCGCCTGCTCCAGGAAACCCGAACCGCAGATCGCCGCCACACGCCGGGCGCGCGCCGCTTCGTCATGGGCTTCGTGCAGGCTGAGGATGGTTTTGCCGTTATGGCGCAGATGGAACGCCACGTCGAAGCGCGCCAGAGCCAAACGCTTGATCACTTCTTGCAGGTGATCGAATTCGGTTTTTTCGGTCTTGAGGAATTTACGCCGCGCCGGGGTATTGAAGAACAGGTCGCGAACCTCAACCGAGGTGCCGACCGGGTGAGCCGCTGGCTGAACGCGAGGCGCCATGTCCCGGCCTTCGGTCTCGACCTGCCAGGCCTGATCGGCATCCCGGGTGCGGGACGTCAGGGTCAGACGCGCCACGGAGCTTATCGACGCGAGTGCTTCACCGCGAAACCCGAGGCTCATGACCTGCTCGAGATCTTCGAGATTGCGGATCTTGCTGGTGGCATGTCGCGCCAGCGCCAGCGGCAAATCATCGGAGGAAATCCCGCTGCCATCGTCGCGAACCCGCAGCAGTTTGACGCCGCCCTGCTCGACATCGACGTCGATTCGTCTGGCGCCGGAGTCGAGGCTGTTTTCCAGCAGTTCCTTGATCACCGAAGCCGGGCGCTCAACCACCTCACCGGCGGCAATCTGGTTCGCCAGGCGCGGGCTGAGCAGCTCGATACGCGCTGCGTTGCTCACGGCGTCGTTCATTCCTTGGCCGCCAGTTCGGTGCCCGGGATGTTCAGGTGCTGGCCGATTTTCAGTTCGTCGGATTGCAGGTTGTTGGCGCTGCGCAGGGTCGCAGCCGAGACCTGATAACGCACGGCGATCATCGCCAGGGTTTCACCCGGACGCACCGTGTGGTCACGCGGCCCTTGGGCAATCTTGCCGGAATCACGCAGCCAGGCGATGTAGGTGCCCGGTGGCGGGTTCTGCTGGAAGAACTGGCGCACACCCGCGCTGATCGAACGGGCCAGCGCTTGCTGATGGCTGGACGCCGCCAGTTTCGAGGCTTCGTTGGCGTTGGAGATAAACCCGGTTTCCACCAGGATCGACGGAATGTCCGGCGACTTCAGCACCATGAACCCGGCCTGCTCGACGCGCTGCTTGTGCAACGACGTGACCCGGCCAATGTTGCTCAACACCTTCTGGCCGACGTTCAGGCTGGAGGTCAGCGACGCGGTCATCGACAGATCAAGCAGTACGCCGGCGAGCATCTTGTCCTTGTCGTCGAGGCTGACGTTGCCGGCACCGCCGATCAGGTCGGAGCGGTTTTCGCTGTCGGCCAGCCAACGCGCGGTTTCGGACGTCGCGCCACGTTCGGACAAGGCGAACACCGAGGCGCCGAACGCTGCAGCGGAGGGCGCCGCGTCGGCGTGGATCGAAACGAACAGGTCGGCGCCCTTCTTGCGGGCGATTTCGGTACGGCCGCGCAACGGAATGAAGTAGTCACCGGTACGGGTCAGCTCGGCACGGAAGCCTTTCATGCCGTTGACCTGACGCTGCAGCTCGCGGGCGATGGCCAGCACTACATCTTTCTCGTGCTGACCACGGGAACCAGAAGCGCCAGGGTCTTCGCCACCGTGACCGGCATCGATGACCACGATGATGTCGCGCTTGCCGGCCGGAGCAGGCGGCAGCTTGATCGCCGGTTCAACCGGAGCCACCGGCACCGCAGGCACGGTGGCAACGGTTGGGGCCGGGGTCGGCGCAGGCGGTGGCGCGGCATCGGCGGCGTTGTCGAACAGGTCGACCACCAGTCGGTTGCCATACTGCGCATTCGGCGCCAGCACGAAGCTTTTCGGGGTAACGGCTTTTTTCAGGTCGATGACCACCCGCAGATCGGTCGGCGTGCGCTGAGCCGAACGCATGTCGGTAATCGGGGTATTGGCGGTGGAGACCTTCAGCGGTGCACCAAGGACTGCGCCATTGATGTCGATCACCAGACGATCCGGGGACGTCAGGGTAAAGACGCTGTGCTGGACCGGACCCGACAGGTCGAACACCAGTCGCGTGTTATCCGGCGCCCGCCACAGACGAACACTGTTGACCTTTGTCGCGGCCACAGCGTCGACGGCCAGTGCCGTAAGCAGCATTCCTACGACAGCAACCAACGCGCGAAAGCGCATACCTAACCCCATCATTTATTTGAATTCCAATGCCAAAGCGGCACACCAAGACTCGCCACGCAAACCTTGGGGCGACAGATTCAGCGAACGCCCGCTGTCATGCGGGCTAATGGTAATGGTCAGGTCGGGCTTTGGCAAAAAGCCTGCACCCTTCTGGGGCCACTCGATCAGACACAGTGCATCGTCTTCGAGGTAGTCGCGGATGCCGAGAAACTCCAGCTCCTCCGGGTCGACCAGTCGATAAAGGTCAAAATGGAAGGCGCGAATGTTGCCGATCTCGTAGGGTTCGACCAAGGTGAAGGTCGGACTTTTTACTGCCCCTACATGCCCCAAACCGCGAATAATGCCCCGCGACAGGGTGGTTTTGCCCGCCCCCAGGTCACCGTCCAGAAAGATGATGCCGTGCCCTTGAGTCACTTGAGCGATATGGTTGCCCAACACGACCATGGCCTCTTCATTGGCCAGATACAGGGTTACTTCAGACACGGTGCTTGCTCCTCCAGCAACTGACGAATGGTGGGAATCAGATCACTGGCCGCCAGTCCCCGGCCAGATTTACCTTCACGCTCGCCGGCATTGGCGTGCAGCCAGACCGCTAGGCAAGCCGCATCGAATGCGTTCATGCCCTGAGCCAGCAAGGCGCCGACCAGTCCGGCCAATACATCTCCCAGACCCGCGGTGGCCATGGCCGGGTGGCCTTGATGACACAGCGCCAAACGACCATCGGGACTGGCAATCAGGCTGCCAGCCCCTTTGAGGATGACGGTGGCTGTGTATTTTTTGCTCAATGCATGGGCCGCGGCGGGGCGATCCGCTTGAACCTCGGCCGTGGAAATCCCCAATAACCGCGCCGCTTCCCCCGGATGCGGGGTGATCACGCAACCCTTCGGCAGACGCACATCACCTTGGCTCAGCAGATTCAGCGCATCGGCATCCCACACCTGCGGTAACGAGGCATTGGCTGCCGCCGACAGCAAACTGCGACCCCACGCGGCCTTGCCAAGACCCGGCCCGACGACAATCACACTGGCTTGCTCAAGCGGCGCCATCAACTGGTTGGCCGAGTGAGTGCCCAGCACCATGACTTCAGGCACTCGCGCCAAGGCAGCCGGAACATGCTCACTGCGAGTCGCCAGAGACACCATGCCCGCACCGCTGCGCAGGGCACTTTCGGCGCCCAAGAGAATGGCGCCGCCGAAACCGCGGTCGCCGCCAATCAGCAGGACGTGACCGAACCGGCCTTTGTGAGCGCTTGGTGCCCGAGCCGCCAGGCGCGGCAGGTTGCCGGGGTTCAGGCGCTGAGCACTGACGGCACTTTCAGCGACGATCTGCGGGTCGGCCTGCAGATCGCTGAACTGCAGCTCCCCCACCTGATCCGCCGCATCGCCGGTGAACAGCCCAAGCTTGAGGCCGATGTACGTCACGGTGAGGTCCGCCCGAACCGCAACGCCGAGGACCCGACCGGTATCAGCGCACAGACCCGATGGAATATCCACCGACACGACAGGCAGGCCACTGGCGTTGATTGCCTCAATCGCGGCGCCATAGGGTTCGCGCACGTCACCGCTCAGACCGGTGCCCAGCAGCGCATCCAGCACCACGCCACGCAGCTCGATCGAAGGCGACCAGACCTCGACGACAACCCCGGCGGCCAGCGACTCGGCATACGCCAGCGCCGCATCGCCCTGCAAGCGCGACGGTTCAGCCACCGCCAGCACTCGCACCTGCCAGCCGGCTCGCAGGGCCAGCACCGCCACCCGATAACCGTCCCCGGCGTTATTGCCGTGACCCGCCAACACACTGAGTTCACTAGCCGTCGGCCAGTGCCGGACCAACGCCCGCCACGTGGCGCGAGCAGCCCGATGCATCAATTCGAAGCCCGTTGTCCCGGTCGCAATCAGCCGCGCATCGAGCGCCCTGACCTGTGCGGCGCTGTACAGTGCGTCGGGTAAATGGTGTTTTGTCTGCGGCATACGTCTTCAGGCTCCGATGTCTGGCAGAATTATACGCACCTCAGCTCCGGTTTCCCCTGTCTCATGCCTGCAATTACCACAGATCTTCCTGCTCTCGCCCAATCGATCAAAGACTGGGGCCGCGAGTTGGGCTTTCAACAAGTTGGCATCAGTGGTCTGGACCTGGCTGAGCATGAACAACACCTGGAGCGCTGGCTCGAAGCCGGCTACCACGGCGAAATGGAATACATGGGCGCCCACGGCAGCAAACGCTCACACCCGGAAGAACTGGTGCCGGGCACGCTGCGGGTAGTTTCGCTACGTATGGACTACCTGCCGGGCGACACTGAAATGGCCAAGCGCCTGGGCCAACCGGAAAAAGCCTACGTCTCGCGCTATGCCCTGGGCCGCGACTATCACAAGCTGATCCGCAAACGCGTGCAGCAACTGGCCGAGAAGATTCAGCAGGTCATCGGCCCCTTCGGTTACAGGGCATTCGTCGACAGCGCCCCGGTGCTGGAAAAAGCCATCGCCGAACAGGCCGGTCTCGGCTGGATCGGTAAAAACACCCTGGTGCTGAACCGCAAGGCTGGCAGTTACTTCTTCTTGAGCGAACTGTTCGTCGACCTGCCGCTGCCGGTGGACCCGCCTCACAGCACCGAACACTGCGGGCGCTGCACGGCGTGCCTGGATATCTGCCCGACCAAGGCCTTTGTCGGCCCCTATGTGCTGGACGCCCGACGCTGCATTTCGTACCTGACCATCGAGCTGAAAAGCGCGATCCCCGAAGACTTGCGACCACTGATCGGCAATCGGGTGTTCGGTTGCGATGATTGCCAGATCGTTTGCCCGTGGAACCGCTTCGCCCGCCCGTCCGGCGAAAGCGACTTCAAACCGCGACACAACCTCGACAACGCCGAGTTGGCGGAACTGTTCATGTGGGATGAAGACAAATTTCTGAGCAGCACCGAAGGTTCACCGTTGCGCCGTGCCGGCTATGAACGCTGGCTGCGCAACTTGGCTGTGGGACTTGGAAATGCGCCCTCAACGATTCCGGTGCTGGAAGCCCTGAAAGCGCGCGCGGATTATCCGTCGGAACTGGTACGCGAGCATGTGGCGTGGGCCCTGAAACAACACGGACTCCCGTAGGAGCTGCCGCAGGTTCGGGCCGCGTTCGGACGATCTTTTGATTGTGATTTTCCAAGATCAAAAGATCGCAGCCTGCGGCAGCTCCTACGAGGGGGCGGGTATCAGGCTTCGTCGTTGTAAACGAACTTGGGCATTTCCCAGTGGAAACGAATTGCCAGCAAGCGCAACAGGAAGCCGCCAAACAAGGTGATCAGGATCGCCTGTTCAGCGGGTAATTGCAGGTACAGGCAGAGCATGTAGCACCACGCGGCGGCGAACGAGACGCTGGCGTAGAGCTCGCGACGGAAAATCAGCGGGATGTCGTTGCAGAAGATGTCGCGCAAGATGCCGCCGAACACCCCGGTGATCACCCCGCTGACCGACGCCACCAGCATGCCGTGACCCATTTCCAGCGCGGTCATGCAGCCGATCAGGGTAAACGCCACCAACCCCACGGCGTCGAGCACCAGAAACAGCGAGCGCAGATGGCGCATCCAGCGTGCCGTAAAGACCGTGAGCATCGCCGCGGCCGAGGTCAGCACCAGGTATTCCGGGTGTTTGACCCAGGTCAGCGGGTAATGCCCGAGCAGCACGTCACGCACCGAACCACCGCCCAGGGCCGTCACGCAGGCGATCAGCACCACGCCAAACCAGTCCATGCCACGCCGACCGGCAGACAACGCGCCGGTCATGGCTTCAGCGGTAATGGCAATCAGGTAGAGCATCAGCAACATGGTGGCGGTCCTTACGAGAAGGCGCGCAGTCTACTCAGATCGTCAGGGCACCAAAAGAGGGCAAGGTGCCGGCACACCTGCTTTTCGTAGGAGCTGCCGCAGGCTGCGATCTTTTGACGTTGATTTTTCAAGATCAAAAGATCGCAGCCTGCGGCAGCTTGTACAGGGGGCGCGTGCCTGGATTAAGCCTTGATGAAATGCTGGCGGTAGTGCTGCAGCTCGGCGATCGACTCGCGGATATCGTCCAGCGCCAGGTGAGTGCTGCCCTTCTTGAAGCTGTCGCGCACGTCCGGAGCCCAGCGTGCAGCCAGTTCCTTCAAGGTCGAGACGTCGAGATTACGGTAGTGGAAGTAGCTTTCCAGGGACTTCATGTGCGTATAAAGGAAGCGACGGTCCTGGCAAATGCTGTTGCCGCAGATCGGCGACTTGCCCTTTGGCACCCACTTCTCCAGGAAGGCGATGGTCTCGGCTTCGGCTTCAGCCATACTGATGCGGCTGTCGCGTACCCGCTGGGTCAGGCCAGAGCCACCGTGTTGACGGGTGTTCCACTCGTCCATGCCCGCCAGGATCTCGTCGCTGTGGTGAATGGCAATCACCGGGCCCTCGGCCAGGGTGTTGAGATTGCTGTCGGTGACAATGGTGGCCATCTCGATGATGACGTCGGTATCAGGGTTCAGACCGGTCATTTCCAGATCGATCCAGATCAGATTCTGCGGGTTTTGCATGTGTCGGCTCCTCGGCGTAGGCACGCAGTTTAGCCTAGAGGACTCTCGGGGCGTGCTAAACTCGCGGCCGTTTTACCTAATCGCTGCATTATCGACACGGAACACCCATGGCCAAACGCCAACTCAATCGTCGTCAAAACTGGCGCATCGAAAAAATTCAAGGCGAGCGCGCTGCCCGCGCCGCCAAACGCGAATCCTCCGCCGTGGAAGCGCTCGAGGGCGGCGACCTTGGCCCCGAGCAGACGGGCCTGGTGATCGCTCACTTCGGCGTTCAGGTCGAGGTCGAAGCCCGCGACGGCGAACTGGCCGGCCAGGTGTTCCGCTGCCACTTGCGGGCCAACCTGCCTGCGCTGGTGACCGGCGACCAGGTGGTCTGGCGCGCCGGCAATCAGGGCATCGGCGTGATCGTTGCGCAACTGCCGCGCAATACCGAGCTGTGCCGCCCTGACAGCCGTGGCCAGCTCAAGCCGGTCGCCGCCAACGTCGACATGATCGTGATTGTCTTCGCCCCGCTGCCCGAGCCTCATGCCAACCTGATCGACCGCTACCTGGTCGCCGCCGAACACGCTGGCATTCGCCCGTTGCTGTTGCTCAACAAGTTCGACCTGATCGACGAGCAGAACGCACCGGCGCTGAATGCCTTACTGGCGGTTTACCGCACGCTGGGTTACCCGGTGCTGGAGGTTTCGGCCCATCACGGCAATGGCATGGAGACGCTGCAGGAGCAACTGGACGGGCGCATCAGTGTGTTCGTCGGCCAGTCCGGCGTCGGCAAGTCCTCGCTGGTCAACAGCCTGCTGCCGGAAGTCGAAACCCGCGTCGGCCCGTTGTCCGAACTGTCTGGCCAGGGCACCCACACCACCACCACCGCGCGGTTGTTCCACTTCCCCGGCGGCGGTGAGTTGATCGACTCCCCGGGGATTCGGGAATTCGGCCTGGGCCACGTCAGCCGCGCCGACGTCGAAGCCGGCTTTATCGAGTTCAACGACTTGATCGGCACCTGCCGCTTCCGCGACTGCAAGCACGACCGTGAACCCGGTTGCGCCCTGCTCAAGGCACTGGAAGAAGGCCGCGTGCAACAGCAGCGCATGAACAGCTACCGCTCGATCATCGCCAGCCTGCCCGAAACCAGCTATTAAACGGACTGCCCGGCAACCCTGATACTGACAGGGCTGCTGGCCGTCCGCTGCAGTACGACAGACAATAAAAAGCCGCGATCATCGCGGCTTTTTATTGGGTCACTGCCTGGCTGGCTCAGCCGGTTTGGCCGGGTCACCTGCTTTCGGTGCCGGGTTGTCGAACAGGTTCAAGCGTTCCCGAAGTTCATGCGCCGGCAGTGGCTCCTTGTCCGCCGGCAAAGCATTCGGATCGGCAGGTACGGCAGGCACCTCACCCGGAGCGCCCTGCCCTGGTGTCGGCGCCGGCTCCGCGCCTTCGTCACCCTCGATGGCGCGCTGGGCCTTCTTGGTCAGCACGACAATGTCGATGCGGCGATTGACCGGATTGAGCGGATTTTTGCGATCGAACAACACCGACGAGGCGTAACCTACCACCCGCGCCACTTGCTGATCCGGATAGCTGCCCGCGACCAGCGCACGGCGAGCGGCGCTGGCACGGTTGGCCGACAGCTCCCAGTTGCCGAAATCGCCGGTACCCGCATAAGGCTTGGCGTCAGTATGGCCGCCGATGCTGATCTTGTTCGGCACCGCTTTGATGGTGTCGGCCATGGCCAGCAGAATGTCTTCGAAGTACGGCTTCAAGCGCGCACTGCCAGAGTCGAACATCGGCCGATTTTCAGAATCGATGATCTGGATGCGCAAACCATCCGGGGTGATGTCGAAAAGAATCTGGTCCTTGAACTTCTTCAGCTGCGGGTTCTCTTCAACCTTGTTCTGCAACTCTTGCAGCAACAGTTCAAGGCGTTCCTTCTCGACTTCCTCGGCCATTTTCTCGACCTGATCGGTATCGACAGTGACCTTGTCCGGCTGCGGCTGAGACTTGACCTCGGGATTGAGGGTCTTGTCCGGCGCCAGCACCGGCGTGCCGCCCAGATCGATGATGTACGGCGTACCGCTTTCAGAGAAGCCGATCGGGTCTTTGAAGTAACCGGCAATGGCGATCTTCTGTTCCGGTGTGGCGGTGGATAACAGCCACAACACCAGGAAGAACGCCATCATCGCCGTCGCGAAGTCAGCGAAGGCGATTTTCCACGCGCCCCCGTGATGCCCGCCAGCAATGCGCTTGACGCGCTTGATGATTATCGGCTGATTATTTTCCATGACTTAGCGACCGCGAACCGCTTGTTCCAGCTCGGCGAAGCTCGGACGGTGCGCCGGGTACAGAACCTTGCGCCCGAACTCCACGGCCAGCGATGGCGGCATACCGGAAGCCGAAGCCACCAACGAAGCCTTGATGGCCTCGTAAACGTTCAGCTCTTCCTTGGCATCGTGAGCCAGGGAGTGCGCCAGCGGGCCAAAGAAACCGTAGGCGGCGAGAATACCGAAGAAGGTACCTACCAGAGCAGCACCTACGTGCATGCCGATAGCTTTTTGATCGCCGTCACCCAGCGAGGCCATGGTCACCACAATACCGAGTACCGCCGCGACGATACCAAAACCGGGCATCGCATCCGCGATACCGTTGACCGCATGGGAGGGGTGCTCCAGGTCTTCCTTGAGGCTGTACAGTTCCATGTCGAACAGCCCTTCAAGTTCATGCGGCGCCATGTTGCCAGACGACATGATGCGCAAGTAATCGCAGATAAACGCGGTCATGCGGTCGTCTTTGAGGACAGCCGGGTACTTGGCAAAAATCGGGCTGGCAGCGGCGTCTTCAATATCGCCTTCAATTGCCATCATGCCTTCGCGACGGCTCTTGTTGAGGATCTCGTAGACCAGGCTCAGCACTTCCAGATAGAAGGTGTGACTGAAACGCGAACTGAACATGCCCAAGGACTTCTTGAGCACGATCATCGTCGTGGAGCCGGGGTTGGCCTGAAGGAATGCACCCAGCGCTGCACCGCCGATGATCATCACCTCGAACGGTTGGATCAGGGCGGCAATCTTGCCGTGGGAAAGCACGTATCCGCCGAGCACGCTCGCGAATACGACGATGATGCCGATAATTTTAGCCATAGGTAGGGAGGTACTTACTGAGTCGGGTTCAAGGTCATATTCGGAAGTTAAAAAATCTCTTCTTCTACTTATCGGCAAAACTGCGCCAGACTATAGCCAGTTAAGGCGAAAAGCTAATTTGGCCCACTCCGGGTGTGTTTAATGCAGACGATGATCGCGCCCAACCATGGCTAATGAAACGACCGTTCCAACGGCTAAACCGACCACACTCGTAGGCTGGGTCAAGCTTCTCGATGGCGTGACCTTGCCCGTGCCGCGAGCCAGCCATGATCGCGTCTGCCAGGCAATCGCCGACAATCGCAGCTCGTTGCGCGATATTGCCGAATTGATGCAGGGCAGCCCGGCCCTGGCTCTCAGCGTCATCCGCGAAGCCAATCGCCACACCCACGGCACCCTGAGCGAGCCCAGCGAGAACCTGGAGGTGGCCATCAATCGCCTCGGCCTCAAACGTACCGAAGAACTGCTCGCGCGCTTGCCCGCCCTGCCCCAGAACGACATCCCGCCGGCCCTGCGCCAGCTGCAACTGATCAGCCAGCATGCGACCCAACAGGCCAATGGTTTTTTTGCCAGCCGCCTGGCACGGCTCTGGCAGGACATCCACTGGGGTAGCCTGCTGTTTCTCTCGCCGTTCTGGCCACTGGCCTTGACCTTCCCGCAGCTGCTCGAAGACTGGGAGCTGCGAGTGCTCCACAAGGGCGAGCCCGCGAGCAAGGTCGAAAAAGAGTTGTTCGGCGTGCGCCTGCTGGAGCTAGGCCTGGCACTGGCGGAAGTCTGGCGCCTGCCAATCTGGGTAGGGCAAGGCTATCGACTGCTACAGGATGAACAACACGAGCTGGTGAAAGTCCTGCATATCGCCCG
Organism: Pseudomonas frederiksbergensis; assembly: GCF_001874645.1. NCBI lineage: Bacteria > Pseudomonadati > Pseudomonadota > Gammaproteobacteria > Pseudomonadales > Pseudomonadaceae > Pseudomonas > Pseudomonas frederiksbergensis. The sequence goes on from NZ_CP017886.1 coordinate 2,336,094, forward strand.
CGACGCCGATCACCCGCTGCGCCAGCAAAACCGTCTCGACGACGATCCGACCCTGCGCCGCTGGCTCAATCAACCGGCCAACACGGTGTTGCTGGCCAACGGCCTGGCGTTATCAGCACAGCAAGCCTGGGGTAGTCCTCACTGCCTGCGCTGGCAACTTCTGACCAGCCTCTACCTGCAAATACCGATGGACGAGGTCCAGCAGCAACTGCACCAGCAAGCCGCACTCAGCGCTCGCAAGCACGCGATGCCGGACCTCTGGCATCCGGCCGGGGCATTGCTCTGGCCGTGGGACGAGCGGCGCCTTCATCGCAGCCAGCTTCCGGCGCCCGCACCCACCGCCGAGGATCTGCTGAAGTGGCGCAAACAATGCGCCGAGCTGCTGGTGGAGCCGAGTCGCTTCATCAACGCCATGCACCTGACCACCTCCGCCCGGGACGCGCTTGTTGCCTGCGGCATGCGTCGGGTGATGATCCTGATGGCTGACCGTACCCATACCCATCTGCGGGTGCACCAGAGCGCCGGACTACCCAAAGAAGCCTCCGGCCTGAACCTGCTGGTCAGCCAGAGCACCGTGCTGCAACGCTTGCTCTCGCAACAAGCGCAAGTGCGCCTGACTCCAGCCAACAACGCACAATTTTCGGCCTTGCTGCCGGACAACCTGCGCGCACTGTTCGGCGGCGAGCACCTGCTGCTGCGTTCACTGGTCAACAATGGCCGGGTGATCATGCTGGTCGTGGCGGACCAGGGCGGCGGGCCATTTTCGGAAATCACCGTGCAAGCCTTCGGCAAAACCGCACAGTGCATCGAAAAAGCCCTTCACAGCTTTAGCAACCGCGGCCAGTAGTTCCTGCGCTACAATCCTCACCTTTGTGCTCTGGAGACCTCACATGTCTGACTTCTCTGGCTTGTCGCTGGTCATCGAACCGAGCGACCTGCTCGCCCGTCTCGATGCTCGCGAACTGATTCTGGTCGACCTGACCAGCAGCGCCCGCTACGCCGAAGGCCACATTCCCGGCGCGCGCTTCATCGACCCTAAACGTACTCAGTTGGGTCATGCGCCGGCGCCGGGCCTGATGCCGTCGCACGCTGCGCTTGAAGCCCTGTTCGGCGAACTGGGGCATAACCCGGACGCGGTCTACGTGGTCTACGACGACGAAGGCGGTGGCTGGGCCGGACGTTTCATCTGGCTGCTGGATGTCATCGGTCACACTAAATATCACTACGTGGACGGCGGTCTGCTGGCGTGGCTAGCGGAAAACTTGCCGGTTTCGACCGAGGTTCCAACGGCAGTCGGCGGCCCGGTTGCACTGACCTTGCATGACGAGCCCACGGCCACCCGCGAATACCTGCAAAGCCGTCTCGGTGCCGCCGATCTGGCGATCTGGGACGCGCGCGGACCGCTGGAGTATTCCGGTGAGAAGGTGCTTGCGGCCAAGGGTGGGCACATCCCTGGCGCAGTCAATTTCGAATGGACCGCCGGTATGGACAAGACACGCAACCTGCGCATCCGTACCGACATGCCGCAGATCCTCGAGCAGCTCGGGATCAGCAAAGACAAAGAAGTGATTACCCACTGCCAGACCCACCATCGCTCTGGCTTCACCTATCTGGTGGCCAAGGCGCTCGGTTATCCGCGGGTCAAAGGCTACGCCGGCTCCTGGGGCGAATGGGGCAACCACCCCGATACGCCTGTTGAGATTCAAGGTTCTTAAGGACAGTTAATGAAAAAGCGTTTGTTTATCCTCAGTCAGTACCTGCTGCCCCATCACTTACTGTCGCGTCTGGCCGGCTGCATTGCCGAATGCCGCGTGCGCTGGTTCAAGAACGCCTTCACCGCCTGGTTCGCCAAGCGCTATCAGGTGGATATGTCGCAAGCACTGGTCGAAGACCTGACCGCTTACGAACACTTCAACGCGTTCTTCACCCGCGCGCTGAAAGACGGCGCACGCCCATTGGACCAGACCCCAGGCGCGATCCTCAGCCCGGCCGATGGCGCCGTCAGCCAGCTCGGCCCGATCGAGCACGGCCGCGTGTTCCAGGCCAAGGGCCACAGTTTCAGCGTGCTGGAATTGCTCGGGGGTGACGCGGCAAACGCTGCGCCGTTCATGGGCGGTGATTTCGCCACCATTTACCTGTCGCCGAAAGACTATCACCGCGTACACATGCCGCTGGCCGGCACCCTGCGCGAAATGGTCTACATTCCGGGCCGAATCTTCTCGGTCAACCAGACCACCGCGGAAAACGTTCCAGAACTGTTCGCCCGCAACGAACGCGTAGCGTGCATCTTCGACACCGAACGCGGCCCGATGGCAGTGGTACTGGTTGGTGCGATGATCGTCGCTTCGATCGAAACCGTTTGGGCCGGGCTGGTAACGCCACCCAAGCGCGAACTGAAAACCTTCCGCTACGACGAAGCTGCCCGTGCGCCGATTCACCTGGAAAAAGGCGCCGAACTGGGTCGCTTCAAACTGGGTTCGACGGCGGTCGTGCTGTTTGGCCCGGATCAAGTGAAGTGGGCTGAAGAGCTGGCGGCTGGTTCACCCGTGGTGATGGGCCAAGGTCTGGGCGCTCCAAAGGCATAACCAAACGCCTGTAGGAGCTGCCGCAGGCTGCGATCTTTTGATCTTCACGATCACGCAGGTGTCAAAAGATCGCAGCCTGCGGCAGCTCCTACGGGCATAAAAAAACGCCGCTATTTGCGGCGTTTCTTTGGGTGCTCGATTCAGCTCAGAGCTGACCGTCGCGATCTCTGAAGCCCAGCAAATACAGTACGCCATCCAGACCCAGCGTCGAAATCGCCTGCTTGGCCGACTGTTTGACCAGCGGCTTGGCACGGAACGCCACACCGAGACCTGCAATCGCCAGCATCGGCAAATCATTGGCACCGTCACCGACGGCAATGGTCTGCTCCAGACGCAACCCTTCCTTGTGCGCCAGTTCACGTAGCAAATCGGCTTTGCGCTGTGCATCGACGATCGGCTCGACAGCCACACCGGTCACTTTACCGTCGACCACTTCCAGTTCGTTGGCGAACACATAATCGATGCCTAGCTTGGCTTGCAGCTGTTTGGCGAAGTAAGTGAAGCCGCCCGACAGAATGGCCGTCTTGTAGCCCAGACGCTTGAGTTCGGCGAACAAGGTTTCAGCGCCTTCGGTCAGGCGCAGGGAAGCCTCGATCGAGTCCAGCACACTGACGTCCAACCCTTTGAGCAAGGCCAGGCGCTCCTTGAAGCTGGCACGGAAATCCAGTTCCCCGGCCATCGCCCGCTCGGTAATTTCCGAAACCTTCTCGCCCACCCCGGCCGCCTTGGCCAGTTCGTCGATGACTTCGGCTTCGATCAGTGTCGAGTCCATGTCGAACACCGCCAGACGACGGTTGCGACGGAACAGCGAATCTTCCTGGAAAGCGATGTCGACGTTCAGTTCCTGGGCCACGCTGAGGAATTCGGCACGCAGGGCCTGCGGATCAGCCGCTTCGCCGCGCACGGAGAATTCAATGCAGCCCTTGCCCTTGTCGGCCGGGGTGTCCAACGGCATACGCCCGGACAGACGGTCGATGTGATCGATGTTCAGACCGTACTTGGCGGTGATCGAACTCACGCGTTGCAACTGCTCGGCTGTCACTTTGCGGGTCAGCAAGGTCACAATGTGGCGTTTCTTGCCTTGAGCACCGACCCACAGCTGGTAGTCCTCTTCGGACACGGGCGTGAAACGCACCTGCTGCCCCAGCTCGTAGGCCTTGAACAGGATGTCCTTGAGCACCGACGAACCCTGTTCGGTGTCGGGAATTTCAACCAGGATACCGAACGACAACGTGTCGTGGATCACCGCCTGACCGATGTCGAGAATGTTCACACCACCCTGGGCCAGTACACCGGTAATGGCCGCAGTCAGACCCGGACGGTCGACTCCCGTGATGTTTATCAGGACGATTTCGCGCAAGGCGCACCCCCGCATGTGGAAAAAAACCGCATTCTACCCACTTTCAGTGACCATCGGGCACAGCGAGCGCTTTGCCGGTCTGGGGCCTGTCGCTATACTGCGCATCAACTTCACGGACAAAAGAGCCGAGCTCAGTGAACCGGCCTACGCCAGTCAAAACCGATAACTTCTTTCTGCTGATCTTCCGGGCACTGCGCCATCGCCGTGTACCGATCGCATTGCGCATTGCCAGCCATAACGTGATCCTGGTCGCATTGGCCCTGGTGATCTACGCCTGCGTGATGGGTCTGCAGTTCAAACAGGCCATGCACGAACAAGCGGATGCCCTCGGCCAGAGCCTGACCACCCAGACAGCGATGTCAGCGACCGAACTGTTGGTGTCCAACGACATCCTCAGCCTTAACGTGTTGCTGAACAACCTGACCAAGAATCCGTTGGTGGCTCACGCAGCTATTTATAGCGTCGACAACCGGATTCTCGCCGAGGCCGGGCAGCGTCCCAAGCATGGCTTGCTGGGCGAAGCCGAAGGCATGTACGAGAGCAAGATCACCTTTCAGGACGTGACCGCCGGTCAACTGCGGATCAGCCTGGACATGGCGCAGTTCGAACAGCCGATGACCATCAGCCTGCAAAGCATGGGCATTCTCAGCGCTATCCTGCTGGCCTTGTCCCTGGCTCTGAGCTTGCGCCTGGGCCGGCACATCTCCACGCCGCTGCTGCAATTGCGGGTGTGGCTGCGCGATATTGACGAACACACCCCGGCGACTCAGCGCCAGGACGAAATCGGTGACCTGGCCCGCCAGCTCCACAGCAGTTTCGCGCCTGAAAAGGTCGAGCCTGAACCCGAGCCCGAGCCTGAATTCGACGATTACCAAGACACTGAAGAGGCCGAGCCGACCTTCGAAGTGCGCAACCTGCGCGACCCGAGCTTCGACGAGAGCGCTCCGGTGGCCGGTCTGAAAGCGGCGCCACGACATGTGGTCAGTGCAGAAGAGGACGAACTGGACGAAGAAGATCCGTTTGCCGACCTTCGCGACACCGCTGCCGCCGCCCCCGTGGCCAAACCGCAACCCAAGCCTGCTGCCCCGGCGCAACCACAGCACAGCGCAGTATTGGCGGTGCAGTTGGGCGCTCAGGATCAACTGCGCCGCCTGCCGCGTGCGCGCCTGACCGAACTGCTGGAGCGTTATCGCGACTGCCTGGACCAGGCTGCGTCGCTGTATGAAAGCGAACTGCACACCCTGAACGATGGCAGCACGCTGATGCTGTTCCACAGTGAAGACAGCGGTGACGACTACCTGACCAACGCCATTTGCTGCGGTGAGCTGCTACGCGCACTCGGCCATCAGTTGCAGATCGAGGTCGCCGACAGCGGCATCACCCTGCAATTGCAGTTGGGCCTGACGCTGGGCGATGAGCTCTTTGGCCTCAGCCAGATTGATCTGCTGCTGACCGAAACGGCTCAGGACGCTCTCGCATTGTCCCAACACAGCCGAAACCTGCTGCTGGTGGAACGCAAGATCAGCGATGACGTGCTGATCCGCCAACGTGCGCGGATCCGCCCAATCGCCAGCCCTGAAGGCGCTTGCTGCGTCGAGCGGTTGATGGAGCCTTACCCATCGATGCTGGAGCGGCAACTGGCGCGCATGCATGAGACACGCGCCAAGAGTTGAACCCGGCCCGTGAACGAAAAAGCCCGCAGATGAGTGATCGTCTGCGGGCTTTTTCATGGCAGGGAGATTCGCAGCGCTTGTGCAACCGCCAAGATCGTCCGAACGCGGCCCGAACCTGCGGCAGCTCCTGCGGGTATGCACCGCTCCTTGTAGGAGCTGCCGCAGGCTGCGATCTTTTGATTCTCTGGACCCCAAGACAACAAGGGCGACACCCAGAAACGACAAAGCCCGCATCAACGCGGGCTTTGTCTGTACAGCATTCACCTTAGAACCTGAACACTTCCATGTCCGTGCGAATCGGTGAAGCCATCGGGATCTTCGGTTTTTCCGGTTCTACCGGCGCCGCAGGCTTGGGCGCAGGTTTACGCGGCACTTCGGCAACCGGTGGCTGATTGGCCAGAGGCTTGAGTGCGACCGACAGCTGCTCGGCCAAACGTTGCAGCAATATGCCCTGGGCCTGCACCTGAGCGGCCGTACCACTGGCGTGTGGCTCTTGCAGATGAACGATGCGGTTGTCACGCACCTGGCCGCGACGGTCGATCAAACGCCACTGGGCATCAAGGATCGCCGGTTGCGACTCCCCCGAATCCAGACGAGTGATCGACAGCAAAACCTGTACATCCGGGGTGAAACCCAGGGTCGCAGGCGCCAACACGACGCGCTGGCTGTCCAGATGGCCGGCCACCTGACGCAATAGAAGCTGATTAATGTCCGAAGACAGGCTGCCCGCCCAACGCCCGTCGGTGGATGCTTGCAGGCTGCCATCCGGCTGGCGCTGCAACAGGGTTTCACGTTGCAGGTAATCGGCGATCGATACCGGGCCCAACAAAACCGCCATGCCCGCGCTTTGCGCAGGCTGAGCCGGACTTCCGCTGTCCAGCTGATACAGCGACACCGGCTGGTGAACGCTGCAACCCGCCAGGCCAAAAACGCCAGCGAGCAACAAAATTAGAGGAAGGCGCAGAACAGTCATCATCCCATCCAAGTGACGGCCAACAGGCCGGTCACAGTGAAAAATACTCAATCAATATGAAGAACGCAGGACCTCGCCCACGCTTGAAAGGCCATATCATCCGTGAATATGGCTTGCGACTCCAGCGCGAAAGCATCGATCTACGGGTTAAATCGTAGATCGAGCGCTCTAGACCGCTTAATTGAGAGTTTCTACCAATAGTGCATCAACACGCTGAAAGCCCCGCGGCAGCTTGTTGCCACGGCGTCCACGCTCACCTTTGTAGTGTTCGAGGTCGTCGGCTTTGAGCGACAGCGTGCGTTTACCGGCCTGCAAGACCAGGGTCGCGCCTTCCGGCAATACCGCGATGTCGGTGACATATTCCTCGCGACTGGCCACACGTTCGCCGGAGATGCCGATGATCTTGTTGCCTTTGCCCTTGCCCAGCTGCGGCAGGTCGCTGATTTTGAAAATCAGCAGGCGACCTTCGGTAGTGACCGAGGCCAACCAGTTCTGCTCACGGTCGGTCACCGGACGCGGCAGGATCACCTTGGCGTTGTTCGGCAGGCTCAACAGCGCCTTGCCGGCCTTGTTCTTGGCTTGCAGGTCTTCACCCTTGACCACGAAACCGTAACCGGCGTCCGAAGCGATGACGTACAGCCCATCGTCTTCAGGCATCAATACGCATTCGAAGGTTGCCCCTGGCGGCGGCGTCAGACGCCCCGTCAGCGGCTCGCCCTGGCCACGGGCCGATGGCAGCGTGTGCGCCGGCACCGAATAACTGCGGCCAGTGGAATCGATGAACACCGCAAACTGGTTGGAACGACCAGCAGCCGCCGTTTTGAAACCGTCCCCGGCCTTGTACGAAAGCCCGGTGGCGTCGATGTCGTGGCCCTTGGCCGAGCGCACCCAGCCTTTCTCGGACAACACCACAGTGACTTTTTCGTTCGGCAGCAGATCGTGTTCGGTCAGGGCGCGGGCTTCGGCACGCTCGACAATCGGCGAGCGACGGTCGTCGCCATAGGTTTCGGCGTCCTTGATCAGCTCGCTGCGCACCAGCTTCTTGAGCTTGGTTTCGCTGCCCAGCAGGGCTTGCAACTTGGCTTGTTCCTTGAGCAGTTCGTCCTGCTCGTCGCGCAGCTTCATTTCTTCGAGTCGCGCCAACTGACGCAGGCGAGTATCGAGAATGTAGTCGGCCTGGATTTCGCTCAGGGCGAAGCGCTCGATCAGCTTGGCTTTGGGGTGTTCCTCGGTACGGATGATGTGGATCACTTCATCCAGGTTGAGGTACGCGATCAGCAAACCGTCCAACAGGTGCAGGCGACGCTCGACCTTGTCCAGGCGGAATTGCAAGCGGCGGCGCACGGTCTGGACCCGGAACTCCAGCCATTCCACCAGCAACGCCCGCAGGTTTTTCAGCTGCGGTTTGCCATCCAGGCCAATGATGTTGATGTTGACCCGGTAGCTCGACTCCAGCTCGGTGCTGGCGAACAGATGCTGCATCAACGCTTCATGATCGACCCGGCTGTTGACCGGAATGATCACGATACGGCATGGGTTTTCGTGGTCCGACTCATCGCGTAGGTCCGCCACTTGCGGCGCCTTGGACGGCTTGGCCTGCATCATCGCGGCAATCTGTTCCAGCACTTTGGCACCGGAGACTTGATGTGGCAGCGCGGTGACAATGATGTCCCCGTCTTCAATGTGGTACACGGCGCGCATGCGCACCGAACCGCGACCGGTTTCGTATATTTTCAGCAGGTCGGCGCGTGGCGTGATGATTTCCGCTTCGGTCGGATAATCCGGGCCCTGGATGTGTTCACAGAGCTGCTCGACCGTGGCTTTCGGTTCATCGAGCAAACGCACGCAGGCCGTGGCGACTTCCCGCAGGTTGTGCGGCGGAACGTCGGTGGCCATGCCCACGGCGATGCCGGTGGTGCCGTTGAGCAGGATGTTCGGCAAACGTGCCGGCAATACCAGCGGTTCGTCGAGGGTGCCGTCGAAGTTCGGGCCCCAGTCCGCCGTGCCCTGGCCCAGTTCAGTGAGCAGCACTTCGGAATAACGCGACAGGCGCGCTTCGGTGTAACGCATGGCGGCGAAGGATTTCGGATCATCCGGCGCACCCCAGTTACCCTGCCCGTCTACCAGCGTGTAGCGGTAGCTGAACGGTTGGGCCATCAGCACCATGGCTTCGTAGCACGCCGAGTCGCCGTGCGGGTGGAACTTGCCGAGCACGTCACCGACCGTACGTGCGGATTTTTTGTGCTTGGAGTCAGCGTCCAGCCCCAACTCGCTCATGGCGTAGACGATACGCCGCTGTACAGGTTTCAGGCCGTCGCCGATGTGCGGTAAAGCGCGGTCCATGATCACGTACATGGAGTAGTTGAGGTAGGCATTTTCGGTGAAGTCGGCCAGTGAGCGGCGTTCAACGCCGTCCAGGCTGAGATCCAGGGAGTCGCTCATGCGGGCCTCATCAGTTTGTTGTCTGGCGCAGCAGCAAGGTGCTGCCGCGCTGGGTAAATTCAGGTTTTTTCAGGGCGCTCATGGCGTGGCGCTCCAGCCACCTTGCGGTGCGGCAAAGCGCCAGACAATCGGCCGGGCTTCGCCGTCCGCGCGGGCACCGTTGTTGTTGTCGATGCCAATCCAGGCGCCTTCGGCATCGACCACCAGTGCTTCGGCCAGACCGTAGGGTTGTGGATAACGTCGATGTTCCTGCAAGGCTTCAGCTGCGAATGACCAGCAACGCTCGACCTTGGCGCTCAGCGCATCACGACGACACATTTGAAAGGCGTTGCGCTCCAGGGTGAAGAGCTTGCCATTGAACAGTGCCAGATCCGCAAAATCCCGGGACACCGCTTTGGCCTTGGGAAATTGCGCGGGCTGCATTTCCTTGCCAGCTTCACTCAACAGCACGCAGCTGCCGTCACAGTCCCAGACGGTCTGCTGACGCTTGAGCAGCAGCAATCCGCGCCGCTCGCGCTCGGCAGCCAACCACAACCGGTCACCTTCCGGATTGATTGCCAGCCCTTCGAACAGCGCATTGAAGTGCAGCAACATGCCACTGGCTCGCGCCTCGCGGACCATGATCGGTGAAATGCTCAGCCACGAGGCTGGCCCCTGTACCGGCACTTGCAGCACTGCGGCATGGGCTTCACTGACGATGTAGCGGTTACCGGCCTTGTCGCAGGTGATCCCCTCGAAATCCAGGTTCCCACCGCGCACGAACGATGCTGCCCAGGTGCGCGACTTCAGGCCCCAGGGCAACCCGCTGTCCGGCACCGGCGGCACATTGATGCGCACGGTTTCGGCCTGCCAGACGCGCTCGCTGGTATCGAGCCGGTAGATCTGATCATCGTCTCGGTCGGAAACCGTCCACAGGTCTTTGCCGCATTGCGCCAGCCCCGACAGGTTACCGCCGCGCATGCCGTCCACGGCGTGCTCGGAAACCAGCGTCAGTTCAGGTGCTGGCTCCGCCGCAACAGCGGACGCCAACAGCAGCAACGCGAGGGCGAAACCGCTCCGCATCAGGCCAGAACCTCGGCCAGATTACCTTTGGATTCCAGCCAGGACTTGCGGTCGCCAGCGCGTTTTTTCGCCAGCAGCATGTCCATCATTTCCGACGTGGCTTCGAAATCATCCAGCGTCAATTGCACCAGACGTCGAGTGTTCGGGTCCATGGTGGTTTCACGTAGTTGCGGCGGGTTCATTTCACCCAGACCTTTGAATCGGGTGACCTGCGGTTTACCGCGTTTCTTCTCGGCCACCAGACGATCGAGAATGCCATCGCGCTCGGCTTCATCGAGGGCGTAGTAAATCTCTTTGCCGAGGTCGATACGGTACAGCGGCGGCATCGCCACATAGACGTGACCGGCGTCCACCAACGGACGGAAATGCTGGACGAACAAGGCACACAGCAACGTGGCGATGTGCAGTCCGTCGGAGTCGGCGTCGGCGAGGATGCAGATTTTGCCGTAACGCAGCTGAGCAATGTCCGCCGAGCCCGGATCGACGCCGATGGCGACGGCAATGTTGTGCACTTCCTGGCTGGCCAGCACTTCGCTGCCGTCGACTTCCCAGGTGTTCAGAATCTTGCCGCGCAACGGCAGGATCGCCTGGAACTCTTTGTCCCGCGCCTGCTTGGCCGAACCGCCGGCGGAATCACCTTCCACCAGGAACAGCTCGGAACGCATCGGGTCCTGCCCGGCGCAGTCGGCGAGTTTGCCCGGCAGCGCCGGCCCCGCAGTGATGCGCTTGCGCTCGACTTTTTTGCTGGCCTTCAATCGACGGCCGGCGTTGTTGATCGCCAGCTCCGCCAGTTGCAGACCCAGTTCAGGATGAGCATTGAGCCATAGGCTGAAGGCGTCCTTGACCACACCGGAAACAAACGCCGCTGCCTCGCGAGACGACAAGCGTTCTTTGGTCTGGCCGGAGAATTGCGGTTCCTGCATCTTCATCGACAGGACGAAGGCGATGCGCTCCCAGACGTCTTCCGGTGCCAGCTTCACGCCACGCGGCAAGAGGCTGCGGAATTCGCAGAACTCGCGCATCGCGTCGAGCAGGCCCTGACGCAGACCGTTGACGTGAGTACCGCCCTGGGCCGTCGGGATCAGGTTGACGTAGCTTTCCTGCACGCTGTCGCCGCCTTCGGGCAGCCACAGCAGCGCCCAGTCGACCGCTTCTTTATTACCGGCCAGGCTGCCGCAGAAGGGTTCGTCGGGTAGACGTTCGAATTCGCTGACCGCGTCTACCAGGTAGGAACGCAGACCGTCTTCGTAATGCCATTCGACTTTTTCGCCGGTGGCCTTGTCTTCAAAGCTGACCAGCAGACCCGGGCACAGCACGGCCTTGGCCTTGAGTACGTGCTTGAGGCGGCTGATGGAGAATTTCGGTGAATCGAAGTATTTCGGGTCCGGCGCGAAGTACACGCTGGTCCCGGTGTTGCGCTTGCCAACCGTGCCGACCACTTCCAGATCGGTGGCTTTGTAGCCATCGGCGAAGGTCATCTGGTATTCGTTGCCATCGCGCTTGACGCGCACCCGGACCTGGGTCGACAGGGCATTGACCACCGAAATACCTACCCCGTGCAAACCGCCGGAGAACTGGTAGTTCTTGTTGGAGAACTTGCCGCCGGCGTGCAGTTTGGTGAGGATCAGCTCGACGCCCGAGACGCCCTCTTCGGGGTGAATGTCCACCGGCATGCCACGGCCGTCATCGCTGACTTCCAGGGAGTGGTCGGCGTGGAGGATGACCTGCACCGATGTCGCATGCCCGGCCAAGGCTTCGTCGACACTGTTGTCGATGACTTCCTGGGCGAGGTGGTTCGGCCGACTGGTGTCGGTGTACATGCCGGGGCGTTTGCGCACCGGGTCGAGGCCCGAGAGGACTTCGATGGCGTCGGCGTTATAAGAGCTAGCGCTGGGAGTGGCCATGGGGTCTCGTCGTCAGTCGTTCAATGAAAATAGGGGCGAGGGTTCACAGTGCTGTGAAATCGATCGCCTGGTACACATCTGCGCCGATGCCGGCAAAACTCAACAGGGCCGGCAATTGACCGGCAAATCCCTGGAAACTATGGTCGCCGCCGGCCTGGATGCGCAAGGCACAGGCTCGGTAATACTGCTGGGCGAGGCGATAGTCCAGCGTTTCGTCCCCGGTTTGCAACCACACCTGATACCGCTGCGGGTCCTGGGGCGCCGGCACTTCCAGCTCGGCCAGGGCCGTCACGTGGTCGTGGGTCAATTCCCAGGTCTCTTCGGTATACAGGTTCTTCTGCGTGCCCAGGTATCCGTCGAACATCCGGTGCGGGCTGACGGCGGGGTTGACCAACAGGGCCTTGAGGCCATGACGCTCGGCAAGGTGAGTGGCATAGTAGCCGCCGAGGGAGCTGCCGACCAGCAGTGGCCGCCCCAGCTCGGCAATCGCCTGCTCAAGCTGACCGATGGCCTCGCGCGGGTGGTGATGCAAGGCCGGCACCTGCAAGTGCTCACCCAGCCCCAGACGTTCCATCACGCCGACCAACTGACAGGCCTTCTTCGACGAGGGTGCGCTGTTGAAACCGTGGATATAGAGGATCGAACCAGACATGCGAGCTCCCTGTGCGACGGGCAAAGAGCCGCAGTTTACAGGGAGTCGGCTGGGTTTTGGTCGACCGACCTATCGAAAACACACACATCCCGTAGGAGCTGGCGGAGCCTGCGATCTTTTGATCTTTAAAAGATCGCAGCCTTCGGCAGCTCCTACGCGGGTGAATCAATAACCCGTTGAGCCGTAATCAACCTGAAACTCGAACCCGGTCACGCGCTCGACCCCGGTTTCCAGCTGTCCGTCCGGCAACAACCGCAACCAGCGATAACCCGGCGCCAGGGTATCGACCTTGAAATCCACGCTGCCAGGTTCGAACTGGATGCAGGTCGACGGCGAAGCAATCAACCGCACATCGTTGCGTAACTGATCGACTTCCTGATGCACGTGACCCCAGAGCAGTGCCCGGACCTGTGGAAAACGATCGAGCACGGCAAACAAGGCTTCCGGATTGCGCAGACCGATCGGTTCCATCCAGGCACAACCGATGGACACTGGATGATGATGGAAGCACACCAGATGATGGCGCTCCGGCGCTTCGCTCAGGGCGCGAGCGAGCAATTGCAGTTGGTCATCCTGCAAATACCCTGGCACCGAGCCGGGTACCGCCGAATCCAGCAACGTGATCCGCCAGTTACCCATGTCCACCACGGGTTCCAGCAACTGACTCCGGACCGCTGCCTGGGCCATGATTTGCGGCTCATCGTGGTTGCCTGGAATCCAACGAGCGGGCGCATCGATCTGCCGGGTCATCTCGCGAAACCGCTGATACGACTCAAACGTGCCGTCCTGGGACAGGTCACCGCTGGCGATCATCAGGTCGATGTGCGGCTGCTGCACCAGCACCAACTCGATAACCTTTTGCAGACTGTCGCGGGTATTCATGCCCAGCAACGTCCCCTCCGCCTCGGCGAACAGATGACTGTCAGAGAGCTGCACCAGCAATACGGCATCGTTGGCGGTCAGAGTGGATACGCTCGGCAAGGCGTTCTCCCAAGGCGTGATCACGGATATGGATGAATGGCGCAATTATGCTGGGGGAAATTGAAAAGAGGAAACCCGTGAACCAGACGTAGTTCACAACTAGCGCACGGCTTCGAACTCATGCCCGCAGGCCAGACAATGGCTCAGCCATTCGCCGAGGAATACATTGAGCTGGGCCTTTTCGTCTGGCTGATGCATCAACTCATTCGGGTAAGGATAGATGCCACGAAAGCGCCGCGCATGTTCGGCGCTGATAACCTCGGCCATGCGCGCGTCATGGTAGACCTGAACTTCCAGCTGCGGCACCGGCAGCCACGGCAGGCTGTGCTCCTGGCGCACTCGCAGGGTCGTGGTGTACGGACACGCTTGCAGCACTTCGAGCATCAGCACACCCAGCATCTGCTCGCCCTGGGTCATGGCAATGCGTCGGACAGTCGGCTGGTTGCGCATCTCCGGCAACAGGCGCATCAGTCGGGCGTAATTGGCCTCGCAGGCGCTTTGCAGCCCCACAAGGTCGACCCGATAACGATCGCGCTGTTTGTTTACGACCATAGCCCCCTCACTTCAGCGCGGTTCAAAGCCAGCCATTGCAGGGCAATGATGCTTGCCGCGTTGGAAATCCGTCCATCACGTACGGCTTGCAGGGCATCTTCAAAGTCCCAGACCGTCACGCGAATATCTTCTGCTTCCTCCACCAGCCCATGCAGGCCGCCGGCCCCGTTACTGTTACACCGCCCCAGATACAAGTGCACATATTCAGTACTGCCACCGGGCGACGGAAAATAATTGAGCATCGGCCACAGAGCAGTGAATACAAGTCCAGCTTCCTCCTGCGCTTCGCGGTGAGCAACTTCTTCCGGTATTTCATCCCGATCGATCAGACCGGCGACCAGTTCGATCAGCCACGGGTTATCGACCTTGCCCCATGCACCGGCGCGAAATTGCTCGATCAATACCACTTCGTCCCGCTGCGGATCGTAAGGCAAGACGCACACGGCATCATGCCGAACGAACAACTCGCGGCTGATCTCACGACTCATACCACCGGCAAACAGCTCATGGCGCAGGTGCACGCGATCAAGCTTGTAGAAACCCTTGTAGCAGTTTTCGCTGCGAACGATGTCTACGATGGTCGGGGTAGCATTGGCAAAATCAGTCATAACAATCCTCGTTTACTGTCAATCCGTCCGAGGCTCCCCCTCAGGCTTCGCGCCATCCTAACGCGCCCGCAGTGTTTGATGCAGCCTCTTTGCCGTCAGCGAGATAGACGGCAAGGGGTGAAAACAACTCTAATTGACACTATTGAGCTTAGTGGCGAACCGACCGCCTCGCCGGCAGTCGAAGACCCTGAATTTTGCCTTTCACTGATTCATGAAGGACGCCCATGTCGCTGTTGAAAATCGCCTCCGTGGCCTGTATCGCCCTCACGCTCGGCGCTTGCCAAAGCCTGTTCCAACCCAGCTATCGGGCACAATTGGCATCCACTCACGATGCATCCGAGCAGGCCAAACCGGGTTGCGACGGCCCCGACTGCCCAGTGATAAATATCGACACGGTGCATTTCCCGACCGAACCGCAACTGGACCGGATCGTCGAGCAGCGCCTGCTGCAAATGACCCGCACCTCACCGGGCGCGGCACTACCCGCCTCCCTCAACGCCTACCGCGAACAGTTCCTGCGTGAATCAGACGATCGCAACAGCGTCTACTTGCAAGCCAAGGTACGTGAGCAGCATGACGGACTGGTGATCATTGAAGTGTCCAGCTATCTGGACACGGGCGCGGCCAATGGCACACCGGGACGGGGCTTCATCAACTACTCGCGTCAGCTGCAAAAAGAGCTGAGCCTGAGTGACATGCTCTTGCCGGGGCAGGAAGGGGCGTTCTGGAAGACTGCGCAAGTCGCGCACAACAGCTGGCTGATCAATTCGCAGCTGGATCGGGACCCGGACTTCGTCAAGAGCTGGCCCTTCCAGAAAACCCCGAACGTGGCGTTGACCAGCGTCGGGGTGGTGCTCAAGTACAACGTTGCGACCATCGCGCCCTATTCGAGCGGCCTCATCGAGATGACCATCCCCTACGCTCGCCTCAAAGGTCAGATCAAGCCTGAGCTGGTGCCCGAGCGTAGCTGAAGACCCGGCCCAGCAGCAGTTGCAGCAGCCCTGCCAGCACCAGCGATGGCAGGGTTGCGCCAACTTGCGGATACAGATTCGCCAGCAAGTGATAGGTACTCACCCCGCCCAACCAGGCGAGCAACGCCGGCCAGCGCAAGGCGGCTGACGCAACCTGGGCACTGCGCTTGCGCAGGATAAAGTGATCCACCAGCACCACGCCAAACAACGGCGCAAACACCGAGCCGATCAACAACAGGAAGTTCTGGTACTGCGCCAATGGCGCCAGGCACGCAATCAAGGTGCAAATCACACCGATGACCAAGGCCAGGTGTTCGACTTTCATGCGCAACAGAATCCCACTGGACACCGCCGCCGAGTGAATGTCGGCGAACGCGTTTTCCGACTCATCGAGCAGAATCAACAACAGCGGAATACCCAAACCCGCGCCAGCCAGCGCCAACAGCAAGGCATTGACTTCACCACTTGGGGCAAACGCCAGGGTGTAGGCAACGCCCAGGCTCATCAGCCAGAAGTTACCGATGAAGAAGCCCAGCGCCGTGCCGCCAAACACGCTTTTCGCACGCTTGCCGAAACGCGAGTAGTCGGCAATCAGTGGCAACCACGACAGCGGCATGGCGATGGCAATGTCAAAGCCCACGGCGAACGGCATCGAACCGTCACCGGCCTGCGCCCACAACGCGGCCAGATCGGCTTTGGCGAAGAGGTTCCAGGTCAGCCAGATGCACGCCGCCAGCAGCAACCAGATGCCCCACTTGCGCAGGATCTGACGGACGAACGTCAATGGACCGCTGACCGCGAGCAGGGTCGCCAGGGCGCCGAACGCCAGCGTCCAGAGCAATGGGTTGGCCATCAGGCTACCGTCGCTGAACGCACGGGCACCCAGCAGGCTTGCCGCATCGCGCATGACGATGATTTCGAACGAGCCCCAACCAATCAGTTGCAGCAGGTTCAACAGCGCCGGCAGGCTCGCACCGCGAGTACCGAGACTGAGTTTGAGTGCGGCCATGGCCGACAGGCCGGTATCGCTGCCGATCACCCCGACACACGCCAGCAGCAGAACGCCGACCAGCGTGCCAAGAAAAATCGCCAGCAACGAGCCCGACAAACCCAGCCCCGGCGCAAGCAAGGCCCCGGTCTGCAAGACCATCAGACCAATGCCGAGGGAGAACCATAGGGAGAACAGATCGCGGGCACCGAATACGCGCCGAGCCAAAGGCACGGCGTGGTCGGGAGAATAGGTACTGGTTGGAATGCTCAAGGGTGTTATCTCAGAGGAACATTACTGTTGTGTGATCGTTCCCACGCTCTGCGTGGGAACGATCAGTGCAGGATCAAACTTTTTTGTACAGCTGACTGCCTTCCTGCTTGAAGCGCTCGGCCTGTTCGGCGAGACCTTGGGCGACTTCGGCATCGACGGTTTCGATCCGCTGGTTGGCCGCATATTCGCGGACTTCCTGGGTGATTTTCATCGAGCAGAATTTCGGCCCGCACATCGAGCAGAAATGCGCGACCTTGGCCGAGTCCTTCGGCAGGGTTTCATCGTGGTACGAACGCGCGGTGTCCGGGTCCAGGCCCAGGTTGAACTGGTCTTCCCAGCGGAACTCGAAACGCGCCTTGCTCAAGGCGTTGTCGCGGATCTGTGCGCCCGGATGGCCCTTGGCCAAATCCGCTGCGTGGGCGGCGATCTTGTAGGTGATGATCCCGGTCTTTACGTCATCCTTGTTCGGCAGGCCCAAGTGTTCCTTCGGCGTGACGTAGCAGAGCATGGCGCAACCAAACCAGCCGATCATCGCCGCGCCGATACCCGAGGTGATGTGGTCGTAGCCCGGTGCAATGTCGGTGGTCAGTGGGCCGAGGGTGTAGAACGGCGCCTCGTCGCAGCACTCGAGCTGCTTGTCCATGTTCTCTTTGATCAACTGCATCGGCACGTGGCCCGGGCCTTCGATCATGCACTGCACATCGTGCTTCCAGGCGATCTTGGTCAGCTCGCCGAGGGTTTCCAGCTCACCGAACTGCGCCTCGTCGTTGGCATCGGCAATCGAGCCCGGACGCAGGCCATCGCCCAGCGAGAAGCTGACGTCATAGGCCTTCATGATTTCGCAGATGTCTTCGAAATGAGTGTAGAGGAAGTTCTCTTTGTGGTGCGCCAGGCACCACTTGGCCATGATCGAACCGCCACGGGAAACGATCCCGGTCACGCGTTTGGCGGTCAGCGGCACGTAGCGCAGCAACACACCCGCGTGGATGGTGAAGTAGTCGACGCCCTGCTCGGCCTGCTCGATCAGCGTGTCGCGGAACAGTTCCCAGGTCAGGTCTTCAGCGGCACCGCCGACTTTTTCCAGGGCCTGATAGATCGGCACCGTACCGATTGGAACCGGCGAGTTGCGGATGATCCACTCGCGGGTTTCATGAATGTGCTTGCCGGTCGACAGGTCCATGACCGTGTCCGAGCCCCAGCGAATGCCCCAGGTCAGTTTCGCCACCTCTTCTTCGATGGACGAACCCAGTGCACTGTTGCCGATGTTGCCGTTGATCTTCACCAGGAAGTTACGGCCGATGATCATCGGTTCCAGTTCGGTGTGGTTGATGTTCGCCGGAATGATCGCGCGACCACGAGCGATCTCGTCACGGACGAATTCCGGGGTAATGATTTTCGGCACGCTGGCGCCGAAGCTGTGGCCAGCGTGCTGCTGATCCAGCAGGCCTGCGGCGCGGGCGACTTCGAGCTTCATGTTTTCGCGGATGGCGACGTATTCCATCTCGGCGGTGATGATGCCTTTGCGGGCGTAGTGCATCTGGCTGACATTAGCGCCCGGCTTGGCACGGCGTGGATTGTTCACGTGAGCGAAACGCAGCTTGGTCAGCTCCGGGTCGGCAAGGCGCTCCTGGCCGAAGTTCGAGCTCAGGCCGGCCAGACGCTCGGTGTCACCACGGGCGTCGATCCACGGCGAACGTACGTCGCCCAGACCTTTGCGCACATCGATGATGACGTTGGGGTCGGTGTACGGACCCGAGGTGTCGTAGACCACGACCGGTGCGTTGATCTCGCCGCCGAAGTCGGTCGGAGTCACGTCGAGGCTGATTTCGCGCATCGGCACGAGGATGTCCGGACGAGTGCCCTGAACGTAAATTTTTTGCGAGCGGGTAAAGGGCTGAACTGATTGCTGATCGACCTTGGCCGAGTCACTCAGATTGATCGCATTTTTTGATTTTGTAGTCATCACGGGCTCTCCAGACATCATCCAGGCAGTGGAATTTTGTCGGAGCGAACCTGTAACGAATGGACGCAGCCCACCAGTGAAAACTCCAGCTGGATGAGTGCTGTGCTGAGTGCACGAGGGTTGTTCGATTGTCGAACAACATCCCGGACGAAGCACAAGAGGACTCGCCGGGTGACGAGAAATCTTGTTCCCTACGCAGGCTTAAACCTGATCAGGTTCAACGGGATCCGAAATTATTCGATCTCAGCCTCATAGCAAGGCACCCCGACAAGAACCCGGCCAGTCTAGACACAACTGGCAAAGAACGCCAACACCGGTGCAAACAGCGTGATGAATGGCGTAATTACAGGATTGTTGCCGCAGGTTGGCGCAACTACACTCGCTGCGCCATGCTGCGCCTTGACGCTGCCGGGCGTGCGCCGTAGCCTTGGCGTTCAAATTACTATCGTAATATTCAATCTAGGGATCGCCTCATGCTGCGCAAACTCTCACTGGCCCTCGCCGTGTCTTGTGCGTCCAATGGAATGGCCTGGGCAGCAGAAGCGCCATTATCGACCAATACCGATTTGGTCAGCGTCTACCAGGAAGCCGTCGACAACAACGCCGACCTGGCCGCCGCCCGCGCCCAATATGGCGCGCAAAAGGAAGTCGTGCCCCAGGCCCGCGCCGGCCTGCTGCCGAACCTCTCGGGCGGTGCGGAAGTCGCCGATGTGCGGACGAAAATCGACCAGCCATCGGCTATCGCCAATCGCAGCGCCCACTTCTACCAGGCAACGCTGGCCCAACCGTTGTTCCGCGCCGATCGCTGGTTCCAGTTTCAGGCGGCCAAGGATGTCAACGAGCAAGCGGCGCTGCAACTCTCGGCGACCGAGCAGAACCTGATTCTGCAAAGCGCCGAAAACTACTTCAACGTGCTGCGCAGCCAGGACAACCTGGCGTCGACCAAGGCCGAGGAGGCGGCGTTCAAGCGCCAGCTCGATCAGTCCAATGAGCGTTTCGACGTAGGCCTCTCGGACAAGACCGACGTACTGCAATCGCAAGCCAGTTATGACACCGCACGCGCCAACCGGATTCTCGCCCAGCGCCAGGTAGATGATGCGTTCGAAGCGCTGATCACCCTGACCAACCGTCAGTACAACTCGATTCAGGGCATCGTCCACACCTTGCCGGTCCTGCCGCCAGCGCCGAACGACGCCAAGGCCTGGGTCGACACCGCCGCCAAGCAGAACCTCAACCTGCTGGCCAGCAACTACGCGGTCAGCGCCGCCAAAGAGACGCTCAAGCAGCGCAAGGCCGGTCACGCACCGACCCTCGACGCCGTGGCGCAGTACAAGACCGGCGACAACGATGCGCTGGGCTTCAGCAACCCGAGCGCCTTTGGTCAACCGTACGGTGGCACCGTCTCGCAAAGCTCGGTCGGCCTGCAATTGAACATTCCGATCTACAGCGGCGGACTGACCAGCTCGCAGGTTCGCGAGTCGTACTCGCGCCTGGACCAAAGCGAACAGCAACGCGAAGCACTGCGTCGGCAAGTGGTGGAAAACACCCGCAACCTGCACCGCGCGGTGAACAGCGATGTCGAGCAGGTGCAGGCTCGCCGCCAGTCGATCATCTCGAACCAGAGCGCGGTGGAAGCCACGGAGATCGGTTATCAGGTGGGCACGCGCAATATCGTCGATGTGCTCGACGCCCAGCGTCAGCTGTACACCTCGGTGCGCAACTACAACAACAGCCGCTACGACTACATCCTCGACAACCTGCGCCTGAAGCAGGCGGCCGGCACCCTGAGCCCGGGCGACTTGCAGGACCTGAAGCGTTATCTCAAGGCCGACTACAACCCGGACAAGGACTTCCTGCCGCCGGACCTGGCCAAGGCTGCAGCGCAGCAGCTGAAGGCTAATCCGGGTCAGTAAAAAGCAAAAGATCGCAGCCTGCGGCAGCTCCTACGGAGGAACACAAATCCCGTGTAGGAGCTGCCGCAGGCTGCGATCTTTTTATTCGGGGCACCGCGGTCTAACGGTTGATCAACCGCCCCAACCCATCAAGCAATCGCTGCAAGGCGCCTTGATTGGCGCGCATCACATTCAGCCCCGCTTCTGCCATCCGCTGCGCATCGCGTGGCAGTTCGAACAGCCGCTGCACCGCCACCGCCAGCCCGTGGGCGTCATCCACTTCCTGCAACGCCTTGGCGCTGCGCATCAGCGCGGCGATCTCAAGGAAATTGAACAGGTGCGGCCCGCTCAGCACCGGCTTGGCCAGCGCTGCCGGCTCCAGCAAGTTATGCCCGCCGCTGGGCACCAGACTGCCGCCGACAAACGCACTGTCGGCCAAGGCGTAGAGAAACAGCAATTCGCCCATGGTATCGCCAAGCAGCACTGAGGTGCTGGCGCTGACCGCTTCACCGGTCGAACGACGGATCGTGTTGAAGCCTTGCTGCTGGCAGAGCTCGAACACCGGGTTGAAACGCTCGGGGTGGCGCGGCACCAGAATCAGCAACGCATCCGGGTGACTGGCGAGTAATTGCCGATGAGCCGCCAGCACTACTTCGTCCTCGCCTTCATGAGTGCTCGCGGCGATCCACACCGGACGCTCGACCGCTTGCCATTGCTGACGCAACTCGGCGGCGCGCTGCAACAGCTGTGGGTCAATGCTCAAGTCAAACTTGATCGAACCGGTCACTTCGACCGTTTCCGCACGCGCGCCCAGCTGCCGAAAACGCTCGGCCTCGGCTTCGGTCTGCACCGCGAACAGACTCATTTCGGCCAGCATCGGCTGTGTCAGCTTGCCGAAACGGCCATAGCCTTTGGCCGAGCGTTCCGAGAGGCGAGCATTGGCCAGTGCCACCGGAATCCCACGCTTGGCGCACTGATGTATGTGGTTGGGCCACAACTCGGTTTCCATGATCACCGCCAGTTTCGGCTGGACCCGGTCGAGGAAGCGCGCCGCCGCACACGGCAAATCGTAAGGCAGGTAGCAGTGCTGGATGCGCGGCTCATTGGCGAACATCGCGTGAATCCGCTCGGAGCCGGTTGGCGTCATGCAGGTCACGGTGATCGGCAGCTGTGGATAACGTTCGAGCAACCCGCGAATCATCGGCGCAGCGGCGATGCTCTCGCCGACCGACACCGCGTGCACCCAGATGCCGCCGGGTTTCATCACCGGCAAGCCGATGGAGAAGCGCTCGCCAATACGCTTGGCGTACGCCGGCGCCTTGCGCGAGCGCAACCACAGTCGAATCGCTACCAGTGGCAGCCCCAGGTAAAACAGCGCGGTGTAGAGAGTTCTATTCATGGCGGCGGAGTTTATCGGCTTTTTTAGCCGATCGCCTGCAAGTGCACGGCAAAACGCTCCGCCAACCAACGGGCCGCCGGCCCCAGCGGCTCATCACGACGCCAGACCAGTTCCACCACCAGGGCTGGCGGGGTCCATTCGCTGACCAGTTCGACCATCTGGCCTTGATACGCCGGGTACTGCACCACATGCCGCGGTAACCAGCCCCAGCCCAGGCCACGCATCAGCCACTCGGCGAGGACGTAGAAACTGTCGGCGCGCCAGACTTGCGGGCTGGCTTGCTCACTGCCGGGATAGACGCTGGAATGTGTGGCCATCAGCAGTTGTCGATGCTGCGACATCTGCTGGCAATTGACCTGTCCTCCAGCAGCCAGCGGATGCCCTACTCCGCACACCGTGACCATCTCGACACTGCCCAGCACCCGACGCTCCAGGGCTTCGGGAATCTGCTCGTGATAAAACAGCAAGCCCAGATCGGCCCGGCGCTCCACCAGTTTACGCGCCACATCGCCCTGAGCGGCGCTGGCCAATTGCACTTCCAGGCTGGGAAATTGCTTGGCCAATGCTTCGAGGCTGTCGAGCACCGGCTGATAAGGCATGGCCTCATCCTGCGCCAGGCGCAGCCGTGCTTCCTGACCACGCATCAATGCCAGCGCTCGGCCATTGAGGCGCTCGCACTGCCGCAACACTTCCCGCGCTTCTTCGAGCAATGCGCTGCCGGCTTCGGTCAAGCGCGGCTGACGACCGCTGCTACGATCAAACAGGTTCACGCCAAGGTCTGCTTCAAGCAGCGCAATTGCACTGCTGACCGCCGACTGCGCCTTGCGTTGATCCCGCGCTACCGCCGAAAACGAGCGCTGCTCGGCAACGCTGACGAACAAACGCATCTGCTCCAGATTCCATTGCACACTCATGGCTCAACCCATCTTCAAATCAGATAGGTAATGACTTTACCCCATCTCGAAAACCTCTAAAATGCCGACCTCATCAAGCAGGCCAAAATACGAGGATCACACCATGAACGCTTACTACTACCTGGCTATCGCCATCTGCGCCGAAGTGATCGCCACCGTATCGATGAAAGCGATGAAGGGCCTGAGCACTCCACTCCCGTTGCTGCTGATTATCGTCGGCTATGGCATCGCGTTCTGGATGCTGACCCTGGTGGTGCGCACCATCCCGGTTGGCGTCACCTACGCCGTGTGGGCCGGCATGGGCATCGTGCTGGTCAGCATCGCGGCGCTGTTCCTCTACGACCAGAAACTCGACATCCCGGCCATGCTTGGCATGGCGCTGATCGTTCTGGGCGTGGTGGTCATCCAGCTGTTCTCGAAAACTGCCGGACATTAAAAGAAAAGATCGCAGCCTGCGGCAGCTCCTACATTGGATAGGCGTACCCCGTAGGAGCTGCCGCAGGTTCGGGCCGCGTTCGGACGATCTTTTTTCGCCTCATGGCTCCATCCCATGAGTCTGTATACTGCGCCTCTAGTCTTGAACGCTGAGGTCGCTGCATGCCATCCGTTATTTCCACCGACGTGCTGATTGTCGGCGCTGGTGTCGCCGGCCTCTGGCTGAACGCGCGCCTGCGTCGCCAGGGTTTTTCGACCGTGCTGGTGGAAAGTGCCAGCCTCGGCGGCGCGCAGAGCGTGAAGTCCCAAGGAATCATCCACGGCGGCGCCAAATACGCGCTGCACGGCGCGCTGACCGGCGCTTCGGAAGCGATTGCCGACATGCCGCGACGCTGGCGTGAAGCCTTGGCCGGCAACGGCGAACTGGACCTGTCCGGTGTGCGCCTGCTGTCCGAAGCCCACTATTTGTGGTCCCCCGGTACCCTCGCCGGCAACCTCACCAGTTTCTTCGCCAGCAAAGCGGTGCGTGGTCGTGTTGATCAGGTCAAGGGCGAGCAACTGCCGCCAGCCCTGCAAGACAAGCGTTTCAAGGGCAAGGTCTATCGCCTCGCGGAACTGGTGGTCGATGTACCAAGCCTGATCGGGCGTCTGGCCGAACTGGCCGGTGACGGGCTGTTGGCCGGGCAGAAAATCGAGCCACTGCAGGAAAACGGCGAACTGGTCGGCCTGCGGGTCGACGAGCGTGAGATCCGTGCACAGCGCATCGTCCTCAGCGCCGGTGCTGGCAATGCCGACTTGCTCACCGCCCTGGGCCTGAGCCAGCCGGCCATGCAACGTCGGCCGCTGCACATGATCATGGTCAAAGGCCCGAGCCTCAAACCGCTGTACGCCCACTGCCTGGGCGGCGGGCCGAAGCCGCGCATCACCGTCACCACCCACCCGGCGGCCGATGGCCAATGGGTCTGGTACCTGGGCGGTGATATCGCCGAAGCCGAAGGTGTGGCTCGCGAACCCGCCGCGCAAATCGCCGCCGCGCAGAAAGAACTCGGCAACCTGTTGCCGTGGGTCGACCTCAGCCAGGCGCAATGGGCGACCTTGCGGGTCGAGCGTGCCGAGCCACTGCAATCAGGCCTGACCCGCCCCGACAACGCCTTTCTCGCCGAGCAGGATCGCCTGCTGGTGGGCTGGCCGACCAAACTCGCCCTGGCGCCCGACTTCTCTGACCGGGTACTTGCGTCGCTGCAACGCGACGGCATCCAGCCAAACCATCCGGCTCCGTTGCCGCCCCTGCCGAAACCGCCGATGGGCCAACCTGCCTGGGAGCAACTGCTGCCATGAGCCAAGCCACCCTGCATGATCTGCATCGCCCGCTGGGTAGCACTGGCCTGCTGGTTTCGCCACTGGGCCTGGGCACGGTGAAACTGGGCCGCGACCAAGGGGTGAAATACCCCAATGGCTTCCAGATTCCGGACGATGATGATGCACGCAGGCTACTCAAGCTGACCCGCGACCTGGGCATCAACCTGATTGATACCGCGCCCGCCTATGGCCGCAGCGAAGAGCGCCTCGGCCCGTTGCTACGCGGCCAGCGTCAGGAATGGGTGATTGTCAGCAAGGTCGGTGAAGAATTCGCCGATGGCCTGTCGCACCACGACTTCAGCGCTGCCCACACACGTTTTTCCGTCGAACGCAGCCTGAAACGCCTGGAAACCGACTTTATCGACCTGGTGCTGGTGCACTCGGACGGCAACGATCTGGCGATTCTCAATGAGTGCGAGGTCTACCAGACTCTCGCCGAGCTTAAGCGCGAAGGCAAGATTCGCGGGTTCGGGTTTTCCGGCAAGACCGTTGATGGCGGGTTGAAGGCTCTGGAACAAGGCGATTGCGCCATGATCACCTACAATCTCAACGAGCAGGCCGAGCGGCCGGTCATCGACTACGCTGCTGCCCACGGCAAGGCCATTCTGGTGAAGAAGGCTCTGGCCAGCGGTCACGCCTGCCTCAGCCCGGGTGTAGACCCGGTACGCGCCAGCTTCGAATTGTTGTTTGCGCAACCCGGTGTCGCCAGTGCTATTGTCGGGACCATTAATCCGCTGCACCTCGCCCACAATGTGGCGATCGTTGCTCAAGTCCTAGGTCATTGAACAGCCGCCGAGGCGGCCGACCCCGACGCAAGAAGGAGCCGACATGCCGCGAACGCTCATAAGAAAGAACCCCAGCAACTTCAAGACCCTGCCGTTATACGTCGAAGCGACTCCCGAAGGCCTGAGTTATCAGGGTGTCGGCAGACCGCTGAATTTCTCCCAGACTCTGCAACGTCGGCGTCCGGTCACGGTGGCCAATCCAGAGCACTTTTCGCTGGAGCTGGCCAACCTCGGCGTCTCGGTGCGACTGACCCTGCACTGGCAGAATCGCGACTACTGGGTGCTGGTCCGCCAGCGCCGTCAGGACCGTGGCGACGTGGTGCTCAAACTGATCTCGGGTTATGTACCGGCTCACGAACTGAACCTGCCGTTGCACACAGCCATTCAGGAAATCGCCGAAGAATGCTTGCTGGAAACCCCCGAAGGCTGGCTCGGCGGACGCTTCAATGACACCTGGCTGCCAGCACCCTACGCCACCGCGCTGCATTACCGCGAGGCTCTGCCGTTTCGCCTGACGCCGCTGTCTGGTGCTGCACGCCCGGTGCGTTGCGCCAATATGCAGTTGATCGAACGCCCACGGGCCTACGTGCATCTGCCCACGGCTTCGTTGCAGTTGATCTACGATTTGCGTCTGGACGTGCCCAAGGAAGCCAAATCCCTGAGTCTGTTTCATGTCGATGAACGTCTTGAAGGTGATCAACTCGTCGCGCGACTGGATCGCAAGCGCCCCGACCTGTACCTGATGCCTCTAGAGGATGGCCAGCCATTGCCCGAGCTCTACACCCTGAAAAAAGATCAGCTCTACCCGGCAAGCACACGCGGACTGTATCTGGCAGAAAGTTTTGCCCGGCAGGAAGGCTGGCTGGTGCGCGAGGAGCGGATTCGCTGGAAGGACTGGCTCAGGCAGCAGGGTTTGAGCCAACCGGGCAAGGAATCTGGTTTCAGCCGATTGACCGGCAAGGCCAAACAGATACTGCGCAAGATCGTCCCGGCCAAGGCTGCCCGCTAAACGCAAAAGATCGCAGCCTCTGTAGGAGCTGCCGCAGGCTGCGATCTTTTGATCTTTGGCGTTACCGAATTATTCGGTCTTGCGGATCTTCTCGACGATGGCAGTCGTCGAGCTGTTTTCCACCAACCCCAGCACTTTCACTGTTCCGCCATAAGCGCTCACGATGTCGGCGCCGACCACTTGGTCGATCCCGTAATCGCCGCCCTTGACCAACACGTCCGGCTTGACCTGTGTCAGGAGGTTTTCCGGAGTGCCTTCAGGGAAGCTGATCACCCAGTCCACCGCGCCCAGACCCGCCAATACCGCCATGCGTCGGTCAACACTGTTGATCGGCCGCCCAGGACCTTTCAAGCGGCTCACCGATGCATCGTCGTTGACCGCAACGATCAAACGATCGCCCTGCGCCCGCGCCTGCTCGAGGTAGGTCACATGGCCCGCATGGAGGATGTCGAAGCAGCCATTGGTAAAGACGATTTTCTCTTTGTGCGCACGCGCATCGTCGATTGCCAGCAGCAGTTGTTCCAGCCCCAGAACACCGCGTTCGGAACCTTCTTCACGCTGAATCGCTCGACGCAACTCCGGAGCACTGATCGCCGCCGTACCCAGCTTGCCGACCACGATGCCAGCAGCCAGGTTGGCCAAGGCCACCGCGTGCGGCAGTTCTTCGCCCGCGGCGATCGCCGCCGCCAACGTAGAAATCACCGTGTCACCGGCACCGGTCACGTCGAACACTTCGCGGGCCCGTGCAGGCAAGTGCAGCGCCGGATGATCAGGGCGCAGCAAAGTCATGCCGTGCTCGCCACGCGTCACCAGCAAGGCGCCGAGTTCAAGGTCGTGCATCAACTGCGCACCCTTGCTCACCAGCTCGTGCTCATCGGCGCAACCGCCAACAATGGCTTCAAACTCGCTGAGGTTCGGGGTGATCAGGCTGGCACCGCGGTAAATCGAGAAATCCTTGCCTTTGGGATCCGCCAGCACCGGAATGCCACGGGCACGTGCGGCCTGGATCAACACCTGGTGGTTCTTCAACGCGCCTTTGCCGTAGTCAGATAACACCAGCACCTTGATGCCTTCGAGCAGGCCGTCGACTTCAGCGCCGAGCGCCAGCGCGTCGGTGGCAAAAGGTTCTTCGAAGTCGATACGCAGCAATTGCTGGTGACGACTCATGACCCGCAGCTTGACGATGGTCGGCTGATGCGCGATGCGCTGAAACAACGCACGCACACCGGCGCCTTTGAGGCTATTGGTCAGGCTGTCGGCGGCCTCGTCATCACCGGTCACACCGACCAGGGACGCCGGCGCGCCGAGCGCGGCAATGTTCAAGGCAACGTTGGCAGCACCGCCCGGGCGGTCTTCGATTTGCTCGACCTTGACCACCGGCACCGGCGCCTCAGGAGAAATCCGTGAGGTACCACCATGCCAGTAACGGTCGAGCATGACATCGCCGACCACCAAGACAGGGGCTTGATCGAATCGCGGCATGGACAACTTCATGGTGCAACCCACATACAAAATGAACAGGGGCGCGATATTAGCACAGGGTGAACGCTGCCTAGTTCGACAGCTTCAACAGGTGTGTATCACACCGCTATATTGTTCATTTTTTAAGCAAAACAGTCAGGACGTGCTGCACGGCGTCGGCCAGCTCGACCTCGTCGGTGTTGATTTCACAGTCCGCCTGCTGCGGTGCTTCATAAGGGCTGTCGAGACCGGTGAAGTCCTTGATTCGCCCTTGCAGTGCCGCTTGATACAAGCCCTTGGGATCGCGCCGGGCGCAGATGTCGAACGGCGTGCTGACATACACCTCAAGAAACTCGTCCGTGCGGAACAAGGCTCTGGCCGACGCTCGATCTGCCTGAAACGGCGAAATCGCCGAGACAATCACAATCAGCCCCGCGTCGACCATCAACCGCGCCACTTCGGAAATACGCCGGATGTTTTCCTTGCGCGCCGCGGCCCCCATACCCAGGTCATTGCACAAACCGTTGCGCACGTTGTCGCCATCCAGCACAAAGGTGTGGCGCCCCTGCTCATTGAGCTGCAACTCGAGCGCATTCGCCAAGGTCGACTTGCCGGCACCGGACAACCCCGTCAGCCACAGGCAACAAGGTTGTTGATGCTTGAGCGCTGCTCGGGCCGAGGGTGACAACGACAATGCATAGGGGCGAATGTGCGACGAATGTACAGAAATGAACGACGACTCATTCATAACCAAGGACCTCGTAATCACGCTGATAGGCACGCCGTACCAGGCGCCGCGTGCGCGCCGAGCAAAAATCGCGTACAGGCTCAGCGCGACGCTCTTGCGAGATGTTCAGATGAGGTAACGATGACGTCATGCCGAGATGCTGGCAGAGCAGTTGAAAGTCGCGCTCCAGGTGTTCCTGATAGCCGACGAAATCCATCGCCATACGCCCCATGAAGTCATTCAAAAAGTCGGTTTGCGGTGCGAAGTGAAGCTGTTTGCGGATGTTCTCCGGGTGCAGCCAACGTCCGACGAAATCATCAAAATCCCGGTAACTGTTGACCAACAGCCGAGCCGACTCATCCCGTTGCGGCAACTGGTTGCCGCGTAAATATGCATAGGCGGAATAAACCCGCTCCAAGGGGTCGCGGACAAACGCGAACTTGAAACTGCGTGCGTAGTGTTCGGGAAACTGCTGTTCGTACCAGTACAGCGGCAAGTGCCCAGGCGTCCAACCGTTGAACAACGCGGAGCACACGCTACTGCCGGCACATTTCGGAACATGGATGAACAGGCATGAACGCTGCTGAAAGTGCGCAGGAAAAACGGTATTGCCTGACATCGACTTGTTCACTGCTTGCCGGTCAACGACCGGCAAACGTCCCAGCAAAAAGGCGCGCTGTGTTTTGGGGAGTAGTTTCCAGAGGTGACGTTGCAACATTCCAGTCCCCGCACGAGAAGGTTGTCCCCCTCGTTTGCATTCAAAATCGAGGAAAGAACCATAACAAGCACGGCACACAGAATTATTTAGGCTTGGTCAAGTATGTAAAGGACTGGATACAAATCGCCGGACGCGTTGCGCGCCCGGGAGGCTGGCCGGGTGAGCGATGCTCACCCGGGAGTCGAGGTCAGGCTATGTTCGCCGCAGAGGGCTCGTCCAGCCCCATGGCATGAAGACGCGAGTAGTACCCGCCCTGTGCCAGCAACTGGGCGTGGGTACCGCGCTCGACAATTTCACCGTGGTCCATGACCAGGATCAGATCAGCCTTTTCGATAGTCGACAGACGGTGCGCGATCACCAGCGTGGTGCGGCCCTTCATGACCTTATCCAGCGCTGCCTGAATATGCCGCTCGGACTCGGTGTCCAGTGCCGAAGTCGCCTCGTCGAGAATCAGCAACGGTGCGTTTTTCAACAAGGCACGGGCAATGGCCAGGCGCTGACGTTGACCACCGGACAGCAATACACCGTTCTCGCCTACCTCGGTGTCCAGGCCATGTGGCAACTGGGAGATGAAGTCCATCGCATAGGCATCTTCTGCAGCTTTCTCGATGTCTGCACGAGGAGCCCCGGCCAGATCACCGTAGGCGATGTTGTTGGCCACGGTATCGTTGAACAGGGTGACGTGTTGCGTGACCTGAGAGACATGCTTGCGCAGGTTACGCAGGCGATAGTCTTCGATCTCCACTTCATCGAGCAGTATTTGCCCCGTTTCATGATGGTAGAAACGCGGGATCAGGCTGGCCAGCGTCGACTTGCCACTTCCTGAACGCCCAACCAGTGCAATCATCTGCCCCGGCGCCGCAGTGAAGCTAATGTTTTTCAGCACCTCGCGATCAGTGCCCGGGTAAGTGAAACTCAGGTTATGTACATCCAGACGACCGCTGACACGCTCGCGCTCGACGGTGCCGTTATCGATTTCCGACTCGACATCCAGCTGCTCGAAAATACTTTCTGCACCGGCCACGCCTTTCTGAATGGTCGAACTGACCTCAGACAGCTGGCGAATCGGCTTGGGCAACAAACCGGCCGCCGTGATGTAGGCCACCAGATCACCGGCCGTCGCATCACCACGCAGATACAGCACCAGGAACATCAATGCGGCCATGGCGCTGTAGATCACCAGTTGCAACGCCGGGGTGTAGATCGCACTGGTTCTGGTCATGCGCAGTTGTTTGTCGGTATTGCTCTGACTGGCCTTGGCAAAGCGCTGTTGCTCGTAGTTTTCACCGCCGAAGCTGCGCACCACGCGATAACCCTGAATGGTTTCTGACGCAACGTGAGTCACGTCGCCCATCGCCACCTGAATCTTCTTGCTCTGCTTGCGGAATTTCTTGCTGGTATTACCGACCATGAAGGAAATCAGCGGCAGAATCGCCAGCATCACCAGGGTGAGTTTCCAGTTCATCCACAACAGGTAGCCGAACAGAAAAACGACGGTCAGGCCTTCGCGAATCACCACTTTGATGGCGTCTGTTGCAGCACCGGTCACCATGGTCACGTTGAAGGTGATACGGGAAATCAGATGCCCGGAGTTGTGGGTATCGAAATAGCGGTTTGGCAACACCAGCAGCTTTTTGAACAGCTCGACCCGCAGGTCATGCACCAGCCCCAGGGAGACCTTCGCCAGGTAGTAGTTGCTCAGGAACGAACCAAGCCCCTGCCAGGCAGCGATCAAGATGATCAACAGCGGCACGGCAACCAGCAACTTCAACTCCCGTAGATACGGAGTGTTGGGAAAGAGCACTGCTTCAGGGTTGCTCAAGCCATCGACGAAATACTTGAGAATCCCGGCCAGCATCGGCTGGGTGGAAGCAAATATCACGAAGCCCACGATACTCAGCAGGAAAATGCCAACATAGGGTTTTACGTACCCCAAGAGCCGAAAATAGATTTTCAGGCTGGAATCCTGTTCCGCTTTGGGCGGTGCTTCACTCATCGTAGAGCTCACTGATTAGGTTGAACGCGAAATTTTATCACAGGCTTTGTACTTGGCCTGTGTCCATACCAAAACGCTGGCCAGGCCAACCGGCAGCCAACTGATGAACCATTCGGCTCGTGGTGATCCACTGATGCTGGCCGCATCGAATTGCATGGCCAGGAACGAGAACAACCAGATCCCGATGATACCCTGACCATACAGCGTTTCACGGGCTCGCCATGCCTCACGCAATACCGCAAACCAGACCACACACCACAGCAAGAGCCCTGGCAGCCCCAATTCGATCGCGATATGGGTGAACAGGTTGTGCGCATGATCAAATTGAATGCCTTCGGCAAGCACCGTGTAGCCCGACTCCAACCCCAGTCCACGCAAAGGATGTGCAGCGATCATGTTCAGGCTGGCCATCAATATTTGTGGCCGGTACGAGGCACCGCGAGCCAACACCAGTGGTTCGAGCAGCCAGAACGCCAGCATCGCCATAACCAGTGTGCAAATAGCGATAACGCAGCTGCGGCGGTTGCGGCACCAAATTGGCATTGCCATCAGCGTCAGCAACAAGGCCACTACGGCGCCACGACTCTGGCACAGCACGACAAAGCCTGCGAGTAAACCCAGTGCGACCAACCAGACACCCTGTAGCCAACGGGTACGGGGTACCCAATGGATCATCCAGACCGCCGCCACCCCCAGTACATAACCGCCCAGAATCGGGTGACCCAACTCCCCCAACCCTTCAACACGCGCCGACCAGATGTTGCCGTCGAGCAGATAAAACTTGATGGCCGCCAACAGCGCACTCAACGCCAGGCCCAGGCCGCCCCATTGCATGACACGCATGACACGCTCCGGGCGGCCATTGGCAAACACCGGAAAAAACAACAGGAACACCACGATATACAATAGGCGCTTGGCGCCACGCGTCAGGTCGTCATCATGAGTCCACGACACGCTGATCAGCGACCACAGCACTAGCCCGAGCAACCCAAGGCAAAACACGCGCTGTGCTTGCCAAAGCTCAAAAAGCCGAGCGCGCGCCGACCACGCAAAAAACATTGCTGGCAACCAGAGAAACGCAGTCAGCCCTTGCTGATAAATCTTATTGGTCGGCGCAAAAGCAATGGCAATCAAAAACCAGAACAATCCAGTCGCCATCCATACCTGCGCCCAGCGCGTTTCCTGCATCAACCTATCCTCGCTAAATGGTCCAATCGCAAACCCGGCATGGTGAAAGCAGCAACTTTTCGGCATCATTGATCGCCAATACGCCCGCAATTTCTACAAGGCTCTCTACATGCAATGCTTCCGGCTTCCACAAGCCGCTTTAAATCAGATGATTGAAGGCGCCAGAGTGCTAGAAGCCGACAGTTTCGGCCCGAAAGTATTTCTTCTGCCGGACGGGAATATTCTCAAACTGTTTCGCCGCAAGCGGTTTCTCTCATCGGCATTGTTTCGTCCCTATTCGAAACGCTTCATCGACAATGCAGCTCGACTCGAAAAGCTCGGCATTCCTACCCTTCAGACACTCACACTCCATCAACTGGATACGCCTGGCATGACCGCCGTGCTTTACCGCCCCCTGCCAGGAGAAACCCTGCGCCAGCTGGCAGACAAAGACGGCTTCGACTGGCAACAGACCCTACCGGCGCTGACGGCATTCATCCGCGAACTCCATGCATCCGGGGTCTACTTTCGCTCGTTGCACCTGGGCAACATCGTAGTGACGCCAGGCAACCGGCTCGGCCTGATCGACGTCGCCGACATGCGCTTTTTGCGCGGGCCGCTGCCGCAACACCTGGTCAAGCGCAACCTGCAACACTTCGCTCGATATATTGATCGAGAGAAGCTGAACGAGAGCTTTCCAATGCAGACGCTGGAGCAAACCCTACTCTGAGCATGACAACAACCTGCGGGCAACCTGGCTAAAATCCAGCCAGGCGTCGTCCGGTGAAAGTACAGTGGATTGAGCCGCCGCGACCGATACAGAAGCGACACTAAACGCCTGTATTAACGCCTCACTCCAGGCGGTAGCATCCTCTGTTGCAACGTAGCAGCCCGCCTCTGCCAATTGCTCGCGAAACACCGCCAACTCGCTGGCCAGCACCGGGACACCGGCCATTACGGCCTCTTGCAGGATCAAGCCCAGACCTTCTTCAAGTGACGGAATCGCGACCCAATCGAAAGCCCGATAAAGCGTCGCTGCATCATCCAGATTCCCTGGCAACAATACCTTGTCGCGCAACCCAAGCTGGTTGACCTGCGCCTCCAGCGCGGCCCTTGCCTGACCCTCACCGATAATCACCAGGCGCAACTGCGGGCGCTGTATCAGCGCCTCGGCAAACGCCTCGATCAGGCATGCAAAGCCTTTTTTGCCAACCAGGCGTCCCACCGCCCCCACGACGGGTGTGCTGTCGACTGGCAATTGCAGCCGAGCACGCGCTTGCTCACGAGAAAGCAGCCGGGAACGAAAACCCAGTGGATCGAGCGCACTGCGCAGCGTAATAACGGGGATCTGTAAATCGGCCTCAAGCGCGTTGGCCAAGGTTTGCGAAACAGCCGCCAGGGTCAACTGCGAAGCGGGAAGCCGTGAAAGCGACTTGCGATCTGCTGCGCTGATCCGGGTCGCGCCATGAAAAAGTACCACTGCACGCAGCTGCGGCAGCTTCTTGAGGACCGGCAACAGTGCTCGAGCCGTGCCTAAGCCGTCGAGCAATAGCACGCGTACATCACTTTGATTCAGGGCGTGATAAAAACGCGCCTGTATCCACAGCGTCAGCAGCTTCCAGAAACGCTTGCCCTTGAGTTGATTGGAGGACAAATGCCACTCCCGCGTTTCGCCGATTTTGGCGACGCAGCCGCGCGCACTACCCTGCAACAGCCAGGTATTGATCGTTGTTGCAGGTTCTACCTGAGCAAGTATCTGCAGATGAACCTTGTGGACAGAGGCAAAAGCAGAGTCGCCGGACCACATGACATTAAGGATACTCATCGAGCGGGAAGCCCTTTTTCACATAGGCTGATGGTACGTTTCCTTATAATTTCCGGTACTTTCAACAACTTGAAAAATCCTGTCAAATACCCAGTTTCAGGCGTAACCGTTCGATCAGGCTCAATGCGGCGCGAGGCCTCAAGGCCGGCTGAAGCGCTTCGACAATACATTGCCCAATTCGTGAAAAACTGAAATGACTGAGCGCCAGATCGCGTCCATTTCGGGCAATGCTCAACGCCAGCTCAGGATCGGCACGCAGCCTGGCGAGTTTTTCCTGTAGTTGCGGGATATCCCGATAGAGCACCACGTTGTGCAGATCCTGCAACCCCAAGGCCCGGCTTTCCGCATCCCCCTGATCGAAGGCCAACAGCACGCAGCCACAGGCCATGGCTTCAAAGTTCTTGATCATGAACTCGCCCATGCCAACGTCGGCACTGACGAAGAAGCGGATACGGTTGAGCGTGTCGCGATATTCGTCACCGGAATGGGTACGAGTCACCACCAAGGGTTCGACACCCGCTAACTCATCGAGCAGCGCCTTGCGACCGCTGTACGCCACGCTATTCGTGCTACCGACGAAGGCCAGTTCGATATCGCGCTCACGCCCCTGATCCTGCAACAGCGTCTGGTCATAACCCTTGGGCACGAACACCGCGTCAAAGCCTTCCTCGCGTAAACGCTCGGCGACCACAAAACCGGAGCTGATCACCCGTGCCCACGGCAGACGGCGGTAGTGCGCACTGAACTTGCCGGTGTACTTGCAGGGAATGTAATTCTGATAGGCGTCGTGTTCGAGGATCACCAGATTGGGAACCGTGCGGATAAACCCGACCTGGCGGATTTCCTGTTTGAATCGCAGGAAGAATACGATGCGGTGATAACGCGACACGTCCACTTCACGCCGAAAATAGCCACGCAGGTTGCGCTGCTCATCACTGCTCAACCAGCGCAGATCGCATTCGCAATGAGCGGCCACACCTTCGTACAAACGGTCCAGAATGGCCCGCTGTTCTTTCTGCACCAGAAATAGAACCTTCATCGTCTTCCTTGCAGCGTTGAGCAGCCCGACAAAAACCTGAAATTACCTTTCTGCCATGGCAGAAAGACTCCATGCGACAGCCATTTACAATCGCCAGAACAGCTCATGCCGACGCACAGCCTTACGAAAAAATTCGTTCTCGCCGTAAGGCGAGCTTGAACGCCCTGCCAACAGACGCTGCAACCCGCGACGCATTCGACGCTTGAACGGCGCACGCGGCTGCAAGTCATGCATCATGCCTAGCGCCATGGCCTTGTCGCGCTGGCGCTGCAACGAAAGTGCCAGACAGTAAGGTTGTAGCACTTGCGCCGAATCGAACACCGGCGGCAATGCAATCCCGGCTTCTGAGTCACCCATTGGCCAGCGATCATTGTCGTGCAGGTGGTTTGCGTAACCGAGCAGTGTAGTCGGCTGCCACTCAAGTCCCTTCAAGGCTTCCAGCACAGCATGCTGTGCACAGATGTGATCAGGGTGAGGATCCAGCGAAGAGTGCGGCAGAACGATCACTTCCGGACGCGCCTTGAGCAACAGCTCACGCAGATCGGCCAGCAGGTTATTCCAGGTCGGCGCACCATCGCGGTCACCGGGCAAGGCTAACGGATTGAATTGACGAAACAGTCGCGTGTCGCTCAGATCCGCTTCACGCGAGCCCACCGGTTGAGCCGGCGCCGCCTGCATGGCCGGCAATTGCAGACAGAAATACCCCAATTGCACACACTGCGATTCAGGCACGCCGGCCCAGCGCGGCACCGCAATACTGTCCCAGGCACGCAAGCGGCCTTTGAGGCGCGACGCCTCGACGGCGTTCATCCCCATCTGTCGATAGTGCCCGGCTTCAATTTCACCGGCAGTCAACGTGACGATCCAGGCCTCGTCGGCCTGGCTGTACAAACCGAAAGCGGCCAGCTCGGCATCGTCGGCATGAGGCGCGATCACCATCACTCGCTGACGGCGGTAATCAGGGTGTTCGAACGACCAGAGCACGGGCTCTCCGAGCAACCGGCAGAAGCGCCCTCGTACACGCAAATCGCCCTGCGACAGAACATGCGCTTGACCACTGAGATTGAGGTAGCGCAGGCCGTTTACACCACGCTCGAAAGCTTGTCGGTCCGGATTATCGCCACCCGACAACTCGACCATGGGATCGAAAAAGCGTCCCAGCCAAGTGCTTTTTACCCGCAGCGCCAGTACCAGTGTGGTGTCGTCGGTCAGAATGACGCCGTCGTCCAGCAGCAGACGCCCACCGTCCAGTCGGACCTTGGGTTGCTGGGTGTACGGCGGGAAG
This sequence comes from Pseudomonas frederiksbergensis, assembly GCF_001874645.1. Taxonomy (NCBI): domain Bacteria; kingdom Pseudomonadati; phylum Pseudomonadota; class Gammaproteobacteria; order Pseudomonadales; family Pseudomonadaceae; genus Pseudomonas; species Pseudomonas frederiksbergensis. The sequence goes on from NZ_CP017886.1 coordinate 2,373,092, forward strand.
CTGTACTGGTAATCGTCCTTGGGCGAGTAAAACAAATGGTCGGCAAACCACGCTTCATGGGCGACCCAGGCCAGGATCGCGAGCACCAGCGGCAGCCACCAGGTGACCAGCACGCCAACGGCGATCAACAGCAAGACACCGATCAACAGGCCGATGCGCTTGTTACGTCGATGACGCTTGAGCAGTTGCTGCTTGCGACTGAGGGACCGGCTCATGGTCTGGCTCATACGGCGAACACCGGCACAGGGTTGCACCAGCGGTCCTTGTATTCACGATCAGCGCGCCCGAAGGAAAAACGCAGCGGCTTGTCGATCGCACGGGCCTGCTCCCAGGCGCTTTGGGTATTGAGAAAACTCAATACGCTGCCGGGGCTGAACTCGCGAGTTTCAGGGTCAACCCCACCGTTGATGTACTCGACGCTGACCCACTCTGGCGCTTCAACACGGTAGACCAACTGAATCGCAATCGGGGCGTCATTGAGGAAGATCACCGAACCGATCAGCAACTCGCGCAGCAGTTCGACTACCTCGCTCATGCGTGCTGCACCGGTTGCCGGAAAACCCCAGCGGCGCTGGAACAGATCGCAGTAGATCGCCGCCAACTCCTGACTGGAAAACTCGCTGACCGGCCGTACCACGCCACCGGCTTCTTCAAGCAAGCGCAGCTCACGGCGCTGATTGTAGCGAAACTTCTTCGACAGTTCTTCAGGTGTGCGGGCCATGGCCAGCTGTTCGGTTTGCGGCTTGAGGCCGGCAAAGCGGCCTTCATTCAGCGCCGACAGGTAGCGCCCACGGTGACGCAGCAGCGCCTGCGCATCGACCGCAGCCGGCAGGATGAATTCAGCGTTGCCGAGATCGAACAGACCTTTCTTGCCGTTACGTTTGAGCACGTCTTTGGACAATGCCAGGTCGCGGCCCCAGGTCGGGATCGCGGCTTTCAGTTCGCCACCCTGCTCCCAGGCCAGGTAACGCACCGGGATATCGGCCAACTGCGCCAGACGTTCGACCACCAGAGGATGAGTCGCGACGCTACCGCCAAAACGCTGCCAGGCATCGCTATACGTCGAGGCGTCGACAACGGACCAGCCACGCTCGCGCCAGCCTTGAAATCGGTTGAGCATCAGGCCCTCGCCGTCAGTTCAAGGACGTGCGGCAAACGCCAGAACGCTTCGCGTACTGCACGATCCGAGAAGCGTTCACGCAGGCGATCAAGCATCATCTCGGCGCATACCTGACACTCGTGCTGATTCATCACGGCCAGGTGTTGCAGCCCTTGCGCCAGGTGCTCGGCATCCCCCTGCGGGAACAAAATACCGACCCCTTCGACCACTTCCTTCGCCCCGCCGCACGCGGTGGCCAGCAACGGCACCCCAGCGGCCATGGCTTCGAGCAGCACCATGCCGAACGGTTCGTGGTCGGAACTCAGGGCAAACACATCGAATGCCCGGAAGTAGCGACGCGCCTCCGGCACCTGACCGAGAAACAGCACGCAGTCTCCCACACCGAGTTCGCGGGCCAACTCCTTGAGATCCTGTTCCAGACGTCCGGTGCCAAGAATCGCCAGCTGACTGCCGACCGGCAAACGCGGCAAGGCCTGGGCAAAACCGTGCAGCAAGGTCGCCTGGTCCTTGTCCGGGTGCAGGCGGCCGACGTTGCCGATCACCCACGCATCCGGCGACAGGCCCAAGGCATCGCGCGCCTCATCGAAGGACACCTGAGTGGCCTGCAACGCGTCGACATCGATGCGGTTGTAAAGGGTTTGAATCCGCGCCGCCGGCCATTTCGGCAAGCAATGGCGCATGTCGTCGCGCACCGCATCGGAAACCCCGAGCAGGCTCAGACGCTTGCGAAAAATATGCGCGAACAGCTTGCGCGTCCGCCGCTGGTAATCACCAAAGGCGTGGTGCACGCCGATCACCGGCAACTGCGTTGCGAGCAAGGCGATGTAGATCGGCTTGAAACGGTGGGCGATACAAAAACTGAAATTGCGCGACTGGGCGATTTTACGCAGATCGGCAATCGCCGAAAGCTTCAGGCCACGAATGGCCTTGGAGCTGTACTCCATGAACAACACTTCATCAGACGCACAGGCCCCCGCAACGTCGGCATCGGCAACCCCGGTGAGAAACACCGTGGTCACTCGATAGCCGGACCCTGCGAACAGGCTGGCGTACTGTCGGGCGCAGTCCAGGAACGGCCCGTCATAGCCGTGACAGAACTGCAGCACATGGCGCTCAGCCGAGCGTGTCATAAGCGTCCGCGCCGTCTTTGACCACCAGAATGTCTTCCATGATCAGATACTGTAGATCGGAACCGAAGAACATGTTCAGGGCGTCGGTCGGCGAGCAGATCATCGGCTCACCACGGCGGTTCAGCGAGGTGTTCAGCGACACGCCGTTACCGGTCAGCACTTCCAGCGCTTTCATCATGTCGTAGTAGCGCGGATTGTATTCGCGCTTGAGCACCTGGGCACGGGAAGTACCGTCTTCATGGACGACTTCCGGCACGCGGGTTTTCCACTCTTCAGCCACTTCGAAGGTGAAGGTCATGAACGGTGCCGGGTGATCGATCTTGATCATCTGCGGCGCCACGGTGTCGAGCATCGACGGGCAGAAAGGCCTCCAGCGCTCGCGGAACTTGATCTGGTGGTTGATCCGGTCAGCCACGCCAGTGGCGCTTGGGCAACCGATGATCGAACGACCGCCCAACGCACGCGGGCCGAACTCCATGCGACCCTGGAACCAGGCCACCGGATTGCCGTCGACCATGATCTTGGCGATTTTCTCCGGCATGTCGTCGAGCTTGCGCCACGTGGGCGCGCTCGGGTGACGAGCGCAGGCCGCGATCACGTCTTCGTTGCTGTACGACGGGCCGAGGTAGACGTGCTCCATCTTCTCGACCGGTACACCACGGGCGTGAGACACATAAGCAGCAGCGCCCACCGCGGTGCCGGCATCGCCAGACGCAGGCTGTACGAACAGCTCTTTGACGTCGTCGCGAGCGATGATTTTCTGGTTCAACTTGACGTTCAACGCACAGCCGCCGGCGAAAGCCAGCTTGCCGGTTTCCTTGAGCACGTCGCTCAAGTAGTAGTCGATCATCTGCAACGCCAGTTTTTCGAACAGCGCTTGCATGCTCGCGGCGTAGTGGATGTAGGGTTCGTCAGCGATATCGCCTTCACGCTTCGGCCCCAGCCACTCGATCAGCTTCGGCGAGAAGTAGAAGCCCTTGCCCTTCTCTTTGTAGCGACGCAGGCCGATGACGTTGGCGTAATCGGTGTTGATCACCAGCTCACCGTTTTCGAACGAAGCCAGACGGGAGAAATCATATTTGCTGGCGTCGCCGTACGGCGCCATGCCCATGACCTTGAACTCACCGTCGAGCATTTCGAAACCGAGAAACTCGGTGATCGCGCCGTACAGGCCACCGAGGGAGTCCGGGTCGAAGAATTCCTTGATCTTGTGGATCTTGCCGTTCTCGCCATAACCGAAGAAGGTCGTGGCGTACTCACCCTTGCCGTCGATCCCGAGGATCGCGGTTTTCTCTTTGAAACCGGAGCAGTGGTAGGCGCTGGACGCGTGAGCCAGGTGATGCTCGACCGGCTCGATCTTGATTTTCTTCGGATCGAAGCCCAGTTGCTCGAGGCACCAGACAATCTTGTTGCGATAGCGCTTGTAGCGACGGTTGCCCATCAGGATCGCGTCAAGCGCGCGGTCCGGCGCGTACCAGTAACGCTTGGCGTAGTGCCAGCGGGCCTTGCCGAACAGGCTGATCGGGGCGAACGGGATCGCCACTACGTCAACGTCGGAAGGTTTGATGCCAGCCTGTTCCAGACAGAACTTCGCCGATTCGTAAGGCATGCGGTTCTTTGCATGTTTATCGCGTACGAAGCGCTCTTCTTCAGCGGCCGCGACCAGCTTGCCGTCGATGTACAAGGCTGCGGAAGGATCATGGCTAAGGGCGCCGGACAGGCCAAGAATCGTCAATGCCACAGGGGTCTAGCCTCTTTAGTCTGCATGCAGGCGACATGCGCCTGGAAATAATGTGTCCTCGCAAAAGGGCGAGAAACAGCTAAAGGGCGGGATTATAGCGTAAAGATGGCGGGAATGACCCAGAGGTTGTTTGACGCGGGGAGATCGCCTTGGACGCCGGTGCACGAGCGCGCTCGGCTCGTACAAAAAGCCCATAAACGTAGGACCCAGAGAAGCTTCTGACATGTTTTTAAGGTTGCTGGTCGGAAGCCGCATGACTAGCCTCTGGTGGTCGCTGCCCATTCAGCGACCGGGCGTCGCGGCCCGGATAAATCAAGGCGCAACCTCTCAACTCAAGGAGCGTCATCATGAACAACGTCACTACAAATCCCCCTGAAAACCCAAGCACTTCCCCTTACGCCTCCAACGACTCCAGAAAACTCCACGACGCCGCCGAGCGCGCGCTGGATCACCACCTCAAACCACCGTTCGACAAGGGCAACCTACCCGACAAACGTCCCTCCAACATCTTCGCGGTCATCCCCGATCTGGACAACGAAACCCTGCTGGCCCACGCCTCGGAAACGCTGGCGTCGCTGAATGTATTAGCCAGTGATTTGGCGTTTGAACTGGAAGGTACGCGCCGGCATGTGGCGCTGGCGATTCAGCAAATGATCTCGCTGGGGGAACTGTTGGTGAATCGGGCGCTGGATAATTTCGATCAGCCAGAGGCGCCGTAGCGCTGCACTGTGGGACGGGCCGGGCGTCGGGTCGCCAAGATCAAAAGATCGCAGCCTGCGGCAGCTCCTACAGATATCACCCACCCACAACGAAGTGGCGCGCCCCAACCACTCAGGCCGGCTGTCAGGCCGCCAAGATCAAAAGATCGCAGCCTGCGGCAGCTCCTACAGATATCACCCACCCACAACGAAGTGGCGCGCCCCAACCACTCAGGCCGGCTGTCAGGCCGCCAAGATCAAAAGATCGCAGCCTGCGGCAGCTCCTACAGATATCACCCACCCACAACGAAGTAGCGCGCCCCAACCACTCAGGTCGGCTGTCAGGCCGCCAAGATCAAAAGATCGCAGCCTGCGGCAGCTTCTACAGATATCACCCACCCACAACGAAGTGGCGCGCCCCAACCACTCAGGCCGGCTGTCAGGCCGCCAAGATCAAAAGATCGCAGCCTGCGGCAGCTCCTACAGATATCACCCACCCACAACGAAGTGGCGCGCCCCAACCACTCAGGCCGGCTGTCAGGCCGCCAAGATCAAAAGATCGCAGCCTGCGGCAGCGCCTACAGATATCACCCACCCACAACGAAGTGGCGCGCCCCAACCACTCAGGCCGGCTGTCAGGCCGCCAAGATCAAAAGATCGCAGCCTGCGGCAGCTTCTACAGATATCACCCACCCACAACGAAGTGGCGCGCCCCAATGTAAGCGCGCGCCGTATTTGGCACTGTTTGGCGGGATGTTTGGCACGCTTGAATTTAAAAATATTTTTTGTCTTTTGCTTGAGATATGGCACCGAGCAGAGGAACAGGACTGCTACCGTCTGTATGGCGCTCTGAACAGATTCTCAGAACTACTCATTCGAAGGGGTTAACGGCCAAGTGATGTCGGTCGGAAATGCCTGCTGGCTCTCAATACGATTCAGCGCCACTCGATATTGCTTCCATGCTTTGAGCAGTGCAGCTTCCTGAGCCGATGCTTCGTCAAGGTCGACGGCGTCTTGAAGCGGGTTGATACGAAGTGTCGCGTAAGCCAACAGACGGTCACGCTCTGTGACGGCTGCCACTGTCGCAGCGGCCAATATCTCTTCGGCCGTAGGTTGCGGAGCATCAATCATCGTTGGCAGGCCATCTACATCAGGTCCCCGGACCTTACCCGAATCAGGGTTAGCAAAAGCCGCATCGTAAAGTTCATCAGGTATCTCTCTCGCATCATCGGGAATTTCTTGGTGAAACCCCACCAGGTAATTCCCGCCAGTACCCGTACTGTAGACTCTTTTCATTGCATAACTCCGCTTAATAACCAACAGCCCAGTAGTTATAGGTTGCTGACGAACCGCTATCGGAATAGTGGAAGATGTGTAGCTTTTCCCTTGCCCACGACACTCCACCGCTGTAGTTCGAAGACAAATTCGCAGCAGCATTCAGCGTCAGTAAAGGTTTAAAACAAGCATTGGGGAACGCTATCGGGAAGCTGGTGGTGCTACTGCTACCGCTTGGCACAGTGACTGCTGTTCCCCACTGGAGAGTCCACCCAAAAAGCCAGGTCGGGAAAACGATGTAGCCGTTGGGAGAAAGACTTACTAAAAAGCCCCAACGTAGCGTCTTCGGTGTCACCGCCGATGCATCGTCAATACCTGCGTTGACTCCTGCCTGGCTTGCGAGCCTCACAACACCGAATCGTGCCTCGGTGGCCTGCTGCCAGAGGTCCGCAAGGGCTTTAGCCAGCTTCTTAGGGGTAACGGTCGTGGAATCATTAGCACCGGCAGCCACCTGCTCTTCGGTTGCGATTTTGGTCACACCGTAAAGCGACTCAGTGGCCTGCCGCCAGAGGTCCGCAAGGGCTTTAGCCAGCTTCTTGGGGGTAACGGTCGTGGAATCATTAGCACCGGCAGCCACCTGCTCTTCGGTTGCGATTTTGGTCACACCGTAAAGCGACTCAGTGGCCTGCCGCCAGAGGTCCGCAAGGGCTTTAGCCAGCTTCTTAGGGGTAACGGTCGTGGAGTCATCAGTACCGGCAGCCACCTGCTCCTTGGTTGCGATTTTGGTCACACCGTGAAGCAACTCGGTGGCCTGAACATACGCCGCCCCCGCCAAAGCCTTTACTGCCTTGAAGACTTGCAGGTCATCAGCCGGATTAAGTGGAATACCTGCACCGTTTACCAGGTTAACCAGCTCTCGTTGAATAGCATTCAACCAACCGGCCTTGATCAGAGTAGGACTAACACCGGCTCCAGGACTACCCTCTGTGTACTCCCCCGCAGCGTTCGCTGTATTGGTGCTATCGCCAATTTTTTGCATCAGTGGTCTCCGTAACCGAAAAGCAAAACGGACTCAGCCGGTTTCATCTGGCTAAGTCGACATTCAAGTGATTTGTTCCCCCACGTAGATAACGGGTCGCCAGCGCCCGTGATGCCGGACATGGCGTGATTGACGGTGACCACCGGCGCGTTGACTCGCCAGGTAAAGTCCCAGTCTCCGCCATAGATGGGGTCGCCTGCTCGTGCCAGGCCTGTACGGGCGGGTCGAAAAGTAGTGATGGTGATGTCATAGCCAAGACTCTTGGCCAACGCGATAAAAAAGGATTTGCTCTGCCCCCACGCGACTGCATTTTGCTGACGACCGCTTGAACACGTTGCCCGACCGACTGAGGAACGCCGATCAAGCACGGGTCGGGCAACGCCAATGCACGCTCCCAGTCCACCAACCCTTCGCCGGAGTCGGGGAACATGGCGCTGTAGACCGTGTTGGCTTTGCTATCGGACAAGGTCAGCGCATTGGCTTCGGCCTCAATGGCGGCCGAGAGCGTCGGCGCTGTGCCGTCGTAGGACACAGGCGGCAGTAACAGCCTGAGTTGGTCGGCAAGTGGTGTCATGGCAACAACCCCAGCGTGAGCGTTCCGGGACGAATCCAACCGATCAACGCAGGGTCATCAGAGGCGTTAACGTTTCCAGCCGGCGTTGTCACCAAGCGATCTACAACGCCCGCGAGGTTGTTGATCATGGCTTCAATCTGCGAGCGCTTAAGCATGTCGCGGGGCTTTAAAGTGCCTAGTAAGGCGTCATAGGCCTTCTGCGCGGCCACCTGAACGTCGGCAAGAAGATAACCTGGTGCCAACTCGACCAAGGCGGTGGAGTTGACGGTCCGAATGGTCGGCACGTACACCCAAATGTCAGCAATAACTGAACACTGACTCAGGATGTATTCCAGGCAGTTAGCGATTACCTCGGCCGAGGGAAGGCCACCGCTGGCGGTGATGATGACGTCGACGGTGCCCGCACCGCGACGCTTGGGCAGCACCAGTACATCGGTGACGCCATCGACCTCTTTAGCCCAACGGGCATAGTCGTAGTCCGCACCACCTGCGGGCGGCTTCTGAATGATGTCCAACAGCCTGGCTAACAGCGACTCGACCTTCTCCTGGTCCACTCCTCCAGTAGTTTCCCCGACGAACGTGGCAGTCGAATCCATGCCCAACGGTGGACTGGTGATGACCAGATCACCGGTCAGGTGATTGAGTGCACTGCCGACTGTCTGCGCTTTGACGACTACCTTGGTTTTGCCATCAGTGCCAAGTGTCGCGCTAGATTTCGCGGTGAACTGCTCACCAGTCACGACATGTCTCAAGGTCGCACCTACCAATAGCACTACACCTGGAACACCTTTCAATTCAACAGAGCCAGTGGCTGCCATTGCGTCCTTACGTGGTACACCACGAATTGCCGCCGCGTGAACCACTTCCTCTTCGTCGGCAGTGTCCGGGAAGATCTGCCGGTACAACCAGGCCAGTTTCTGATAAAGCCCCTCGATGGCAGCCGCGACCGCCGCCGAGCGCACGTAGTTGTCGCTGTCCGTGCCGATATCGGCTTCGGGCTGAAGGTTGCGAATGTCTCGCAGGATGTTCGCGAGAATGCTCTCCAGCGACGGGGAGGAATAAGCCATGTCAAATCACCCTTACAGGTTGGCGAAACACCTGCGGATTGCCGGTGGCGTCGATGATGTCGATTTGTAGGGTGAGCCAGCCGTTGTGAGGCTGCTCGGCGGTGATGGTGATCTTCTTGGCGCGGCCGTCATCGAGCAGCGGCTGGAGCGCTTGCTCGGCGTACTGCCTGGCAAGGATGCCAACCCGAGGGCGGTCTTTTTCGCGGCGAAGTTCGTGCAGGCGGGAGCCCAACGTGGGATCAGCCCACCAGGTTCCGAGGGGAGTCATGAGACGAATGTAAACGGCGTTCGCCAGCGTATTGATACGCTGGCCCGTCAAGTCGCCAGTGGTGGGGTTTATGCCTGCGTCCATAGAGAGGCAGGATGCCCCACAGGCATGCGGGGCGGTATTTCAGGACGGTTTAAGGTTCAGTAGGAACGCGCTTTCGCCATGTCACGTTGCTTCTCAGATAGCTTGGACACATGAAGGAATTGTCCCCCAGGCTCGGAGCGGGAACCAATTGAGGCGCAGTCGAATTAGTGCCGTTTCGCGAGCCGCTAGCAGGGATCAATCCAACCACTAGGCCGTCACTGGTAAGCCCCCATGCGGCGATCAGTGTAACGCTCCAATCCAGACGATCTTCAGTCCAATCGACATAGTACCAATCGGAGCACGGGGTAACTTGAATCACATTGCTCATTGAATCCTCCTTGTTGAAGGCTCGACATTATCACGGCTTATTGCTTCTGAGTGGGAGTAGGCCCACCACCGTGGTCATGTCCGTTATAGATATCGCGATCCTCCTGCATGCTCCGCGCATGGTCGGCAATCTCGCCATCAGCCTTGATACCGCCATCAACGTGCTGATCGCCGCTCATCTCAACCAACGGCGTCTCAAACCGCACCTTGATCCCTGCCTTGACCACCAGCGTATCGGTCACAATTTCCACCACCCGGCCGCGCTTCAAATGCACGTAATCTCCCTCATCGGTGTAGATCGACACTTCGCCATCCTGGAGCGCTATTCGGTAGCGACCGTCATCGCTGGCGGCGACGATAGCGTGTTTGCTGTTGCCTCCCACGGGAATAACCAGGTACTCGGCGCCAGGCTGTGGCGCTGAGCTGAACCCATAGTGCTGGAACAGCTCCGCCGATACTGACTCCCCCGCTAGTCCCTCGACTTCAACTCCAATCAGCTTGCCGTGAGTGTTGCGGGCCGCAACAGCACGGAAAGGCAGGCGAACATTCGCCAGCACTCTGCCGACTTGCTCACGTATCAAGCGCCCCATGCTGCTCATCAGAGCCCCTTAATCATTTCGATAAAGGCCGCGTCTTTATTGACCTTGCCTTTGTGTTTCTTCTGCTTGTTTCCGTCCAGGATCCACATCTTGTCTTCACGTAGCCGCAACTCGGTGATGGCGCCCTCGCCACGGGACAGGCGCAAAGTGCGGGCCATCAGGAAGAACGTGGCGTCCAGTTCGTGGGGCTCGCTGCGAACGATCACGCGTTGCCCAGGATTCCAGACCTGGCCGTTATCAGCCCGGTGGCCCTGGACGATGGCGCGTATCTCGAAACCTTCCAGACGACTGTCGGCCAGCAGCTTGCGGGCGCGGGTGGTGGCCATATCCTGGTTCTCGCTGGCGCTATCAATGACCACCTTCGGCCGGAAGATCCCACGACGGGCCAGGGTCTCGTCCTGGATGACCGAACGCAGGTGCGAGCGTTTGGTGTCGAGGCCGTCGTTGTCGTACTGACCATGCTGGCCGAGGACGGTGATCTGGCTGTAACGGTTGGCGATGGAACGGCGCACACTCAGGCGTTGCACGTTGTTACCCACACCGTCCTCGCGCAGGATCAACGTACCCACGGGCGGTGCGTTGTAGTCTGGCCCGCCGATGATCAGACGACCGTCTGGCTCGACCCATGGCCACAAACCGTTGGCCTCGGCGACTTGGAGTAATGCTTCCCAGGCGGTCTGGCCGGGTTCGATCTGAATGCGGCGCCGGGTCTTGGCTTGGTCGGCGCGGATTTCGACCTGGAAGATGCCCAGAGGCTTTACCACCTGGTCGAGGATCTGCGTCAATGATGCTTCGCGCATCGACACAAACGGCGCTGAACAATCGACCAGAGGCGCGGCACGGTCCCGGCCGTTGATGCGCATCGAAATGCCCTGGCGCGAGATGTCGTGTTCGAACTCGTCAATCTGCCCGGTCAGCACGCGGTCACCGCCTAGGGTCAGCGAGCATGGTGCCCCCTCTTTCAGCACGGCAGGCAGTTGCGTGGAATGCTTGGTGTACAGCTCCAGTTCAAAGGCGTCGGCGGGTGTCAGCAAGTCGGACTCAACCGACCAGCCGTCCCAGGTGTCGTGGGCCTGGCCGCTGATGGACAGGCGGATCGGTGTCGTCTGGATGTCATTCTGCATAAGCACGCAATACCTTGCCGGCCGGGATGTTGTGGGGTGTTTTCAGGTCAGGGTTGAGCCGGATTAGTTCGAGGGCACGGGAATGGTCGCCATACCAGCGGTGAGCCAACAGGCGAAGGCTGGCCGGGGTTTCAACCCTGCGCTCGACCATGGGCGGGCTCTGCAAAATGACCTGACGGGCGCGGGCCTGGATCAGCGCGGCGGTGTTGCGCAGCGCTTCGATGATCGGCCGGGAGGTTTCCACATCGTACAGTCGGCGCTGGAGCAGGATGGCGGACTGCACCAGCGAGCGCACCAGGTTAACCAAGCTTTCGAGTTCCAGCGGGCTCAGCGTCGGTTTCTGGCCTTCGTCCTCGATGACGATAGCCACCGCTTGAGCGTGCGCCGCCGCCAGTTCGGTGATAACCAACACCACTAGGGCAAAACCACTGGCCGCCACCGGATCTTCGGGCATGCCGTCCGGCAACAGGTCGGCGTTCGGCGCCACGCCCTGGCGAGCACTGATCAGAAAGGCGTTGCCTGCCCGAGCCGCGTCCGTGGTTAGGCTGGCGCTGCCGGGAACGGTGGCCGGGACGCCGGACATGGACAGCAAGGCGGTCGGCTTTTCCGGCGTGCTGCCTTGAATGGCACTGCGGATCTGGGTCGGGGTGCGGAACAGATCGGTCAGAGGGTCGTAAGCGGCAGATGGATGCTTGGCCATGGATGCCACACCCGAGACCACGCCGAGGATCTGCGAGCGCAGTTGCTGCACCCGCAGGAAAATGCCTGGCAAGCCCAGGGCTTTTTCGATCAGGCCCACCCAGCCGCCACCGATCCACGATTGAATTTCGCTGACCAGGGAGTCGATGCGGCCGAACAGATCGAACACACCGTCCTGCCAGGTGTATTCGTCTTCCACGTCGGTGACGCCGACATCGACGAACTCAAACTGGCGGGCGAAGAATGGCAGGTCTGGAGTGTCTTCTACAAACACCAGGCTAACCGCAGCTGAGTCTGGCCCCTCGGCATGGTGTTTCACGTCCAAGTTGTGGGGAACGACACTGACACTGCCATAAATCGGATGGATCAACTCACCCGGCCCAATGATTTCCAAGGCGCTCAGCAGGTTCTGTAGCTCGATCTCATAGTTAACGCCGAACAGCACCAGTTGCATTGGAAAGCGTCGAGCCCCACGGCCAAGATCCCTAACGCTGTCACCATTTTTGAAAGGCGTACCGTGTTCGGCAAGTGCGCGCTGCCACTGAAGGTTTTCTTCGACGACCTGGATCGGGACACCTCGAAAAGAGGCGTCCAGCAAGTTTTCTGCCCAGCTCATTGGCCACGCCTTACTTGGAGGTCGGTGCGGCGCTCGACCTCGGCCTGGATCATGCGCGAGTCCATGCGCAATTCGATGACCAAGGGTTGATCCAGCAGTCGTTGCAGGCGCGCATTGGCGGCTTGACTTTCAGCCCCGGCACCTACGGCGCGGTTGGCAACACCCGCCGCCCAGGCATTGGCGCCATCGACGGAGTTGCCCGAGGCGGTCAACCCGGTTTGTTGATGCGCCAGGCGCTGGGCCTGAGTGGAAAGCCAGTCTTGCGGTTTGTCCGGGTTCTGACCAGCCAGAGCAATACGGTTGCTGTAGAAGGCTGACTGGTAGGTACGCTGATCATCGTTCAGCAGCTTGCTACGTTGTGCCTGATCCAGACGGGCGTCATCGCCTTGAGGTGTAGATCCTGGAATGAATGCGCCTGCGATGTAGGGCGATTTACGTATCAAATACATTGCAGCTGCGGCGAGAGCACCTTGGCTACCAGGCGCTGCGGTTTTTCCAGAGACACCCGGCAAGTCCGGCAGAAGACCACCAGCGAGAGGGACGCCCGCTGGCCAGTTGGTCACGAACACCGACGTGACACCGGTCGCTTCTTCCAACACCTTGCCCACGGCGATGTTCTTAAGGGTTTCAGGACCACCCATGAACTTGTTCAGCAAGGCTCCCGCGCCAGCTTTGGCACCGCGTCCGGCGTAATAGCCGCCAACGCCCATCAGCGCACCACCGGCCAGCATCTGCTCGCCAGACAGGTTCAAGTCATCGAGCAGGTACGTGCCGAGGTCGGCAAAGCCTTTGTTAAGGGGCTTAGCCATACGGTCGATAGCTTCACCAAGGGTCGCTTTCATGCGAGTCCCGACAGCCGTCGAGCTGTTGAGGTTATCTGCCAAGTCCTTCTCTATAACACCCTTGGCGTTATTGATATCGCCTGTGCTTTCAGCAAACTTATCCAGGCGGTCACCAGTTAAAAAGGCATTCACACCTTTTTGGGTATCCTGATCCATCTTCCCGAAGACTACGCCCATGAACTTGGCACGCTCGCGGTCTGTTTTGAGCTTGCTGTATTTCTTTTTAAGATCTAAAAAAACATCTTGCGTGTTTCTTACGCTGCCATCTTTTTTATTAAAGAAGTCTACGCCTGTGGTTTTCGTTACTTCCTTCCGGTAACCATCATTGTTAAAGGCTCGTAACGTGGACTGAGCAAGTGTGCCCAGCCGGTCCGGTTCAAGTTCAATCAGGGACAAGGTTTCAACGAATGACAATGCCTGCGCCATGCTCATACCAGCCCGCTTGGCGTCGCCACCGACCTTTGGAAAGATGCTAGAAAGGTTCTCAAGCTCAGCGTTACCCAAGCGGCCAGCAACAATCATCTTTTGCAGCAAGTCGAGCGCGGCTTCGGGCTTGGCAAGATCAATATCGAAGGCGCTGGCTCCTGTTACCAGGGCTTTGGCCAATATTCCAGAATCAGCACCAGTAACGGCAGTCGATTGAGCAATTGCCTCAGAACTGGCTTTAGCTTTGTCGTAAGAAAGTCCGCTTGCAACTAACGTATCGAACCCCGTTTGGACTTGCTCCCGTTCAATGCCATAGGTCTTCGCCAGTCGCCATTGTTCACCGCGCCATTCCTCTCGCTGCTCACCAGTCATACCAGCAGTCTGCTGAGTACGGATCAACTGGCGATCTAGTCGGGCGCTACCAGTAACGCCGGAGACAACGCCAAGCCCAACCCCCAAACCGGCGAGTTGCCCCTGAGCGCTACTGCCCAAGCCTTTGAGCCGGTCAAACTCCTGACGCACGCCCATGGCAATGGTCTTCAAGGCGCGCAAATGACGACCACTGTTCTGGGCCATACGGCGGAAGGACGATTCGGTTTTTTCCACGCTCTGGCGCAGTGGCTGAACACCTTGCCGATCTGCGTTGGCCAACTCGGTCTTGGCGTCCCGCGCCGCTTTACGGGCGGCGTTGGCCATCGCCTTCAACTCGGCCGAGGTCTTGGTGACCTCGATCCGCGTGTCGGAACCAGCCTTCGCCGTTTCGCGCATGGCGTTGCGGATGACTTTGTAACTGACCGCCCCGGCCTGGCCGACCTTAGTAATGGCTGTGCCAGCCTTCCAGCTCTCATCGGCCAGAGACTTGGCACCTTCCTTACCGGCTTTACGCAGGTCGCGATTAAGCTCCCCGATCTCACGTCGGCTGTCGCCCGAATGGGCCTGAATACGAAGCGCGACGCGCAGATCGGAACTCATCAGGTGCTTCCTTTATTGGGCTTTGGCAAGGGTTTACGCTGCCGCTTGCTGACGTAGCGGGTGGTTTTCGGTTTGCCGATGATCAGGTCGATACGGGCATCAATCTCGGCACGGGTCATCCGGCGCAGTTCGTCTAGTCGGTAGCCTTGTCGGATGAAGGCGTGTTCGATGCGTCGCCAGTCGGCGTTGCCGCGCTCGGCGGCGCGAGCTTTTTTTCCAGCGCCGCATCGGCGTCCGCGATGACGGCCAAGTCGGTTTCGGCCAAGTTCTCGCGCAGCAGCTCGGTGGTCAGCGCTTCGGGCGGAATATCGCCCAGGGACAGCAACTGGCGGCGATACACTTCCAGTGTGACCAACTGAAAAGGCCCATCGGGATGCAGCTCTTGAGCGGCTACCAAGTCGCCCGCCATGCCGACGCGCAGGGTAAAGCGCTTGTGACGCAGGCCGGAGTAGTAAACGCCGATGCGCAGTTCGCCGGTAACGGTCAGGCCGTCCCACTGTTTGTTCATTTGCTCAGTCATTGCATTACTCCGTGTAGTAGTTCAACGCGGCGACAGTCAGGTCGCGAGTGGCTTCACCTTCAACCTGGTACTTGCTGCCCATCTCCAACAGTGAGCATCCAGTCCAGGTTTGGCGCTTGCTGCCGCCGTCTTGCGGATAAATGGTTATCTTCGCGTCCATCAGGGCACGCCAGTCCGGTTCGCCCGACTTCGGAATCGGTACTGCAATCTTGAGGTCGTGCTCTTCAATGCCCTTGGCCGTGCCAGTCGCTCGGCCGGTGCGGTTCATGGTCTTGACCACCTTGCGCCCGGTCTTGAGGCTCGGTTCAACACTGGTCACCTCGTAATCGGTGCCGTTGATTTCCAGGACGATGAGTCCCACATAGTTGTCAGCCATTTAGATGTACCTCTTACAAGAGCAAGTCGATGCGACCGGCGAATACGTGCAGGCCGTTGACCACGTCGACGGGAATGGTTGAGTTGAGGCGGTTTGCGTCTTGGCCCGAACGCTCGACCACCAGACCGGCAGCGTTGGCCTCGACCTCTTCGACGATCTCCAACTCCTCCAGCTTGAGCAGCACGTCCAGCAACTCGCCACGGACTGCTTCTGGGGTTTTCTTGGAGAGCTTGGAGCGCGGGAAGCGCTGACGGATACGGTCGCGGCAGGCCATACGCACGTAATACAGCGTGCGGATGGTGGTCAGATCCAGCAGCGACACATCCGTGGCACCGGCCGCAGACTTGGTGTAGGTGGTCACTGCACGGACGATCTGGATGACATCACCGGCCGCGACTTCCAGCGGCGTGACACCGTTGGCCAGAGCGGTTTCCTGCTCTGTGCGACCGAGGCGGTGAGTGACGGGCGGAACCTTGATGCCGGTCAGCACCAGGGTATTCAGCGGCCGTGCCGGATCTTCTTCCGAGGCGATCATCGCGGCATAAGCAGCGGCGACCTGGCGCGCACTGGACGCTGTCCCCGGCAACACCGCCAGGCTGATTGCGCCGGAGTTCAGCGACGTGGCCAGGGTGGTCGCGGCGGACAGGGTGCTGGTCAGTGCCGCTACGCCGATGATGCCCTGTTGTTCCATCGAGCTGGTGTAGGTCTGGATATGTGTACGCAGTGCGGTCAGCGCGATCCGGCTGTACCAGGCAGGCACCAGGATGGTGAAGCCGCCCATGGCGGTCGCGTCCAGTGCGGCTTTGATGTCGGGCTCTGCATCGCCTTCGACCACCACGCCCACGGCCGAGAGAGCGGCGTAGCGATAGGCCGTGATAAACGCGTCAGCCATTTCCTCGGCGACGGTTCCGCCGAACAAGGCTTTGGCCTCCGGTGCGCTGTTGAGCGGTGTCGGCACGTTGGCCGCCACTGTCGCACCTGCGCCCAAGGGAACGATCAGGCAAACGCTCTGTTTGTTGGTCGGCAGTGTCCGTACCGCCAGGCTGGTGTTGAACTCCATGTAAACGCCCGGCTTGCGAATCGACGCCGGGATGGTGTCAAAGGAAATGCTCATTCAGCGGGCTCCTGTGCGGGTTGTTTGGCACCGTTGCGCGGCTTCTTGGCGGGCAACAGTTCGCCTGCCGCCATCCGGCGACGGTAATAAGAGGTGTCAGGCACATCGACCGATTCAGTGGGGTCAATATGGTTGTGCGGGTCTGACTCCATAGGCACCTGGTGACCAGGCGCGGCTAATACGTGCATCACACGTCCCTCAGTTCGATGTTGTCGGTGGCCACCGGATCGGGGTTGCCCGCTGGCGAGTGGTATTCCAGGGCAATCCCTTCGAAGTCCGGCCAGCTTGGCTCTGGGATCAGCCAGTCCAGATCGATGGCGAAGGACTGACCCAGCACCGAAAGGTGTTGCACCTGAAACTTGCCGTTGACCAGGTTGTTGAACTCCGTTGGCCTGACCATGGCGCCGTCGGGCTTGTGTTGCCAGTTCGTGAGTAATGCCAGGCACTCACCCCACAACCAATAGCTGCCAGGGTCGCTGGCCTTGGGGGTGGTCCTGCGCTCGCTCCCGGAAGAAACGACCAGGCGAAATACCAGAGCAGCCGAATAGCGACGATTGGAGCGCGGCTTAAAGCTGATCTTGGGTGTGGTGATCAGGATCGAAGGACCACCCGCAATCAGGCTGGCCATCAAATCTGGGTCACTCAGTTCGCCGCCGTAGGTCTCCAGGCGCAGGCGCGGTACTGCTTTTTTCAGCGCCTGAAGCTGTTGCAAAACACCGTCTTCCAGTTCAGCCAACATCACAGCCGCCCCAGGGTTTTGCGTGAGAACAGCCGAGGTGGGTGGGCGATCTGCAACCCGGAGTCGCCCGCCTCGGACGCGCCCCTGGCTTCATCCTCGGTCGCCAGTTTCTCCAGGCGCTTGATGATGTCGCGATAACGCAGGCGCATTGTCGACTCTTCCACGGCCGTACCTTGCAGGTGATAACGAGCCAGTTCGGGCAGGTCATCCGTAACCCAAACCGGCGCATCCTCGCCGGGCTTGCGAAAACGCAGGTAGAACGACACTTCGCTACAAGCGCGGCTGACGGCATCGGCGATCCTCGCCAATGCGTCCATGGCGGTTTCCACCTCTTCGGCGGACCAACCGTCCAGGGGCTTGCCCTGGGCAGCGGCTAACAGCAGATCCGATTCGATGGGGTTACGCGGCGGCTTGACGGCCAACTGGGTGATTTCTTCCTCACCAAATCGGTGCATCAACTGGGCTGCGCTCGGTAGCGTGATGTTCATTTAGCGGCGGCCTTGGCCTTGGTGGCCTGAGCTTTTTCAGGCTTGGCGGCCGTGTCGGTTGCATCCGCTGCTGGCGAACCGTCCGGCTGATCGCCTGGGGGCGGAGTGTCCTGGCCGCCGTCGATGGTCGAATCCTCAACCTTGTCCATCACGGAAACCGGACCAGGTCCCCGAGCATCCGGTCCAGACTCGCTGTTGCCCAGGACTTCGCTGACGGCACTGACCACTGCATTAGCCAGAGGTGCAGCGTTTGTTTCAAGCGTTTGCGGCTGGCCTGCTTCCAAGGTGTTGGGTGCTTGCGGTAACGCGGTTTGCGATAAGGACTCATTGAACCGCTCCTGTACCTGGTCGAATTCATCCTCCGCGTAGGCGAGGATCAACTGAGGCTCTTTATCCAGAGCCCGCAACTGTTCTTCCGTGAAGAAGTCGTCCGGGTAGGAAGTCGGCTTACCAGGGTGTGCAATGCCGCAACGACGGAAGCCGTCGCGTTTGGCGGTGATCACGAAAGCCATAACGCCCCCTTATCCCAGCCAGCTCGGCGCCAGCACCTCGGCGGTGCCTGCCCATTCGTTGCCACTATTGGCATCCTTGACCAGGATCTTGCGGGCCGCGCCTTCCAGTTGCGACGGGACGACCAGTAAGCCGGGATTGATGCCCAGAGGACGGCCACCGTCTGCACGGAAGTTCTTCATGGCTGCGCGAGCGGCGCCGTAGCTCTCTGGGGTAAGCGGCGCCTTTGAGCAGTAAGCGAACTGCCAGAAGCCGAAACCGCCGTTTACGCGAGCGTCCACGCCATAGCGGTACTCGTCACGCATAAAGACCTGTTCATCGTCCATGCTGGTCATCGCCTTGAGCGCGTAGTTACGGCGGACCTGGAAGATGATCGGCTTGATAGCGCGGCTGACATCGAGCAGATACCAGGCTGGACCTTCGCCGTCCTGGTAGTTACTGACGGAGACAGCCGTGCCGGTGCCATCGGTTTGTGTGTAGACCGGATGATCGACGTCGAAGAAGTTCTGGCCGTCGTAGCACAGGGTGGTCAAGCCAGCTTTCAGCAGACCGAACACCAACTCGTCGGGGTGCGCGGTGGAAGCACGGCCCATCTCGGCGAACAGCGGTTTATAGACGCCGATCTCGTCGTCTTCGATGGAATCGCGAGGTACGCCGACCGAGGATTCAAACTTCTTGTTGGTGATGGAGTAGCTGTGCGCCGCCATGTTCTTAAGAACGCGGTCGCCGATCCACTCGCGGAAGGTCGGGAACTGCCCCAGCCAACCGTAGGTGTTGCTGGCGGACGACGACGGCACCGACGTGGCGATACGTGCCCAGTCGGTCGGCGTTGCAGCCTGTGCATTTTGGAACTCTGCCTTGAACGCGGTGAACAACGCCGCCAAGGAACCGGGGGTAACGATCATGGTTGCTTCCTTTATATAAGGGGAGTTACGCCTTGCCCTTGATGAATTCCGCTTCGCTCATACCCAGCAGCGAGGCGACCTTTTGCTCTTCGGCGTTCAGTGCGGTGGCGAGGTTGTCCGGTTTGCGTTCGCCCAGCTTGGTGGGATCAGCAACGATTGGCGCCGCATCGACGAACGCCTTGAAACGCGTCAGACCGGCTTCGTCCTGGCACATGGCGCGGTGGTATTCCACGGTGGCAGGGGTGATCTTTCCGGCTTGGGTGGCAGCGGTGATCACGGCGTCGACAGCCTTGGTGTGCTCTGCCTTTTTGAACTCGCCCAAGGCTTGTTCCGCATTGGTTGCGCGAGCTTCCAGCGCGTTGTAGTCCGCACGGGGGACGAAGCGGTCCAGGTTGGCCGACTCGTTGTTGAGCGCCTGGGCGGTGGATTTGAGTTTTTCAGTGGTGGCCGTAAAGACCTGTTCTTCGGTTGCCGTGTCAGGCAGGCCCAAAAGTTTTAGAAGCTCTGGCGAGGGTTTCACAGGGACGTTCTCCATTTGCTCTTGGTTGAGCGCTGTCATGAGGAAGTTGGGAATATTGGTCAGGGCTGCGCTGACCAGGCGCACGATGCGCGTGGTCTCAATGTCGTAATCGAAAACAGGGGAAAGGAAGCGGTACTCTTTGTTTTCAACCTGGAGTGCGCCGCGAGGCGTCCACTCGACCTGGCCCCACAGCGCACCGTTGCGAGTATCCAGTTGCTTGATCCAGGCACCGGCCGGAGCGTCTTCACCCAAGGGGGCTCGGCGCTGGGTGGCATGCTCCCAGTCGATAGGCAGTTCGATAGCCCGACTGGCGAAGTTGGATTGCACTGACTGATAGGCGAAGTCGTCGAACAGCCAGGCGCGGCCATCACGGCCAACGACGTTTGGACCGGCTGGAATAAGTTCTACCCACTCGGGCGCTTTCCCATCGGAAAGCTCGACGGAGCTGTAGATTTCTGAGTTAACGGCGAGTTGAGTTTTCATGCCGCCAGTGTCGGCGGGTCATCAAACGAAAGTAATTTCAGGGCGGTTTAAGGTTTTGCGCCTGGTGAAGGCTGCGAGGGGATACACCCATTGCCCCTTCTATACGTATAGAAGGGGCAATGGGTGTCTGCTGGTGGCGAAGGGAATACCGATACGAGCGAATCTAACGCAGGTCTAACGCTACCTAGCCACCCTGTAAGCGGCGCATGTATCCGTTAGAGGCGATCACCGCGCTCAGGAGATTGTGCGCGATCAGCCGGTTACGGACTCCAGTAAGTAATCCTGAATGATGGCCACGATCTCTGTGTCGTCCTCTGCCGATAGGCCCAGATAAGGCCGTGCCTTGATCTCGGTGTCATGCGCGCCACGACTAACCCACTGCGCAAAGTTGGATTTGCTCTTCTTCACAAAGCGATTGCCGACCGCCCCATCTTTACCCTGACGGAAGTAAACCTGCTGCGACCTAGCGGCATGTTCGACCTTGCCGCCGTTCTGGTGGATGGCGCCGTATGGCCGGTCTGTACCGAAAGCCAGTTCATTACCGCTGACGCTGTGGCGCATGGTGTCCTGGAGCGTGCCCTTTGCGCGAAGGATGCGGCCACCTTTCTTACGGGCCAATGTTGACGGAGCCAGCGGCGCCCAGGGCGAACCATCCGGCGCGACCTGTTTGATAAAGCGGTCATCAGTGGACTGGTGCAGGTATTCAGCAATGTCGTTAAGCGGGGTTGTCAGGTCGCCCAAGCGCTCTGCCAGTTCACCCAGGGCTTTGCCAATGGTGGTTGTATCGATGACAACATCGAGCATTGCACCGGCCATGGTTCTCTCCTATTCAGTGCGTCGGTAAAGGCGGACACCCAGGCGCAAGGCTTCAAGGTATTGCTCGCTGTCGTCAACAAAACCGGTCGCCCCCGTCCAGCCATCGGCGCCCTGGTCGAACACGGCCACGGCTGAAGCGGACTTGCCCTTCACCTGGACGTGCGCCAGGTAGCGCCGCCGAAGAACGGCTTTGCCCAGGTCCAACTGCCATTCCAGGCGTGCCCAGATCTCGTCGGGGTTCTTGATGGCTTCGGCCAACAGTGGCAGTTCGCGGGCCTTGAGCTGCTGGGCCAGCGCTATCGCGCCGGTTTTGGCATCGGTGAACATCTCCCGGCCGATCACCAGGGTGTCGCCGGTCACGTCGCGGAATACGGCCGGGGCGGCATCGGAGGCGCCGAACTCGCCCAGGAACTGGGTGACCGCTTGCGGTGCCGGGACTTTGGCCGGGAGCAAGCGCTTTGCCGGAACTGGACGAGGTGGTGGTAACGGGCCGGTTGGTTGGCGGTTGGGCAGGCCTGTTGCCGATACCGGGACTGGCGTTGCTGACGGTGCTGGCAATGGATCACGGACGCGCATCTGGGGCACGGCGTCCGACAGACGAGAGCGGCCTGGAGCGTATTCAAAACCGGGATCAATGCCCTTTGGCACGCGGACAGTCTGCGGGCCGTTGGGGCTGTTCTTGCCGATAACTCGGTCTTCCCACTCAATAGCGGGCGCTGGGCCAATTGTCAGGCCCTGACGCTCGACATCCCTGGCCGAGAGCATGAATTTTTTGCACTTACAGCCCCAGCCGTTCTGCGGGGTGTGGCTCGACCACCATGGGTCATCCAGCGGCAATGTAGTGCCATTCCAGGCCAGGTGCTGTGGGCGCGGGTGAGCGCTGTCGCCGTGGCGATACACGCCATAGGGGCGGCGCTTGCGTAGCTCCGGGTCGGCCATCTGCGCTTCGCGCCCAGCGTTGTAGGACTGGCGCAGGTTGGTTTCCCAAATGACGTTGGTACGCCAGCCACGTTCGCCCTGGTACTGCCAGCCGTGTTTGCCGACGACCTGATCGAAGTCTTTGCGAAACTGTTCCAGGGTGGTGCCATTGGCGATGGACTTCTCGACTGCGCCGCGTAGGTCGGCCAATAGATCGCGCTTGACCGCCCCGGCCACAACGAAGGCGTAGTCATGTTCGGCGGTGTAGATGTCCGTCCAGGAGCGGGTCGGCAGATCGACCTTGCCACGGAAGTAGTCGATCTGCTCTTTGAACGGTAATGAACCGTGAGAAACGGCCATTTAGTAACCTTCCTTTTTGTCGTAATTAGCTTATTGTTGTGCCGCATAAAACTTAAGGAGAACGACACGATGGAACAGACCGCAAACGAAATTCTTCAGCTTTTGGAAAGCAATCTCTACGTCCTTGAAAGCGAGGTTCTTGTTCGCGAAATCAAAGTCACGCTCAGTATTGAGTCTTTGAATCCGACCGTAGGTATAAAAATTTGGCTGGAACAGACAATTGATGGTCCCACCTATACCTACACTCTGAGCCACTACTTCAAGACACCGACGCAAGCTGGTGCTTACGTCCCAGGTAGCCGAACTCACTCAACCGAAAAAGCAACTCTTCAGGCCGCATTAAGCGCGCTCACCATGCATTACCCTGAAGCCATCCTGAAAAAACATGAACCTGACGAGTCCTGGTTGATTCCGAATCAATACTACTAACCTGCGCTCACAACCCCCTTAAGATGTCATCCCGCCCAGCCAGGCTGGCCGCCGCCAGCCCATCGGCAATAGCGTCCGCTAGCTGGTTGGTGGTCATCGTCGGATAGGTTTCAATCAACCGATCCCGAAACGCTTCCAGGCTGGTGACTGAGTCGAGCAGATCCTTGATCTCCTCGACCATGTCATCCAGGTGAACCCCTACAGCCCGCTCCATCGTCCGCACCTGGTTATCAACGATGTCCGGCAACACCACCGGTTTCCTGGGCACCTGCTCGCTGTTGGTCGCCTGCGCCAATGGTGGAGTGGCAACCGGCGCAGGGATGCCCAGCAGCTCGGCGCCCTCGGCAGGCGCAGGAATATTGAGCCTGTCGCTGACTACCGACTGTTCGACCTTGAAACCCAGCGGGACCAGCTCCTTGAGCGCTTCAATGA
The DNA here is from genome assembly GCF_001874645.1 of Pseudomonas frederiksbergensis. Taxonomy (NCBI): domain Bacteria; kingdom Pseudomonadati; phylum Pseudomonadota; class Gammaproteobacteria; order Pseudomonadales; family Pseudomonadaceae; genus Pseudomonas; species Pseudomonas frederiksbergensis. The sequence goes on from NZ_CP017886.1 coordinate 2,396,303, forward strand.
AGATTTTGGTGTTTTCAGGCTTGGGAACGTCGATGATCAGCCGCGGATACGGCCGACCAGGTGCAAAGTTCAGATCGCACCAAGGCCGCACAAAGTAGCGATTGAGGGTGTTGGATTCGGCCTTGGCATCGGCTTGCAGCAGGTCGAGGCGCACTTCGTTGTGGATCGTTGCCTGGGCCTGACTGGAGCCGTCGTCGGTGGACATGGTCTGACCGACCACGGCCTTGCTGACTTGCTTGTCCCACCACTCGGCCAGGCCTTTGAAGAAGTCCCCGGCACCGGTGACGTTCGCGGCCTGGGTGAAGTCGATGCGCATGCTGTCTGGGATTACCGCCGCCGCATCGCTGCCGAGGTTGGCCACCGCCGACATCAGGGTGGCTATATCGTCCTTGCTGGCCCCCGGCCCGTAGCGGCCCACGCGCATGGGCATGCCGAAGATATCGGCAAAGCCCATCCAGTCCTTCCAGGTCCAGGCCTTGCACATGTAGCCGACGGCCGCGAGACGCGCCAGGCCGCCCCGGATAGGCAGACCCGAACGGATGCGCGGTAGGTGGACGATGAACTTGTACGGTGCCAAAGCAACGCCATTCACCGGGTCGGCCTCATCGAGCAGGCGTAGCTCCCGGCCGGTGTCACGATCGAACTGGAAGAAGCGCTGATCGCGGGGCTCAAAGCGCTGCGGGTTCCAGGTCTTGCCGCTGCGGTCCCACATGATTTCGGAGACGGCATAGCCCTTGCCCATGGCGTCAGTCAGGTCGGCTTGCAGTTCGCCGAACTCGGGGGAGTCCACAATCTCTTTGAGTTCGTCGGCACGGCGCACGTCTTCGGCGTCGTCGCTGGCGGCTTCGACTCGGATCGACAGACCTGATATCGCCAGCTTGCGGGTGCCTAACACCGAGGCGTAATGCAGATCCCGTTCTTCCATTTCCTCGGCCAGGGTCAAGTAATCATGAGCCGAGCCCTCGGCGGCGGCTTGCAGGATGTTGGCCAGGCGACCAGGTGTCAGGCCGCTGGCCACTGACTGGTGCCATACCTGGCGAATGCCGGTGGTGCGGGCAGCGGCCAGCTCTTCCGTGAGTTTGTCGTACTGGATCGGGCGACCGTATTGATCGACGATGCGGGAGTCAGCCATTACCAAATGCCTTTCTGGGTGCGCCAACCGGCGCCGAGCTTGATCTCGCGATCCTGCTGGGCGGTGGGTTGGACTCGGTGAAATTCGAATATTTCTGTTTCCTGCCGGGAGGCGTAATCCGCCAGCACGGCAGCGATACCGGCGTCGCCATGGCGCTTGCCGCCAGACTTTTCGCCTTTCTCGTTGGTGCGCTTTTCCGGGATGCGGGCCACACCCTTGACCACCCGAAAAGCGCGCACGTCGCCGACCACGTCCTTGTCGGCCGGGATGTCGTAGAAGGTGTCGTCTTCCAGAGCGGCTTTGAACGGGGGCATGTTGTCGCGATACCAGCCCTCGGTCAGCATCACCCGCTCAATGCGGTTGAAGCCGAATTTAATGGCGGTGTCTTCTGAGAGGTTCGACCCGTTGCCTCTGGCGTCATCGGCCCCTTTTAGGAAGTTGGGTAGGCGGTCCAGGATGTAGAACTTGATCTGTTTTTGTTGCTTGAACGGCACGTTACGCAGCTCGACCACAAACGGTGTGCGTTTGCGCAGGTTCTGCTCCTTGAGCAGCGGCCAGATGACAGACAGGTCACCGCTACGGCCAAAGTCCATGCCGTAATAGCTTTGGACATCCAGCGGGATTGCCTCAAGCAGCGGTTTCAAATGCTCTTCGCACCACTCCAGCGACTCAGCCAGGCGCAGGTGTTCGGGCAGGGTCTCGTAGCCTTGCGGGTAGGCCAGGCGCAATACCGGCACGTCGCGGCTACTACGCTGCTCGACCAAGGCCAGACTGAGAAAGGCACCACCGCCCTGGGACGGTACGCAGTCCAGTTCCTCTTCCGACGCATCGCCGTAGAAGTCATAGACATCCTGGACCCAGACGGCTTCCTCTTCGGGTTTGTACTCGATGCCCTTGCGCAGGCAGACCCGCTGATAAAGCCCATCCTCGACCGCTTCACGGAATGGGCAACGGAACAGCGCGCCCTTGCGTTTACCTGCGCGGATATCGTTGATCAATTCGTTGAAGGCGTTTTCAGTGCCGTCGTGGGTGCTGATCACATGGACTTCACCGCCCCAGATCAACAGGGCCAGCGCCGCTTTTAGCAGCTCGGCCAGATCTTGGTGAAACGCCGCTTCGTCGATCACGACCACACCCTGACGACCACGTAGGTTGGACGGGCGACTGGTCAGCGCGACAATGCGGTGCCCGCTCGGGAAGCCGATGGTGTAGGTCTTGATGTGCTTGTCGGGGTCGCTGTCGGGCCAGATGCCTTCCTCAATCTCTTCGGCCGCATAGTTGTAAGCGCGAGCCCACATCGCGCAGGCCTGTATGTATTCGACCGTCATGTCCTGGTTGTAGCCCAGGTAATAAACCGTCTGGCCACCGGCCGGTTTTTCCGCCGCTGCCACCAGAACGTTGTCGGCTGCTTCCGCCCAGGTCAGGCCGATTCGGCGTGACTTCTCGCCAACCTTGAGGGGCGCACGAATGCCGATCCACTTTTTCTGATAGCCGAGCAGGACCGCCGGAGCCACCAGACTGGCGGTGCTGTCCAGGACAAGAGGCAGATTCATGCTGCCATCCCAAGAATCTCGCGCCGGATCTCGTCAACCGTGGCCTGATTCAAGCCACCTTTTTTGGCGATCTTCTCGACACGGGACGCTGCCGCCTCGGCCTTCTCGCGATATTCGCTTTGCCATTTTTTCTGCGCAATAGACGCCTTGCCCAACTCAGCCACAGCCTTGGCCACCTTCGGCAAGTCCATCTTGTCGCCGTCAGTCATGAGCAGCTTAAACAGATGTTCCTGCACCAAGCGCATCAGGGCTTCGTTGACGGCACCTTCCTCATCCGGTGCCGCAGCCACCACGGCGCGAGCCTGCTCGCTGGCTACCTTGAGCGCCGAGAGCTTGGATTCAAAGTCCTGGCCATAACGGTGTAGCGCCGATTTGCTGATCGAAAAACCCTGGGCCGACAGCTCGGCCGCAAGGCTTTCGTATTCGCTGAAGCTGTTTTCGGCGAGGGCCTTATCGAGCCAGGCCTTGACGGCCTTGGGCAGGCTGGCGACTTTGCTGCGCGGGGGCATGGCTTAGCTCCAGTATTTTTCGGGGCGGGCAATACCGGGATTGCAGTCGATGGTGTACTCGGCCACGTCGACGCCGTAGTGGGTCAAGCCACAGATCCAAGCGCCACTGGATTGTTTTTTCAGGGTCACCAGACTGCGATCTGCCAGGTAGTCGAGTTCACGGCGCAACTCCAAGGTGGTGACATCCGGGAGAATGCCCTGGATGGTCGAGAGCACCATGGCTTCGTGCGGGTCCACGGGGCGGGAGGTGTTGAGGGTGAGAAGGATGTACCACCGCAGGGATTCGCGGCGGACCTTGGCGGGATCAATGTTCATGGTCGTACTCCTTTGAGCTGAACGTTTTCTAACTTGAGCGCCAAGGCATCGAGCTTGGCTTCAATGACGGTTTGGTTTCGGACGTAGTCCTCACGTCGCACGTAGTGCAGGGGCAGATCTGCGCGCAGCCGCTCGAAGTTGAGTTCCACGCTTCGCAGGCGGTCGCTGTCTTTGGCCAAGGCGTTGAAGCGGTCATCCATCACGGCATTGCGCTGGTCCAGGCGCCGCTCGGTCTGCAACAGCAGCAGCTTCACCAGTCCGGCAAAACCACCCAACACCGTCACGCCGACACCAACCAACTGCCAGGCGGGCATTTCAATCATCATCATTTGCAGGCCCTTTTTTCGCGGCGACTTTGGCACTCGGCGCAGAACTGCACGCCTTCGACGGCCTGGCGTCGATCTTCTGGTATGGGCATTTCGCAATCAGCCATCTGGCAGAACTTGGCGGAAGGTCCAATCAAGGTTTCGCGCTGTGCCATATGTGCCGTTAACGCTGTTTTGTTATGGATCGCCTCCATCCGGGTGGCGAAGTCATCTGCTCTCATTGAGGGTCCAATCAATCAGATCGTTAAGTTGCGCTCGGCAGATTCCGTGCCTCTCTCCATTGCGCACCTGGTTAGTCAGGACTTGAGCCTGGCTAACGCCGGAGTCGAGATCGTCAGCGGTTCCGGCTCCGCTGGGCGGCGCAGCAGCTCCGCTGGTGCCGTTCGGGGTTGGCATTGCGGTACTGATACCGTTGGCGGTGTTCCACACGCGGACAAAGCCAGTAGTGAACACAGCAACAGGCAGCGGCTCGGGCTGCGCATCGAGGGCACGCCGGTAGCGTTTGGTGACATGGGCTATCTCTCCTGTGAGCTTGTCGGTGGTTTTGCGTAGGTTGTCTTTGGTGTCAGCCAACTGACTGGCCAGTTGGTTGCCCTTGGCCTGTTCGGCGCGCAGGTCCGCAATGATCTTGTTGGCAGCCGTTGTCGCAGCTTCGGCAGTGGTCTGTTTTTCCTTGGTGTAGGCTTGGCGCAGATCAGCGACTTCGGTGTCACCGTCGGACTTACCCAGGTTGTAGCCTTCGTCATAACCGTCTTGGCGGTTCAAGTGCAGGCCGTACACCACGGCGGCGATCACGCCGAGATACCAGAGGGCGGGCTTGATCAGATCAAACAGAACTTTCATTGGCAGACTCCCTGGCCCCAGCCATCAGCGATGTATAGGGCCTCCCAGCGCAACAGGATCAGGCGTGGGTATTGGCGGTTTTCCTTGAAGGCAGCGGCCGAACGGCCAGCGTTGTGCCGCTCGACGGAGTTGAACCAGGTCAGCGGATCGGCGCCTTTTGCCGAAGCCAACTTGCGGTCGCGGATGACCCAACCCAGCCCGCCGTTGTAGCTGGACAAGATGAACGCCCCTTGTTCGCAGAGACCACGCGCCTGGATGCGATCCGCTAGCCAGCGGTCGTAACTGACCAGCGCTTGCATGGACCAAATCGGGTTGAACGGTTCGACCTTGCCCAGGGCTTTGGGAAACAGCTGGGCAAGCCAGGTGGCGGTCGAGGGCATCACCTGGCCCAAGCCTTGCGCACCGACCGGCGATTTCGCATCGAACCGCCAGCGGCTTTCCTGGTGGATCTGCGCGGCAAAGGTCGACACCGGAGCATCTAGCCCCCATTCCGCCTGGGCGATACGGGTCAAGTCGCGGCGGTAGCGCTCGGCTTGGTCGGGTATCTCGGCGAAGGCCGTTGGACTGTTGGCGAGTCCGATCAGTAAGCCCCCGCAGGCCGCACCTATATATAGAAGGATTCGGCGCATGATCAGAGCCCCAACGTCAGGCCAAGGATGCAGGCCAGGACAACCAGGGCGCGGCGAATACCGGCCATTGCGCGTTCGACTCGGGCGACATGGTTGGGGCGCGCATACGGGAACAGCGCACGGTCAATCCAGTAACCGAGAACACCGCCCAGGGTGACCAGGCCTGCTTTATAAAGCACGACCGGCAGTTTGGTTGGTGCCACCAAGGCCAGGCCGATCAGCAGCACCAGGGTAATCAAGGTCCAATCGGTCATACGTGGCGCACGGGGGCGCCGCTTCGGTAAGTGAAGGTTCATGCAGATACTCGCGGTGTGTGGATGTTGGCTCGCAGGGCGGCCAGATGGTGGTTGGCAACCACAGCGTTGCCGCGCACAGGGATGGGCGCTCGGTACTCAGCAAGGACAGGCATTGCGGGGCTTACAGCGGGGCGAAACTTCTGACGCTGCTGGACGTGCTGCGCGGTGTGCGCTTCTGCCTGGGCAATATGCAGTTGCACCATGTCCCGCCAGTCAGCAGGAACCTTGGCCCACAAGACTTCGCGGGCAAGGTCATCCCCTGCGGCAAGGATGAGTTGCGCATGTTGGCGCGGCCACTGGGGCCGGGAGACTTTGAGGGAAGCGGGAGCGGTGTGCATGGTGCGAACCTGCCGTTTGAAAGAACGGGTGTAGGTTCGCGCACGGGGGGAGAAGTTGTAATTTCAGGGGGGTTTAAGGTTTTAGCCCCGCACGGTGGCGGGGCTGGTGTTAAAGCAACTTCATTGAGTAAATAGCCATTAGGCCCTGGGGGGTGTTTACAAGTTCAAGACTCACTTGAGATGTTCCCTTGCCAACTGTTTTGACTCCGCTTTTGGGTTTTCCACCAGCCCTGATAATGGGTTGTTGACGTGCCAGTTCGTGTACCCAAAAATCATTTACAAGACCGAAAGCAGCACCTCTACCTAAAAGACCCTGAAACAAAACGTCTCTGAGCGCCTCGGCATTGTCATAGTCGGCGTTAGTAGTTGTGGCAGTAAAAAGCAGCATCACCGTCAATTCAGTTATTGCATCTTTACCTTTGCCACTGATCTGAACAATTGACGCGGCACTGCCGACAGGGACCGTCCCAACCCAGCGCTTCAACCCATCTGTATCAGTTTCAGTCAATTGACTGCGGACGTTGGGAAGTTCTTCCAGTAACTGATCGTATGAGTTTTTGAATGCGTGCTTTGGGCTGTCGGCGACAGCGTGGGCCGATAAAGAAACGGCCAAGCCGAGAAGTATTCCGAGTAAACCATTAACTACTTTCATACCCGCTCTCCTATGAGCAACCCTAATGAATCGTCCCGTCATCAAAGCCGAATAAGTCGGGCTCGCTCTTTCGGTGCAGCGCCCGTTGACGGGCAATGATGTCATAAATCGTTTGGCTCGACAGATCGTACTTGCTGACCATATCAGCAGGCTTAACCCCCTTGTCCCGCCAGTCCTGATAGATAGCGGCGTCGCGCATGGCCCGCTTGAGGATTGTGCCGCGTGGCAAATACATCACTGTGCCGCCCTGGTGTTCGCAGATGGCGTAGACCACGCGGCGGGCCAGCTCAGGAGCGCTATCGGTGTTGTTGAGCGCCTTGCGCAGCTCGACTTCGGCAACTCTGACCATCTCACCCAAGGTGCCCTCCCAGCGGGCAAGGACGGTTGGTGCTTCCATATGAGCCAGAACCTTTTCAGGGTCGAGCTTATCCGTGTCGTCCGGGAACAGTTCTTCGTTCATTACTCGGTCCTCCCGTGTCGGCGGGCATCGTAGGTCAATGCCGCCACCATTTTGTGGAGCTGTTGCGGGTCCAGCCACTCCACGCGTTCGACCTTGAACATGCGCATGGCCATGCCATCGGCATACGCCCAAGAGCGCTTGGCCTCGGCGAGAAAGGCCTCGACCTTGCCCATCAGCTTTTCCCGGTCCGGTGCTGGGGTAGGAGCCTTGCGGCCAGTTTGTTTGGCGGGCGTCGAGGTCCAGCCCAATCGGGCGAACTCGGCCAGCACGTGGCCGATCTGACGCGGGTTCAGGTCTTTGGCCGAACGCACACCCGCCACCCGACCCAGTATGGAGCGGTAGGTTTCGTCATCCAACCCCAAGTCTTTCTTGGCAATGTGGATCTTGCTGAGTTGTAAGTTTCTGGTGTTCATTGTCCCCTCCGTTGTATCAGGGCACGGAATGCTGCTGGATCACGCCGGGACAGTTCGGCCACCCCGTGAATCGTTGCAGTGAGCGCATGCTCGGTTTCATCGAACGCACCGGCCGTGCGGATCTGCTCCAGCTCCCGTTCCGTACCGCTGTAGATTTCCATTTTCAGTTTGCTGGCGCCCATGGCGAGCCGCTTGTCCTTGAGCCGCTTACGTTCCGCACGCTTGCGTTCACGGGCCAGACGGGTTTTACGTGCTGCGGGTGTTTCGTCGGTCATGGGTTGGCTGCTCATCAATACCGGACAACCACGTCCGGCAGACCGCCCCGGAATACCAGGGTGGTTTCGCTTAATTCAGGGCTAGTTGGTCTTGACCGTTCAGGCCGTGATTCAGACGAACATCACTGGCAGCGACGATGCCGTGCATCGCGTCGGTCATGGCCCGCACACCATTACCCTTGCTGGCGTTACGTTCGCGACAGTCGAGCTTTTCCGTTTCCGCGTGGTGCTTGAGCATGTACGCGGCTGCGGCCGGGGATGGTTCATCGTTACCGGCGAAGGCCATGACTTGCTGGCGCACAGCCGACACCCAAGCCTTACAGAACACATCGGCGCGCTTGGTCTTGGTCGCAGTCTTGCAGCGCTTCAACTGAGTGCTGATAAAGTCGCGGCGGGACTGCCGAATCTGACGGAGCAGCAGGGTCATGGTGTAGCTGGCCAGCTCTGCCAGTTCGCCGATGAATCGCCATTCACCGATGCCCGCCATGAACAGGATGTTGCAGGCATAGGCCTTGGTCACGGCCCCGGCCAGGTTGGCTTCCCATTGCGGCGGGACCATCTTCGAACCACTACGGGCGGCGCACTCGTACACCTCGGAAAGCTGAATATCCGACTCTTCCAGGCGGTATTTCTCCATCAGTGCGCGGGCTTGGCGCATCGCAGCGGCGGCTTCGTGTGGGTTGTCGCTGGCTGCCAGGCGCAGCAGTTTCTTGATTTTGTCTAAAGCTTTCTCGTGATCCATGTATTCCTCGGCTGCTCATCAGTACCGGGCAACCACGCCCGGCAGACCACCCCGGATCGCCGGGACGGTTTCGCTTAATGGAGGGTGGTGTTGCTTGGCTGTCGGCGGCAGGCCGGGAGCGCGCCCAGACTTTCTTCGCAAGCGGCCATGCCGAATAGCATTTGCGAAATACGTAGCGCCTCAGTCTGCGAGGTCTGCCCAAACGGCCCGACTCGGGCGCCGGACATGTCCAGGGATACCGTCGGTTTACCGCTGTCGTCGTGATGGTCTTCAAGGGTGATGGTGATCTTGGCCATGGGATGTCCTATCGCTGTACATGGAAGGTGATGTGGTAGTCGCGGGCGATCTGCCGCACGCGTTTCTCGGTCATGTGGTGTTTCTTGGCGATCCACTTGGGCGAATTACCTAGGGCGGCATCAGCCATGATCAGGGCCGCGAGTTTTTGCTCATCTGTCTGTGCAAGTTCTGTCGCAGGCTCGGGCAACACTTGCCCTTTGGGAGCTGCCTCAGAGGCAACTGGCACGAACAGATGGGCATAGACCGGCGAGCGCTCGGGGTTGATGGTGAACGTCGCAGGCGTATTGCTCATGCAAAAACCGATCTGCTGGACATTGCCGCCGCGAGCCAGGAACTCGGCGGTTTGGCGAGCAAGGTTCGCGCGTTCGGTATCGTGCTGTGGCGAATGAATAGGCAGCGGATCTGTGGTGGTGTCGTGGTAGCGCTGCATGGTCAGGTCTCGTCGGCTTGTTTGAAGTGGTAGTGATAGAGTTTCAATACAGCAGGACAGCCGTCTTGAATCTCCTCCACACTGTCAATTACAGCGTTAGGGCGCAGTTTTTCGATCAGACGGTCGGCTGCCTTTTTGGCTGACTCTGCCGATGAGGCAGTGGTTTTGTAGCCAGGCGCTCTGGCGTGGTACGCGCCGGTGCTGAAGAAGCACCGGATGGTGATCGGCGTCATCTCACACCCCCGCAATATCAAGGCTAATGGGCTGGTACTGATCGGTGTCGCCGACGCGCTCATACACGCGGATGTAGGACTTTGAGCCGACCACCTGACAGGCTTCGCCGATGGCTTGCATGGCGCGCTGCCAGCGTTCGTCGGCAATCTCCAAGCGGCGCAGGGCCAGGACTCGCGCCGTGCGGATGTCGCCCTTGGTGTCGGTGCGGAACGCGTCGTTGACCAAGGTGACCACCTCCGGCCGCGCCCCGGCGGTCCACTCTTCAAGGCATTCGTCGATCAAGGCCCGAGCCGCCTGGAGGCGTTCGTCAAAGGCGATGCTTTCCTGAATGGCTCGCTGAATTTTGTAACGGCCATCGAAGCTGATCAGGCTGACATTGCCTTTCTTGCCGCCCAGCTTGGCACCGTATTCCTCGGCGCTCATCTCGACGAAGGCGTCGATATCACCGAAGGCAGCGGCCTTGAACAAGGCCAAGCCTTTGCTGGCCACTCGGGCTTTTTCGACCAGTTCCAGCACCAGGGCGTCGCGGGCCAGATCAAGCGGCTTGATCATGCTTTCAGCAACGAGACGACGTTGCGCATCGACGCGATAGCCTTCGGGGATGGTGTGTTGTTGTGCAGTCATTACAGGGTTCCTCAATGGAGAGTCGGGCGAGCCCAGTCGTCAGGACGGGCGGCGCTGATGGTTTCGCGCCATTCCAGGGTCACACCCTGGAACAACACGGTGTAACGGGTGCTACCGGCGCTTGCATGGCGCTGGTAACCGCTGACGGCACGGGCGTCGACCAGTCGGCGACCGGCGTCGGGATCGATAGTCAGCCGGTTCTCTAGCGGGTCTAGGCTCAGCAGGCGGATACGCATTGACTGCAAGGCACGGGCGGCGTGGTTGAACACCCGCAGGCGTTCAGCCAGTGACGGGGTCAACACTTTCAGCGGCGTGCGGTTAGTGGAGGCGAGCATGGTCAATCTCCTGATGGCAGCGGTCGGGGTTGTGAATGCAGTGCTGACAGGCGCGCCAGTGCTGCATGGCTTGCGGGTTGTGGGTGGGTGCCGGTTTTTCGCGATAGATTTGGCACTGATCAGTGGTGACCACGTCGTCCAAGGCGACACACTCGATACGGCCGAGGGTTTCCATGACACGGCGCTCAACACCAGCCGTGCTGGGTGACGCGTAGCGGTTGGCCAGGATCAGGCTGACGGTGGTGCGGCTCATACCGATGCGTTGGCTGGCTTTGGTTTTGTTGCTGGCAGCGACTTCGGCGGCGAGCAGGCGAACGAACAACGGCGGCTCTGGACCCCAGGCGGCGAGTTGAACGTTCATAGAACATCCTCCGTAGGTTCGGCCTGACGGAACACGACTTCGCCCAGGTTGGGGTCGAAGACCTGACCGATGCGCTGAATCATGGGCGGGCGTGGGCCGGTGTATTTTCCGTGCCCCAGACGGTAACGGGCCTTCTTACCTGGCTTGCTGGCCTGGACCTCGACGACATAGCCCGCACGCTTGAGCCATTTCAGATAAGAACGGGCCGTCCAACTGGTGGTCGGCACCACAATGGAGGCTTGCGCGGCCAACTCGTCGGCATCCAGTTCGCCCAGGATGCGCAGGGAGCGCCACATGGCTTCGGTGCCTTTTCCGGCGGTGCTGGGCTTGCCGTCGCGAGTGACGGCGGGCGCCTCGGCTCCTATGTCATTGAGCAGGCGCAAGGTCTGTTCTTCGAACTTGGCCCCCGTGACGACCTCAACATAACCACCCTTGATCAGCGATTGCAGGTAGCTGCGCACGGCGGTGTCATCGGTGCAGGCACGACGGGAAATTTCATAGGCCGTAAACCCATCACGGCCTACACGGATGGCTTCCCAAATGCGCTGGCGATTGCCTTTGGTGCCCTGCATTTCCAGATCAATCTGTTTGCGTCCACGTCCCCCAGCCATTACACACCCCTCCGTACAGGAGCCTCGCCGGTAAACCAGCCGCGATTGCCCCATCCAGCCAGGTCGATGCTGTCCATCGCCATGGCCTGGGTTTCGCCGTAGACCTTGTAGAGGTTGACCGCGACGCGGCGCAGGCAGCCGCGCACCTTGTGGCGCAGGTCTTCCAGCAGGTCGTCGGCAATTTTCAGGTTCGGATAGCTGGCTTTGGCCAGACTGCGAAGGTCGTCGAGGGTCGCCGGTTGAGCGGGCACCCACTCCAGCACGCGGTTATGCAGGCGTTCCAGCTTGGCCAAGCTGCTGGGCACACGCTCTTCGCCGATCAGGACGATGGTGCCCTGACTGGCGTTGTAGATATCCGTCAGGACATTGGCCACGGCTTTTTCGAGCAGATATTGAACGTCATCAATCAGCAGCGGACGGCCACTGCGGGACAATTGTTCGGCCACCTGATCGACCATCACCGACAGCGTTTGGCCGGGGGCGATACTCATTTCTCGCAGGATCGCCTGTAGGAAAGCTTTCTTGCTCCAGGTGTCGCGGCACTCGACGTAGTAAGCGCGGTGCAGGTTGGCGGCGAAGGCCGCCCCAACGCTTTTGCCCAGGCCACTGGCGCCGTACATCACCACCAGACCGGGCAGGCCCATCGGGCGGGAGTGAGCACGCTCGATGGCGGCAGACAACAGGCCGACATTGGTCAGCGGTACGATTTTAGAAACGCTCATATAAAGCTCCTTGAAAGTCTTGTGTTAGGCGCGGGCTTGTTCAGCGAACTCGAACATGCGGCGGATCGAGGCGAAGTCCGGGTGTTTGGGGTAGCGGTTGTGCCACTGGGCTTCTTCGTCCGTCAGGGCTTCGCCATGGCTCAGGCGGTCAGCGAGCTGGTGCCAAAGGTGGTAACGGGCGGTTGGGTCGGATGGCAGGTCGAAGGTCTGCGCCTGTGGGGCTGCCAGTTGGGCGAAGCGTTGTGCTTCGGCGAGTTGGTCGGCGCTGAGTTGGGCGGAAGGCGCGCTGGTCGGCGCGATCATTTCCACGCGCTTGCCAGTCAAGGTTTCCAGCTTGTCCACGGCGCGCTTCATCTGGCCGCTTTCGCGCTTGTCGTAGGCTTTCTCAATCATCGCCTTCGGCATGTAATCGCTGGCGTTGCCGTCCAATAGGGCTTCGCCGATCAGGTCGCCGTCCAAGGTACGGACCCAAACGCGGGAGGCGTCACGCACGTCATAGGCAAGGCGGATTTCATCGCCGTGGAAGTTACGCAATGCGTCCAGGAAGTAGGTTTCGTTAGCCCAAGTAACTTCGCCGCGACGGGTTGGGCGCAGGACTTGCGGACGCATCAGGTCATTCAGCAGCTCAGACGACGCCACCATTGGCTCCCAGCCCTCTGCGCGAGCGGCATCCCATGCTTCGTTGGGGCTCATGTGGCGTAGCTTGCCGGTCAGCGGATCGCGGAACCGTTCCAGGCCTCGGTGCGGAGTGTTGTTGTAGATGTCGAGTTCATACTCAACGCCCGCCATGAACTCGGCGAAGGTCGGGATCAAGCGGGTGGTGCCCGTCTCGCGCAGTTGTTTGCGGCTGATCCGATGGACTTTCGTGCCCGCGTGCTTGTCCATGTCGGCGCCGATATAGCTCGTCAGCTTCTTCGCGGCATTGACCCAGATGGTCTGGTGTGAACGCTCGATCAGACCTCGCGCCTGACTGTTATAAGGCAGTGCATGGGTCATAGTGCCGCCGATCCGGTCGACCACTTCGCGCACGGTGTCGTTGGCGAACCCTGAACCGTTGTCCACGTAGAACATGGCGAACATGCCGTACTGCACAGCATCGCGCAGGGCGTCCAGAACACCGATGGTGGACTCGGCTTCACCAATGGAGATGCCCACGGCTTTGCGGGTGGCAACATCGAGGACGGTGGTGGTTTCCGGCCGGTATGGTTTCCCGGTGCGCGGATTGAGTACTTCGGCGTCGAACTTGTGACCGTCAGCGGTGAACACGTCGCAGGGGTACAGGTTCTTAGTGGTCCGACGCTTGAAGGGTTGCAGCGCCTTGAGTTCCTGTGGGGTACGACGGCCGCGCTCGCGAGCCTCGGCGCTGAGCTTATTAAGGAAGCGACGGACCACGTGGATGCTCGGGCGCTCGGCCGGATGCTTGAGGGCGAACTCGGCATAAGCCGCTTCGACGCTGGGCTTGGTTGGGCGCTGGTAGCAAGTCAGGAAAGACGCCGACCACGCGGGCAAGCTCATGTCTTTCTGACGGCGAGCAGGCGCCAGGCCTGTTTCGCCATGCTGACGGTAGTCGGACAGCCAGCGTTTGAGGGTGCGTTCGCTCAAAGAACGGTCGCCGGTCTTGCGGTCGTTGGCGCGCTGCACACGCTCAGTCAGATACGGGCTAAGTTGCTCAGCCTTGGCTAGGGCGACCAGGGAATCGATGGCGCGTTGCTGGCTTATGGTCTGGCTCATGCGCTCGATCTCGCGCACAAAGGCCAGTCGGGCTGTCATGACTGAGCGTTGATCTTCGCTCAAGCGTGACGCAGAAATAGCGTCACGCTCAGTTGTATTAGGTTGTAGTTCGGCAACTTGCTGAGGCTGGGTCTCCGTTACCGACGCGGCGATCAATGCGGTCTGGGTTTCTTTTGGCAGGATGGCAAAGGCGTATTCGATGGCCTTGCTGCCTAGGCGGTGTTGACCCTCCCATTGTTCGCGGGCGGCCATGGCCTTGACGTTGCGAGCAGTGCCAGGCAGCCCAGGCAGACCAGCCAGTTCCTGGGCGGTGAACCAATTACGCATGGTCTTCACCCAGCAGCTTTTTCAGTTCACGAGCTTGACGAGTAGCATTCGCGGCGACTCGCTCAAGCCGACCTAGCTCGGTGTCCAACGCCTCGCGCCCATAAGCAACACGACCACCACGTAAGTGCACCTGCCAGTTTGTCAGGACGTGGCTGGCACAAACCTCTTCCAGCAACGCGGCTCTATATAGAGGAAGGTTGTGATCAGCGCGGGCAGGACTCGACCAAGCGTCTAACATGTTCTTACTGACGTCATCGCCTGACAGGCGAGACATACGAGCGGCGATTTCATAGCGGTCCAGCTCGGAGCCCTTGAGGATTTCACTCACCAGCTCACTGACTTGAGCCGCGTAGTTGCCGAGACCAGGGATAGAAAGAACCGGCTGTGGGACAGAGAATATGTCTAGCGTCTTGTCATCTTTTGGGCGGCGCATGTTTAGGCACTCCTTACCGCTTTACAGTGTCCAACCGGGTAGAGTCCGGTATCCTTGCTGTAGGACGTGTTTATTTCCGCGCGCCCAGGGCGTTGCCGATGTGGAGTGCCGTCAGCGTTCCAGCGCTCCGGCCAGATGTCGGCGGGATCAAGGCTCAGGGCGTCAGCGAGGGAGCGCTCAATGCGTGGGTAAGGCGTACTTTTGGCATTGCGGATTGCGCGGTCGGTCACTTCTAGCTGACGTGCAAGCTCGGCCATTGAGGTGCCACGAACACGGAGTTGGTATTTGATCCACTCCCATCGGCTAGCTGGGTCTGTGGGCATGTCGATATCGCTCATAGTTTTGAACCATCTTCACGGGTGGTTTTTTTGGGACGTCTAACGTCCTGTTGCGGATAAACATAGCGCGGATAACCGCGCATATCAATCGGAAAAACGCGCATCCGATTCTTTTTTATGCGTTTCACGCCCAGAAAAATGAATAACCGAGAGAAATCAATGACTTACAAGGAATCGGATAAAACGGATGCTTCAGATACGCAGCATCCGATTCCAGTGGGGGCAATCGGATGCTTCCGGGATAGGCTCAAGGACGCGATGGGCACCAGGGCTGCACGCGTTTTTTCGCGTGAATCAGGCCTTTCCGAGGGAGCTATACGCAGTTATCTGAGCGGGGAGACGTATCCGACCCTCGACAGGCTGGAACAGATAGCGCAGGCCGCAGGCGTTTCCGCGATGTGGCTGGCATTTGGGGAAGAGCAACAGGTACAGCGGGTAATAGAAGACGATAAGTACAGCTATGTCCCTCTCTACGATGCACGGTGCAGCGCAGGACATGGCTCATGGAGCGAGGGTGCGCGGATTTTGACGCACCTGGCGTTCACGACCTACTCACTGCGTAAACAGGGTCTGGAGCCGTCGAAGCTGTCCGCTATCAGGGTTGACGGTGATTCGATGGAGGGGCTGCTGAGCGATGGCGACACGGTCCTGATAGACCATAGCCGCAACACGCTGGAGGGAGAGGCGGTCTACGTGATCCGCCTGGATGACCATCTCTATGCCAAGCGTCTGCAACGCCAGATTGGTGGCGGTGTCGCGGTCATAAGCACTAACACGGCCTATCAGACGATGACGGTTACGAGAGAAAACCTGAACGACCTGGAGATAGTCGGGCGCGTGGTCTGGGCTGGAGGCTGGATGTAAGCGCCTCGGTACATTATTACGATACCGAGCCGACGTTGGTGCCCGGTGCCAAAGCTCTCGCCAAATCGGCCTAGACACAACGCTAGTGTCTAATTTTGCCTGTTTATTGTTTGGCACCGTTTTGGCACTGGTCTCGGTATGCGGTTTGCTCTGAACCCCTTGCTCCGCCTAGCCGCCCGGCCTCATACCGCTTTGTCCCGGTTCATCCCACCAGCTTTCGGTCCAGTGCCAAACATAGAACCTCCCCACACCCAACCACTCAGGCCGGCTGTCAGGCCGCCGTGCTGTTGCCATTGATCTTGATCTACCCGCCCCATCGGGAGGCCGAGTGGAGGTGTTCATCAGGGGGTTGGCGCGCAGCGCCGTACGGCGCAGCCGGACACATCGAGAGGAGGTCGTCGCGCAGCAGACCGTAGGCGATGCCCCCTGATGGACACCGGAGTGAGGGGACGCCGAGCCTAGGCGAGGTGCCGTACGCTCGGGGCGAAGACTTTTGCTTACTTTTCGTCGTTTGGAAAAGTGAGGCGCCGTAAGGGCGAAACCCTAAGCGGCCGTTACCGCAGAAATGGATATGTACACCTGCGAAAGACAGGTCGGCTGTCAGGCCGCCAGATCAAAAGATCGCAGCCTGCGGCAGTTCCTACGCCCCCTTGGGCAAACGCTGATCAATCACCTGATACAGCGCACTGCTCTGAGGCCAGTTACGCATAAACCGCGCCCGATCCCGCGCATACGCCGGAGCAAAACTACTGGCCGAACCGTGCTGACACATCGAATCCAGGTCAATCAACGACCAGCGATCCCTGTCCCAAAACAGGTTATGGCCCTTGAAATCCCCATGACTGATACGCTCGCGAATCAGCTCGGCAAACAAGTGATCCAGCGCCAGCAACTCAGCTTCAGGCGCATTACCACTCTCAACGAACGGCGCGAAACGCTCAATGATGTCCGGCCCCGCCAAGTATTCGGTAATCAGATAAGCCCGACTGCGCAGCCAGAAAAAACGCTTCTCCAGTAGCGCCAAGGGTTTCGGCGTAGCAATGCCGAGGAACACCAAGCGATGACCCTCGCGCCATGAATGCCAGGCCCGGCTCGGGCGCCAGAAGCGTTTGAGCCAATGGGCAAAACCCTTGATGTTGTAGCGCTTGACCACCAGCGTCCGACCCGCCACTTCGACCTTGCCAACGCTCGCCGCGCCACCGGTCTTGTACAGATGCCCCTGATCAAGCAGGGCATCGGCCTGCGCCAGCACCGGCAGCATGATCGCCTCTTCCTCACGAGGAGTCGCGCGCAAACCGAACGCCCCGCGCTGCACACTGAACAACGTGCATTCGCGGCCGACCTTGATCAGAAAGTCTTTCAAACGCCAGCTGCGGACTTTGTTGACCTGCTTCTGCAACGCTTCCAATGGCAAGGCATGCTCGCCGTTGCTCAGCAGGTAATACACCAGCAATTCTTCGGTGAACGGCTCAAGCGACTTCGGCAACTGGGCAAAAAATACCCCTAGGTTTTCCAGAACCTTCTGCCGGGACAGCGGCTGACCAGCCTGCTCAACACGAATACCCGCACCGTCGATCAAGTACAGATGGCCGTCGTGGCGCAGCAGATTGTCCAGGTGCAAGTCTTCCTGCCACAGGCCCTTGCTGTGCAATTGACCGATGGCGGCCAGCGCCTCGGCCAACACCGCCGTTTGCTCGTCCGCCAGCGCCGGCAGCGCTTCGACCTGCTTCCAGGCATCGCCGAGGCTCTCGGCGCCTTCAAGAAAATCGAACAGCAACCAGCCACCCTCGCCGTCCTTCAGGCCATCGGCCAACAGCATCGGTGTAGTCAAGCCTTGAGCGGCGAGCAAACGTACGCCGTCCAGCTCACGCTGAAAATGCCGCGCCGCCTTGCTGCCCACCAACAGTTTGGCCAGCACCGGACGCCCGCGCCAAACAGCGGCGCCCACGTAACGCTGCCCCGGCAAAACCCGCAGCACGCTGAGCAGTTGCAACTGCGCCGGGCCTGCGGCGTCCGCCAACTCGATACTCAATGGCAAGTTTGGTGTGCGACCGGCACCCTTTAATTCAGACAAACGCATCAAAGCGCATCTCCATAGCGCTGCTTGCGTTCATAAAGTTTGTTGGCCTTGCCCTCGAGCCACGCCAGCAACGCAGCCTCTTCACGCAGAACCTGGCGTAGGGGTTGCTGGAAGTAGCCTTTGAGGAAACGCAGCTTGTCGCGACGCGTCAGACCGATATCCAGCGCCGAGAAATACAACGCCGCCAGATCCTTGTCACGCCAGCGTTTGGTGATCGCCCGGCGGGTCTGGGCACGGTGCAAATCGATTACCGAAAGCTTGAAATCGTCGGCCGTCACCGGTTTATCGGTGTGCAGCAGAAAGTGGCAGATGTAGCAGTCGCGGTGGTTGACCCCGGCGCGGTGCATCATGCCGGTCATGCGCGCCACTTCGGCGATCAGCGCACGCTTGAGTTCTGGTTCCGGCGGCTGCTTGACCCAATCGATGCTGAAGTCTTCCAGGCTGACGGTCGGCGCCAGCTCTTGCGTGACGATGAACGAGTGCTGGTCCGCCGGGTTGCTGCCGCGCTCGCCGTAAGCAACGGCGGTCATGGTCGGCACACCGACTTCCTGCAAACGCTGGATCGCCCGCCATTCCTGACCGGCACCGAGTACCGGCAGCTTGGCGGTGAGCAGATTCTTGAAGATCTCGCCCCAGCCAATGCCCCGGTGAATCTTCACAAAGAAGCCGTCCCCGGCCACTTCGGTGCGCAGGGTACGGCGAGCTTCGAGCTCACGGTAAACCTCGCCCTTCAGGCCTTCGACTTCGGTGAACGCATCGCGTCCGGCCCAAAGGCTCTTGAACGGTTCGGCAAGAATCAACTTCATCAGTGTTGCTCCGCCAGAATCACATCCGCCGCGTGCTGCGGCATGCTGTAGAGATCGGCCGTGTCGGCGAAGGCCAGGCCATTACGGCTCCAGGCCGCACGCGCTGCGTCGTCGCTCAACATGGTCGTCAGGTACTGCGTGAGTTGCGCCTGTTCGAACGGCTCATCCAGCACCAGACCGCTGTCAGCCTCGGCGATGTAATGCGCATAACCGCACACCGCACTGACCAGCACCGGCAAACCGGCCACCAGCGCTTCAAGCAATACCGTCCCGGTGTTTTCGTTGTACGCCGGGTGGATCAACAGGTCGGCGCCGAGCAGGAAACGCGGGATATCGCTGCGCCCCTTGAGAAACTGCACGCTATCGCCGAGCCCCAACGCCGCACTCTGTAACTGGAATACTTTGGGGTCGTCCTGGCCAATTACAAACAGTCGGGTACGTTTACGCAGCTCCGATGGCAGCGCCGCCAGGGCCTTGAGGCTGCGATCGACACCTTTGGTCTTGAACCCGGAACCGATCTGCACCAGCAGTAATTCGTTGTCAGCGAGGGAAAATTCGCGGCGGAACTCAGCGCGAATTTCAGCCGCATTGGCCGGCGCACGACGGTCCAGGGCAATGCCTGGCGGCAGCAGATGAAAGCGCTCAAGCGGTGTGTCGTAATGCTTGATGAACAGCGGTTGCTGGACTTCGGAAATCATCAACACTTCGGTTTTCGCATCTTTGGCGAACACTGCGCGCTCGTACTCGGCGAAGTGCCGGTAGCGACCCCAGCGCCGATAGAGGGAATTACGCAGGGTCTGCGCCTTGTCCTCGAAGCAGCCATCAGCAGCGTAGTAGACGTCGAGCCCCGGCATTTTGTTGAAGCCAATCAGCCGGTCCACCGGACGCTTGGCCAGGTCGGCTTCCATCCAGGCACTCAGCTTTTCGTTACGGCGATGGTTGAAAATCGCCTTCACCGGCGCCACCAGCACTTCGAAACCCGGCGGCACATCGCCTTCCCAGATCAGCGTGTAGACGCGGATCTGATGCCCGCGCTGCTGGCATTCCAGGGCGATGCGCATGAAATCGCGCTGCAATCCGCCAAACGGAAAATATTTGTAAAGGACAAAAGCCAATTGCATCAGCGCAGCTCCTCAGCCAGTAACAACGTGCTTAACCGGCTCGCGACACGCTCGGGGTTCAGGCGAGTGAAGCACAATGGCCACTCGCGCTTGAGATCAAACCGACGCTGATCTTCAGCGGTCGGCTGGTAAGAACATTTCTTTTGCAGGCACGGCGCACACGGGAAGTTGCTCGCCAGGTGCACCTGGCTTTTGCCATAGGCACCGGTCAGGCCTGGATTGGTCGGGCCGAACAGCGACACCGTCGGCACGTCCAATGCGGCCGCCAGATGACCGAGCCCCGTGTCCACCGCCACGCAGGCTTGTGCACCGGCCAGCACCTTGGCGACGCCGGCCAGGTTCAATTTGGGCAGCACTTCAGCATTACGCAGGCCCTTGGCGATGCGCTCAGCGCGGGCCTTCTCGACCGGGTTGCCCCACGGCAGTTTCACCGCCATGCCAAGGTGCCCCATGCGTTCAGCCAACTCACGCCAATAAGCTTCCGGCCAGTGCTTGGTGTCCCACGTAGTGCCGTGCAGGAACAGCACGTAAGGATTCTTGCGCGGCAGTTCGACCAGCCGCTCAACGCTCAGGCCATAGTCGCCCAACCCTTGCGGCAGGTCGTAGCCCAGCGCCACGGCGAACAGCTGACGCAGTCGTTCCACTGCATGTTGCCCACGGGCGACCGCTAGGCGTCGGGAATAAAACCGCGCAGCGATTGGCTCACGGGCAGAGTTTTTGTCCAGCCCGGCCACCGGCGCGCGGACGTAACGGGTCAGCCAGGCGCTTTTGAGCAGGCCCTGGGCATCGATCACCAGATCGTATTTCGTGGTGCGAACGCTTTGCTTGAAGCGCTTCCACTCGCCGCTCTTGATGGTTTGCCAGATGTTCTTGCGCCAGCGACGGATCGCCACCGGCATCACCTTGTCGACAGCCGGGTGCCAGGTCGGGATCTCGGCGAAGCCTTCTTCCACCACCCAGTCGAACTTGATGCCCGGGATCGCCCGTGCTGCGTCGGTCAACGCCGGCAACGCATGAATCACATCGCCCAACGAAGAAGTCTTGATCAACAGTACCCGCAACTTAACGGACCTCGACCGGAGCGCCTTGCAGGCGTTCTAGAGCTTCGTTCACCGGTTGCGGCGCGAGCTGGCGCAAGCAGTTGTAATGGCCGAAACGGCAGGTGCGATCGAAACACGGGCTGCACTCGATACCCAGACGAACGATCTCGACCTTCTCGGCCAGCGGCGGCGTGAAGCCCGGCGACGTCGAGCCATAGACCGCCACCAGCGGACGGTTCAGCGCTGCCGCAACGTGCATCAGGCCGGAGTCGTTGGACACCACAGAATCGGCGCAGGACAGCAAGTCGATGGCCTCGGCCAGCGAAGTAGCCCCGCTGAGGTTCACCGACTCTTCACGCAGGCCCGGAATCAGTCGTGAGCGAATGTCTTCGCCGACCGCGTGATCGTTCTTCGAACCGAACAGCCAGACTTGCCAGCCTTCGCGGATTTTCGCTTCGGCGACCTTGGCGTAGTGCTCCGACGGCCAGCGCTTGGACTCGCCGAACTCGGCACCCGGGCACAGCGCCAGCACCGGACGATCAAGGGCCAGATCGAACTTGGTCAGCGCAGTGTCGCGGCTGGCCGGGTCGATTTGCAGGCTCGGGCGCGGATACGGCTTGGGCAACTCGGCGCCAGGCTCATAGGCCAGCGCCATGAAGCGCTCGATCATCAGCGGGTAACGCTCTTTATCGAGGGTGCGCACGTCGTTGAGCAGGCCGTAACGAAACTCGCCACGCCAACCGGTGCGTTTCGGGATGCCGGCAAAGAACGGCACCAGTGCCGATTTCAGCGAGTTGGGCAGCAGAATCGCCTGATCGTACTGGCCGGCCAGGGACTTGCCGATCCGCCGCCGCGTTGCCAGCTCCAGCACGCCGTGGCCGAGCGGAAAGCTCAAGGCCTGGCGCACTTCGGGCATCCGCTCAAGGATCGGCCGACTCCACTCGGGGGCCAGCACGTCGATTTCGCACTGAGGATGGCGCTGTCTCAGGCACTGAAAGAGTGTCTGCGCCATCACCATGTCACCGACCCAACTGGGCCCAACGATCAGAATTTTCATAGTTATCCACAAACGAGCGGGGAGGCATGACCAGTCTTCCTGGCGGCCTCCCCGTCTTATTTATCCAGGCTTTGTATGAGCAGTGTACGCCACTCGGTCATCCTGCATTTTCTGCTCCCTGCCTGATCTCATCCTTTTAGCTCAAGCCAAGCCCCGCCCAAATCCGTAAAACCTCTCGACGCTCGGCCACGAACTGGTCTCCCGGAATCACCCCGGCCTCATTCTGCAGGGCCTGGCGGTGAGCGGCGGCGCGGTAGGTCTTGTAGGACTCACGCAGCAGACTGGCGTCTTCGGTGGGCATCAACCCGACCTCCTCCAGACCTTCCAGTATGCGGATGTTATCCGTATAGCGGAGCAGCGAAGGGTGCGCGTCAGACCACGCCAAAGCGGCGTATTGCACCATAAATTCAATATCGACGATACCTCCGGCGTCCTGCTTCAGGTCGAATGGCGCAGTCGCTTCGAAGGCATTGGGCGCGGTCCCGGCAGCGGTGCCCTTGCTCCCCAGGTTGTCGCGCATCTTGGCACGCATCTCACTGACTTCCTGGCGCAGCTTGGGCAAATCGCGTGCACGACCCAGAACCTTCGCCCGGACTTTTTCAAAGGACTGGCCGACATCCTGACTGCCGACCAGCACTCGCGCCCGCACCAGCGCCTGATGTTCCCAGGTCCAGGCTTCGTTTTCCTGATAACGCTCGAACGCCCCCAGCGAACTGACCAACAGCCCCGACGCGCCGGATGGACGCAGACGCATATCGACTTCGTATAACTGGCCGGAGTTGGTCTGGGTGGTCAGCAAATGGATGATCCGCTGCCCCAGCCGGGTAAAGAATTGCGCGCCGTCGATCGGTTTCGCGCCGTCGGTTTCCGCCTGCGGATCACCATCGTGGATGAACACCAGGTCCAGGTCCGAACCATGCCCCAGCTCCAGGCCGCCAACTTTGCCATAACCGACAATGACGAAACCCGGGGCGCACAAGGTGCCGTCGGTACGCTGTGGCGAGCCGTACTTGGCGACCGTCTGGCGCCAGGCCAGGGTCAACACTTGCTCCAGAATGGCTTCAGCGAGCCAGGTCAGGTAGTCGCTGACTTTCATCAGCGGCAGGCTGCCGGCAATTTCCGAGGCCGCCACGCGCAGGCGGTGCGCCAGCTTAAAGTGCCGCAAGGCTTCCATCTGTTGTTCGAGATCATCCTCAGGAATACGCGTCAACCGCTCGCGCAATTCGGCGGCCAATTCCGGTGCCAGCGGTGGCTTGAACAGTCGCCCTTCGTTAAGCAATTCGTCGAGCAGCAGGGGGAAACGGGTGATCTGCTCGGCAATCCACGGGCTGGCCGCGCACAAGGTCAGCAGGCGCCGTAACGCACCGGGGTTCTCGGTGAGCAGCACCAGGTAAGCCGAGCGCCGAGCCACCGCTTCAACCAACGGCAACACACGCTCGAGCACCAGGTCCGGGTTGGCGTGCTCCACCGCTTGCGCCAGCAAACGCGGAATAAAGGCGTCGAGCCGTTCGCGCCCCAGACGTTGCATCGCCCGCAATTGCGGACTGCTGCGCAGGCTGGCAAGCGTTTTCAGGGCCTTGGGCGCATCGACAAAACCGCCTTCCTCCAACTGTCGGCAGGCGGCCTCTTCATCTTGGGCTTCTTCCCAGAGCGGCAGCCACTCACCGCCGACCACCACTTCGCTCTCCTCACCTTCCTCGTCATCCGGGTCAGCGATCACTTGACGGAAGTGCCAGTCGACCCGGCCGCGCCAATACATCAGTTGCTCATGAAATGCCGTCCAATTGGCAAAGCCCAACATAAAGGCAATGCGCGCCTGATCCTGCTCGCCATGCGGGAGCATTTGCGTCTGCCGGTCGGCAATCGCCTGGATCGCGTGCTCGGTGTAGCGCAGGAATTCATAACCTTCACGCAGCTCGCCAATCACTGCCGGCGGCAGGTAACCCTGCCCTTCCAGCGTGCTGAGGACTTTTAATAGCGGGCGCTGCTGCAAACTCAGGTCGCGCCCCCCGTGAATCAGCTGGAAGGCCTGCGCGATAAATTCAACTTCACGGATGCCGCCGGAGCCGAGCTTGATGTTGTCGGCCATGCCTTTGCGCCGGACTTCCTGCTGAATCAGCTGCTTCATGGTGCGCAGCGCTTCGATCGCCGAGAAATCCAGATAACGCCGATAAACGAACGGTCGCAGCATGTCGAGCAACTGCGCGCCCGCCACCTGGTCACCGGCCACCACCCGCGCCTTGATCATCGCGTAACGCTCCCAGTCGCGACCCTGATCCTGGTAGTACTGCTCCAGCGCGTTGAAACTGAGCACCAGCGCGCCGGACGAACCATACGGCCGCAAGCGCATGTCGACGCGGAATACAAAACCGTCGACGGTCATCGGGTCCAGCGCCTTGATCAGCCGTTGCCCCAAACGAATGAAGAATTCCTGGTTATCCAGCGCACGCTTCACGCCAACCGTTTCGCCGCCTTCGGGGTAAGCGAAGATCAAATCGATGTCCGACGACAGGTTGAGCTCCACCGCGCCAAGCTTGCCCATGCCGAGGATGACCATTTGCTGCGGTTCGCCGCTGCGCCGCCCGGTGGGTGTACCGAACTGCTGGCAATGGCGCTGATACAACCATTGATAAGCCTGATCGATGCTTGCGTCGGCCATGTCCGAGAGGTCGCGGCAGGTCTGGATCAGATCGGCTTGGCGGGTCAGGTCGCGCCAGATGATCCGTACTTGCTGGCGGTTGCGCTGACGGCGCAATACGCGACCCAATTCATCCTCGGTAGTGGTCACCTGCACAGCGGCTGCGATCTGCGCGCACAACTCACCGGCGGTGAAACTTCGGTCGAGTTCGCCGGACCGCGCAAGCTCAAGCAACATCAAAGGGTCACGCAGACTCTGTTCAATGACAAAATCGCTGGCCGCAGTCACTCGGGCAAACGCTGCCCAGCGCTCTGGCGACCAGGTCGACAGGCCATGATCATCGTCAAACAGGGCAACCGTGGCACGGAACGACTGCTCGGCGCGGCTGACAAACGGGAGGAGAATGGCCGGCAGTTCGGCAAGCGAAGGAAGGCTCATGGTCTATCCTTGATCGGCGTGGAAAGGGCTGTCTGTAGTGAACGCATGAAATGCACTACGCAAAGGACTGTCGAACAAAAGTTAGAAATAGCTGAAATTTTGGTTTTTTTGGCAGCCAGCATCAAACTTCCACCTATCTCGGTTAGCTAAAGACCAACAGTAACGATTATTCTCACAACGAAGCAGGAGGCCACACGCCAGTCTTCTGTAGTTTTACTACTCGTATATACATTCGAAAGGCTGAAATGGCCGACGATTTGTAGTAAAACTACACGCCGCCGAATCAACCTCCGGCATTCCAAGAATTTATAACGTCTGCCCACAAGGCCAGTCGCTAACTCAGGCAACCGATTCTGGAAGCCTTTCCGCCCTGGAGCAAGCCATGCAAGACCTCGATCCCGTCGAAACCCAGGAATGGCTGGACGCCCTGGAATCGGTTCTCGACAAAGAAGGCGAAGACCGTGCTCACTATCTGATGACCCGTATGGGCGAACTCGCGACCCGCAGCGGCTCGCAACTGCCCTACGCCATCACTACGCCGTACCGCAACACGATCCCCGTTACCCACGAAGCACGCATGCCTGGCGACCTGTTCATGGAACGCCGCATTCGCTCGCTGGTACGCTGGAACGCGATGGCCATGGTTATGCGTACGAACTTGAAAGATTCTGACCTGGGCGGTCACATCTCCAGCTTCGCCTCCAGCGCAACCCTGTATGACATCGGCTTCAACTATTTCTTCCAGGCCCCGACCGACGAACACGGCGGTGACCTGATCTACTTCCAGGGTCACACCTCGCCAGGCGTTTACGCCCGTGCATTCATGGAAGGCCGCATCACCGAAGACCAGATGAACAACTTCCGTCAGGAAGTCGACGGCAACGGTCTGTCGTCCTACCCGCACCCGTGGCTGATGCCTGATTTCTGGCAGTTCCCGACAGTATCGATGGGCCTTGGCCCGATCCAGGCGATCTACCAGGCACGCTTCATGAAGTACCTGGAAGCCCGCGGCTTCATCCCTGAAGGCAAGCAAAAAGTCTGGTGTTTCCTGGGCGACGGCGAGTGCGACGAGCCGGAATCCCTGGGCGCCATCTCCCTGGCTGGCCGCGAGAAGCTGGACAACCTGATCTTCGTCATCAACTGCAACCTGCAGCGCCTTGATGGCCCGGTTCGCGGCAACGGCAAGATCATCCAGGAACTCGAAGGCGTGTTCCGCGGTGCTCAGTGGAACGTGACCAAAGTCATCTGGGGCCGTTTCTGGGACCCACTGCTGGCCAAAGACGTCGACGGCATCCTGCAACGCCGGATGGACGAAGTCATCGACGGCGAGTACCAGAACTACAAGGCCAAAGACGGCGCGTTCGTGCGTGAACACTTCTTCAACTCGCCAGAACTCAAGGCGATGGTTGCCGATCTGTCCGACGACGAGATCTGGAAACTCAACCGTGGCGGCCACGACCCGTACAAGGTCTACGCGGCGTACCACGAAGCGGTCAACCACAAAGAACAACCGACCGTCATCCTGGCCAAGACCATCAAGGGTTATGGCACCGGCGCCGGCGAAGCGAAGAACACCGCGCACAACACCAAGAAAGTCGATGTCGACAGCCTGAAGTTGTTCCGTGATCGTTTCGACATCCCGGTCAAGGACGACGAACTGGAAAACCTGCCGTTCTTCAAACCGCAAGAAGGCAGCGCCGAAGCCCGTTACCTGAGCGAGCGTCGTACCGCCCTGGGTGGTTTCGTACCTCAGCGTCGCGCCCAGAGCTTCAGCATCCCGACGCCGCCACTCGATACCCTCAAGGCTATCCTGGACGGCTCGGGCGACCGTGAAATCTCCACCACCATGGCCTTCGTGCGGATCCTCGCGCAACTGGTCAAGGACAAGGAAATCGGCCCACGCATCGTTCCGATCATTCCGGACGAAGCCCGTACCTTCGGCATGGAAGGCATGTTCCGCCAGTTGGGCATCTACTCGTCCGTCGGCCAGCTCTACGAGCCAGTCGATAAAGACCAGGTGATGTTCTACCGCGAAGACAAGAAAGGTCAGATTCTCGAAGAAGGCATCAACGAAGCAGGCGCCATGAGTTCCTTCATCGCTGCCGGTACTTCGTACTCCAGCCACAACCAGCCGATGCTGCCGTTCTACATCTTCTACTCGATGTTCGGCTTCCAGCGTATCGGTGACCTGGCCTGGGCCGCCGGCGACAGCCGTACCCGTGGTTTCCTGATCGGCGGCACCGCCGGCCGGACTACGCTGAACGGCGAAGGCCTGCAACACGAAGACGGTCACAGCCACATGCTGGCCGCCACCATCCCGAACTGCCGCACCTTCGATCCTACCTACGGCTATGAGCTGGCGGTGATCATCCAGGACGGCATGAAGAAGATGACCGAAGAGCAGCAGGACGTTTTCTACTACATCACCGTGATGAACGAGTCCTACCAGCAGCCAGCCATGCCGGCCGGCGTGGAAGAAGGCATCATCAAGGGCATGTACCTGCTCGAAGAAGACAACCGCGAAGCGGCACACCACGTTCAACTGATGGGCTCCGGCACCATCCTGCGTGAAGTCCGTGAAGCGGCGAAGATTCTGCGTGAAGAGTTCAACGTCGGCGCTGACGTGTGGAGCGTTACCAGCTTCAACGAACTGCGTCGCGATGGTCTGGCCGTAGAGCGCAGCAACCGTCTGCACCCTGGCCAGAAGCCTAAGCTGAGCTACGTCGAAGAGTGCCTGAACGGCCGTCAAGGTCCGGTCATCGCGTCCACCGACTACATGAAGCTGTTCGCCGAACAGATCCGCCAGTGGGTTCCGTCCAAGGAATTCAAAGTGCTGGGCACCGACGGTTTCGGCCGCAGCGACAGCCGTAAGAAACTGCGTCATTTCTTCGAAGTCGACCGTCATTTCGTGGTGTTGGCAGCCCTTGAAGCACTGGCTGACCGTGGTGACATCGAACCTAAGGTGGTGGCTGAAGCCATCGCCAAGTTCGGTATCAACCCGGAAAAACGCAACCCACTGGACTGCTGAGGAGACACTCTGTGAGCGAACTCATTCGCGTACCTGACATCGGCAGCGGTGAAGGTGAAGTAATTGAATTGTTGGTCAAGGTCGGTGATCGCATCGAAGCTGACCAAAGCCTGCTGACACTTGAGTCGGACAAGGCGAGCATGGAGATTCCGGCCCCCAAGGCCGGCGTCATCAAGAGCCTGAAAGTGAAGCTGGGCGATCGCCTGAAAGAAGGCGACGAACTGATGGAACTGGAAGTCGAGGGTGCCGCTGCGGCACCTGAGGTTCCGGCTGCCGCTCCTGCACCTGCACCTGTTGCACCGGCACCTGTTGCTGCTCCAGCGCCAGCCGCTGCACCGGCTGCGGCCACCGTTCAGGACATTCACGTCCCGGACATCGGCTCGTCGGGCAAGGCCAAGATCATCGAAGTATTGGTCAAGGTTGGCGACACCGTTGTGGCTGATCAATCGCTGATTACCCTTGAGTCTGACAAGGCCAGCATGGAAATCCCTTCGCCGGCTGCCGGCGTAGTGGAAAGCATCGCGGTCAAACTCGAAGACGAAGTCGGCACTGGCGACTTTATCCTCAAGCTGAAAGTGGCAGGGGCTGCAGCACCGGCTGCACCAGCACCAGCTGCGGCTCCAGCACCAGCTCAAGCGGCTGCACCTGCCGCTGCGGCACCTGTTGCAAAAGCCGAGGCCGCTCCGGCGCAAGCTCCAGCGCCAAGCGGTGCCAAGGTTCACGCAGGCCCGGCGGTTCGTCAGCTGGCCCGTGAATTCGGCGTCGAGCTGAACGCGGTGAGCCCAAGTGGCCCACACGGTCGCGTGCTCAAGGAAGACGTGCAGGTTTACGTCAAAGCCATGATGCAGAAGGCCAAGGAAGCTCCAGCCGCAGGCGCAACCGGCGGTGCCGGTATCCCGCCGATTCCGGTCGTGGACTTCAGCCGCTTCGGTGAAATCGAAGAAGTGCCGATGACCCGCCTGATGCAGGCTGGCGCCGCCAACCTGCACCGCAGCTGGCTGAACGTGCCTCACGTGACCCAGTTCGATTCGGCTGACATCACTGAGCTGGAAGCTTTCCGTATCGCGCAGAAAGCCGTGGCCGAGAAGGCTGGCGTCAAGCTGACCGTGCTGCCACTGCTGCTCAAGTCCTGCGCGCACCTGCTCAAGGAGCTGCCGGACTTCAACAGCTCGCTGGCACCAAGCGGCAAAGCGATCATCCGCAAGAAATACGTGAACATCGGCTTCGCCGTCGACACCCCTGAAGGCCTGCTGGTACCGGTCATCAAGAATGTCGACCAGAAGAGCCTGCTGCAGCTTGCGGCTGAAGCGGCTTCCCTGGCTGAAAAAGCCCGGACCAAGAAGCTCTCGGCGGACGAGATGCAAGGTGCCTGCTTCACGATTTCCAGCCTCGGGCACATTGGCGGCACCGGCTTCACGCCGATCGTCAATGCGCCGGAAGTGGCGATCCTCGGTGTTTCCAAGGCAACCATCCAGCCAGTCTGGGACGGTAAAGCCTTCCAGCCGAAACTGATGCTGCCACTGTCGCTGTCCTACGATCACCGTGTGATCAACGGCGCCGCTGCCGCACGCTTCACCAAGCGTCTGAGCGACCTGCTGGGCGACATCCGCACCATTCTGCTGTAAGACCGGGCGGCCTTCCTCCACCGGAGGGCCACTCGTGCTCCACGTTTCCGAGCGCCACGCTCGTACCTCAACCCCGCCAATTTGGCGGGGCTTTTTTTGCCTGAAAAACACCCAACCACTTCACGATGCCGTCAACGATCGGTTAAGAGCTGTACCTATTCCTACTGTCGATAACAGTCGAGACTACTTCCGCGGCTTATTCAGGCCACAGCCAAAGTCCACTTACCCATCAATATTTATCGCCCGACGAACAATAGGATAAGTCCAGCAACGTACAGTGACTGCTTTCGTAAAACACCACTACTTTTAATAGTTACATTTCGAACGGACTCGAAAATGCTTAAACCTACTGTTGGCCCGATTATTGGCCATACCACAACTAACCATGCACGCATCTTTTTACGCGGCGACGTGAAAAAAAACGCTCCGGTATTTGCGGGAATACGCTATCGCCGCGCCGGCGATCCACACTGGTCCAAAGGCCTGTTTGTTGTCTTGACGCCATTACGCGACATGTCTGACGTTATTGCACTCAACCATCTTGCCGCCGATACCGCCTACGAGTACCAGGCCGGCTGGTTCAGCACCATGAGCCCGGTGCATACCGTGGAAACGGTACAAGAGCTGCCATTGCAATGGCCGAAGGACATCTACCGCTTTCGCACCGCGTCGGACAAGACCCGCGCAGCACGGGGTTATATCGTCGGCTCATGCCGCTACCTGCGCATGACATTCGGCATACCGTCAGCGCCCGCCAAGGGCGACAGAATCTTTGCCGCGATCAACGCCCTGGCTGAAAAATCATCACCACCGATCAGCGCCTTGTTGATGACGGGCGATCAGGTTTATGTAGATGACCTGAACAGGATGGGTCCTGATCGGGAGTACGAAGAAATCCTCAGCAAGTATCGCACCGCCTTTTCTCAACCTCATATTCAGAAGTCGATGTCCACACTCCCCACTTACATGATCCTCGACGATCACGAAATAGAAGACAATTGGCCGACTCACAAAAGTAAAGCCGACGCGTTCCTCTACAACAATGCAATGGCGGCTTACGAGCTATACCAGGCCAGCCACAGCCCTGTTCACGAACTATTGCCCGACGGGCAACCAGGCCGTGAACTAAAGCATTACTGGTATCAATTCTCCGAAGGGGATATCGAATGGTTCGTGACCGACAGTCGAACCCGGCGCACGCTCTCGGCCGACGACCGACGTATCCTCGATGCGGAGCAGGAAGAAGCCCTGCTCGAATGGCTGATCAACAGCCCGGCACGGGTCAAGTTCGTGGTCACCAGCGTGATGCTCTACCCCGACCGCAAGCGTCATGGCGACGACGCCTGGAAAACCTATCCTGAACAGCGCCTGCGCCTGCTGGAAACCGTCCGGACTCATAAAATCAAGAACGTCATCTTCGTTTCCGGTGATGTTCATGGCTCACTCACCAGCCGCCTGAGCCACAGCGAGGACCCGGATTTCGAGGTTCACACCATCGTCTCATCGCCTCTGTGCAATAGCGCACTGCTGCCCTACGCCAACGCCTCGACCTTCATACTTGACCAGCCACTGGTGCGGACCACCGCGGGCGACTATCACCCTCAACTGACCAGTGAAGTGGTCAGCCAGGACAACTTCGCGCATGTGATCGTCGATACAGAGCAGATTCGCGTCAGTTATCACGACCAGGATGGCAACCAGGTGCAATCGACAAACATTAAATTGCGTTAGGTCCGGAAAAGATCGTCCGAACGCGGCCCGAACCTTTGGCAGCGCCTCCAAGGGAACGGCGTACACCCTCGCAGGCCGCGATCTTTTCGCTCTACCACATTACTTTCAGACCCTCGCTGGAGAAAACCTCGCTCCCGCCGATACAGTCTTATAGCACTTAGCCTTCATCCTTACTTGTCAGTCAGTGCCGCATGATGCAACCTTGCCGCAGGCAACAGTAAAGAGGGCGCGAGCCCGGCGCGATCCGCATTTTCGAAGCGAGTTTCTTCCATGAAAAGCCATCCCGATGCCGCCAGCCGTATGGTGGCCGAGGTAGTGACGCAATTGCCTGTGCCCTCGCGGCTCGGCATGCTGCGCTTCGAACGGCTGAATGAAGCAAGCTGGGCGCTGCTGTTCCTTGACCCTAATTGCGAACGCCAGTTCGGTTTGCCCGCGGTCGAGCTTTGCGCTCTGGTCGGCTCCCCCTACGCGAGCCTGATGGAGCCCGAAGCGCGCTATCAACTGCACGATGCGATCCAGCAGCAATTGACCGCAAGCCCGCATTACCTGATCCGCTACACGCTGCACACCGCCCAAGGCTCCCTCAGCCTGCTCGAATTGGGCGAAGCCTACAAACAACATAATCGGCACCTGCTACGCGGCTATCTGCTGGTGGTCGACGGTTTGTTTACGGATGATCCGCTGCTACCGGCGCTGGACCTGGAAACCCAGAACTCGCGCCTGCAGATTGCCCTGGAACTCAACCAACGCGCCCAGCAGGAACAACTGCTGCACCTGGATCGCGTTCGCGCCCAGCAAGACCTGATCCTGCTGCTCGCCCGCCAGCGCTACAGCACCGGCAAATCCTTGCAAGAAGCCGCCGAACTGATCACCCGCAGCGCCTGCGACATCTACGAAATCGACTGCGCGAGCCTGTGGAACCTCGAAGGTCAGAAGCTGGTGCCGATTTCCGCCTACCTTCGCGCTACTCAAGAGTACTGGTTACCGGACGTGATCGACGCCAGCCGCTTCCCGGATTACCTGGAAGCCTTGCATACCAGCCGCGCGATCGACGCCCACAACGCCATGCGTGACCCGCGTACCCGAGGCATGGCCGAGAGCCTGCGACCGCGCGATATCAACGCCATGCTCGATGCCAGCATCCGTGTCGACGGTCAGGTAGTCGGCGTGTTGTGCCTTGAACAAACCGGCATGACCCGCGCCTGGCAGTCGGATGAGATTGCCTTCGCCGGCGAGCTGGCCGACCAGTTCGCCCAGGTCATCAACAACCACAACCGCCGCACCGCCACCAGCGCCCTGCACCTGTTCCAGCGCGCGGTCGAGCAAAGCGCCAACGCCTTTTTGCTGGTCAACTGCGACGGCGTGGTCGAGTACGTCAACCCGAGCTTCACCGCGATCACCCAGTACAGCACCGAAGAAGTCCACGGCCATCGGCTGTCGGAACTGCCGGCGCTGGAAAACCTCAGCGAACTGCTATTCGACGCGCCCTCAAGCCTGGCCAAGAGCAACAGCTGGCAGGGCGAGTTCAAGAGCCGGCGCAAAAACCTCGAACCGTACTGGGGCCAGCTGTCGATCTCCAAGGTCTACGGCGACAACCGTGAACTGACCCACTACATCGGCATCTACGAAGACATCACCCAGACCAAGCTCGCCCAGCAACGTATCGAGCGCCTGGCCTACACCGACAACCTGACCAACCTGGGCAACCGTCCGGCGTTCATCCGCAACCTTGATGAGCGTTTCGCCCGCGACAGCGACAGCCCGATCTGCCTGCTGCTGGTGGACATCGACAACTTCAAGCGAATCAATGACAGCCTCGGCCACCAGACCGGTGACAAACTGCTGATCAGCCTGGCCCGACGGCTGCGCAACAGTCTGAGCCCGAGTGGCAGCCTGGCGCGTTTCGCCAGTAACGAGTTCGCGGTACTGCTGGACGATACTCATCTTGAAGCCGGCCAACACACCGCCAGCCAATTGTTGATGACGCTGGATAAACCGATGTTCGTCGACAACCAGCTGATCAGTGTCACCGGCTCCGTGGGTCTGGCCTGCGCGCCGCTGCATGGTCGTGACCCGCAGACATTGATGCGCAACGCCGGGCTCGCGCTGCACAAGGCCAAGGCCAATGGCAAACATCAGGTCCAGGTGTTTACCGAAGCGCTGAACGCCGAGGCCAGCTACAAGCTGTTCGTGGAAAACAACCTGCGTCGCGCCCTGACCCAGAACGAGCTGGACGTGTTCTACCAGCCCAAGCTGTGCCTGCGCTCCGGGCGCTTGCTGGGGATGGAAGCCCTGCTGCGCTGGAACCATCCGGAAAAAGGCATGATCCGCCCGGATCAGTTCATCAGCGTCGCCGAAGAAACCGGCCTGATCATTCCCATCGGCAAATGGATCGCCCGCCAGGCGTGCCACATGAGCAAAAAGCTGACCGCCGCCGGGCTGGGCAATTTGCAGGTGGCGATCAACCTGTCGCCCAAGCAGTTCTCCGACCCGGACCTGGTGTCATCGATTGCCAACATTCTCAAGGAAGAACAGCTTCCCGCGCACCTGCTGGAGCTGGAGCTGACCGAAGGTCTGCTGCTGGAAGCCACCGAAGACACTCACTTGCAGCTCGATCAACTCAAGCGCCTGGGCCTGACCCTGGCCATGGACGACTTCGGCACCGGTTACTCGTCGCTCAGTTACCTGAAGAAATTCCCGATCGACATCATCAAGATCGATCGTAGCTTCATCCATGAAATCCCGGACAACCAGGACGACATGGAAATCACCTCGGCCGTGATCGCCATGGCCCACAACCTCAAGCTCAAAGTGGTTGCCGAAGGTATCGAAACCTCCGAACAACTGGCGTTCCTCCGTCGCCACCGCTGCGACGTCGGCCAGGGTTACCTGTTCGACCGGCCTATCCCGGGCGCCGAACTGATCGAGAAGCTCAAACGCTACCCGCGTGGCCCAATCGCCTGACAGCGCTGTAACACTCGGGCACACTGTTGGTCTTATTGCGTATATCGCTCATCCCAACCTGACTGAGAGGACTGATCATGGTTCTGCGCTCGGAAATTCTGGTGAACAAAAACGTGCTCCCTACCAAAGAACAAGCTCTGCCTGGCCGCGAAACCCCGATGACCGTGCCGGAAAAACACTTCGTCCACGACGCCCCGCTGCTGGGTCCGTTTGTCACCGATGTGGATTTCGCGATCTTCGGCCTTGGCTGCTTCTGGGGCGCGGAACGCAAGTTCTGGCAGCGTGAAGGCGTGGTCAGTACGGCAGTGGGTTACGCTGGCGGCTTCACCCCGAACCCGACTTACGAAGAAGTCTGCTCGGGCCTGACCGGTCACAGCGAAGTGGTACTGGTGGTCTACGAGCCGGCAAAAGTCAGCTATGAAGAGCTGCTGAAGATGTTCTGGGAATTGCACAACCCGACCCAAGGCATGCGTCAGGGCAATGACATCGGCACTCAGTATCGCTCGGTCGTCTACGCCACCAACCCAACTCAGCTGGCCGCCGCAAAGCACAGCGAGCAGGTGTTCCAGGCCGAACTGACCAAGGCCGGTAAAGGCACCATCACCACCGAAATCGAAGAAGCGCCGACGTTCTACTTCGCCGAGGCTTACCACCAGCAGTACCTGGCCAAGAACCCTGAGGGGTATTGCGGGATTGGCGGTACGGGCGTGACGTGCCCGATCTGAGGTGGATCATTTGTAGGAGCCGGCTTGCTGGCGATGGCAGTCCAGAGGTCACCGCTGACCAAACTGACGCTATCGCCAGCGAGCCGGCTCCTACGGGCCGAGCATTACTCGGCAATCAACCAATCCATTTGCCACCCGCCCTGGGTCTGGCCGAGCTTCTTCGACAGCCACGGCAACAACTCGCGCAATTCTTCCTCAAGCCCCCACGGCGGATTGGCAATCGCCAGCCCGGAACCGTTCAGGCTG
Organism: Pseudomonas frederiksbergensis; assembly: GCF_001874645.1. Taxonomy (NCBI): domain Bacteria; kingdom Pseudomonadati; phylum Pseudomonadota; class Gammaproteobacteria; order Pseudomonadales; family Pseudomonadaceae; genus Pseudomonas; species Pseudomonas frederiksbergensis. Next base: position 2,431,592 of record NZ_CP017886.1, read on the forward strand.
TTCGGCGTATCCAGCGGATGCACCAACAATTCCACGCGCAACAGCTTCGGCGCACCGGTGCCAGCCAGGTCCTGGTAGAAACGACGCAACATGCGCTGATCCTTCACCGGGTACCAGATCGCCGCCACGGTTTGGCGCATCCGGCCAATCGCCTCTTTCAGCGACGCGGCGCAACGTTGCATCTCGTCGAGCTTCTCAAACGGCGGATCAATCAGCATCAATCCACGCTTCTCCGGCACCGGCAACAATGCTCGCGGCACGTGCCAGCCTTCGCCCAGGTGCACTTTCACCCGGCGATCGCCCTTCATGTTGTCCTTGAGCAGCAACCCGTCTTCCGGGTGTTTCTCGTTAAGCAACACCCGGTCCTGCGGACGGGTCAAACGCCGCGCCAGCTCTGGCGAACCTGGGTAGTAGCGCAACTCGCCATCCGGATTCATCTCATGCAAGACGCGCATGTAATCGGCGGTCAGCGGCGGCAGATCCTGCTCGCCCCACAAGCGTGCGATGCCTTCCAGGTATTCACCGGTACGGCTCGCCTGATCGCCCTGCAGGTCATACAGACCAATGCCGGCGTGGGTGTCGAGATAGGCAAACGGCTGCTCCTTGCGCGCCATCAAGGCGATGAGGCGGGTCAAGGTCAGGTGTTTGAACACATCGGCGTGATTGCCGGCGTGGAAGGCGTGACGATAATTCATGGCTGCTCCTGCGAAGGAGGCGAAGTTTACCTTGTACCGCGCCCAGCGTCAGGACCGCCTGTAGGAGCTACCGAAGGTTCGGGCCGCGTTCGGACGATCTTTTAATCTCAATATCGTCGCCTATTACTCTACGTCTTCGCGGGCAAGCCTTGCTCCTACAGGTCCGCGTGCTGTCCGTAAGAGCAAGGCTGCCCGCGATCGAGCGCGAAGCGGTCGTAAAATCTTTCGCCAACTGTTACCAAGTGGACGGATCTTCGAGGCTGGCCTTATGGAGGTCGTCTTTCCACTCTTCGCTTGCCAGTCGATATATGTCCTCAAAAAATCCACGAGGGTCGTCTATTTCTGTTTCGTCCCACGCCATAGACGTATTTGCATCGTAATCACTTTCGAACTGAGTAGAAAAATCAAAATCCGACAATTTCAGAGCATCCTCAAGAATTCTGAACATCAGAAATCGATGTCTATAAGGTAGATATTCAAGATCAGTTAACAAAAAAAACCTTATGATTTTCTCTCTGTCGAGCTTGTCATTCGGGTTGTATTCCCACAAAGCCTCTCCAAGAGTTTCCTCACGATCAAATATAGAAATACCTCCCAACCAATACAGAAGTGTCGGTTCAAACGGGAGGTCATACATAGGCCACTTCAACATTATATTTATCCTAATCTGGGAATGCAGTATAAGGCTTCACAGCACCACTCTGACGAAACCTAACCTCTGAATAATCCAACTCATCTATATATCTTGGATTATCCCTATCTTTCTTATTGGGTTTATAGCCTCTACCGCCGCCCGGCATTTCTTTCCTGACAACAGGATCTTTAGTTTTGGTAAAACCTGTAGGCGCAGGAGGATTTCGACTCATCCTAGAAACAGCATCATTTATCGCATTAAATTGTAACAGCCAGCTTTTGAACTGAGAGCTAGAGTTCACCCCTTCCTTTCTCCCTTTCTTTGTTGGGTGACTACCATCAATCGATCTCTGCTTCAGCGCATTGTCGGGTATCTCAGGATTGTGTTTTGCAACAGTGTGCATCTTGTATTTGTCCTCAAACTCTAGGACCCGCCGCTTAGCATTCGCCTCCGTCAACTCATCAATCCTCGCCCTCCGCTGCTCAGCCGTCATTTTCGGCAGCGGTGGCTCACCCTCATCAACCTTAGCGCCACCCACATTATCCGGCGCCGCACAGCCTGGCTTGTTCGGTGGCGGACAATTTCCGCTCAGCCCCAACGGATCAACCCAGCCCGTCGGATTCGGGGTGTACTGATATCCGTTTAACCCACCTGCCAATTTGATCGGGTCTGGTGTCAGATACCGGCCAATGTCTGGATTGTAGTAGCGATGCCGGTTGTAGTGCAGGCCGCTTTCAGCGTCGAAGTACTGCCCCTGGAAACGCAGTGGCTGGTCGAGTTGTTCGTCGGTGCCGTGGCTCAGGTGGCTGACTTTGCCGTAGGCGTTGTACTTCGCCGACCAGACGATTTCGCCACTGTAATCCGTCAGTTCCTGCGGGGTGCCGAGGTGGTCGAGTTGGTAGTAGAACGGGCAGGCCTTGCGCGGGCCTTTGCCGTCGAGCATCGCCAGGGGGCGGAAGCTGTCGGGCTCGTAAACATAGCTGCGGTAGTGTGCTTTGCTGCTTTCGGCGACGAGGTTGTCGCCTTGCCAGAAGAACCCGGTGGTGTGGCCGTCGACGGTTTTGGCGATGCGACGACCAAAGGCGTCATAGCGGTAGCTGGCGGTTCTGCCGTCCGGCCGCGTGATGCCGATCAACCGGTGCTGGCAGTCGTAGCGGTATTCGGTGACGAGTTTCTGCGCGGTGCCCCGGTGCTCACGGATCAGGTTGCCGAAGGCGTCGTAGTCGTAATGGCGGTCGCCTTGCAGCAGCAGGCGGTTACCTTTGATTGTCGCCAGGCCCGGTCGATCGTGCATCTGCAGATTGCCAGCCGGGTCGTGACCGAAACTTTCTGGCGGCTCGCCGCGAGCGTGGCGCACGCGGGCCAGGCGGTTGAGCGCGTCGTAGTAATAGCTGCACTGGCCGTGGCGGCTGTCAGCGATGGCGGCCAGATTGCCGTTGACCGCATAGCTGTAGTGGCGCATGTACAGCGGTTGGTTTGGCTGGTTGACCGCGTGGGCTTGCAACCGGCCCTGCTCGTCATAGTGGTACTGGCTAAGCAGTTGGCCTTGCTGGCGTTGTTGTTCGCGCCCCGCAGCAAAGACGTGCGTGGTCAGCCGCGTGCCGTTGAGGTCGATGGCGGTCAGCGCACCGCCCTTGGCGTGGTGGTAATCGAGGGTGCTGTTGTCCGGCAGGCGCAGGCGATTGAGCTGGCCGCAGGCGTCGTAGCCATAGAGCAAGGTGCCCCAGCCTTGATGCTCGGTGATCAGCCGGCCTTGCTGGTCGTACTCGAACTCCAACGGGTGGTCGTGAGCGTCATCGACGCTGACCAGTCGGCCGAGGCGGTCGTAGCCATACTCGACATTGACGCCATCGGGCAGGGTCTTGACCAGCAGCCGTCCGGCAGCATCCCGTTGGTAGGCGCTAACCAGTTGCGACCCGTCATCGCCGAACTCGGTTTTCTCCAGCAGGTGGCCGTTGAGGTCGTAGACGTAGGCGGTGCGGCGGCCGTCGAAACCGGTTTCCTGTCGGATCAGGCCATTAGGCGTGTAGTCCAGCTGATACTTTTCGCCAGACTCGTTCTCGATTTCTGTCAGCAAAAGCTGCGCGTTGTCGTAGCGGTAACGCAGCTGGGTGCCGTCGGCATTGATCCGGCGGCTGACCAGGTGCAAGTCATCGGCGTATTCGTAACGCGTGACGCGGCCCAGTTCATCGCGTTCGGCGATGATTTTTCCGTAGGCGTTGTAGCTGAAGGCGCGGCTGGCACCTGTGGGAAGCGTTGTCTGTATCAGTCGTCCGACGGCATCCCACTGGTAATGGGTGACGGCACCGTGTTCGTCTTGGCGGGTAATCTGCCGACCCAAAACATCGTAGGCAAACCGACGCTGGCCGCCGTCTGGCAGCGTTTCTTCGATCAGCTGTCCCAAGCCGTTCCAGACGAACACATGCCGACTGGTGTCCGGATAACGGATCGACAGCAGCCGCCCCTGAACGTCGTAGTGGTAATGGGTGACATGCCCGTCGGGATCGGTCGCTTCAGTGACGTCACCCTGAGCATTACGTTGGTATTTCCACACGGCCTTGCCGCGGTACCGCGCATGCAGGAAACCGTCGCGGTATTCGTAAGCCGTCGGCTCGTCTTCCGGTGGAATCAGCGCGACAAGCCGTCCGACCTCGTCATAACGGTATTCCGTGACGGCCCCAAGCGGATCCTGTTCGGCAATCAGCCGGCCATTGTCATCGTAGGCCTTGAGACGCTCGCCTCCCCCCAGCTCGACCTTGCGCACCAGCCGCGCCCGATCGTCATGGACGTAAACCTCTTCGCTGCCATCAATATTCAGGACGGTGACACTGCCCTGGTCATCCCAGACATACCGCGCGTCCATCTGCGAAAACGACGCCCAATGTCGAATGCATCTGGCAGCCTTGCCGGACCTTTCCCACTCCCAGAAAAAGCTCGCGCCACCGGCGAGTTGCCGCTGCAAAATGACGTGCTGACCGTCGTAGTTGTAGCGCTCGCTTTTGGCAGCGGCGTTGGTCGCTTCGATCAGTTGATCGCGTTCGTCATAGCGATAACTGACCAGCGTCTGCTCGGTGTGCCACGCCTCGTCGAGACTCTGGGCCGGAACAAAGCACTGGTAATCGACGGCAATCAAATGACTGCGGTCATAACGCAACAGCAAGGCACGACCGGCGCCGTTGTCGAGGCGTTTGATGCGTTCCTGGCGGTCGCGGGTAATGCGCAGGCGGTTATCGTAACCGTCGCTGATCGTCGTCAGCCGACCGTTATGAAAGTGATAGAAACGTACGTCGTCCCCAGACTGGGAGAGGATCAGCTCTTCTGGCTCATCACCCAGATAAATCGCCGCCCGCGAGAGGCTGTTGTGGATCGCCGGGCGCTCGACGCTCGGTAATGGAAAAGGGGTACGACAGTTTTCGTGGTCGATCCAGATGACGTTGTCGCCGTCGATTTCCAGTCGATGCGCGAGGCTGTGACTCCAGCCGTAGCCGAGACCGCAATCGATCTCCGCTGCGCTGGTGCGATAGAGCCGGGTGAAATCGAACGGCAGAATCCCGTCCAGAGAACCATCGATCAAGGTCAGCAGTTCTTCGCCAGTGACCATCGACACCGGGCACTTGTTGGTAGCGGTTTTATCTGCCGAATCGGCGCTGGCGCCGTTAGGGTTCTTCGCCTGACCGGGGACGTTGTCGTGGTGTTGGTTGGGCTTGAGCGTGGTATTGCGGCGCCCATCCCAGCGCAGTTGCATCACACCTTTTTTCAGGCCGGCAGCGACACCTCGGGCAGCGACCTTTTTGTAGTGGTCGACGTAGCCCATGAAGCTGTCGATGATCTTGAAGATCGCCGCAACGAAGCGCAGACCGGCATCGACAATGTATTGGCCATACCGGAGCAGCCGCACCGAGAGATAGGCGACGCCCACCCCGAAAAAGCTCAGCACGATCCCGATCAGCAGATCGATCACCAACTCGACCACCAGCTTCGAAACCGTCTGCGCCGTGGCCCCGGCGATCTGGCTCGGCGGCAACGCTTCCAGCCACAGGCTCGCGGTACGCAACAACAAACACAGCGCCGCTTCGTCACTGGCCAGCAGTTGGGCTTTTTCCATCACCGCCGGCGATTTTTGCGCCAGATCGGCCAGAGCCGTAGCGCTGCTGCCGAGCAGTTCAGGAAATTTGCCGGGGTTCTTGAGAATCTCGCCAATCAGACCAATGCTGTCCCAAACGCCCTCGATGGCCGCCCAACTGCCGGCGAGCAAGCCGTTACCCACCGCCAGCAGAGAGGCCGAGGCTGACTGTTGCGACCACTGCGGCTTGAAGCCCTTCCACTCGCTGCGCAGCCAGGTTTCCAGCGACTCGGTCAACCCGTCATACGCGCCAAACAGCTCATCGATTTGCTTCGACGTGACCGCGCCGTGAACCCGCACTTGATAGAACTTTCCGGGATCCCCCTTGAAGCGCCCCTTGCCGAACTTATCGAGATCAATCGGCGTACTCGGCCCACCCTCCGCCGGGATCACCTCGACCTGAATATTCCCCAACGGAATGTCGTAGACCGACTCGAACTTGCTCTCGATTTGCAAAAAACCGTCGGCCGGACACTGCGCCATACTGGAGATGAAATCGTCATCACCGGTGCTCACCGCTGTGGTCGTGCTGCCGAATTTGATCAGCCGCTCCATGCCCATCAGCGATGGCATGTCAGCAGCGTGGCTAACCTTGTCGGCGGCCTTGATGAACCAGTGGTTAAGTTGTTCGCGGTAGAGACTGAGGGTGTCTTTGAAGCTGTCGAGTTCCTGCTCGATACGCACGACCTGCTCCATCAGTTCAGCTCCGCCATCAGGAACTCCGCCAAGGCAGTTTTCGGTGCTTGAGGCAGGTCCGGCGCTTCAAGAAAGATTGCGACTTTGTGCCGCAAAACGCTTTCGGAAAACGCCTCGTACAGATCAGGGCGATCCTCGCTCAGCCACTTCAGCAGGTTGTTGATTAGGGTGGCGGCAGACTGGGCCGCGAGGTGTTCCAATAGCGCATCGGGAATCTCCCACCATGGAAAAACCCTGGCGGTTTTCAGTGCGCGGCCACCGATTTCCAAGGCCTGACCATTGATCAGGCAGCGCCCGATCAGCGGCATCAGTTGAACAACATCAACCTGCGCAGACTGAAGAATCGGCAGTAAATAACGTCCGTCCCAGAAGCGGAAAAACACCGCATTGCCGTTGGGTAACAGGGCTTGCGTAAGGCTGCGCAGATGGTCGACCACCACTTCTCGAGAGGCAGAAGAAACCGCTAGCCAACCCCAGTCGCGAGACTCTGTGGTAGCGACCCAGTCCAGAAACTCACTGCCAGCAGCGACGATTCCGACATAGGGCATCACCGGTCCCCACTCGGCGTAAGCGGTGTCGGCCCAGATTGGGCTCGGTGCTAGCGCAGTGATCGAGCGCTGCCAGGCTTTAAGGGGTTCTGCGGAGCTGGCATTGCCGAACACCGCAAACAGCTGCTCGGAAGGTGTCAGCGGATGGCGCTCCAGCCAGGCACGAGGTGACAAGGCATCAGGCTGCACAGACACCCTCCTTGCAGCGCTCGCACTCTTCGCAGAACGGCGCATCGCTTTTCAGGCTCAGAATCTGTGCGGCACTCAGCAGCGCTGCCGCGGCGGCTACGCGTTTCAACGGTGCATCGGGCAAGGCCGGCGCAGCAGCCATCGTCGGCATCGGCGCCCCCCCCACCTGAATCGGTACGCTGCTGTAAATCCCTCCGGGGCCGATGTTGATCCACTGCCCGCCCGCCTGAAGGGTCACGCTGGCACCGCCGTCGATGACCACTTGCTGGCCGGCGCTGACATGGAACTGCTGACTGGCATTGAGCGCCTGACTGGTCACCCGAATGTGCCGGTCGCCAACCACCACCAGATGATCGTCCCGCTTTACTTCGGTTTGGCGCTGACCATGAGTGATGCGCTGTTCGTCAGCCTTCAGTTCATGGCGATCGAGACCCGCGACTACCACACTTCGCTGGTTACCCACTTGCAGGTGTGAATCGCGCAACACGTGCTGGGTCCAGTCGCGCTGGGCACGCAGATAAATCTCCTCGGCGCCCTTGCGGTCTTCGATGCGCAGCTCGTTGTAACCACCGCCACCGGGACTGCTCTGGCTGCGAAAAATGCTGCGGGTTTTGTCCGCTGGCAGGTCGAGCGGCACCAAGTTGGCCCCATTCGGCAGGCAGGCCATGACCAATGGTTTGTCCGGGTCGGCATCGACAAACCCCACCAGCACTTCCATTCCCACCCGCGGGATCAGCGCACTGCCGTAACCGTCATGTGCCCAGCCACTGGCTACTCGTAGCCAGCAACTGGAATGCTCGTTGAGTTGCCCCTCGCGGTCCCAGGCGAATTGCACCTTGACCCGCCCGAACTCGTCGCAATGAATTTCGCTGTCGCTCGGCCCCGTGACGACTGCATTCTGATAGCCCGGCACTCGCGGTTTGTTTTCAACCAATGGCGGACGAAAGGGTACGTCCCACGGCGTCACCAGAAAGGTATTGCGATAGCCCTGAAAATCACCGCTGTCAGCAGACTCTTCCAGCACTTGCGGTTGCCGACCGTGGTGCTCGACTTCTGTCAGTAGCCACAGGTCATTCCATTCTGCGCGCGGGTGCTCGGCGATCTTCAGAAAATGGCCGGTGAGCAACGCCGATTGATCACTGCGACCTTCAGCCTGACGGTAATCCGCGCCATGACGCTCCAGAGCCCGTTGCGCCAAGTATTTGCCGTGGTCGCGATCAGTGAACTGACCGGGGTAGTGGTAATCCTCCAGCACCGGGCGCTGTTCGCGGTCGACAGTGCTTTGCAGCAACAGACCGGGCTTGTGGAAGTCGTAGTCTCGACGGGTCACGGCAGTGGTGCGGGTTTCCAGCCGTACGTTGAAACGCTTGATCGCAGGCTGATCGGCGGCCATTCCGCTGCCTGGCAAGTAAAGGGTCGACTCCGCAAGCCGGCGGAAAACTGTCTGATCGTCACCGAACACCAGCAGATGGCCGTTCGGGTTGTGCTGGAAGTGGTAGTGAATGCCGATCTCGGCGCACAACCGCTGGATAAACGCCAGATCGCTCTCGGCGTATTGCACGCAGTACTCGCGCTCTGGGTAATCACTACTAAGGCAAAACTCGAAAGCATCACGCTGGATACCATGACCTTTGAGAACCTGCGCAATGATCGCCGGGACGTTCTTGTGCTGGAAGATGCGCTGATTAATGCGCCGATCAAGATAAGCCAGCCGCGGCACCAGGCTGACTTGGTAGCGAGTCAGACGCTTGCCGGCGTCACCTTGGGCCACTCGATAGACCTGGCCGTGCACGCCTGAGCCTTGTGTATCGAAACCGAGAAAGGCCTGTCGATGCAGCAGGCTTTCAAGATCGAGATCCGGGCGTTCACTGACCAGTTCCAGGTCAAAACGATAGGGTTGGCTGATGGCTTCCTTGCCCGTGAACTCAAGCACTTTGAGCTCATTCTGGACGCCGTCGAGGGTCAACGTGAAACGCGGTTGATGGGCAGGCGCGAGCATCCGATGTCTCTCTGCTGAATAAAGGCGGGCGATTCTGCATGAGTGACAAGGGGGGTGATCGACGGTCAGAAAAGTCAGATTTATCCTGACTTTTTAGAGATTCTTCCTTCAGATATTAGGATTAACTACTACAGACATTCCTGTCGGACGGACTGCGCTGAATGTTCTGACGCCACGGACGAAAAAAAACGGCCCGCCTCCAACAGGAAGCGGGCCGTTTTTTATTCAGCGAAGGATCAGCGCATCAGCTCATCCCATCACTTGTTCAGGTGGAAATCTTTTTCCGCCGCTGCGAAACGCTGCAGCATACCCGCCGACGGCGCACCCATTTTGCTGACCAGCACAATGGCTAGGCTGGCGAAGATGAAGCCCGGGATGATTTCGTACAAGCCCAACAGGCTGAAGTGTTTCCAGACAATCACGGTGAGTGCGCCAACCACGATACCGGCCAGTGCGCCGTTACGGGTCATGCCTTTCCAGAGTACCGAGATCAGTACCACCGGACCGAACGCGGCACCGAAGCCGGCCCAGGCGTAGCTGACCAGACCCAGCACGCGGTTTTCCGGGTTGGCAGCCATGGCGATGGCAATCAGGGCAACGGCCAGCACCATGGCGCGACCGACCCAGACCAGTTCAACCTGGGAAGCGTTTTTACGCAGGAAGGATTTGTAGAAGTCTTCGGTCAGGGCGCTCGAGCACACCAGCAACTGGCAGCTCAGGGTGCTCATCACGGCAGCCAGAATGGCCGACAGCAGCACACCGGCGATCCACGGGTTGAACAGGATCTTGGCCAGTTCGATGAACACGCGCTCGTGGTTTTCACTCACTGGCATCGCCACGGCCGGGTTCGCCGAGAAGTAAGCAATACCGAAGAAGCCCACCGCCACGGTGCCGCCCAGGCACAGGATCATCCAGGTCATGGAGATGCGACGGGCGTTGGCAATCGACTTGACCGAATCCGCCGCCATGAAGCGCGCCAGGATGTGCGGCTGACCGAAGTAGCCCAGACCCCACCCCATCAGCGAAATGATACCGATAAAGCTGGTGTTTTTCAGCATGTCGAAGTTGCCTGGATCTTGCGCTTCGATGGCCAGGAACGTGGTGTCGATGCCGCCGGTAGCCAGCAGCACGATGATGGGCGTCAGCAACAGGGCGAAGATCATCAGCGTGGCTTGTACGGTGTCAGTCCAGCTCACCGCCAGGAAACCACCGACGAAGGTGTAGGCAATCGTCGCCGCAGCACCGGCCCACAACGCAGTCTCGTAGGACATGCCGAAGGTGCTTTCAAACAGACGGGCGCCGGCCACGATGCCGGAGGCGCAATAGATGGTGAAGAACACCAGGATCACCACGGCAGAGATGATGCGCAGCAAGCCGCTCTTGTCTTCAAAACGGCTGGAGAAGTAATCCGGCAGCGTCAGCGCGTCGCCGTTGTGTTCGGTCTGCACGCGCAGACGACCGGCCACGAACAGCCAGTTCAGGTACGCACCGACGATCAGGCCGATGGCGATCCAGCTTTCCGACAGACCCGACATGTAGATGGCGCCCGGCAGGCCCATCAGCAACCAGCCGCTCATGTCGGAGGCGCCAGCGGAAAGCGCGGTCACGACGCTGCCCAGGCTACGGCCACCCAGAATGTAGTCAGAAAGGTTGTTGGTGGAGCGATAGGCCATGAAGCCGATCAGCACCATCGCTGCGATATAGATCACGAACGTGATCAAGGTTGGATTGCTTGCACTCATTGAGTTACGCCCTGGCTTTGTTTTTATGTAGCAGCGGTCTGTCGAATCGCCGCCAAACGCTTGCGTTTGAGAGACGACCGGGTAATCCGCGCATTTATGACTGGTGTTTCCCCAGGAAAGCCACCAGCCGATGAGCCGCCAGCGTTGACGGTTGCACCTTGGTGCGCGAATGCTATTCAACAAAGTAAATAAGGTGCAACCAGTTTTTGGGAATAAGTTGCACCTGATACGAATTTTCTTTTAAACCCCGTTTTTTGCTCCTTTTCGAAGCAAGAACCTTTGGCGACTGCTACAAAAAGCACCAAGCAGGAGTAGGGCTCCCCTACCAGAATTTATTTCCTGACAAGCTGCCGATTATTCCGACAAAAAAGGGTTGCACCCGGTTGCACCTCTTCCGGCGCACGGCTAATCTTGCCGCCAGCTGATGCCACGCAGTCGTGGCAAACATGAGGATAAAAATATGGCTACCACCACCCTTGGGGTCAAACTCGATGACCCGACCCGCGAGCGCCTCAAAGCTGCCGCGACCTCGATTGATCGCACGCCGCATTGGCTGATCAAACAGGCGATTTTCAATTACCTGGAAAAACTCGAGGGTGGTGCAACCCTGACCGAGCTGAGCGGCTTGACCCGCTCCGAAGCCGATGAAGGCGCTGACGTCCACGGCGATCACGCCCATCAGTGCTTCCTCGAATTCGCTGAAAGCATCCTCCCGCAATCAGTGCTGCGCGCCTCGATCACTGCCGCCTACCGTCGTCCGGAGCCGGAAGTGGTACCGATGTTGCTGGAACAGGCTCGCCTGCCAGCTGCGATGGCCGAAGCCACTAACAAACTCGCCGCCTCGATTGCCGAAAAACTGCGCAATCAGAAGAGCGCCGGCGGTCGTGCAGGCATTGTTCAGGGCCTGCTGCAGGAATTCTCCCTGTCGTCCCAGGAAGGCGTGGCACTGATGTGTCTGGCCGAAGCGCTGCTGCGCATCCCGGACAAAGGCACTCGCGATGCGCTGATCCGCGACAAGATCAGCACCGGTAACTGGCAGCCACACCTGGGCAACAGCCCGTCGCTGTTCGTCAACGCCGCCACGTGGGGTCTGTTGCTGACCGGCAAACTGGTCGCCACCCACAACGAAACAGGCCTGACCTCATCCCTGAGCCGTATCATTGGCAAAAGTGGCGAACCGATGATCCGCAAGGGCGTCGACATGGCCATGCGGCTGATGGGCGAGCAGTTCGTCACTGGCGAAACCATCGCCGAAGCCCTGGCCAACGCCAGCCGCTTTGAAGCCAAGGGCTTTCGCTACTCCTACGACATGCTCGGCGAAGCTGCACTCACCGAACATGACGCCCAGAAATACCTCGCGTCCTACGAGCAAGCCATTCATTCGATCGGCAAGGCTTCCCACGGTCGTGGCATTTATGAAGGCCCGGGCATCTCGATCAAGCTCTCGGCCCTGCACCCGCGTTACAGCCGTGCCCAGTACGAGCGCGTGATGGACGAACTGTACCCGCGCCTGCTGTCGCTGACCCTGCTGGCCAAGCAGTACGACATCGGTCTGAACATCGATGCCGAAGAGGCCGACCGCCTTGAGCTGTCGCTGGATCTGCTAGAGCGCCTGTGCTTCGAGCCGCAACTGACCGGCTGGAACGGTATCGGTTTCGTGATCCAGGCCTACCAGAAGCGCTGCCCGTACGTGATCGACTACGTGATCGACCTGGCTCGCCGCAGCCGTCATCGCCTGATGATCCGCCTGGTGAAAGGCGCCTACTGGGACAGCGAAATCAAACGCGCCCAGGTCGAAGGCCTGGAAGGCTACCCGGTGTACACCCGCAAGGTGTACACCGACGTTTCCTACATCGCCTGTGCACGCAAACTGCTGTCGGTGCCGGAAGTCATCTACCCGCAGTTCGCCACGCACAACGCGCACACTCTGTCGGCGATTTATCACATTGCCGGCCAGAACTACTACCCGGGCCAGTACGAGTTCCAATGCCTGCACGGCATGGGCGAACCGCTGTACGAACAGGTTGTAGGCAAGGTTTCCGAAGGCAAGCTGAACCGTCCGTGCCGTGTGTACGCACCGGTCGGCACTCACGAAACACTGCTGGCGTACCTGGTACGTCGCCTGCTGGAAAACGGTGCGAACACTTCGTTCGTCAACCGTATCGCCGATCAGTCGATCTCGATACAGGAGCTGGTAGCCGATCCGGTAAGCAGCATCGAGCAGATGGCGACGCTGGAAGGCGGCTTCGGCCTGCCGCACCCGCGTATCCCGCTGCCGCGGGACCTCTATGGCAGCGAGCGCGCCAACTCCAGCGGTATCGACCTGGCCAACGAACATCGCTTGGCATCGCTGTCCTGCGCCTTGTTGGCCACCGCTCACAACCACTGGAAAGCTGCGCCGATGCTGGGTTGCGCCGCAAGCGCTGAAACGCCGGCACTGGTGTTGAATCCGTCGGATCTGCGTGACGTGGTCGGTCATGTGCAAGAAGCCACCGTCACCGACGTCGACAACGCCATCCAGTGTGCACTGAACGCCGCACCGATCTGGCAGGCCACTCCGCCCGCCGAACGCGCCGCGATCCTCGAACGTGCCGCCGATTTGATGGAGGGCGAAATTCAGCCGCTGATGGGACTGCTGGCTCGCGAAGCCGGCAAGACCTTCGCCAACGCTATCGCCGAAGTGCGCGAAGCCGTGGATTTCCTGCGTTACTACGCGGTGCAGGCGCGCAACGACTTCACCAACGACGCCCACCGTCCATTAGGTCCGGTGGTGTGCATCAGCCCGTGGAACTTCCCACTGGCGATCTTCAGCGGTCAAGTCGCTGCCGCACTGGCCGCCGGTAACCCGGTACTGGCCAAACCGGCCGAACAGACACCACTGATCGCCGCTCAAGCCGTACGTTTGCTGCTCGACGCCGGGATTCCCGAAGGTGTGCTGCAACTGCTGCCGGGCCGTGGTGAAACGGTCGGCGCCCGTCTGGTTGGCGATGATCGGGTCAAAGGCGTGATGTTCACCGGCTCCACTGACGTCGCGCGTTTGCTGCAACGCAACGTTGCCGGTCGCCTGGATGCTCAGGGTCGCCCGATCCCGCTGATCGCCGAAACCGGCGGCCAGAACGCGATGATCGTCGACTCCTCGGCACTGACCGAGCAAGTGGTCATTGACGTGGTGTCCTCGGCCTTCGACAGCGCCGGTCAACGCTGCTCGGCTCTGCGCGTCCTGTGCTTGCAGGAAGATTCCGCAGACCGCGTGATCGAAATGCTCAAAGGCGCCATGGCTGAATGCCGCCTTGGCAACCCTGAGCGTCTGTCCGTGGACATCGGCCCGGTGATTGACGCCGAAGCCAAGGCGGGCATCGAGAAACACATCCAGGGCATGCGTGAAAAAGGTCGCAACGTCTACCAGGTCGCCATCGCGGACATGGAAGAATGCAAGCGCGGCACGTTCGTCATGCCTACCCTGATCGAACTGGAAAGCTTCGACGAGCTGCAGCGGGAGATCTTTGGCCCGGTGCTGCACGTGGTGCGCTACAAGCGCAAAGACATCGATCAACTGATCGAGCAGATCAACGCTTCCGGCTACGGTCTGACACTGGGTGTGCACACCCGTATCGACGAAACCATCGCCAAGGTGATCGACAACGTCAACGCCGGTAACGTCTACGTCAACCGCAACATCGTCGGTGCCGTGGTCGGTGTGCAGCCGTTCGGTGGCGAAGGCCTGTCGGGGACTGGCCCGAAAGCCGGTGGTCCGTTGTACCTGTACCGCTTGCTGTCGACTCGCCCTACCGACGCGATCGAACAATCCTTCGCTCGCGGCGATGCCCTGAGTGCGCCGGATGTTCGTCTGCGTGACGCCATGAGCAAACCGCTGACCGCTCTGAAAACCTGGGCTGACAGCCACAAGCAGACCGAGTTGAGTGCACTGTGCGTGCAGTTCGCGGCGCAATCGCAAAGCGGCATCACCCGCACGCTGAACGGCCCGACGGGCGAGCGCAACAGCTACGCCATCCTGCCGCGTGAACACGTGCTGTGCCTGGCGGACGTCGAAAGTGATCTGCTGAGCCAACTGGCCGCAGTACTGGCCGTGGGTGGCTCAGCGGTGTTGCCGGAAGGTGAGCTGAGCAAAGCGCTGTTGGCTCGTCTGCCGAAAGAAGTGCAAGCGCGCATCAAGCTGGTAGCCGACTGGAACAAGGACGAAGTGGTCTTCGATGCGGTCCTGCATCACGGCCACTCCGACCAGTTGCGTGCGGTCTGCCAGCAAGTGGCCAAACGCGCCGGTGCCATCGTCGGGGTTCACGGTCTGTCGCAAGGCGAAACCGGCATTGCGCTGGAACGCCTGGTGATTGAGCGCGCGCTGAGCGTCAACACCGCTGCGGCGGGGGGTAATGCCAGTCTGATGACTATCGGTTAAACGGCGAAAACACCAGGCGCCTGCAATGGGTGCCTGGTTGATTCAAGATCTTTTGCTTCTCCATCACGCTCATCAATCATCCTGTTCAGCCCGCCCTCCCTGCGCCTAGACTCGGTCCATTCCAATAAAGGTAGGCCGCCATGTCCGAGACGTTGCTCAGTTCCCGCAATCTGGCTTTCGAGCTGTACGAAGTTCTTGATGCCGAGGGCCTGACTCAGCGCGAACGTTTCGCCGAGCACAACCGCGAGACGTTCGACGCCGCCATTGGTACCGCGCGCAGCATTGCCGAGAAGTTCTTTGCCCCGCACAACCGCAAAGGTGACGAGAACGAACCACGTTATGAAGACGGCAAGGCAATCCTGATTCCGGAAGTAAAACCTGCGGTGGATGCATTCCTCGAAGCAGGCTTTCTCAACGCCGCACGCAGTTTCGAGGCCGGCGGCATGCAGTTGCCGACCCTGCTGTCACAAGCTTGTTTTGCGCACTTCCAGTCCGCCAACGCCGCGACGACGTCCTACCCGTTCCTGACCATGGGCGCGGCCAACCTGATTGAAAGTTTCGGCACCGACGATCAGAAGCGGCGCTTCCTGCAACCGATGATCGACGGCCGCTTCTTCGGCACCATGGCGTTGACTGAGCCTCACGCCGGCTCCTCGCTGTCGGACATCCGCACCCGCGCCGAGCCCGCCGCCGATGGCACGTATCGACTCAAGGGCAACAAGATCTTCATCTCCGGCGGCGACCATCCGCTCTCGGAAAACATCGTGCACATGGTGCTGGCCAAACTGCCGGACGCGCCTGCGGGCGTGAAAGGCATTTCGCTGTTTATCGTGCCTAAATTCCTGGTCAACGATGACGGCAGCCTGGGCAAGCGCAACGACGTGCTGCTGGCCGGGTTGTTCCACAAGATGGGCTGGCGCGGCACCACCTCCACGGCACTGAACTTCGGCGATAACGGCGAGTGTGTCGGCTATCTGGTGGGCAAGCCGCACCAAGGCCTGAGCTGCATGTTCCAGATGATGAACGAAGCGCGGATCGGTGTGGGCATGGGCGCGGTGATGCTCGGTTACGCCGGTTACCTGTACTCGCTGGAGTACGCTCGCGAGCGTCCGCAAGGTCGCCTGCCAGACAGCAAGGACCCGAACACTGCGCCGGTCTCGATCATTCAGCACGCTGACGTCAAACGCATGCTGCTGACCCAGAAGGCTTACGTCGAAGGCGCCTTCGACCTCGGTTTGTATGCGGCGCGACTGTTCGACGACACCACCACCCTTGAGACCGAAGCGGCGCGCAAACAGGCTCATGAACTGCTCGACTTGCTGACGCCGATCGTCAAATCCTGGCCGTCGGAATTCTGTTTGAAGGCCAACGAACTGGCGATCCAGATCCTCGGCGGCCACGGTTACACCCGCGAATACCCGGTGGAGCAGTATTACCGCGACAACCGCCTGAACCCGATCCACGAAGGCACCCACGGCATTCAATCGCTGGACCTGCTGGGCCGCAAACTGGCACAAAACGGTGGCGCCGGGCTCAAACAGTTGATTCGCTTGATCGCCGAGACTGCCGAACGTGCGCAAGCGTTTGAGGCGCTCACTCCATTGCGCCAACCACTGGAGGCCCTGGTAGCGCGGCTGCAAACCGTGACCATCGGCCTGCTCACCGACTTGGCCCAAGGCAAGGTCAACAGCAGCCTCGCCAACTCGGCGCTGTATCTCAAGGCATTCGGTCACACGGTGATCGGCTGGCGCTGGCTGGAGCAAGCGATCCGCGCTGAAGAAGGGTTGGCCAAGGGCAATGCGGCGGATGTCGGCTTCTATAAAGGCAAGCTGCAAGCGGCGCGGTATTTCCTGACGTGGGAAGTGCCGGGTTGCCATCATGAACTGACGATTCTTGAAGCGCGGGATGATACATGCCTGAACATGCAGGATGAGTGGTTCTGACCGATAAAAAAAGATCGCAGCCTGCGGCAGGCTGCGATCTTTTGATTCCTGCTACTTCAACCGAAACCCACCCATCTGGCGCGCCAGGTCATCGGCCAACCGCTGCAACGTCTGGCAATCCTCACGACACGCCCTCACCTCGCCCGCCGTGGCCCGCGCCAGATCGGAAATCCCCTGCACGTTGCGGTTGATTTCTTCAGTCACTGCCGACTGCTCTTCGGTCGCCGTTGCCACTTGATGGTTCATGTCGCTGATGCGTTCGACCTGACCGGTAATCGCCGTCAACGACGCCCCGGTGCGCTGGCTCGACTCGACGCCTGTACCGGTTGCCGCTTGCCCGGAGTGCATCGACGACACCGCGTTTTCCGCGCCCTGCTTGAGGCTGCCGATCATCTGCTGGATTTCATCGGTGGACGATTGCGTACGGCGCGCCAGTGTCCGCACTTCATCCGCCACCACCGCAAAGCCCCGGCCCATGTCTCCGGCGCGCGCGGCTTCAATTGCTGCGTTCAATGCCAGCAAATTGGTCTGCTCGGAGATCCCGCGAATCACCGCCAGCACCTGATCGATGGACGCTACCTGAGTCGCCAGCTCGCCGACGGCACTGGCAGCAATACCGATTTCATCGGACATGCTTTCGATATGCCGGATTGAACCGCCGACCACCTCACGCGCCTGCAACGCTTCATCGCGGGCCGTTTGCGAGGCGACCGCCGCGTTGCCGGCGTTCTGCGCGATTTCCTGCACCGTGAGGCCCATCTCGTGCACGGCGGTGGCGACCATGTCGGTCATTTCCTGCTGTCGACCGGAACGCTCGGCGGTGTTCTCCACCACTCGCGCAACCTGCCCGACGGCAGTGCGCAAACGCTCGCTGGTGGCCAGCACTTCGCCGATCATGTTGCGTTGATTTTCAAGGAAACGGTTGAAGCCTCGAGCCAGGTCGCCCAGCTCATCGGCACGACTGGAATCTAACCTGTGGGTCAAATCGCCACCACCGCTACCAATCGCTACCAGTGCCGCTGTTACCTGCCGGATCGGCCGAACCAGGCCGCGGGCCAGCAACACCACCAATAACAGGCACACCAGCGCAACGCCCAAACCGATGGCGCTGGTCAGCCACATCGCGTGTCGGGCCTCGGCGTAAATTTGCGATTGCGGCACTTCGGCCACCAGGGTCCAGCCCAGATCGCGCAATGGCAGGCTCAGGGCCAGGTAGTCTTCGCCATCGCGCACAAAACCGCTGCTGGTCGGGCCTTGATGGCCCATCACCGCTTGCGCCGCCGGGCCACCGATCTGCTCGGCCAACTGGCGTTTGTTGCTGAACTCGGCTTCGGGATGAACCTGGATC
Organism: Pseudomonas frederiksbergensis; assembly: GCF_001874645.1. Lineage (NCBI taxonomy): Bacteria > Pseudomonadati > Pseudomonadota > Gammaproteobacteria > Pseudomonadales > Pseudomonadaceae > Pseudomonas > Pseudomonas frederiksbergensis. Next base: position 2,449,923 of record NZ_CP017886.1, read on the forward strand.
AATCCGTCGGAGCGCACCAGATAGACCTTCCCGCGCTCACCGAAGCTGAAATTGTGAATCAGCTCCGAGAGCTCCCTCATGCTCAGGCCCAACCCGGCAATGCCCACAACTTTGCCACCCTGCGAGACCTTGAGGTCGATGAACAAGGCCAACTCGCCGGTCGCCGTATCTTTGTCGATATTGAGGGTGCGCGGCTGGTTGCTGTCGAGGAAGGCGTAGAACCAGGCGTCTGCAGGACTGGATCGGCTGAGGGTCCGATCAAGCCCTTTTTCGGTGTAGTAATGGCCTGACTCAGTGCCTGCGATCAGCGCGGTAAAGGCTTTGTGCTCGGCGCGGATGCCTTCCAGGTAGCTGACGAAGCCGTTGGCCCGGTCAGCGTTTTCACCGTCGGCCAACCACTCGCGCACCATGCTGTTGCTGGCGATGTCCTTGGCCGCAGTGAGCGGCTGGACCAGAATCCGTTCGATGTCGTTGCGCATCGCTTCGATGCTTGACGGCAGCGCTTGCTCGACCAGATAGCGCTGGGCGAGACGGTTGACCACCAAGGTATAAATGCCGACCACGATCAGAATACTGACCAGCAGGGCGGTGCCCATGCTCAGGATCAACTGCCATTGAATACTGCGTCGCCAGAACTGCATGAAGCACCCCCAAAGAGTAAGAGGCAAAACTACTGCAACAGCCGTGCCGATTGTATACAACTAAATCGACAATCTACTCTTTGGTTGTGCGCAAGCTGATCAGGCCTGATTGATCGTCTTCGAAATCACTTCAACCGTGGCGCTGACTTGCTCTTGGTAACGGTTGAGTTCCTGCTGATGACGCTTCTGCATGTCGAGCTGCTGCGAACACAGGTTCATCGCTGTCAGCACCAGCAGTTTGTCCCCGATCAGGGTCGGGTATTTCTTTTTGGTCTCGGCCAGCACCGCTTTCAACATTAATGCGGCGTCCAGCAGGGTCTGCTCTTCCCCGGCCGGCGCCTTGATCGAATAGTCTTCCCCGAGAATCGAGACGACTTTTATCCCGTCGGCACCGTGTCTCATGCGTTCACAGGTCCTGCGCTCACGCGCTCAACCAGCGCTTGAATGCGCGCGACAGTGGCGCCCTGCTTCTCTTCCTGTTCCATCAGGCTCAGTTGCAGGCTTTCGTTCTCATCCTTGGCCTGGGCCAGTTCTGCGCTCAATGTTGCGTTCGTGCCGAGCAGTTCCTGGTTCTGTTGCACCAGGTCGCTGACCAGTTGTTCCAATTGGCTTAGGGATGCTTCCAACATTTTTGATTTTCCGGGCATTTTCAAAGGGCGCGTACGATAAAGAAAAGTCACCACAGGCGCCAGGGATATTCGGGCGCAGAGCCTTGATTTACCTGGCGGCGACCTTGCTTGCGAGTTTTAAAGACTGCGATTGTCCGCTCTGGTTCCTGACAGCTCGTCAGTACGACTGATCTGCGGCAAAAGCGCACAACGGCTCAAGACTTTAGTTGTACGACCGATAAGTCATGCATACCCAGTCTCAAAGTCGCACGGATCGCGCTCTTCTCCCAGGTAGACACCATGTCCCTTCGTAATATGAATATCGCCCCCAGGGCGTTCACCGGTTTCACCCTGATTGGCGCACTGATGTTGATTCTGGGTGTGTTCGCCTTGAACCAAATGAGCAAAATTCGCGCTTCCGGTGAAGACATCGTTCAAAACAGCGTACCGAGCATCAAGGCCCTGGACGAATTCACCCAGCTCGCCTTGCGCCAGCGGGTGCTGTCTTACCGCTTGCTGACCAACCGTGAGCCGGACGTACAGCAAAAGACCCTCGCGCTGTTCGATCAACGCAGCCAGCAAACTCGCGCAGCCCAGTCCGATTACGAAAAAGTCATCAACAGCCCGCAAGAACGTGCGGCCTATGATGAGTACGTGCAGCTGCAGGGACAATACCGTCAGCTGGAAGACCGCATTAAGAGCCTGTCGCGCAACAACCAGGTCGATGAGTTGCGCACGCTGCTCAACACCGAGCTGCTGACCAACTCCGAGGCGATCAACAGCGTGCTCAACCGGCTGATGCAGATCAACAACGATCAAGCCACCGACTCCAACCAGAAAGCCGCTGACCAGTACTCCTCGGCCTTCGACCTGGTGGTGACGTTGCTGGTGATCGCCACTGGCCTGACCCTGCTCTTCGCCTGGTTGCTGACCAACAGCATCACTCAGCCAATCGCCAAGGCACTGAGCGCCGCTGAAGAAATCGCCGAGGGTAATCTGACCCGGCCGATCATCGTCGACGGCAGCGACGAAGCTGGACGCCTGTTGCAGGCCATGTTGAAGATGCAGGAGAAACTGCGCGACACCCTGCAACGGATCTCGGGTTCGGCGACTCAGCTGGCCTCAGCCGCCGAAGAGCTGAACAGCGTCACCGACGAAAGCGCCCGTGGCCTTACTCAGCAAAACAACGAAATCGAGCAAGCCGCGACGGCGGTCAATGAAATGACCAGCGCCGTGGAAGAAGTTGCGCGCAACGCAGTGAGCACCTCCGAAGCCTCGAAAAATGCGACCACTTCTGCCGGTGACGGCCGCGACCTGGTGCAGGAAACCGTCAGCGCCATCGAACGCATGAGTGCCGATGTGCAGAGCACTGCCACGCTGATCGGCGACCTGGCCAACGAGTCGCGAGACATCGGCAAGGTGCTGGACGTGATTCGCGGCCTGGCTGACCAGACCAACCTGCTGGCACTGAACGCCGCCATCGAGGCTGCGCGTGCCGGTGAAGCCGGTCGCGGTTTTGCCGTGGTGGCCGACGAAGTTCGCGCCCTGGCGCATCGCACACAGCAATCGACCAGCGAAATCGAGCGCATGATCGGCAGCATCCAGAGCGGTACCGAACACGCCGTCGACTCGATGCGCAACAGCACCGAACGCGCTGAATCGACTCTGAACATCGCCCGTGGTGCCGGCCTGTCGCTGGACACCATCAACAGCGCCATCGTCGAAATCAACGAGCGCAACCTGGTGATCGCCAGCGCCGCCGAAGAGCAGGCCCAGGTGGCCCGTGAAGTCGACCGCAACCTGGTGAACATCCGCGACCTGTCGGTGCAATCGGCCACCGGTGCCAACCAGACCAGCGCCGCCAGCAATGAGCTGTCGCGTTTGGCGCTGGACCTGAACAATATGGTTGGACGGTTTAGCCTTTAATTACGCGTAACCCGGAAAAGATCGCAGCCTGCGGCAGCGCCTACGGAGGATTGGTGTAGGAGCTGCCGCAGGCTGCGATCTTTTGATCTTCAAAAGCTTTTTGACAGCATCACATTTCAACAGGTTAGAATCGCTGGCACGCAGACTGCATGGTCAGTTTGCGCCCGTCTTTAAGCTTTCCGGAGTACTGCCATTGAATGCGACGACCATCAACAGCCTGTTCTTGATCGGCGCGTTGCTGGTAGGTGCGAGCATTCTGGTGAGCTCACTTTCGTCCCGCCTCGGGATCCCGATTCTGGTGATCATCCTCGCCGTGGGCATGTCTGCCGGCGTCGACGGCGGCGGCATCATCTTCGATAACTACCCAACCGCCTACCTGGTCGGCAACCTCGCGCTGGCCGTGATCCTGCTCGACGGCGGGTTGCGCACCCGGGTTGCGAGTTTCCGCGTGGCGTTGTGGCCGGCGCTGTCGCTGGCCACGGTCGGAGTGCTGATCACCACCGGGCTGACTGGCATGGCCGCCGCCTGGCTGTTCAACCTGAACCTGATCCAGTGCCTGCTGATCGGCGCCATCGTCGGCTCCACCGACGCCGCGGCGGTGTTCTCGCTGCTGGGTGGCAAAGGCCTGAACGAGCGGGTGACCGCCAGCCTGGAAATCGAATCCGGCAGTAACGACCCGATGGCGGTGTTTCTCACCGTCACCCTGATCGACATGCTCGCCAGCGGCCAGACCGGTCTGCACTGGAGCCTGCTCGGGCACCTGTTTCGTGAGTTCGGCATCGGCGCGATCATCGGTCTGGGTGGCGGCTGGCTGATGCTGCAAATGGTCAATCGAATCCACCTGGCCGCCGGCCTGTATCCGATTCTGGTGATCGCCGGCGGTCTGGTGGTGTTCGCCCTGACCAACGCCCTGCATGGCAGCGGTTTTCTCGCGGTGTACCTGTGCGGCCTGGTGATCGGCAACCGTCCGGTGCGCAGCCGCCACGGCATTCTGCACATGCTCGACGGCATGGCCTGGCTGGCGCAGATCGGCATGTTCCTGGTGTTGGGGCTGCTGGTGACACCCCATGATTTGCTGCCCATTGCCCTGCCCGCCCTCGGTCTGGCGCTGTGGATGATTCTGTTTGCGCGACCGCTCTCGGTGATGGTTGGCCTGCTGCCGTTCAAGGCCTTCCATGGGCGCGAAAAGGCCTTTATCTCCTGGGTTGGCCTGCGCGGTGCGGTACCGATCATTCTGGCGGTGTTCCCGTTGATGGCCGGGCTGCCGAATGCCCAGCTGTATTTCAACCTTGCGTTCTTTATCGTTCTGGTTTCGCTGCTGGTGCAGGGCACCAGCCTGCCGTGGGTCGCCAAGCTGCTGAAGGTGACCGTCCCGCCAGAACCCGCGCCGATCTCCCGGGCCGCCCTCGAAGTGCATGTCACCAGCGAGTGGGAGTTGTTCGTTTATCGTCTTGGCGCGGAGAAATGGTGCATCGGCGCCGCTCTTCGCGAGCTGAAAATGCCCGAAGGCACGCGTATCGCGGCGCTGTTTCGCGGCCAGCAACTGCTCCATCCGTCGGGTAGTACGGTGCTCGAAGTCGGCGATTTGCTCTGCGTTATCGGCCATGAACACAACCTGCCGGCGCTCGGAAAACTCTTCAGTCAGGCACCCCAACGCGGCCTCGATCTGCGCTTCTTCGGCGACTTCGTTCTGGAAGGCGACGCCCAGCTGGGGGCGGTTTCAGCGCTGTATGGGCTGCAACTCGAAGGCGTCGATCCGGACATGCCGCTCGGTCGCTTCATTACCCAGAAAGTCGGTGGCGCTCCGGTGGTCGGTGACCAGGTGGAATGGAACAACACCATTTGGACAGTCGCGGTCATGGACGGGAACAAGATTGCCAAAGTGGGCGTCAGATTCCCCGAAGGAAGTCGCCCGGGCCCCGGGTTGTTCCTCTAAACTCCTTTTTTCGTTACGTTTTCGATCGGTCTCTATGCCAACTCTGCGCTCATTTTTTGCAATTGCCCTGCTCGGGCTCAGTCTCTCCGTCGGCACTCTGCAAGCGGCCGAACCGCCGTCCGCCGAGACCGTCCAGAAGAGTCTGGACAAGATCGCCGAGCGCAAACTGCCCGAGGCCGATCAAAAAGCCCTGCAAATGGTGCTGCAACAGACGCTGACCCAACTGTCCAACAGGGACGATTACGAAAAGCGCCTGGACGACCTCAAGCAGCAACTGAGCACTGCGCCCAAGCAAAACATTGAAAACCAGCGCGAGCTGGAGCGCCTCAAGGCCAGTAAAGTCGTACCGATCGAACAACGTTACGCCAACCTGTCGGTGCCACAACTCGAGCAGATGCTGACTGAACGCAGTACCCAGCAAAGCGATCTGCAAAAAGCCCTGGCCGATGCCAACAGTCTGACCATCACCGCCCAGACCCGCCCCGAGCGCGCCCAGGCCGAGATCAGCGCCAGCCAGACACGCATCCTGCAAATCAACGGCACCCTCAAGCTGGGCAAAGACAACGGCAAAGCCCTGACGAACGAGCAACGCGACGCACTCAACGCCGAACTGGCCGCATTGAACGCGCTGATCCCGCTGCGCCGTCAGGAACTGGCCGGCAACAGCCAACTGCAGGACCTGGGCAGCAGCCAACACGACTTGCTGCAGGAAAAAACCGCGCGCATGGAACGGGAGATCCAGGACCTGCAAACCCTGATCAACCAGAAGCGCCTGGCCCAGTCTCAACAGACGGTGACTCAGCAATCGATCGAAGCGCAAAAGGCTGGCGGCAGCAATCTGCTGGCCACGGAAAGCGCTGCCAATCTCAAGCTCTCCGACTACTTGCTCAAAAGCACCGACCGTCTCAACGAACTGACCCAGCAGAACCTGCAAACCAAGCAGCAACTTGACAGCGTGACCCAAAGCGACGCCGCGCTGGACGAGCAGATCAGCGTGCTCAAGGGCAGTCTGTTGCTGTCCAAGATCCTCTACAAACAAAAGCAGGCCCTGCCACGCCTCAAGCTTGATCGGGACCTGGCCAATGACATCGCCGACATTCGCCTGTACCAGTTCGAGGTCAATCAACAACGCGAACTGATCAGCACCCCCGGGGCCTATGTGGATAACTTGCTGGCGAGCCAGCCGCCCGATCAGGTCACCCCGCAACTGCGCAAAACCCTGCTGGACCTGGCCGTCACTCGCGCCGACCTGCTGGAGCGCCTGAGCCGCGAACTGAGTGCGCTGCTCAACGAATCCATCACTCTGCAACTGAACCAGAAGCAACTGCTCACCACCGCTCAGAACCTGCGCGCGACCCTCGACGAACAGATGTTCTGGATTCCCAGCAACAAGCCGCTGGATTTCGAGTGGATGCGCGGCGTGCCGGACCGCCTGGTGAAACAGGTCACCACCCTGCCGTGGGCTTCAAGCGTGAGTGAGCTGGCCGATGGCCTGACCCAGCGGCCCCTGCTGTTCCTGCCGTTGGTGCTGCTGATCGGCTTCCTGGTGTGGCGCCGCAAATACCTCTATGCGCGATTGAACAAGGTGCACCAGGACATCGGGCACTTCAAACGGGACAGCCAGTGGCACACGCCGCAGGCGATTCTGATCAATGTGTTGCTGGCGATGCCGGTGTCACTGGCGCTGGCCCTGTGCGGCTTCGCCTTGCAAATCGACGCCCGCGGGCAAAACGCCAACCTCGGCGCTGCCCTGTTGCAAATCGCCCAGGCGTGGCTGGTGTTCTATACCGCGTACCGGATCCTTGCGCCGGGTGGCGTGGCGGAGCTGCACTTTCGCTGGGAAAGACCCCAGGTGGAGTTCCTCCGCGGCTGGATCCGTCGTCTTGGCCTGGTCGTACTGGCGCTGGTCGCCGTGGTGGCGGTTGCCGAATTGCAACCGGCGGCCCTGGCAGACGATGTACTCGGCATCGCCGTGGTGCTGACCTGCTACGCCTTGATGGCCTGGTTACTCAGCCGCCTGCTGATCAATAGCCCGACGCACAACAGCGCCTCACTGTTTCGCAAAGCTGTCGGCGTTCTATTCACTGTGCTGCCGATCGCTTTGTTTATCGCCGTGTGCTTTGGCTACTTCTATACCGCACTGAAACTCAGCGACCGGTTAATCAACACCCTTTACCTGCTGATGTTCTGGCTGGTGATCGAAGCCACCTTCGTCCGCGGCCTGGCCGTTGCGGCGCGGCGCCTGGCCTACCAGCGCGCCCTGAGCAAACGCCAGGCCGCCAAAGAGGCAGGAGACGGTGAAGCGATCGTCGAAGAGCCGACGCTGGACATCGAGAAGGTCAACGAACAGTCCCTGCGCCTGATCCGCCTGGCCCTGCTCGGCGGCTTCATCGCTGCGCTGTATTGGGTCTGGAAAGACTTGATCACGGTGTTCTCGTACCTCGACAACGTCACCCTGTACGAATACACCAGCGGCACCGGCGCCAACATGAGCATGGTACCGATCAGCATCGGTGACATGCTCGGCGCACTGATCATCATCGGAATTACCGTAGCCCTGGCGCGAAACCTGCCGGGGTTGCTCGAGGTGCTGGTGCTGTCCAAGCTCGACCTGGCCCAGGGCAGCGCCTACGCCACAACCACCCTGCTGACCTATGCGATTGCCGGTGTGGGTTTTGTTTCCACTCTGTCGACCCTCGGTGTGAGCTGGGACAAACTGCAATGGCTGGTGGCCGCGCTCTCGGTCGGCCTGGGTTTCGGCATGCAGGAGATCTTCGCCAACTTCATCTCCGGGATCATGATCCTGTTCGAACGTCCGGTACGAATCGGCGACACCATCACCATTGGCACCTTATCGGGCACGGTGAGCAAGATCCGTATCCGCGCCACCACCATCACCGACTTCGACCGCAAGGACATCATTGTCCCGAACAAGACGTTCATCACCGGGCAACTGATCAACTGGTCGCTGACCGACACCGTGACCCGGGTGACCCTCAAGCTGGGCGTCGGCTACGACTCGGATCTGGAGCTGGTGCGAACTCTGCTGCTCAGAGCCGCCATGGAAAACCCCCGCGTGCTTAAAGACCCTTCGCCCTCGGTGTTCTTCCTGAACTTTGGTGAAAGCACCCTGGAACACGAGCTGCGTATTCATGTCCGTGACCTCGGCGACCGTAACCCGGCACTCGATGAAATCAACCGGTTCATCAACAGCGAGTTCAAGGCGCACAACATCAGCATTGCTTTCCGTCAGGTGGATATACACCTGAAAAACCTGACAGGCCAGGAACAGCTGGTGCTGGCCAGCGATGCGGTCAAACCCGCCACATCTCCCGATGCAGGCAAGGCCCCACCCGAGCCGCCATCGGTGCGACTCGACTGACTGGACGCCACGCGCCATTCCCCAGCAGAATGCTCGGACATTCTGCTGGAGATGGCCGTTGAAAGCCCTCGACGAACTGACCTTCGACAACCGCTTTGCCCGCCTGGGCGACGCGCTCTCAACTCATGTATTGCCTGAGCCCATCGGCGAACCACGACTGGTGGTTGCCAGCCCTGCGGCCATGGCCCTGCTGGACCTCGACCCGAGCGTTGCCGAGACGCCGCTGTTCGCCGAACTGTTCGGCGGTCACAAGCTGTGGGCAGAAGCCGAGCCGCGGGCGATGGTCTATTCCGGGCACCAGTTCGGCTCCTACAACCCGCAATTGGGCGATGGTCGCGGGCTGCTGCTGGGCGAGGTCTACAACGAGGCCGGCGAACACTGGGACTTGCACCTCAAAGGTGCCGGGCAAACGCCGTACTCGCGCATGGGCGATGGCCGCGCGGTGCTGCGTTCGTCGATTCGTGAGTTTCTGGCGTCTGAAGCGTTGCACGCACTGGGCATCCCGACCACCCGCGCATTGTGCGTTATTGGTTCAAACACTCCGGTCTGGCGCGAAAAACAGGAACGAGCGGCAATGGTCCTGCGTCTGGCGGCGAGCCATGTGCGCTTCGGGCACTTCGAATATTTCTACTACACCCAGCGGCCCGAACAGCAGAAAGCCCTCGGCGAGCACGTATTGGCGATGCACTTCCCCGAGTGCCTGGAACAGCCGGAACCGTACTTGGCAATGTTCCGCGAAGTCGTCGAGCGCAATGCCGAGCTGATCGCCAAATGGCAGGCCTATGGCTTCTGCCACGGGGTGATGAACACCGACAACATGTCGATCCTCGGCGTCACTTTCGACTTCGGCCCGTTTGCCTTCCTCGACGACTTTGACGCCAACTTCATCTGCAACCATTCCGATGATCAAGGTCGCTACTCGTTCAGCAATCAAGTGCCGATCGGCCAATGGAACCTCAGCGCACTGGCCCAGGCCCTGACACCGTTTATCAGCGTCGACGCCCTGCGCGAAACCCTCGGCTTGTACTTCCCGCTGTATCAGGCTCATTACCTGGACCTGATGCGCCGTCGCCTAGGCTTGACCACTGGCGAAGAAGACGACCAGAAACTGGTCGAAAAACTGCTGCAACTGATGCAGAACAGCAGCGTCGACTACAGCCTGTTTTTCCGCCGCTTGGGCGATGAAACTGCCGAGCTCGCCGTCGCTCGCTTGCGTGACGACTTCGTCGACATCAAGGGTTTCGATGCCTGGGCCGAGCTCTATTGCGCACGCGTCGCACGCGACGGCAACAATGATCAAGCACAGCGCCGCACCCGCATGCACGCGATCAATCCGCTCTACATCCTGCGCAACTACCTGGCGCAGAAAGCCATCGATGCGGCAGAAAACGGTGACTATGCAGAGGTTCGCCGCCTGCACGCGGTACTGAGCAAACCGTTCGAAGAACAGCCTGGCATGGACAGCTACGCCGAGCGCCCGCCTGAGTGGGGCAAGCATCTGGAGATCAGCTGTTCGTCGTGAGGACAGTCAGATGAAGGTTTCCACAGACACGGCGAAGCGCTCGGCCAACCAGCGGATCTGCCGCAGGTTGAGCTGACGCTTGCCACTCAGGATTTCCGATACCACCGATTGCGCGCCCACACCCGGCAGGTCGCTCTGACTCAAGCCGTGTTCGCGCATCATGTAGCGCAGCACATCAACACCACTGGCTACAGGCATTGGCCGGTGTTGCTGGTCGTAAGCCTCGATCCAGTCACTGATGATGTCCACCAGACTCATCAACGGGCTTGATTCATCTTCGCCAATCAGGTCCAGCAACTCATCGAGCGCCTTTACCAGCACATCGTAATCAGCCTGGTTTTTCGGTTTGCGCAGCAACGGCGACACAAAGTGCCAATGCTCAGCGGCTTGCTTGATCAGAACGCTCATCGACGCTCCTCCATATCGCATCTTGCTATGGAGGTTAAACCCACACCCTTGATATCGCAACTTGCTATACACGCGGATAGACCGGCGGTACACAGTTCGATGCGTTCTATCAGCCTAGATACGCGCGCCCCTTTGGCATTGGCGAAAATGTGAGCATTCTTTTCCACCCTGTCGCTCACGACAGCTCTGAAGCCATGCACCACAAGCAGTCACATGGCCATGATGCGCAAGAAGTTGCGCGCTCACTACCCTGAAAACACTGCCCTATTCTGCTACAGGCCATGTCACACAAGGCCTGTAGCCAAGCGCGCAAGAAGTTGCGCAGCACTGCGCAACTTCTTGCGCACCTTTTCCTTGAATCCTCCCTGAATACCCCCTTGCCTCTCCTCGAAAAATAGCCAACCCACTGATTTTAAAGGGCCTGATACAACCTGGCACGCGCCTTGATAACACTCAGGTACCCACCGAGCGATTTCGCCTCCCGGGCACCCTCATTTATTCAGCAAGGAGAGCATCCATGGCTACACCCGCGTATATGTCCATCACCGGCACCAAACAAGGCCTGATCACTGCCGATGCATTCACCGCTGATTCGGTTGGCAACACCTACCAGGAAGGTCACGAAAACCAGGTCATGGTTCAGGGTTTCCAACACGAAGTGATCATCCCGCGTGACCCGCAGTCCGGCCAACCCACCGGCCAGCGCGTACACAAGCCAGTAAAAATCACCAAAGTGTTCGACAAGTCCTCGCCACTGCTGCTGGCAGCTCTGACTTCCGGCGAGCGTCTGACTTCTATCGAAATCCAGTGGTACCGCACTTCGGCTGCCGGCACCCAGGAGCACTACTTCACCACCAAGCTTGAAGACGCGATCATCGTCGACATCAAAGACTACATGCACAACTGCCAGGACCCCGCGAACTCGCACTTCACTCATCTGGAAGACGTCGAGTTCACCTACCGAAAAATCACCTGGACCCACGAAGTATGCGGTACTTCGGGTTCCGATGACTGGCGCTCCCCGGTCGCTGGCTAAGTCTGGCCGACCGTTACAAAACATCGGCCAGCTATGCTGGTCGATGTTGTTTACGCCCACGAAGTTTTCGTCATAAGGACCTTGGGTCACCTCTGCACACCTTGATAATCCACGCCCTCGGCTCCAGATTGGTTTCATTGCCCAATGTCCGGAGCCCCTCCATGTCTGAACCCCTGTTGATCCCCTGCCCCCACTGCAACGGCCTCAACCGCATCCCCGCCGAGCGCTTGGGCGATCACCCCAAGTGCGGTCGCTGCAAATCCGAAGTCCTGCTGAGCAAACCCTTTGAGCTGACGCAAGGCGATTACGCCAGTCAGATCAAAGGCGATCTGCCGTTGCTGGTGGATGTGTGGGCGGATTGGTGTGGGCCGTGCAAGTCGTTTGCGCCGGTGTTCGAGCAGGCGGCGGCGCAGTTGGCGGGCAAGTGTCGGTTGGCCAAGCTCGACAGTGAGGCGAATCAGCAGTTGTCGGCGCAACTGGGGATTCGCTCGATTCCGAGTTTGATTCTGTTCAAGAACGGCCGGGAAGTGGCGCGTCAGAGCGGGGCGTTTCCGCTGCCGCAGTTGATGAACTGGTTACGCAGTCAGGGGGTTTGAGGCTAGCGCTTTAACCCTTGCGCCTTAAACGCGGTGGTCTGAGCTGGGCCTGTAGGAGTTGGCGCAGCCTGCGATCTTTTGGCGGTGCCGGGAATGCCGAAAATCAAGATCAAACGATCGCAACCTTCGGCAGCTCCTACGCCCTGCATCAGCCTGGGCTGTCAGGCATTTTCCAGCAGGTTGTGCAGTTCGACGAATTGTTGGGTCAGTTTGTGCCGGGGGTCGAGGTGGATCAGCGGCATGTTGGCCTGGTGGGATTCGCGCATGCGCACCGAGCTGCCCAGGTACACCGGTAGCACCGGCAGGCCTTCGGCGATCAACTCGTCGAGCATCTGCTGCGGCAGGCTCGCGCGGGCCTGGAACTGGTTGACCACGATGCCTTCGACTTGCAGGTCTTCGTTGTGGTCTTCCTTCAACTCTTCGATTTCTGCCAGCAGTCCGTACAGCGCCTGACGGGAGAAGCTGTCGCAGTCGAAGGGAATCAGCACGCGATCGGCGGCGATCAACGCGGATACCGCGTAGAAGTTCAACGCTGGCGGGGTGTCGAGGTAGATCCGGTCGTAGTCTTCGGCCAGCTCGTCGAGCAGTTTGCGCAGTTTATTGATCTTGTGTTTGGCCTCAAGCTTGGGCTGCAGGTCGGCCAGCTCGGCCGTGGCCGTGACCACATGCAGGTTGTCGAATGGGGTTTCGTAGATATCGACCTGGTTTTTCTTCGAGAACGGTCCCGACGACAGGGTCTGCTTGAAGAAGTCGGCGATACCCATCGGGATGTCGTTGCCGGTCAGGCCCGTCAGGTACTGAGTCGAGTTGGCCTGAGCATCGAGATCCACCAGCAGCGTGCGATAGCCCTCGCTGGCGCTGACCGCCGCCAGATTGCAGGCAATACTGGATTTGCCCACGCCACCTTTCTGATTGAACACCACGCGCCGCATGTCAAAACCTCCGTGTATCAAAGAATGACCGAGTGTAGTAGCCGACACCGCTGCTTCGCTACCTCGCTGGCAATCGGACTACGCAGTCAGCTGCAATCTCTGCAAAAAACCGACCGGCTTCACTCTTTGATCGATGAATCATCTGGCAGACACATCTGTAAAAAACCGAATAATGGCCAAATGACAGCTTTTTTTGCCGATGAACGACATGGCACGCCGAACAAAATGTAGCCAGTATTTGCTACAAGCCAGCTGCACCGGGATAATGCGCGCCACTCGGCCGTAGCGCCATGTCGGGTCAGTCGCTGGTCAATCGACTCACCGCGTCAAGGAAGCCCGCAGGGGCGGGATGAATTTTCAGTGATCAAATTCAATATCGCCCAATGGCGCGCCTGGGCTCCTGGGCTCGAAAGCGTGGACGATTGGCAAGCCTGGAGCCGACAACCGGTTGTGCTCGAGAGCAGCGATGCCGCCCCCGACGTATCGTTTTTGCCGGCCATGCAGCGTCGGCGACTCAGTCGTCTGGCGCGGATGGCCTTTAGTGTTGGCTGGCCGTTGGCCGAGGGGCGCGAACAGCTGCCGTTGGTCTTTATTTCTCGTCACGGCGAAACCCCGCGTACCTTCGAGATTCTCAACGATCTGGCAGCCGATCAGCCGCTGTCGCCAACCCAGTTCAGTCTGTCGGTGCACAACGCCGTTATCGGCCTGTGGTCGATCATGCGGGGTGAAACCAGCGAAATGACCGCACTCGCGGCGGCTGGCGATGGTCTCGAACACGGCATGCTAGAGGCTGCCGCACTGCTTGAGGAAGGCGCGCCTGCGGTGTTGCTGGTGATTACCGAAGAGCAGCCGCCCGAAGCCTACTCGACCTGGATCGACGATGTGCCGTTTCCATACGCGGTCGGCCTGTTGATCACGCCCGGAAATCAGTGGCAGCTGTCTCTGAACAGCACCTCGGATACGTTGTCCAAACCCCACTGGCCCCATGCGCTGAATCTGTTGAGTACGCTGCTCGGCCAGCAGACCACCTGCCAACATGCCTGGAAAAATCGTGTATGGACTTGGCAACGCAACCTGTAACCGATAAAAACCGCGACGCCTACTACTGGCGCCTGCTGGCCACTGCCTTGAGCTTCACCCTCTTCGGGTTGGGCGGGCTGTGCCTGCGATTGGTGGTTTTACCGCTATTGAGTTGCCTGCCGGGCGATGCCCAGGCCCACCGGCAACGGACGCGGTATATTGTCAGCCGGATATTCTGGTTTTTTGTCCGCTTCATGGCCCGCACAGGCGTGCTGACCTACGACATCCAGGGTGCGGAAAAACTCGGGCGCCCGGGGCAGATGATCATCGCCAATCATCCATCGTTGATCGATGTGGTGTTCCTGATCGGTCTGGTGCCCCACGCCAATTGCGTGGTCAAGAAAAGCCTCTGGGAGAATCCCTTCACCCGCGGCCCGCTGCGCCGCACCGGGTACATCAGCAACGATGGCAGCATGGACATGCTCGATGCCGCTGCCGACGCGCTGAACAGCGGTCAGACCCTGATCATCTTTCCCGAAGGCACCCGCACCCAACCCGGCCAACCGCCGGCCTTTCATCGGGGTGCTGCGGCAATCGCCCTGCGCGGTGCGAGAATTGTCACCCCGGTGATCATCAAGGTCAGCCCGACTACCCTGACCAAGGCCGAGCCTTGGTATCGGATCCCGAAACGCCGCGTGCACTTCAGTTTCCGTGTAGGGGCCGATATAGACCCACAAGCCTTTGCGGCGCTAGGCCCGGCACCTCAGGCCTCGCGCAAGCTCAACGATTATTTCCACCATTACTTTATTAAGGAGCTCGCCGAAGATGAGCGATCTGAAGCGTGAGATAAAACTGCTGATCATCGACGCCCTGGGCCTCGAAGACATCGGCGTGGACGACATCGGCGACGACCAGACGCTGTTCGGCGAAGGCCTGGGCCTGGACTCGGTCGACGCTCTGGAGCTTGGCCTGGCGATTCAGAAAAAGTACGGCATCAAGATTGACGCCGAAGCCAATGACACCCGCGGTCACTTCACCAATGTGGCGAGCCTTGCGGCGTTCGTCACTGCAAAAAAGGCAGCTTGAGACCGGACCATGCAAACTCGTGACGACATTTTCAACACCCTGCGCGATGCCCTGGTCGAACTCTTTGAGCTGGAACCCGAACGCGTGACCCTGGACGCCAACCTGTATCAGGACCTGGAAATCGACAGCATTGATGCCGTCGACCTGATCGATCACATCAAGCGCCAGACCGGCAAGAAAATCGCCGCTGAAGAGTTCAAGTCGGTGCGTACCGTCAGCGACGTGGTCGAGGCGGTCTTCCGCCTGGTTCAACCGGCCGCATGAGCCGACTGATCGGCCTCGGCCTGCTGCTGGCGGGCCTGCTGTACCCCTTTGCGGTGTATTTCGGCATGGAGCACTTCGCGCCATGGCAGTTCGGTTTGTTGCTGGGCGGACTGTGGCTGGCCCGCGCACTGCTGGGCGAGCGGCGTCCAGGCAGCGTCTGGATGGCGGTGGTCGCCATTGTTTTTTGCCTGCTGCTGGCGCTGTTCGATAGCCCCTTGCTGCTGCGCTGGTATCCGGTGCTGATGAGCGGCTTCATGCTGGCGCTGTTTGGCCTGAGCCTGAAGTTCGGGCAGCCGATAATCGAGCGGCTGGCGCGTTTGCGCGAACCGCATCTGCCGGACAAGGCGATTGTTTATACCCGCCAGGTGACGATCGCCTGGAGTGTGTTTTTCCTCTGTAACGGTTTGCTCGCCGCCGCCCTGACCCTCTGGGCGCCGCTGAGTTGGTGGATGTTGTACACCGGCCTGATCTCCTACGGGTTGATGGGTTTGCTGTTTGCCATTGAATGGCTCATACGACAACGGGTACGAGGCCACCCATGAATTGGATAAAACTTGAGCAGCTGCTGCTCAAGGCTCAACCGGAACGCGCCGTTACGGCGGCTCCGGCGCTTAATCACGCCGACCTGTGTGAGCAGGCCCTGCGCCTCGCCGCTGGTCTGCAAGCACACGGTGTCACGCGTATCGCCGTGCACCTGGAAGACGCTGCTGAACTGGCCATCGCCCTGCTCGGCGCCTGGCGTGCCGGGGTCAGCGTGCTGCTGCCCGCCGATTTGCAACCCCAGACCCGCCTGCGCTGGTCGACGGCAGTCGATCTGTGGCTGACCGATCTGGCGGACGACGCACACCTGGCCGATTTCCAGCAGGCGCCGTTGTCTGCCACCGAACTGGATCTCGATCACTGTCACCTGAGCCTGTGCACTTCCGGCTCCAGCGGCGAACCCAAGCGCATCGAGAAAACCCTGCGGCAATTGGCCAATGAAGTTCAGGCGCTGGAGCACTTGTGGGGCGCGGACCTGGGCAACGCCTGCATCATCGGCAGCGTCGGCACCCAGCACATTTACGGCTTGCTGTTCCGGGTGCTGTGGCCGCTGTGCGCCGGGCGTCCGTTCGTTCGCCGACAATTGGCTTTCCCGGAAGACTTGCAGCGCGCCAGCCGCGAACACCCGGCCTTTGCCTGGGTCGCCAGCCCAGCGCTGCTCAAGCGCATGGGCGACAACCTCGACTGGCCGGCCTTGAGCGCGGTCCGCCAGGTGTTTTCCTCCGGTGGCGCCTTGCCGGCCGAGGCCGCGAAAAGCTTGCACGAACGCCTGCAACAATGGCCAACGGAGATTCTCGGCAGCTCGGAAACCGGTGGCATTGCCTGGCGTCAGGACGACGATCTCTGGCAGCCCTTCGCCGATGTCATGCTGAGCCAAGACAGTGACGGAGCCCTGCTCATCGCCTCGCCGTACTTGCCGATCGACCACATCGAACATACGGCCGACGCCGCCCGGATTGCCGCTGACGGTCGTTTCGAGCTGCTCGGACGGCTGGACCGGATCGTCAAACTGGAAGAAAAGCGTATCTCGCTGCCCATGCTGGAACAGGCGCTGATGGCCCACGACTGGGTCGCCGACGCGCGCCTGGGCGTGGTTCAGGAAAATCGTGCGTCGCTGGGTGCCTTGCTGGTGCTGAGCGAACAAGGTCTGCATGCGTTGCGCAATCAGGGCCGGCGTACGCTGACCCAGGAACTGCGTCAGCACTTGAGCCAACATTGCGAAACCCTGGCCCTGCCGCGCCGCTGGCGATTGCTGCGCCAACTGCCGCTGAACGCCCAGGGCAAGCTGCCGCAAGCCGAAGTTGAAGCCCTGCTGCTGGCGCCCCGCCCAAAGGCGCCGCACGTGTTGGAACAGGCCGAAGCCAACGGCGAGTGGAGCCTGCAACTGGCGGTGCCGCCGGACCTGGCTTATTTCAGCGGCCACTTCCCGCAAACCCCCGTGTTGCCGGGAGTGGTGCAAGTCGAGTGGGCGCTGAACCTGGGCCAACAATTGATGGAACTGCCGGTAAAATTTGCCGGCATGGAAGTGCTGAAGTTCCAGCAACTGGTACGCCCCGGCGACGAAATCCAGCTGCACCTGCGCTTCGACCCACTGCGCAACAAGTTGTATTTCACCTACCGCAATGAGATGGCTACCTGCTCCAGTGGACGAATACTCCTGGAGAGCGCCTGTGGATAACTCGACGTTCCCCGTAGCAGCTGCCGAAGGCTGCGTTCGAGTGCGCAGCGCTCGCAGTTTGATGACCTCAATACACCTGGAAAACCGCGATCACCGGTTTTACGACCGCTTCGCGGCCGAACGCAGGCTTCGCCAGCTGCTACGGGTTCGGGAGAACTGCCAACATGCATAACCCCTGCGCCGTGATCCCGGTCTACAACCACGAAACCGCCATCACCCACGTGGTCGACGCGCTGCTCGCAAGCGGCTTGCCGTGCATTCTGGTGGATGACGCCAGTAGCCCGACTTGTGCGGCGGTGCTTGAACTACTGGCCCGACGTGACCAGGTTTTCCTGATCAAACTCGCCGTCAATCAGGGCAAGGGCGGCGCCGTCATGACCGGGTTTCGCGAAGCTTCGCGGCTGGGGTTCAGCCATGCTTTGCAGGTGGACGCCGATGGCCAGCACGATCTGAGTGACGTTCGGACCTTCATTGAGCAGTCACGCGCCCACCCCGACGCATTGATCTGCGGCTACCCGCTCTACGACGCCAGCGTGCCGAAGGGCCGTTTGTACGCCCGCTATCTGACTCACGTCATGGTCTGGATCAACACCCTTTCGTTGCAGATTCGCGATTCCATGTGCGGTTTTCGCCTCTATCCATTGCCGCCGACACTGGCGCTGATCAACTCGGTGAAGATCGGCATTCGCATGGACTTCGACACAGACATCATTGTGCGCCTGGCCTGGCGCAATCTGCCGATGCGCTGGCTGCACACCAAGGTTCACTACCCCCTGGATGGCGTCTCACATTTTCGCCTGTTCCACGACAACGTGCTGATATCGAGTATGCACACCCGCTTATTCTTCGGCATGCTGCTTCGGGCACCGGTCATTCTCTGGCGACGGTGGCGAGCATGAGCATCAATGCAGACAAAGAGCACTGGGCCGATCACAAGGAACGCGGCAGTTTCTGGCTGATGAAATTCACCGCACTCTGCGCAAAAGTGCTGGGACGTCGGCTGTTGAGCCCGCTGCTGTATGGCATCGTTTTGTATTTTTTCATGTTCGGTCGCAGCGCCCGCCACAGTGCCTGGCAGTACCAGCAGCGCCTCGCCGACTGGAGCGGCCGCAACGAATTGCGTCCGACCCATTGGCGGGTGTTTGGTCAGTTCATGGCTTTCGCCGACTCCATGCTCGACAAGCTCGACGTGTGGAACGGCAAGCTGAGCATCGAGCAAATAGAAATCATCGACCCGGCACTGTTGCGCAATCAGTTGCGCGGCGAACGCGGGCAGATGCTGGTGGGCGCTCACCTGGGCAACCTCGAAGTCTGCCGAGCCCTCGCCGAACTCGGTGAAAGGGTCACCATGAACGTGCTGGTACACACCAAGCACGCCGAGCGTTTCAATCGCCTGCTGGGCGAAGCCGGTGCGACCAATCTGCGGCTGATCCAGGTCAGCGAACTGGACCCGGTGATCATGCTGCAACTGCACGAGCGCCTGGAGCGTGGCGAGTGGCTGGCGATTGCCGGCGACCGCGTGCCGCTGCATGGCGGGCGCAGCGTGACGGTGGACTTCCTCGGTCATCCGGCTGCGTTTCCCCAAGGCCCGTGGCTGCTGGCCGGCCTGTTGAAGTGTCCGGTCAATTTTCTGCTGTGCCTGAAGAAACAAACGGGCGACTATCGACTGATCATCGAGCCCTTCACCGACGCGGTGGTGTGGAAGCGCAGCGACCGCGAGCAAGTGATTCACCAATGGGCCACGCGCTACGCCGAACGCCTCGCTCAATGCTGTCTCGAGGCGCCTCAACAATGGTTCAATTTCTACCCATTCTGGAAGACCGATGACAACGCATCTGCTTGAGCCGGTAACCTTCGGCGAACTCCCTTTGCGCATCGAAGACGTGCTGGCCCTGGCCAATCGTCAGGCGCCCGTGCAACTGCAAAACGACAGTGAATACCGTGAGCGCATCGCCAAAGGCGCACGGTTTCTGGATTCGTTGCTGGACAAGGAAGGCGTGATCTACGGCGTGACCACCGGTTACGGCGATTCCTGCGTGGTTGCGGTGCCGCTGCATCACGTCGAAGCGCTGCCCCGTCATCTCTACACCTTCCACGGTTGCGGCTTGGGCAAACTGCTCGATGCCCAGGCCACCCGCGCGGTCCTCGCGGCGCGTTTGCAGTCGCTGTGCCACGGCGTGTCCGGGGTTCGTGTGGAGCTGCTGGAACGCCTGCACGCCTTCCTCGAACACGACATTCTGCCGCTGATCCCGGAAGAAGGTTCGGTGGGCGCCAGCGGTGATCTGACGCCGCTGTCTTACGTGGCTGCAACCTTGTCCGGCGAGCGCGAAGTGCTGTTCAAGGGCGAACGCCGGCAGGCTGCCGACGTACACCGCGAACTCGGCTGGGAGCCGCTGGTGCTGCGACCCAAGGAAGCGCTGGCGTTGATGAATGGTACGGCGGTCATGACCGGCCTCGCCTGCCTGGCCTTCGCCCGTGCTGACTACCTGCTGCAACTGGCCACGCGCATCACCGCGCTGAACGTGGTCGCCCTGCAAGGCAACCCGGAGCACTTCGACGAACGCCTGTTCGCCACCAAGCCGCATCCGGGGCAAATGCAGGTTGCCGCGTGGTTGCGCAAGGATCTGGCGATCGACGCACCGACCGCGCCACTGCATCGCCTGCAAGACCGCTACTCGCTGCGCTGCGCACCGCATGTGCTCGGCGTGTTGGCCGACAGCCTGAACTGGCTGCGTTCGTTCATTGAGATCGAACTCAACAGCGCCAACGACAACCCGATCATCGACGCCGAAGCCGAACGCGTGCTGCACGGCGGGCACTTCTACGGCGGCCATATCGCCTTCGCCATGGACAGTTTGAAGAACCTCGTGGCCAACGTCGCCGACCTGCTCGACCGTCAGCTCGCGCTGCTGGTGGACGAACGCTACAACCACGGCTTGCCAAGCAACCTGTCGGGCGCCAGCGCCGAGCGAGCAATGCTCAACCACGGCTTTAAAGCGGTGCAGATCGGCACCAGCGCCTGGACTGCCGAAGCGCTGAAAAACACCATGCCGGCCAGCGTGTTCTCGCGCTCCACCGAATGCCACAACCAGGACAAAGTGAGCATGGGCACCATCGCCGCCCGCGATGCGATCCGCGTGCTGGAGCTGACCGAACAAGTTGCTGCCGCGACGCTGCTGGCGGCCAATCAAGGTGTCTGGTTGCGCGGCCAGGCCGAAGACGCCCGACCATTGCCGCCAGCGTTGGCGGCGATGCACGAAGAGCTCGCCAAGGACTTCGCGCCGGTCATCGAGGACCGCGCCCTGGAAGGTGAATTACGTCTGTGTCTGCAACGCATTGCCGAACAACACTGGAGGCTGCATGCGTAGCAAGGGAGTGCTTCACGCCGATACGCAAATTCTCGTGCCGTTCTTTGACGTCGACTCCATGAACGTGGTCTGGCACGGCCATTACGTGAAATACCTGGAAGTCGCCCGCTGCACCCTGCTCGACATGCTCGGCCACAACTACACCGCCATGCTGGAATCCGGCTATGCGTGGCCAGTGATCGACCTGCAACTGCGTTACGTGCGTGGCGCGGTGTTCGGCCAGACGCTCAACGTACGCGCCAGCCTGGTGGAATGGGAAAACCGTCTGAAGATCAGCTACCTGATCAGCGATCTCGCCACCGGTGAACGCCTGACCCGCGCCAGCTCGGTGCAGGTCGCCGTGCACGTCGCCAGCCGCGAGATGCAGCTGGCGTCGCCGAAGGTGTTTGTCGATGCGGTCGAGAGGATGTTGCCATGAGTTTCTGGAGGCTGACGCCGTGCCTTCGTAGCAGCTGCCGCCAGGCTGCGTTCGGCCGCGAAGCGGTCGTAAAACCTGAAACCGCGATCTTGCAGGAAAACCGAGTAGCCCGGATTACGACCGCTTCGCGGCCGAACGCAGGCTTCGCCAGCTGCTACGCGATGGTCGCAAGCCTCGTGTTGCTTGGCTTTTCATCGCTGGCAAACGCTTTCGACCTGCAACAACTGAGCGATCAACTGGCCAAGCCGAGCGTGATCCACGGCAACTTCATTCAGGAAAAACACCTGCGTGCCCTGCCACAACCGCTGACCAGCAAGGGCACGTTCGTGCTGGCCAGGGATCACGGTTTGCTGTGGTTGCTCAAGACTCCGCTGCAACAGGATTACCGGATCAGCGCCAAAGGTATTGCCCGGCGTGATGGCAGCGCGTGGCAAATGCTGCCGGGCAAAAGCGCCGGTGCCGAGCAGAACCGTATCTTCCTCGCGGTACTGCAAGGTGACAGCAGCGGACTGCAACGGGATTTCGAGCTGTCGCTGAGCGGCGAAGCGCAGCACTGGACGCTCACGCTGACCCCGCGTTCGATGCTGCTCAAGCAAGTGTTCAACCAGATCAACATCGACGGCGGCGAACTGGTGCAGCGCATCGAGTTGCTGGAAACCCAGGGCGACAGCACCGTTTTGCGCATGCAGGACACCACCAGCGCCAACCCACTGAGCGATGCGGAGCAACATGACTTTGCCGAGTGAACGGAGGCTCCCACGGCTATTTCTGACCCTGCTGCTGGCAGTGCTCGCACTTGCCGGCTGGCAATGGCACGACGGCGCACCGCTGTCGGCCAACCTGATGGATCTGGTACCGGGCACCGCGCCAGATGCGCTGGAGCTCAAGGCCGAACAGCGCATGCAAGAACCGCTGAACCGCGAAATGCTGGTGCTGGTCGGCCACACCGATCGCCAGCAAGCCATCGCCATGACACAGAAACTCGGCGAACAGTGGCTGGCCAGCGGCGTGTTCGAAAAGGTCCAATGGAACCTGCAAGCCGACCTGCCGGCGCTGCGCACACAGCTGCTGCAGGGTCGGCTGGCGATGCTCTCGGCGACGGATCGGCAACAACTGATCGAACAACCGCAAGCCTTTATCCAGCAGCGCGTGCAAGCGCTGTTCGACCCCTTTACCGGTTTCAGCCTGGTGCCGAGCCAGGATGACTGGCTGGGCCTGACCGGACGCATTCAAAACAGCCAGCCGCAGCACGGTTCAGTGCAACTGGACATTGGCAGCGGCGCATTGGTCGCCGACGCCGACGGCAAAAGCTGGGTATTGCTGCGAGCCCGCACCAGCGGTAACGCGTTCGACATGCGCCTGCCACTGAGAGTCGCCGAACTGCTCAAGCACAGTCGTGAAGAAGCGGCGCAGGCCGATGTGCAACTACTCGCCGCCAGCGGCCTGCTGTACGCCGCCAACGGTCAACAGCAGGCGACCCGCGAAATCACCTGGGTCGGCGGTGGTGCAACCGTCGGTATCCTGTTGCTGCTGTTGTTGGCGTTCCGCAGGCTTCGGGTGTTACTGGCCTTCATCCCCGTTTTGGTCGGCATGCTGTTTGGCTCGGTGGCCTGCGTTGCGCTGTTTGGCCATATGCACGTGATGACCCTGGTACTGGGGTCGAGCCTGATCGGCGTCGCCGTCGATTACCCGCTGCATTACCTGTCCAAGAGCTGGAGCCTGAAACCCTGGCACAGCTGGCCTGCGCTGCGTCTGACCTTGCCGGGACTGACCCTGAGCCTGGCCACCAGTTGCATCGGCTATCTGGCACTGGCCTGGACGCCGTTCCCGGCGCTGACCCAGATTGCCGTGTTCTCCGCCGCCGGCTTGCTCGGCGCGTACCTGTCGGCGGTTTGCTGGTTGCCGGCGCTGCTCAAGGGCACGGATCTGCGACCAGCACAGTGGCCGCTGCAGGTGGCCGAGTTTTTAGTGAGCATGCGTGTAGCGCTGCTCAAACGCGTGCGCAGTTCGGTCCTGCTGGTGTTGGTCCTGGCCTTTTGTGCCGGAGGCCTGTGGCACCTGACCACGAAAAACGACATCCGTCAGTGGGTCAGTGCGCCGCCGCAGTTGATGGATGAAGCGCAGACCATTGCACGGATCACCGGCTATCAACCCACCAGCCAGTTTTTCCTGGTACGTGCGGCCAATCAGCAGCAACTGTTCGAACGTCAGAAAGCCCTCAGCGAACGGCTCGAACAGTTGGTCAATCTGGACAAGCTCAAAGGCTACCTGGCGCTGAGCCAACTGGTCAGCCTGCCTTCCGAGCAGCAACAGGTTCGCGAAGCCCTGAACAAACTCCCGGCATTCTGGCAACCGTTGCTCAACCTCGGTATCCCGGTCACCGCACTGCAAACCGAACTGGCGCAGTTGCAGGCATTGCCGGTCGAAGACGTTGACGCAGCGCTGGTCGGCCCCTTGGCCGAACCGTGGCGCCCGCTGTGGCTGGGCGCCTCGGATGACGGCGTGGCGGCCATGGTCAGCCTGCAAGGCTTGAATGATGCCGCGTTACTGCGGGTGCAAGCGCTGGACTTGCCGGGTGTGCAGTTGGTGGATCGTCTGGACGACCTGAACAAAGTCTTCGCCGCTACCCAGATCAGCGCCGCTGAACTGAAACTGATGTCCTGCGTATTGATCGTGTTGCTGCTGATTCTGCCCTTCGGTTTTGGCGGCGCCCTGCGGCTCGTCGCGCTGCCATTACTGGCGGCATTGTGCAGCCTGGCCAGCCTCGGTTGGCTGGGGCAGCCGCTGACACTGTTCAGCGTGTTCGGGTTGCTGCTGGTGACAGCGATCAGTGTCGATTACGCGATCCTCATGCGCGAGCAGATCGGCGGTGCTGCCGTGAGCCTGCTGGGCACGCTGCTGGCAGCAGCGACTACATGGCTGTCGTTTGGTCTGCTGGCGATTTCCAGCACCCCGGCGGTGAGCAACTTCGGCCTTTCGGTGAGCCTTGGGCTGGCCTTCAGCTTCATCCTCGCACCGTGGGCCAAACCTTCGGCGCACACCGCGCCCGTTGCGGAGCCGGCAGCATGATGATCGTGCTGTTCTGGCTGCTGGCCGTGGTGCTGTTCGCCGTGGCGACTCGCATCGGGCGTCATTTTGGGTTGATCCCGATTGTCAGCCAGTTGCTGCTGGCGACCTTTGGCCTGCCGCTGTTGATGTATGTCTGGATTGAACCGTACTGGCAGTTGAGCGGCGCCGAGCTGGTCTCGCCGAGCTGGCTGAAAAACCTCTACAGCCTGAGTTTTGCACTGCTGCTGGGGCATATCCTCAGCGACGTGATCGACCTGAAGCTGGATCGCCAGAGCCTGAAAATCGCCCTGCCGAGTTTCGGCATTCCGTTCGTCTGCGGTCTGGCGACAGCCATTTGGCTGCTGCCGGATCAGCCATGGTTGAGCTCGCTGGCGGTCGGCCTGTTGTTCGCGATCACGGCGATTCCGGTGTTGTATCTGTACTTGCGGCACATCAACTATCCACCCGCCGCTACTCGCCGACTGGTGCAGACCGCGATCCTCATCGACCTGACCTGCTGGAGCCTGTTCGCCTTCGCCCAAGGCAGCCTGCACCTGAGCAGCCTGTTGCTGCCGCTGGCCGGCGCCTGCCTGCCGTTGCTGCTGCGCGTGCTCGGGCTGCGTCAACCGCTGCTGCACAGCCTGGGCTTCTTCGCGCTGCTGGTGGTGGCGGAACACTTCAAACTCAATGCGCTGATTTTCGGCATCGGTTATCTGTTGTGCATGGCCGCCCTCAAGCTGCCGCTGGTGCTACCGTTACAGGCCGCCTGGATGAGCCACTTGCAGAACGGCATCGCGATACCGCTGATCCTGACCTTCGGCATAGTGCAGATCAACGTGCACAGCGTCATGGACAGCCTTAGCTGGGCGCAACTCGGTGCGCTGCTGGTGTTTCCCATCGCCAGCAAACTGTTGGGTAACTGGCTCGGCCTCGGTTGGGCCGGCGCATCGTTTATCGGCGCCAGCCGCTGGCGCGAAAGTCTGCTGTTGAACATTCGTGGCTTGAGCGAGATCGTCTTTCTCAACCTGCTACTGCAACAACAGCTGATCAGCCCGGCGCTGTACTTCGCGCTGATGTTGATGGGTTTGATCGCAACGCTGCTGCCGGCACTCGCCGGTGTGCACCGAATTCCCTCACAGGTCGCCGCCCCGGCAAGGAGCTCCAGTGCCAACAGTTGATACGGAACGTCGCCAGGTCATCGTTATCGGTGCCGGCCCATCGGGCGCCATCGCCGCCGCGCTGCTCAAGCGTAACGGCCATGACGTGTTGATCATTGAACGTCAGCACTTCCCACGGTTTTCCATCGGTGAAAGCCTGCTCTCGCACTGCCTGGATTTCGTCGAAGAAGCCGGCATGCTTGAAGCGGTACAAGCCGCCGGTTTTCAGCTGAAGAACGGCGCGGCGTTCGCCTGGGGCGAGCGCTACAGCACGTTCGATTTCGGTGACACCTTCAGCCACGGCAAACCGACCACTTTCCAGGTCCAGCGCGCTGATTTCGACAAACTGCTGGCCGATCAGGCGGCGCTGCAAGGAGTGGAAATCCGTTACGGCGAGACGATCATCAGTGCCAACTTCGAGCTGGCGAAGCCCCAGCTCAGTGCTCGCCGTGAAGACGGCAGCGAATACTCTATCGAAGCCGACTTTGTGCTCGATGCCAGCGGCTACGGCCGCGTGTTGCCGCGCCTGCTCGACCTTGAAGCACCGTCGAATTTCCCGATGCGCCAAGCGGTGTTCACCCACGTCGAAGACCACATTGACAGCCCGCACTTCGACCGTGAAAAGATCCTCATCACCACTCACCCGACCCAGCGCGATATCTGGTTCTGGACCATCCCCTTCAGCAATGGTCGCTGCTCGGTGGGCGTGGTCGCCGCGGCCGAACACTTCGAAGGCCGCGGCGACGATCTCGACGCGTGCCTGCGCGGCTTCATCGCCGAAACGCCGAGCTTGGCCAAGGTGCTGAAAAGCGCCCATTGGGACACGCCCGCGCGAACCATCGGCGGCTACTCGGCCAACGTCAAAACCTTGCACGGTCCAGGCTTCGCCTTGCTCGGCAATGCGGCAGAATTCCTCGATCCGGTATTTTCCTCCGGTGTGACCATCGCCATGCGTTCGGCGAGTATGGCCGCCGGCGTTCTGCATCGCCAACTGCAAGGCGAAAGTGTGGACTGGCAGCGCGAGTTTGCCGAGCCTCTGAAGCGTGGCGTCGACACGTTCCGCTGCTACGTTGAAGGCTGGTACACCGGGACCTTTCAGGATGTGATCTACCATCAGGGTGGCACACCGGAGATCCGTCGGATGATCAGCGCGATCCTCGCCGGTTACGCTTGGGACGAACGCAATCCGTTCGTCAGCGAACCCAAGCGCCGGTTGCGCATGCTGTCGGAGATTTGTGCGAGTGATGCAACGTGAGTGGCACCGGACAACAGTACCTCAGCGATAGCTACGTCGAGGAAACCCGCTTCGGTTTCTGGTTCCTGCGCAGCTACACCTGGCAGCACCACGTGCTGCGGGTGGCAATCAATGACCTGCGCCACGTGTTCAGCGAAGCGCTGCCGAGCCATCCAGTGCTGCTGGATGCCGGTTGCGGTCAGGGCAAGTCGTTCCAGTACTTGCATCGAGTGTTTGCCCCGCAACGGCTGATCGGTCTGGACGCTGACCCGCACAGCCTCATGCTCAGCGGCGAAGAGGCGCAGCGCCAGAACATCGATGTCGAGCTGATCGCCAGCGACTGCGCGACCCTCACGGTGCCGGACGCCAGCGTCGACCTGCTGTTCTGCCACCAGACCTTCCACCACCTGGTGGAACAGGAGAAAGCCCTCGCCGAGTTCTATCGGGTGCTCAAGCCGGGCGGCTATTTGCTGTTTGCCGAGTCCACCGAAGCCTACATCGACACCTGGGTGATTCGCTGGTTGTTTCGCCACCCGATGCACGTGCAAAAGAGCGCCGACGGTTATTTGCAGATGATTCGTCAGCAGGGGTTTGAATTCGGCCCGCAAAACGTGTCTTACCCTTATCTGTGGTGGAGTCGCGCGAAGGATTTCGGTCTGCTCGAACGCTTTGGACTGCGCCGCCCAAAACCGGTTGGCCAACGGGAAGAAACCCTGGTCAACGTGGTTGCCCGTAAACCGCTCGAAGGTCAGTGCTGATGATTCGCCTCCTGCTCGTGTGCTGTGCCCTGCTGCTGAGCGCTTGCGCCAGCCAGCCGCCGCTGCCCGAGCGCAACCCGACGCTGGCCTTGCCATTGCAATTGCATGTCGAACGGCAACGGGCCGATCAGCGTCAGGACTGGCTGCTGGTGATCCAGCGCGAAGGAGCCGGCATTCGCTGGTCGTTGATTGACCCTCTGGGTATTCCTGTGGCTCGCCAGCGTCTGGTCGACAACCAGTGGCAGGCCGACGGCTTGCTACCGCCCAATCCCGAAGCACGCCAGTTGTTTGCGGCGTTGCTGTTCGCCCTGACACCGGAGGCCGAGTTGCTCGATAATTATCCTGCGGCCCGGCATCACGCCGCCTTACGCTCACTGACGCCGCATTGGCAGGTGCTGTATCGAACCCCGTCGGACTTCGTTCTGACACTGCCCGAACAGTTGTACTATCACGTTACCCCGCTGACCGCCGAGATTGCACCATGACGGCCTACCTGAACACCCTCGGGTTGATCTGCAGCCTGGGCCGCAACAAACACGAAGTGGCCCGCAAGCTGTTTGCCGGCGATTGCTCGGGAATGCGCGTCGAGGCCGGCTGGGTGCCTGAGCGTTCGCTACCGGTCGCGGCGGTACACGGTGAGTTGGCCGTGATCCCGGCGGCACTGAACCAGCACAACACCCGCAACAATCAGTTGCTGCTGGAAGCCGCGCTGCAAATCCGCGAAGACATCGAACACGCCATTCAAACCTATGGCCGTGGACGCATCGGCATCGTCCTGGGCACCAGCACTTCGGGCATCGACGAAGCCAGTCGCGGGATTGCCCAGTACATTCGCAACGGTCAGTTCCCACCGGGCTACGACTACCAACAACAGGAACTCGGTGCCCCGGCGAATTTCCTCGCTGACTGGCTGCAACTGAGCGGTCCGGCCTACGTGATTTCCACGGCCTGCACCTCCAGCGCCCGTGCATTGTTGAGTGCTCAGCGATTACTCGACCTCGGCGTGTGTGATGTCGTCCTGTGCGGCGGCGTCGACAGTTTGTGCAAACTGACCCTCAACGGTTTTTCGGCGCTGGATGCGGTTTCCGAACAGCGCTGCAATCCGTTTTCGATCAATCGCAACGGCATCAACATCGGTGAAGCGGCGGTACTTTTCTTGATGAGCAAACACCTCGGCAGCAGCCAACCGATTGCGCTCCTGGGCAGTGGCGCCAGCTCCGATGCACACCATATTTCCGCCCCGGAGCCCAGCGGGCGCGGCGCCCTGCAAGCGATGAACAAGGCCCTGCACAACGCCGGTTTAGCGCCTGAGCGAATCAACTACCTGAACCTGCACGGCACCGCCACCCAACACAACGACGCCATGGAAAGCCTGGCGGTCAACACACTGTTCCCGGCAGGCGTGCCCTGCTCGTCGACCAAACCCATGACCGGCCACACCCTCGGCGCGGCCGGGGCACTGGAAGCGGCGTTCTGCTGGTTGAGCCTGAGCCGCGAAAATACCCGACACGCGCTGCCACCCCAAGTCTGGGACGGCCAGCCCGACCCGCAGCTGCCAGCGCTGAGTTTTGTGACCACCGCTGATCGCCTGGAACAGAGCGCTACACGTTGCCTGATGAGTAACTCTTTTGCCTTTGGTGGCAACAACGTCAGCCTGATTATCGGAGACGCCCAATGATTGATTGGCCTCTCGCCGAACTGCTGCCCCATGCGGGTGACATGATCCTTATCGATCATGTGCTGTCGTTCGACGAAGAACAGATTCACACCCGCCTCACCGTCAAACCCGGTGGCCTGTTCAACCAGCCCGACGGCAGTTTGCCGGCCTGGGTCGGCATCGAGCTGATGGCACAAAGTGTGGCAGCGTACGCCGGCTGTCGCGCACGTGAGCGAGGCAATGCAGTTGAGCTTGGATTCCTGCTCGGCACGCGTAAATTTGAATGTAATGTGGAACACTTTCCGGTCGGCAGCGAACTGACGATCCACGCCCTGCGTTCGCTCGAAGACGACAACGGCATGGGCGTCTTCGAGTGCCATCTGACAGGTCCCGGCATCCATGCCATGGCCCGTCTGAATGTGTTCTGCCCACCTCAGGCGGCTCACTATCTACACGAATCCCACTCTTCTTCTAGCACTACTGGAGCCCAGTCTTGACTGAATCCGTACTGGTCACCGGTTCCAGCCGCGGTATCGGCCGCGCCATCGCACTACGCCTGGCCCAGGCCGGCTTTGATCTGGTGCTGCATTGCCGTAGCGGTCGCAGCGACGCCGAAGCCGTTCAGGCCGAAATCGAAGCATTGGGACGCCGCGCGCGCATCCTGCAATTCGACGTATCGGATCGCGCCAGCTGCAAGGCGATCCTTGAAGCTGACGTGGAAACCCTCGGCGCCTATTACGGCGTGGTGCTCAACGCCGGCCTGACGCGCGACGGTGCCTTCCCGGCCCTGAGCGAGGACGACTGGGATGTGGTGATGCGCACCAACCTCGACGGTTTTTATAACGTATTGCACCCGGTCATGATGCCAATGATTCGTCGTCGCGCCGCCGGACGGATCGTTTGCATCACCTCGGTGTCCGGGTTGATCGGCAACCGTGGGCAGGTCAACTACAGCGCCTCCAAGGCCGGGCTGATTGGCGCCGCCAAGGCCCTGGCGATCGAACTCGGCAAACGCAAGATCACCGTCAACTGCGTCGCTCCGGGTCTGATCGACACCGCGATGCTCGACGAAAACGTACCCGTGGAAGAACTGCTGAAAATGATCCCCGCACAACGCATGGGCACCCCTGAAGAGGTGGCCAGTGCAGTGAACTTCCTGATGTCCGCAGAGGCAGGCTATATCACTCGGCAGGTTCTGGCCGTCAACGGAGGCCTGTGCTGATGAAGCGCGTCGTCGTCACCGGCATGGCCGGCATCACCTCGTTGGGCAGCGACTGGAAGACCATCTGCGCTAACTTCAAGGCCAATCGCAGTGGCATCCGCCGCATGGATGAGTGGGATCGCTTCACCGAGCTGAACACACGCCTGGCAGGTCCCATCGACGACTTCAGCGTCCCGAGCCACTGGACCCGCAAGCAGTTGCGCAGCATGGGCCGGGTTTCCCGGCTGGCGGTCGGCGCGGCAGAACGGGCGCTGGCCGATGCCGGACTGCTCGGTGACGAGTCGATCAAAGACGGCCGCATGGGCGTGTCTTGCGGCTCATCCACCGGCAGCACCGACGAGATCAAAGCCTTTGGCAAGATGCTGCTCAATTCTGTGGCTGAAGGCCTGAACGCCAACTCCTACGTGCGAATGATGCCGCACACCACTGCCGCCAACATCAGCATTTTCTTTGGCCTCACCGGGCGGCTGATCCCGACCTCCAGCGCCTGCACCAGTGGCAGCCAGGGCATCGGTTATGCCTACGAGGCGATCAAGTTCGGCCGCCTGCCGCTGATGCTCGCCGGCGGTGCCGAAGAACTGTGCCCGACCGAAGCCATGGTGTTCGACGCGCTCTACGCCACCAGCCTGAAAAACGACGCGCCGCAAACCAGCCCACGGCCTTATGACAGTGCGCGCGATGGCCTGGTGATTGGTGAAGGCGGCGGCATGCTGGTGCTCGAAGAACTCGAACACGCGCTGGCCCGTGGTGCACACATTCACGCCGAAATCGTTGGTTTCGGCAGTAACGCCGACGGCCAGCACGCCACCCGCCCGGAGCAAACCACCATGCGTCGGGCCATGGAACTGGCGCTGGAAGATGCAGGTCTGGAGCCTTCGGCTATTGGCTACGTGAACGGTCACGGCACCGCCACCGAACAAGGCGACATCGCGGAAACCCTGGCCACCAGCAGCCTGTTCGGCAGCCACATGCCGATCAGCTCGCAGAAGAGCTTTCTCGGTCATACCCTGGGCGCCTGCGGTGCACTGGAGTCCTGGTTCAGCATAGAAATGATGAACAGCGACCAGTACGCGCACACCTTCAACCTCGACAACGTCGACCCGCACTGCGGCGAACTGGATTACCTGCGCGGCGAGTTCCGCCGGATGAGCAACCAGTACGTGATGAACAACAATTTTGCTTTTGGTGGGGTTAATACTTCGCTGATTTTCCGCCGCTGGTCGTAAGCGCCACATCAAGATCAAAAGATCGCAGCCTGCGGCAGCTCCTACAAAGATCGGCGTAGGAGCTGCCGCAGGCTGCGATCTTTGGGGCCGCCAACGCTTGACTAACATGTCGGCTTGTCATCGCGCCGTATCTGCTAAGTCGCCTCAACCTTACGCGTCAGCAACTCGACAAACGCCTTGGCCATCGGCGATTTCTGATCCTTGCGCTGCACCAGCCACACGGCTGACATCGCCAGCGGGTCGAGCAAAGGGCGATAGACCACGCCGTCGATGCGCATCCGCTGATAGGACGCTGGCAACACCGAGACCCCGAGCCCTGCCGCCACCAGGCCGATGATGGTCATGGCCTCGCCAGCCTCTTGGGCGAAGTGCGGGCTGAACCCCGCGTCGCGCGCCAGACTCAGCAGTTGCGCGTATAGACCGCTGCCGTAGCTGCGCGGAAAGAACACGAAGGGCTCGTGGGCCAGCGCTGACAGAAACAACCCGTCCTCGCTGCCCACCACCAGCGGATCCTTGGAGCTGAGCACCGCCACCAACGGCTCACGCGTCAACTCAACCACCTCAAGCGAATCCGGCAGCGGTAATGGCCGCATGATTCCGACCTGAATCGACTCATCCACCAGTGCCTCGGCGACCTGGGTGCTGCTCATCTCCCGCAGGTTCAAATGCACGGCAGGGAAGCGCTGACGAAACGAGAAGATCGCCTGCGGGATGGTCGAGTTGAACGGCGCCGATGAAGTGAAGCCGATCTTCAACTCCCCCAGCTCGCCGAGTTGGGCGCGACGGGCGACGTCGGCGGCTTTGTCGACCTGGGCCAGCACCAGCCGAGCCTCTTCGAGGAACAGCCGACCGGCTTCACTGAGCTCGACCCGACGATTGGTACGTTCGAACAAGCGTGCCCCGACTTCCTGTTCCAGCACCTGAATCTGTTGGCTCAGCGGCGGTTGGGAGATGCCCAGCACCTGTGCGGCGCGGCCGAAGTGCAGTTCTTCGGCGACGGCGATGAAGTAACGCAGATGGCGCAATTCCATGAAAACTCCATTAGGTCGTTAAACCTATCAAACAGGTCGAACAATATATTGGATAGAAACATTAGCCAGCTATATGATTTTTCCATTGCCTGCCTGGCCGTGCTCTCCCGAGGTCCCCCGTGAAAACTGCTGTCGCCCCGCTCGCCCATGAATTGCCGCCTACCGCGCTGGACGATGTGGTCGCTCAACTGAATGACGTGTACATCGAAAAAGGCACGCCAATGTTCATGCGCACGGTGCTGGCGCTGTTCTCGGGCGGTTTCGCGACTTTCGCCCTGCTCTACTGCGTGCAGCCGATGATGCCGTTGTTCTCCCGTGAGTTTTCGATCAACGCGGCGCAGAGCAGCCTGATCCTGTCGGTGGCCACCGGGATGCTCGCCATTGGCTTGCTGATCACCGGCCCGATCTCCGACCGCATCGGCCGCAAACCGGTGATGGTTGCGGCGCTGTTCGCGGCAGCGTTGTGCACGATTGCGAGTGCGATGATGCCGAGCTGGCAGGGGGTGCTGGTGACGCGTGCGCTGGTCGGGCTGTCTCTCAGCGGGCTGGCGGCGGTGGCCATGACTTACTTGAGCGAAGAGATTCATCCGCAGCACATTGGCCTGGCGATGGGGCTGTACATCGGTGGCAACGCGATTGGCGGGATGTGCGGTCGGCTGATCGTCGGCGTATTGATCGATTTCATTAACTGGCATACGGCGATGCTGGTGATCGGTGGTCTGGCGCTGATTGCCGCAACGGTGTTCTGGAAAATCCTCCCCGAGTCGCGCAACTTCCGCTCCCGCTCGATGCATCCGCGCAGCTTGCTCGACGGTTTCACCATGCACTTTCGCGACGCCGGCCTGCCGTGGTTGTTCCTCGAAGCGTTCGTGCTGATGGGCGCATTCGTCACGCTGTTCAACTACATCGGCTATCGCCTGCTGGCCGAGCCCTACCACATGGATCAGGCCTTCGTAGGCTTGCTCTCGGTGGTCTACCTGTCGGGTATCTACAGTTCGGCAAAAATCGGCGCATTGGCCGACAAACTCGGCCGCCGCAAAGTCCTCTGGGCGACCATCGTGCTGATGCTTGCAGGCCTGGCGCTGACCCTGCTCACGCCGTTTCCGCTGGTGATTATCGGTATGCTGATCTTCACCTTTGGCTTCTTCGGCGCGCACTCGGTGGCCAGCAGCTGGATCGGCCGCCGCGCGACCAAGGCCAAGGGCCAGGCCTCGTCGCTTTATCTGTTCAGCTACTACGCCGGATCGAGTATCGCCGGCACGGCGGGCGGGGTGTTCTGGCACCTGGGCGGCTGGAACGGGATCGGCCTGTTCATCGGCGGATTGCTGGTGATTGCGCTGCTGGTGGCATTGAAACTGGCGAAGTTACCGCCGTTGGAGAATGTGGAAGCTTAGAAGCAAAAGATCTTCCTGATGCAAAAACGCCCGGCATAAGCCGGGCGTTTTTGTTTAAGCGCGAACGTTATTCGTGATACTGCGCCGACAACTCATGCACCGCGCGCAGGAAGGCGCCGGCGTGTTCCGGGTCGACTTCCGGGGTGATGCCATGGCCGAGGTTGAACACGTGGCCGCTGCCTTTGCCGTAGCTGGCGAGGATCCGGCCGACTTCGGCACGAATGGCTTCTGGCTTGGCGTAGAGCACGGTAGGGTCCATGTTGCCTTGCAGGGCGACTTTGTTGCCGACACGTTGGCGGGCTTCGCCAATGTCACAGGTCCAGTCCAGACCCAGGGCATCTGCACCGGCATCGGCGATGCTTTCCAGCCACAGCCCGCCGTTTTTGGTGAACAGGATGACCGGCACTTTGCGGCCCTCGTGTTCGCGGATCAGACCGCTGACGATTTTGCGCATGTAGGCCAGGGAGAACTCCTGGTACGCCGCAGCCGAGAGGTTACCGCCCCACGTATCGAAGATCTGCACCGCTTGCGCGCCGGCCATGATCTGGCCATTGAGGTATGAGGTGACCGACTGCGCGAGCTTATCCAGCAGCAGGTGCATGGCTTGCGGGTTGTCGTAGAGCATGGCCTTGGTCTTGCGGAAGTCTTTCGACGAGCCGCCTTCAACCATGTAGGTGGCCAGGGTCCATGGGCTGCCGGAGAAGCCGATCAGCGGCACGCGGCCGTTCAGCTCGCGGCGAATGGTGCTGACCGCGTCCATGACGTAGCCGAGGTCTTTGTGTGGGTCAGGAATCGGCAGGGCTTCGATGTCCGCCATCGTGCTGATGACTTTTTTGAAGCGCGGACCTTCGCCGGTTTCGAAGTACAGGCCTTGGCCCATGGCATCGGGAATGGTCAGGATGTCGGAGAAGAGGATCGCCGCATCCAGCTGTGGATAACGGTCGAGCGGCTGCATTGTGACTTCGCACGCGAACTCCGGGTTCATGCACAGGCTCATGAAATCGCCGGCCTTGGCACGGCTGGCGCGGTACTCAGGCAGGTAGCGACCGGCCTGACGCATCATCCACACGGGCGTGACGTCTACGGGTTGCTTGAGCAGGGCGCGAAGGAAACGGTCGTTCTTCAGGGCAGTCATGTCGGCATCCGGAAAAAAAGTGCGGGCATTTTCTCAGAGCGCGACGCAAAAGGCACGGCAAGAGCCGCGCCTTTTGTCTATCGGGTCAATTTGTCGCGTCCTGAGCCCCCGTAGGAGCTGCTGCAGGCTGCGATCGTTTGATCTTATCGCCCGTCCGTATTGCGTGTTGGACGCTGGAAAGATCGCAGCCTTCGGCAGCTCCTACAGGTAGAGGTATCAGACGCCCAGGTAATCCAGGATCCCTTCGGCAGCGTTTCTGCCTTCGAAGATCGCGGTTACCACCAGGTCAGAACCACGCACCATGTCGCCACCGGCGAAGATCTTCGGGTTGCTGGTCTGGTGCTTGTACTGACCTTGCTCCGGAGCCACAACACGGCCCTGGCTGTCGGTCTGGATGCTGAACTGCTCAAACCACGACGCCGGGCTTGGACGGAAACCGAACGCGATGACCACGGCGTCGGCCGGGATGATCTCTTCGGAGCCCGGGATCGGCTCGGGGCTGCGGCGGCCACGGGCGTCCGGCTCGCCGAGACGGGTCTCGACCACCTTCACACCTTCGACCTTGTCCTCACCGACGATTGCGATTGGCTGACGGTTGTAGAGGAATTTCACGCCTTCTTCCTTGGCGTTCTTCACCTCTTTGCGCGAGCCAGGCATATTCGCTTCGTCACGACGATAGGCACAGGTCACCGACTTGGCGCCCTGACGGATCGAGGTGCGGTTGCAGTCCATCGCCGTGTCGCCGCCACCCAACACCACGACCTTCTTGCCTTTCATGTCGACGAAATCTTCCGGCGACTTTTCAAAGCCCAGATTGCGGTTGACGTTGGCAATCAGGAAATCCAGCGCGTCGTAGACGCCCGGTAGATCCTCACCGGCAAAACCGCCCTTCATATAGGTGTAGGTGCCCATGCCCATGAACACGGCATCGTATTCTTCGAGCAGTTGCTCGATGGACACGTCCTTGCCGATTTCGGTGTTCAGGCGGAACTCGATGCC
Organism: Pseudomonas frederiksbergensis; assembly: GCF_001874645.1. Taxonomy (NCBI): domain Bacteria; kingdom Pseudomonadati; phylum Pseudomonadota; class Gammaproteobacteria; order Pseudomonadales; family Pseudomonadaceae; genus Pseudomonas; species Pseudomonas frederiksbergensis. The sequence continues at coordinate 2,486,145 of NZ_CP017886.1, forward strand.
CATGCCGGTGAAGACTTCGCGGCGATTGCTCAACACAGTCTTTTCCAGCTTGAACTCGGGGATGCCGAAGGTTAGCAGACCGCCGATTTCCGGGTTCTTGTCGAACACCACCGGGGTCACGCCGCCGCGTACCAGCACGTCGGCACAACCCAGGCCAGCAGGGCCTGCGCCGATCACCGCAACACGCTTACCGGTCGGTTTGACCTTGGACATGTCCGGGCGCCAGCCCATGGCGAACGCGGTGTCGGTGATGTACTTCTCGACCGAACCGATAGTCACTGCGCCGAAGCCGTCGTTAAGGGTGCATGCACCCTCGCACAGACGGTCCTGTGGGCACACGCGGCCGCAGACTTCCGGCAGGGTGTTGGTCTGGTGCGACAGTTCGGCGGCGGCGAGGATGTTGCCTTCGGCCACCAGCTTCAGCCAATTGGGAATGAAGTTGTGCACCGGGCACTTCCATTCGCAATACGGGTTACCGCAACCCAGGCAGCGGTGAGCCTGGTCGGCCGACTGCTGGGGTTTGAAGGGTTCGTAGATTTCCACGAACTCTTTCTTGCGTTGACGCAACAGTTTCTTCTTCGGATCCTTGCGCCCGACCTCGATGAACTGGAAGTCATTATTCAGACGTTCAGCCATTGTTAAAACCTCATCAAACTCTTCAGGCGCATATCACTGCGGGTTGGCACGGGTGCTGGAAAGCAACGATTTCAAGCTGGCAGCCTTTGGCTTGACCAACCAGAACCGACGCAAGTAGTCATCGAGGTTTTCAGCGAGGTTACGACCCCACTCGCTGTCGGTTTCCTCGACGTATTCGTTCAGCACGCGTTGCAAGTGGCTGCGATAGGCTTCCATCGCCTCACCGCTGATCCGCTGGATTTCCACCAGTTCGTGGTTGACCCGGTCAACGAAGCTGTTGTCCTGGTCGAGCACGTAGGCGAAACCGCCGGTCATGCCTGAGCCAAAGTTGTAACCGGTCTTGCCCAGTACGCAGACGAAACCACCGGTCATGTACTCGCAGCAGTGATCGCCAGTGCCTTCAACCACGGTGTGAGCACCGGAGTTGCGCACCGCGAAACGCTCGCCCGCGGTACCGGCGGCGAACAGCTTGCCGCCAGTGGCGCCGTACAGGCAGGTGTTGCCGATAATGGCACTGTCCTGAGTCTTGTAGACGCTGCCTTTTGGCGGAACGATGACCAGTTTGCCGCCGGTCATGCCTTTGCCGACATAGTCGTTGGCATCGCCTTCGAGGTACATGTTCAGGCCGCCAGCGTTCCACACACCAAAGCTCTGACCGGCCGTCCCTTTGAAGCGGAAGGTGATCGGCGCATTGGCCATGCCCTGGTTGCCGTGCTTGCGAGCGATCTCGCCGGAAATCCGCGCGCCGATGGAGCGGTCGCAGTTGCAGATATCCAGAGCGAAGTCGGCGCCGCTCAGGTCGTTGATCGCCGAAGTAGCCATCTCGACCATCTTCTCGGCCAGCAGGCCTTTATCAAACGGCGGATTGCGGTCGACCTGGCAGAACTGTGGCTTGTCCGCCGGGATGTGATCGCTGCCCAGCAGCGGAGTCAGGTCCAGGTGGTTTTGCTTGGCGGTCTGGCCTTCGAGGACTTCCAGCAGATCGGTACGACCGATCAGCTCTTCGAGGGAACGCACGCCCAGCTTGGCCAGCCACTCACGGGTTTCTTCGGCGACGTAGGTGAAGAAGTTCACCACCATGTCGACCGTACCGATGTAGTGGTCCTTGCGCAGTTTTTCGTTCTGAGTCGCCACACCGGTGGCGCAGTTATTCAGGTGGCAGATACGCAGGTATTTGCAGCCCAGGGCGATCATTGGCGCGGTGCCGAAGCCGAAGCTTTCAGCGCCGAGGATGGCGGCCTTGATCACGTCGAGGCCGGTTTTCAGACCGCCGTCAGTCTGCACCCGAACCTTGCCGCGCAAGTCGTTGCCGCGCAGGGTCTGGTGGGTTTCAGCCAGGCCGAGTTCCCACGGTGCACCCGCGTACTTGATCGATGTCAGCGGCGACGCGCCGGTGCCGCCGTCGTAACCGGAAATGGTGATCAGGTCGGCATAGGCCTTGGCCACGCCCGCGGCGATGGTGCCGACGCCGGCTTCCGCAACCAGCTTCACCGAGACCAGCGCCTTCGGGTTGACTTGTTTCAGATCGAAAATCAGCTGCGACAAGTCTTCAATCGAATAGATGTCGTGGTGCGGCGGCGGCGAGATCAGCGTCACGCCCGGCACGGCGTAACGCAGCTTGGCGATCAGACCGTTGACCTTGCCGCCTGGCAGCTGACCGCCTTCGCCGGGCTTGGCGCCCTGCGCGACCTTGATCTGCAGCACTTCAGCGTTGACCAGGTATTCCGGGGTCACCCCGAAACGGCCGGTGGCCACTTGCTTGATTTTCGAGCTCTTGATGGTGCCGTAACGCGCCGGGTCTTCGCCGCCTTCGCCGGAGTTGGAACGCGCACCGAGGCGGTTCATGGCTTCGGCCAGGGCTTCGTGAGCTTCCGGCGACAGTGCACCCAGCGAGATGCCGGCAGAGTCGAAGCGCTTGAGCACCGACTCCAGTGGCTCGATCTCACTGATATCCAGCGGCGTCTCAAGGGTTTTGACCTTGAGCAGGTCGCGGATCATCGACACCGGACGGTTGTCCACCAGCGCCGTGTATTCCTTGAACTTGCTGTAGTCGCCCTGCTGCACAGCGGCTTGCAACGTGTTGACCACGTCCGGGTTGTACGCGTGATATTCGCCACCGTGGACGAACTTCAGCAAACCGCCCTGCTGGATTGGCTTGCGCGGGCTCCAGGCCTCGGCAGCCAATGCCTTCTGCTCCGCTTCGATGTCGACGAAACGCGCACCCTTGATACGGCTCGGCACGCCACGGAAGCTCAGATCGCAAACTTCCTGAGACAGGCCGATGGCTTCGAACAGCTGCGCGCCACGGTACGAAGTGACGGTCGAGATGCCCATCTTCGAGAGGATCTTGAGCAGGCCTTTGGTGATGCCTTTGCGGTAGTTCTTGAACACCTCATAGAGGTCGCCCAGTACTTCACCGGTGCGGATCAGGTCGCCCAGCACTTCGTAAGCCAGGAACGGATAAACCGCAGAGGCACCGAAGCCGATCAGCACCGCGAAGTGATGCGGATCGCGCGCGGTAGCGGTCTCGACCAAGATGTTGCTGTCGCAGCGCAGGCCTTTTTCGGTCAGACGGTGGTGCACCGCGCCCGTGGCAAGGGAAGCGTGAACCGGCAGTTTGCCCGGAGCAATATGACGGTCGCTCAGTACGATCTGGGTACGCCCGGAACGCACGGCTTCTTCAGCCTGATCGGCGATATTGCGCACTGCGGCTTCAAGGCCCAGCGCCTCGTCGTAGTTGAGGTCGATGACCTGGCGTTCGAAGCCCGGGCGATCGAGGTTCATCAGCGAGCGCCACTTGGCCGGGGAAATGACCGGCGAGCTGAGGATCACGCGCGAGGCGTGTTCCGGCGACTCCTGGAAGATGTTGCGCTCGGCGCCGAGGCAGACTTCCAGCGACATGACGATGGCTTCACGCAGCGGGTCGATCGGCGGGTTGGTGACCTGCGCGAACTGCTGACGGAAATAGTCGTACGGCGTGCGCACACGCTGAGACAGCACGGCCATCGGCGTATCGTCGCCCATGGAGCCGACCGCTTCGTAGCCCTGCTCGCCCAATGGACGCAGCACCTGGTCACGCTCTTCAAAAGTGACCTGGTACATCTTCATGTACTGCTTGAGCTGATCGACATCGTAGAACGCTGAACCGTGGTCGTTGTCTTCCATGGTCGCCTGGATGCGCAGGGCATTCTTGCGCAGCCATTGCTTGTACGGATGACGGGACTTCAAGCGGTTGTCGATGGCATCGGTGTCGAGGATCTGACCGGTTTCGGTGTCCACGGCAAAGATCTGGCCAGGCCCGACACGGCCCTTGGCGATCACGTCTTCTGGCTGGTAGTTCCAGACACCGATTTCCGAGGCCAGGGTGATGAAGCCATTCTTGGTGGTGACCCAACGCGCTGGGCGCAGGCCGTTACGGTCGAGCAGGCACACCGCGTAACGACCATCGGTCATTACCACGCCGGCCGGGCCGTCCCACGGCTCCATGTGCATCGAGTTGTATTCGTAGAACGCACGCAGATCCGGGTCCATGGTTTCGACGTTCTGCCACGCAGGCGGAATGATCATCCGCACGCCACGGAACAGGTCGATGCCGCCGGTGACCATCAGTTCCAGCATGTTGTCCATGCTCGAGGAGTCGGAACCCACGCGGTTGACCAGCGGACCGAGTTCTTCCAGATCCATCAGATCGTTGGTGAACTTGGTGCGACGAGCCACCGCCCAGTTGCGGTTACCGGTGATGGTGTTGATTTCGCCGTTGTGCGCGAGGAAGCGGAACGGTTGAGCCAACGGCCATTTCGGCAGGGTGTTGGTGGAGAAGCGCTGGTGGAACACACAGATCGCGGTTTGCAGGCGCTGGTCGCTGAGGTCTGGATAGAAGGCGGTCAGGTCCGCCGGCATCATCAGGCCTTTGTAAATGATGGTCTTGTGGGAAAAGCTGCAGACATAGTGGTCGAGGTCGGCGGCGTTGGCCACGGACGAACGACGACGGGACGTGAACAGCTTGACGGCCATGTCCTGATCGCTCAGGCCAGCACCGCCGATGAACACTTGCTCGATCTGCGGCAGGCGCTCGAGCGCCAGACGGCCGAGGACGCTGGTGTCGATCGGCACTTTGCGCCAACCAACCAGTTGCAGGCCGGCCGCCAGGATCTCGCGATTCATGCTCTCGCGAGCCGCTTCGGCTTTTACCGGATCCTGGTTGAAGAACACCATGCCCACGGCGTATTGCTTGGGCAGTTCAACACCGAACGTTTCCTGGGCGATGGCGCGCAGGAACACGTCGGGTTTTTGCATCAGCAGACCGCAACCGTCACCGGTTTTGCCGTCAGCGTTGATCCCACCGCGGTGGGTCATGCAGGTCAGGGCCTCAATGGCCGTTTGCAACAGGGTATGACTGGGTTCGCCCTGCATATGGGCTATCAGGCCGAAACCGCAGTTATCCTTAAACTCATCTGGTTGGTACAGACCTGCTTTCATAGACACTTTCTCACCAGGCTGCCTCTTATCGAGACAAATTTCTTTTCAATTCAGCCAGTTACCTTCCACGCCGAACGTACGCCAGCTTTGCGGGGGCAAAAGGGAGGTCATTGTACATACCGACACAAAGGCTCACAAATTTGACGACGAAATGTCGCAAATCTATGTCGCATTCGTGAAAGGTTTAAAGCGATATGCTGTGCTAGTCAAAACATTTTTAATGTTGACCGCAACGACTCAAAGACTACTGTGACGCAGACACCACAAGGCACGCGGCCTGGAGGCAGCATGCGCTTGCAGAAATTTTGAGGTGCCGGGAGAGGCGGCCTGGGTAAGGCCGCCGAATCTTCAGCGAGTTGTAGCCAGTTCCTGTTGGACGCTGGCGACAGAGCGAGGCCAAGGTTTACCAGCCTGAACCTTCGCTGGCAAGGCCTTGATGGCGGTAACGGCTGCATCGCGGTTGGCGAAGCTACCGTAAGTGATGACGTAAAGTGGCTTGCCGTTGAGGACTTTCTTGAAATAGCGGTACTCGCCACCCTGTTCCTTGACGAAGTTTTGCGCCGAGGCTTCAGAGCTGGTGCCGAGGATTTGCACCACGTAGTTGCCTGGCGCCTGACCTGCGTACCAGGTACCACCGGTCGTGGCTTTGGCGACGTTCGCCGGCTTCTCGACGGGTTTCTCGACAGGCTTGGCGACTGGGGCTTGTTTGACCACTGGAGCCGGTTTGGCCGCAGGTGCCGGGGCAGGCTTGGCGGTAGCGACCTGAGTCGGTGCAGGCGCAGGCGTTGGCTTGGCCGCAGGAGCTGGCGTCGGACCGGCCGGAATACCGGCTGGAGGCGCAGTAGTGGTCACGGTAGGCGGCGTGGCGCTGGAGCCTTCGACCGGCACGCCGTCGTCACCTTCAGTGATACCGCCCGCAGCTTCCGCCAATGGGCCGCGCATAACCGGCTGCGATTGTCCGACCAACGGCAACGGCATCGGCTGAGTATTACCGGCGAACTCGACCGCCGGAGCACCGCCGTTCGGCTTCGGTGTGCCCAGTGGCAATTGCGCCTGCTCATTGGCTGGCGCACCGGTGGTTGGTGCCTTGCTGCGACCTGGCATCAACCAGGCTGCGGCCACCGCGACCACGACTACGGCGGATATCGCCAATACGTGTTTCTTCGGCATGTTGAACCCCATACTTGGACGCTTGACCGCTGAGCGGCTAGCAATCATGGCTTCGATCATCGCATCGCGGGCGACCTGATTGATGTTGCCAGGCCATCCATCGGAGCTTTCGTGAATCTCAGAGATCTGATTCGCAGAGAAAAGTTCGATTCCCTGGCCGGCGCCTTCGAGTCGCTGCGCCAGGTATTCGCGAGTTTCTTCTTCGGCATAAGGTTGCAGCTCGATAACGTGGAAGCGCTCTTCCTCGGTGCTTAGCTGCTCAAGCTCGGCGATCAGCGACGACTCACCGAACAGAAACACGTGCGGACGACCTTCCGGCGCACCCGCCGCCAACGCCAGCAGCGCTTCAAGGGCGGACTCGTCGAGTTGCTCGGCGTCATCGACCAGCAAATAGACTTCCTGGCCGGTCAGTGCGAGCTGTACCACCTGCTTGAGAATCGCGCCGACTTCAGCCTGGGCAACGTTCAACGCCTGAGCCACCTGACGCAATACACCCGCCGCATCACCGGCACCACGGGCGGAAACCACCACACTCTGCACCGACTGCTTGTTGGTACTGGCTACCAGCGCCTGACGCAACAAGGTCTTGCCACTGCCTTGTGGGCCGGTGACCACCAGCAACAACTGGCTGTAACGAGCCAGGTGATGCAGTTGCCCCAGCACGGGCTTGCGCTGGGCAGGGAAGAATTTGAAGCCAGGCACCCGTGGAGCGAAAGGGTCGTGACTCAACTGGTAGTGGCCGAGGAACGCCTCGTCGGCATGCAAACTAGTCATCGGGATCTTATTAACCTTTAAGCTGAGCCAGGGCGCGGTAATCCGCCCCCAGCGTGGCCTGTAAAACCTCTTTCGGATAATCGTCGGTCACTACGGCTTCGCCCATGCGGCGCAACAATACCAGTCGCAAACGACCGTCGATTACTTTCTTGTCAATTGCCATGTGTTCGAGAAAATCGGCTTGCGTCATCTCTTCCGGAGGGATGACCGGCAACCCGGCCCGCTGGAACAGGCGAATGCCACGATCACGCTCCTGCTCACTGATCCAGCCCAGACGCGAAGACATTTCCAGGGCCATTACAGTGCCAGCAGCCACTGCTTCACCATGTAGCCAGACACCATAGCCCATGTGGGTTTCGATGGCGTGGCCGAAGGTATGGCCCAGGTTGAGAGTGGCGCGTACACCAGACTCACGCTCGTCGGCACCGACCACAGCAGCCTTGGCCGTGCAGGAGCGTTCGATAGCGTAGGTCAGGGCCGTTTGATCCAGTGCCCGCAGGCGATCGACGTTTTCTTCGAGCCAGGTCAGGAACGGCTCGTCGCAGATCAGCCCGTACTTGATGACTTCCGCCAGACCCGCAGACAGCTCGCGGGCCGGCAAGGTATTGAGTGTGGCGGTATCGATCAACACGACGTTCGGCTGATAGAAGGCGCCGACCATGTTTTTGCCCAGCGGGTGATTGATGCCGGTCTTGCCGCCAACCGAGGAGTCGACTTGCGAGAGCAATGTCGTCGGGACCTGAATAAAATCGACACCACGCTGGTAACAGGCGGCGGCAAAACCAGCCATGTCACCAATCACACCGCCGCCCAGAGCGATCACGGTGGTGCGGCGGTCATGGCGAGCGGTGAGCAGGCTGTCAAAGATGGTTTGCAGGGTTTCCCAGTTCTTGAAGGCTTCACCGTCGGGCAGAACCACGGAAATAACCGAATACTGTGCAAGGCTGCGGGTCAGACGCTCTAGATACAGCGGCGCAACGGTCTCGTTGGAGATGATCGCGACTTGCCGCCCGGCGATATGCGGCGCCAGCAGTTCGGGCTGATCCAGCAACCCTTCGCCAATATGGATCGGGTAGCTACGCTCGCCTAAATCGACCTTAAGTGTCTGCATGTGTCCCCACAGTGAAGTTGGAATCAGGCGTCCTGCCTTACATTATCGACTGGCAACATCTGCTTGTGTGACGCTGCCCACTCGTCATGCGCCACACCTTCGAGCGGTCATGACGCGACGCCGAGGATAGCGCATTTCGTTCTGCGCATTAACGGGGAGGTAGCTGCTGCAAGCGTTCCAGGATGTCCAGGACCACCATCCGCGGCGGCCGCTCATCGGTTTCCACCACCAGGTCGGCGATTTCCCGATACAGCGGATCGCGTAATGCCAGTAGATCCCGGAGGGTTTTTGCCGGATCGGCGGTGCGCAACAGCGGACGATTGCGATCGCGCGCGGTGCGCCCGACCTGCTGTTCGACAGACGCGTGCAGATACACCACGCGCCCGCCAGCATGCAGCGCCCGACGATTGGCTTCGCGCATCACTGCCCCGCCGCCAGTCGCCAGCACCACACCATCAAGCGTGCACAACTCGGCGATCATCGCCTGCTCGCGGTCTCGAAAGCCGGGCTCGCCTTCTTTATCGAAGATCCACGGGATATTGGCGCCCGTGCGCAATTCAATTTCCTTATCGGAATCCTTGAACGGCAGGCGCAGCTCTTTGGCCAACAAGCGGCCGATGGTGCTTTTTCCAGCACCCATTGGCCCAACAAGAATCAAATTTCGCACAGAATCAATGACTCACAGCAATCGCCTGGTTATTCATGATACGCGGAGTGAGAAATACCAGCAGCTCGGATTTTTTCTCCGACACCACGTCACGCCGGAAAAGGCGGCCAAGATACGGCACATCACCGAGAAATGGCACCTTATCTACAACCTTGCTTTGAGTATTTGAGAAAACCCCGCCGATGACGATGGTTTCGCCATCGTTGACCAGTACCTTGGCGTTAACCTCATTCTTCTTGATCGGCGGTACATCCTGCACTTTGTTCAGATAGTCCGGCTCATCCTTGGTGACCTTGACCTCCATAATGATGCGGTTGTCCGGGGTGATCTGTGGTGTCACTTCCAGAGACAGCGAGGCCTCCTTGAACGCCACCGATGTCGCGCCGCTGGAGCTGGCTTCCTGATAGGGAATTTCCGTGCCTTTGAGGATCTTCGCGGTTTCCTTGTCGGAGGTGACCACTTTGGGTTGAGAGACAATTTCCCCGTTGCCAGTCTTCTCCATGGCCGTCAGCTCAAGGTCCAGCAACACGTTATCGGTGATGAAGGCGATGCCAATCCCCGACGTATTCCCCGCCGCGCCCATGTCGACGAACGGTGAGTTGGTACTGGTGCTGCCCGGCGTACCGACGGTGGTCGAAGAGCCGCTGCTGACCCCGGAAGCGTTCCAGTTACCCTTGTTACTCACCGAACCGCCCCAACGCACGCCGAGGCTTTTATCGTAGTCGACGTTGGCTTCGACAATCCGCGCCTCGATCATCACCTGACGCACCGGAATATCCAGTTGAGCGACGATTCGCCGTAGTTCATCCAGACGGTCCTGGGTCTGGTAAGCAATAATGTTGTTGGTTCGCTCGTCGACAGTGATCGAACCACGCTCGTCGACTTTCGCCTCGGCACTGGTCACCGACTGGAACAGCTTGGCGATATCCGCCGCCTTGGCGTAGTTGACCTGCAACAGCTCACGGCGCAGTGGCGCCAGCTCGGCGATCTGTTTGCGTGACTCCAGCTCCTGGCGCTCACGGGCGGCAATCTCATCTGCCGGCGCTACCAGCAAGACGTTGCCGATCTTGCGCTTGTCCAACCCTTTGGTCTTGAGCACCAGATCCAGTGCCTGATCCCACGGCACGTTTTGCAGGCGCAAGGTAATGCCGCCCTGCACCGTGTCGCTGGCCACCAGATTGAGGTTGGTGAAATCGGCGATCAGTTGCAGTACCGAGCGCACATCGATGTTCTGAAAATTCAACGACAGCTTCTCGCCGCTGTAGGCGAAGCGCTCTGCGTTACGCTTCTGCAGATCGTCGACGGTCATCGGGCGGACACTGACGGTCAGTTTGTTGTCAGTCTGGTAGGTCGAATAGTCGTATGTGCCACTGGGCTCGATACTGATGCTGGCTTTATCGGAAGACGCACTGGCGTTGACGAACTGCACCGGCGTGGCGAAATCCTTGACGTCCAGACGAACCCGCAACCGTTCAGGCAACTGGGTTTTGGCGAAGTTGAGGATGATCTTGCCGTCATGCTCCTGGATGTCCGGACTGATACCTGGGTCCGATAAATCAATAACGACATTGCCTTCACCCTGCTCACCGCGCTGAAAGTCCACGCCGCGAATGGCCTTGCTCACGGGAGCATAAGTCTTGGCTGGCGCTGGCAAGGCGCTGGCCACTCGCGGTGCAGCGGGCCGGGGTTTCCGAGCGGCGGCGGCCTGCCCAACCACCACGAACAGCGTGTTGCCCTCAACTCGTGTGCTGTAAGGCGTCAACTGCGTCAGGTTGATGATCAAACGGGCGCGGTCCTTGGTCTCGACCACCGTCGCGCTGCGAGCGTTGCCGCCTCCCAGGTCCCGCGTCTTGCTTGCCAGTTGGCTGCTCACGCCCGGCAAATCGAGGGCGATTCGGGCCGGCTGATCGGTAGTGTAGCCATGGGGCGCGGGCGGCGGCCCGTCGAAAGCCAGTTTCAACTCGACGCGATCACCAGGCAGCGCGGCGACATCCAGCGCTTTGAGATTGACTGCCTGGACCATCGGAGAAAGCAGCGCCATCCATAGCGAAAAACCGAGGGTTGAGAAGATCCTGTTCATGATACGAGTTCCACTATGAGTGCTCTTTCAAAGGAATAGTCCTCGGCCGCTCCAACCAGGCACCTTCGCCATCGGGAACGATTTCGACCACATCGACTTGCGAGTCACTGATGGCCACGATCCGGCCATCGTTGCGCCCCAGGTAGTCACCGACCTTCAGCCGATGCACCCCACCGGCACCGCGCAGCAACGCAAAAGCGCCGGAGGCATTGGAGATAGTGCCGACCATTTCAAACTGCTCGATGTTGAAACCTTCGAGGTATTGCCTGACCCGATTCGGATCGGGCTTGACGTTGCGCGCCCCCGGTTTTCGACCTGCCAGACCGACCCTGACTTGCGGTGAAAACGGGCTGCGCAACGACGCAGCGTTGTAAGTGAATGACTCGTAAGACCTGAACGTCGGCACAGGTTCAATCTTGCCGGGCGGGCGCAGGCGCACCTCGTTCATGTAGGCGTCCAGATCGCTGACGTCGTTACCGTTGCCACAACCGGCAAGACCACCCAGCAGCACAGCCAGCGAAAACCATCGGGCCGCGTTCATTTCTGCAACCCCTTGTCGTTGTAGCGGTAAGTCTTGGCCAGGATGTTCATGCGCAGTTTCGCGCCGCTGTCCGGAACGACCGGCTCGACGTTGAAATCGTGCAGGGTGACGATCCGCGGGAGGCTGGCGACGCCACTGACGAAGGTCGCCAGGTCATGGTAGGCGCCGGTGACAGTGATCTGGATCGGTAGCTCGATGTAGAACTGCTGGGTGACTTCCGGCAGCAGCTTGATCTCTTCAAACTCCAGCCCGCTGCCCAATCCGGTGCGAGTGATATCTTCCAGTAGACCGGGCACTTCGGTATCGCTGGGCAACTGCCGCAACAGCACGCCGAAGGAGGTTTCCATTGCCTTCATCTGCTCGATGTAGCGCTCCAGATTGGCCGCCAGGCGTGCCTTGCTCGCGAACTGCTCCTTGAGGGTCGCTTCCCCGGCTCGGGCCTGTTCAAGCTGATTTTCAAGATCCTTCAGGTAAAAGCTGTAACCCAGCGCCAGCACCAGCACGATCAGCAGCCCGCCGGCCAGGCCTTTGATTGCCGTGGGCCAGGAGCCTATGTTGTTCAGGTCCAGGTCGTTGATATCGACCTTGCGCAACCCCTCGAACCATTGGGACGGACTCATTTCGCGTCCTCCGCTGCGGCCGGCTGAGTCTGACGAACGCTCAACTGGAACACGTTGGCCTGATCCAGCGCACCGGCAGTGGTTGCCTTGACTTCGGTCAGGCTCGGCGCTTCGAACCAGTCGGACGCGTCAAGGTTGCGCATCAACTCCGAGACGCGATTGTTCGATTCTGCCGCACCGCTGATGGACAGCGTTTTATCGACCATTTTCAGGTCAGTGAAATACACCCCGTCTGGCAGCGTACGCGCCAATTGGTCGAAAATCCGCCCACTGACCGGCCGGTTGCCCTGCAAGTCCTGGATGATCCGCATCCGCTCGACGAGTTGCTGACGGCGGGCTTTCAGATCGCTGATCTGCTTGATCCGGTCATCGAGCACAGCGATCTGTTTGCCGATGTAATCGTTGCGTGCGACCTGCCGATCAATGGCACTGCTGATGAAGTGGTCACCCAGCAGAATCACCCCGACTGCCGCTGCCAGCGCACCGGCCAGCCCCACCAGGAAGCGCTTGCGACGTTCCTCGCGCAACGCTTCGCGCCAAGGGAGAAGATTGATCCGCGCCATCAGTCGAAACTCCTCAGCGCCAAGCCACAGGCAATCATCAGCGCCGGCGCATCACTGGCCAGGGCACTGGCGTTGACCTTGCTACTCAATGTCATGTCCGCAAACGGATTGGCCACCTGCGTCGGTGTGCCCAGACGCTGCTCGATCAGCCGATCCAGCCCGGCGACCGAGGCGGTGCCACCGGCCAGCAGGATGTAGTCGACCGCGTTGTACTGACCCGAGGCGAAAAAGAACTGCAACGATCGCGAAACCTGCTGCACCAGCGCCTCGCGGAACGGTTGCAGCACTTCGCTGACGTAGTCGTCAGGCAAACCACCCTGTTTTTTTGCAAGCCCGGCCTGTTCGACGGTCATGCCATAGCGACGCTGGATTTCCTCCGTCAACTGACGGCCGCCGAACAACTGCTCTCGGGTGTAAATGATTCGTCCGTTGGACAACACGCTCAAGGTGGTCATGGTGGCGCCGATGTCGACCACGGCCACCGTCGAACGCTCGGTTACACCGGCCAACTGTGCCGTCAGCAAGCCGAATGAACGCTCCAGCGCGTACGCCTCTACATCGACGACCCGTGCGGTCAGGCCGGCAAGAGCCAGCGCGGCTTCGCGAACTTCGACGTTTTCCTTGCGACAGGCCGCCAGCAGTACATCCACACGCTCGGGATTACGCCGGGAGACGCCCTGCACTTCAAAATCGATGGCGACTTCTTCGAGGGGATAGGGAATGTATTGGTCAGCTTCGATCTTCAGCTGATTTTCCATGTCATCGGCAGAAAGTCCGGCGTCCATTTCGATGGTCTTGGTGATGACCGCTGATCCGGCAACGGCCACCGCGACACTTTTGACGCTGGTTTTGGCCTTGAGCAGCACTCGGGACAGTGCCTGTCCGACACCTTCCAGTTCGGCGATATTCTTTTCGACCACCGCGTTGATCGGCAGCGGCTCTACCGCATAGGCTTCGACCCGGTATCGATTGCCTGCACGGCTTAACTCAAGCAGCTTCACCGAGGTGGAGCTGATATCGATCCCCAAAAGCGTGCGGCTTTTTTTATTGAAGAGTCCTGGCACTTGCAATTCCCTATGACTATCCGTGAGTTACGGACTCTTTATCATTCGTTGCGTTCATTAGCTGCGCCTTGACAGAGGCGCCAAATGCGCTTTTGGCGGAAAAATGCTTATAATGCCCAGCGTTTTTTCCGCTTTCTCAAGCGCGGGCCTACCCTTGCTTACCTTGAATGCCCTGACGCCTAATTCATTCTTTACCCTGGATGTCCAAAAGCCTTGATTCGTCTGCTGAAATTTTTCGGGTGGTCCATCGTCGCCGTTTTCTGCGGACTGCTCCTCGGTCTGAGCGGCGCCTTTCTTTACCTTAGTCCGGGATTGCCATCCGTGGAGGCGCTGAGAAGCATTCAGTTGCAGATTCCTTTGCGGGTCTACAGCAGCGACGGCAAATTGATCGCAGAATTTGGCGAAATGCGCCGCACGCCGATCCGCTTTGCCGACATCCCGCCCAATTTCATCAATGCGCTGCTCAGTGCTGAAGACGACAACTTCGCCAATCACTATGGTGTCGACCCCAGCAGCCTGATGCGTGCCGCGACCCAACTGGTCAAAAGCGGACACATTCAATCCGGCGGCAGCACCATCACCATGCAGGTGGCGAAGAACTTCTTCCTCACCAGCGAACGCAGTTTTTCGCGCAAGACCACGGAAATCCTCCTGGCCCTGCAAATCGAGCGTCAGCTGACCAAGGACGAGATCCTTGAGCTCTACGTGAACAAGATCTATCTGGGCAACCGTGCCTACGGAATCGAGGCGGCGGCGCAGGTGTATTACGGCAAGCCGATTCGCGACGTCAGCCTGGCGCAGATGGCGATGATCGCCGGCCTGCCGAAAGCCCCTTCGCGCTTCAACCCGCTGGCTAACCCTGCGCGCAGCAAGGAACGTCGCGACTGGATCCTGGGGCGCATGTACAAGCTCGGGAAAATCGACGAAGCGGCGTATCAGACCGCAATCAACGAGCCGCTGAACGCCAGCTATCACGTACCGACGCCGGAAGTGAACGCGCCGTACATCGCTGAAATGGCCCGTGCCGAAATGGTCGGTCGTTATGGCAGCGATGCCTACACCGAAGGTTTCCGCGTCACCACCACCGTGCCGAGCAACCTCCAGGAAATGGCCAACACCGCCGTTCATGAAGGCTTGATCACCTACGACCAGCGTCACGGCTATCGCGGCCCTGAATCCCGCCTGCCGGGCAAGACGCCCGACGCCTGGGCCACAGAGCTGACCAAGCAGCGCACCATCAGCGGCCTGGAGCCGGCCATCGTCACCCAGGTCGAGAAAAACGGCGTACAGGTCCTGACCCGTAACGGCGAAGAACATGTCAGCTGGGACAGCATGAAATGGGCGCGCCCATTCCTGAATACCAACAGCATGGGCGCGGCACCGAAGCAGCCCTCGGACGTCGCCCAGGTCGGTGACTTGATCCGCGTACAACGCCAACCGGACAACGCCCTGAAGTTCAGCCAGATTCCGGTCGCCCAAGGCGCGCTGGTTTCGCTGGACCCGCAGAACGGCGCCATCCGCGCATTGGTCGGCGGCTTCGCGTTCGAGCAGAGCAACTACAACCGCGCCATGCAGGCCAAGCGCCAACCGGGCTCGAGCTTCAAGCCATTCGTCTACAGCGCTGCGCTGGATAACGGCTACACCCCGGCAACGCTGGTGAACGACGCACCGATCGTGTTTGTCGACGAGTACCTGGACAAAGTCTGGCGTCCGAAGAACGACACCAACACCTTCCTCGGCCCGATCCGCATGCGTGAAGCGCTCTACAAGTCGCGCAACCTGGTATCGATCCGTTTGCTGCAAGCGATGGGCGTAGGCAAGACCATCGACTACATCACTCGCTTTGGCTTCAACAAGCAGGATCTGCCGCCTAACCTTTCTCTGGCGCTGGGCACTGCGACGTTGACGCCGATGGAAATCGCCACCGGCTGGAGCACCTTTGCCAACGGCGGCTATAAGATCAGCCCGTACATCATCGACAAGATCGAAAGCCGCAACGGTGACACGCTGTTCGTCGCCAACCCGCCAAGCGTGCCGAAGAGCGATGTTGCCAGCAGCGGGATTGCAGCCCCGGCGAGCAACACGTTTACGGTCAACCCGATGCCAGGCGAAGCGCCGGCGGCGCAAGCCACTGTACAAGCACCGGCAGTCGCGGAACGCATCGTCGACGGGCGCACCACGTTCATCCTCAACAGCATGCTCGAAGACGTGATCAAGCTCGGTACCGGGCGTCGCGCCCTGGCAATGGGCCGCAGCGACATCGCGGGCAAGACCGGGACCACCAACGAATCCAAGGATGCCTGGTTCTCGGGCTACAACGCCGATTACGTGACCACGGTCTGGACCGGTTTCGACCAACCGGAAAGCCTTGGCAAGCGCGAGTTCGGGGGCACCGTCGCACTGCCGATCTGGATGAACTACATGGGCGCTGCGCTCAAAGACAAGCCACCGCATACCCAGGCGGAGCCGGAAGGCATCCTCAGCCTGCGGGTTGATCCGGTCAGCGGCCGTGCGGCCACTCCAAGTACGCCAGGTGCCTACTTCGAGCTGTTCAAGTCCGAAGACACGCCACCATCGGTCAACGAACTGGGCAACGGCAATGCACCGGGCAGCCCGCTGCCAGCGGACGAAGCGGCGCCGATCGATTTGTTCTGATCACAACAGCCCCACCCAAAAGCCCCGCTCTTCGTTTGAAGGCGGGGCTTTTTAGTCTCTGGACTTCGTGCTTCTACTCTTTGACGTAAAACTGTTCTGACTCCGACGGATTGTAGTCATCCAGCGCCTTGTCCACCAACAACAGGGCGCCATCGACCATCCGGCAAATCGCCAACGCCACACTCCGTCGCGAGCCCTCGATTTCGAATGCCAAATCGGCGGCCATGACCTTGACCGACGCCAGATCCTCCGAAGCATTGGCCAACAGGCTTTCGAGGCCCACGTCTGGAGCAACGCTGAACAGGCGGTCAGATCGCAGATCGCTGAAGCGCAGTTTGGCTAGGGTGGGTTTCAGGTAATGATCGAGAGCACGGTACGCGGCGTCGTGGAGCTTTTTTGAATCGAGGGATTCGTAGGGGAGACGTCGTCGGGTTCTGGGGGGCTGGGGGTTTCTTTGATCATGGTGGAACTCCTTGATTGTTGGAGCTACCACCGTCCGCGGTCAAACGAAAAGGTGGCAGCTGTACGCGGGTTGACCGACCAGGAATCAAGGAACCCGGCACACCCGAAGGTGTCCCACGCACAGCCGCCATGACACGATACCTCAGACGAAAAAAAGCGCCTGATATAGGTCTTGGGCGCTGGTGCGCCTTGATTTACACGGACGGTCAAATCCGATTACTGAATTGGCAGCGACGTTCAAAGGCTAGAGACGGCGCTTCCGACAGGCAACCTGAAAGGAGCGTGGGAATGTTCTGCCTTATAACGCACCGCATAAACACGGGTGTGCCCATCATATTGACGCGACGCGCATTCTGGAGCTGCCGCAGGCTGCGATCTTTTGGCGGTGGCTGGTTATTCACAGGCCAAAACAGTAACAATCAAAATCAAAAAATCGCAGCCTTCGGCAGCTCCTACGAAGATCATCACCAGTAGCGCTCCTTCACCACTCAACAGGCCGAGCGTTAGCTCGCCTGCCGCTGTTGACCTTGACCTGCCCGCCCCTTCGGCAGGCCGAGCGCAGGTGTTCATCAGGGGGTTGGCGCGCAGCGCCGTACGGCGCAGCCGGACACATCGAGAGGAGGTCGTCGCGCAGCAGACCGTAGGCGATGCCCCCTGATGAATGCCGGAGCGAGGGGACGCCGAGCCTAGGCGAGGGGCCGGACGCTTGGGGCGAAGCGTTTTGGTTACTTTTGGCTGGGCCGGCACTCCGGCGTCTGCAAAAGTGACACGCTGTAAGAGCGGAACCCTAAGCGGCCGTTACCGCAGAAACGGATATGTACACCTGCAAGAGATTGGCCGGCTATCAGGCCGCCATCGCAGGCAAGCCAGCTTCCACAGTAAATCGGGGTGCGTCAGGAAATGACAGGCATAAAAAAACCCCGACTCACAAGAGCCGGGGCTTTCTGTTGAAGCGCTACAACGACTTAGCCGTTGAACACGTCATCCACGCTTTTCAGCGGGTAGTTCTTCGGATACGGCAGGGTAGCCACACCGGTCTCGATCGCAGCCTTGGCCACAGCATCCGAGATCAGAGTGATCAGACGCGCATCCATTGGCTTCGGAATGATGTACTCACGACCGAACTCCAGCTTGATGCCACCGTAAGCGTCACACACTTCCTGAGGCACTGGCAGCTTGGCCAATTCACGCAGAGCGTTGGCCGCAGCCACTTTCATTTCTTCGTTGATGCGCTTGGCGCGAACGTCCAGAGCACCACGGAAGATGAACGGGAAGCCCAGTACGTTGTTCACCTGGTTCGGGTAGTCCGAACGGCCGGTCGCCATGATCACGTCGCTACGGGTGGCGTGAGCCAGTTCCGGGGAGATTTCCGGATCCGGGTTCGAGCAGGCGAACACGATCGGGTTGGCCGCCATCAGCAGCAGGTTTTCAGCGCTCAGCAGGTTCGGACCGGACAGACCCACGAACACGTCTGCGCCTTTCAGGGCGTCAGTCAGAGTGCGCTTGTCGGTCGCGTGAGCGAAGACAGCCTTGTACTGGTTCAGGTCGTCACGCTCGGAGTGGATCACGCCGGTACGGTCAACCATGAAGATGTTTTCGATCTTGGCGCCCATGCTCACCAGCAACTTCATGCAGGAGATAGCGGCAGCGCCAGCACCCAGGCAGACGATCTTGGCTTCTGGCAAGGTTTTGCCAGCGATTTCCAGGGCGTTGATCATGCCGGCAGCCGTCACGATCGCAGTGCCGTGCTGGTCATCGTGGAACACCGGAATGTCGCACTGTTCGATCAGAGCGCGTTCGATCTCAAAGCACTCAGGTGCCTTGATGTCTTCCAGGTTGATGCCACCGAAGGTGATGGAGATACGCTTTACGGTGTCGATGAAGGCTTGCGGGCTTTCGGAGTCGACTTCGATGTCGAACACGTCGATACCGGCGAAACGCTTGAACAGCACGCCTTTACCTTCCATCACCGGCTTGGAAGCCAATGGACCCAGGTTACCTAGGCCGAGAATCGCGGTGCCATCAGAAATGACTGCAACCAGGTTGCCCTTGCCGGTGTATTTGTAGGCCAGTTCAGGATCGCGGGCGATTTCGCGTACTGGTTCGGCTACGCCGGGGCTATAGGCCAGCGACAGATCGCGAGCGGTAGCGGTGGCCTTGGTGAGCTCGACACTCAGCTTCCCTGGACGAGGATGGGCGTGATATTCGAGAGCGGCAGTTTTCAAATCAGACATGTGGGCATTCCGCTTTTACTGTTGAACGACGGACCGCCGAGGATACTCGCGTCGCAAAGTCCCCACAAGACTGACCGGTCACCCCTGTCAAGGGCCCTGCCTTACGACTTTGGGCCAAGAGCCTCGGAACACAAGGGCTTAACTGTTCACAATCAACTTAAAAAATGTCCACAATTTATTTCTACGGCACTGTTTTCAGCATGGCCGGATGAGTCAATGGTAACAACCAGCGCGCCTGGCCGGATTCCAAACCAGCGCGCCGTGAGCGATCGAGTATCCAGCCACGCGCCTCGATCTGCTTGCCATTGAGCCGCTCCAGCGCCGCCAGATCAAATTGACCGAACAGATTGGGTGCAACGCGCAATACAACCGCCCCCTGTAACTCGATCCAAACGCCACCACGATTGCGCTGAACCTTGCTCACACGCCCGCTGAGCACGGCAAAACCCGAAGTGTTGATCTGCTCCGCTTTCAGTACAGGCGATTGCCGCCAAAGCCCCAGCCCGGCCTGCCGCGCAGTACGTTCGGCGGCCTGTTGGCAACTGACAAAATCGACGTTCGGCGCCACTGCCACCAGGTAGCCGAGGCCTTCGGCAAGCATCTGCGCTTCGAGACTGTCACCGTTGGCGCTGTAGAGATGGGCCAGGGTACGCCCGTAACGATCCTTGCCCTCTTGACCCGCCAGCAAACCCAACCGTCCGTCGCTTGCCGCCACCAAAACTTCCAGTCGCTTGCGTGCAGCCATGGCGAAAGGTTCGTCGGAGCGACCTTTTTTGCCCAGTTCCGGGGTATTCAAGCCGATCATGCGCACACTGCGGCCATCGTTCAGGCGCACCGTGTCGCCATCCACCACGCGCTGCACGCTGACAGCTTCCAGCTTACTGGTTGGCGCAGGACAGAGGGCCTGGGCGCTGGGGAACCAAATCGCAGACATAAAAAAGGCGCCCGCGAGGGACGCCTTTTTTAACAGCAGGGAAAAGCCCATAGGGCTTTTCAGCCTTACTCTGCAGCAGCAGGAGCTTTGGCTTTGCCGAAAGCACCGAAACGGTCTGCGAAGCGCTGTACACGGCCGCCAGTATCCAGAGTCTTCTGCTTACCGGTGTAGAACGGGTGGCACTCGTTGCATACGTCGATCGCCAGAGGCTTGGCCAGGTTCGAACGAGTTTCGAACTTGTTGCCACAGCTGCAGGTAACTGCGGTGATTTCGTATGTTGGATGGATATCGGCTTTCATGGTGTTTTCCTCGGGCTAGCGTGCCGCCACTCAACACTATTGTTGAATACCGCACGTAATTAGGCCGCGGATTCTACCAGACCGTTGCAATCACGCAAGCTATGCCTCACTCCGACCGTCTGCTAGGCTCCGACCCTCATTTACCGTCTGCTCAATGAGATCCCCCCGCGTGCCCGACGCCATTTTGCGCCTCGCCCTGCCTTCGCCCTTGCGCCGCCTGTTCGACTACCGTGCCCCGGCCGGCGTCCTGCGCGCGCACTTGCACCCAGGCATGCGACTGCGGGTGCCATTCGGTCGCCGCGAGATGATCGGGATCCTGGTGGAAATCACCAGCCACAGCGAAGTCCCGGCCGACAAACTCAAACCGGCATTGGCCCTGCTCGATGCCACGCCACCGCTACCGGCAGCTTTGTTCAAGCTGTGCCTGTGGACATCCCAGTATTACCAGCACAGCCTCGGCGACACCTTGAGTTGGGCGCTGCCGGTCCTGTTGCGTCAGGGTGAACTGGCCGAAGCACGCCAGGAGCGGTTCTGGTCGATCACCCCGGGGGCCAAGCTGGATGACCCGCGCATTACCCGTGCTCCGCGTCAGCGCGAGGCCCTGGCGACGCTGGCCCAGCATCCACACGGCGTCGCCCATCAACTACTGAGCAAGTTGATGCTGAGCAAGGACAGCCTCGACCTGCTGTTGGCCAAAGAACTGGTGCAGGTGGAGATCCGTAAAAATGCGCCGAGCGAGCGTCACGAACACTGGCTGGCGCAACCGGAGCTGCCACTGAACCCGGAGCAACGCGCCGCTTACGAAGCGATTCGCGCAGGTTTCGACAGTTTCCACGCATTCCTGCTGGCCGGTGTCACCGGCAGTGGCAAGACCGAAGTCTATTTACAGCTGATCCGTGAAACCCTTGAGGCCGGCAAGCAAGCGCTGGTGCTGATCCCCGAAATCAACCTCGGACCGCAAACCCTGGCGCGCTTCGAACAGCGCTTCAATGCGCGCATCGCCCTGGTGCATTCGGCAGTCAACGACCGCGAACGCCTGGAAGCCTGGCTCGCGGCCCGGGATGGCGACGCCGACATTATTATCGGCACCCGCTCGGCACTGTTCACGCCAATGAAAAACCCCGGACTGATCATCATCGATGAAGAGCACGACGGCTCTTATAAACAGCAGGAAGGTTTGCGCTACCACGCCCGAGACCTGGCGCTGGTGCGAGCGCGGCAGGAAAACATTCCGATTGTCCTCGGCTCGGCGACTCCATCACTGGAAAGCCTGCACAACGCCTACACCGGCCGTTACGGGCTCCTGCGCCTGAACGAGCGCGCCGGCGGGGCGAAACAGCCACGCTTCCTGCGTCTGGACGTCAAAAGTCGCCCGTTGGACAGCGGTATTTCCGGGCCGATGCAACAGGCGATCGGCCAGACACTCGCCGCCGGCCAGCAAGTATTGGTATTCCTCAACCGTCGCGGCTTTGCCCCCACCCTGCTCTGTCACGACTGCGGCTGGATGTCCGAATGCCAGCGCTGTGATGCGCGAATGACCGTACACCAACGCTCCGGCGAGCTGCGCTGCCATCATTGCGGCTACGTCGAGCGTGTCCCTCGGCACTGCCCAAAATGCGCCAAAGTCGATTTGCGACCGGTGGGCGCCGGCACCGAGCGAGCCGAAGAGCGCTTGGGGATTCTGTTCCCGGACTACCCGGTGTTGCGGGTCGACCGCGACAGCACCTCACGCAAAGACGCGATGAATCAGCTGTTCGCGACCATTCAGAAAGGTCAGCCGTGTATTCTGGTAGGCACGCAGATGCTCGCCAAAGGGCATCACTTTCCGCGGGTGACGCTGGTGTCAATTCTCGATGCCGACGGAGGACTGTTCTCCGGCGACTTCCGCGCCAGCGAACGCATGGCCCAGTTGATCGTGCAGGTGGCGGGGCGTGCCGGTCGCGCCGAAGAGCCGGGCAAAGTGATCATCCAGACGCATTTGGCTGACCATCCGCTGCTGGTGCAGCTGACCGAACAGGGTTATTTCGCCTTTGCCGAGCAGGCCTTGAGCGAACGTCGTTCCGCCGGGCTGCCTCCGTTCGCACACCTGGCGCTGTTGCGGGCCGAAGCGCACAAACCGGGACAAGCCGAAAGTTTCCTCGATGAAGCCTGCAGCGAGGCGGAGCGATTACTGGCCGAACTCAACCTGACCGGCATCGAATTGCTAGGGCCAGTGCCAGCACCGATGGAGCGTCGAGCCGGACGTTATCGTGCACAACTATTATTGCAAGCCACGGCACGGGCGCCGCTGCATCGACTGTTGAGTGCCTGGTTGCTCGCGCTGGAACAGATGCCGAGCGGGCGAGCGGTGCGCTGGTCTTTGGATGTCGACCCCGTCGATTTGTATTGAAGATCAAAAGATCGTCCGAACGCGGCCCGAGCCTGCGGCAGCGCCTACATAGGGAACTCGATCTTGTCACCGCATATCCATAACCTGCCTGCTATGGTTGGCAAGCCCGACTTCGCAACGGATAATGCCCAGTTTTTCCACCTGCGCATTGATGCGCCGCCGCTCTGCGGTTGAAAGAGAAGACCATGAAAGACACCATTCGCCAGTTGATCCAGCAAGCCCTCACCCAACTCGTTACCGACGGTGTGTTGCCTGAAGGCCTGACGCCGGCGATTCAGGTGGAGAACTCCCGTGACAAGACTCACGGCGACTTCGCCAGCAACATCGCCATGATGCTGGCCAAACCGGCCGGCATGAAACCGCGCGATCTGGCGGAAAAAATCATCGCCGCGTTGCCGGTTGATGAAAACGTCAGCAAAACCGAAATCGCAGGTCCGGGCTTCCTCAATTTCTTCCAGAACACCCAGGCCCTGGCCTCGCGCCTGGACGCTGCGCTGGCCGATGCCCAAATCGGCGTGCGCAAGGCTGGCTCCGTGCAGCGCACCGTGGTCGACCTGTCGGCACCGAACCTGGCCAAAGAGATGCACGTGGGTCACTTGCGTTCGACCATCATCGGCGACGGCGTGGCGCGGGTGCTGGAGTTCCTCGGCGACACGGTGATCCGCCAGAACCACGTGGGCGACTGGGGCACCCAGTTCGGCATGCTGATGGCGTACCTGCAGGAAAACCCGATTACCAGTGACGAGCTGTCGGACCTGGAAAACTTCTACCGCGCCGCCAAGCAGCGCTTCGACGAATCCGAAGCGTTCGCCGACCGCGCCCGCGGACTGGTGGTCAAGCTGCAAGCCGGCGACCCGGACTGCCTGGCGCTGTGGACCAAGTTCAAAGACATCTCGTTGTCCCACTGCCAGAAAATCTACGAACAGCTGAACGTCAAACTGACCATGGCCGACGTGATGGGCGAAAGTGCCTACAACGACGACCTGATCAACGTGGTCAACGACCTCAAGGCCAAAGGCATGCTAGTCGAGAGCAACGGCGCCCAGTGCGTGTTCCTCGACGAATTCAAGAATGCCGACGGCGACCCGCTGCCCGTGATCATCGTCAAGGCGGACGGCGGCTACCTCTACGCCACCACCGACCTGGCAGCCGTGCGCTACCGCAGCGGCGTACTGAAAGCCGATCGTGCGCTGTACTTCGTTGACCAGCGTCAGGCCCTGCACTTCCAGCAAGTGTTCGAAGTGGCTCGCCTGGCCGGCTTCGTGACCCATCCGATGGAAATGGAGCACATGGGCTTCGGCACCATGAACGGCGCCGATGGCCGTCCGTTCAAGACCCGTGATGGCGGCACCGTAAAGCTGATCGACCTGCTGAACGAAGCCAAGGAACGCGCCTACACGCTGGTGAAGGAAAAGAACCCTACGCTTGCTGAAGCCGACCTGCGCAACATCGCCAAAGTCGTGGGCATTGGTGCGGTGAAATACGCCGACCTGTCCAAGCACCGCACCAGCGACTACAGCTTCAACTTCGACTTGATGCTGAACTTCGAAGGCAACACCGCGCCGTACCTGCTGTACGCCTACACCCGTGTGGCGGGTGTATTCCGCAAACTCGGCAAGGACTTCAGCGAAGTCGAAGGGCAGATCGTTCTCCAAGCCGCTCACGAACACGAACTGGCCGCCAAGCTGGCGCAGTTCGGTGAAGTGCTGAACAACGTGTCCGACAAGGGTACGCCACACATTCTCTGCACCTACCTGTACGACGTTGCCGGCCTGTTCTCCAGCTTCTACGAGAACTGCCCGATCCTCAGCGCCGAAACACCGGCACAAATGCAGAGCCGTTTGCGCCTCGCCGCATTGACCGGCCGCACCCTCAAGCAAGGCCTGGAACTCTTGGGTCTGGAAACTCTGGAGCGTATGTAAGTTGGCCGCCAAGAAAAAACCAGCACCCAAGCGTGGCGCCAGCCGTTACCAAGCTCCTGCAAAAAAGCCGATTCCGGGATGGCTGTGGATGGCCATCGGCCTGACCGTGGGCGCCTTCATCGTATTCCTGATGAAACTGGAACCGGGCAAAGGCAGCGATAGCGTCAAACGCGAAAAGGTCGAACAACAGAAAGCCACCAAGATCGCCGAGGCCAACAAGACGCCGCCAAGCCCCACGCAACCGGTGAAGCCGAAGTACGACTTCTACACCTTGCTGCCGGAATCGGAGGTCATCGTGCCACCGGATGCCGTGCCGGAGAAAACCCTGCCGACACCGCAGACCGCACCCGTTGCGCCGGTAACCCCGGCAGAAGCGGCGAAGATTGATACCGCACGTGCGCAGGCAGCCCTGAGCGGCGTCACCCCGCCGCCAGCGCCACCGGTGGCGAAAGCGGCACCGGTGACCAAGTTCTTCCTGCAGGCCGGTTCGTTCCGCAAGCAAGCTGACGCTGACAAGGTCCGCGCACAGATCATTCTGCTCGGCCAGGCGGTTTCGGTGGAGTCCGGCACGGTAAAGGACGAAACCTGGTTCCGCGTATTGGTCGGCCCGTTCAGCAACCGCGAACAGCTGACCACCGCACAGAAGCAACTGGCTGGCAGTGGCTTCAGCAACCTGTTGTTACAACAACGCCAAAGCCGCTGATCACCCGCCACCGCAGCTCCCGCAGGAGACACAAATCCCTGTAGGAGCTGCCGCAGGCTGCGATCTTTTGATCTTGCTCTTGATCCTCGGTCAGCCGAAATACCCTGCCCCCCCGAAAAGATCGCAGCCTTCGGCAGCTCCTACGCGCCTCGCACCACTCGTCCCCCGCCGCGTCCTACAGTTGAAAAACGCCTCGCCACCCCCATATGAGTTGGCATAAGGCATTTTCGCCCCGCTGCGTGGAGACTCTTCCCTTGACCACCATCGTTTCAGTTCGCCGCCACGGCAAAGTCGTCATGGGCGGCGACGGCCAGGTTTCTCTCGGCAATACCGTGATGAAAGGCAATGCGAAAAAAGTTCGCCGCCTGTACCACGGTCAGGTCATCGCCGGTTTTGCTGGCGCCACGGCTGACGCCTTTACCCTCTTCGAGCGTTTCGAAGGCCAGCTTGAAAAGCACCAGGGCCACCTGGTTCGCGCTGCCGTCGAACTCGCCAAGGAATGGCGCACCGATCGCTCCCTCAGCCGCCTTGAAGCCATGCTTGCAGTCGCCAACAAAGACGCCTCCCTGATCATCACCGGCAACGGCGATGTGGTTGAACCCGAAGAAGGTCTGATCGCCATGGGTTCCGGTGGCGGTTACGCTCAGGCCGCC
Source organism: Pseudomonas frederiksbergensis (assembly GCF_001874645.1). NCBI lineage: Bacteria > Pseudomonadati > Pseudomonadota > Gammaproteobacteria > Pseudomonadales > Pseudomonadaceae > Pseudomonas > Pseudomonas frederiksbergensis. Next base: position 2,512,101 of record NZ_CP017886.1, read on the forward strand.
GCCAGCGCCCTGCTGAAGAAGACCGATCTGTCGGCCCGGGAAATCGTCGAAACCGCGCTCGGCATTGCCGGCGACATCTGTGTATTTACCAACCACACCTTCACCATTGAGGAGCAGGACCTCGCCGAGTAAGCCTGTGTTGGCCATCGCGCCACGGCTCATTCTTGCTTGAGGACCGCCAATTATTATGCCAATGACTCCCCGCGAAATCGTCCATGAACTCAGTCGCCATATCATCGGCCAGGACGATGCCAAGCGCGCCGTCGCCATCGCCCTGCGTAACCGCTGGCGCCGGATGCAGTTGCCTGAAGAGCTGCGCGTTGAAGTAACCCCCAAGAACATTCTGATGATCGGCCCGACCGGTGTCGGTAAAACCGAAATTGCCCGTCGCCTGGCCAAGCTCGCCAACGCGCCGTTCATCAAGGTCGAAGCGACCAAGTTCACCGAAGTCGGCTATGTCGGCCGTGACGTCGAGTCGATCATTCGTGACCTCGCCGATGCCGCGATCAAGCTGCTGCGCGAACAGGAAATGACCAAAGTTCGCCATCGTGCCGAAGACGCTGCCGAAGAGCGCATTCTCGATGCACTGCTGCCACCGGCACGCATGGGTTTCAGCAACGAAGACGCCGCGCCGGCGACGGATTCCAATACCCGCCAACTGTTCCGCAAGCGCCTGCGCGAAGGTCAGCTGGATGACAAGGAAATCGAAATCGAAGTGGCCGAAGTGTCCGGCGTCGATATCTCCGCGCCACCAGGCATGGAAGAAATGACCAACCAGTTGCAGAGCCTGTTCGCCAACATGGGCAAGGGCAAGCGCAAGAGCCGCAAGCTCAAGGTCAAGGAAGCGCTGAAGCTGGTGCGCGACGAAGAAGCCAGCCGTCTGGTCAATGACGAAGAGCTCAAGGCCAAGGCCCTCGAAGCGGTCGAGCAGCACGGCATCGTGTTCATCGACGAAATCGACAAGGTCGCCAAGCGCGGCAATTCCGGCGGCGTCGACGTCTCCCGCGAAGGCGTACAGCGCGACTTGCTGCCGCTGATCGAAGGCTGCACGGTCAACACCAAACTGGGCATGGTCAAAACCGACCACATCCTGTTCATCGCCTCCGGCGCATTCCACCTGAGCAAGCCAAGCGATCTGGTGCCCGAGCTGCAAGGCCGTCTGCCGATTCGCGTCGAACTCAAGGCCCTCACGCCGGAAGACTTCGAGCGCATCCTCAGCGAGCCGCATGCCTCGCTCACCGAACAATATTGCGCGCTGCTGAAAACCGAAGGCCTGAACATCGAGTTCCTGCCGGACGGCATCAAGCGTCTGGCGGAGATCGCCTGGCAGGTCAACGAAAAGACCGAGAACATCGGTGCCCGTCGCCTGCACACCTTGCTCGAGCGCCTGCTCGAAGAGGTGTCGTTCAGCGCCAGCGATCTGGCCAGCACCCACAGCGAAGAGCCGATCCGCATCGATGCTGACTACGTCAACAGCCACCTCGGCGAATTGGCGCAGAACGAAGACCTGTCCCGTTATATCCTGTAGGCCACATTCTCTACCGTGAGAACGTAACCACTGTAGGAGCTGCCGCAGGCTGCGATCTTTTGATGTCAGGTCAAAGATCGCAGCCTGCGGCAGCTCCTACAGGGCGTCTCATACAGACGGACAACAGGTCATGACCAAACTCCCCACCGCCATCAAACTGCACAAAACCTCGAAAACCCTGGAGCTGCAATACGCGCCCGATGAGGTCTATCACCTGAGCGCAGAATTCTTGCGCGTGCATTCTCCTTCCGCCGAGGTCCAGGGCCACGGCAAACCTGTCCTGCAATTTGGCAAGATCGGCGTAGGCCTGAACAAGGTAGAACCGGCCGGTCAGTACGCACTGAAATTGACCTTCGATGACGGCCACGACAGCGGCCTGTTCACCTGGGAATATCTCTACCAGTTGGCGCGACGATATGACGCACTCTGGGACGACTATCTTGCCGAACTCAAAGCCGCCGGAAAATCCCGCGATCCAAGCGAGTCTGTCGTCAAGTTGATGCTCTAGCTCAAGGCTTTCGCTCTTTAGAGGGCATTTTCTAATTTCATCTGTTTGAATGCTGGGCTGCGGTGCCGAGGATCGGCCTGCTTGCGAAAAAAATTAAACTCGGGTAACCAATGGAGCTGGCAAGTTCCGTGCATTTGTAGCTATGCGCAATTAACGGTCACCCGAGCAGTAGTACCTGGCATTTGCTGTGTGACTACACAGCAGGACTCAGGTACTCGCCTCAGGAATATGGAGCGTCGTAGATGAGTAACAAGAATAACGATGACCTGAAATATCAAGCCTCGGAAAATACCCTGGGGCTTAATCCGGTCATCGGCTTGCGTCGAAAGGATCTGCTTACCTCTGCCCGCATGGTGCTGACCCAGGCCATTAAACAACCCATCCATAGCGTCAAGCATGTCGCGCATTTTGGCATTGAGCTCAAAAACGTGATGCTCGGTAAATCCGAGTTGCGACCGGAAGGCGATGACCGTCGCTTCAATGATCCGGCGTGGAGTCAGAACCCGCTCTACAAACGTTATCTGCAAACCTACCTGGCGTGGCGCAAGGAGCTCCACGACTGGATCGGTGAAAGCAAATTGTCCGAGCAGGACATCAACCGCGGGCACTTCGTGATCAACCTGATGACCGAAGCGATGGCCCCGACCAACAGCGCGGCCAACCCCGCTGCCGTCAAACGCTTCTTCGAAACCGGCGGTAAAAGCCTGCTCGACGGCCTTTCCCACATGGCCAAGGATCTGGTGAACAACGGCGGCATGCCGAGCCAGGTCAACATGGGCGCCTTCGAAGTCGGCAAGAGCCTGGGCACCACCGAAGGTGCAGTGGTTTTTCGCAACGACGTGCTGGAGCTGATTCAGTACCGGCCAATCACTGAACAAGTGCATGAACGCCCTCTGCTGGTGGTGCCACCACAGATCAACAAGTTCTACGTTTTCGACCTGAGCCCGGACAAAAGCCTGGCGCGCTTCTGCCTGCGCAACAATGTGCAGACCTTCATCGTCAGCTGGCGCAACCCGACCAAGGCCCAGCGTGAATGGGGTTTGTCGACCTACATCGAAGCGCTCAAGGAAGCGGTCGATGTGGTCACGGCGATCACCGGCAGCAAAGACGTGAACATGCTCGGCGCCTGCTCCGGCGGCATCACCTGCACTGCACTGCTGGGCCACTACGCAGCGATCGGCGAGAAGAAAGTCAACGCCCTGACCCTGCTGGTCAGCGTACTCGACACCACCCTTGATTCCCAGGTCGCACTGTTCGTCGACGAGCAAACCCTGGAAGCCGCCAAGCGTCACTCCTATCAGGCTGGCGTGCTTGAAGGTCGCGACATGGCCAAGGTCTTCGCCTGGATGCGCCCCAACGACCTGATCTGGAACTACTGGGTCAACAACTACCTGTTGGGCAACGAACCGCCGGTCTTCGACATTCTGTTCTGGAACAACGACACCACCCGGCTGCCTGCGGCGTTCCATGGCGACCTGATCGAACTGTTCAAAAACAACCCACTGATCCGCCCCGATGCACTGGAAGTGTGCGGCACGCCGATCGACCTCAAGCAGGTCACGGCAGACGTCTATTCCCTGGCAGGCACCAACGACCACATCACACCGTGGAAGTCGTGCTACAAGTCGGCGCAACTGTTCGGTGGCAAGGTCGAATTCGTGCTGTCCAGCAGCGGCCATATCCAGAGCATTCTGAACCCGCCGGGCAACCCGAAATCCCGCTACATGACCAGCACCGACATGCCGGTCCATGCCAACGACTGGATGGAGAACTCAACCAAGCACACTGACTCCTGGTGGCTGCACTGGCAGGCCTGGCAGGCCGAGCGTTCGGGCAAGCTGAAAAAAGCCCCAACCGTACTCGGCAACAAGACCTATGCAGCAGGTGAGGCATCACCGGGGACTTATGTGCACGAGCGGTAACTGACCACTAACCTGTAGGAGCCGAGCTTGCTCGCGATGGCGACCTCAAGGACGCCATCGCCGGCAAGCCGTGCTCCTACAGGGGTAACGATCCACCCACAGGGCTTGAAGCATGCCGCAACCGTTCATATTTCGTACCGTCGACCTGGATGGTCAAACCATCCGCACCGCGGTACGCCCCGGCAAGCCTCACTTGACGCCCTTGCTGATTTTCAACGGCATCGGCGCCAACCTGGAGCTGGTGTTTCCGTTCGTCCAGGCGCTGGACCCGGACCTGGAAGTGATCGCCTTCGACGTCCCTGGTGTCGGTGGCTCATCAACGCCTAGCCACCCCTATCGCTTTCCCGGCCTGGCCAAGCTGACCGCGCGGATGCTCGACTACCTCGATTACGGACAAGTCAACGTGGTCGGTGTTTCGTGGGGCGGAGCACTTGCCCAACAGTTCGCCTTCGACTACCCCGAGCGCTGCAAGAAGCTCGTTTTGGCGGCGACGGCGGCGGGCATGGTGATGGTGCCGGGCAAACCGAAAGTGCTGTGGATGATGGCCAGCCCACGACGCTACATCCAGCCATCCCACGTGATTCGCATTGCGCCCCTGATCTACGGCGGTTCTTTCCGCCGTGATCCGAACCTGGCGGCGGAGCACGCGAGCAAAGTGCGTTCGGCGGGCAAACTCGGCTACTACTGGCAGCTCTTCGCGGGCCTGGGCTGGACCAGTATTCACTGGCTGCACAAAATCAAGCAGCCGACCCTGGTACTGGCCGGTGATGATGACCCGCTCATTCCGCTGATCAATATGCGGATACTCGCCTGGCGTATTCCCAATGCCCAGCTACACATAATCGACGACGGCCATCTATTCCTGATCACCCGGGCCGAGGCCGTCGCACCGATCATCATGAAATTTCTCCAGGAAGAACGCCAACGGGCAGTGATGCATCCACACCCGGCGTCGTTCGGCGGCACATAACGTACTGCGTATGTCGACAGGTTTGTCGAAAGCCGCAAGGGAGGTCCGAAGCGACTATGGTGTCTATTCGGGATTGATGTACTTGTTGATGGCTTGACGAAGGAGTGTTGACTCATGCGAGACAAAAAAGCGCCGGGCGCCTTTCCTCCACCCGCCGCATTCATCAATGCTCAGAGTGCGATTACCGGTCTGCGCGGCCGGGACCTGTTCTCGACTCTGCGCAGCGTCGCCGCCCATGGCTTGCGTCACCCGGTACAGAGTGCCAAACACGCACTGGCATTGGGCGGGCAACTGGGACGGGTACTGCTGGGCGAGACCCTGCACCAGCCCAACCCTTCGGACAGCCGCTTCGCCGACCCGAGCTGGGCGCTCAACCCGTTTTACCGACGCGGCCTTCAGGCCTATCTGAGCTGGCAGAAGCAGATCAAACACTGGATCGATGACAGTGGTATGTCCGCCGATGATCGTGCTCGCGCACACTTTGCCTTTGCCCTGATCAACGACGCCGTTTCGCCGTCCAACACCCTGCTCAACCCGTTGGCGATCAAGGAGCTGTTCAACTCTGGCGGCCATAGCCTGGTGCGTGGTCTCAGCCATCTGTTCGACGACCTGATGCACAACAATGGCCTGCCGAGCCAGGTCACCAAGCACGCTTTCGAAGTCGGTAAAACAGTTGCCACAACCATCGGTGCCGTGGTGTTTCGCAACGAACTGCTGGAGCTGATGCAGTACAAGCCGATGAGCGAAAAGCAGTACGCCAAGCCACTGCTCATCGTGCCGCCGCAGATCAACAAGTACTACATTTTCGACCTGAGCCCACACAACAGCTTCGTCCAGTTTGCGCTGAAAAACGGCCTGCAAGTGTTCATCATCAGCTGGCGCAACCCGGATGTCCGGCATCGCGAATGGGGCCTGTCGAGTTACGTCGAAGCCCTGGAAGAAGCGCTGAATGCCTGCCGGGCAATCAGCGGCAGCCGCGAGGTCAACCTGATGGGGGCCTGCGCCGGGGGCCTGACCATCGCCGCCCTGCAGGGACATCTGCAAGCCAAGCGGCAGCTGCGACGGGTCTCCAGCGCGACCTATCTGGTCAGCCTGCTCGACAGTGAACTGGAAAGCCCGGCGACCCTGTTTGCCGACGAACTAACCCTCGAAGCGGCCAAGCGTCGCTCTTACCAGAAAGGTGTGCTCGAAGGTCGCGATATGGCCAGGGTCTTTGCCTGGATGCGCCCCAACGACCTGATCTGGAACTACTGGGTCAACAACTACCTGCTGGGCAAAGAGCCGCCAGCCTTCGACATTCTCTAT